>NZ_JACIDB010000002.1 GCF_014196115.1 Sphingomonas aquatilis | reverse complement strand
ACCGCCAAGCGAACAGCCTAGACCACCGGGATGAGGGGTCCCTTTTCGACGCCGATCACCCCGCTACCGGGGTCCTTTTTCCACGCCGATCCACAAGTCAACGCCCTCGATCTCATCCCACACCACGCCGCGCACCATCCCCGGCCGACTCTGCGTGAGCGCGAGGAAGCGCGACGCCAGCTTCGTGATAGGCGAAGCGCCCGACGCCTCCGCATCGATCAACACCTGGCGCGCCTCGTCGGGATCGGTGATCGCCGGCTGCCGCCCCTTCTTCGGCAAGGGCTTGAGCGCGTTCATGATGCCGGCCGCCGGGTTGATCTCGACAACACCCTCGCTGATGAACAGATCGTAGACGGCCCCGATCCGCTGGCGCAGACGCCGCGCCGTCTCAATCGATCCGCGGGCCTCGACCTCGCGCAGGGTGGCCAGCACGTCGGGCGCTTTGATCCTCACCAGCGGGCGCGGGCCGAGCGACGGGAACACGTCGCGCTCCAGGCTGGTGATGACGTCGGCGGCGTGGACGGGCGCCCATCGGCCGCGCTGCATGTCCCACCACTGGCGGGCGCCCTGCTCGAAGGTCAGCAGCTGAGCTTCCGCCACGCGCGCCGCCTCGCGTTCGACCTCGGCGCGCTTGCGAGCGCCCGACGGGTCGAGTCCGTCGCGCAGCTGGCGCCGAACCTCGTCGCGGCGATCGCGCGCCTCGGACAGCTTCATGTCGGGGTACGGCCCGAACGTCAGCAGCTTCTCCTTGCCGCCGAGCGTGAACTTCATGCGGAAGGACTTGAGACCGCTGGGCGCAACGTACAGGTAGAGGCCGCCCGCGTCGGCCATTTTGTACGGCTTCTCGCGCGCCGCCGCCTTCTTCACCGCTGCATCGGTCAGTGCCATTGTACCCCACCTTCCGGGATCGATACCCCGGATTATGCCCCCGATACCCCAGCGCTTGGACGCCGATGATCGGGATTGATTGGGACTAGAATACCCCGCAAACCCGCAAGCATCCACGGGTTTTGGTATCGTTTGGGCTGCTCTGAAACAGGTAAATGGCGGAGCGGGAGGGATTCGAACCCTCGATACGCTTTTGGCGTATACTCACTTTCCAGGCGAGCGCCTTCGACCACTCGGCCACCGCTCCGCATGTCCTGGAAGGGGGCGCCTAGCCTGTCCGTCGGCGCGCTGCAAGTGATTGCGCGTGGCCGTGGGTTGCGTCAGTCTGGTGCCATGATGCTGAGCCTGCTTCTCGCCGCCGCGCCGCTTCAGGCAACGCCCCCCGCCCCGGCCGTAACGCCCGCCGATCCGATCGAGGCCGATTGGCGGACGATTCCCGATGACGAGCTGCTGGTGATGACGCTCGCCAGCGGCAAGCAGGTCATCATCCGGCTCGCGCCGCGGTTCGCTCCCGCGCATGTCGGCAATGTCCGCACGCTCGCGCACGCGCGCTGGTGGGACGACGCCAGCGTCTATCGCGTGCAGGAAAATTGGGTCGCGCAATGGGGCGATGCGAACGAGAAGAAGCCGCTGCCCGCCGGTGTGACCGATCGGCCGGCGGCAGAGTTCGAAATTGCCGCGTTCGACCCCGCGGTACGGATGACGCGGGCCGATCCCTATTCGACCGCCTCCGGGATCACCGCGGACGGCTGGCCGATCGCGACCAACGGGCGGCAGGCGTGGCTGACGCATTGCTATGGCATGGTCGGCGTCGCACGCGACGCCTTGCCCAGCACCGGGTCGGGGGCCGAGCTGTTCACCCCGATCGGCCAGTCGGCGCGGCGGCTGGACCGCAACTATACCGTCGTCGGGCGGATCGTTGAGGGGATGGGCTATCTGTCCGGCCTGCCGCGCAGCGATGCGCCGATGGGGGTCTATGCGACGCCGGGCGAACGCACCGGCATCGTGTCGGTACGGCTGGCGAGCGACATGCCGGCCGCCGAACGGCCGCACTTCCAATATCGTGCGGCGGACAATCCGCGCTTCGCCGCAGCGGTCGCCCGGCGCGAGAACCCCGACGCGCCGATGGTCAGCCTGGGCGGGGCAGCGGTGTGCGACGTCCTGCCGGCGGTGCGGCGGCGGCCCTAAGGGCCACGGACGTCAGGCTCGAGGCGACGCGCGCTGGGCCGCTACCGGGAAACCGCTGCCTTCGCTGGGATGCCGTTCGTGTGGTTCGGCAGGGCGACCCGCTCCTGCCAATGCCTCACACTACACCGAGGGCGATTGCCCCCCAGGATCAGTTCGCCGCGACCCAGGTCGCGACCTCACCAGCGACCCGATTGGCGGCGTTGCTGAGTGCGGGCCCGGCATTGGCCGCATCGATCGCGCCGATCGGCACGTGCGCCTCGAACCGGCGCTTGACGACATTGTCCTTGCCCGCCGGCGTCAACGCCGCGTCATAGACCACCACCGCCTCGCGCCGGGTCGCGTCGAGGCCGAAGCGGCGGAGTTCGCCCGCCAGCGTCGCGGAGGGATCGGCGATCGACTGGACCGACGACAGCACGACCATGTTGGTGCGCGCCGTGACGGTGTCCGCCAGCAACCGGGCAAACAGGCGCGCGGGCGGCTCGGCCCATTGCGCGTTCTTGACATAGGCGAGGCTGGTCGGCGTTTCTTCGACCGGCACGCGCGTCACCGCAATCGCAGCGGGCGTCGTCGGCACCTGGATCACGATCGAACGGGCGTTCGCCGAATTCTCGACCTTGCCAACCGCCGGCATCGCCGCCTCCTCCAGCGTCAGCAGAGAGGGCGGCGGCTTGGCACCGAAGCTGATGCAGCCGGCGAGCGGCAGGGCCGCGGCGAGAAGGAGAAGTCTGGTCTTCATGATCTCACTTGCCCTTGTAATCGGGGAGCTTCTGCTGGCCGATCAGCGATCCTGCCCCACCCTGATCGACCTTGTCGGCGATCGAGGACAGCGCGGTCGCGGTGACGCGCAGGTCGCGCACCAGACGGTTGGCTTCCGGAATCGTCTGCTTCGAAAAGGTCTGCAGTCCCGGCCGCGCATCCTGGATCGCCGAGTTGAGCGTTTCCGCGCTTTGCTTGGCCGCAGCGATCGTCTGGTTGAGGTTGGCAAGCGTCGGCTTGACGTCCTCCGCCAGCACGCCGTTCGTCGTATCGGCGAGCTTGCCGATCGACTGCGCGGCATCGCCCGCCTGCTGGATCGCGATGCGGGTCTGCGCCAGTGTCGCCGCAATCTCCGGCCCGCGATCCGCAAGCGCGTCGGTCAGGCGGTTGGTGTTGTCGAGGATGCCGGCGATCGACGCCTGATTGCGATCGGTGAGCAGGCCGGTCAGCCGCTCGGTCAGCGTCGACAGGCGCTCGAGCAACTGCGGCGCGCTGTTCAGGATCGCGCCGATGCCGCCTTGCTTGGTCGGGATCACGGGCACGCCATAGGGGCATTGCGTCGGATCGGGCCGTTCGGGGCAGACGATCGGCGGCGCACCCTTGCGCGCGCCGTCCAGCGCGACGGTGCTGGTGCCGGTGAAGCTGCCCTGGATCGTCGCGGTCGTGCCCTGCAGGATCGGCGTGTCCTCGTTGAGCGACACGCGCACGCGCACGAACTGGGGATCGGGCTTCCACAGCGCGATCTTCTTCACCTGCCCCGTGGGCACGCCAGAATAAGTGACGGTCGATCCCGTCGCCAATCCGTCGACGGATTGCTTGAAGAAGATGTCGTATTCGTGCGTCTTCGCGCCGCCAAGACGGGCGATCCAGACGGTGAAGATCGCCAGCACGGCGAGCAGGATCAGCACGACCGCGCCGACGATCACATGGTTGGAACGGGTTTCCATCAGTCGCTTCTCGCCTGTTCGGCCGGTTCGGTCGCTGCGGCGGGACTTGCCGCGAGTTGGTTGGTCTTCACGTCGGTGGGGTGATCGCGCGCATTCGCCTCTTGCGTGGCGATCGCGGCGCGGCCGCGCGGACCCTTGAAATATTCCTGGATCCAGGGGTGATCGAGCGCGAGCAGCTCGTCGATCGTGCCGACCGCGATCACCTTCTTGTCCGCCAGCACCGCAACGCGGTCGCAGATCGCGTACAGCGTATCGAGATCGTGGGTGATCAGGAACACGGTCAGCCCCAGCGTCTTCTGAAGCGATTGGGTCAGATCGTCGAACGCCGCGGCGCCGATCGGGTCGAGGCCCGCCGTCGGTTCGTCGAGGAACAGCAGTTCGGGATCGAGCGCCAGCGCCCGCGCAAGGCCGGCGCGCTTCTTCATGCCACCCGACAGCTCGGCCGGATATTTGGGCCCGGCATCGGGCTTCAGGCCGGTCATCACGACCTTGTACGCGGCGATTTCCGCCATCAGCGCGGGGTTCAGGTCGCGATAGAATTCGCGCAGCGGCACCTGGACATTCTCCGCGACCGTCAGCGTGGAGAAGAGCGCGCCGCCCTGGAACAGCACGCCCCAGCGCTTGCGGATATTCGTGGCCTCGGTTTCCTCGCGGCCGATCGTCGGTTCGCCGAAGACGGTGATCTCGCCTTCGACGGGCGTCTGCAGGCCGATGATGGAGCGCATCAGCACCGACTTGCCGGTGCCCGATCCGCCGACCACGCCCAGAATCTCGCCGCGCCGCACATCGAGGTCGAGCCCGTCGTGGATCACCGAATCGCCGAACGCATTCTTCAGGCCACGGACCTGGATGACGTGCTCGCCATCGTCACCGGGGGCGGTGTTGCGCTGCGCCATCAGTTCCACCCCACCCAGGTGAAAAACACCGCGAAGAAGGCGTCGAGCACGATGACGAGGAAGATCGCCTGCACCACCGCCGACGTGGTGCGCAGGCCGACCTGTTCCGCGTCCGATTCGACCAGCATGCCCTGGAAACAACCGGCGATGGCGATGATCGCGCCGAAGACGGGCGCCTTGATCAGGCCGATATACAGATCGGTGATCGGCACGACTTCGCGGATACGCTGGATGAAGGTCACCGGCGGAATGTCGAGCGACGCCCAAGCCAGCAGGCAGCCGCCGATGATCGCGATCAGCGACGAATAGAAGCCGAGCAGCGGCATCAGCAACACCGCCGCGATCGTGCGCGGCAGCACCAGGGCCTCCATCGGCGAAACACCAATCGTGCGCATCGCGTCGATCTCTTCGGTCAGCTTCATCGTGCCGAGCTGCGCCGCGAAGGCCGATCCCGAGCGACCCGCCACCATGATCGCAGTCATCAGCACGCCAAGTTCGCGCAAGGTCAGGCGCCCGACGAGGTTGATCGTGAACACCTCCGCACCGAATTGCCGGAGCTGCACCGCGCCCTGTTGCGCGATGACGATGCCGATCAGGAAACTCATCAGCCCGACGATCGCCAGCGCCTGCACGCCGACCACTTCGAATCGGTGAACCGTCGCGTTGAAGCGGAAGCGGCTGGGGTGGCGCACGACGTTGACGAACGCGATCGTCGTCGCGCCCAGGAAGCCGAGCAGACCGTACAGCGTGCGGAAGGTGATGACGACCGCATCCCCCATCTCGCCCAGCAGGCGGACGAAGGCGTTGGACGGGCGCTGCGGCAGCGCGACCGGCTGGTCGGCGGCGACGACATGGTCGAGCAGGTAACGCCCGCCCTCGTCCAAGCCGTCGATTTCGGCGTCATGACGGGCGGCAAAGCGGTGGATCACCCAGGCGCCGACCGTATCGATCCGCCCGACATCGCTGAGGTCGATGCGAGAAACCGGCCCCGCGACGCCATCGAGTCGTTCGGGCAGCGTACCGATGGTACGCAGCAGCAGATCGCCGGAAAAGCGCAGCGTTCCGCCGCTATCCTGCTGGAAGTCCGGTGAGCCGCTCATCGCCATGGCTTGTGCGGCAAGTTGCCCTAAACGGCAAGGCGTTTCGCAGATGCGACGGCCCACGGCGGGACGGTTGGCGTGTTCAGGTCAGGTTCGATCGGTCACGACACGCGCAACGGGCCGCCCAAGTCAGAGCAGAACATCGACGCTATGGATGACGAGGCCGACGAGCCCGCCCACCAGCGTCCCATTGATGCGGATGTATTGCAGGTCGCGGCCGACGGCGTTTTCCAGGCGGCTGGTGATCGTGCGGGTATCCCAGCCGCGGACGGTTTGCGACACGAGCGCGACGATGCCCTCGCCATAATCCGCGGCGATGCCCACGACGGTACGGCGGACGAAGCGATTGATCGTACGGGCGAGGCGCGGATCGCTGGTCAGCGTTTGCCCGAGCTGACGCAGCAGGTCGCCGATTTGGCCCTGCATCGCGCCTTCGGGGTCGCGGGCGATGCGCAACAAGCCGGAACGCGCCGATTCCCACAGGCCGTCCATCCAGCGCTGCATCGCGGGATTGGCGATCAGCTCGACCTTCATCGCCTCCACCTTCGCCTGCGTGTCGGGATCGAATTGCAGGTCCCAGGCGAGCCGATCGAGCCCCTCCTCGACCTTCAGGCGCAGCGGATGCTGCGGGTCTTCGGCCATATCGACGATCAGCCGGTCGAGCCCGTCGATCAACTTGTCCGCGACGGTTTCGTCGAGCCCCGTCCAGCGCAGGATCGATCCCGCACGGTCATGGACCATCTGGCGGATCAGATGTTCGTTGGCGGCCAGCGCCTTGGCGCTCCAGCGGATCGCGCCGTCGAGCAGTGGGGCATGGCGATTGTCGGCGACCGTGGCGGTGAGGATGCGGCCGAGGATCGGCGACACGTCGGTCTCGCGCAGTCGCGCGGCGATCCCCGCCTTCACCATGCCGCCCAGCCGCTGTGGATCGAGGCCGTCGAGCACCTGCGCCACCAGCTTCGATGCACCCTGGCGGAACCGCCCCCCCGCCCCTTCCGGCGGATCGGTCAGCCAACGGGCGATCGCTGTCGCGACATCGACGCGGCGCATCTGGCGGGCGATAATGGCGGGCAACAGGAAGTTGGTGCGCAGGAAGGTCGCGAGCGTGTCGCCGATCCGGTCCTTGTTGCGCGGCACGATCGCCGTATGCGGGATCGGCAGCCCCAGCGGGTGGCGGAACAGCGCGGTCACCGCAAACCAGTCGGCCAGGCCGCCGACCATCGCCGCCTCGCTGAACGCCTGCACGAACCCCGCCCAGGGATAGAGGGGCGCATAATGCCGGCTGACGAGGAAGATCGCAGCCATCGCCAACAGCAATCCACCCGCGATCCGCCGCATCCTGACGAGGGCTGGCGGGGCCGCCTCGCCGGCGCGGATACGGGGAACGGACGTCATCGGCGAAACAATCCCCGAAAGCTGGGGAAGTTCAAGAGGCGTGATGGATGAGGGATGCGGTGGTCATGGCGTCGTCTGCCGTCCGACGTCATTGCCGCTGCCCCTACTTCGCGCCGCCTTTCCGTCACGCCCTACTTCGTCATTCCCGCGAAGGCGGGAATCCAGACGCGCTACCCTTGCGAAAGAGTCGCCACCTTAGCGGTTATGGATTCCCGCCTTCGCGGGAATGACGGAAGAAAAGGAGCCCTCTCCGTCATCCCGCCGAACGCCGGGATCCATAGAGGCATTGGCCTGACGACGGCGCGGATCGCCGATGGCGCGCGGTCCATGGATCCCGGCGTGCGCCGGGATGACGGAGGACGGCGCGACCAGCCGCCCCCTTACTCCGCCGGCTGGTCCCCATGGCCCAGCCGCCCGGGCACCGGCCCCAGCGTCGGCGTGTCCGGCCCCGCGATGCCGACCACCGTGCTGCCGTCGTCGCCGGGACGGTAGGTGAGCAGGCGCCGACCCAACCGCGGGCCGACATAGCGCTCCACCCCCACCGCCAGGCTGAACGCCGCGGGGACGATCACCAGCGTCAGGATGGTCGACAGGATCAGGCCGCCGATCACGACGATGCCCATCGGTGCGCGCCACGATCCGTCGCCGCCGATCGACAGCGCCGTCGGGATCATGCCCGCGACCATCGCGACCGTCGTCATCACGATCGGCTGCGCACGCTTGTGCCCGGCGTCGATGATCGCGGTGAGCGTGTCGACGCCCTTGTTCATCTCCTCGAGTGCGAAGTCGATCAGAAGGATCGAGTTCTTGGCGACGATGCCGAGCAGCATCAGCAGGCCGATGAACACCGGCAGCGACAGCGGATTGCCGGTCGCCCACAAAGCGATCAGGCCGCCCAGCGGTGCCAGCAGCAGCGACGCCATGTTGACGAACGGCGGCAGCGCCCGGCGGTACAGCAACACCAGCACTGCGAACACGAGGAACGTGCCCGAAATCACCGCGACGACGAAGTTCTGCAGCATCTCCGCCTGCCACTTCGCCTGCCCCAGCGTCAGCTTGTTCACGCCGATCGGCAGGTTCTTCATGATCGGCAGATTGTCGATCTGCTTCTGCGCGACGCCGGAGACGATACCGGGCGCAAGGTCCGCGCCCACCGCGATGCGGCGCTGCTGGTTGACGCGATCGATCTGCGTCGGTCCCGACCCCAGGCTGATATCGGCGATCAGGCTGAGCGGCACCGATCCGCCCGTCTGCGTCGCGACCGGCAGGTTCTGGATCGTCGACAGCTCGGTCCGCGCACCCTGGTCGAGCGCGACGCGGATCGGCACCTGGCGATCGGCCAGGCTGAAGCGCGCCGAATTCTGGTCGATGTCACCCAGGGTCGCGATGCGGATCGCGCTGGACAGGGCCTGCGTCGTCACGCCCAGATTGGCGGCGAGGTCGAAGCGGGGCTTGATGATGATCTCGGGCCGCTGGAGGTTGCCCGAGATGCGCGGCTGCGTGATCGTCCCCAGCTTCGCCATCTGGTCGACCAAAGTGTTCGCGGTCTTCTGCAGCAGTTCGGGATCGTCGCTGCCGAGCACGACGGTCATGTCACGGCCCGACGAGCCCCAGCCGAACTGGGAGCGGAAGCCGACACGCGCGTCGGGGATCTTGGCCAGTTCGGGCGCAAGCTTGCGTTCGAATTCCGTGCTGGTGACCTTGCGGTCGTCGCGCAGCGTCGCCGTCACGCGGCCATTGGCGACCGATCCGTTCGATCCCGTGCGCGCGTAGACTGACTGCACCTCCGGCTGGCGACGGAGCAGGTCGGCGACACGCGTCACCACCGCGTCGGTCTGCGCGAGCGTGGTGCCCGGCACCATCTCGATCGTCGCAGTCGAATCGTCATTGTCCTGCGGCGGCGAGAATTGCATCGGGATGACGGTGAACATGAACAGCGTCGCGACGAATGCGGCGACGCCCAGGCCCATCACCCACATGCGATGGTCGCGCCAGCGGCTGGTGACGCGGTGATAGCTGCCCCGCGCAGCGCTCGCCTTTTGCCGCGTGCTGTCCAGCGTCCAGCGCAGGACCGCCATATAGGCGTCCATGAGCCTGCCCTCGCCGTGGCTCGCGTGGCCGAAGCTCTTGAGGAAATAGGCCGCGATCATCGGCGTGATGAGGCGCGCGACGGCGAGGCTCATCAGCACCGACACGACGACGGTCAGGCCGAAGTTCTGGAAATACTGGCCGGAAATGCCCGGCATCAGGCTGACCGGCATGAACACCGCGACGATCGACATCGTCGTCGCCAGAACCGCGAGGCCGATCTCGTCCGCCGCATCGATCGACGCCTGATAGGCCGATTTGCCCATGCGCATGTGGCGGACGATATTTTCGATCTCGACGATCGCGTCATCGACCAGCACGCCCGCGACGAGGCTGAGACCGAGCAGCGTCATCTGATTGAGGTTGAAGCCCAGCAGCTCCATGAACCAGAAGGTCGGGATCGCCGACAGCGGAATCGCCAGCGCCGAGATCAAAGTCGCGCGCCAGTCGCGCAGGAACAGCAGCACGACCAGCACCGCCAGCACCGCGCCCTCGATCATCGCATGGATCGCGGACTTGTACTGCGCCTCGGTATATTTCACGCTGTTCGAGCGCAGCACGAAATGGACGCTCGGGTTGCGCTTTTCGAGCGCTTGCAGCTTCTTCACCGCCTCGTTGAAGACGCTGACGTCAGAGGCCCCCTTGGCGCGCTGGAAATCGAAGCTGATCGCCTGACGCCCGTCGACCGCGGCGCGGCTACGCTGTTCGGCATAGAGATCCCGGACCGTCGCGATGTCCGCAAGGCGGATGGTGCGGCCGTCACCGACGCTGATCCGCGTTTGCGCGAGATCATTGGCGTTGCGCGCATTGCCGAGCACGCGGACCGACTGTTCGGACCCGGCGATCTCGGCGCGGCCACCGGCGGCGTTGAGGTTGATCTGCCTGAGCTGCGCGTTGACCTGCGCCGCGGTGAGGCCCTGTGCCTGCAGCTTCAGCGGATCGAGGATGACGCGGATTTCGCGGCTGACGCCGCCGTTGCGGTTGACCGCGGCCATGCCGGGCACCGACAGCAATTCCTTGGCGACCGTGTTGTCGATGTACCAGCTGAGCTGTTCGACCGTCATGTCGCTGGCAATCGCCGAATAGCTGGCGAGGTCGTTGTCCGTCGTGTCCGCGCGGAAGATCTGCGGTTCCAGGATACCTTCGGGCAGGTTGCTGCGGATCTGCGCGATCTTGTCGCGCGTGTCGTTGACGGCGCGGTCGATCGGCGTGCCGATCGCGAGCTGGACGACGGTGGTCGACTGGCCCTCGGTCACGGTCGAGGTGATTTCGTCGATACCTTGCAGCGACCGCACCGCCGATTCGACGCGGTTGGTGACCTGGTTTTCGAGCTCCGTCGGTGCTGCGCCGGGCTGACTGATAACGACGATGACGACCGGGAAATCGATGTCGGGGTCGTTGTTCACGTCCATCCGCATGAAGCTGACGATGCCCGCCAGAGTCAGCGCGATGAACAGGACGATCGGCGGAACGGGGTTCCGGATCGCCCAGGCGGAGATGTTGCGAAAGCTCATGTCAGCTCGCCTTTCCCACGACCGGCTTCACCTTCTGGCCCGGGACGAGGAAGCCGCCCGCCGCCCGCACCACGCGCTCGCTACCGTCCAAGCCTGAGGTGATCGTCACGCCTGCATCCGACACCTGGCCGATCTTGACGTTGCGGCGTTCGACCTTGTCGTCCTTGCCGACGATATAAACGAAGCTGCCTTTGTCGTCGCTCTGGATCGCCGAATCGGGGAGCAGCGGCGCGATCGCCGCGCCGCCGACGATCGTCGCCGAGGCGAAGCCGCCCGGCCGCAGCGCCGGATCATAGGGCAGCGCGACGCGGGCGATGCCCTGCCGCGTCTGCGTGTCGATGACCGGCGACACCTGCCACACTTCGCCGGCGAAGCTGCGATCGCTGCCGACCGGCGTCACCTGCGCCCGCGCGCCGGTGTGGAGCGTCGCGAGATCGGCTTCGGACAGCTGCGCGCGCATTTCGATCTGGCCGCCCTGCGCCATGCGGAACAGCACGCCCGATCCGGCGCTGACGATCTGGCCGGGTTCGGCCTGGCGCGTCAGGACGAGGCCAGCGGCGGGCGCACGGATGTCGAGGCGGCCGTTGCGCGCCTGCGCCTCGCGCAAGCCGGCGGCGGCCACCTGCACGCGCGCGGCGGCGGCGTCGCGCGTGGCGGCCTTGCGCTGGAGATCGGCCTTGGAAATGAAGCCGCGGTCGACCAGCTGCTGGGCGCGGTCGAGCTCGGCCTGGGCGATCGTCTGGTCGGATCGGGCGACCGCGACCTGCGCGGCCAGGCTCTGCGCGGTCTGCGTCTGCACCGAACGGTCGACGGTGGCGAGCACCTGTCCCGCATTCACCCACTGCCCCGGCTCGACCAGCACGCGGGTGATCATGCCGCCCTCGCCCGCGACGCCGACCGGCATTTCGCGCCGCGCGGCCAGCGTACCGGTGGCGTTGATCGTGCGATCCACCGTCTTGCGACCCGGCACCACATAGGTGACGGCGGGCATCTGCTCGGTCTTCTTGCCGGCGTTGGGATCGGCCTTCTTGTGACCGAACATGACATAGGCGAGCACGCCGAGGAGCGCGATCACGATCACGGTGATGACGACCGTCCGTCCGCGGCCCGACGGCGCCGGTTCCCCCGGCAGCGCCATCCGCTCTTCGTGACCGATCGACCCGTTATATTCGTTCATGCCCGTCCCATCCCCGTCCCGGCTTACGTCCGGCCTGTACCCGTCGCACTGTGTTATCGGAATATATCACCGCACTCAAGCCCTGGTCGCGACGATGGGCGGCACGGTCGCCGCGTCATGCCGCAAGCCATTGATCTACGCAACGGATCGACGTCGTTCAGCAACGGTTGACCTTATCGGCGGCAAAGACCGCCCCACACGCAACAACGGGAGTCTTGCGATGAAATATTGGACCGCGCTGGCCGGAGCCGCCGCCGGATTGGTGACGATGACGGTCGCCGCACACGCGCAGAGCCTGCCGACCACGGTCGAGCCACTGGTGCCCGCGCAGGGCACGATCCTCGACATCCAGGCGGAAGGCCGCACCACGCGCGTGCCCGACATTGCGACCATCCGTGCCGGCGTCGTGTCGCAGGCACCGACCGCCGCCGCCGCGCTGTCCGACAATGCGCAGCGCATGGCGCGCGTGATGGCGGGCCTGAAGCGCGCGGGCATCGCGCCCCGCGACATCGCCACGTCGAACGTCGGCCTCAATCCGCAATATCGCTATACCGACGGCCAGCCGCCGGCGATCACCGGCTATCAGGCGACCAACACGGTCAGCGTCCGCTTCCGCGACGTCGCGCGCGCGGGCACCGTGCTCGATACTTTGGTGGCCGAAGGCGCGAACCAGATCGAGGGCCCCAATCTCTCGATCGACAAGCCCGATGCCGCGCTGGACGAAGCCCGCGCCGATGCGGTGAAGCGCGCTCGCGCGCGCGCCGATCTATACGCATCCGCGGCCGGCATGCGCGTGGTGCGCGTCATCTCGATTGCCGAAGCAGGCCAGAACGACGGCGGATCGCCGGTCGTGCCGATGATGGTCCGCGCGATGAAGGCGGATGCCGCCACTGAGATCGCACCGGGCGAGAAGGACGTCACCGTCACGCTGTCGGTGCGCTACCTGTTGCAGTGAGGTGAAGCGGGGGGCGACAGCTTGCACTGCCGCCCCCCATCATTCCGCGCACATCGGATGAGGGAGTAGTGGCATCACACGCCATCGCTGACCCGTTCGCCCTGAGCTTGTCGAAGGGCGGGACGCTTCAGGCGGCACGCTCACGGCAAAGTGCCCTTCGACAAGCTCAGGGCGAACGGTATCGGGGCGATCCGGTGGGGCGTTCCCGCCTCACACACATAGAAAAAGGCCGCCCGGTTGCCCGGACGGCCCTTTCTTCAACCTTCGAGGGGGAAGCGGCGCTTAGCGCACGCTGCCACGACGCACGAGGTTCACGATCCCGAGCAGGATCACCGCACCCAGCAGCGACACCAGGAACGAGGTAACGTTAAGCGGCGCATTGTTGATCGAACCGCCCGAGATGATCAGGCCGCCGATGAAGGCGCCAACGATACCGACGACGATGTTCAGGAAAATGCCCTGCTGCGCGTCGGTGCGCATGATGATGCTGGCGAGCCAACCGATGACACCGCCGATGATGAGCCAAAGAATGATACCCATAAGTCCCTCCGTTTATCGCCCGGCGTGGGCTCTGGCGGAAAGACTCATGAGGCCGGATAAATGTTCCGCACGCGTTTCGGTCTAGCGTACGATATCGCTCAATATTTCTGCTGGCGCTCGTACAACGACTTATAGTGCTGGATGCGCGTGACGCGCAGGCCCGGCATGCCCGACCGGTCGATCGCGCGCTGCCAGCCGGCGAATTCCTCGACGGTCAGGCCGTAGCGCGTGCAGACCTCGTCCACCGTCAGCAGCCCGCCGTTCACCGCGGCGACCACCTCTGCCTTGCGGCGTACCACCCAGCGCGTCGTCGACGGCGGCGGCAGCGTATCGAGCGTCAGCGATTCGCCGAGCGGGCCGATGACCTTGGCGGGGCGGATTTTCTGATTTTCAATCATCATTCAACCTCGATCGGGGCGGGGGGCCCCCTCTCTGAAAGCAGCACTGTCCTTAGCGACACGGTCTTGAAGATCGGCTGAAACGCCGAGGTAAACGCCGTCTTCATGTTCGGAAGCATCGCCGGTCCCGGCACCGGTCAACGTCCGCAGCAGCATCGCCACCGCGCCGTTGAAGGCACAGTCGAGCGGGTGCAGCAGCCGTGAGCGATGTCCCGTCCGGCCGCTCCGCATGTCGGAACGGAGCGCCGGTGGCACACCCTGCCGCGTCGCCACATCCGCCACGGCCGCGGACAGATCGCGGGGAAGCCGGCTGACTTCGCTACGTCTGTCGAAACCGGGAAAGCTGAGATCCAACGCGGCTGCACTCGTGTTACTCACTAAGGAGACACGGCTTTATCCCCGTTCGGGTGAAGGTCGGGTAAAGCCCGGCGCAAGAATATGTGAACCATCCTTACTTTGCGGTTCCACCGCCATCGGCGTATGGGAAGACCGTTATGGACGACACGGATTTCCAGCTGCCCGCCCCCCTGTCCGCGCGGCGCATCGTCGTCGCCATGTCGGGCGGCGTCGACAGTTCGGTGGTGGCGGCGCTCGCCGCGCGCACCGGCGCCGAGACGATCGGCGTGACCTTGCAGCTTTACGATCATGGCGAGGCGACGGGGCGCTCGGGCAGCTGCTGCGCGGGCCGCGATATTCGCGACGCACGCGCGGTGTGCGACCGGCTGGGCATCGCGCATTACGTCTTCGACCATGAAAGCCGATTCCGCGAGACGGTGGTCGATACCTTCGCCGACGCCTATCTCGCCGGCCAGACGCCGATCCCCTGCGTCCAGTGCAACACCGGCCCCAAATTCACCGACCTGCTCGCTTTGGCGCGCGATCTCGGTGCGGACTGCCTTGCGACCGGCCATTATGTCCGTCGCGTCGAGGGGGCCGGGGGCGCCGAGTTGCATCGCGGCGCCGATCCCGCGCGCGACCAGAGCTATTTCCTGTTCGCGACGACGCAGGAGCAGCTCGATTATCTGCGCTTTCCGCTGGGCGGCCTGCCCAAGGCGCGGGTGCGCGAGATCGCGGCGGAGATGGGCCTTTCGGTCGCTGGCAAACCGGACAGCCAGGACATCTGCTTCGTCCCCGACGGCGATTATGCCGGGCTTGTCCGCAAGCTGCGGCCCGAGGCGGACACGGCAGGCGATATCGTCGACCTCAACGGCGCGAAACTCGGCACCCATCGCGGCATCATCCACTTCACCGTCGGCCAGCGCCGCGGTCTCGAGATCGGCGGCAGCCCGGAGCCGCTCTATGTCGTGCGCGTCGATGCCGCGAGCCGGCAGGTCGTCGTCGGCCCCCGCGCGGCGTTGGCGGTGGCGGCGGCGCGGCTGAGCGGGGTGAACTGGATCGGCGGCGACCATGACGGGCCGCTCACCGCCAAGGTGCGCTCGATGGCCAAGCCAGTGCCGGCGCGACTGGCGGGTGACCGCTTGCTGTTCGATGCCCCCGAATATGGCGTCGCGCCGGGCCAGGCGGCGGTGCTTTACGCCGGCGACCGGGTACTCGGAGGCGGCTGGATCGCAGCAACCGAGGCCGCAGCCCTCGCGGCGGCGGCATGACCGTTTCGATCGCGGCGCTGCAAGAGGAGATGGAGGCAGCGGCGGAAGCGCTCGATTTCGCGCGCGCCGCGGAATTGCGCGACCGCATCAGCCTGCTGCGCGCTGGCGGCGAAGACGCGGACCCCGCCGGCCTGACACGCCAGCAGCCCGGCGCGATGGGCCTCGGCACGAGTCGCCAGCAGGTCGAGCCGCCGGCGGGATGGGTGAAGCCGAAGAAGCCCGATCCGATGACCAAGGGGCGGAAGCGGTAGGCCGCCTCCCCCAATCATCGTCATTCCCGCGCAGGCGGGAATCCAGAACCGCTAACGGTGCGGCTCTTTCGGGAGGTCCGCGCGTCTGGATTCCCGCCTCCGCGGGAATGACGTTGGTTATGAAACGGGAACCACCCTACGGCAGCAGGAACGTCCCCTCGATAACCGTCACGCAGGCCCCGCCCAGCACCACCCGGTCGCCCTCCAACGCGCAGGACAGCAGCCCGCCGCGCTTGCTCGCCTGATACGCCGTGAAGCGATCCTGCCCCAGCGTCTGCGCCCAATAAGGCACGACCACCGCATGCGCCGCGCCGGTCACCGGGTCTTCGGAAATGTCGTAATAGGGCGTGAAGGCGCGGCTGACGATGTCGGTCGTCTGTCCCCGCGCGGTGACGATCGCGACGATCGGGCCCTCTGCGGTCAACGCGCGATCGTCCGGGCGGACGGCGCGCACCGCTGCCTCGTCGGCGAGCACGACCACGGCATAGCCCTTGTCGTGCCACAGCGTCTCGACCGGGTCGGTCACGCCCAGCGCCGCGACGACGCCATCCAGCGGCTTCGCGCTCGGCCCCCATGCCGGCAGCGCCAAGCGATAGCGGTCGCCATCGCGCGCCACTTCCAGAATGCCCGCCTGCCGCGTCGCGAAGCGCACCCGCGTCAGCGCCGCATCCGATGACAGCACGAAATGCCCGCTCGCCAGCGTCGCATGGCCGCACAGCGCCACCTCGGCGGCGGGGGTGAACCAGCGCAGATCGAAATCGGCGTCCTCGCCATCATGCGGCACGATGAAGGCCGTCTCGCTGAGGTTGTTCTCGCTCGCGATCTGCTGGAGCACGTCATCGGCCAGCCACACGGCGAGCGGCATCACCGCCGCCGGATTGCCGCCGAACGCGCTCTCCGCAAAGGCATCGATCTGGGCGAAGGGGATGCGCATCAATAGCCGACCCGCTTGCCGAACCAGTGCGGCGTCACGTCGGCCTCGACCAGCGGATTGTCGGTATCGACATGCCCTTCGGGATCGAGGTGGATCAGCACCTCCACCTTCGGGAACATCTGCCTGAGGTTGCGCTCGACGCCCTCGACGATGTCATGCGCGGCGCCGACCGTCAGGTTGCGATCGACCTCCATGTGGAATTGCGCGAAGTCGTGGCTGCCCGACCGGCGCGTGCGGAAATCGTGGATGCCCTTGAGGCCCGGCTGGCGTGCGGCGACGTCGAGGAAGGCGGCGCGCTGATCCTCGGGCCATTCCTTGTCCATCAGCTGGTCGATCGCGTTGGACGACGCCTGGAACGCCCCCCAGGCGAGCCACAGCGCGATCGCGATGCCGAAGATCGGGTCCGCCTTGTGCCAGCCCAGATACTGGTCGACCACCAGCGCCAGGATCACCGATCCGTTGAGCAGCACGTCGGACTGGTAATGGACGTTGTCCGCCATGATCGCGACCGAACCCGTCGATCGGATGATACGGCGTTGATACCAGAGCAGCACGATCGTCGCGATGATCGCGATCAGCGACACGCCGATGCCGAATTCCGCGTCCGCCGTCGGGCCGTTTTCGCCCAGCGCGGTGATCGCGCGCCACGCGATGCCCGCCGCCGATGCGGTGATCAGCGCGACCTGGAACAAGGCCGCCAGCGCCTCCGCCTTGCCATGGCCGAAGCGGTGGTCGTGATCCGCCGGCGTCGCCGCGAGCCGCACGCCGTACAGCGTCACGAGGCTGGCGAGCAGATCGAGCGCGGTATCGGCCAGGCTGCCGAGCATCGCGACCGATCCGGTGTGCCAGGCCGCGAAGCTTTTCAGCGCCAGCAGGAAGCAGGCCATGCTGACGCTGGCGAGCGCGGCACGGGTCGCCAGCGGCAGGAAACGGCGTTGTTCGTCGCGCGTCATGGGAACAGCAATCCTTCGGTCCAGCCCGTGTCGGTCCGCGTGAACAGGCGGCGTTCGTGCAGGCGATGCGCGCGATCCTGCCAGAATTCGATCGCCTGCGGCGTCACGCGATAGCCGCCCCAATGCGGCGGCCGCGGCACGTCCCCACCCTCAAACCGGGCCTGCATTTCGGCGAAGCGCGCCTCGAACGTCTCACGCGTATCGAGGGGCCGCGACTGGTCCGATGCCCAGGCGCCAAGCTGCGAATCGCGGCCGCGCGACGCGAAATACGCATCCGACTCGGCGTCCGTCGCCTGGGTCACCGCGCCCTCGATGCGAATCTGCCGGCGCAGCGACTTCCAGTGGAACAGCAGCGCCGCCTTGGGCACCGCCGCCAGATCACCCGCCTTGCGGCTTTCACGATTGGTGTAGAAGACGAAGCCGTCGAGGCCATGCCCTTTCAGCAGCACCATGCGCACCGACGGCTGCCCGGCGGCGTCGACGGTGGCGAGCGCCATCGCATTGGGGTCATTGGGTTCGCTGTCTTTCGCCTCGGCATACCAGGCATCGAACAGCGCGAAGGGATTGTCGGCCATGGCCGGCCCCTTAGCGGAAAATGGCCGCAAACAAAAATCCTCCCCCGCCAGGGGGGAGGTGGCAGCGCAGCTGACGGAGGGGGAGGGCAGCGGTGTCCTATAAATGACGTGCGCCGTTCGCCTCCCCCTCCGTCACGCCTTCGCCGCGCCACCTCCCCCTGGCGGGGGAGGAATTGGCGGGAACGACTCTTTCTCCCGTGAATTGAATCGCTTCCGCAACGGAAAGCCCTCGCAATGCCCGCACGTGCCTATTGGCAAGGACAGATCCGGCTCGCGCTGGTGTCGATACCGGTCGAAATCTATTCGGCGACGAAAAGCGGCGCGAGCGTCGCCTTCAAGCAGATCCACGAACCCAGCGGCAAGCCGATCCATTACGAGAAGGTCGTCACCGGCGTCGGCCCCGTCGACACCGACGAGATCATGAAGGGCTATGAGGTGTCGAAGGGCGAGTTCGTGCTGCTGGAGCAGGACGAGATCGACGCGGTGAAGCTCGAATCGAAGAAGACGCTGGAGCTGACCCAGTTCGTCGACGCCGACGAAATTCCCGTCCTCTATTACGAAAAACCCTATTTCGTCGTGCCCGCCGACGATCTGGCCGAAGAGGCGTTCATCGTGCTGCGCGAGGCGCTGCGGCGGACGAAGAAGGTGGGCCTCGGCCAGCTGGCGATGCGCGGGCGCGAATATGTCGTCAGCCTGAAGCCATGTGGCCGGGGCATGGTGCTGGAAACGCTGCGCTACGCCGACGAGGTGAACAAGGCACAGAGCTATTTCCGCGAGATCCCCGACGCCAAGCCCGACAGCGAATTGCTCGACCTTGCCGAGGCGCTGATCGACAAGAAGAGCGCTGCCTTCGATCCGCAGGAATTTCACGACCGCTACGTCGATGCGCTGAAGGTTCTGATCGCGCGCAAGCGCAAGACCAAGGGCAAGGTGATCGAGGAGGTCGACGACGGCACACCCGCCAAGAGCAGCAACGTCGTCGATCTGATGGCGGCGCTAAAGAAGTCGATGGAGAAATCGGGCGGGTCGGCAGCCAAGGCCGCGCCGGCGAAAAAGCCCGCCGCGAAGAAGGCCCCCGCCAAACGCGCCCCGGCGAAGAAGCGTGCCTGAGACCGACCCGCTCGCCCGCTACAATGCCAAGCGCGATTTCGCGAAGACGGCGGAGCCGGCGGGTACGCTCGCGCCGGGCAACGGCAACAGCTTCATCGTCCAGAAGCATGACGCCACCCGCCTCCATTGGGACTTCCGCCTCGAAGCAGACGGCGTCCTTAAAAGCTGGGCGGTGACGCGCGGCCCCAGCCTCGATCCCGACGAAAAGCGGCTCGCGGTGCGGACCGAGGACCATCCTTTGTCGTATGCGACGTTCGAAGGAACGATCCCCGAAGGCGAATATGGTGGCGGCACGGTGATGCTGTGGGACCGCGGCACCTGGGCGCCGGTCGCGGGCAAGTCCGCCAAGGACATTGAGAAGGGCCATCTCCACTTCGTCCTCGATGGCGAGCGGATGAAGGGCGAATGGCTGCTGATCCGCCTGAAACCGCGCGGCAAGGAAAAGCGCGAGAATTGGCTGTTGCGCAAGATCGACGACCCTTACGCCGGCGGGACGGACACGTTGGTCGAGGAAGGCCTCACCAGCGTCGCAACCGGCCGCACGATGGCGGAGATCGCCGACGGTAAGTCCTCTCCTGCTCCGCAGGGGAGGGGAACCGCCCGCGCAGCGGGTGGTGGAGGGGCAGCCCCGCGCGCGACGCGTGCGAAAAAGGGCAAGAAGGCCAAACTCCCCGCCTTCCAGAACCCCCAGCTCTGTACCTTGGTCGACAGCGTACCCACCGGCGCCGGCTGGCTGCACGAGATGAAGTACGACGGCTATCGCGCCCTCGTCGCCGTCGCGGATGGGTCGGCCAAGGTCTACACCCGCAACGGCCTCGACTGGACGGACAAGTTTGGGGGGATAGCAGAGGCCGCCGCCGCCCTCCCCGTGTCCTCCGCGCTGATCGACGGCGAGATCGTCGCGTTCAAGGACGGCAAGCCCGATTTCTCGACGCTGAAGGACGCGATCGGTGCCGGCGGCGCGATGACGCTATTCGCCTTCGATCTGCTGTCGCTCGACGGCGAGGATGTGACCGGCCTGACGACGGTCGAGCGCAAGGAGCGGCTGCGCGTCATCGTCGGCGAAGACGGACGCTTGCAATTCTCGGAACATGTCCTGGGCTCGGGCGAGCAATTGTTCGATGCGATGTGCCGCGAGGGGATGGAGGGCGTCGTGTCGAAGCGCGCCGACGCGCCCTATACCGGCGGCCGCAACCGCACGTGGCTGAAGGCGAAATGCACGCGTCGCCAGGAATTCGTCATCCTCGGCTGGGTGCCGTCCGACAAGCGGCGGGGGTT
Source organism: Sphingomonas aquatilis (assembly GCF_014196115.1). GTDB lineage: Bacteria > Pseudomonadota > Alphaproteobacteria > Sphingomonadales > Sphingomonadaceae > Sphingomonas > Sphingomonas aquatilis. The sequence goes on along the minus strand of NZ_JACIDB010000002.1, from coordinate 543,288 downwards.
CAAGTCACTGCTGCTCGGCGTGCGCGAGGGCGGCGACTGGCGCTACACCGGCAAGGTCGGCACCGGCTTCGATACCGCGACGATGGACGATCTGGCCGAACGCCTTGCGACGCTCAAGACGGACGCACCACCGGTCGACGCGACCGCACTGAAGCCCTTCCGGGCCGCCGTCCGCGGCGCGCGCTGGGTTCGCCCCGAATTGGTCGCGGAGATCGCCTTTGCCGAGACGACGCCCGATGGCCTGCTGCGCCACGCGAGCTTCCTGGGCCTGCGCGGCGACAAACCCGCCGACACGGTCGTCGCGGAAGTGCCTGAACCCGCCCCCGACCAGGGCGACACGCCGGAAATCCACGTCAAAGTCAGCAATCGCGACCGCGTGATCTTCCCCGAAAGCAACGTCACCAAGGGTGAGCTCGCCGATTATTATGCGGCGCTCAGCCCGATCATGCTGCCCTGGGTCGCCCGCCGCCCGCTCAGCCTGGTCCGCTGCCCGCAGGGCCGCGCCAAGCAGTGCTTCTTCCAAAAGCACGACGCAGGCAGTTTCGGCGAACACGTCCACCATGTCGACGTGCGCGAAAAGGACGGCAGCGTCGAACCCTACCTCTACGTCGACAGCGCCGACGGTCTGGTCGCCTGCGTACAGATGGGCAGCATCGAATTCCACGGCTGGGGCAGCCACGTCGACGCGATCGAGATGCCCGACCGACTGGTAATCGATCTCGACCCCGACGAGGGCCTGGGCTTCGCGGACACCAAGGCGGCCGCCGATCACGTCCGCGCGCAGCTCGCCGAGATCGGCCTCGTCAGCTTCCCGTTGCTGTCGGGCGGTAAGGGTGTCCATGTCGTCGTGCCGCTCACGCCCCAGGCGGAATGGCCAGCCGTGAAAGATTTCGCCGACCGCTTCGCGCGCGCGCTGGCCGCGGCGGAGCCGGACCGCTTCGTCGCGGTCGCGACCAAGGCGAAGCGCAAGGGCCGCATCTTCATCGACTATCTGCGCAACCAGCGTGGCAGCACCGCGATCATGCCCTATTCGGCGCGGGCCCGGGCCGGCGCACCGGTGTCGGCGCCCGTGTCGTGGACCGAGTTGCGCGACATCGACACGGCGGCGCGCTGGACCGTATGCGACGCGGACGAACTGCTGAAGCGCGCGACGTCGCGGGCGCTGGCCGGCTGGGGCGTGGCGGATCAGGTGCTGCCGGACGTGTGAGGCGTCCAATTCCTCCCCCGCCAGGGGGAGGTGGCACCGCGAAGCGGTGACGGAGGGGGAGGATACGGCTTACCTGTCGAGTGCGGAACCGCCCCCTCCACCATTCGCTTCGCGAACGGTCCCCCTCCCCCGGCGTTGCCGAGGGAGGACGTGACGGCACATCCCTGTTGCATCCGCCCCAGCATGTGTAGACGGTGCGCCGCACCAAAGGCGGGGGACGAACGGACAGCGATGGCGACGCAGGCGGCGCCCATATTCGATGCCGAGACGCATGCCCGGCGCTGGATCGCCGACTATTGCGCGCGCACGCGCGGCGGCGACGTGCTGTGCGACAGCGGCGATCCTGCCTGGGCGGCGATGTTCGCCGAACTCGCCAGCGTCGCCTCCGACGATCTCGACCATGTCCGCGAACGCGTGCGCCGCCACGCGGCCGACATCGGCACCGGCTTTCGCATCATCGGCGAGGCGGACGAGCGCCCCTGGCCGGTCAGTCCGGTGCCGCTGCTGATCGAGGCAGACGAATGGGCCGGCATCGCCCGCGGCGTCACGCAGCGCGCCGAGTTGATGGAGACGGTGATCGCCGATCTCTACGGCCCGCAGCGCCTGGTCGAGCGCGGGCTGATCCCGGCGGCGCTCGTTACCGGCAGCCCCTATTTCCTGCGGCCGATGGTGGGGCTGGATCCGCCCGGCGGCAAGCACCTGCACTTCATCGCGATCGACCTTGGCCGCGGGCCGACCGGCGAATGGCGCGTGCTCGCCGATCACCTGCGCGCGCCAGCGGGTGCCGGCTATGCGCTCGAGAACCGGCTGGCGGTAAGCCGCACGCTCGGCGGATTGCAGGCGCGGCTCAACGTGCAGCGGCATGCGCCCTTCTTTGCCGCCTTCCGCGCCGGTATCGCCGCCATGTGCCGCCGGGCCGACCCACGCATCGGCCTGCTGACGCCGGGGCGGTACAACCCCAGCTATCCCGAACAGGCGCATCTCGCGCGCTATCTCGGCCTGCTGCTGGTCGAGGGCGCGGACCTCGCCGCGCTCGAAAACCAGCTCTACGTCCGCACCATCGCGGGCCTCAAGCGCATCGACGCGCTCTGGCGACGGGTCGATCCGCGCATGCTCGATCCGCTGGCGTTCGATTCGCACTCGCAGATCGGCGTCGCCGGGCTCATCGACGCCTATGCCGCGGGCAATGTCGTGCTGTCGAACGCGCCGGGCGCGGGCGTGCTGGAGGCGCCGGCGTTCGGCGCCTTCCTGCCGCAGCTCGCGACGCGGTTGCTGGGCGAGAGCCTGCATCTGCCCAACATCGCGACCTGGTGGTGCGGCCAGCCGACCGAGCGTGCGCGCGTCGCCGAAGACCTCGATCGCATGTTGATCGGCACTGCCTTCGGTCCCGCCCCGCTCGGGTTGCCGCAGGGCCGCACCGTGCATGGCGGCGAGCTGGACGACGACGCCAGGGCGATGCTCCTCGCCGACATGGACCGGCGCCCGCAGGATTACGTCGGGCAGGAGATCGTGCGCCTGTCGACCATGCCCGTCGTCATCGGCGATACGCTGGAACCGCGCCCCTTCACGCTGCGCGTCTTCTCAGCGCGCGACGCGAGCGGCGGCTGGACGGTCATGCCCGGCGGTTTCGCCCGCATCGGCGAGGCGACCGACCCACGCGCCAGCGTGCTGGGCGAAGGTCTGTGGTCCGCCGACGTCTGCGTCCATGGTGCCGAGGCGGTGGAGCCCGTCTCCCTGTTGCCCGCCCCCGATTCGCACAACGTCCGCCGCAACCCCGGCACGCTGCCCAGCCGCGTCGCCGACAATGTCTATTGGCTCGGCCGTTATTTGGAGCGCGGCGAGGCGCTGCTCGCGGCGATCCGCGTGATGCTGGGCCATTCGATCGCGGCGGACGGCGGGGCGGCCTTGTCCGACGCCACCGTCGCCAAGCTGGTCGGATTGATCGCGGGCAATGGTGCGGCGCCCCACCCCGACTCGATGCGCCGCGGCGACCTCACTGCCTTCGCGCGCACCGCGATGGAGGATGAGGCCTGGCATTCGGTCGCGAAGATCAACCGCCTGGCCCGCGGCATCGGCGAAGGATCGCGTGACCGCCTGTCCGCCGATATGATGCGGCTGCTCGAAGCACCCTTCCCCACCCACCGCGGCATGCTCGACCGGGCGGGCTCGCTACAGCGCCGCTATGCCGCGATCCTCGGCCTGTCGGCGGAGCATATGGGGCGCACCGCGGCCTGGCGCTTCCACGACATCGGCCGGCGTATCGAACGCGCCATCGCGATGACGCGCGCGCTGCGGCTGTTCGGCATGCCCGGCGCGACCGCGGACGATCTGTCGACCCTGCTCGACCTCGCCGACAGCCAGATCAGCTATCGCCAGCGGTATCTGACCGGGATCGCGCGCGTCCCCGTCGTCGATCTCGTCGCGCTCGATCCCGGCAACCCGCGCAGCCTCGCCTACCAGGCCGAGCGCATTACCCAGCGGCTCGCCGATCTGCCGGTCCTGAGCGACGACGGCATGCCCGAACCGCAGCAAAGCCACGCCGCCGCGCTCGCCGCGACGCTGGCGATGACCGATGCGGCAGCGATCGACGCCGATGCGCTGGGCGATATCGAGCGGCGCCTTGCGCAATTGTCCGACGCGATCGCGCGCCGCTACTTCCTGCAAGGTGCCGAGCCGCTGCGCGCCGTCGGGCTTACCCTGGCATGATCACGCACCCGATGCGCTACGACGTCCGCCACGTCACCCGTTTCGACTATGGCGGCAACGTCAAGTTTGCGCGCTGCAACCTGCGGCTGAAGCCGATCGACTGGCCGGGGCAGGTGCTGGAGGATTACAACCTGACCGTCGAGCCCGCCGGTCGGACGAGCACCGGCCTTGCCGAAGCGGGCCTTGCTCATGTCACGCGACTGGTGGTCGATACGCCGGTGCGCAGCCTGACGATCGAAAGCGTCGCGCGCCTGACGGTCGACCGACTAGTGCCGGTGCCCGCCGCCGCCGACCCGACGCTGGGCGAGATCGCCGCGCTGGCCCTCGCCAGCCGCGATTTGTCGGCGGCGGGACCGGCGAATTACCTGTTCCCCTCACCACTCATTCCGCTCGACCGCGACATCGCGGCCTATTGCGCCGAAGACCTTGCGCCCGACCGCGGTAGCCTGGAGGCAGGGATCGCGCTCGCCCGCCGCATCCAGCGTGATTTCGCCTTCGATCCGCACGCGACGCTGGTCGATACGCCGCCGCGCGAGGCGTTCCGGCAGCGCAAGGGTGTGTGCCAGGACTTCGCGCAGATCATGATCACCGGCCTGCGCGCCGCCGGCCTGCCCGCGGCCTATGCCAGCGGCTATATCCGCACCATCCCACCGGAGGGGCAGCCGCGGCTGGTCGGCGCCGATGCGACGCATGCCTGGGTGCTGTTGTGGTGCGGCCCGGTGCGCGGTTGGGTCGGGCTTGATCCCACCAACGGCATCTGGATGGCGGGCGACCATATCGTCATGGCCGTCGGCCGCGATTATGCCGAGATCGCGCCGGTCGATGGTGTGGTGCTGGGCTCGCAGGCGCAAAGCATGTCGGTCAGCGTGGACGTGGCGCCGCTCGCCTGACCCCTAGTTCGTCATCCCGGCGAACGCCGGGATCCATGGACAGGAAGCCGCCGACGTTGCGCGCGCCATCGGCCTCATCGCGACCATGGATCCCGGCGTTCGCCGGGATGACGAAGGTTAGGGAGCCGAGACTACTTCGTCACCGCATTCGTGTTCCCGACATCCTCGTCCGTATCCCCATCACCCGTGCCGGAATAATCCATTCCGCTCTGCCCACCATGACCCAGGAAGCCACCACCGACCCCGTCACGGTCTTTCGCGTCCTTGCCCGTATGCGGATTGGGATAGGCGCCGCCGTTGCTTTCACTCGCGGATTTGCCGCCCGGCGCCTCGACGCCGTCGTTCGATCCGCCGCGATCCGTGCTCATCGCCTGCGTGGGCTGTGTGTCGGTCATCGTCACTCTCCTCGATGACCCACCAACGAAGCAGCCACCGATTGCGTTGCGGCGCGGCCTCCCCCACATAGGTTCATAATACACCAACGGGGAACCAATGGCCGATCCATATCAGACTTTGGGCGTCGCGCGGGGCGCGTCCGAGGCCGACATCAAGAAGGCGTATCGCAAGCTCGCCAAAGAGTTGCATCCCGACCGCAACAAGGACAATCCGAAGGCGGCCGAACGCTTCAGCCAGGTGACCGGCGCCTACGATCTGCTGACCGACAAGGACAAGCGCGCACGCTTCGATCGGGGCGAGATCGATGGCGACGGCAACCCCGCCTCGCCCTTCGGCTTCGGCGGCGGCGCGCGGCCTGGCGGCGGGCGCACCAATGCGGGCGGCGGCTTCAGCAGCGCCGGCTTCGAATTCGGCGCGGGCGACGCCGACATGAGCGACATTTTCGAAGGATTGTTCGGCGGCGCTCAGCGCGGCGGTGGTGGCGGCTTCGCCAGTGGCTTCGGCCGCCGCCCGCAGCCCAAGGGCGCGACGATCACCTACCGGTTGCAGGTGCCCTTCGTCGATGCCGCGACGCTGGCGCCGCAGCGCGTGACGCTCGGCGACGGCAAGGCGATCGACCTGAAGCTGCCCGCCGGGGTCGAGACGGGCACCCAGATGAAGCTCGCCGGCAAGGGCGAACCCGGCCCCGGCGGCGCGGGCGACGCGATCGTCGCGATCGAGGTGCAGGGCCACCGCTTCTTCACGCGCGATGGCGACGACGTGCGGCTCGACCTGCCGATTACGCTGACCGAGGCGGTGAAGGGCGGCGCGGTGCGCGTGCCCACCGTCGACAAGGCGGTGATGCTGACGATCCCCAAGGGCACCAGTTCGGGCAAGACGCTGCGCCTGAAGGGCAAGGGCTTCCACAAGAAGGACGGCAGCCGGGGCGACCAATTGGTCACGCTGATGATCGACCTTCCGTCCGATGATGCAGCGTTGCAACAGTTCGCCGACGGATGGCAGGACCCACGGAACCCGCGCGCCGCGATGGGCGTCTGACGGGGGTAGTGACCGATACGACAGCCCTGACCCCCGAAGCCCGTGCGCATCTGCGCAAGGGCGCCCGTCATCAACTGGCCAAGCTGAAGCCCGGCCCTGCCGCGATCGAGGTCGTGAAGCGGGCCGGACTCGGCGTGTTCAACGATGGCTTCATCCACGCCGGCAACCTCGCCTATCTTGCGCTGATGACGGTGTTCCCGTTCTTCATCACCGCGGCGGCGGTGCTGTCGTTGCTGGGGCAGAGCGCCGAAACGCAGCGTGCGGTCAGTTCCTTCCTCCACGTCCTGCCGCCCAACGTCGCCGATATCCTGCGCAAGCCGATCGCCGACGTCCTCGTCGCCCGGACGGGATCACTGTTGTGGCTGGGCGGCCTTGTCGGCCTGTGGACCGTCGGCAGCTTCGTCGAGACGATCCGCGACATCTTTCATCGCGCCTATGGCGTGAAGGCCAGCGTGCCCTTCTGGCGGTCACGCCTGTCGTCGTCGGGCGTCATCATCCTGTCCGTCATCATCGCGCTGATGAGCTTCCTAGTGCAGGGTATCCTAACCGCGGCCGAACAGTTCATCTATCGGCTGCTGCCCTTCGCGCGCGACGCCGCAGGCTGGGTCGGCCTATCGCGACTGATCCCCGGCCTCATCATGTTCGGGGCGCTCTATCTGCTGTTTTACTCGGTGACGCCGGGCAAATATCGCCACAGCGACTGCCCGAAATGGCCGGGCGCGCTGTTCACCGCAGGCTGGTGGGTCAGCATGACCGCGCTGCTGCCGCTCGTGCTCAGCCAGCTCGGCGGCTACGACCTCACCTACGGCAGCCTCGCGGGCGTCGTCGTCATGCTGCTGTTCTTCTATCTGATCGGTCTGGGCCTCGTCTTCGGTGCCCATCTCAACGCAGCACTGGCGGAACCCCCCGAACCGGCGCTACAGGAGGCCGCGACCACAGAATAAGGTAATGAGCGCGTGACGGGTTTGATGGCAGGCAAGCGGGGGCTGATCATGGGCCTCGCCAACGACAAGTCGCTGGCCTGGGGCATTGCCAAGCAATTGTCGCAACAGGGCGCGGAACTTGCCTTTTCCTATCAGGGCGCCGCGATGGAAAAGCGCGTGCGTCCGCTCGCCGAACAGCTCGGCGTCGCCCGCCTGTTCGATTGCGACGTGTCGGACATGGCGGCACTGGATGCGACCTTCGCGGCGCTGGCGCAGGAATGGCCGACGATCGACTTCGTCGTCCATGCCATCGGCTTTTCCGACAAGTCGCAGCTGCGTGGCAAGTTCTACGACACCACGCTCGACAACTTCCTGATGACCATGAACATTTCGGCCTATTCGCTGGTCGCCGTGGCGCAGCGTGCGCGCGCGATGATGCCGCAGGGCGGGTCGATCCTGACGCTTACGTATTACGGCGCGGAAAAGGTCATTCCGCATTACAACGTCATGGGCGTCGCCAAGGCCGCGCTGGAAACGAGCGTGAAGTATCTCGCGGTCGACCTCGGCCCGGAAAACATCCGCGTCAACGCCATCTCGGCCGGCCCGATCCAGACGCTGGCGGCGCGCGGCATCGGCGACTTCAACTACATCCTGAAGTGGAACGAGCTGAACAGCCCGCTGCGTCGCACCGTGACGATCGAGGATGTCGGCGGCGCGGGCGTCTACATGCTGTCCGACCTGTCGGCGGGGGTCACCGGCGAAATCCACCATGTCGATGCCGGCTATAACGTCATCGGCATGAAGGCAGAGGACGCGCCCGACATCGCGCTGGCGTGATGCCGACGATCCGCCCTGCCGCTGGCCGCGACGTCGCCGCGATCGACGCGCTGTTGCGCGACTGTTTCCCGGCGCCCGACGAGGCGACGCTGGTCCGCGACCTATGCGTGGAGGGCGACATGGTGCTCGTCCTCGTCGCCGAGATCGACGGTGCGCTCGCCGGCTTAGTCGCGTTCAGCCGGATGCGGGTCGACGTCGGCGGCAAGTCCGTTGCCGCGGTCGCGCTGGCGCCGCTCGCCGTCGCGCCGGAATGGCGCCGACAGGGCGTGGCGGAGGCGTTGGTCGCCGCCGGGGTCGAGCAGCTGGAGGCAGCGGGTATCGTGCTCTGCTTCGCGCTCGGCGAACCGGCCTTCTACACCCGTTTCGGCTTCGCCACCGATGTCGCAAGCGGGTTCGCCTCGCCCTATGCGGGCGACTATTTCATGGCGCTGCCGTTGCAAGGCGGACTAATCCCGTGCGGCGTGCGGGGCGAGGCGGCGCATGCACCCGCCTTTGCGCGACTGGGGGCATCGCAATGAGCATCAACAGCTTTGGCCATCTGTTTCGCTTCACCACCTGGGGCGAAAGCCACGGGCCCGCGATCGGCGCGGTCGTCGACGGCTGCCCGCCGGGGATCGCCTTGAGCGAGACCGACATCCAGCCATGGCTCGACAAGCGCCGCCCGGGCACCAGCCGCTTCACCACGCAGCGGCGCGAGCCCGATCAGGTGCGCATCCTGTCCGGCGTGTTCGAGGGCAAGACGACCGGCACGCCGATCAGCCTGATGATCGAGAATGTCGACCAGCGTTCGAAGGATTATTCCGAGGTCGCGCTCGCCTATCGCCCCGGCCATGCCGACTATGCCTATGACGCCAAATATGGCTTTCGCGACTATCGCGGCGGCGGGCGGTCATCAGCGCGCGAGACGGCGAGCCGGGTGGCGGCGGGTGCGGTGGCGCGGGCGGTGATCCCGCAGGTCAAAATCCGCGCCTGGGTCGAGGCGATCGGCGGCGACCGGATCGATTACGCCGCGTTCGACGATGCACAGATCGACGCCAACCCCTTCTTCTGCCCCGACGCTGCCGCCGCCGCCCGCTGGGAAGCGATCGTCGATGCCGCGCGCAAGTCCGGGTCGTCCGTCGGCGCGGTCGTCGCGTGCGAGGCGACGGGCGTGCCGGCTGGCTGGGGCGCGCCGCTCTATGCCAAGCTGGACAGCGAACTCGCGTCGGCCTGTATGAGCATCAATGCGGTGAAGGGCTTCGAGATCGGGGACGGCTTCGCCGCCGCCGCGCTGACCGGCGAACAGAATGCCGACCCGATGCGCGCCGGCAATACCGGCCCCCGCTTCCTCGCCAACCATGCAGGCGGCATTGCGGGCGGCATCGCCACCGGCCAGCCGATCACGTTGCGCGTCGCGTTCAAGCCGACCAGCTCGATCCTGACCCCCGTCGACACGATCACGCGCACCGGCGAGGAGACGCAAATCGCCACGAAAGGCCGCCACGACCCCTGCGTCGGCATCCGCGGCGTGCCCGTCGTCGAGGCGATGACGGCATTGGTTTTAGCGGACCAAGCGTTGCTTCACCGGGGCCAGACGGGCCGTTGAGGCCGCGAAGGGCGGAACACTCTCCATGCTAACCCGTTGGGGTCAAGCAATTTTTGCAGGAGAGAACAATGCGTAAGGTCCTTCCGATCATGGCAGCTGCCATGCTGATCCCGACCGCCGCTTTCGCCCAGACCACGACGGGCGGTTCGACCACCGGCTCCATGGGTGGCCAGACGACGACCACGTCGCCGACCGACCAGAGCACCACCACCACCACGACGCAGAGCCGTTCGTCCAAGTCGATGAAGCGTGGCCGTAGCGGCACCGCCGGCATGAACGGCAGTACGACCGGCACGACGAATTCGACGACGACCACCACCCCCGCCCCGGGCACGACCGATACGATGGGCGGCATGACCGGCACCGGCACGGGTAGCACCACCGGTACGATGGGCGGCACCGGTACGACCGGCACCATGGGTGGCACGTCGACTACGGGTACGATGGGGGGCACCATGGGCGGCACCACCGGCACCACCACGCCGACCCCGTAATCTTTGGCTAACGCCTAAAAAAGGGCCGGGTGGCTTGGCTACCCGGCCCTTTTTTCATGTCGTCAGTCGGCGAAGGGATCGCGGACCAGGATCGTATCCTCCCGCTCGGGGCTGGTCGACACCAGCGCGACCGGGCAGCGGATCAGCTCCTCGACGCGGCGGATATACTTGATCGCCTGTGCCGGCAGGTCTGCCCAGCTGCGCGCGCCGGCGGTCGACTCCTGCCAGCCTTCCATCTCTTCGTAGATCGGCTCGACATTCGCCTGATCCGCGGCATGCGCCGGAAAATAGTCGAGCTCCGCGCCATTCAGGCGATAGCCGGTGCAAATCTTCACCGTCTCGAACCCGTCGAGCACGTCGATCTTGGTCAGCGCGATACCGGTGATGCCGCCGACCGCGGCCGACTGACGCAGCAGCACGGTATCGATCCACCCGCAGCGCCGCTTGCGCCCCGTAACGGTGCCAAACTCATGGCCGCGCTGCCCCAACCGCTCGCCGGTCTCGTCGTTCAGCTCGGTCGGGAACGGCCCCGATCCGACGCGCGTCGTATAGGCCTTGGCGATGCCGAGCACGAAGCCGACCGCCGCCGGCCCCAGGCCCGAACCGCCCGCCGCGGTGCCTGCGATCGTGTTGGACGAGGTGACGAACGGATAGGTGCCGTGATCGACGTCGAGCAGGACGCCCTGCGCGCCTTCGAACAGGATGCGCTTGCCGCGGCCGCGTGCCTCGTTGAGGTCGCGCCACACCGGCTTGGCGAAGGGAAGGACGAAACCAGCGATCGCGCGCAATTCCTCCAGCAGCCCCGCCCGGTCGATCGGCGCCGCGCCGAACCCGGCACGCAGCGCGTCGTGATGCGCCAGCAGCCGGTCGAGCTGCGGTCCCAGATCGTCGAGGTGCCCCAGATCGCACACGCGGATCGCGCGGCGACCGACTTTGTCCTCGTACGCCGGGCCGATACCGCGGCGCGTGGTGCCGATCTTGCCCGCACCCGAGGCATCCTCGCGCAACCCGTCGAGGTCGCGGTGCAGCGGCAGGATCAGCGCGCAGGTGTCTGCGATGCGCAGCGTTTCCGGCGTCGCCGATACGCCCTGCTCGCCCAGCCGCTCGATCTCGGCCTTCAGCGCCCAGGGGTCGAGCACCACGCCATTGCCGATGACGGAGGGCGTGCCACGCACGATGCCCGACGGCAGCAGCGACAATTTGTAGACGTTCTCGCCGACGACCAGCGTGTGGCCGGCGTTGTGCCCGCCCTGGAAGCGCACGACCATGTCGGCGCGCTCGGCGAGCCAGTCGACGATCTTGCCCTTGCCCTCGTCGCCCCATTGCGCGCCGATGACTGCTACGTTGGCCATGGATACAGGTCTCCGCCTGCCGGCGTGATCCCCTGCGCCCTTCGACAGGACTCGGCGCAACGGATGGTCCTGAAATACGAGCGCGCAGCTACCGGGATGCAGGCGACGGGTCAATGGTGGAGCGGCGGATTGCCAAAACGGCCGTGATGCGCTATGTGAAATGTACCAAACGACATGGCACTGCCATTGGATGAACCCCCGTCATTGCCGTGGCGGGGGTTCAATCGTTTGGGGGACACGTTGCCGCGTATCCCCCGCCCGTTGCACCTTACTTGTGACGCGCCACTTCGACCACCTTCAACAGGAGGGTGCCGAAGCCAAACAACGCCCCAAGGAACAGGCACACGTCACCAAACGACATCGCTGTCTCCCATTGGAGTGACGGCAGGATCGCCGCCGCATCCAACGTAAGCGCCGATTCGGCCATATGTCACCGCAAAGTTACAGCGCTCGCGCCGCACCGTCCGCGTAAACGTGCGTCGCCAGCTGCGCTTCGGGCGTATCGTCCGCCTCCAGCGCCGCGACCGTGACCCAGCCCGCCGCGCGCATCGCCGCACCCGCCTCGGCCGGCGTGCCGAAGGGCAGGAACAGGCGGCGGCGCTCGACCGGACCAGCGGTCGCCAGAATCGCGTCGGCGTAGAGCGAGAAGCCGGTGGCCGCTTCTTCCGCCCCGCCTTCGTGCATCACGGTGTACGTGCCGCCGCGGCCCACCTCGCGCGGCGCGCCGGCGATGAACAGCGAGAAGCCGAGCCACGTCTGATATTCGAAGCCATGCCGCTCGGTCGGATCGAGCGTCAGCGTGACGCCGTCCCCCATGCCGGCGGCGATCGCGGCCAACCCGTCGAGCCGGCTCGCCAGCACCCCATCACGATCGAACGCGCGCAGTCGCTCCAGTGCCGATGCGAACGGCCCCGCCGCCTCGACCAGCGGCAGATAGTCCGGCGCCAGTGCCGCCACCGCGCCGGCATCCTTGGCGTCCAGCCGATCGCGCAACGTGTCGATCTTGTCTGCCGCGACCGGGAACGGCCCGGCTGCCAGCGTATCGACCAGATCGGGCAAGGTGAAGTCGATCGACAGCCCGTTCGCCCCCGCCGCAGTCAGCGCCGACACCGCGACCGCCACCACTTCCTGCGCTGCGGGGATCGAATCGAGGCCGATCAGCTCGCAGCCGATCTGCCGCCATTCGCGCGCCGGTGCGAGTTCGGGACTGCGCAGTTTCAGCACGGGTCCCGCATAGGACAGGCGCACGGGCCGCGGGTGATGCCCCATGCGCGTCGCGGCGATCCGCGCGATCTGTGCGGTCACATCGGGGCGGATCGCCAGCGTCCGCTGCGACACAGGATCGACGTAGCGCACCGCATCGGTCAGCGCGCCGTCCTTCAACCGCGATCCCAGCGCATCGGCATATTCCACCAACGGCGGATCGGCGCGTTCATAGCCATAGAGGCGGGCCGCCTCCAGCGCGCGCGCCTCGATCGCCGCGGCGGCATCGGCATGGGGCGGCAGGCGGTCGCGAAAACCTTCGGGAAGCAGGGGAGTCATGATCACGCCGCCCTATCGCCAGCCGCGGGACCGGGCAACGCCGTATCGCGGCGCTGCCCGGCCCATCATCAGAACGCCAGGCCCATTGCGGTCTTCACGCCCGGCAGCGCCTTCACCTTCGCGAGCAGGTCCGCGCTCACCGCTTCGTCAACCGAGAGCAGCAGCACCGCCTCGCCGCCCGCCGAACGGCGGCCGAGGTGGAAGGTGCCGATGTTGACGCCCGCCTCGCCCAGCGTCGTGCCGAGACGGCCGATGAAGCCCGGCGCGTCCTCGTTGACGACATAGAGCATCGGGCCGGCGAGATCGGCCTCCACCTTGATGCCGAACAGCTCGACCAAGCGCGGCGCCTGATCGCCGAACAGCGTCCCCGCGACCGAGCGTTCGCCGTCCGCGGTCTTCACCGACACGCGCAGCAGCGTGTGGTAATCGCCCTCGCGCTCGGTCCGCACCTCACGCACCTCGACACCACGATCGCGGGCGAGCAGCGGCGCGTTGACCATGTTCACCGTGTCGGTCTGGTTGCGCAGGAACCCGGCGAGCACCGCGCTGACGATCGGCTTGGCATTGAGGTCCGCCGCCGCGCCTTCGGTATGGACGGAGATGCGGCTGATCGCGCCGGTGGTGAGCTGCCCGACCAGCGAACCCAGCTTCTCCGCAAGCGCCATATAGGGCTTCAGCTTCGGCGCTTCCTCAGCGGACAGGCTCGGCATGTTGAGCGCGTTGGTGACGCCGCCCGACACCAGGAAGTCGGCCATCTGCTCGGCGACCTGGATCGCGACATTGACCTGCGCTTCGGTGGTCGATGCGCCGAGATGCGGCGTGCTGACGAAGTTCGGCGTGCCGAACAGCGGCGACGCCTTGGCCGGCTCCTCGACGAACACGTCGAGCGCGGCGCCGGCGATATGGCCCGAATCGAGGCCTTCCTTCAGCGCCGCCTCGTCGAGCAGGCCGCCGCGCGCGCAATTGATGATGCGCACGCCCTTCTTCGTCTTGGCGAGATTCTCGGCCGACAGGATGTTGCGCGTCTGATCGGTCAACGGCGTGTGCAGCGTGATGAAGTCGGCACGCGCGAGCAATTCGTCGAGCGTCACCTTCTCGACGCCCATCTCGATCGCACGTTCCGGCGTCAGGAACGGATCAAACGCCACGACCTTCATCTTCAGGCCGCGCGCGCGGTCGGCAACGATGCTGCCGATATTGCCGGCACCGATCAGGCCCAGCGTCTTCGCGGTCAGCTCGACGCCCATGAAGCGGTTCTTTTCCCACTTGCCCGCCTGCGTCGAGGCATCCGCCTCAGGTAGTTGGCGGGCGAGCGCGAACATCAACGCGATGGCGTGTTCGGCGGTGGTGATCGAATTGCCGAACGGCGTGTTCATCACCACGACGCCCTTGGCGCTGGCGGCGGGGATGTCGACGTTGTCGACGCCGATGCCGGCGCGGCCGACGACCTTCAGGTTGGTCGCGTGCTCGAGGATATCCTTGGTGACCTTGGTCGAGCTGCGGATGGCGAGGCCGTCATACTGGCCGATGATCGCCTTCAGTTCGTCCGGCGTCTTGCCGGTGATCTCGTCGACCTCGACACCGCGCTCGCGAAAGATCTGCGCGGCCTTGGGGTCCATTTTGTCGCTGATGAGGACTTTGGGCATAAGAGTGTCCTTGAAGAGATACGCCGTCACCCCGGCCTTGAGCCGGGGTCCCGCTTAATTGCAGCGGGCGGCGGGAAGAAGCGGGACCCCGGGTCAAGCCCGGGGTGACAATGAGGATTAGGCCGCAGCCTTGGCGGTCGCGTAGGCCCAGTCGAGCCACGGACCGAGCGCCTCGATATCCGCGGTATCGACCGTGGCGCCGCACCAGATGCGCAGGCCCGCCGGGGCATCGCGATATCCGGCGACGTCGAAGGCGGCGCCTTCCTTTTCCAGCGCGCCGGCCATCGCCTTGATGAACGCTTCGTCGGCGCCCTCCACGGTCAGGCACACGCTGGTCTTCGACCGCGATGCCGGGTCCTGCGCGAGGTGGCCGAGCCAGTCGCGCTCCGCGACGATCCGGTCGAGCGCCGCCGCATTGGCGTCCGAGCGCGCGATCAAGCCGCCCGCACCCAACGACTTCGCCCATTCGAGGCTGGCGATGCAATCCTCCACCGCCAGCATCGACGGCGTGTTGATCGTCTCGCCCTTGAAGATGCCTTCGGTCAGCTTGCCCTTCGACACCAGGCGGAACACCTTGGGCAGCGGCCAGGCCGGCGTGTAACTTTCCAGCCGCTCGACCGCGCGGGGGCCGAGGATCAGGACGCCATGACCGCCCTCGCCGCCAAGCACCTTCTGCCAGCTGAACGTCGCGACATCGATCTTCGACCAGTCGATATCATAGGCGAACACGCCGCTGGTCGCGTCGGCGAAGGACAGGCCCTCGCGGGTGTCCGGGATAAAGTCCGCATTCGGCACCCGCACGCCGCTGGTGGTGCCGTTCCAGGTGAACAGCACGTCATTCGTCCAGTCGATCTGGCCGAGGTCGGGCAGCTGGCCGTAATCCGCGCGGATGACGGTGGGGTCGATCTTGAGCTGCTTGACGGCATCCGTCACCCAGCCTTCGCCGAAGCTTTCCCACGCGAGCGCCGTCACGGGACGCGCGCCGAGCATCGTCCACATCGCCATCTCGAACGCGCCCGTGTCGCTGCCCGGCACGATGCCGATGCGGTGCGTGTCGGGCAGGTTCAGCAGCTCGCGCATCAGATCGATGCAATATTGCAGGCGCTGCTTGCCGATCTTGGAGCGATGCGAACGGCCGAGCGAATCGGTGGCGAGCTTCGACGCATCCCAGCCCGGAGGCTTGGCGCAGGGACCGGAGCTGAAGAAGGGGCGTGCCGGTTTGGTGGTCGGCTTGGTCGCACCCGTAACGGCGGGTGCGGTGGCGGTATCCGTCAATGTATCTCTCCTCACAGAGAGCGCGCGCCGCGTTGGGACGGCGTGGCCCGCCTACCGCCCTAGTGGCACGTGCCGGCGCTGGCAACTCAAAAGGCGTGCAAAAGTTCGGATCGACCATTCGCGCGGGCTGCACGATACTAACCTGACAGGGCGAAGGGGGGATGAGGCCATGGACATTGCGGCAGCGCCGAAGACGGGAGCGAAGGCGACCGTGGCGTGGCTGTGGATATGGCTGGCCTGTCAGGCGGCGGTCGCGGCCTATGCCGTCTTCGCCCTGAGCACTGTGGCGGCCTTAGGCGGCACACCCTCACCCGACCATCTTGCCCAAGCGGCACCGGTCGGCGAGGCGATCGGCTCGGTCGCGATCCTGGTCCATCTCGTCACGATCGTATTGGTCCTGCGCTGGGTGTATCGCGCCGCCGTCCGTGCGCATGCACTGAGCGACCGGATCGCGGTGTCGCCGGGGTGGGCGGTCGGACGATTCTTCCTTCCCGTGCTCAACCTGTGGCGCCCGTTTCGCGGCATGGTGGACATCTGGCGGACGAGCATCGATCCGGTTGCGCCCCACACGGTGCCGGTGCCCGCGCTGCTGCGCTGGTGGTGGGGGTTGTGGCTGCTCGCCAATCTGTTCGGACCGATCGGCGGAACGCTGATGGATGAGGCGCACCGTGCGTCGCACCTCGCGGCCGCACGCTGGGCGGACGTGGCGCTGCTCGCGATCGACGTACCGCTCGTCATCCTGATGGTTCGGATTGTCAGGCAGGTTTCGGCACGACAGGCCGCGCTGCTGACGCAACGGGGCACGACCGCGCGCTGATCCCGGCCATCGGCAGGAAAGCCCCTCGACAGGGCACCCTCGATCGGGGAATGTTCGAATCGGACACATTGCCGATAGGAGCCGTCATGACGACCGACCCTACACGCCCCGCGCGCCGCGCCACCATCCTCGTCTGGCTTTGGCTGGCCAGCGATATCGCCATCGCGCTGGCCAGCCTGTGGCAGATCAACGTCCTCGGCGGGCTCGGTGGCGCGATGCGCGATCATGCCGCCATCGCACTGTCCGACGATATTGCGGCGGTGACCGGCGGCCTGTTCATGCTGATGTTTCTCCTCAGCGGTGTTGCCGTCCTGCGCTGGATTTTCCTGGTCAACCGCAACGCGCATCAGTGGAGCGAGACCATGACCATTTCGCCCGGCTGGAACGTTGGCTGGTTCTTCGTGCCGATCGCGACGCTGTGGAAGCCGTTCATCGGCGTGCGCGAGAGCTGGGCGGCGACCGTGTCACCCGACGATCCGCAGGCGGTAACTACGCCCTATTGGATGCGCGTCTGGTGGGGCCTGTGGCTCGCGACCAACGTGTTCGGCCAGGTGACCTTCCGCGCGACGATGGCGGCGAAGGACGTCGCCACCGCGATCGAAGCCAATTGGCTGTATGTGCTCGGCCTCGCCATCGACGTCCCGCTCGCGATCCTGTTGGTAAAGCTGATGACCGAGCTGTCGTCGCTCCAGCGGCACCGGTTGTCGTAACGCCCCTATCGCCGAGCGTGCCGATCGCCGAACGCCCCCCCAGCTGGGACGGGGGGGGCTTGTGCGTATTGCGGTAAACAGGGTTTCGACGGCGGCCGCCTTGCTCGCGCTGGCCGGGTGCGGCAGCCGCGAGCGGCCCGCGCCCGCCCCGGCGCGCGCACCCCGCGCGTCGATCGTGACCCCGTCGATTCGCGAGACCGCACAATGCCTCGCCGACCTGCGCGCCATGAACGTCGCCTATCGCGTGCTGCCGGACAAGGATTACGGCAACGGCTGCGGCCTGTCGGGCGCAGTGCAGCTGGTCGAGATCGGCGTGCCCGTCCCCGGCCTTGGCGCGGTCCGCTGCGGCGAGGCACGCGCCTTTTCAGCCTGGGTACGCAATGCGGTGGCTCCCGCCGCTTACCAGATCCTGGGCAGCGAACTCGCGAGCGTGCAGAGCATGGGCAGCTATGCCTGCCGCAACGTCGTCGGCGCGGCGCACGGCAATCGCCGCTCCGGCCACGCGATCGCCAACGCGATCGATATCGGCGGCGTCACGCTGAAGGACGGGCGGCGCGTCTCGATCCTGAACGACTGGACCTCACCGGACCCGGCGGTGCAACGCTTCCTGACGACGATCCACGCCTCGGCGTGCCGGCGGTTCGGCACGGTCCTGTCGCCGGCGTATAATGCCGCGCATCGAAACCATCTGCACCTGGAAGACGATCATGCCGGCCTGTGCCGATAGGCCGTTGAGCGGGCGGAAGCTTTGCTCTACTTCCCTCGGATGACCGATACACGCGTACCCGAGCGGGTCTTCCCCCGCGCCAGCCAGGATGCCGCCTCCGCCCAACAGGCGATCTCGACGCCGCAGACCGAGCACCCCGCCTACAAGCTCGCCTTCCAGGACATGGACTTCCTGCTGCGCGAGGATCTGCGCCCCGTCCGCTTCCAGCTCGAATTGCTGAAGCCCGAACTGCTGCTGGAAGAGGCAAAGATTGCCTCCACCTTCGTCATGTACGGCTCGGCGCGCATTCCGGAGCCTGCCAAGGCGCAGGCGATGCTGGAGCTCGCCACCGACGACACCAGCCGCGCGATCGCGCAGCGGCTGGTCGACAAGAGCCGCTATTACGAGGTCGCACGCGAACTCGCGCAGATCGCCAGCCGCGTGCCGCGCGACCAGAAGGGGATGCGCCAGTTCGTCGTCTGCTCCGGGGGCGGCCCGTCGATCATGGAAGCGGCCAACCGCGGCGCGACCGATGTCGGCGCCGAATCGATCGGCCTCAACATCGTCCTGCCGCACGAACAGGCGCCCAACCCCTATGTCACGCCGTCGCTGAGCTTCCAGTTCCACTATTTCGCGCTGCGCAAGATGCACTTCCTGCTCCGCGCCCGCGCGCTGGCCGCCTTCCCCGGCGGGTTCGGCACGTTCGACGAACTGTTCGAACTGCTGACGCTGATCCAGACCGGCAAGATCAAGCCGATCCCCGTGCTGCTGTTCGGCCGCGAATTCTGGGAAAAGGTGGTGAACTTCCAGGCGCTGGTCGATGAAGGCGTCGTCAGCCAGCGCGATCTCGGCATCTTCACCTATGTCGAAACCGCCGAAGAGGCCTGGGACGTCGTGCGGGCGTTCTACGAAGAACAGGCGAAGCAGGAGGGCTGAGCGCGGGCTCGCCCTCTGACGGAGTACCCGTTTCGCTCGACCTTTCGAAACGTACCGTCACCCCGGGCTTGACCCGGGGTCCCGCTTTCGACGTCACGTAAGCCTGCATTGCTGCTGAAGGCGAAGCGGGACCCCGGCTCAAGGCCGGGGTGACGGGTAATGGGCAACTGTCGCCCGCTCCGGCGCTTCCCTCCCCGGAGGGACGATTATTCTACTTCCCCGCCTTCGCGCCTTCCTTGGCGGCGTTGGGATCGACCGACGGAGCGCCCGACGCGGGCGTGCCGGTGTTGCCGAGGTTGTTCGCGGCGTCGGTGTTGGTGATCGAATCCTTGGCGGCGTTGGTCGCAGGCTTTTCCGCGCCTTCCTTCGCCGGCGCAGCGCCCGCGGCCGGTGCCGCCGGCAGCGGCAGGTTCGAACCCTGGCTGTTCAGATAGGCGATGACGTTGGCGCGATCCTGCGCATTGCCGAGGCCGGCGAAGGTCATCTTCGTGCCTGGCGCGAACTTGCGCGGGCTGGTCAGCCACGCGTTCATCTTGTCGAAGTCCCAATTGCCGCCGACGCCCTTCAGCGCGTCGGAGAAGGCGAAGCCGCCCTTGCCCTGGCCGATCGGTTCGCCGAGCGTCCCGTACAGGTTCGGGCCGATGCCGTTCGCCCCGCCCTGGTTGACGGTGTGGCAGGCGGCGCACTTCTTGAACACTTCGGCGCCCTTGGCGACGTCGGCGGTCGGCAGCAGCGTCGCGATCGGCACCGCAGCGGCCTCGCCGCCGCCACCGGCTTCCTCGACGCCCTCGATCGCATAGCCCATCTTTTCGGGGCGCTCGCTGTGGAAGGCCATGCCGCCGACGATCGACAGACCGAGCGCGAGCCCGCAGGCTGCCAGCGTCCACCCGGCGATCGTATTGGTGCGGTTATCCATCTGCCTAACGCTGCCCCTGTTTTATACTTTGCGCAGCGAACCCATAGGAAAGCCGCGGGCCGTCCGCAAGCATCGCTTGCCGGTCAGCCCCCACGCCACTAGGCCCGCGGCCCCATGGAGACCTATGCCGCCCCCGCCCGCCCGATCGTCGCCGCGATGACCGCCGCCGCCGCCGCCGAGCCGGAACGCGCCGTCGCCTTTCAGGGCGCGCCGGGCGCGAACAGCCATGTCGCCGTCACCGAAACCTTTCCCGGCGGCCTGCCGTTGCCCTGTTTCAGCTTCGAAGATGCGATCGACGCGGTCCGCGACGGGCGTGCCGATTGCGCGGTAATCCCGATCGAAAACTCGCTGCACGGCCGTGTCGCCGACATGCATTTCCTGCTGCCGGAGTCGGGGCTGGTCATCACCGGCGAACATTTCCTGTCGATCCGCCACGCCCTGATGGGACCGGGCACGCGCGAGCAGGTGCGCGAGGCGATGAGCCACCCGCAGGCGCTGGGACAGTGCCGTCACTGGCTGAAGGCGCACGGCATCGCGCAGGCCGCCTATCCCGACACCGCTGGTGCCGCCGCCTACGTGGCCGAGCTGGGCGATCCGGCGATCGCGGCGCTTGCCCCGCCGGGCGCGGCGGCGATCTATGGCCTCAACCTGCTGGGCGTCGATATCGCCGATGCCGAACATAATACGACGCGCTTCGTCGTGCTGGCGCGGGGCGGCAAGCCGCCGGTCGGCGAGGGCCCGTGGATGACGACGCTGATCTTCGAGGTTAAGAATATCCCCGCCGCGCTCTACAAGGCGATGGGCGGCTTCGCGACCAACGGCGTCAACATGACCAAGCTGGAAAGCTATCAGCGCGGCGGCCAGTTCGTGGCGACCGAATTCTTCTGCGATATCGAAGGCAAGCCGGGCGACCCCGCGGTCGATCGCGCGCTGGAGGAACTGGGCTTCCATTCCAAATGGGTGCGCGTGCTCGGCACGTATCGACGAGCGCGCGCGCGGGGCTGATCAGCCGGGATCGCGGTCGACGATGTCATAGTGGATGCGCACCCACGCGCCGATCTGGGGCTTGCCGTTGATCCGCGGCGGGCGCACCTTGAACTGCCACGCCGCCTCCCGCAGCGCGCGGGCCAGCCCCAGGCCGGGGCGCGAATCGCCGAGTTGAACGCAGTCCTCGACACGGTAATTGGGCGCGGTCTTGCACGCGATCTCGCCCCACGACCCCGCCGGCAGCTCGCGCGGCATGTACGGGCCGGTCTGCGATGCGCTGGGCCGCACATACCATTCGGCGGCGTAGAGCCGCTGGCCACCCGGGCCGATGCCCGCCGACGCGCTCGTCTCGCCCGCATCGCCGTCACCCTGTCCGTCCGCCGCGGCCAGCTGTTTGCCCGCGCTGCCGCCCGATCGGGTCGAGGGCATCTTGCCGACGTCGGACGCGCGGAAATCGTTCCGGCTGAGCACCAGATAGCCGGGGAACGGCGTCTCGACCGGGGGTGGGACCGGCGTGTCATCGGCGGGTGTCCGGGGTGCGGCGGGCGGTTCGGGCGCGGTGCGGCGGCTCGCCTGCGCAGCGCGCGCAGGCGCCTTGGCGCTCTTCGTCGCGGTCGACTGATTATCCCCAATCGGCAACATGTTGACGGTGAGCGATCGGCCCGGCTCCTTCTGCACGTCGAACACGGGCGCCAGATGGATCAGCAGCCAGACGAGCAGCAGGTGCGCGGCAATGGTCAGCGCCAGCGACAGCGCTCGACGACGGTCCGACGATGGCTGATAGGACCGCATCGAAGGCCGCGCCTAGCGCGCGGCGATGACGGCCGCAATGGGCCGGCCGCTCGGTCGATGAAAAGGGTTTAGCGCGCCGGCAGACGTGCGATAGCGATCCCGCCGGCCAGCACGGCGGCATCCTCGACGAAGCCGGTCGCAGTCTGCCCCCAGCGCCGCATGCCATAGCGCCGCAGCGCGAGACCCGCATAGGCCGCGGCCACCGCGGTCGTGGCGGCAACGAGCGCACCCGTCATGCGCCGCCGCTCCGCGAGCGCTGCGCCAGCGAATCCGGCGCTCATCGCGCGGGCGATCAGGCCCGGCGGGATGGTGCGATCGGGGGCGGTCGCCATCTTGTCCCCCGCCATCTCCGCCGCCGCCATTGCAACCGCGCCGCCGGCGACGACCGGATGCGCCAACAGGCGAGCGCCCGGCGCCCCGGCCGACAGCGTCCCCTGCCGTGCCGCACCCGCGACCACCGCCAGCGGCGTCATGCCGCGCTGGCCCGCGACGAGGCCGATCAGGAAAGAGCGTAGCATGAAGGACATCCCATCGTGACGTTGCCCGGGTCATAACCCGCGCTACGCCAACGGGTTGCCCGGGGCTCAGCCGAGCGCCGCCATCTTTTCCTCGGCTTCGCGATCCATTTGCGCGCGGCTCTTCTTCTCCGCGGCGGTCTTCAACTGGCCGCAGGCGGCGTCGATATCGCGGCCGCGCGGCGTACGCACCGGCGCCGAGATGCCCGCTTCGAAGATGATGTCGCTGAACCGGCGCACCCGCTCCGGCGTCGACGTATCGTACGGCGCGCCCGGCCAGGGATTGAACGGGATCAGATTGACCTTGGCGGGCAGCTTATATTTGCGCAGAAGGCGGACGAGCTCGTGCGCCTCCGCATCCGAATCGTTCTTATCCTTCAGCATCACATATTCGAACGTGATGCGGCGCGCATTGTTGGCGCCGGGATAGTCGGCGCACGCCTGCAGCAGCTCCTCGATGCCGTATTTCTTGTTGAGCGGCACGATTTCGTCGCGCACTTCCTTGGTGACGGCATGCAGCGACACGGCGAGGTTGACGCCGATCTCTTCGCCCGCGCGCGCCATCATCGGCACGACACCGCTGGTGCTGAGCGTGATGCGGCGCTTCGACAGCGCTAGGCCGTCGCCGTCCATCACCAGCTTCAACGCATCGCGGACGCTGTCGAAGTTATACAGCGGCTCGCCCATCCCCATCATCACGATGTTGGTGAGCATCCGCCCCTCGGGCTGGCTCGGCCATTCGCCCAGCGCATCGCGCGCCAGCATCACCTGCCCCACGATCTCGCCCGCGGTCAGGTTGCGGACGAGGCGCATCGTGCCGGTATGGCAGAAACGGCAGTTGAGCGTGCAGCCGACCTGGCTCGACACGCACAGCGTCCCGCGATCGGCATCGGGGATGAACACCGCCTCGTAATCCTGCCCGTCGGGCGAGCGCAGCAGCCATTTGCGCGTGCCGTCGGTCGACACCTGCGCCTCGACCACCTCCGGCCGGCCGATGACGAAGCGCTGCTCCAACCACGGGTGCTGCGCCTTGGCGATATCGGTCATCGCCGAAAACTCGGTCGCGCCGCGATTGTACAGCCAGTGCCAGATCTGCTTGGCGCGCAGCTTCGCCTGCCGCGGCTCCATGCCGGCGTCGAGCAGCGTCTGGCGGAGTTCGTCCTTGCCGAGGCCGATGAGGTCGATCCGGCCATCCTCGCGCAGCGTCTTCGCGCGCGGCACGGGCACAGGATCGATATGGCCCGGAATGGGCATGGGGGGCGCAACGCTGTCGAGCATCGCGGGCATATAGCGGAAAACCGCGTCCATTTCCATCCCGCCGCCGGGACGGGCTATCCGACGCAGCCCAGGGTCGCCGCATCGATGGCGGTGGCGGCACCGGCGAGCAGATAGACGTCGGCGAAGGGGCGCCCTCCGCCGCCCACCGCCTCGACGCTCATGCTGCGGCCGGAGCGCAGGGCGGCGACGATCGCGCGGTCGCTGGGTGCATCGGTCGCCCAGGCGTCGAGGCCGCCCGCGGCGAGTTCGAACCGGCGCTCGCCGATGGTCAGCGTCACGGGGGCGGAGCGGTCGCGCTCCCGCGACAGGCGGATGTGGAGCGAGGCGCTGAGGCCGCGGTCCGGCCAGTTCGCGACGCTCGCCCAGCCCGCGTTGCGTCCACCTGCCGTCACCGGACGAGCGATGGCATAGCAGCGGTGCGGCGCCGCATCACGGAACGCGCCCCAGCCCTTGTAGACGCCCAGCGTCTCGCGTGCCGCCGCGGGCCCCGCGACCGCCATCGCCAGCAGCAGGACCGCCCCCAGCCTCACGCGGGGGCGTGGCCCGTGCCGCGATGGACGATCGTCTCCACGCCCCGCTCGATCATCACTAGCGATCCTTGCGGCAGACCGTCGGCGATCGGCGCGCGCCATTCGGGGTGATCGGGCAGGCCGGTCATGACACCACGGAGCACCCGGCTGGAAATGCCGTGCATGATCACCAGCCGGTCGCCGGGATCGTCCGCGGTCGCTTCCAGCCATGCGGTCACGCGCGCCGCAATCGCCTCATAATGCTCGCCATCGGGCGCCGGACGCAGCAGGCCTTCGGGCGTGATCACCGGCCCTACTTCGCCCACGACATCGGCATAATAGCGCCCGCCCCAGCGCCCCATGCCGATCTCCACCAGCCGCGCGTCGTGATGCGCGCCATGCCAGTCGAGTTCCAGATGTTCGGCGATCACCGCCAGCGTCTGTAACGCGCGGCCCGTCGGCGAGGCCCACAAGGTCAGCGCGGGCGCCGCCCCCAGCGTATCGCGCAGCGCCCGCCCCATCTCGTCGGCCTGCGCAAAGCCCGCGCGGGTCAGCGGCGTATGCGGTGCATCGCCCTGCAACCGCCGGGCGGCATTGAACACGGTTTCGCCATGTCGCGCGATAAAGTCGCGGCCCTTGCGGCCCGGCACAATGGTGGACGTCATCCCCGCTGTCTCGGATCGCTGTGGCGCAAAAGCAACGGTTTTCCGTGTTTAGCTGAGGTTCATGCAACGCCGTTCCGTCTGGGCCATTGACCCATCGCGCCCCAGCGTTCGGGGCGCCCGTCATACGGAGTAGCTTATGCGTAACCTGATTCTTGCCGCGGTGGCCACCACCGCCCTCGCCGCCCCCGCGTTCGCGCAGACCACCGCCGGCGCCCCCTTCACCGGCCTGCGCATCGAAGGCGTCGCCGGCTATGACGCACTGAAGGACGGCCACGATACCAGCGACGGCTTCGTCTACGGCGGCGCGGTCGGCTATGACGTGCAGCTCAACAACCTCGTCGTCGGCGCCGAGGGCGAGCTGACCGGATCGACCACCGACACGCGCACCGACAATCTGATCAACCAGGGCGATCGCTTCCGCGTCGGCATGGGCCGCGACGTCTATCTCGGCGCGCGCGTCGGCGTGCCGCTCAACCCGACGACACTGGCATATGCCAAGGGCGGCTATACCAACGCCCGCGTCGACACCCGCTACACGCAAGGCACGACAGAGACGCGCGACCACACCGATCTCGACGGCTTCCGCCTCGGTGCGGGCCTGGAGCATCAGATTGGCGCGAACACCTATATCAAGGGCGAATATCGCTACTCGAACTACGGCAAGGCCGACAATTCGGTCGGCCGCTACAATATCGACGTCGATCGCCACCAGCTGGTCGCCGGCGTCGGCATGCGCTTCTGACGGCCAGCCCTCTCCCGTCACCCCGGGCTCGCCCCGGGGTCCCGCTTCTTCCTCCAGCGTGGCGGTAAAGCAGGACCCCGGCTCTTCGGCCGGGGTGACGGGCAAGGGGCAGGACGACACCGGATTCGCGGCCAATCCGCTAACCGGCTGTTAACCGGAATCACCCGAGGGGTCGGAGTGCTTGCTCCGACCCCTTTTTCGTGGGTAGGACTGATGAGGAACACGCCCCGGACTCGGGGGACGGGGGATATCCATGAAGGCGACGATCGAACGTGCAACGCTCCTCAAGGGACTGAGCCATGTCCAGTCCGTCGTGGAGCGGCGCAACACCATCCCGATCCTGTCGAACGTGCTGCTCGAGGCGACGGCCGAGGGCCAGCTGCGGCTGATGGCGACGGACCTCGATTTGCAGATCAACGAATCGGTGCAGGCCGCGGTCGACCAGCCGGGTTCGACCACCGTGTCGGCACACACCCTGTTCGACATCGCCCGCAAATTGCCCGAAGGCGCGCAGGTGCAGCTGACCGCCGCCGAAGGCCGCATGACGATCGTCGCCGGACGCGCGCGCTTCAGCCTCGGCACGCTGCCGCGCGACGACTTCCCGGTGATCGCCGAGGGCGAGCTGCCGACGCAGTTCGAAATTCCGGCGGACACGCTGAAGCAGATCATCGACAAGACGCGCTTCGCCATCTCGACCGAAGAGACGCGCTATTACCTCAACGGCATCTTCCTGCACGTCCAGGACGAAGCGTCGGAGCCGACGCTGAAGGCCGCCGCCACCGACGGCCACCGCCTCGCCCGCGTCACGCTGCCGCGCCCCGAAGGCGCCGCGGGCATGCCCGACGTGATCGTGCCGCGGAAATGCGTCGGTGAATTGCGCAAGCTGCTCGACGAGATCGATGGCTCGGTCGGCGTCTCGCTGTCGGGCACCAAGATCCGCTTCGACCTGGGCAATGCCATCCTGACCAGCAAGCTGATCGACGGCACGTTCCCCGATTACAGCCGCGTCATCCCGACCGCGAATGACAAGATCCTGAAACTCGATCCCAAGAGCTTCATGGAGGGCGTCGACCGCGTGTCGACGATCGCGACCGAAAAGACCCGCGCGGTGAAGATGGCGCTGGATCGCGACAAGATCACTTTGTCGGTCACCAGCCCCGAAAACGGCACCGCCGCCGAAGAGGTGCCGGGCGATTATGCCGCGATGCCGTTCGAAATCGGCTTCAACAGCCGCTATCTGCTCGACATCCTCGGCCAGATCGATGGCGACGTGGTGGAAGTGCATCTCAACGATGCCGCCGCCCCGACGCTGATCCGCGAAAACGACAAGGCGCCCGCGCTCTACGTGCTCATGCCGATGCGCGTCTGATTCGGCTAAGCGGCGGGGTCTGCGCGCATCCTTGCGTGCGTCCCGCCGCTGCCCCATAGCGACGCGCATGGATACGCCGATCGAAACCCTGTCGTTCGAAGACGCTTTGAAGGAACTGGAACGCATCGTTAGCCGCCTCGAAAGCGGTGAAGCGACGCTCGACGAATCGATCCAGCTTTACGAACGCGGCGATCGGCTGCGCCAGCGCTGCGCCGATCGCCTCGACGCAGCCCAGGCCCGGATCGAGGCGATCCGCCTCGATGCCGAGGGCAAGGCCGCCGGCACCCGCCCCTTTGCAGCCGGCTGATCCGATGACCAGCGCGACCGCGCCCTCGCTCGATCAGGCGCTCGCCGCCGTCGCCGCGGATATCGACGCACGCTTCGACCGGCTGCTCGCCGTACCCGACGATCCGCGCGCCGACCTCTACAAGGCGATGCGCCATGCCGCGATCGGTGGCGGCAAGCGACTGCGCCCCCTGCTGCTGTGCGCGACGGCCGACCTGTTCGGCGTCGATCGCGACTGCGCGGGCGAGGTCGCGATGGCGGTCGAGGCGATCCACGTCTATTCGCTGATCCACGACGACCTGCCTGCGATGGACGACGACGACATGCGCCGCGGCAAGCCGACGGTCCATAAGGCGTTCGACGAGGCGACCGCGATCCTGGCGGGCGATTGCCTGCACGCCCTCGCCTTCGAAGTGCTCGCCGACCCCGCGACGCATGCCGACCCCTTCGTCCGCGCCGAACTGGTGATGGAACTGGCACGCGCCTCCGGCCCGTCGGGCATGGCGGGCGGGCAGATGATGGACCTGGTCGCCGAACGCATGACATTCGACCTCGCCACCGTCACCCGGCTGCAGCAGATGAAGACCGGTGCGCTGATCGGCGTGTCGGTGGAAATGGGCGCAATCCTGGGCCGCGTTCCGCCAGAGGGGCGCCGCAGCTTGCGCGGCTATGCGCACGACCTGGGCCTCGCCTTCCAGATCGCTGACGACCTGCTCGACGCCGAGGGCGACGAGGCGGTGGTCGGCAAGGCGCTCCGCAAGGACGGCGCGGCCGGCAAGGAAACGTTCCTGTCGCTGCTCGGGGTCGACCGCGCGCGCGACCAATGCCGCATGCTGGTCGACCAGGCGATCGCGCACCTGCATGGTTTCGGGCCTGAGGCCGATGTGCTCCGCGCGATTGCGCGCTACGTCGTCGAGCGGGATCGCTGACCGACATTCATCCAACACCATAATGATCGAACACAGGGGGCGGACATGAGCGAGCGGATCGGCGTCTATCCGGGCACCTTCGACCCCATCACTTTGGGGCACATGGACATCATCCGCCGTGGCGCGAAGCTGGTCGACCGGCTGGTGATCGGCGTGACCACCAACCCCTCCAAGTCCCCCATGTTCAGCCTCGACGAGCGTATGGCGATCGTCCGCCGCGAGGTGGAGGGGATCGCCGGATCGATCGACGTCGTCGCCTTCGATTCGCTGCTGATGGATTTCGCCGAGCGCGAGGGCGCCAAGGTCATCGTCCGCGGCCTGCGTGCCGTCGCCGATTTCGAATACGAATATCAGATGGCGGGCATGAACCAGCAGATCAATCCGCGCGTCGAAACCGTCTTCCTGATGGCCGATGTCGCGCTCCAGCCGATCGCCAGCCGTCTGGTCAAGGAAATCGCGATGTTTGGCGGGCCGATCCAGCGCTTCGTCACACCGACCGTGTGCGAGGAAGTGGTGGCGCGCGTGGAGAAGCTGGGCCGGCGCGGGAGCTGACGCCCCTTCCCCTTCCCGTCACCCCGGACTCGTTCCGGGGTCCACCGGAGCGCGGGGGAATGGCAAGAGGCTCAAACCACCCCCCTCGCCGCAGAGTGGACCCCGGAACCAGTCCGGGGTGACGAAAGAGCGAGGCATCCGCCCGCCCCATTACCGCCACGATGTTCAGTTTGGTGCAACCTGCGATTTGCTCTAAGCCGCACCGCATCACCTAGGTTGGGAATCTCATGCGCCCGTTCGCCCGTCTGTTTGCGTTTCTGTTGTGCCTGTTCGCCGCGCCTGCCTTTGCGCAGAGCGTACCCGGCACCGACGACGTCACCCAGCGCGCGACGCCGCCGCTGACCACCGACAAGGAAAACCTGTGGCTGCTCGACCTGTCGGACGGTGGCCGCGTTACCATATGGCTGCGTCCCGACGTGGCGCCCAAGATGGTCGAGCGAATCAAGACGCTGACCCGCCAGCATTTCTATGACGGCCTCGCCTTCCACCGCGTGATCGACGGCTTCATGGCGCAGGGCGGCGACCCCAAGGGCGACGGCACCGGCGGATCGACGCTGCCCAACGTACCGTCGGAGTTCAATTACCTGCCCCACGTCCGCGGCGCGGTGTCGGCGGCGCGTGCGGACGATCCGAACAGCGCGAACAGCCAGTTCTTCATCGTCTTCCAGCCGAAGCTCAGCCTCGACAAGAAGTATACCGTCTTCGGCCGGGTGATCGACGGCATGCAGTACGTTGACGCGATCCAGCGTGGCGAGCCGCCCGCGGATCCGACCAAGATCGTCCACGCGTACATCGCCGCCGACAATCCTCCGGCCTACACCCCCGCGCCTGCTTCGGCGCCGGTGACGCTCGGCGCGCCGGTGACATTGCCCGGCGGCGAATCGGCTGGCACTGCGGCGCCGAAGAAGGCGGTCGCTCCGGCCCGCAAGACGGCGCCCGCCAAGAAGGCACCTGCCCGCAAGTGAAGGTCGAGCTTTTCGATTTCGAGCTGCCAGCCGAGCGGATCGCGCTGCGGCCGGCATCGCCGCGCGATTCGGCACGGCTGCTGGTGCTCGACGGCGATGCGACGCGCGACCGTATCGTCCGCGACCTGCCGGCCGAATTGCGCGCTGGCGACTGCCTGGTCTTCAACGACACGCGCGTGATCCCCGCGCAGCTCGAAGGGCGACGCGGCGAGGCGAAGATCGGCGCGACGCTGCACAAGCGCGAAGGACCGCGCCGCTGGCGCGCTTTCGTCCGCAACGCGCGCCGGCTGCGCGACGGCGACAGCATCGATTTCGGCTCGGGCGTCACCGCCATCGCCACCGATCGCGGCGAGGACGGTAGCCTCGCGCTCTACTTCGCGGGGGACGAGCCGGTCGAGCTGCTGCTCGAACGCGCCGGCCGCATGCCGCTGCCGCCCTATATCGCCGCCAAGCGCCCGACCGACGCGCGCGATGCCGACGATTATCAGACGATGTTCGCGGCCGAACCCGGCGCCGTCGCCGCGCCCACGGCGGCGCTGCACTTCACGCCCGATCTGATCGCGGCGCTGGATGCCGCCGGCATCGGCCACGAGACGCTGACGCTCCACGTCGGCGCCGGCACCTTCCTGCCCGTCAAGGCGGACGACACCGACGACCACCGGATGCACGCCGAATGGGGCCGCATCGACGCCGCCACCGCCGACCGCCTGAACGCGGTCCGCGCCCGCGGCGGCCGGGTGATCGCGGTCGGCACCACCTCGCTCCGCCTGATCGAAAGCGCCAGCGGCGAAGACCAGGTGATCCGCCCGTTCGAAGGCGACACCGCGATCTTCATCACCCCCGGCTATACCTTCCGCGGCATCGACGGCCTGCTCACCAATTTCCATTTGCCCAAATCGACGCTGTTCATGCTGGTCTCGGCGCTGATGGGGCGGGAGCGGATGCAGGCGGCCTACGCCCACGCCATTGCCGAGGGATACCGTTTCTATTCCTACGGCGACGCCTCGCTGCTGCTGCCGGCGCGCTTATAGCGATGGCGCGCGCGGCGGCCCGCTGGCATGATCGCCGCCGATGCTGCTGACGCTTCTTCTCCAGGCGGCGACGACTGTTGCCGCCCCGGCCCAGCCACCCGCAACGCTGGTCGTCGAGCCGGTCGCGATGGCGATCGCCGCGTTCGACAGCGACGGCGACGGCCGCACCACCCGCGCCGAGCTTGCCGCCGGCGTGGCGCGCAGCTTTGCCGCGATCGACACCGCTCACACCGGCTCGCTCGGCTATATCGACTTCGCCGACTGGTCGACGCGCTGGCTGGGCGATCCCAATGCGCTGCCCAGCCCCTTCGAAGTGGATAGCGATGGCGACAATCGCATCACCCTCGCCGAATTGCAGGCGGCGATGGCGCGGGTGTTCGCGCGGCTCGACATCGACAGGGACGGCGTCGTCACGCGGAAAGAATGTTTGACGATCCGCAGCATGGCGACCCGCGCCCCCGACCCGCGTGGCGCCAAGCGCAAGCGGTAGCGGCGGCTCGACACCGCTGACCGCTTTCGCCAAAGCGCACGACATGTCTTCCCGTTTCGCCTTCACCATCGCCGCCACCGACGGCCGCGCCCGCACCGGCACGATCCAGATGCAGCGTGGCGTCATCCGCACGCCCGCCTTCATGCCGGTCGGCACCGCCGCCACCGTGAAGGCGATGAAGCCCGCCGACGTCGCCAACGCGGGTGCCGACATCATCCTGGGCAACACCTATCATTTGATGCTGCGCCCAGGCGCAGAGCGCGTCGCGCGGCTGGGCGGCCTCCATGGCTTCATGGGCTGGGACAAGCCGATCCTGACCGATTCGGGCGGCTATCAGGTGATGAGCCTCGCCGACCTGACCAAGCGATCCGAAGAGGGCGTGTCGTTCAAGAGCCACCTCGACGGCACGCGCCACCTGCTCAGCCCGGAGCGATCGATCGAGATCCAGCGATTGCTGGGCTCCAACATCGTAATGGCCTTCGACGAGCTGGTGCCGACCACCTCGACGCGCGAGGTCCAGGCCGCGGCGATGGAACGCTCGATGCGCTGGGCGAAGCGCAGCCGCGATGCGTTCAATGGCGGCGGCGAGCATGCCGAAAACAATGCGATCTTCGGCATCCAGCAGGGCGCGCTCGACGAGTCCTTGCGCAAGGCGAGCGCCGACGCGCTGATCGACATCGGCTTCGATGGCTATGCGGTCGGCGGCCTGGCGGTTGGCGAGGGACAGGAGGCGATGTTCGGCTGTCTCGATTTCGCACCCGGGCAATTGCCGCAGGACAAGCCGCGCTACCTTATGGGCGTCGGCAAACCCGACGATATCGTCGGCGCGGTGGAGCGCGGCATCGACATGTTCGACTGCGTGATGCCGACGCGCTCGGGGCGGACCGGCCAGGCATTCACCCGCAACGGCCCGATCAACCTGCGCAATGCGAAGTTCGGCGAGGATCAGGCACCGCTCGACCCGACGTGCGGCTGTCCGGTCTGTGCGACCTGGAGTCGCGCCTATATCCACCACCTCGTCCGCGCGGGCGAAATTCTGGGTGCGATGTTGATGACCGAACATAACATCTGGTTCTACGAAGCCTTGATGGCGGACCTGAGAGCCGCCATTGCGGCTGGTGAACTGACCTCGTTCGCGAATGGTTTTCGCGCAGCGTATCAACGGGGCAAGGGAGAGTGAGTATGTCGGATCAGCCCAACGAGATCCTCGAAGCCGCCGCCGCCGCCAAGGCGCAGCAGGATGCCGCCGCGCAGGCGAAGGTGCAGGGCCGCAAGAGCCATTGGCCGATGCGCATCATCGGCGTTGGCATCGGATCAGCCGCGGTCGCCGCGGCGGTGCTGTTCGCCAATTCGGGGAAGAAGAAGGACTGAGGGACGGCTGCCCGACCGTCGCCCTTCCCCCCGTCATCCCGGCGCACGCCGGGATCCATGGACACGGGGAGCCTCATCGGTTGTGCACCATCCGCGACCGCTCGTAACCATGGATCCCGGCGTGCGCCGGGATGACGAGCGTTAAGATTGACACGATCCCCAAGCTCCGGTTCAACCGACGGCATCATCCCGTCCTAACCGGAGCATCCCATGCGCCTCGTTCGTGCCGCCCTTCTGCTCGGGGCCGCGCTGCTCCCCCTCGCCGCCACCGCGCAAACCACTGCGCCGGTGGCGACCGCCGTCAAGCCGATCGCCTATACCGAACGCACGCTGGCGAACGGCCTGCGCGTCTATGCGCTGCGCGACACGTCGACGCCCAATGTCGCGGTACAGGTATGGTATGACGTGGGGTCGAAGGACGATCCGAAGGGCCGTTCGGGCTTCGCGCACATGTTCGAGCATCTCATGTTCAAGGCGACGCGCAACCTCGTCTCCGAACAGATGGATCGCCTGACCGAGGACGTCGGCGGCTATAACAACGCCTCGACCAACGACGATTACACCAATTATTACGAGGTCGTCCCCGCCAACCATCTGCAGCGGCTGCTGTTCGCCGAGGCCGATCGCATGGCGAGCCTGGTGGTCGAACCCAAGAGCTTCGCATCCGAGCGCGACGTGGTGAAGGAAGAGCTGCGCCAGTCCACGCTCGCGCGGCCCTATGGCAAGTTGTTCTCCACCTATCTGTCGGCCGCGTCCTACACGACGCACCCCTATGCGCGCTCCACGATCGGCAGCATCGAGAATCTGGAAGCGGCCTCGATCGACGACGTCCGCGCCTTCCACGCCACCTATTACCGGCCCGACAATGCGATCCTGGTCGTCGCCGGCAATTTCGATCCCAAGCAGCTCGACGCCTGGGTCGATCGCTATTTCAGCAAGATCGTGCGGCCGACGACGGCGATCCCGCGCGTCACGGTGCAGGAACCGATGCGCGCCAAGCCGGTGAGCTACACCGTCTACGAACCTAATACGCCTCTGCCCGCGGTCGTCATGACCTGGCACGTCCCCGCCGACCGGAGCGCCGACATTCCCGCGCTGACCGTGCTCAACACGATCCTGTCGACGGGCGAGAGCAGCCGGATGTACGAAAGCCTCGTCTATCGCGACCAGCTGGCGCAGGATGCCTCGTCCTTCCTCGACAGTAAGCAGGGGACCGGCAACCTCGTCGCCTATGCGATTCTGGCCGACGGCAAGACCGCGGACCAGGGCGAGGCCGCGCTGAAGCGCGAGATCGCACGCTTCCGCGACGCACCGGTCAGCGCCGCCGAACTCGCCGAGGCGAAGAACGAGATCGTCACCGCCGCGATCAAGAGCCGCGAAACCGCGGAGGGCAAGGCGCGCCTGCTCGCCTCGTCGGCGATCATCGATGGCGACCCCCGCGCCGCCGATCGCCAGCTTGCCGCGATCCAGCAGGTCACCGCCGCCGACGTCCAGCGCGTCGCGCGTCAATATCTGGGCGACGCCCAGTCCGCGACGATCCGCTATCTGCCCGAGAGCGCCAAGCCCGCCGGGCAGACCGGTGACAGGATCGCGGTCGCGCCGACCGTGCAGACCGAAGCGCTCACCCCGCCGGCCGACATCGCCATCGTCACGCCCGCGCCCGAAGGCCAGCGCGTCCTGCCGCCCGCACCCGGCGCGCCGGTCACCGCCAACCTGCCGCAACCGGTCGAGACGCGGCTCGCCAACGGCCTGCGCGTCGTCACGGTCGAGCGCCACGACCTGCCGATCGCCACCGCCTATCTGGTCGGCACGGGCGGCCAGGCGCTCGATCCGGCGGACCGTTCGGGCGTCAGCAGCCTCGCCGCCAATCTGATGACCAAGGGCACGACGACGCGCTCGGCGACCGAGATCGCGCGTCAGGTCGAAAGCCTGGGCGGCTCGATCGGCGCCAATGCGGCAAGCGAGGGCGGCAGCGTCGAGGTGACGGTAAAGTCCGATCAGCTGGCCCCGGCCCTCAACATCCTCGCCGACGTCGCACAGCATCCCGTCTTCGCGCCCGAGGAACTGGAGCGCGCGCGGACGCAGCAGGTCGATGCGGTGAAGGTCGCGATGAAGAACCCGGCGCAGCTCGCCGCGCTGGTCGCCGATCGCGCGACCTTCGGCGCCTCGCCCTATGGCGCGCCCGGATCGGGCACGCCGGCCTCGCTGAAGGCGATCACCCGCGCCGACGTCACCGCCGCCTATGCGCGCACGTGGCGGCCCGATCAGGCGACGCTGATCCTGGTCGGCGACGTGACGCCGGCGCAGGCAGAGGCGCTGGCCAAGGCGCAGTTCGGCGGCTGGCGTGCGCCGACGGGCGCGCCGACGCCACTCCCGGCGGTCGGCACGCTGCCGGCGCCGCGCACCGTCGTCGTCGATATGCCGGGCGCGGGCCAGGCGGGCGTCGTCGTCGAACGCGTTGCGATCCCGCGGTCCGATCCGCGTTATTATCCCTTTGCAGTCGCCAACACGGTGCTGGGTGGCGGCTTCTCGTCGCGGCTGAACCAAGAGGTGCGGATCAAGCGCGGCCTCGCCTATGGCGCGGGCAGCAGCGTCGATGCGGCGCGGACTACGGGCAGCATCGCGGCGCGGACGCAGACCAAGAACCAGACCGCGGCAGAGGTTGTCTCGCTGATGACCGCCGAAATGGCGCGGATGGGTGCGACGCCGGTGCCCGAGGCGGAGCTGTCGACGCGCAAGGCGGTGCTGGTCGGCAATTTCGGCCGTGGTGTCGAGACGACCGACGGGATCGCCGGGATCATCGGCGAATATGTACTCGACGGCGTGCCGCTGACCGAATTGCAGCGCTACACTGCAAAGGTGGAGGCGGTGACGCCGGCGGCCGTGCAGGCGGCATCGGCCGCGCTGCTCGATCCCAAGGCGGCGAGTGTCGCCGTGGTGGGTGACGCCAAGCAGTTCCTTACGCCGCTGAAGGCCGCGCGTCCCGCCACGGAAACGCTGACCGAGAGCGAGCTGAAGCTGGACAGTCCGACGCTCAAGTAATCGCCTGGGCAGCGGGGCAGCCTACGTCTTCCCCGCCCAGCGGGTCACCCCGGCCATGTTCCGGGGTGACGCATCGAGGGGACAGCCCATCCCCAAAAGTCCTACCGTGCTGCCCCGTCGTACCACTCCGGCACGCCTGGAAATCCATGGCGGACGCCGCACGTGCCTTACGCTATGGCGGCGGCATGCAGGTCCGCAGGCAGACGATCCGGAGGTTGACGCGGGCGTGGATCGCGCTCGTGGCCATCGGGCTCGGCATCCTCGCGCTCCTCGCGGCACAGGGCGCATGGCGGGCGATCGCGGCGCATGGGGCAGGCGATCCGCCGCCGATGCCCGCCCCCGCCGGCTATGAGGCGGAGGATCATTTCCCCGGCGCGGCCCTGCTCTACACCGATGTCGCCCTTCCCGTAGCGTCGACCGCGAGCGACGGCGCCGCCCCCGCACCGGGCGTGACCGGTACGATTGCGCTGCCCGCCACGCCGGTCTCGCCGTCGCTCGCAGCCGCAGCGATGCGCGCCGATGGCGGCGTGGTCACCGCGGCGCCCTTTCCCACGAAAGCCGCCTCCAGCGTCGATCGCGCCCGCGCGCTCGAATGCCTCACCGCCGCCATCTATTACGAGGCGGCATCCGAACCCGACGCCGGCCAGCTCGCCGTGGCGCAGGTGATCCTGAACCGCGTGCGCCATCCCGCCTTCCCGCACACGGTGTGCGGCGTCGTCTATCAGGGGTCCGAACGGTCAGGCTGTCAGTTTAGCTTCGCCTGCGATGGCGCCATGGCCCGGGTGCCGTCGCGGGCGGCCTGGATCAGGGCGGCACGCCATGCCGGCATGGCGCTCGCCGGCTATGTATACGCACCGGTCGGGCTGGCGACGCATTACCACACCTATGCCGTGACCCCCGCCTGGAACCGCAGCCTGGTGATGACCGACGTGGTCGGCGCGCATCTGTTCCATCGGTGGAAGGGCTATTGGGGCACCAGCGCCGCATTCAGCGCGCCCTATCGTGGCGGCGAGCCGGTCCCCGGCCCGCACATGCCCCTGATCGCGCCGCCCGTCGCGACGTCGCCGACGCTGATCGCCAGCGTCGCGCCGGTGCCGCCGATGACGCGGCCCGAGCAGGTCCAGCCCGGCTATGCGGCGAGCGGCAGCTCGATCGCTCCGCCCGCCGCCACACCGGACAAGGCGCGCCCGACCGACAACCTGCCCGCCGCACCCCAGGTGCTCGACCGGTTCAAGGATTCGGGCAAGCCCCTGCTCTGACGCCTTACTTCGCGTTCTTCACGTACGTGTCGAACCACGCGATCGCCCGTGCGCGGACGTCAGCGGCCTGCGCCGGCGCGGTCACGCAATGGCCGGCATCGGGATAGATCACCAGGCTGACCGGCACGCCCTTGGCCTTCAGCGCGTGCCACCATTCGACCGACTGGGTTGGCGGCACCTCGATATCGCGCTCGCCGACATAGATGAACGTCGGCGTCTGCGCGCTCTTCAGGCGGTACACCGCCGACACGTCTTCATAGGCCTTCATATCGTCGTACATCGACTTGCCGAAGAACGGCAGCATCCACTGGTCGATGCCGTTGGTGCCGTAATAGCTGATCCAGTTGGAAATGCCGGCGCCCGCGACGATGCCCTTGAACCGGTTCGTCTGGGTGTTCGCCCACATCGTCATGAAGCCGCCATAGCTGCACCCGCCGAGCCCCAGCCGGTTGTCGTCGATCGGCGCAACGCGCTCGACCGCGTCGATCCCGGCGAGGATATCGCGCAGATCGCCGCCGCCGAAGTCGCGCTTGTTGGCGGCGGTGAACGCCTCACCCTGGCCGAAGCTGCCGCGGGCATTGGGCAGGAAGACGTAATATCCCGCCTTCAGCAGCGCGCCGTTCATCGAATTGGGCGTGACATAGCCGGGCACTGACGCCGACGACGGGCCGCCGTGGACCATCGTGATCATCGGCGCCTTGCCGGTGGGCGCATTCAACGGCGCGAGCAGCCAGCCCTGCACGTCATAGCCCTCGTTCTTCCAGCTGACGCTCTTCGCGCGGGTCAGAGCGGGCGCGGCGTCATTGTCGTGCGTGACCTGCCGTACCGCGGTGATCGGCCCGGCGTAGATCGCCGGCGCATGTTCGTAATCCTGCACCACCGCGGCAACCGAGCGCCCGTCCGCGGAAAAAGCGGCGCGGCCGTCGCCGGCGCTGGCCGTGGCTGGCTTGGCGAAACCGGGGGCGACGGGCTTGCCCGGCACAAGCGTGCCGAACTGCGTCGCGTCGCCCGCCAGCGTCACCGTACGCAGGCCGCCCGCGGTCCAGTCGAGCGTCGTCACCGTCGACTTGGCGCCCGCCGTGATGTTGGTCGGCGTACCGCCCGCGAGCGGTACGGTGAAGACGTCGCCGCCGATCGAGCCGTAATCGCTCATCAGGCCACCGATATAGGCCACCGTTCGGCCGTCGGGTGATACGCGCGGATGCTTGATCTGCGTCGCGGGCTTGGCGATCGAGCGCACCGCGCCGCTCTGTGCGTCGATCGCGTCGAGCGTCGCCACCCACCAATTGTTGTCGCCATTGCCCAGCGCCGTCGTTGCGACGAAGCCGCGCCCGTCGGGCGTCCAGTCATATTCGTAGACGTAGCGGCCAGCCGGCGACAGCGGCGTCACCGTCGACGACGGGCTGGCGACATCGAACACGGCGAGCCGCTGTTCGTCGTTCTTCTCGCCGATCTCGCCGATCATGCGCACCCCCGGTTGCGTTGCGCCCGCTTCCTTTTCGGCGCCCAGCGTCACCAGCAACGCGATGCGCTTGCCGTCGGGGGAGACGCGCGGCGTTTGCGCGATACCGGGGATGGTCGCGATCGTCCGCGTCGCCGTGCCGCTCGCATAGTCGAGCATCACGCCCTTGCTGGCCGGATCGCGCGCAAGGAAGACGAGGTCGCCGTTGGGCGCGAAGCTCAGGTCCGAATAGCCGCAGGTCGCACAGGGATCGATCGTCCGCAGCACGCGCCCGTCGGTCGCATTGCGCAGCGTGATAACGTTGTGGCCGCCGCTGCTTTCGATCGTCGCGGTACGGCTGCCGTCGGGGGCGATGGCGAGGCCGTAATATTGGTGAAGCCCCTGCGCGACCGCGGGCGCAGCGACGGCGGTGGCGAGCAGGGCGGCGAACAGGGTCTGACGCATCGGAACTCCGGGCAAGGCAGGATATCCCCGCCATGCTTAACCGAAGAGCGCGGCGCGGCAAGCGGAACGGCGTCCCGTCGCCGGCCGTTCGTGCCGGCATGAGGAGAGACAGCATGCCCCATTCGTCCGACGACGCCAAAACGCCCACCACCGAAACGCGCGCGCCCAATCTGTCGACCGAGCATCAGCGCGACGGCGACGCACGCCGGCCCAGCGAAACGCTAGACAAGGGACAGCCCAAGGGCGAGACGATCCCGCGGAAATCCTCGTTGCTCGGGAACGACTGACACGAAAAAGGGCGGCCCGCCAAGGCCGCCCTTCGTCGCATCATCCGCCGTCGATCAGCGGCAACGGACGTTGTTGCGGTCGACCGACTGCCCAAGCGCCGCACCCGCCGCGCCGCCGAGGAGCGCGCCGAGCAGACCCGACCCACCCGGCGCGATCGCCGCACCCAGCGTACCGCCCGCGGCCGCGCCGACGATCAGGCCGGTCGTGCCGTCGTTGCGACGGCAGTAATAGCGACCATCCTGACCGCGATAGATGCGATCGTTCGACGACAGGCGGCGTTCGCGGTAGCGCGCATTGTCGACATAATAGCGATCCGCGTAATAGCCGTTATAGCTCGGATCGACCCGGTCATAGTCATAGGCCGAATAGCTCCGATAGCGATCGTCGCCATAGGTCGCACATCCCGCCAGCGTCGTCGCCGCCGCCATTACCGCCAAAATCGCTGTCCGCATTGCATCCTCCTGTTCCCCGCAGTGAGGCCAGAATGTCCCGGTCCCCTGAAAGGTTTCACGCGATCAGGCCGCTCCGGTCGCTTCGCTGAAGCCGCTGCCGCGATCGGCGACCAATGTCGGGGCGGGGCCGGTGGCGGGGCGCAACGCCTCTTTCTCATCCTCGGTCGGCACCGCAGTGGGGTCGGGACGGAAGGGTTCGGCCGCCCGGCTGTCGTTGCCGGGGTGCGTGTCGCCCATCAGATCGGTCGGCACATGCTCCGCCGCGGGATTGCCGGCACGTTCGGTAAAGTGCTTGTCGGTTTCCGCCATGCCGACCGGGGCCGCCGCCATCGTCGCAGGCCGCGGCGCGATCGGGCTGGTGGTGCTATCACCCGGCACGGCGCCCGCGCCATCGTCGTCGT
The DNA here is from genome assembly GCF_014196115.1 of Sphingomonas aquatilis. Taxonomy (GTDB): domain Bacteria; phylum Pseudomonadota; class Alphaproteobacteria; order Sphingomonadales; family Sphingomonadaceae; genus Sphingomonas; species Sphingomonas aquatilis. Next base: position 503,484 of record NZ_JACIDB010000002.1, on the reverse strand, counting down.
TGGACGCCGCGCGCCGTGCCCCGACCTTCGGGCCGATCAGCGCCGTCCCGGCGGTCCAGGCCGCCGCGCCCACTGCAAAGGCCCCGAGGCCAAAGCCGATCTTCTTGTAATCCATGGCATATCGTCCCGTCGTTGCTCGCAACACCGAACCCAACCAACCACAGGCTGCGACCCGTTGTTCCGATCGATATACGATCGGCCGCATCATCGGTGCGGCAACCGCTTGCCAAGCCACGACTTCCGCGCCATGCTGACATCATTGTCAGTAAAGGAGTCGGTCCGATGGCCAAGCTTCCTCCCTTCCCCGGCACCACCGGCCGCCGCGACTGGCGCACCGCCTTCGGCGCGTTGCGCAAGCTGCTCGCCAATGGCGACGACACCGGCCAGGTGTTCCGCATCATGCGTTCGCTGAACGTGGGTGACACGGCAGAGGCCTATGCCCGTCTGATCGCGACTCCCGAGGGCGGTCGCATCGCCTATGAGCGGGTCGAGCTGGCGCGCCGCTTTGCGGACCGCGACTGGGTAAACGGCTTCGCGCCCGGCACGGTGGGCGCCGCCTATCGCGATTTCCTCGATACCACCGGCTATTCCGCCGACGGGCTGGTCGAGGTCAGCCGGCTCGATCGGTCCGAAACCGACGTCATCCACCCTTATGCCTGGATGGGGCGGCGCACCCGCGACGTGCATGACATCTGGCACGTCCTCACCGGCTACAAGGCCGACGAAACGATGGGCGAGGCGTGTCTCGTCGCCTTCTCCTACGCGCAGACGCGGGGCCTCGGCTGGGCGTTCATCGCCACCGGGGCGGCGCTGAAGTCGATCCGCGAGACCGGCGGCACCCTGTTCGCGAAGGCGGTGCGCGAAGGCTATCGCAACGGCAAACGCGCCGCGTGGCTGCTGGGCGAGGATTATGAGGCGTTGATGCACGAACCGCTCGACGCGGCGCGCGCGCGGCTCGGAATCGCCGATCCGGTGATCTACCGGCATGCGCAGGTCGCGCTGGGTCCGCAGCTCGCCTCCTACGCCTCCACGCAAAAGGCGCGGGCGCAAGCCGCGCTCGCCTAAGCGCTTCGGAACCTGCTAGGCGCGACCGCGATGCTGTCGCGCCTGATCCTCACCGATTTCCGCAACCATGCGGAGCTGGTGCTGGCGCCCGCCCCCGGCTTCGTCGTGCTGACCGGAGAGAATGGCGCGGGCAAGACCAACGTGCTGGAGGCGGTGTCGCTACTGTCCCCCGGCCGTGGCCTGCGCCGCGCGTCGCTGTCGGCGATGCAGCGGCAGGATGGGCCGGGCGGGTTCGGCATCGCGGCGACGCTGGCGCTGCCCGAGGGCGATGTCGAGATTGCGACCGGCACGCTGGCGGCGGCGCCCGAACGGCGCCAACTGCGTATCCAGGGGGCCGCCGCGACCGCCAATACGCTGGCCGAATGGCTGACCGTCCTGTGGCTGACGCCTGCCATGGACCGGCTGTTCGTGGAGCCGGCGGGCGAGCGCCGCCGCTTCCTCGACCGACTGACGCTGGCGCTGGTGCCGGCGCATGCGCAACATGCCGCGCGCTACGACGCCGCGATGCGCGCCCGCACCCGGCTGCTGACGGCGGACGAACCGGCCGATCCGCAATGGCTGTCCGCGCTCGAAGCGCAGATGGCGCAGCATGGCGCGGCGGTCGATGCCGCGCGGCGTGAGACGGTGGCGGCGCTCGGCGAGCGGCTGGCGGAGCAGCCCGACGGGCCGTTCGCGCGCGCGGCGCTGCTGCTGGAGGGGTGGAGCGGCACCGCCGACGCACTGCTTGCCGATCTGCGAGGCGGCCGCGCGCGCGACGGGGCGGCCGGCCGTGCGCTTGCCGGGCCCCATCGCGCCGACCTTGCCGTGACACACCTCGGCAAGGGGCAGGCCGCGGCGCTCGCCTCTACTGGCGAGCAGAAGGCGCTGCTGCTCGGTATCGTCCTTGCCCATGCCGAACTGGTCGCCAGCCGCACCGGCCATTCGCCGATCCTGCTGCTCGACGAGGTGGCGGCTCACCTCGACCCCCTTCGTCGTGCCGCGCTGTTCGAACGGCTCGCGAGCCATGGGCAGGTGTGGATGACCGGCACGGAGCCCGCGCTGTTCGCCGCGATCGACGCGGAAGCGACGCGCATCGCGCTCGGCTGAGCGGCCCTCGGAGGCGCATGCGCGGCTGAACCCCGGCTGTCGGAGCGGCTCACGGAACGTTCAAGCCACATCGGCCATTCGGCTCGCCATCGGGTGTGGGGCCAATGGAGAGTATCATGAGCAAATCCATCATCATCGCCGCCATGCTGGCCGCCGGTATCGCCACCCCGGCGCTGGCGCAGGACCGCTGGGACTGGAGCGGTGGCCGGCCGGGCGATCGTCCCTATCGCCTGATCGGCGCGGGCGTTCAGGGCCTGATCCCCGAATTGCGCGACACGCCCCGCGGCCGCGCGTTCGTGATGCGCAATTTCGACCGCAATCGTGACGGCCGCATCTCGCCCGCCGAGGCAGCCGACGCCAATGGCGCCTTCCTGCGGATCGCCGGCCCGCGCCGCGACCGCTTCGACTGGGATGCGCGCGATCGCACCGTGGTGGTCGAGACGCGCGAGGTGCTCGCCCCCGGCTGGGATCGCCGCGCGATGCACGATTACGGTTTCCGCCAGACGCCGCGCGGCGCGACGCTGACGCTGTCCGAAGACGTGCTGTTCGCCACCGACAGCGACCGTCTGCGCCCCGGCGCGATCGAGAAGCTGCGCCCGCTCGCACGCTACCTGCGCGACAATGGCGGCGTCCGCGTCGCGATCGACGGCTACACCGATTCGCGCGGCACCGATGCCCACAACCAGGATCTGTCGGAACGCCGCGCCGCCAGCGTCCGCGCCGCCTTTGACGCCATGGGCGTGACGCGCGCCCGCTTCAGCGTGGTCGGCCATGGCGAGCGCGATCCCGTCGCGACCAACGCCACCGCGGCCGGCATGCGCCAGAACCGCCGCGTCGAAGTGACGCTGCTCGGCCGCCGCGCAACGGAATTTGCGCGGTATTGATCCTAATCACTCCTCCCTCGCTTCAGCGGGGGAGGGGGACCATTCGCGAAGCGAATGGTGGAGGGGGCGTTTCCGCCAACACAGAGTTCGCCGTATCCGCCCCCTCCGTCAGCCTGCGGCTGCCACCTCCCCCTGGCGGGGGAGGACCTGGAGGCCCCATTTCGCTTTCGTTACAGCCGTCCCGCCCCTATATCGGCACGATGGCAGAACCCCAGAATGCGAACGAATACGGCGCCTCGTCGATCAAGGTGCTGAAGGGCCTCGACGCGGTGCGCAAGCGGCCGGGCATGTATATCGGCGACACCGACGATGGATCGGGCCTCCACCACATGGTGTTCGAGGTCAGCGACAATGCGATCGACGAAGCGCTCGCCGGCCATTGCGACCGGATCGATATCCAGCTGAACGCCGACGGATCGGTCAGCGTGACCGATAACGGTCGCGGCATCCCGACCGGCATCCACCCCGAAGAGGGCGTATCGGCGGCCGAGGTCATCATGACCCAGCTCCACGCCGGCGGTAAGTTCGAAAACACCAGTGACGACAATGCGTACAAGGTGTCGGGCGGCCTGCATGGCGTCGGCGTCTCGGTCGTCAACGCATTGAGCGAGTTCCTCGACCTCACCATCTGGCGCGATGGCGAGGAGCATTACATGCGCTTCGCCCACGGCGACGCGGTCGCACCGCTCAAGGTCGTCGGCCCGTCGGAGGGCAAGAAGGGCACGCGGGTCACCTTCCTGCCCTCGCCCGCCACGTTCAAGATCACCGAATTCGACTTCGACAAGCTCGAGCACCGCTATCGCGAGCTCGCCTTCCTCAATTCGGGCGTGCGCCTGTTCCTCACCGACGCGCGGCATGACGAGCCAAAGACGGTGGAACTCTATTACGAAGGCGGCATCGCCGCATTCGTGAAGTGGCTCGACCGCGCCAAGACGCCGCTCTTCCCCGAACCAATCGCGATCAACGGCCAGCGCGACGCGATCGGCATGGACGTGGCGCTGGAGTGGAACGACAGCTATTACGAGAACGTCCTCGCCTTCACGAACAACATCCCGCAGCGCGATGGCGGCACGCATATCGCCGCCTTCCGCGCAGCGCTGACCCGCACGCTCAACAATTACGCCGAAAAGTCAGGCCTTCTCAAAAAGGAGAAGGTGACGCTGACCGGCGACGACATGCGTGAAGGCCTGACCGCGATCGTCTCGGTCAAGCTGCCCGACCCCAAATTCAGCAGCCAGACCAAGGACAAGCTGGTCAGCTCCGAAGTGCGCCAGCCGCTCGAAAGCCTGATGGCGGACAAGCTCGCCGAATGGCTCGAAGAGAATCCGGCGCACGGCCGTTCGATCGTCGGAAAGATCATCGACGCCGCCGCCGCACGCGAGGCGGCGAAACGCGCGCGCGAACTCACCCGCCGCAAGGGCGTGATGGATATCGCCAGCCTGCCCGGCAAGCTTGCCGACTGCCAGGAGAAGGATCCCGCCAAGTCCGAACTGTTCCTCGTCGAGGGCGATTCGGCGGGTGGATCGGCAAAGCAGGGCCGCGACCGCCATTTCCAGGCGATCCTTCCCCTGCGCGGCAAGATCCTCAACACCGAACGGGCGCGTTTCGACCGGATGATCTCGTCGAAGGAAATCGGCACGCTGATCCAGGCGATGGGCACCGGCATCGGCCGCGACGACTTCAACGCCGACAAGCTGCGCTACCACAAGATCGTCATCATGACCGACGCAGACGTCGACGGCGCGCATATCCGCACGCTGCTGCTGACTTTCTTCTATCGTCAGATGCCCGAGTTGATCGAACGCGGGCACCTCTTCATCGCCCAGCCGCCGCTGTACAAGGCGACGCGCGGACGGTCGGAAGTGTATCTGAAGGACGATGCCGCCCTCGACGATTATCTGGTCGAAGCGGGCGCATCGTCGATGGTGTTCGAAGCGCCGGGCGGTCCCCGTTCGGGTGCCGACCTCAAGCATCTCGTCGATCATGCCCGCCGCATGCGCACGCTGATGCGCTACGTGCCGCGCCGCTACGACGCCGGGATCATCGAAGTGCTGGCGCTCGCCGGTGCGCTCGACCCGACCTTCACCCGTGACCAGCGCGCCGCGACCGTTGCCGAAGTGACGCGCCGGCTCGACGCGGGCGACGAGGAGGCGAAGTGGACCGCGCGCCTGACCGAGGACGGCGGCATCCACTTCGAACGGCTGTGGCGCGGCGTGACGGACCACCACATCGTCGAGGCGACGTTCATCGCCAGCGCCGAGGCGCGCAAGCTTCACGGTCTGGCCGCGGAACAGGCGGAAAGCTTCGCCCATGCGGGCAAGCTGATCCCCGCCAAGGGCGCGGCGGCAGCGGAGGCCGAGCCCGTCGCGGACGGCGACGGCCAGATCGGCAGCGTCAACACCACCGTCGGCCGCGGCGAAAGCCTGGTCGCGCGGCCGTCGCAGCTGCTTGAGGCAATCCTGGCCGCGGGCCGCAAGGGCCTTGCGATCCAGCGCTACAAGGGGCTGGGCGAAATGAACGCGGAACAGCTGTGGGAAACCACACTCGACCCGTCAAACCGCACCATGCTGCGCGTCACCAGCGACGACGTGTCGGCCGCCGACATGATCTTCACCCAGCTGATGGGCGAAGTCGTGGAGCCGCGCCGTGAGTTCATTCAGGACAATGCGCTGAACGTCGCCAATCTGGACGTGTAATCCGTCAATTCCTCCCTCGCTTTAGCGGGGGAGGGGGACCGTTTGCGCAGCGAATGGTGGAGGGGGCGTTTCCGCGAACGCGGCGCATGCCGTATCCGCCCCCTCCGTCACGCCTTCGGCGCGCCACCTCCCCCTGGCGGGGGAGGATTTGGCTACACGAACCGCCCCCGCTGTGCCGTCACCAGCGCGGTCAGCCACTCCCGAAACGCGCGCACCCGCTTCGCGCCGCGCGTGTCCTGATGCGTCACCAGCCAGAACGACCGGCGGATCGTCCGCTCCGGCAGCACCCGCCTGAGCGACTTGTCCGCGTCGCCGATGAAGCGGGGCAGCACCCCCAGCCCCGCCCCCGCGGCGATCAGCCGATATTGGCCATTGATGCTGGAGCTGCGGATACGCGGGGACAGCCCCTCCTCGATCTCGGCGAGATAGCGCAATTCGGGCGCGTACAGCAGGTCGGGAACGTAGCCGACCAGCGGATGATCGCGCACCTCCGCCGCGGTCGTCGGCAGCGCGTGGCGGGCGGCATACAGCTCGCCGGCATACAGCCCCAAGGTGTAATCGGTCAGCTTGCTGCTGACGAGCGGTCCGGTCTGCGGCCGGGCGAGCAGGATCGCGACGTCCGCCTCGCGGCGTGAGGGATTGAGGAAGCCGCTCGACGCGACGAGGTCGATCGTCAGGTCGGGATGGCGCGCGGTGAAATCGGGCAGGTGATGCGCCACGAACCACGTGCCGAACCCTTCCGATACGCTCACCCGCAGCACCCCGGACAGGCGGTCGGGATCGTCGTCGGTCGGCACGATCCCTGCCGCCGCCTGCCCCATCGCCTCCACCGCAACCAGCAGCGCCTCCCCCGCCGCGGTCAACACCTGTCCCTCGCGCGATTGCTCGAACAACGTCTGGCCGAGCGCGCCCTCTAACCGTCGCAGGTGCCGCGCCAGCGTCGTCGCATCGACCCCCGCCGCGGCCGCCGCGCGCGCGATCTGGCCGGCGCGGGCGACGCGCAGAAAATCCTGAAGGTCATCCCAACGCGGCTGCATAATTGCAGCTATGGGTCGCACTTTACGCCCTTGCCTGCAATCCTGCGCAGGCCGATCCTATACACAAACGGAGAGGCATCATGCGCGACATCGACCATTTCATCGTCGGCCATGCCGGCGGCACCGCCACGTGCCATGGCGACGTGTTCGACCCCAATAGCGGTAGCGTGCAGGCCCGCGTCGCGCTCGGCGAACAAGCCGACCTCGATCGCGCCATCGCCGCCGCGCAGAAGGCGCAGCCCGGCTGGGCAGCGACCAACCCACAGCGCCGCGCCCGCGTCATGTTCCGCTTCAAGGAACTGGTCGAGGCCAACATGGACGCGCTCGCCCACCTGCTCAGCTCCGAACACGGCAAGGTGATCGCCGACGCCAAGGGCGACATCCAGCGCGGGCTGGAAGTCATCGAATTCTGCTGCGGCATCCCCCACGTGCTGAAGGGCGAGTACACACAGGGCGCCGGCCCCGGCATCGACGTCTATTCGATGCGCCAGCCGCTCGGCATCGGCGCCGGCATCACGCCGTTCAACTTCCCGGCGATGATCCCGATGTGGATGTTCGGGGTCGCGATCGCGTGCGGCAACGCCTTCATCCTGAAGCCCAGCGAACGCGATCCGTCGGTGCCCGTCCGCCTCGCCGAACTGATGCTGGAAGCGGGTGCGCCCGAGGGTATCCTGCAGGTCGTCCATGGCGACAAGACGATGGTCGACGCGATCCTCGATCACCCGGCGATCAGCGCGGTCAGCTTCGTCGGCTCGTCCGACATCGCGCATTACGTCTACCGCCGCGGTGTCGAGGCGGGCAAGCGCGTCCAGGCGATGGGTGGCGCGAAGAACCACGGCATCGTCATGCCCGACGCCGATCTGGACCAGGTCGTCGCCGATCTGTCCGGCGCCGCCTTCGGCTCGGCGGGCGAGCGGTGCATGGCACTGCCAGTGGTGGTGCCGGTCGGCGACAAGACGGCGGATGCGTTGCGCGAAAAGCTGATTCCGGCGATCGAGGCCCTGCGCGTCGGCGTCTCGACCGATGCGGAGGCGCATTACGGCCCGGTGGTGAACGCCGCGCACAAGCAGCGCGTCGAAAACTGGATCCAGACCGGCGTCGACGAAGGCGCCGAGCTGGTCGTCGACGGCCGCGGCTTTACGCTCCAGGGGCATGAGAACGGCTTCTTCGTCGGCCCGACTTTGTTCGACCGCGTCACGCCCGACATGTCGGCCTATAAGGAGGAAATCTTCGGCCCCGTCCTCCAGATCGTCCGCGCCGCGAGCTTCGAGGATGCGGTGCGCCTGCCGAGCGAGCACCAGTATGGCAACGGCGTCGCGATCTTCACGCGCAACGGCCATGCCGCGCGCGAATTCGCCGCGCGCGTCAACGTCGGCATGGTCGGCATCAACGTGCCGATCCCGGTGCCCGTCGCCTATCACACTTTCGGCGGCTGGAAGCGCAGCGCGTTCGGCGACACCAACCAGCATGGCATGGAGGGCGTCAAATTCTGGACCAAGGTGAAGACGGTGACGCAGCGCTGGCCCGATGGAGCGGTCGAGGGCGGCAATGCGTTCGTCATTCCCACCATGGGATGATCCGAACATGCGCACGACACTGATCCTCGCCACCGCGCTGACCCTCGCCGCCTGTTCGGGCGGCGAGAGCCTCGACAATCAGTCGGGCGGCAGCGCCGCGGTCGATCCGACGCCGTCCAACCTGACCGACGATCCGCAGAACATGGTCGTGCCGCTCGAGGCGCCGGGCAATCAGGCGGCGACCGCACCGGTGCCGCTGCCCACCGCCTCGCCCGTGGCGCTGACCGCGATCCCGCAAGGGTTCCAGGGCCGCTGGGGCGTCAACGCCGGCGATTGCGATCCGTCGACCGGCGCCGACAAGGGCAAGCTGACCATTACCGGCAATACATTGTCCTTCTTCGAATCGCGCGGCACCGCCACGGCGATCACGCGCACCCAGGTCGACCAGATCGCCTTCGACCTGCCGATGAGCGGCGAAGGCATGACGTGGAGCGAACCCACCACGCTTACCCTGCTCGACAACGGCAAGACGCTTGTCCGCGTGGTGAAAAGCCCCGCCGATCGTGCCACCACCGACCGCTACAGCCGCTGCCCGGCCTAGGACCATCATGACCGACCAGTTCGACCTGACTGCAGACCAGCGCGAGATTCAGGATCTCGCACGCCGCTTTACTGCCGATCGGATCACGCCGTTCGCGGCGGAATGGGACGAGACGCACCATTATCCCGTCGACGTCTGGAAGGCGGCGGGCGACCTCGGCTTCGGCTCGATCTACGTCAGCGAGGAATCGGGCGGCATCGCGCTTGGGCGGCTGGAGGCGGCGCTGATCATGGAGGCGATGGCCTATGGCTGCCCCGCCACCAGCGCGTTCATCTCGATCCACAATATGGCGGCGTGGATGATCGACCGCTTCGGTTCGGCCGAGCTGAAGGCGCGATTCCTGCCCGATCTCGTCAGCATGGAAAAGATCGCCAGCTATTGCCTGACCGAGCCGGGTTCGGGCTCCGACGCCGCCGCGCTGAAGACGAGCGCCCGCCGCGACGGCGATGATTTTGTGCTGAACGGCACGAAGCAGTTCATTTCGGGCGCCGGCTATAACGACGTCTATGTCGTCATGGTCCGCACCGGCGAGGAAAAGAGCCGCGGGATCAGCGCGTTGGTGGTCGAGAAAGACACGCCCGGCCTGTCGTTCGGTGCGCCCGAGAAGAAGCTCGGCTGGAACGCCTCCCCCACCGCGCAGGTAATCTTCGAAGATTGCCGCGTGCCGGCCGCCAATCTGGTCGGCGGCGAGGGCGAGGGGTTCAAGATCGCCATGGCGGGGCTCGATGGCGGCCGCCTCAACATCGGTGCCTGCTCGCTGGGCGGCGCACAGCGCTGCCTCGACGAGGCGATCCGCTATACCAAAGAGCGCCAGCAGTTCGGCCAGCCGGTCGCGGAGTTCCAGAACACGCAGTTCACGCTCGCCGACATGGCGACCGACCTCGAAGCCGCGCGCGCATTGCTCTATCTCGCCGCCGCCAAGGTGACCGCCAACGCGCCCGACAAGTCGCGCTTCTCGGCGATGGCCAAGCGGCTGGCGACCGACAACGGCTCGGCGATCGTCGACGCGGCGCTCCAGCTCCACGGCGGCTACGGCTATCTCAAGGACTATCCGATCGAGCGCTTCTGGCGCGACCTGCGCGTCCATTCGATCCTGGAGGGGACCAACCAGGTCATGCGCATGATCGTCGGCCGCGACCTGCTGCGGCGGTAAGACAACAGAACACCATCCGACCGTTCGTGCTGAGCCTGTCGAAGCACAGGTGAGTCTCAGGGCCTTCGACAAGCTCAGGCCGAACGGCACACTTGAGGAGAGCATCAATGGCACGCGTCGCCTTCATCGGCCTGGGCAACATGGGCGGCGGCATGGCCGCGAACCTTGCGGAGGCGGGGCATGACGTCCGCGCTTTCGACCTCAGTCAGGATGCGCTCGATAAGGCGAAGGCGGCCGGCTGCCTGCCCGTCGCCAGCGCGGCCGAGGCGGTCGAGGGTGCCGAGGCGATCGTGACGATGCTGCCCGCCGGCAGCCACGTCGAGGGCGTCTATAATGATGCGGTCTTCGGCCGCGCCCAGCCGTCGGCGATCCTGATCGACTGTTCGACGATCGACGTCGCCACCGCGCGCCGCGTCGCCGAAGCCGCTGCGGCCAAGGGGCTGACGACGGTCGACGCCCCCGTATCGGGCGGGATCGCGGCGGCGAATGGCGGCACGCTCACCTTCATGGTCGGCGGCAGCGCCGAAGGGTTCGATCGCGCGCAGCCCTATCTGGCGCAGATGGGCAAGGCGGTGATCCACGCCGGTGCCAGCGGATCGGGTCAGGCGGCCAAGATGGCGAACAACATGCTGCTCGGCGCGACGATGATCGCGACGTGCGAGGCGTTCCGCCTTGCCGAGCGGCTGGGCCTCGATCCGCAGACCTTCTACGATATCTCGTCGGTCAGTTCGGGGCAGAGCTGGTCGATGACCAGCTATTGCCCGGTCCCCGGCGTCGGTCCCGAGACGCCGGCCGATCGCGACTATCAGGGCGGGTTCGCCGCGGCGCTGATGCTGAAGGACTTGCGCCTCGCGATGCAGGCGGCGGACGAGGCCGGCGCCTCGACGCCGCTCGGCGCGCACGCCGCGCAGCTTTATGAAGCGTTCGTCGCCGACGGCCACGGCGGCACGGACTTTTCCGGCATCATCAGGACGCTGTAAGCCTGTCCGCCCGATCGCGCAGCTGTTCGTGCGCCACGCGTTGCAGCGACGCGGCGAGATCGGGCGACAGGCCCAATTCGTCCGCCGCCCGCTCGCCCCGGCCCAGGCTGCGCGGATCGACGCCGGTCACTGCACCGAAGACGGTCAGCGCCTCGAGATAATAACCGGCAGTGCTGGCATGATATTGGTCGTACGACCATAGATTCGCCTGGCCGAAGGTGATGCCGTCATAGGGGTTGGGATCGGCGATGCCGAGCGCGAAGGCGCGGGTCCAGGCCTGGCCCACCGGCACGACGCCCGCGACCCAGGGATGCGCGCGGCGGGCGCGATCGGCGGCGCGGCGCAGGTCGTCGGCCATTGCCGCGATCGGCCGGCCATACCAGCGGCCCGCGGTCAGGTAGGTCAAGTCAGCGCGGCTCCACGTCGCGGTGAGATGCACGCGCACCGCCGGGTTGCGCGCCCGGAAGAGGGTGCCGAGCAGGCCCACCGCGCGGATATAGGCGGCGGGATCGCCCGGCCGCTCGCGGTCGAGCGTGCTATATTCCTGCAGGACCACCGCATCCCACGGCCGGTCGAACAGCTGGCGCCGCTGGTCGTAGTGGAAGGTCAGGCTCTGCCCGCCCTGCGTTTCCAGGCTGACGGCATAGTTGAGGCCGGATTCGTCGGCGAATTCCTTGAACAGCGCCGGCACGCCGCCATAGCCTTCGCGGTTGAGATCGGTGACGCGGTTCGCGTGCCAGTTGCGCACCGCGGAATGCGCGCCCTGGGTGAAGCTGTTGCCGAGGAACAGGATCGTCCGCGGCGGCGCGGCGACGGGGACCTGTTGTGCCCCGCCCTTCGCATCGGCCGCCGCCGTGTGACCCGCCAACGCGATGGCCAGCATCATCCCCAGCAGCCGCATCCTCGCCATCATCATCCACCCTGCCGTGACATCGCCCGCCGCCTACCGGATCGCGGCCCCACAAGGCCAGCCCCGTCGTCGCGGACTGGAACGGGGCGACCGAGTTGCTAAGGCGGCGCGATGCTGGACTTCTACCGCGACGATTTGTCCCGACTCGATGGCGCCGGACGATTGCGCCGGTTGCGCGGACGAACGGGACACGACTTCACCTCGAACGACTATCTCGGCATCGCCCAGTCGGCGCGGCTGCGGGACGCCGTGGCGGCAGCGCTCGACCGCGGCGTGGCGGTGGGATCGCGCGGATCGCGGCTGCTGCGCGGCAACGATCCCGAACACGAGGCGCTGGAGGCAGAGGCGGCGGCGTATTTCGGCAGCGAGGCGGCGCTGTTCTTCGCCAACGGCTATGGGGCCAACATGGCGGCGCTGGCGACCTTGCCGCAGCGCGGCGATCTCGTCCTGCACGACGCGCTGATCCACGCCAGCGCGCATGACGGCATGCGGCTGGGCCGGGCACCCGTCCGGTCGGTGGCACACAATAACGTGGGCGCGTTCGAGGATGCGATCCGGGCGTGGCGTGCCGATGGTGGCACGGGCCTGCCCTGGATCGTCGTCGAAAGCGTGTACGGCATGGACGGCGATCGCGCGCCACTGGCCGAACTCGCCGCGCTGGCCTACCGGCACGGTGCGATGCTGGTGATCGACGAGGCGCATGCGACGGGCGTCTTCGGCGCAGGCGGGCGCGGACTGGCGGCCGACCTTCATGGCCGCGAGACTGTCGTCAGCTTGCACACCTGCGGCAAGGCGCTGGGCGCGGAGGGCGGGCTGCTGTGCCTGCCTGCCGTGCTGCGCGACTTTCTGGTTAATCGCGGGCGTGGCTTCATCTTTTCGACCGCGCCCTCGCCGCTGATGGCGGCCGCGGTGCGCGAGGGGCTGCGGATGATCGCCGACGAACCCGAACGGCAGGCGCGGTTGTGGGAGCTGGTGCGGCTCGCCGAAGCGGCACTGGGCTTTGCGACGGGATCGCAGATCCTACCGGTGATCGTCGGCGACGACGGCGCGGCGGTGGAGCGAGCCGCACGGGTGCAGGCGGCGGGATATGACGTTCGCGCGATCCGGCCGCCGACGGTGCCGGTGGGCACGGCACGGCTGCGGCTGTCGATCACGACGCAGGTCGACGCGGCGGCGATTACGGGACTGGCGGAGGCTTTGCGATGACCGATACGATCGTGGTGACGGGGACGGATACCGATGTCGGCAAGACGGTGTTCGCCGCCGCGCTCGCCGCCGCGCTGGGGGCGACCTATTGGAAGCCGGTACAGGCGGGGCTGGCGGACGGCACCGACGAGGGCACGGTGCGGCGGCTGGGCGTGACCCACGTGCTGCCCGAGGCGTATCGGCTGGTGACGCCCTGTTCGCCGCATCGCGCGGCCGCGATCGACGGGGTGACGATCGACGCCGATCGGCTGGCGCTGCCGCAGGTCGCCGGCCCGCTGGTCGTCGAGGGCGCCGGCGGCGCGCTGGTGCCGTTGACCGACGACCTGCTCTACGCCGACCTCTTCGCCCGCTGGGGGGCGCCGGTGGTGCTGGTCGCGCGCACGCAGCTCGGCACGATCAATCACAGCCTGCTGAGCCTGGAGGCGTTGCGCGCCCGCGGCGTGCCGGTGCTGGGCGTCGCGTTCAACGGTCCGCCCGAACCGGACAGCGAAGCGACGATCGCGCGCATCGGACGGGTCAAGCGGCTGGGGCGGCTCGACCGGGTGGAGCAGCTCGACGCCGCCAGCCTCGCCGCCGCCTTTGCCGACGGGTTCGACGTGGAGGATTTCCGGTGAGCTCGTCGATCTGGCACCCCTTCACGCAGCATGGTCTGCGCGAACCGATCCCGGTGGTGACGCGGTCGGAGGGCGCGGCGCTCTATACCGTCGACGGGCGGCGGATCGTCGATGCCATTTCCAGCTGGTGGGTGACGACGCATGGTCATCGCGAGCCCCGGATCATGGCGGCGATCGCCGAGCAGGCGGGGAAGCTCGACCAGATCATCTTTGCCGGCTGGAGCCACGAGCCGGCCGAGGCGGTGGCGGCGGGCCTCCGGCGGATGATGCCCGCCGAGCTGACGCGGGTGTTCTTTTCCGATTCGGGATCGACCGCGGTCGAGGTGGCGCTGAAGATGGCGCTGGGCTTCTGGCTTCACCGCGGCGAGGACCGGCACCGCATCCTGGTGCTGGAACATGGCTATCACGGCGACACGATCGGCACGATGTCGGTCGGCGCGCGCGGCGCGTTCAACCGCGCGTACGAGCCGCTGCTGTTCGACGTGGAGACGATCCCCTTCCCTGCCCCTGGCGTGGAACAGGCGACGCTGGACGCGCTGGAGGCGGCATGCCGCGCCGGGCCGGCGGCGCTGATCGTCGAGCCGCTGATCGTCGGTGCGGGTGGCATGCTGATCTATCCGCCCTGGGTGCTCGCCGAGATGCGGCGCATCTGCGCGAGGCACGACGTGCTGTTCATCGCCGACGAGGTGATGACCGGCTGGGGTCGGACGGGCACGCTGCTCGCCTGCGAACAGGCCGATGTCGTGCCCGATATCCTGTGCCTGTCGAAGGGGCTGACCGGCGGCGCAGTGCCGCTGGCGGTGACGATGGCGCGCGAGGATATCTATCAGGCGCATTATTCCGACGACCGCGCGAAGATGTTTTTCCATTCGTCGAGCTACACCGCCAATCCGATTGCCTGCGCGGCGGCGGCGGCGAATATCGCGATCTGGGAGGACGAGCCGGTGCTGGCGCGGGTCGCCGATCTGGCGGCACGGCAGGCCGAGCGGCTGGCGGCGCTGGAGGGCGTGCGCAACCCACGTGCACTGGGGACGATCGCCGCGGTCGACGTGGGGACCGAGGCGGCAGCCTATCTGTCGACCCTGGGGCCGCGATTGCTGGCGTTTTTCCGGGAGCGCAACCTGTTGCTGCGGCCGCTGGGGAATACGGTGTACGTGATGCCGCCCTATTGCACCGAGGATGCCGATCTGGACGCGATCTATGCGGCGATCGGGGAGGCAGCGACGCTGGCGTGAGCCCCGAGTCGCGACGTACCGCAGTTTCCAAAGTTGACGATATTGACGGCACGTCACCCTCTGGTGGGGCGGGGTGAATGTTCGGACTGGTTGCTGGAAGGATGCGGCGGGTGAGGACGCGCGCGGCATACTACCGGGCTGTCACAGCTGTTCCAACATTGCCCGCGGTTTTTTGGTTCGCGCGAAGCCGCAAAGCCGCGAACAGAAGAAGGTTGGTTCGCGCGGAGACGCGGAGACGCGGAGATGTCGTTCCTGCGGCGAAGCCGCTTTCTCCCAACGGACGCTCGGCCAAGCGGAACGGTTGGCGAGGAAGGGCGCCGTCGGCGCCGGGCGCCCCCCCCCTCCGCGTCTCCGCGTCTCCGCGTGAACCAACCTTCTTCGCGCCTTCGCGTGAAAACCTATTCGATAAATGCATCCACCACGTTGCGCTTGCCGCGGAGGAAGGCGTCGGCGACGTGGCGCAGGGGCGCGATGTCGACGTCGCTCTGCCCTGCCCGCACCAGTTCTGCAAAACGCCGGTAGAGGCCGGCATATTCACCGTGAAGCGCGGCCGCCGTCGTCGGGGAGCTACCGTCGGGCAGGATTAGGCGCGCGCCGCCGTCGTGGAGCGTCAGCGTGCCCCTGTCCGTCTCGATGACGATGTCCCAGCTTTGCGGGCCTTGCTGGCGGAAGTCGAAGTCGGCGGCGATGCTGAGGCCGGCATCGTCGGTGAAGGCGATGCGCGCGGCGATCGGGGAATCGCGGTTTTCGGGGTAATCCAGCTCCGCCTCGGTGACGAAGAACGGGCGCGGCAGGATGCGGGTGACGATCGAGAGGGCGTTGATGCCGGGATCGAACACGCCGAAGCCGCCCGCGTCGAGGATCCATGCCTGGCCCGGGTGCCAGACGCGAATGTCCTCGCGCCACGTCACCGTCACCCGGTCGATCCGCGCGTCGGCCAACGCCGCACGGGCGGGTTCGACGCCGGGGGCGTAGCGCGAATGCCAGCTGGCGAAGAGAGTGACGCCCGCCGACTGCGCGGCAGATTCGAGATTGGCGACCTCTGCCAGCGTCGCGCCGGGTGGCTTTTCGAGGAAGACGTGCCAGCCGGCCTGGATCGCCTGCATCGCGATGGCGCGGCGCACCTGTGGCGGCGTGCAGAGCGCGACGGCGTCGATCCCCTGCCCGCTCGCGATCAGATCGGCGATGTCGTGGAAGTGCGGCACGCCCTCGACGCCTTCGCCGTTGCGGCTGACGGTCGCGGCGAGCGCGATGGCGGGCTCGCCGGCGATGGCGGGAACGTGCTGGTCGTGCGCGATCTTGCCCATGCCGATCAGCGCGAGGCGGATCGGGCCACTCACAGCGGCTTCACCGTGACGGTGTCGGCCGGGGCGGTGGCAAGGGCGTTGCGCAAGGGCAAGGTGAAGGGTGCCGCCTCGATTTCGAAGACGTCGCCGTCCTGCGTCTGGATGCCGTCCGCGCACGAGAGGGTGGCGGTGCCGAAGAAGTGGACGTGAATATCGCCCGGCCGGCGGAAGGCGGCATATTTGAAGTGATGGTGTTCGAGGTTGGCGAGGCTGTGCGACATGTTCGCTTCGCCGGTGAGGAACGGCTTTTCCCACAATGTGTCGCCATCGCGGACGATGCGACTGGTGCCGCGGATGTCGGCCGGCGGCTCCCCAAGCAGCAGCTCCGCCCCCAATGACGCCTGACGCAGCTTCGAATGCGCGAGCCACAGGTAATTGTGGCGTTCGGTGACGTGGTCGCTGAATTCGTTGGCGAGTGCGATCCCGAGGCGGAAGGGCGTGCCGTCGTCGCCGATCAGATAGATGCCGGCGAGTTCGGGTTCCTCGCCCCCGTCCTGCGCGAAGGCGGGCGAGGCGAAGGGCGCTTCGGGCGCGACGAGGCCCTGGCCGTCGCCCTTGTAGAACCATTCCGGCTGCGCGCCGACCGCGCCCGCGGCAGGGCGGCCGCCCTCCATGCCTTCGAGGAACAGGCGCATCGAGTCGGTCTGCTTGCCCTCGGCGGCGGCCTTGTGCATCGCGTCGCGCCCGGCGGCGGAGCCCAAGTGGGTGAGGCCGGTGCCCGCGAGCATCAGCCGCGCGCTATCCGGGTGGTCGATCGCGGGGAGCAGTTCGCCCGCTTCGAGGGCGGCCATCAGGTCGACGCTCTCGTGCGAGCGGCGCGCGCGGGCGGCGTCGAGCAGGCTGGTGCCCTCGGCGATCGCGGCCTGCGCGAGGTCGCGCGTCGTCGTGATGCGGGTCAGGACGTGTGCCGCCTGCTCGGCGAGGATCACGCGGCGCGTGCCGTCGGGCAGGCGCTGCTGGAGCAGGCGGGCAGCAGTCATGCGAGATCCTTTGCGGCTTGGACGAACGCCGCGGCATCGCGCGCGACGTCGGCGGCGGACTTGCCGGCGCGGTAGAGGTTGGAGCCGAGGCCGAAGCCGTCCGCACCCGCCGCGTGCCATTGCGGCATCGTGTCGGGGGTGATGCCGCCGACCGCGAGGACCTTTGTCGCCTTGGGCAGGACGGCGCGCTGGGCCTTCAGGAAGGCGGGCGCGCCGCCTTCGGCCGGGAAGAGCTTCAGGCCGTGCGCGCCGGCTTGGAGCGCGGCAAAGGCTTCGCTGGGGGTGAAATAGCCGGGGAGCGAGATGAGGCCCCGCTCCACCGACGCACGGATAACGGCGGGGTCGGTGTTGGGCGAGACGATGAGGGCGCCGCCCGCGTCGGCGACGGCGGCAACGTCCTGCGGGGTGAGGACAGTGCCCGCGCCGACGATCGCGCGCCCGGCATAGCGCTTCGCCATGGCGGCGATGCTGGCGAGCGGGTCGGGCGAGTTGAGCGGGACTTCGAGCAGCGTGAAGCCGGCATCGACCAAAGCGTCGCCGATGGGGGCGGCTTCGTCCGGCGTGAGGCCGCGGAGGACCGCGACGAGTGGGCAGGTGGCGAAGGCCTCGGCGAAGCGGGTGGCGGGGTCGGTCATGCGTGGGGCTCCGGGTGGAATGTGGGACGCTTGCCGACCCACGCCGTCACCGCGGGTTTGGGCGGGGGGCCCGCTTTTTTCGCCACCGCTCGGATGAAGCGGGACCCCGGCTCAAGGCCGGGGTGACGATGTGGGTGGGGCGATCGGTGTTTCCCCTCTTTCGTCATCCCGGCGAAAGCCGGGATCCATGGATGCGGGCCACCGAAGGAGCGCGCTATCGCTGGCCGTGCCGGGACCATGGATCCCGGCGTCCGCCGGGATGACGACGGGAGGAGGGGGAGCGTCACGCGAGATAGGACCGCAAGTGGTGGATGCCGGCAACGAACGCCGCCGTCGCGTCGATCGGTGAGACGCGGCCGCCGCGGGTTTCGATCGCGGCGGCGTAGAGGTCGGCCAGCGCGCCGGCGGCGAGCAGGTGGACCGCGCGGCCGGCCACCTCACGGGCGCCGACGTCGTTGCCGATCAGCACGCCGCTGGCATAGGCCGCGGCCTCCTCCGCCGGGCGGCGGCCGAGCAGCACACCGCTGCGCACTTCGAACACTGCGGCGCCAAGGTCGCACGCCCCTGCCCCGCGTGCGATGCCGTCGCGGAAGGCCGGCCCGTCCGTCACCGCGCCGTCGAGCATGCCGGCGAGGATGCCGTGGCTTTTCAGCAGCGCGAAGAGTTCGCCGGTCATCACCGTGGCGATGTCGGTGATCCGGCCGCCATCGGTCGCGACCCATTTGTTGTGCGTGCCGGGCTGGCAGAACAGCGCGTCGGCGGGCGCGAGGCCGGCGGCGATCGCGCCCAGCACCTGCACCTCTTCGCCGCGCATCACGTCGGCGCGCGGGCCGTCCAGCAGCGCGACGCCGGGGACGATCGTCGCGCGCTCAGTCTGAATATGGAGCGCCGCGGCGGCGAGCGCGGCGAGGTCGGCGGGCGCGGCCGCATAGGGTGTCTCGTGCCAGCCGCGCGTCGAGCCGACCATGCCGGCGGCGATCACCGGCAAATCGCCGAGCCGCGCGCGCAGATCGGCGAGCGCCGGGGCGTAGTCGCGCGGCGCCAGCCCGAGCACGCCTGCCCCGCCCTCGACGCGGTCCCCGATGCGGCCATCGGGCTCGATCCGATAGGCGCGCCGGTTGGTCGTGCCCCAGTCGATCGCGATCACCGCGCCGTTGGTCATGCCCTGCGTCATCGCCTCAGACGGTCGGCTCGACAGTTTCCTCGATGACGTGCGTCGGCGCCTTCAGCGCGGCGCGCGCATACCAGAGGACGTAGAGGTAGCAGACCAGCGGCACGACGAAGGCGAGCGAGCGTGCGCCGTCGGGTGCGAAGCCGGCGAAGGCGTCGATCACCGCGCCGTACAGGATCGACACGAAGCCACCGCCACAGATCGCCATGCACATCAGCCCCGACGTCGCGGAAGCGGGCGCGGTCGACCGCTCCAGCGTCAGCGTGAAGATCGTCGGGAACATGATCGAGTTCATCAGCCCGAGCAGCAGCGCCGCGACCGCGGGGACGAAGCCCATCGTCAGCGGCGCGACATAGCCGCCGGGCAAGGTGATCGTGCCGCCGAGCGGCGTCGCCGCCATGTCATAGGTCGCGATGATGACGAGGCACAGGATCGATGCGCCCGCACCGACCAGCGTCAGCAGCGTCGTCGCCTTGGCATAGCGCAGCAGCACGCTGCCGCCGAAGCGGCCGATCATCGCGAGCAGCATGAACAGCGGCGCGATATAGCCGGCGATCTGCGCCGGCACGTCGAGGATGTGGCGCTGTTCGAGGAAGAAGATCATGCCCGAGATCACGCAGACCTCGGCGCCGACGTACAGGAAGATGGCGACCGAGCCGAGGTTCGCCCAGCGCGAGCGCAACGCCGACAGCGGCGATTCGACGTTGGTCGCAAGCGCCGGCGCGTGCGCGTTGATCGTGCGCTTGGCGAAGAAGACGAGACCGGTGAAGACCGCGAGGATCACCGCGATCATCAGATAGACGTGGGTGACGAAGCCGAGGCTGTCCGCCTTCAGCGCCGGCGTCAGCACCGCATCCTTGGCGAACAGGTCGCCGCGCAGCAGATAGGCCGCGCCGAACGTGCCGCCGACATAGGCGCCGAGCGAGTTGAACGCCTGGCTGAGGTTGAGGCGGAAGTGCGAGCCCTTCGGATCGCCCATCGACGCGATCAGCGGGTTGGCCGCGACCTGCAGCAAGGTGACGCCCGACGCCGCGACGAACAGCCCGAGCAGCACGGTGACGAAGCTGTTCGACCAGGCGGTCGACCAGGCGACGAGACAGCCAGCGACGACGCCCAGCAGGCCGAGGACGATCGAATTGGCGTAGCCGCGGCGCGACAGATACCAGGCCGACGGGATCGACATGACGCCATAAGCGATGAAGAAGGCGAACTGGTTGAGCTGCGTTTCGAAGTCGCTGAGCGTGTAGATGACCTTCATGCTCTTCACGAGCGGGTCGATCAGGTTCGTCACGAACGCCCAGATGAAGAACAACGTCGTCACATAGACGAGCGCGAGCGCGACGCCCGCCTTGCGTCCGCCCGCCACGCCGCTGCCTGCGGCCGCGGGCGGTGGTGCCATCATCGGTCCAGCCATGTACTCTCCCCTATTTGTATCGCTACCACAGGCTGCCTTGCGCCCCGGCTATTTGTCTGACTATATAGCGAAGAACCACCGGGTCAATGCCGGGGACGAACGGGGAGAGGCGCAACATGAAAGTGGGTTTCGCGTTCCAGATGGCCTGTGCGGGGATATTGACGATCGCGGCGGCCGATGCCGCCTGCGCCGCGACCGCGACGCGCGCCGATTTCGGCCGACTGCCCGACGGCACCCGGATCGAGGCGGTGACGCTGACCGGGGCGAATGGCGTGCGCGCGCGGGTGATGACGCTGGGCGCGACGTTGCAGGCGTTCGAGGCGCCGGACCGCAACGGCACGCTCGCCGACATCACGCTGGGCCATGACACCGCCGCCGCGTATGTCACGCAGCCCAATTTCTGGGGCCAGACCGTCGGCCGCTATGCCAACCGGATCGCGGGCGGCCGCTTCACGCTGGACGGCAAGACGTATCAGCTGCCGCTCAACGACAAGACCAACTCGCTGCATGGCGGCACCACCGGCTTCGACAAGGCGGTGTGGCGGATCGTGTCGGTCACGCCGAGCGGCCCCCGCGCAAGCGTGACGATGGCGCTGACCAGCCCCGCGGGCGACCAGGGCTATCCGGGCAAGCTCGACGTCGAGGTGACCTATGCGCTCGACGACACGGGCGCGCTGACGATCGATTTCACCGCGAAGACCGACGCACCGACGATCGTCAACCTGACCAACCATGCGCTGTTCGATCTGGCGGGCGAGGGATCGTCGGGCGGCATCTACGCCCAGCGGATGACGATTCCCGCCGCACGCTACACACCGGTCAACGCGGCGCTGATCCCTACCGGCGAACTGAAACCGGTGGCGGGCAGCGTGTTCGACTTCACCAGGCCGCGCGCCATCGGCCAGAGCATCCGCGACGGCCGCGATCCGCAGATCGTGATCGGCCGCGGCTACGACCATAATTTCGTGCTCGACGCAGGCCGCACCGCGCAGCCCAAACTGGCCGCGCGGGTGGAGGATCCGGTATCGGGCCGCGTGCTCGAAGTGCTGTCGACCGAGCCAGGCGTGCAATTCTATTCGGGCAACTTCCTCGACGGGACGTTCGTGGGGAAGCAGGGCCACGTCTATCGCATGGGCGATGGTTTCGCGCTGGAGCCGCAGACCTTCCCGGACACGCCCAACCAGCCCGCGTTCGGATCGGCGCGCGTCGATCCGGGCAAGCCATACCACCATCAGATGATCTATCGCGTCTCCGTGGCGCGCTGACCGGAGCTTTTATGACCACCGACACGCCCAAACGCCCCAGCGCCCTGCGGTCCCGCGCCTGGTTCGACAATCCAGACAATATCGACATGACGGCGCTATATCTGGAGCGCTATCTGAACTTCGGCCTCAGCCTGGACGAGCTGCGCTCGGGCAAGCCGATCATCGGCATCGCGCAGACGGGCAGCGACCTGTCCCCGTGCAACCGCCACCATCTGGTGCTGGCGGAGCGGGTGCGCGAGGGCGTGCGCGAGGCGGGCGGCATCGTGCTGGAATTCCCCGTCCATCCGATCCAGGAAACCGGCAAGCGCCCGACCGCGGGGCTGGACCGCAACCTTGCCTATCTGGGGCTGGTCGAAACGCTGTACGGCTATCCGCTGGACGGCGTGGTGCTGACGATCGGCTGCGACAAGACGACGCCCGCCATGCTGATGGGCGCGGCGACGGTGAACATCCCGGCGATCGCTTTGTCCGTGGGGCCGATGCTGAACGGCTGGCACAAGGGCGAGCGCACGGGTTCGGGCACGATCGTGTGGAAGGCGCGGCAGATGCTGGCGGCGGGCGAGATCGACGATGCCGAGTTCATCCGCCTGGTCGCCAGCTCGGCGCCGTCGACCGGCTATTGCAACACGATGGGCACGGCGACGACGATGAATTCGCTGTGCGAGGCGCTGGGCATGAGCCTGCCCGGATCGGCGGCGATCCCCGCACCGTATCGCGACCGGCAGGAGGTCGCGTACCTCACCGGCAAGCGCATCGTGGAGATGGTGGCGGAGGACCTGAAGCCCTCCGACATCCTGACCAAGGACGCGTTTCATAACGCGATCCGTGTCAATTCCGCGATCGGCGGATCGACCAACGCGCCGATCCATTTGGCGGCGATCGCGCGCCATATCGGCGTCGACCTGCCGATCAAGGATTGGGAGACGGAGGGGCACAAGGTGCCGCTGCTCGTCAACCTGCAGCCCGCGGGCGAATATCTGGGCGAGGATTATTATCGCGCCGGCGGCGTCCCCGCGGTGGTCAACCAGCTGATCGGCCAGGGCCTGATCCACGAGGGCGCGCTGACCGTCAACGGCAGGACGATGGGCGACAATTGCCGCGGCATCGCCATCGAGGACGAAAAGGTCATCCGCCCGTTCGACCAGCCTTTGGTCAAGGACGCTGGCTTCATCGTGCTGTCGGGCAATCTGTTCGACGCGGCGGTGATGAAGACCAGCGTGATCTCGAAGGAGTTCCGCGACCGCTACCTCTCCAACCCCGACGATCCCAATGCCTTCGAAGGACCGGCGGTCGTCTTCGACGGGCCGGAGGATTATCATCACCGGATCGACGATCCCGCCACGGGTATCACGCCCGAGACACTGCTGTTCATGCGCGGCGCCGGGCCGATCGGCTATCCCGGCGCGGCGGAGGTCGTGAACATGCGGCCGCCGGCGTATCTGATCACCGAGGGCGTGCATGCGCTGCCGTGCATCGGCGATGGCCGCCAATCGGGGACGAGCGGATCGCCGTCGATCCTCAACGCCTCGCCGGAAGCGGCAGCGATGGGGGGCCTCGCATTGCTCAAGACGGGCGACCGGGTGCGGATCGACCTCAATACCGGTAGCGCCAACGTGCTGATTTCGGACGCGGAACTGATGGAGCGCCGCGCCGCGCTGGAGGCGGCGGGGGGCTATGCCTATCCTGCGTCGCAAACGCCGTGGCAGGAGATCCAGCGCGCCGTCGTCGGCCAGATGAACACCGGCGCGATCCTGGAGGGCGCGGAGAAGTACCAACGCATCGCGCAGACGATGGGCCTGCCGCGCGATAACCATTGATGTGGGTGGGGGCGCCCCTTTTTGATGCACGCGCCCCCACCCCGCCGTCATTCCCGCGAAGGCGGGAATCCATAACCGCTATCGCTGCTGATGGAGCCGAAACGGCAGCGCGTCTGGATTCCCGCCTCCGCGGGAATGACGGTTGACGAAGGGTGCCCCGCTCCTCATTCGTCATCCCGGCGGACGCCGGGATCTATGGACACGCGCGGCTCATGGTCGTGCGCCCACGATAGCCCACCGCATCCATGGATCCCGACGTTCGTCGGGATGACGGACGAGGACGAGGATAGCCCACCCCTCACTCCAGCAGCGAGCGTTCCGTGTCCTCGTGCGCCTGTTCCAGCAGGACGAGCGTGGCGGCGCGGGCCGATACGGTGTCTCGCGCGCGGATCGCTTCGTACAGGCGGTGGTGCTGCGGCATCGAATCGCGCGGCTTGGTGCGGCGGCGGAACTTGAAGATCGTCGTCCAGCGCACCGCGGCGCCGATGCTGCCCGACAGGCTGACGAGCAGTTCGTTGTCGGTCGCCTCCAGGATCGTATTGTGGAAGCTCTGGTCGGCCGCCTGCCCCTCCGCCGTGCCGAGGCCGTGACGCCGCATCCCGTCGAGCGCCGCCGCCATCCGCGCGAGCTGTTCGTCGGTGCGGAAGGTCGCGGCCATTTCGGCGGCGGCGGGTTCGACGATCATGCGCAGCTGGAACAGGCTGCGCACGAAGCTGGCGGGCGGTTCGCCTTCGAACATCCAGGCGAGCAGGTCGGGATCGAGCAGGTTCCACTGCGCGCGCTCGCGCACCCGCGTGCCCGCCTTGGGCCGGCTTTCGACGAGGCCCTTGGCCGACAGCATGCGCAGCGCCTCGCGCACGACGCTGCGCGAGATGCCGCGCTGCGCGGCGAGATCGACCTCGCCGGGGATGATACCGCCGGGCGGATAGCGGCCGGTGACGATCGCGATGCCGAGGTCGCGGGCGATCAGCGTATGGGACGGCTCGCGTCGTTCGGTCTTGGTCAACTCGCGGCTCTCCCCTCTCGTCGTGCGTGCGTAAGCGGTGGCGGTGCGCTTGGGAAGAGCGTCGCCCCCTACCCCGGCCGGCGCATGGCGAAGCGATTGGCTTCGGTGATCTCGAAATAGTCCGCCGGTCCGCCGCCGCGCAGGATCGGGCGGGCGCGGGCGGTCTGGTAGACGCCGTCGTCGAGCAGCGCGGTGTCGATATGGATTCCGACCGCTTCGCCGATCACCAGATATTGGTCGAGCGCGCCCCCCTCCTTGGTCTGCAGGCGGACGATCTGGGTCAGCTTGCATTCGAACGCGACCGGACTGGCCACGACGCGCGGCGGGGCGACAAGGCGCGAGGGCGCGGTCTCCAGCCCGGCGAGCGCGTGTTCGTCGACGTCCGGCCCGACGCCGGCCGATGTCGCATTCATCGCCTCGGCCAGGTCACGCGTCGCGAGGTTCCAGACGAACTCGCCGGTCGCGTCGATATTGGCGACGCTGTCCTTCCACCCCATCGACGAAAAGCCGATCAGCGGGGGGCGATAATTGAGCAGATTGAAGAAGCTGTAGGGCGCAAGGTTAGGCACCCCGTCCGCCGACACGCTGCCGATCCAGCCGATCGGGCGCGGCGCGACGATCGCGTTGAGGGGGTCGTGGGCCAAGCCATGGCCGTTCGCGGGTTCGTAGAAATGCCAGCTAGTCGTCATGGTGCTGCCCCTGCTACACGGATGATATGGCTGCGCAAACGCCCGGAACGACGATCCTGCGCCACGCGCTCGCGACGCGGATATGGCATTGGGTGAATGCGGTGTCCGTCTTCATCCTGCTGGGCAGCGGGCTCGGCATCTCCAACGCCCATCCGCGGCTGTATTGGGGACGCTACGGTGCCAACTTCGACCATGCCTGGGCGCAGCTGCCGCGCTTTCCGGCGTGGATCACGATTCCCGCGAATTACAATCTGGCGATCTCGCGGCGCTGGCACCTGTTCTTCGCCTTGGTGTTCGCGTTCGGGTTGCTGGCGTTCATGATCGTAAGCCTGCTCAACCGGCATTTCGCGCGGTTGAAGCTGACCCGCAAGGACGTGAGCGCCGCGCATCTGGCGGCGGACGTGCGCGATCACTGGAACTTCCGCTTCCACGATGCCGACGATCCCAAGGCCTACAACAGCTTGCAGAAATGGAGCTACATCTTCGTCCTGTTCGTCGCGTTGCCGGTGATGATCTTTACCGGTCTTGCGCTGTCGCCGGGGATGGATGCGGCGTGGCCGTGGCTGCTCGATGTGTTCGGCGGACGGCAGTCGGCGCGGTCGATCCACTTCATCGCGGCGAGCCTGATCGGCGGGTTCATCGTCGTGCATCTGGTGCTCGTCATCCTGGCGGGCGCATGGAACGAGGTGCGATCGATGCTGACCGGAAAGTGGCGGGTGCCGGAATGATTCTAGCACGGCGCAACCTGATCGTCGGGTCCGCGGGGCTGCTACTCGCCGGGTGCGACAAGGTCGTGGCGAACCCGCAGGCGCGCAAGATCCTGTTTGCGGGCGAGGACATGCACAAGGGTCTGCAGCGCGCGCTGATGAACCGGGGGGCGCTGGCGCCCGAGTTCACGCGCGAGCAGATGTCGCCGGTGTTCCGCGCCAACGGCACGCGTGATCCGGGGACGCCGGCCTATGCGGCGATGGTCGCGGACGGGTTCGCGAGTTATCGATTGCAGGTGGGCGGATTGGTCGACCGGCCGCTGTCTTTAAGCCTCGCGCAGCTCGCGTCGATGCCGTCACGCTCGCAGATCACGCGCCACGATTGCGTCGAGGGGTGGAGCGCGATCGGCCAGTGGCAGGGGCCGATGCTGGGCACCGTGCTGAAGGCGGCGGGGATGCGCCAGAGCGCACGCTACGTCGTGTTCACCTGCGCCGATTTGTACAATGGCGAGCCTTATTACGAATCGATCGACACGATCGACGCCTTCCACCCGCAAACGATCCTGGCGCTGAAGATGAACGGCGCACGGCTGACCGTGCCGCACGGCGCGCCGGTGCGGCTGCGCGTCGAGCGGCAGCTGGGCTACAAGCACGCCAAATACGTGACCAGAATCACCACCGTCAGCGATCTCAAGAGCATAGGCAAAGGCAAAGGCGGCTATTGGGAGGACAATGTCGATTACGATTGGTATGCCGGCGTCTAGGGCATAGTAGCTTCCTCATGGCGCTGATCGACATGTTCCTCAGCCGCGCCGTCAAGCGTGGCCAACTCACCCTCCACCGGCCCGGAAAGGCCCCCGCAACCTTCGGAACGCCCGACCCGGCGTTCGGGCACATCACCATCCGCTTCGCCGATTCGGGCGTCGCCGGCCGCATCATCCGCAACCCCGCGCTCGCCGCCGGCGAAATGTACATGGACGGGCGGCTGACCGTCGACGGCGACGATATCATGGGGCTGGTCAAGCTGATGACCGGCAATTCGCCGTGGGAGCGCGGGCAGAACGCCTTGCAGCCCTCCGCCTTCGTGCGGGGCCTCGGCGCGGTGAAGCACCGGCTCGACCGGATCAACATGGAGCGGCGATCGAAGCAGAACGTCGCGCACCATTACGACCTGTCGGCGCGGCTGTACGACCTGTTCCTCGACGCGGACAAGCAATATAGCTGCGCCTATTACACCGATCCCGACAACAGCC
The DNA here is from genome assembly GCF_014196115.1 of Sphingomonas aquatilis. Lineage (GTDB taxonomy): Bacteria > Pseudomonadota > Alphaproteobacteria > Sphingomonadales > Sphingomonadaceae > Sphingomonas > Sphingomonas aquatilis. Next base: position 476,217 of record NZ_JACIDB010000002.1, on the reverse strand, counting down.
TGGAACAGGCGCAGAGCGACAAGCTGGCGCATATCGCCGCCAAGCTGGCGCTGCGCCCGGGGATGCGCGTGCTCGACATCGGCTGCGGCTGGGGCGGGATGGCTCTGTACCTCAACAAGCACTTCGACGTGGAGGTGCTGGGCGTCACCTTGTCCGAGGAACAGCTGAAGATCGCGCGCGAGCGGGCGCAAGCGGCGGGCGTTGCGGACAAGGTGAAGTTCGAGCTGATCGATTATCGCCGGGTCGAGGGCCGGTTTGACCGGATCGTGTCGGTCGGCATGTTCGAACATGTCGGGCCGCCACAGTACAAGACGTACTTCCGCAAGTGCCGCGATCTGCTGACCGACGACGGCGTTGCGTTGGTCCACACGATCGGCCGGTTCGGGCCGCCGAGCGTCACCGACGACTGGACGACCAAGTACATCTTCCCCGGCGGTTACAACCCGGCGCTGTCGGAAACGATCGCGGCGTTCGAGGGATTGTCGATGTTCCTGACCGACGTCGAGGTGCTGCGGCTGCACTACGCCTACACATTGCACGAATGGTATGCGCGGACGCTGAAGGCGCGCGATGCGATCGTCGCGCTGTATGACGAGCGCTTCTACCGGATGTGGACCTTCTACCTCGCCGGCGCCGCGATGGCGTTCGAGAATGGCGGACTGTGCAATTTCCAGATCCAGTTCAGCCGCAGCCGGACGGAGCTGCCGATCGTGCGGGACTATATGGTCGAGGGCGAGCGGGCGCTCCGCGGGCGGTAACGCCCCCACATTCGTCATTCCCGCGCAGACGGGAATCCAGACGCGCTACCGTTGCGCGTCTTGCCGAGACGTCAGAGGTTATGGATTCCCGCCTGCGCGGGAATGACGGGCGTGGTGGGCGTGGCGGTCATACACCCCTTTCCGTCACCCCGGCCTTGAGCCGGGGTCCCGCTTGATCCAGCGGCGAAGAAGAAGCGGGACCCCGGATCACGTCCGGGGTGACGGATGGGATTGGGGCGACAGGAGCGCGCCCTCACCGCCCCTGCGGCAGCGCCTTGGCGGGACCGCCCATCACCGCGGCGCGCGCGGCGGCGCGTTCGTCGAGGCTGATGACGCCGTCGTGATTGAGGTCGTAGCGCGAGGCGATCGCGCGGAAGAGGCCCTGCATCTCGGCAGGCGACACCTTGCCGTCGTGGTTGGCATCGGCGGTGTTGAACCACGCATCGGCCATCGCCTTCGCCTTGGCGGCGGGCATCTGCGTCTTGCCGACATCCATGCGCGCGACGCGGGCGTCCACCTCGGCGCGGCTGATGAAGCCGTCGTGATTGGTGTCGGTCTTGTCGAAATCCGCCTTGATGCGCGGATCGATCTTCGCCGCCGCCTTGGGATCGGCCTTGCCAGCGGCGAGCGCCGGGGTGGCGATGAGCAGCGGCAGGATGACGAGCGCGGAACGGATCATGGGAACTCCGGAATACATGTTCGAAACGGGCCTGTAGGGCGCAGCGCCTAAACCCGCGGTGAACGCAGACGTTGCACCGCAGCGCTGTGGGCCGTAGGGGCGCGGCCATCCATTCCATGGTCCAAGGAACCCGTGCCGTGACCGATCAGATCAACCGCGTCGTCCTCGCCTATTCGGGCGGTCTGGATACGAGCGTGATCCTGAAATGGCTGCAGCAGACGTATAACTGCGAAGTCGTCACCTTTACCGCCGACCTGGGCCAGGGCGAGGAGCTGGAGCCGGCGCGCCAGAAGGCGCAGATGGCGGGCGTCAAGCCCGAGCATATCTTCATCGACGATCTGCGCGAGGAATTCGTGCGCGATTACGTGTTCCCGATGATGCGCTCGAACGCGCTGTACGAGGGGCTGTACCTGCTCGGCACGTCGATCGCGCGCCCGCTGATCGCCAAGCGCCAGATCGAGATCGCGAAGATGGTCGGCGCCGACGCGGTCAGCCACGGCGCGACCGGCAAGGGCAACGACCAGGTCCGCTTCGAATTGGGCTATTACGCGCTGAACCCCGACATCAAGGTGATCGCGCCGTGGCGCGAGTGGGACCTGACCAGCCGCACCAAGCTGATCGAGTTCGCTGAACAGCATCAGATCCCGGTCGCCAAGGACAAGCGCGGCGAATCGCCCTTCTCGACCGACGCGAACCTGCTGCACACCTCGTCCGAGGGGAAGGTGCTCGAGGATCCGTGGCAGGAGGTGCCCGATTACGTCTATTCGCGCACGGTGAACCCGGAGGACGCGCCCGACGCGCCCGAGTATATCACGATCGATTTCGAGCGCGGCGACGGCGTGGCGCTGAACGGCGAGGGCGTCAGCCCGGCGACGTTGCTGACCAAGCTCAACGAGCTGGGCCGTCGTCACGGCATCGGCCGGCTCGACCTGGTCGAAAACCGCTTCGTCGGCATGAAGAGCCGCGGCATGTACGAAACGCCGGGCGGCACCATCTATCACCTCGCCCACCGCGGCATCGAGCAGATCACGCTGGACCGCGGCGCGGCGCATCTGAAGGACGAACTGGCGCCGCGCTATGCCGAGCTGATCTACAACGGCTTCTGGTTCTCGCCGGAGCGCGAGATGCTGCAGGCCGCGATCGATCACAGCCAGGCGAAGGTCAGCGGCACCGTGCGGCTGAAGCTGTACAAGGGCGGCGTCTATATCGTCGGCCGCAAGTCGCCCAATTCGCTCTATTCGGAAAAGGTCGTGACGTTCGAGGACGATCAGGGCGCCTACGACCAGCGCGATGCGGCCGGATTCATCAAGCTGAACGCGCTGCGCCTGCGCCTGCTGGGGCGGCGGGACGCGTAAACCGTCGCTCGTCGCCATTCCCGCGCAGGCGGGAATCCAGAACCTCTGACGGTTGCGATTGTGCCGCACCGGTAGCGCGTCTGGATTCCCGCCTTCGCGGGAATGACGGTTGGGGTTGGTCGTTCGCCACGCACGCCTCGTCACCCCGGACTCGTTCCGGGGTCCACCAGGCCGCGAGGGCGCGGCTCGAACCTCTGCCCCCCCCTCGCCGCGAAGTGGACCCCGGACCAAGTCCGGGGTGACGGTATAACTGGGGCGAGGCGCGTGCCCTCCCCTCTCGTCACCCCGGGCTTGACCCGGGGTCCCGCTGTTGGGGGTTCGGCCTTCGCCGCGCACGCCTCGTCACCCCGGACTCGTTCCGGGGTCCACCGGGCCACACGGGCACGGCTCGAACCTCTGGCCACCCCCCTCGCCGCGGAGTGGCCCCCGGAACAAGTCCGGGGTGACGGAGAAATGCGCCCAGTTCCCCAACCTCGATCAACAAAATCCTCGCTTCATCGCACGCGTGCGGGAACTTTTTGCGACAATGCTTGTCGTGGCCACCCCGTAGCCCCTAAGGCGGCGCGATGCAGGGGCCTAGGCTGCACTGGTGGCAAACGCGAACGTTCGTCGTGGCGGTGGTGATCGCGACGATGATCCCGCTCGTGTGGCCGACGATCCCGCCGCTGGTCGATCTGCCCGGCCATATGGGCCGCTATCGCGTGCAGCTGGACGATGGCGCACATCGTTGGTTGTACGACTGGTATAATTTCCAGTGGTCGATGATCGGCAATCTGGGCGTCGATCTGCTTATCGAGCCGCTGGCGCCGATCTTCGGCCTCGAACTGGCGGTCAAACTGATCGTGATGGCGATCCCGGCGCTCACCGTGTCGGGCCTGCTGTGGATCGCGCGCGAGGTGCATGGGCGCATCCCGGCGACCGCGCTGTTCGCCCTCCCCCTCGCCTATTGCTACCCATTCCAGTTCGGCTTCGTGAACTTCGCGCTGTCGATGGCGCTGGCGCTCAACCTGTTCGCGTTGTGGCTGCGCATGGGGCGGCTGGGCAAGGTGCGGCTGCGCGCAATGCTGTTCGTGCCGCTGTCGTGCGCCTTGTGGATCTGCCACACCTTCGGCTGGGGCGTGCTCGGCATCCTCGCCTTCTCGGCGGAGATGATCCGCCAGCACGACCGGCGCAAGGACAGCCAGAGCGGCCATTGGCTGGAAAGCTGGGTGCGCGCGGGCATCGGCTGCCTGCCGCTCGCGCTGCCCTTCCTGATGATGGTGCTGTGGCGCTCGGGCGACCATGTCACCGGCAAGACGATGGACTGGTTCAACTGGCGCGCGAAGGTGGGCTGGGTGATCATGTCCCTGCGCGATCGCTGGATGGCGTTCGACCTCGCCTCCGTCACCGTGCTGTTCGTCATCCTGCTGAAGGGCGTGCGCGACGAGCGGATCGAATATTCGCGCAACCTGCTGCTGTCGGCGCTGTTCCTGTCGGTGATCTACGTCGTGCTGCCGCGGATCGTGTTCGGATCGGCCTATGCCGACATGCGGCTCGCGCCGTTCGTCCTCGCGATCCTGCTGATCGCGCTGCGGCCGAAGCGCGGCCTGTCGTTCCGCGGCGCCGCGACGCTGGCGGCGCTGGGCCTCGCCTTTTTCGGCGTGCGGCTGGCGGCGACGACGATCAGCTATTGGCAGTTCAGCAAGGAATACGACCGCACGCTGACCGCGCTGGACCATGTGCCCCAGGGCGCGCGGCTACTGACCATGGTCGGACGCACCTGCCACGACGAATGGCTCTATTCGCGCGAAGAGCATATCGCCGGCATCGCGCTGGAGCGTCGCCTCGCTTATGCCAACGACCAATGGTCGATGGCGGGCGGGCAGCTGCTGACCGTGCGCTACACGCCGGCCGGCGCCTTCGCGCACGATCCCTCGCAGCTCGTCACCGACCGGCGCTGCCGCGGCGAATGGTGGCGGCCGCTGAAGGTGTCGCTTGCCTTCCTGCCGCGACAGGCGTTCGATTACGTCTGGCTGGTCAACCCGCCGCCCGTGGGCCCTGAGTTCCTGACCGGCCTGACGCCGATCTGGCGCAGCGGCACGGACGTGCTCTACCGGATCGACGACCGCACGCCGCCGGCCGTGACGCTGGACCCGGCGCTGCTGCCGCCGCGCCGCCGGGTGATGCTTACGCCCCGTCCTTCCTGAACGGGGCGAGCTCCGCCAGATACGCCTGCTCTTCGGTGACGGCGGCCCGCTCGCGCACCAGGAAGTCGGCGACCGCGCGGCGGAACCCCGCATCGGGCAGATAATGCGCCGACCAGGTCGGCACCGGCACATAGCCGCGCGCGAGCTTGTGCTCACCCTGCGCCCCCGCCTCGACCGTCTTCAGCCCGCGCGCGATCGCGGCGTCGATCGCCTGATAATAGCAGAGTTCGAAATGGAGGAAGGGCACGTCCTCGGTGCAGCCCCAGTAGCGGCCGTAGAGCGTGTCGGCGCCGATCAGGTTGAGCGCGCCCGCGATGGGCTCGCCGTCGCGCATCGCGAGGATCAGCAGGACGCGATCCCCCATCGCCTCGCCCAGCAAAGGGAAGAAGCTTCGGGTGAGATAGGGCCGCCCCCATTTGCGGCTGCCGGTGTCCTGATAGAAGGTCCAGAAGGCATCCCATTCCGCCTCGCCGATCTCCGCCCCGGTCAGATGGCGGATGGTGAGGCCCTCGACCGCCGCCGCGCGCTCCTTGCGGATCGCCTTGCGCTTGCGGCTGGCGAGTTGCCCCAGGAAATCGTCGAAGCTGGCATAGCCCTGATTTGCCCAATGGAATTGCGTGCCTTCGCGGATCAGCCAGCCCGCCGCCTCGAACGCCGCCACCTGATCGGGCGCGACGAAGGTGGCGTGCGCGGAGGACAGACCGTTCTGCTCGGTCACCGCCTCCAGCGCGCCGGTCAGCGCGGGCGCGGCGGCGGGATCGCGCAACAGCAGGCGCGGCCCCGGCACCGGGCTGAACGGCGCGGCGACCTGCAATTTGGGGTAATAGGCCCCGCCCGCCCGCTCCCACGCATCCGCCCAGGCATGGTCGAACACATATTCGCCCTGGCTGTGGCTCTTGGCATAGGCCGGCGCGATCGCGACCGGAGCGCCGTCCGCCCCATCGACCACGATCGGCACAGGCTGCCAGCCGGATCGCCCGCCGACGCTGCCCGATTCCTCCAGCGCGGCCAGGAACGCGTGGGACACGAAGGGATTGGCGATGCCGGCGCACGCGTCCCATTGCGCGGCCGGAATGGCGCGCACGCCCTCCACCATGCGAGCGGTGAGCGCGGTCATGCGGCGACGGGACAGACAGTCATCGCCGCCAATATAGGGCGCGACGGACGCTTGCCGAGGGGGTGGTGCGACGAAGACTGGACGCCGCGGTGCCCCCTTGCGAGGGTGGCGGTTCATGACGCTGCCTTCCTCCCTGCGATCCCCGCTGGCGACCGCCGCCATCCTGCTTGCCGTCGCCCTCGTCATCCGGGCGTGGCAGTTCGGCAATCCGGTGGTTCATATCGACGAGCAATTCTACCTGTTGGTCGGCGACCGGCTGTGGCAGGGGCGCGGTCTGCCCTTCGTCGATTTCTGGGATCGCAAGCCGTTCGGCCTGTTTCTGGTCTATGCGGCGACCCGGATGTTCGGTGGCGATGCGGTGATCGCCTATCAGCTTGCCGCGACATTGTGCGCGACAGCGACGGCGTGGGTCGTGCAGCGGCTGGCATGCCGGATCGCGGACGGCTGGGGCCCGCTGTTCGCTGGGATCGCCTATCTCGTTTATCTATCGGTCAACGGTGGCGATGGCGGGCAGAGCCCTGTCTTCTACAATCTGCCGGTCGCGCTGGCGGCCTGGGCTGTGGTCCGCGTCTACGAACGGTCCGTGTTCGATCGCACGGCGGCCGGATTCGCCGCGCTGGCGATGGTGCTGTTCGGCGTAGCGCTGCAGATCAAATACTCGGTGTTGTTCGAAGGCGTCTATTTTGGCGTCGCGTTGCTGGTCGCCGCTCGCAGACTGCCGGTGTTGCGGATCATGGGCTGGGCGCTTCTATGGTGCGTGCTGGCGCTGCTGCCCACCGCAGCGGTGTTCGCACTCTACTGGCATGTGGGCAAGGTCGACGCGCTGGTCTTCGCCAATTTCCAGTCGGTATTCCTGCGCAAGGCGCCGGAGAGCGCGCTGATGGCGGAGCGGCTGGCGATGATCGCGCTCCACCTGCTGCCGCTGCTGACCGTCGCGGGACTTGGCGTGACCGGCGTCGCGCGTCTGAGGCCGGCGGGACGCCTGCTGATCGGCTGGCCTGGGGCGGCGATCGCCGGACTGCTGCTGTTCGGCACCTATTTCGACCATTACGCCCTGCCGCTGGTCGTACCGCTGGCCGTGCTCGCCGCGCCGGTGCTCGGGCGGCCGATCCGAGCGCTCCGCCGTTCCGTCCCCGTCGCTGTGCCCGTACTGGCGGTCGGCCTGTGCTATGTGCTGGTCAATACCATCGTGCTGCGTGGCACACGCGGCGACGGTCGCGGAGCCTATCGCCTCGCTGCGACGATTGGTCGGGCACCGGATGGCTGCCTGTTCGTCTTTCAGGGCGATCCGATCCTGTATCAGCTGACCGACGCCTGCGTGCCGACCGCGTACAACTTCACGACCTTCCTCAGCGAAATGGGCGACAGCCGCACGCTGGGCATCGATCCGCATGCCGAGCTCGCCCGCGTCATGGCCGCCCGCCCAGCCTATGTCGTCATCAGCAGCGTCGATCCCGAAGCCACGGATATAGAGGCACGCGGCTTCGTGATGCGGCAACTCGCCCGCCATTACCGACTGGTCGACCAGTTTGCGCTCTCGGAACGGGTCGACCAGCTGTATCGTCGGGTGGATTAAATCCGCACCAGCATCTTGCCGGTGTTGCCGCCCGAGAACAGGCCGAGAAAGGCGTCGGGCGTTGATTCCAGACCGTCGAACACCGTCTCGTTGCGCTTGAGCTTGCCGTCCTTCAGCCAGCCGCCCATGTCGCGGTAGAATTCGCCCGCGCGGTCCATGTAATCGCTGACGATGAAGCCCTGGATGCGCATCCGCATGCCGATGAGGCGCGCAAGATAGCGCAGCTCAGTCGGCTTGGCGCTGTTGTACACGTCGATCATGCCGCAGATCGCGAAGCGGGCATGCAGGTTGCCGTGCGCCAGCGCGGCGTCGAGGTGATCGCCGCCGACATTGTCGAAATAGACGTCGATGCCGTTGCGCGCGACCTCGCCCAGTGCCTTCACCACCGGCGTGCCGCTCTTATAGTCGATCACCGCATCCGCGCCGAGCGACTGGACCCAGGCGCACTTGTCCGCGCCACCGGCCGAACCGATGACGTGGCAGCCCTTGGCCTTGGCGATCTGCACCACGGTGGACCCGACCGCGCCCGCCGCTGCCGAGACGAAGACGGTGTCGCCTTCCTTCGCGCCCGCGACCTCCAGCAGGCCGAAATAGGCGGTCATGCCGGGCATGCCGAGCTGGCCGAGAAACGCCTGCGGATCGACGTCGAGCTGGGGCAGCGCCTGCACCTGATCGGCAGGCAGGATCGCTTCGTCCCGCCAGCCGGCGAAATGCTGGACGGTATCGCCCTGCTTGAACCGGTCGGACCGGCTTTCGACGACGGTGCCGATCGCGCCGCCCTGCATCGGCTGGTCGAGTTCGAACGGCGGCGTATAGCTCTTCACGTCGTTCATCCGGCCGCGCATGTATGGGTCGACCGACAGCCACGTGTTAGCGATGCGTACCTCGCCATCATTCAGGTCGCGCGCGGGCAGATCGACCAGCGCGAAATTGTCCATCGTCGGCAGCCCCTGGGGGCGTGAGGTCAGCGTCCAGGCACGGGCCATCATCTCTCTCCTGCAAGAATCTCAGCATGATCTGGCGCAACAAGTTGCAATATGCAACGCAAAAAGGCCCGGGATCGCTCCCGGGCCTTTTCCGTCGTTACCGCTCGGGATCAGTAGGTGCCCGAGAAGCTCCGGTTGAGCGTCTTGCCATCGGCATCGGCGGAACCGCTCGTTCCCGTCGTGCCGGTGGTCGTTTCGCTGGCCGTCGTGGTGCTGGTCGAGCCGGTCGACTGGCCGCCATACTGATTGGTCGTGCGGTTCTGGTCGCGATCGCGATCGTCACCGAACATCGCACCGTTGCGCTCTTCATCGCGCCACGCGGCCTTCGCCTCGCTGGCGGTCTTGCGCAGCGTCACCTTGCCGTCGACCGAGTCGAGCCAGCTCGACGGGATCGAGTGGTGATGACCACCGGCAGCGGGATCGTTCTTGGTCAAGATGATGCGATCGCCGCGCACCTTGTCGACCGTGCCGACATGCTCGCCATCGGAGCCGACGACGTCCATATGCTCGTCGACCTTGTTCAGCAGGTCGCGCTGACCCTGACGGCCGGTGCGCCACGCACTGAATTCATTGCTGAACTTGGTGCGGTTTTCCTGGCGATATTCGTGATAGTCGCGGTCCAGCGCGTCGATCTGGCCACGGCGCCAGCTGTGGTAATCGTCGTCCTGCGCGCCATAGGAACGCTCGTCCATGCGCGAATCATATTCGCGGCGACGCTCCGCCTCCTCGTCACCGAACCACGAGCGGACCTCGTCTCCGGCACGCGCGAAGAAGCCGCGCTCTTCATAGTCATAGCCCTGCGGCTGACGGCCATAGCCCTGCTGCTGCGAGCGGCCATAGGCCTGCTGACCACGATCGCCGCGGTCGCCACGATAGTCGCGGCTATAGCGGTCGCGATAATTGTCGTCGTCGGCATGCTTCGAGGCACCGAAGTCTTCGAACCGGCGACCACCCGAACCGTAGCTGCCGTGATATTCGCTGGAATAGCCGCGGTTCGCATCCGCGCCATAGCGGCCACGCTCGCCATAGCGGTCGGTCTGCATGCCATAGCCGCCACCGCTGCGGCCGGTTTCGTAGCGCGACTGCTGATCGCGCTGGCCGTAGCGCTGGTTGCCATAGTCGCGGCCGCCATAGGGACGATCATCGCTGGATTGGCGATCGCGGTTGCCCATCATGCCTGCGGATTCGTAATCGCGTGCGCTCGAATAGGTGTAGTCGCGGCCTGAGCCATAGTCCCGGGTGTAGTCGTCACCACCGGAAAAACTGGCGCCGGGATAGCGGTCGTAACCCATGATCGTCTCCTTGAAAGCAAACATCCTGCGGGGTGGGCACATCGTATCGCGTGCGCCTGCTCCGGACCTAACAAGCATCAAGAGAGGGCTTCGTTCCTGTCATTAAACCTGCGGAACGACTTTGCGTCGCGTCGGACGAACGGGCTGCCGCAGGCGGGATCGACCGAATTTTTGTGGGGATACGTATCGCCGTTGTTGCATCGCCCGAATGGGGCGGCTAAGGGCAGCGCTCCCGGGCGCGGCCCGGGCCCGGGGTGCGGGGCTGTAGCTCAGATGGGAGAGCGCTGCAATCGCACTGCAGAGGTCAGGGGTTCGATTCCCCTCAGCTCCACCACCACCCCGTTTCTTGCTTTCCCACGATCGCCGGCTCCCATCGCACGCATGACGCGTTAGGATGCGCGATGGCCGACACTCCCATTCCCGCCGCTACCCTTGTCCTGTTCCGCGAACGGGCGGAGGCGCCGCCTGAGGTGCTGATGACCGAACGCGCGCGGGCGATGGCCTTTGCCGGCGGCGCGATGGTGTTTCCGGGCGGGCGGATCGATCCCGGCGACCACGCGCTCGCGACGCTGATCGGCGGGGGCGAGGATGCCGCGGCGCGAATCGCCGCGATCCGCGAGACGATCGAGGAGGCGGGCGTCGCGGTGGGCGTCACGCCGACGCCATCGGCCGAACGGCTCGCGGAAATGCGCGCGGGGCTCCACGCGGGCGAGGCGTTTGCCGACATATTGCACGCGGCCGGCCTGACGCTGGACCTCGAGGCGCTGGTGCCGTTCGCGCGCTGGCTGCCCGATCATCCCGGCATCCGTATTTTCGACACTCTCTTCTTCCTCGCCCGCGCGCCGGACGATGCCGCGCCGACGGTCGACGCCACCGAAACGGTGCGGCTGCTCTGGACGACCGCGGCGGACATGCTGGCGGCGGCGGACAGAGGCGATGCCGCGATCATCTTCCCGACGCGTCGCAACCTCGAACGCTTGGCGCAATTCGACAGCTTCGATGCCGCCGTGGCGAATGCCCGCACCTATCCGGTGCGGACGATCACGCCGCATATGGAAGTGCGAGACGGCGTGCCGCACCTCTGCCTGCCCGAGGATAGCGGCTATCCCGTCACCGCCGAACCGATCGAGGCGGTGCGACGCGGGTGAGTGCCCAGCGCACCCTTCGCCGCACGATCGGCTGGATCGCCGCAATTGCGGTGATCGGCACGGTGGCGCTGCTACTATGGGGCATGGCGCGCGGCCGGCCGCAGGACCTGCCGTGGACGCCGCTCGACCTGGGGGCGCCGATCGGGATGTTCACCGGGGCGAAGCTCGCCGCGCTCGGGCGCGATTTCCCTCAGTGTCGCGCCAAGCTGGACGCGGCGGGCGTGCGCTACACCGCCCTGTCGCCGCGGCGCGACGGCGCGCAATGCGGTTATGACGATGGCGTGCGCCTTACCGCGGGCGGCGCGCGGCAGATCGGGTTTCGCCCGGCGGGCCTGGGCATCGCCTGCCCGGTCGCGGCGGCACTGTCGGTGTGGGAATGGCAGGTGGTGCAGCCCGCGGCACAACGGCATTTCGGCAGCCGGGTCACCGCCATCGACCATTTCGGCAGCTATTCCTGCCGCCGCATCTATGGGCGCGACGCGGGTACGTGGAGCGAACATGCCACTGCCGATGCGGTCGATATCGCCGGCTTCCGGCTCGCCGATGGCCGGCGGATCACCGTTGTCGGCGACTGGACGGGGTCGGGGGACAAGCCCGCCTTCCTGCGCGAGGTACGCGACGGGGCGTGCCGGCTGTTCGCGACGACGCTGTCCCCCGACTATAACGCCGCGCACCGCGATCACCTGCACCTGGACCAGGCGGATCGCGGCGCGATGGGCTGGCGGGCCTGCCGCTGAGGCCGTTACCGGCCCTCAGTGCGGCAGCGCGGCGGAGCCGTTGTCGACCTTTTCCACCCAATGCGGAAAGAACGCCGGCTGCCGGTTCGACCAGCCCGATGCGGTCGCCGCCGCCTCACTGATCGACTGGAGCAGCTTGCGCCGCAATTCGGGATGGAGGTGAGGCAGCGCCGCCGCTGCGCAGAAGGCGCTGGGCAGCCACGGCCGCGCTTCGGCGCCAATCAGCCGTTCGTAGAGGAAGCGGAACGCCGAGAAGCTGGTCAGCCGCCCCTGCCCCAGATCGAACCCGGCCAGCGTCACCAGCGGCGCAAGGAACGGTTCGACGAGTGCGAGATCGGCATCGTCGGGCACCATCTGGCGCAGCGCTGGCAGCCCGCGGTACAACCGCGCCTGCGCCCGGATGCTCGCCGCCTCCACCACGTCGCGCGACCAGCGCGCCATGGCATCGTCGCGATCCAGCCCGATATCGAGACTGCGCCGGATGTAGCGCTGCGTCGCGGCCGGAAAGCTCGCGAATTCCTTCATTTCAGCCAGCGTCATCGCGCCTTCGGCTCTCTTGGCACCCATGATCCGTCTACCCCGCCCCATGCCTTACCAATCGCCCGACCTTGCCACAGGTTGGTTAACAACCCGATGAATGGCGAGGGTCGAAGCAGTCATAAAAGCATCATGAAACGCGCTGCATCGCAACATGCTTTGCGATGGGTGGAGTGCGGCTCGTCGCAAAAGCGGGTTTGTGTCGTGTTGGCGTAATTATCGTGCGCGACACTCCCTTCCGTCACCCCGGACTTGGTCCGGGGTCCACCGGGCCGCAGGGGGACGGCAAGAGGCTCCAACCACCCCCCTCGCCGCAGAGTGGACCCCGGAACAAGTCCGGGGTGACGGGGTGGGTGGGACTAGGGTTCGGCCCAAACAAGAACGGCGGCCCCTTCCGGGACCGCCGCGCCTTACACCAAAGCAAACCGCGTCACTTCTGCCGCGCGCGCTCCGCGTCTTCGTCATAGCCCGACGAGGGCGCTGGGTCCTGGCTGTGGACCGGCTGCGTCGACGACAGCGGATCGCTCGCGTCCATCGACTGGTCCAGCCCGGCGTCGAGCCGTGCGTCCTGGTCTTCCGGATTCTCTTCCAGACGCGCGTTGATGGCTTCGTCCTGCCCCGCGTCCTGCCGCGGATTGCGTTCCTGGTTGCTTGCCTGTTCGCCGTCCGGCGCCACCGACAGGCTGTCGAGCGCGCGCTCATCGATCCCGTTCGTCATCCCATCCTCCTGTGAGTACAGGGGAAGAACGATTGCCCGATCGTTTCCGTTCCTAGCCGGCAGACCGTCAGCCCTGCGTCACCCGCACGGTCTGCGCAACGAATTGCGCGGTGCCGAACACGGTCATGAAGGCGATGTCGGTGGCGTCGCGCCCCGCGCACACACGCGCGATCGTGTCTGCCGTTGCCATGCCGGTCGCATCGACCAGCCGCCACGCGCCGTCCAGCCACAGTTCCGCGACCGCATGGAAATCGGGCGGATCGACCCCCGGCGCATAGGCGGCGACGCAGCGCGCCGGAATCTCCCCCGCCCGCGCCAGCGCTACGAGCAGATGCGCATAATCGCGGCACACGCCCGACCGGCTGGCGAAGGTATCGAGCGCCGTCGTTTCGCCGCTGCTGGTGTTGCTGCGATACTCCAGTTCCGCCTGCACCCAGCCGGCGAGCGCGGCGGCGAGCGCTCCGCCCTCCAGCCCGGCGAAGCGGCGACGGACGAAGCCTTCCAGCCGGTCCGACTGGCAATAGCGGCTGGGCAGCAGATAGGGGACGAGCGCTCCGGCGAGTTCGCGCACCGGCGTCGCGCGCAGCGGCGCGAGGTCGACCGGCGCCCGCTCGACATCCACGGTCGCGCGATATTCCGCCTTCAGCCATTGCTCGGCGCGGATCCAGCAGCGCTGGCCGACGCCATCCTCGCCCGCCACCGCGGCGATCGGATGGTCGCTCCAGATCGTCAGCCGTTCGTCGACGATGCGCTGGTCGGGCGTTGCCGCCGCCTCGATCTGCAACAGTACGTCGGTCGGCGGGCCGATGATCGCATAATCGAGATCGACGGCGATAGTGAGCCGCATCGCTTGGCGTCCTTCACCCAAAAGAAAAGCCCGGCGGCAGCGCCACCGGGCTCGTATCCGTTACGCCGGACCGTCGATCAGTTGCGCTGCGAACCGAACAGGCGGAGGACGAAGAGGAACATGTTGATGAAGTCGAGGTACAGCGACAGCGCCGACATGATCACGGCCTTGCCGACCATGTCCGTACCCGCGACCTGGAAATACAGGCTCTTGGTACGCTGCGTGTCGTAGGCGGTCAGGCCGGCGAAGATCAGCACGCCGACCGCGCTGATGACCAGGCTCATGACGCCCGACTGCAGGAACAGGTTGATCAGGCTGGCGACGATCAGGCCGACGAGGCCGACGATCAGGAACGTGCCGAACGCCGACAGGTCGCGCTTCGTGGTGTAGCCGTAGAGGCTCAGCCCTGCGAAGCCCGCCGCGGTCGCGAAGAACGCACCGGCGATCGAGGTGCCGCTGTAGACGAGGAAGATCGTCGAGAGCGACATGCCCATCAGCACCGCAAACGCCCAGAACAGCAGTTGCAGCGTCTGCGTCTTCATGCGGCCCTGGCCGAAGCTCATCGCGAACACGATGGCGAGCGGCGAGAAGGCGACGATGAAGCCCAGACCGTTGGTGCGGCCGGTTGGGCCGACCAGCGCGTTCACCGCGCCGCTGGTGGCGAACAGCAGGGCGACGATGCCGGTCAGCAGCACGCCCGAAGCCATGTAGTTGTACACCGACAGCATGTACGAGCGCAGACCCGCGTCATATGCGCCGCTGCGCGCGGCATCGGCGCGTGAAGCCCCGAACGGCGCGGCGCTCTGCCGGGGGTCGGACCAGTTGGCCATGGTATCCAAAACTCCTTTGCCGGCGACACTGCCGGCTGTCCGAAATATCGGCCCCGACCCGTCCCATTTCAAGCGAAACCGGCTAGGATCGATCGATACGGCAACAGAACATTACAAAGGGCTTTTCGTTCATCATGTTGCGTCTCTTCGTCGCGCTCCGCCCGCCCCGCGCCATCCGTGAATCGCTGATCGCCGCGATGGGCGGCGTGCCGCATGCGCGCTGGCAGGATGACGAGCAGTTGCACTGCACCCTGCGCTTCCTCGGCGAGGTCGACCGGCCGCAGGCGGAAGACGTCGCGGCGGCGCTCGGCAGCATCCATGCGCCCGCGCCCGTGGTGCGGATCGCGGGCGTCGGGCGGTTCGAGCACAAGGGGCGGACGGACACCTTATGGGCCGGCCTCGCCCCGCACGACGCGCTGCGCCATCTGGCGCGCAAGGTCGATCAGGCGTGCGTGCGCGCCGGGCTGGCACCGGAACGCCGCGCCTATCTGCCGCACATCACGCTCGCCCGGCTGCCGCGCAGTGCGGGCATGGCGCCCGAGATCGAGGGCTGGCTGGCGGTGCATGCGGGCCTTGCCAGCGCCGACTTCGCCTGCCCGCATATCGTGCTGTACCAGAGCCACCTGGGCCATGGCGGCGCGAGCTACGAACCCGTCGCCCGCTGGCCGCTGGTGACGGCGGCGGAACCGGCACTGTCGCTGCCGGGTTCGGCCGGGTAAGAACCGGACAACTTTCAGGGAGAATTCCGATGCGCGCGATGCTGATCCTCGGCCTGTCCACGGCGGCGCTGGCCGCCTGTGCCCCCAAGGACGAGGTGGCGGTGGGAAGCCCCGTCGCCGGCGGCGCGCGCGCTGTCGCGATGCTGAAGACCGCGACCGGCGCCGATGCCGGCCGCGCGACCGCGACCGAAGTGGCCGGCGGCATCCGCTATACGCTCGACGTGAAGGGCCTGCCCGCCGGCACGCATGGCGCGCATATCCATACGGTCGGCCGCTGCGACGCGCCCGACTTCACCACGGCGGGGGGCCACTGGAACCCGACCGCGATGAAGCACGGCAGCATGAACCCGCAAGGGCCCCACGAGGGCGATCTGCCCAATCTGATCGTCGACAGCGCCGGCCGCGGCACGATCGGCATGACCGTGCCCGGCGCGACCATGGCGCAGATGCTGGATGCCGACGGCGCCGCGATCGTCGTTCACGCCGGCCCCGACGATCTGATGACCGATCCGTCGGGCAACAGCGGCGGCCGCATCGCGTGCGGCGTGTTCACCGCGGCATAAAAACGCAAGCCCAGGGCCCCAGCCCTCACCCTTCCGCGGCTGCGCCGCTCCCTCCCTCTCCCGCCGGGAGAGGGAAGGGGCCCGCGACCGAAGGTCGTGGGAAGGGTGAGGGCGTGGCCGCTCAGGGCAGGTTAGTCAGCCACCGACACCCGCCGATACGCCGCGACCGCGATCAACACGCCCGCGATCTGCGCCAGCGTCGCCACGCCCGCCGCGAACGCATGGACGATCGCCACGGCCAGCGGATTGGCCCCGCCGCCCTCCGCCGCCGTACCGCCCAGCCAGCGCGCCACCAGCATGAACGGCTGGCCTGCCAGCACCGCGCCCAGATAGACGGTGACGATCGCGCCGAGCAGCGAGAATTGCGCCTTGCGCGTCAGCCGCCACGATCGGCCGACCGCCGCCATCGCCCCCACCGGCGCTTGGGCGAACAGGATCGGGCCGGCCAGCATGAAGCGGCTCATCAGCCACAGGCCGGGCAGCAGCAGCAGATACATGCCCGCCCCCGACGGGATCGACACGACCACCATCGCCAGCAGGTAACGCGGAAACATCACCGCGGTCCGCTTCAGCGCCTCGCCCACCGTCGGCCGGGCACGGTCGAGCAGCAGGCAATAGAGCAGCGCCGTACCGAAATAGGTGATTGCATAGGCGACGACCGAGCCCAGCCCGTAATCGCCGACCCAGACGTCCAATTTGTCCATCCACGCCTGCGCGCGCGCCTGCGTGTCGGCGATATCCGGATCGGGGAACGGCAGCGGCCCGACCAGCAGCAACAGCGCATAGGTCGGCACGAACAGGAACAGGCCGGCGGCGCGCACCAGCACGTCGGCCTCACGCCGGAACAGCACCCAGGCATCGCTCAGCAAGGCGGCAAGCGTGATCCTCACGCCGCGGCCCGCGCCCGCAGCATCGCGTCGCGCGCGACGAACGCGACATAGGCCTGCGCCGAAAAGACGATCGCCACCAGCGTCAGCGCGGTCGATGCCGCCTGTGCCGCCACGGTGCCGACGAACCGCACCGTCGCCACGGCATCGCCGCCCAGCACCAGTGCGGTGACGAGGCCTGCGACCGCCTGCGCCGCCCAGCTCGCGATCATCACGACGATCATGAACAACAGCACCGCGCCGACCAGCCGCCACGTATGCCGCCGCGTCAACCGCCAGGCGCGGCCGATCGCGCCCAGCCCCAGCCGCTCGCGCAGCACCACCGCGTACAGCGGCAGCAACCGCGCGCCGACGAACAGCAGCACGACAAAGGCGACCAGCATATACAGGCCGGCGAGCAGCAGCGGCCCGGACGCCTCGGGGCTGGCCGGCGGCGTACCGTTCGCCATGGCGGCAAAGTCCAGGTGCGACATCACCAGCAGCACGATCGCCGGCAGGAAGGCGATGGTGGCGACGATGCCGAGCACCAGCATCACACCCAGTGCGGGCAGCAGCCGTTCGGTCGCCTGCCGCTGCGCCGCGGGGCGCGTCGTCGCCGGATCGGTGGCGGCGGCGATGATCGCCAGCTGCCCCCAGATCGACGCGATCGTCACCGCGATCAGCAGCAACACGACGATCGCCGATCGCAGGGCGCCGGCCGGCGCATAGGACGTATAGGCCGCATTGATCACGCCCGGCACGAACACGGTCAGGATCGCGATGCCGGCCAGCATGCCGCCACGCCCACCCAGCACCTCGCTGGTCCGGTCCCACACGTCACCCATCTTGACCATCGGCTCGCCCCCTTCGCGGTTCGCGCGCCGGACTAGCCCAACGTCCGCGGCTTGGCCACTCGCAACCGGTCCCGCACGACTTGCCAGCGTGCCGCCGCTGCCACACATGGCGACAATGAGCGAGATCGACGTCGGCACGATGCATTCCAACGCTATAGACGGGGGCCGCATCGAATGGCGCGTGTCGCCCGGCCTCACCCCCTATGACGTGGCGCTGGCCGAGATGGAGGCGCGCGCCGCCGCTGTCCTGGCGGGCGAGGCGCGCGAGCTGATCTGGCTGCTCGAACACCCGCCCGTCTACACCGCCGGCACCAGCGCCGCGCCCGGCGACCTGATCGACGCGCGCTTCCCGGTCGTCGCGACGGGCCGCGGCGGCAAATACACCTATCACGGGCCGGGTCAGCGCATCGTCTATATGGTGCTCGATCTCGGCCAGCGCGGGAAGGACGTGCGCTGCTTCGTCCATGGCGTCGAAGGCTGGGTCATCGCGGCGCTCGCGGAACTGGGCGTCTCGGCGTTCCGCGTCGAGGGGCGCGTCGGCATATGGACGACGGACGGCGGCCCCGAGGCGAAGATCGGCGCGATCGGCGTGCGCGTGCGCCGCTGGATCACGCTCCACGGCCTCGCGGTGAATGTCGCGCCCGACCTGTCCCATTTTGGGGGGATCGTGCCCTGCGGCCTGCCGGAATTCCCCGTCACCAGCCTTAAGGCCCTGGAACGCAACGCCGATCTCGCAACCTTTGACGCCGCCCTCGCGTTGACCGCCCCGGCCTTCCTGTCCTCCCTCGCCTGCCCCGCATCCCCCCGGGGAGAAAACGAGGCTTGAGGGCGGGCCGTTATGCGATTAATGTCTACCGTGATTTGGGAATTAAAGGGCCAGCAAGCCGTCCAAATCCTATTCTAGGGAGCTTCCAATGCGTGCAACCATCTCCAAGATCCTGACCGGCTCGCTGATCGCCGGCGCCGCTCTCGCCGTGTCGGCCTGCGGCCCGAAGACCGAGACGACCACCGAGAACACCATGGTCACCGACATGAACTCGACCGACGACATGGGCACCATGAGCGACAACATGACCGCCGTCGACGGCGCGTCGAACGGTGGCATGATGGCCAACGACACCATGATGGCGAACGACACCATGATGATGTCGAACACCACCACGACCACGAACGCGATGTAATTTCCCGCTTCGGGTTATTTCATTTGCGAAACGGCCGTCCGGGCAACCGGGCGGCCGTTTTCGTATCGGCGCGCACGGCAAGAGCTTTGGCACAGACCCATGGCCGAACGGGGCAACGCTTTGGCGCATTCGCGACGAAATTTGGCGGAACATGCTTAATCAGGGATTGGGTCGCCCGCCAAAACCATCTAGAATTGCCCGATATTGCTTCGGCGAGGATGGGTTCAGATGAGTAAGTTGCGGATGGGGCTCGCGCTGGGATGCGCGGCGACCAGCCTGGTGGCGGCGGCGCCCGCGTCGGCGCAGTTCTTCCTGCGATCGCACGATTATCACGGCGAGGAAGTGACGGGGACGGAGGCCAATCTGGGCCAGGTGCTGCCCGGCGCCACCCCGGTGGAGCTGCGCGCGGCGATGGCGTGGAACCTGCGCGCGGCGCTGAATGTCGCGGCGCTACAATGCCAGTTCGAACCGACGCTGCTGACGCGCGAAAACTACAATGCGGTGCTGCTCGACCATAAGGACGAACTCGCCGGTGTCTGGCAGACGCTGACGAAATATTTCACCCGCACGTCGAAGACCCCGCGCGACGGGCAGAACGCGCTCGACCAGTTCGGCACGCGCACCTATTCGAATTTCGCCACCGTCTCCGCCCAGCTCAACTTCTGCCAGACCGCCAGCGAGATCGGCCGCGACGCCGTCTTCGCGCCGCGTGGTAGCTTCGGCCCGCTGGCGCTGTCGCGCATTCGCGAATTGCGCAACAGCCTGACCCCCTACGGCGAACAGCATTTCCAGCGCTATTTGGGCCGCGATTACGCCTCCAAGCCGCGGTTCGACCCGATCTGCTGGAACAAGAAGGGCGAATGGGTGACCAAGAAGTGCGGCGCCTTCGCCTGGCCGCCCGCCGCCCCGACCACGGTCGCCGCCACGACAAAGGGCACCGAGACGGCGCAGCGCTAAGGGGATCGGGCGCGGTTCACCCCGCCCGCTCCGTCACCCGGACATGGTCCGAGATAGATTTCCGATGCAACTGGCCGTCGGTGCCCTTCGCCGCCGCCCCATCCCGATCGTCATCCCCGCGAAGGCGGGGATCCAGAACCGCCAACCTTGCGGTTCTTTCGAAGACCTGCGCGTCTGGATTCCCGCCTCCGCGGGAATGACGGTTCGTGAAAAGCGAGGGCGCCCCCGCCCCTATCGCAATCCCAGCAGCTTCTGCGTCTGGAGCGACAGCCGCCAGTGCGGGCGTTCCATCACCAGCGCGATCGCGGCGTCGACATTCGCCTGGCCGGCGACATCGTCCATCGGCTGGAGCAGGCGGTGCGCGAAGTCCCAGGTTTCGATCGCGTCGATGTCCGTGCCCGGCTGCGGCCAGACGAGCTTCAATTCGTCGCCCGATCGCTGCACCACCACGCTCCCCGCCTTGGGGCTGATGCACACCCAGTCGATACCGGGGTGGACGGGCAGCGTGCCGTTGCTCTCGATCGCGATGCGGAAGCCCGCATCATGCAGCGCATCGACCAGCGCATCGTCGACCTGCAGCATCGGCTCGCCGCCGGTCAGCACGACGAAGCGATCCGTCTGCCCCGCGCCCCAGAAGCCCGCGACCGCCGCGGCCAGCGCGCCTGCATCCGCGAACTTGCCGCCGCCGAGGCCATCGGTGCCGACGAAATCCGTATCGCAAAAACGGCAGACCGCCGTGGCCCGATCCTGCTCGCGGCCGCTCCACAGATTGCAGCCGGCGAAGCGCACGAACACCGCGCGCCGGCCCGCATTGACGCCCTCGCCCTGCAGGGTGAGGAACATCTCCTTGACCGCATAGCTCATCGCATCACACCCGGACGGCGTAGACCGTGGGGTCGGGAATCCCTGCGTCCTCGAACCCCTTGGACCGCAGGCGGCAGCTGTCGCAGGTTCCGCAATGCACGCCGCCCGGCGCGGGATCGTAGCACGACCAGCTCAGCCCCATGTCGACTCCCAGCCGCTGGCCTTCGCGGACGATATCGGCCTTGGTCATATGCTGGAGCGGCGCGTGAATCGTGAAACGCTGGCCCTCGACGCCCGCCTTGGTGGCGATCTCCGCCAGCCCTTCGAACGCCGCGATGAACTCCGGCCGGCAATCGGGATAGCCCGAATAATCCAGCGCGTTGACGCCGATGAACAGGTCGCGCGCGCCCGCCGCCTCCGCCCAGCCGAGCGCGAGGCTGAGGAAGATCGTGTTGCGCGCAGGGACATAGGTGACGGGAATGCCGCCGCCCTCTTCGGTGCCGACGCCGTCCTTGGGCACGGCGATATCGTCGGTCAGCGCCGATCCGCCGAAGGCCGACAGGTCGAGCGGCAGGATGATGTGGCGTTCGGCGCCGAGCATATTGGCGACGCGGCGCGCGGCCGCCAGCTCGACACGGTGGCGCTGGTTATAATCCACCGACAGCGCGAGCACGCGATACCCCTGCTCGCGCGCGCTGGCGGCGGAGATCATCGAGTCGAGCCCGCCGGAGACGAGCACGACGGCCAACGGTGCGGCCTGGTTCTGGTTCATCATGATCCGCCGCCCGCTAGGCGAATCGCGGCCAAAAGAAAAGGCCCGCACGGGGGGCGCGGGCCTCAAAGGGAAGGGCGCAAGCGCCCTTTTAGGGAGAAAAGCGTGCGACGCTGAAGCATCCACACGCCTGTATTAGCGGGAAATCCTTACCATCCGGTGCAGATTCGCCCCATGGCTCACGCCACCGCGGCCGCATCCGCCGGAATGGGGAATTTGGTCGCGCAGAACGCGCAATCGACCTGGATCAGCCCATTCTCGTCCGCCATCTCGCGCCGTTCCTCGGGCGTGAATTTCGCGAGCACGCTGGCGATATAGTCGCCGGTGCAGCGGCAGCCGCGCGACAGCGGTGTCGAGGCGAGTGCGCGCACCTCTTCCTCCTCATTGAACAGGCGCCAGACCAATGTCTCGAGCGGCAGCGCCGGATCGGCGAGTTCGTCGACCCCCATCGTGCGGCCCAGCGCCTCGACATGCTCCCATTCGGGGTGATCGAGCCGCGTGTGCAGCCGCTCGCGCCCCACCTCGCCCTCGGGCAGGTGCTGGAGGAACAGGCCGCCGGCAACCGTATGCCCCTCGCCGTCGCGGGCGATGCCGACGCTGACCAGGCTCGGGATCTGCTCGGACTGAACGAAATAGCTTTCGGCCGCCTGCGCCAGCGTATCACCGTCCAGCGGCACGATGCCCTGATAGCGCTCGCCGGTGGTGGCAAGATCGAAGGTGATGGCGAGATAGCCCTGGCCGAACAGCGCGAACAGCGTCGGCTTTTCCGGCATTTCGGCGAACTTGTCCGCGTCGTAATCGATATAGCCGCGCACCTCGCCACCGCGATAGTCGCACACCAGCAGGCGGACGACGCCGTTTTCGGTGCGCGTCTGCATCGTCAGCTGGCCGCTCGGGTCCTTCAGCGTCGAGCCGATCAGCGCGGCGAGCGTCAGCGCCTCGGCGAGCAGCGCCTCGATCGCGGGGGGATAGGCGTGGGCGGCAAGCACGCTGTCGAGCGCCGGCCCGAGCCGCACGACGCGGCCGCGCGCCGAGCGGCTGGGGATCGCGAAGCCGAGCGCGCGATCGAGATCGGTAGTGGAATGTTGCATGTCCGCGAGATGGGGCGTGGCACGGCGGGGGTCAACCGGGGGGCCGTACCGACCCTCACCCTTCCGCGGCTTCGCCGCTCCCTCCCTCTCCCACCGGGAGAGGGAAGAGGCGCGCAGCGCCGAAGGGTGAGGGCGTGGCAATTCTCCTTTACCGCCGCACCGCTTTCGCCAGCGCGAGCAGCCGCGGATGGCCCATCGCCCGCTTCGCCACCGCCACCGCACCATCGAACCCCGCCAGCGCCGCCAGCGTCGCGCGATTGGACAGCGTGGGCGTCAGTACCAACAGGTCGACGCATTCCACCCCGCCGGTCGCGAACAGCCGTTTGTGCTGCCCCTCCCCTTCGGTGAAATCGAATCGCGCGAACCGATCGTGGAACAGGTCCTCGAACGCCGCCGCCTGTAGCACCGTGCCCGGCGACAGATCGCCAAAGGCCGGATCATGACCGACATAATCGTAGCGCAGCGCATGCCCCTCGACCGTGCAGCACAGATAGGCCACCGGCGCTCCACCGATGAGCAGCAGCCATGCGCGTAGGCCATCCGCCGCCGCCAGGGCGCGCAGCCGCGCGACCGCCTCGGGCGCGGCGGGCAGGCCCGAATCGAGCAACCGCTCCTGATAGGTTCGCGCCGAAATGCCGCGCGCGATCGGGTGAAAGGCATCGAAGTCCGCCGCGTCGCGATAGGTATGCACCGCCATCCCCGTCGCCGCCACCTTCTTGGTCTTACGCCGCAGCGTCGCGCGCGCTGATCCCGACAGGCTCGCCAGCCACGCCGCATGCCCGATCGACAGGTCGGTATAATAGCGCGTGTAGCGCTGGCGCTCCCGCACGATCCGTCCGCTCGCGGGAAGCGCAGCGGCGAGGGCCGCGGGCAGCGAGGTCACCAGATAGCCATCGCCCTGCGCCGGCGGCAACGCCGGCAGCGCTCCGGCCAGCACGTCATCCAGCGCCAGCGGCACGCGCACCAGATCGCGCCGCACCGTGGCGAGCGTCCGCGCACCCACCTGAAAGCGCAAGCGAATTGCGCTCACCGGCGCCGTTCCGACACCCAGTTCGACCAGGCCTGCTCCGCCTGCCGCGCCCGGCGCCGCCACAAGGCGGGGCCCAGCGGCCGGTCGTCCGCATCCAGGGCCAATACCGGCCTGTCGGCGAAATGCCGCGTCGGCAACGCCGCCGCGCATTCGGCCAGCCGCCGGCACAGCGCATCGAAGCGCCGGACATGCACGGCATTGGCATGCGTGCCCGCCCGATTGGCGAGTTCGAAGCCATGGCTGACGATCGTCACCGC
Organism: Sphingomonas aquatilis; assembly: GCF_014196115.1. Lineage (GTDB taxonomy): Bacteria > Pseudomonadota > Alphaproteobacteria > Sphingomonadales > Sphingomonadaceae > Sphingomonas > Sphingomonas aquatilis. The sequence goes on along the minus strand of NZ_JACIDB010000002.1, from coordinate 452,357 downwards.
CTGATGTGCCTCGGCCATCGCATGATCCAGCGCCGCCGCCGCCTCATGCCGCGACAGCGCGCACAGCTGGAATGTGCGCAGCCGCCCCGGCAATTCCTCGATCACCGTCACCGGCACCTCGACCAGCTCGCGCATCACCGGCGCGATCTGCGTCGGCGCCAGCCGGATGCGGCTCACCTGCGCCTCGCCGCCATTGTGGCTGCTGTCATAGACGAAGCCCAGATCGGCGAGCGCCCGCAGCGTGTCGTCGTTCGCGGAATAGCTGCCCGCGCGAAACGCGATCGGCGGCGGTGCGCCGGCCGCGACCAGCAGCTCGGTCGCGGTGACGAGCAGGGCGCGCTGTTCGTCGGCGCCATATTCGTGCAGCTGGAACCGGCCGTAACGGGTCTTGCGATCGCTCTCGTCGGCCCCGCGCCAATTGGGGTGGATGTGCAGTTGCACCTCCTGCCCCGCCGCCAGAATCGTCTCCACCATCCGCCGCACCGGATCGATGCCGAAGACCAGCGCCGGCATCGGATCGACGAAGAAACACGCCTTCAGCCCGTGGCGGGCCAATTGCGCCAGTTGAAAGGACAGCCCCACCCCCGCCGGCTCGATCGAACGGGCATAGATCGTATCGACGTCATATCCCGCGGCATAATGGCGCCACGCGAATTCGACATCGACGGTCAGGAAGACGGAGGTCGTCATCCCCTCCGCCCTATCCGCCGCCGATGAACAAATGCCTAGGCCGGATCATATTTCAGACCAAAATGGCCGTAACAAATTATGTCTCGGCCGCTCTTGCGTCGCCCCACCATCGGCTTGCCATGCGCCGATCACGCAAAACCACCATCATGGACCCGCTTGATCGCGGAGGGCGACTCGGAACGGTCACCCTCCCGCGTGGCGGCAAGGGCCATCACGGCTGGATGCCGTAGCGCTTGTAATCCTCGTCGATCCGCGGGTTGATCAGGCGCGCGGCGGCGAGGTCCGCCTTGCCTTCGGCCTTGCCCTGCCGCCCCAGGATCAGCCCGCGCATGTACAGGCTCGCCGCCAGCCCCGGCGCATTGTCGAGCGCGGCGTTGAGGTCGGCGAGCGCATCGTCGAAGCGGTTCATGCGAAAGAACACCATTGCCCGGCTGTCGAGCGCCGCGGTGGTCGAATCGCTCAGCTCGATCGAGCGCGTGCAATCCTTTAATGCGGTATCGAGCGCGACGTTCAGCGTGCCCTTGATCCAGCATCGGCTGTTGAGCAGCCGTGGATTACCCGGCCCTGCCGCCACCGCCTGGTCGATCGCCGCAATCGCGCCGTCCATGTCGCCGGTGCGCGCGAGCACGTCGGCCTTCAGCGCGATCATGCCCGGCTTGCTCTTGCCGCCCGCATCGATCCGTTCCTGCACCAGCTCGATCGCCGCGTCCTTTTCGCCGCGATCGGCGCGCAGCGTCGCCAGCGCCTCGACGGTATCGTCGTCCGACGGGTCGATGCCGCGCGCGGCGGTCAGATCGGCGAACGCTTTGCTGAGGTCGCCGGTCTGCCGATACAGCGCGGCGCGCCGGGTATAGGTGCTGGCATCGGGCGTGATCGCGATCGCGCGCGTCAGATCGGCGATCGCCTTGGGCCGGTCGTACGTCTGCTCATAGAACCAGGCGCGATTGGTATAGACCTCCGCCTCGTCGGGCTGGTCGGCAACGCCGCGATCGTACAGCGCGGCAAGCTTGGCGAACCCACCGGCGCGTTTCGTCGCCTCCACCCGGGCGGGCAGGTTGGGCAGATCGGCGGGCGCGACGACGCTCAGCAACCGGTTCTTGGCGGCGCTGATCGCGGCCCGATTGGCGGCGATCTCGTTCGCGGGCACTTCGGCGCCCGACAGGACCGAGCGGTCGTCGATCGTCACCACGCCATTCGCCTCCGCGACGGTCCGCGTCACCGTCACCCCCGCCATCGGCTTGGCGAAGCTGCGATCGCCCTCCAACGTATAACCCTTGCCGCTATCGGGCAGGCGGATACGGGTCAGGCTGCGATAATAGGCCCCGTCGCCCGTCGCGACCGGCATCGCCGCCCAGGCCGCGCGCGCACGATCGGGTTCGAAGGTCATGCCCGCCACCGTCCGGTCGATCACGCTGCGATAGCGTTGATCGACGCGATTCCAGTCGGGATAGGCGATGCCGGTGACGGTCACGGTGGCCAGGCCCGTCGCGGCGTCATATTTCAGCGTGCGATCGACCACGGTCGCGGAGCCAATGATCCCCTGCGTCATCTTGTCCGCCATCTTGCGGATATCCTCGCGGCTCGCCTGCGCTTGTGCCGCCTGCAGCATCTGGCCAATGCGACCGCGCAGGTTGACCGTCGCGGTCAGCACCGCCGGCAGATCGACACCCGCACTCTCATCCAGATCGATCGTCGCCTCGATATGCGGCCGCGCCGGCGTGCGCATCGGCAGCGCGAGCAGCGGCGCCCCCGCCGCACGCACCGGCAGCGTCCAGCGGAACGGCGGCGTATCGCGCAAGTCGGCCAGCCGGGCGCCGGCATCGGTGCCATCCAGCCACAAGGTTTCGCCGTTCACGCTCGCGCGCACCAGGATATGGTCGAACGCGCCGGGCGTCGGCAGGCGATCGGGTAGCAGATCGCCCAGCTTGCTGCTCGCCAGTACCGGCTCCGCCTCAATATCCAGCGCCCGCAGGATCGACAGCAGCAGAAGGGTCTTCGCCTTGCAGTCGCCGTAGCGCAGCTGCCACGTCTGCGCCGGGCTCTGCGGCTTGTAATTGCCTTGGTCCATGCCGTTGAACAGATAGCGGACCTGTTCCTGCACCAGTTGCAGCGCCGCCGCGGTGCGCTGCATCGGGTCGCTGCTCGCCGCCTTGATCTTCGCGACCTCCGCGGACAGCGCCGGATCGGCGGCGATCAGCCCATCGGTCGTATAGAGCGGCGCCATCACCTTCGACACCGCCGCCCAGTCGGCAAAGCTCGTCGCCTCCAGCAGCCCCAGCCGCTGGAACCGCACCGGCGCGTCATTGGGCAGGTCGGGCTGCTTGGCGAGCGGCAGCGGCACGCTGATCTCGCGATAGCCGCCGGCAACGCTCTCCACCGGCTTGGGCGCCTCGGCATAGAGTTTCCAGCGCACCTGATCCGTCGCCGGCCACAGCACGCGGGCCCGCGCATAGCCGATCTTCAGCGGCGCCGACGGCAGCGGCTGGAAGCCCTGCATCGCGCCCTGCAAGACCGCGTCCTTGCGCGTGATCGAGACGACGACGTGCAGGATATCGCCGACGCGCAGGCCCTCCACCGCCATCGTCGCGGTCAGCATGCCGTCCAGCTGGCGCTGTTCCAGCTTCTGTTCGCGACGCAGCACGTCGAACCCCGCCTTGGCGCCAGCCGCGTTCGCCTTCAGCAGGTCGATACGCTCGGGCCCGCGGATGATCTCGGCGCGGTGGACGATCAGGTCGCCCGCCGCCGGCTGCCATTGCAGGCTGACCGTCCCCGCCTGCCCCAGCATCTCGGCCGTCGCGATCCGCGTCGCGGTATCGGTATATTGCCACACCGTGCCGCCCTCCAGCCGCTGCTGGTTGTCGAGCACCATCAGCACCGGCGAATCTGGCGTGACGCTGGCGGGATCGACCGCCGGCGCCGGCTTCACCCAGGCCGGCACCGGCTGGTACAGCACCTTGTCGGCCGCCTGCGCCGCCCAACTGGTCGACCCGAACAGCGCCACCAGCGCCAGTCGCCGCATCTTCATCATAATCCCCCCTGCCATCCCAAAAGCAGATGACGTCACACCACACGCGTTCGTGCTGAGCCTGTCGAAGCACGCCCCTCCCCAAGCATGACGCTCGCGGCGACGGGCCCTTCGACAGGCTCAGGGCGAACGGTGCAAGCGATCACCCCCGGATGACCCCCGCCCCCGATATCGATCAGTCTAGCGACCCACGGTGCAGCGGCAACGCAGAAAAGATGAGGATGCGGTGGAAGAGCACGTATCGCTCTTCTTCGTCACCCCGGACTTGGTCCGGGGTCCACTCTGCGGCGAGGGGGATGGCTAGAGGCTCTACCGCCCCCTAGCGGCCTAGTGGACCCCGGACCGAGTCCGGGGTGACGGGGGGAGTTACATCACCGCGCGTGGTAGAAGTCGTACACCTGCTGCGCGACGCCCGCCGACACGCCCGGCGCCTTCTTCAAATCCTCCAGGCTCGCGTTGCGCACCGCGCGGCCGGTGCCGAAGTGCATCAGCAGCGCCTTCTTGCGTGCGGGGCCGATGCCGGGCACCTCGTCCAGCGGGCTTGCGCCGATCGCCTTCGCGCGCTTGTCGCGATGCGCGCCGATGACGAAGCGGTGGACCTCGTCGCGCAGCCGCTGGAGGTAGAACAGCACCGGCGCATTGACCGGCAGCTGGAATTCGCGCCCGTCGAGCAGGTGGAACACCTCGCGCCCCTCGCGGCCGTGGTGCGGGCCCTTGGCGATGCCGACCAGGCACACGTCCTCGATGCCCAGATCCTCCAGCACCGCCTTCGCCGCGCCCAGCTGCGGCTTGCCGCCGTCAATCAGGACGAGGTCGGGCCATGTCCCGTCGTCACGGTCGGGCGCTTCCTCCAGCTGGCGGGCGAAGCGGCGGCGGAAGACCTCGCGCATCATGCCGACGTCGCTGTCGGTCGCCGCCTCATTCCCCTTGATGTTCCATTTGCGATACTGGCCCTTGCGGAACCCCTCCGGCCCCGCGACGATCATCGCACCCACGGCGTTGCTGCCCTGGATGTGGCTGTTGTCGTAGATTTCGATGCGGTCGGGCGGGTCGCCCAGGTCGAACAGCTCCGCCACCTCGCGCAGCAATTTCGCCTGCGTCGTGCTCTCCGCCAGCCGCCGCTCCAGCGCCTCGATCGCATTGCGCTTGGCCTGATCCATCAGCCGGCGCCGGTCGCCGCGCTGGGGCACCGACAGCGCGACCTTATAGCCTGCGCGCTCGCCCAGCGCCTCGCCCAGCAGCGCGCCCTCGCCCAGCTCGCGGTCGAGCAGGATCGTCTTGGGCGGCGGCACCTCTTCGTAGAATTGGGTGAGGAAGCTCGCCAGCACCTCATCCTCTGGCACGTCGTTGGTGTGCTGCGGGAAGAAGCTGCGATGCCCCCAATTCTGGCCGCCGCGGATGAAAAACGCCTGGATGCCGATCACCCCGTCCTTGCACGCCAGCGCGAAGACGTCGGCATCGCCCACGCCCTCCGCATTGATCGCCTGCGTGCCCTGCACGAACGTCAGCGCCTTCAACCGGTCGCGCAGCAGCGCGGCCAGTTCGAAGTCCATATTCTCCGCCGCCGCCTGCATCTGCGCGCCGAGCTTGGCCTGCACCTTGGTCGACTTGCCGGCCAAGAAGTCGCGGCAGTCGTCGACCAGCTCCTTGTACCCGTCCTTGTCGATCCGCCCGACGCACGGTGCCGAGCAGCGCTTGATCTGGTACAGCAGGCACGGCCGGTCGCGCGTCTTGAAGAAGCCATCGGTACAACTGCGCAGCAGGAACAGCTTCTGGAGCGCATTCAGCGTGTTGTTGACGCTGCCCGCACTGGCGAACGGCCCATAGTAATTGCCCGGCGCCCGCCGCGCCCCGCGATGCTTCTGCACGCGCGGGAAATCATGGTCGCCACGCAGCAGAATGAACGGGAAGCTTTTATCGTCGCGCAGCAGCACGTTGTAGGCAGGGCGATAGCGCTTGATGAGCTGCGCCTCGAGCAGCAGCGCCTCCGCCTCGTTGTTCGTCGTGACGATCGTCATCGACCGCGTCTGCGCGATCATCCGCTGCAGCCGCTTGGTGAGGCCCTTCACCTGCGTGTAATTCGCCACGCGCTGCTTCAGCGAGCGCGCCTTGCCGACGTACAGCACGTCGCCCTTGGCATCGTGCATGCGATAGACGCCGGAGCGCGTCGGCAGCGTTTGCAACACGTTACGGATCGCGGCGACCCCCGCCTCAATATCGGGGATATCCGATCCGCGGACGGCGTAGGTGGCGCGTTCTTCGTTGAATCGATCGGGCGGACCGTAGGACGACATGCCGGCCCATGTAGGAGTCGGCCGGGGTCGGGGCTAGAGGTTAACGCCCGCTCGGCAGTCCCTTGCGCGACACCGGTGGCGGCGCGCCACCGCCCAGCGCGGCGAGATCATAGGCGAGCTTACCCATCAGCTCCGCCGTCATCTGCCCGCCGCTCAATGGCGCGAGCCGGCGCAGCGACAGCGCCTGGAACTTCGACAGATTCTCATCGTCGCTCAGGCCCGGCATATCTGTATCGAGCACCGCCTTCGCGCGGGGGTCGGCGAGCAGGTCGACGATCGGCGTGTCGAGCGAGAAATGCGCGCGGGATGCCGGTGCGGCTGCCGCCGGGGTTAGCGCGTCCGTCGGCGCCGGCGGCGATTCATTCGCGGTATCGGGCTTGGCCTCGACCGGTTGCGCCTCGGGCTTCGGCGCGTCTTCGGTTGCGGCTTTGGATTCGGCCGGGGCGGTGACCGTCTCGTCCGCCGGGATGTCGAGCGAGAATTTCCCCGCACGGTCCGCCGCCTGCGTCTGGGTTCCGATCAACAGCAACGACAGCAGGATCGACATGGCTACACCTCACCTCGCGCCGTGGCGCATGCGAGATGTGTACCGCGCCACACTCCCCGCGTCACCCCGGACTTGGCCCGGGGTCCACCGGGCCATAAGGGGGCGGCAAGCGGCTCCAGCCATCCCCTCGCCGCGGGGTGGACCCCGGACCAAGTCCGGGGTGACGGCAGGGGTGGGGCCATCGCCCCTCACGCCTGCGCGAACAGCTTCGTCCCCACGATTCCCACCACGGTCACCGCCATGAAGCACGCCTGCACCAGGCTCACCTTGTCGCCGAACAGCAGCACGCCGCCGATGATCACACCCACCGCGCCGCAACCGGTCCACACCGCATAAGCGGTGCCGGCGGGCAAGCCGCGCATCGCCAGCGCGAGCAGCCCCATATTCACGAACGACAGCACGATCGGCACCGCCGACGCCTGCCACGTCGCCAGCGTCGCCGCCCATTTCAGACTGAGCGCCCAGCAGATTTCGGTAAAGACGGCGATTGCGAGGATAAGCCACGACATCGGATTGCTCCTGTGCGGGCTCGGACAGATGGGACGGCGCCGGAAACCCGTGAAGAGACGCACGTCGGAAAAGACAGTCCTCCCCTGCCAGGGGCAGGTGGCAGCGCGTCAGCGCTGACGGAGGGGGAGGATACGGTGAGGCCCGCCGTGCCCAATCCAGGCGCCGCGCCGGCGGAAACGCCCCCTCCACCACGGCCTGTCGGCCGCGGTCCCCCTCCCCCCGCTGACGCGAGGGAGGATCGAGAGGTCAGTTCGGCCGGCCCAATCCGGCGATCGAGCGATCGATCATCGCGCGATCGGCATCGGCGTCGAGCGTTTCGGCGATCACCAGCGCTGCCGCCTTGGACGCGGTCTCCGCCGCCAGCGCGCGGACTTCGGCAATCGCGGCGCGTTCGGCGGCGGCGATCTTGTCCTCGGCGCGCTTGGTGCGGCGGGCCATCAGCTCCTCCGCATCGTGCTTGGCCTTGGCGATGATCTGGTTCGCCTCGGCCTGGGCATGCGCGCGCATCGTCGCGGCGTCGGCTTCGGCGGCCTTGGCCTTCGCCTCATATTCGCCGCGCAGCCGCTCGGCCTCGGCGCGCAGCGCCTTGGCTTCGTCGAGCTGGGCGCGCACGCCGGCGATCTGCTTGTCGAGGCTTGCGGCGATCTTTGCCGGCACCTTCACGAACAGCATGCCGATCAGCACGACCAGCGCGGCGATCCCGACCCAGCCGGTGGTGTTCAGGCCAAGCGCTTTCGGCTCCTCGACGTGATGCGCCGCGGGTTCGGAGACGTTGGCGGTCAGCTGGCTGCCGTCCCGCACGTTCTGCGTCTGCAACCCTTGCGCGGTCGCGGCATCGGCAAGATTGGCGGCGACGGCGGCATCGCCCGCATCACCGGCCGGCGTGTTCTGGGGGGCGGCCTCAGCCATGCGCGTTGCTCCTACGCACCGCGTCCGCGGCGGCATCGATGCCGACGGTCAGGCCCGACACCTTGGCCACCAGATCCTGCGTCACCTCGGCGGCAACCGCCTGCAGGTTCAGCATCGCCTGCGCCTTGGCATTGCCGACCGCGAGGTCGTGATGCGCGAGACGTTCGGCGAGTTCGACGTCGATCGATTTGATCTGGCTTTCGGTCGCCTTGACCGCCTGCGCCTTGGCGGCGGTGGTCTCGGCATGCGCCGCAGCGCGCGCCTCGTCCATCTTGGCGCGCCAGGCCGCTTCGACCTGGTCGGCGGCGAGGCGGGCCTGTTCGGCCGCGGCAAGGTCGCCCGCGATCTGGCCTTCACGCGCGTCCACGGTCGCCATGACCTTAGGGACCATCATCTTGCCGATCCCGAAATACAGGATGCCGAAGGTGATGAGCAGCCAGAAGATCTGCGAAGCGTAGGTGGCGGCGATCTGCGAAATCTGAGGCATCGAAACCCTTTAGCGCGACCTCGAACGATCCGCCGGACGCGAATATGCGCCCGGCGAACGCATCCGATGTTAGGCGACGAACAGCAGGATGATCATCGTCACGAAGGCGAGCAGGCCGAGCAGCTCGGCGCCCGCGAAACCGATGAACAGACGGCCCTGCTGGCTGTCCGCCGCACCCGGATTGCGCAGCGCGCCTTCGAGGAACTTGGCGAACACGTTGCCCACGCCCAGCGAGGCAAGGCCCATGCCGATCGCGGCCAGGCCGGCGCCGATCATCTTGGCGGCTTCTGCGTCCATGTCAAAACTCCCGTATCAAACAGTTGGGTTGAAACTAAAAACGAAACTCAGTGCAGGTTGACGGCGTCGTTCAGATACACGCTCGTCAGCAGCGCAAAGACATAGGCCTGGATCGCGGCGACCAGCAGCTCGAGCAGCGTGATGCCGATCATCAGCACGAAGCTGGGCAGCGACACGAGCAGGCCATAGCCGACGCCCAGGTTCATGCCGGTGATCACGAAGGCGGCCAGCACCTTCAGCAGGATGTGCCCCGCGGTCATCGCGACGAACAGTCGCAGACCCAGCGAGAAGGGGCGCACCAGGAAGCTCATCAGCTCGACGATGAAGATCAGCGGGATCATCAGCGGCGGCGTGCCGTGCGGCACGAACAGGCTGAAGAAGTGGAAGCCATGCTTGCCGAAGCCCACGATCAGCACGATCGAGAAGCTGATGATCGCCAGCACGCCGGTGACGGTCAGGTGGCTGGTGACGGTGAACGGATGCCAGCCCGGCACGACGCCGACCGGCGACAGGCCCCACAGGTTGGCGAACAGGATGAACATGAACAGCGAGAAGACGTAGGGCACGAAACGCTTGCCCGCCGGCCCGACGTTCGACGTCAGCATGTTCGACACGAAGCCGGTGAAGCCTTCGACCGCGGCCTGCCAGCGGCCAGGGACGAGCTCGCGCTTCATCCCGCCCAGCATGAACAGCCACAGGCTGACCAGCGTCACGACCATCCACAACGCGGAGTTGGTGAACGAGATGTCGTATCCCGCGACGACCCAATGCCGACCGAACAGGGGTTCGATCAGGAACTGGTGCATCGGATCGATTCTGCTGCCCGATTCTGCCGCCACGTGTGGCCTTTCGCTCCCTGATACGACAAACGCCCGGTTTACTCCGGGCGCTCGCCTGCAATCCGTAAGATCTGCCTGAACGCGACCGCAATTCCGAGGAACAGCATCACGATCAGCGCCCATGGGGTCGTGCCGAACCAACGGTCGATACACCAGCCGATCAGGGCACTGCCGACGAGGCTTCCGATCAAAGCGGCGAGCACGCGATTGCCGAGCGAATATCCCGCATCGGCCGTCGGCGCCCCCTGCCCCGTCCGCAGCGCTTCGGCGTGCCGGGCTTCCCTCAACCGCTCGTCGAGCGCGGAAAGCCGCGGATCCTCCGCGCTGGTGAAGTCTCGTCCGGTATCGTCATCCGCCACGCGCATCCCCTCGCCTGTATCGTTCAACCGGGGGAGAAAGCGCGCAGGGCGACCGATCCCGCCAAGGCGTGGTCCGTTTAGGTGGGGGTGCCGAGGGTGTCAACCGGTGAGTAACCCACAAGCAATTCCTCCCCCGCCAGGGGGAGGGGCGTCCTCAAACCACCGTTCGCCCTGAACCTGTCGAAGGGCGCGTTGCCACGAGCGTCACGCTTGCGGAGAGCCGCCCTTCGACAGGCTCAGGGCGAACGGAACACAGATTCGTCCGCGCCTCGGGCGATCACTTGCGCCGCCCTCACCCTTCCGCGCCTTTGGCGCTCCCTCCCTCTCCCGGCGGGAGAGGGAAGGGGCCCGCCCGGCGCAGCCGGGTGGGAAGGGTGAGGGTCGACAGCGGCTCTACCGCGTCACTTACACCGCCCGTCCAGCTCCGGCGTGCCGGTATTTTCCTTCCACTGGCCCGACGGCGTCTTGTACATCTCGCCCACCGGCACGCGCGCGACGAGGTTGCAGCCGGTGGTGAAGGCGAATTGCTCGACCGTCGAACCATTGGCCTGCGCGCTCTGCGTATAGGCCGCCTTGCGCTTGATGTTGATGTCGCGGACCAGCGCCTGGATCGCAGGGCCGCCCTTCACCACGCCGAGATAGCCGTCGGGCTGTTCGCCGACTTCCTTTGCCTCGCGCGCCGCCGCATAGGCGGGGTCGCGCTGCGCGAACGCCGCGCCCGACAGGCCCGCCAGCGCCACGGCGGCGGCTCCGATCATCATCATGGTCTTGGTCATCAGAAAATCCCCGGTTGCTTGTCGATCAGCGCCTTCGCCTCGCCGTCCAGGCGGTACACCACCTGCTGCGTGACGCTGATGTTGAGGTTGATCTGGATCGGCTTTTCGGGTGCGGACACGTTGATGCAGCCGCCCAGCGTCGCCGCCATACCGATCCCGGCCATCCCCATCGCGATCCGCAATGTCGTGATTCGCTTCACCATCTTCAATCCTGTTTCGGTTGTGGCACGGGTGCGCTTGCGGGAGGCTGAATGACCGCCTTGCGCCGTTCGCGGTCGATCAGCTGGGGCAGCAGGCGACTCGGGTCGTAGAAGCTTTGCGCACTGTCCAGCAGCCCGCGGAACGGCGCCTTGATCGTGATGTTGAACACGAAGGGCAGCTTTTGCAGCCGGCGGACGATGAAATTGCTCTTCGCGCCTTCGCCCTGCGTCACTCCGGCAAAGCGCACCGCGGTCACCATCTCGCCCGCCAGGGGGCCGTTCATGGATATGGTGAGGTTGCGATAGCGCAGCGATTTGAGCGCCTGGAACGCGATATTGCCCCAGATGCCCAGATCCTTCTGCGTCAGGTCGCCGACATAGGCGATGCTGCCCCCGCCCGGCCGCACCGTCAGCCGCCCGCCCTCGATCCGCCCGCCGTTGTCATCGAAGATCATCGGCAGCTCGCCGTCGAAGATGCCGGTGGCGTCGAGGTTCTTGAAATCGAACTGCTGGAGGAACTGGTCCGCCGCCACCCCGTCCAGACGGAAGGTCAGCCGCCGCTGGCCCGCCTGCGCGAAATCGAGCGTCGTCGGCAACAGCGTCATCGTGCCGCCCGCGAACGGCCAGACGCCGCTGTCGATCTGCACGCGCTGTTCGGGCAGCAATTGGTAGACGATCGTGCCGTCGGTCACGGCGATGCCGGGGTTGATCGTCTTCACCGTCGCCACCTGCGCCGGCGCGCTCGCCAGGCTGAGCAGGTCGCTGAAATGGATCGTCGTGCTCAGCCCCGACACCGGGCCGAACGCCGCGGCCAGCGCCGCATCCTTCGTCGCGAAGGTGCCGGTGGAGGTGACGCCGTCGGGCGTCCAGCCGATATGCGCATCGCCGGTGACGGTCGCACGCACTTCGGCGACGACGCCGAAGGTCAGCCGGGTCAGCAGGTCGGGCTGAAAATCCTTGGTGAAGACGATGCCCGGCACCGTGAGATCGGCGGTGCCCGCCCCCGCCGACAGACGATGGACGATGCGCACGTCGGCGACCTTCACCGCCTTCGTCGGCTCGTACAACGTGCCCCCCGCGGTGATCGTGCCATCGGCGAGGCGCAGCGTGACATCGCGCGCCGCGAGCGTCTTGAAGCGCGGATCGGGCGCGGCATCGTCGACCGTCATCGCGCCGGTCAGCGCCAGCACGCCGCCGCGCAGGTTCCAGTCGCCCGCCGCCGCGCCCAGCAGCAGCGGCACGTTGCCGATCTGGCCCGATCCGCCGGCGAACTGACCGGCGACACCGCCACCCGCGATCCGGCCGGTCAGCTGCCCCAGATCGATCCGCGTCACACGCTCCGGACTGCCCAGCCGCGCCGCGACGCCGCTCAGGGCGAACCCGTTATCCTCCAGCCGCAACTCGCTGCCGCTCGCCGCCAGCGTCAGCGGCGTGCCGCCCAGCCGCCCGGTCAGCCGCGTCGCGGGCAGGCGCACGCCGCCGCCGATCCGCCCGCGTTCCACCGTCACCACCGCCGCCGCACCACGGCGCGGGCACACGCGCGTCCGCACAGGATCGAGCACCAGCCCCGCCACCGCGAGCCGCTGGATCGCGACGGCCACGCACCCCGGGTCGACGCGCAGCCGCCCGCGCCCGTCCCAGTCGAGATCGAGCGGCGCCTGCAACCCGTCGATCCGCCCGTCGCCCAGCGGCCCGCTAAGGTCGATCCGCGTCGTGATCCGCGTCACGCCGCCACTGCCCGCGCTGAACGTCACCGGGGCCAGCGCCAGCCTCGCCCCACCCGCGGCATAAGGCGCGACGATCGCCCGTCCGCGGATCGGCGCCCCCGCGCGCGCCTGCGCCAGCTGCACGTCCGCCTGCGGCAGGCCACCGCCGGCGATCTGCACCGCGGTATCGATATGCACGCGCGCCTGCGGCCAGCCGTATGCGATGCCGCTGCCGCCCCCCAGCCGCAGTCGCGCGCCGCTCGCCGCCGCCAGCGCCGCGCGCGTCACGCGCAGCTGGCCGCTGCCACCCGCTTGCCGCACCGCCAGATCGGCGCTGCCGTCGATCGCCTGCCCCGCTTGGCGCAGCGCCAGGCTGAGCTGCCGCACCAGCGGCGCGACCGGCGATCCCGCGCCCGTCCGGGCGTCGAGCACCGCCAGCATCCGCGGCGCGATCTGCCCGCCGGCCACCGTCACCGTACCCGCAAACAGCTGTTCCGCCCCGATTCGGTAACGCCCCTGCACCGCCAATGTGCGCGCCGCACCACCCGGCGCACGCACCGCCGATGCGGCAAGGTCCGCCCGCCCCTCGGTCGCCGTCGCATTGCCGTCGAACGTCGCCGATCCCTTCAGCGCCTTGGCGGATGCACCCGCCCCCGCCACCGCCCCGCTCGCCAGCCGCGCCGAGCCACGCCACGCATCGAACGCTGGCGACAATCGCGCGTCGATGTCGGCCGCCACGCTAGCGATGCTGTTCGTCCCGCACGCACCGCGCGCCAGCCGCACCGGCCCGGCCACCGTCGGCGCGCCCTTGGCGACCGTCACCCTCAGCGCCGCCTGCACGCCGCGCGCAACGCAATCGTTCAGCCGCAGCGTATCACCGACCAGCGCGACATTCCCCGCAAAGCCATCGTCCAGCCGCCCGCGCCCGCTGACCTTCAGCCCCAGCACGCCCGCCGGCGTCTCGACCCGCAGCCGCGCATCCTCGGCATCGACGAACAACGCCGGCAGCGCGAAGGGCGTCGCCTGGCCCGACGGCGTCGGCAGCAGCCGGTCGATCGCCCCGAACGAAAGCTTGCCGCCCACCCAGCGCGTGCGCAGCCGGACATGCCCCGCCCGCACGCCGACCACCTTGGCGCCGTCGAGCCCGATCCGCGTCTCCGCCTCCAGCCAGTCGGCGACGAGGTCAGGGTCGGCCGGATCGCCGAGCACCACATTCTTAAGCCGCTGCCGCCCCGTCCCGAAGGTGTCGATCGTATAGCGCGCCGGCACGCCCAGCTTCGCCAGTTCGCGGTCGATGACGCGCGCCGCGATCGGCCGTCGCACGCTCCACAGCGCGATCAGCGCCGCCAGCACCACCAGCGCCACGCCGAGCGCGATGCTGCGGCGCCGGCTGAACGCACCGAAGCCCCTTCGCCGGCGGGGCAGCGTCTCGCGCGGCGGGTGGGCGGCATCGTCCATCACCGCCTTCATAGGCTTGGGCCAAGCGCGGGCGCAATCGTTGCACCCGCTCCGGCCGCGCCATAGGATCGCAGACCATGGCCCCCGCCCCGCCACCTGACGATACCGCCGGTCACCGCAAGCGCCTGCGCGGGCGGCTGCTGGCGGGGGGCGGCGACGCGCTTCTCGACCATGAGCTGATCGAATATCTGCTCACGCTAGCGCTGCCGCGCATCGATACTAAGCCGATCGCCAAGGCCTTGTTGCGCGAATTTGGCGGCATCGGCGGGCTGCTGACCGCCGATCCGGAAGCGCTCGCCCGCGTGCCCGGCGTCGGCGACAGCGCCGCGGCCGCGATCAAGATCGCGCACGCCATCGCGATCCGGCTGCTGAAGGCGGAGGTCGCCGAGCGCCCCGTGCTAGGCAACTGGCAGGCGCTGCTCGATTATCTGCGCGCCGACATGGCGCATCACGTCATCGAACGCTTCCGCGTGCTCCACCTCAACACGCGCAACATGCTGATCCGCGACGAGGTGATGAGCGAAGGCTCGATCGATCAGGCCGCCGTCCACGTTCGCGAAGTGATCCGCCGCGCGATGGACCTGGGGTCGGCGGCGATCATCCTCGTCCACAATCACCCCTCTGGCGATCCCTCCCCCAGCCGCGCCGATGTGGCTATCACCCGCGCCATCGCCGACGCCGGCGCGCCGATGGGAATCGTCGTCCACGATCACATCATCATGGGGGTCAGCGGCCACGTCAGCCTGAAGGCGCAGGGACTGATCTGAGGGGGTCTGCTCGTGCCCCCCGCTCACCCCACCCACTCCGTCACCCCGGACGTGTTCCGGGGTCCACCGTGCGGCGAGGGGCCGCTATGAGGCTCAAGCCATCCCCTTGCGGAGGAGTGGACCCCGGAACACGTCCGGGGTGACGAGGTATTTACGGTGACGAAAGGAAAAGCCGCCCGCCCGCCTCAAAAATCCGGCGCCGGATCGGCCGGCCCCACGATCGTCGCAGGCACGTACATCCGCCCACCATTGGCGAAGTTCAGCGTCAGGTTGAAGATCTTGCCCGGCTTCGCGCGCGGGTTGATGTCGAACAGCATCACATGCTTGCCCCCCGGCGCGAACACCACCTTCGCCCCCGCCGGCACCGCCACGCTGGCCAGCGGCTTCATCCCCGCCATGCCGCCCGCGCCGCTCATGCTTTCGTGAATCTCGGCGCGCACCGCGACATCGGCGCTGACGTCGATCAGCGTCGCATCGCTGCGCCCGCCATGCAGCGTGAAATAGGCCGCCCCCGGCCGCCCCGGCGCGGCGGGCAGGCGGATCCACGCATCGTCCGCGGTCACGCGATCCGGTCCGCCACAGCCCGACAGACCCGCGGCCATCACGCCCGCCAGAACCATCGCCCGCAAAGCCTCGCGCCGTCGCATGTCCATATCCCTTCCCGAAACGGGATCGTTTCACCCGCAGTTCCTATGGCCCGCCCCGTCTTGCGGCAAGCGCAACCCCACCTATATCGCGCCCATCAACGGGCACCTTTCGTCGCCGCAACGGGGCAAAAGGTTCCCTTCTCGTTTGTATTTTTTTGTTCGTGAGGGGCTCAGCAAGCACACATGGCTAAAGTAATCGGCATCGATCTCGGCACCACCAACAGCTGCGTCGCAGTGATGGAAGGCGGCAAGCCCAAGGTGATCGAGAATGCGGAAGGCGCGCGTACCACGCCGTCGATCGTCGCCTTCGCCAAGGACGGCGAGCGTCTGGTCGGCCAGCCGGCGAAGCGCCAGGCCGTCACCAATGGCGACAACACCATCTTCGCGGTGAAGCGCCTGATCGGCCGTCGCTTCGACGATCCGATCACCAAGAAGGACACTGAGCTGGTTCCGTACAAGATCGCACGCGGCCCGAACGGCGACGCGTGGGTCTCGGCCGGCGGCAAGGATTACAGCCCGTCGCAGATTTCGGCCTTCACGCTGCAGAAGATGAAGGAAACCGCCGAATCGTATCTCGGCGAGACGGTCACGCAGGCGGTCATCACCGTACCGGCCTACTTCAACGACGCGCAGCGCCAGGCGACCAAGGACGCCGGCCAGATCGCAGGCCTCGAAGTGCTGCGCATCATCAATGAGCCGACCGCGGCGGCGCTGGCCTATGGCCTCGAGAAGCAGGACGGCAAGACGATCGCGGTCTATGACCTTGGCGGCGGTACGTTCGACGTCTCGATCCTCGAGATCGGCGACGGCGTGTTCGAGGTGAAGGCGACCAACGGCGACACCTTCCTGGGCGGCGAAGACTTCGACAACAAGCTGGTCGATTATCTGGCCGAGGGCTTCAAGAAGGATGAGGGCATCGACCTCACCAAGGACAAGCTCGCGCTGCAGCGCCTGAAGGAAGCCGCGGAAAAGGCGAAGATCGAATTGAGCTCGGCCGCGTCGACCGAGGTCAACCTGCCCTTCATCACCGCCGACCAGAACGGCCCGAAGCACCTCGTCAAGACGATCAGCCGCGCCGATCTGGAGCGTCTGGTCGACGACCTGATCAAGCGCACGATCGAGCCGATGAAGAAGGCGCTCGCCGATGCCGGCGTCAGCACCGGCGACATCAGCGAAGTCGTCCTCGTCGGCGGCATGACCCGCATGCCGAAGGTGCGCGAGGCGGTGAAGCAGTTCTTCGGCAAGGAGCCGCACACGGGCGTCAACCCGGATGAGGTCGTCGCGATGGGCGCCGCCATCCAGGCGGGCGTGCTGCAGGGCGACGTCAAGGACGTGCTGCTGCTCGACGTGACGCCGCTGTCGCTGGGCATCGAGACGCTGGGTGGCGTGTTCACCCGGATGATCGACCGCAACACGACGATCCCGACGAAGAAGTCGCAGACCTATTCGACCGCCGACGACAACCAGGGCGCGGTGACGATCCGCGTGTTCCAGGGCGAGCGCGAGATGGCGGCGGACAACAAGCTGCTGGGTCAGTTCGACCTGGTCGGCATCCCGCCGGCGCCGCGCGGCGTGCCGCAGATCGAGGTCACGTTCGACATCGACGCCAACGGCATCGTCAACGTGTCCGCCAAGGACAAGGGCACGGGCAAGGAGCAGCAGATCCGCATCCAGGCCTCGGGCGGTCTGTCGGACGCCGACATCGACCAGATGGTCAAGGATGCCGAGCGCTTCGCCGAAGAGGACAAGAAGCGTCGTGCCGGCGCCGAGGCGAAGAACAACGCCGAATCGCTGATCCACACCACCGAGCGTCAGCTCGCGGACAATGGCGACAAGGTCGATGATTCGCTGAAGTCGGAAATTCAGTCGGCGATCGACGCGGCCAAGGCGGCGGTCGAGGGCGGCGATGCCGACCAGATGAACGAAAAGGCGCAGGCGCTCGCGCAGGTTGCCATGAAGCTCGGCCAGGCGATCTACGAAAAGTCGCAGGCGGCAGAGGCGTCTCCGCAGGGCGACGCCGGTGCCGAAGCGCCCAAGGACGACGTGGTCGACGCCGAATTCTCGGAAGTCGACGACCACAAGGCGTAAAAGCCACCCCGTCCCCCTGCCCGCACAACACATGCTTCGGCGTGACTTTTGTGACTTTCCGACAGGGGGACAACGGGGTGGAACGTGGGGTGATATGACGGCAGCCTACCCCCAACCCGTTCGCCCTGAGCCTGTCGAAGGGCGTGTGCCCCAGGCGCGGCGCTCGCGAAGAGCCGCGCTTCGACAGGCTCAGCGTGAACGGAATACTGGTATGGCCGGCCGATCGTCTCGCGCTAGAGGACGGGCATGAGCACCACAGTCGACTATTACGAGCTGCTCGAATGCGAGCGGAATGCCGACGGCGCGACGATCAAATCGTCGTACCGCAAGCTCGCGATGAAATACCATCCGGACAAGAACGCCGGGTGCAAGGACAGCGAAGCGCGCTTCAAGGCGATCAGCGAGGCTTATGACGTCCTGAAGGACCCGCAGAAGCGCGCCGCTTATGATCGCTTCGGCCATGCCGCCTTCCAGAACGGCGGCGGCGGTGGCGGCGGGGCGCAGGACTTCGGCGGCTTCTCCGACATCTTCGAATCCGTCTTCGGCGAATTCATGAATGGCGGCCGCGGCGGCGGGCGTCAGCAGCAGCGTCGCGGTGCCGACCTGCGCTACGACATGGAAGTGACCCTCGAAGAGGCCTACCATGGCAAGGCGACCGAGATCACCGTCGACGTCTCGGCGCAATGCGATACCTGCCACGGCTCGGGCGCCAAGCCCGGCACGCACGCCTCCACCTGCCGCCATTGTAATGGCCATGGCAAGGTGCGCGCGCAGCAGGGCTTCTTCGTCGTCGAACGCGCCTGTCCGGTCTGCCAGGGCTCGGGCGAGATCATCGCCGATCCATGCCCCGATTGCCGCGGCGAGGGCCGGATCGAAAAGACCAAGACGCTCAGCGTCAACGTCCCCCCAGGCGTCGACGAAGGCACGCGCATCCGCCTCAGCGGCGAAGGCGAGGCCGGTCCGCGTGGCGCGCCTCCGGGCGACCTCTACATCTTCCTCCACGTCGCGCGGCATCCGATCTTCGAACGCGAAGGCACGACGCTGTTCGCGCGCGCGCCGATCAGCTTCACCACCGCGGCGCTGGGCGGCACCTTGTCGATCCCCGGCCTCGATGGCGCCCGGCACGACATCAAGATCCCCGCCGGCATCCAGTCGGGCAAGCAGCTGCGCCAGCGCGGCGCCGGCATGCCCGTGCTGCAAGGCCGCGGCCAGGGCGATCTCGTCATCCAGATCGAGGTCGAAACCCCGACCAAGCTCTCGACCCGCCAGCGCGAACTGCTCGAACTGTTCCGCGAAACCGAAACCGGCGACGAATGCCCCGAAAGCCAGGGCTTCTTCGCCAAACTGAAGAGCGTCTTCGCGGGCGAATAAGCCGGGATGGGGGGCGGCGGGGCGCATGCTCCCCCATCCCGTCACCCCGGCCTTGAGCCGGGGTCCCGCTTCTCCCCCGCAGTAGACGAAGAAGCGGGATCCCAACTCAAGGCCGGGAGGACGGACAAAGGGAACAATCGCCACGCAGCGCCCCCGCCAGCCACCGCGAAACCACTTTCCAATCCGGAAAATTACCACTTGCCGAATCGGAAAGTCTCCGCCACTCTCTTTCCAACTTGGAAAGGGAACGTCATGAACCATAACAGCGCGAACGCCGCAGAGGCGCTGGCCTTCATCGAACAGTCGCGCCTGCGCCTCGCCGCGGCATCGAACGTGCCGCCGATCCGCCATGCCGCCTTCGCCGCGCTGATGGGCGGGATGGTCGCGAGCACCGCCGTGCCCTTCCCGCTCCGCTTCGCGATGATCGCCGGCCTGTTCGCGGCCATCGCCTGGATCGTCCGCTGGGACCGGCGGCGGATGGGCATGTTCATCAACGGCTATCGCGCGGGCAAGACGCGGTGGGTCACCGCGGTGATGCTGCTCGTCATCCTGCCGATCCACGTGCTCGGCGTCTGGCTCGCAACCGAACGGGGCGTGACCTGGGCCCCGCTCCCCCTCGCGCTCGTCGCCGCCGCCATCGCTTATGCCGGCAGCCTGTGGTGGTGCCGCGTCTTCCGCCGCGAACTGCTCGGCAGCCTCGCATGAGCGGCTTCGATCCGGTCATCCACCCGCCCGCCCGCCTGCAGATCATGGCGGTGCTGACGGAGGTGCAGGATGCCGAATTCGCCCTGCTGCGCACGACGACGCAGGTCAGCGATTCGGTGCTGTCGAAACATCTGTCGGCGCTGGTCGACGCGGGCTACGTCAGCCTGCGCAAGGCGAGCAGCGATGGCCGCTCGCGCACCTGGGCCGCAGCCACACGCGCCGGACGCAAGGCCTTTGCCGCCCATGTCGCCGCGCTCACCACGCTCGCTCGCCTGACCGAACGCCTCGCCGCCGAGTAGCCTCTTGCGCGGCGGCGCCTGATCGCCACAATACACCGCGAACGAGCCGGGGAGTGGGCATGCGCGGACAGGTGTTGGGTGTGGATACGCGAAGCGGCGAGGGGCTGGTCGCGGGCGATGACGGCAAGCGCTATCGCTTCACCCCCGAAGACTGGGCGCAGCGCGGCGAGCCCAAGATCGGCGTGAAGGTCGATTTCGAAGCGGAGGGCGACCGCGCGCTCAGCGTCTTCCCGATGCCCGCCGAAGCGGGCAGCCGCCACGTCCTGGCACCCCCGCCGCCCCGCGCACCGGTGAACGATCGCAACAAATATGTCGCCGCGATCCTCGCCTTCCTGCTCGGCACGCTCGGCATCCATCGCTTCTACACGGGGCGGACGGGATCGGGGATCGTGATGCTGGTCCTCAGCATCACCGTCATCGGCCTGCTCGTCACCGCGCCTTGGGCGTTCGTCGACATGATCCGCTATCTGATCATGTCCGACGACGAATTCGCCGCGCGTTACGAACGCAAGCGCTAGCGGAACAGCGCGCCGATCGCCTGGATCACCGTCGCGCCGCCGATCGGCGCGACCAAGAGCAGCAGCACGTTGACGCCGATAATCGCCGCCAGCGCGTTCTGCTGGCGCGGCGTCAGCTGCGGCCGCGGATCGGGCCGCTTGGGCGGCTGCCACGGCGGTGGCGGCGGCACATCGCGAAAGTCGACGAACATGGCGCGACGACGCGCAGGCGCAGCGCTGGTTCCGGCGGCAAACAGAAACCCCGCCGGCCCTAGCCGCCCCCTCGACGCCATCAGGCGAAAAGCGGGCGGACGGGCCGATGGGTCACAGGGCGGAAATGATCACCCCGACCACCAGCGCCTGGGCCGCGATCGCCAGCACCGAGCTGGCCGCGGTTTCGAACATGCGCATGGAAGGTCTCCGTTCCGGCGAAATGGCCGGCCCGCGCGATATGTAGATCGTTACACGATCGCGCAATATTGTTGCTTGCAATGGCGGATGCGTTTCACGCAACTGTAACAATCCTAGGGCGCTATGACGGCTAGGGTCGAGAAAGCCGCGCTTTCCGCCGGTGCAGCACGCGCCACCTTGCCAAGGCCGACGCCAGCGGCTGAGATCGGCCTTTTCCTTGTCGGAGGTGTCGATGTCCCGCCCGCTCATGCTCGCCCTTGCGCTCGCCGCTACCCTGCCGGCGGTCGCCGACGCCCGCGTCGCCGCGCCGCGCGTCGCCATCGCGACGCTCAACCAGCTGCCGCAGCCGCTGCCCCTGCCCTATGACGGCGCCGCCGACGCCAAGGCGCAGGTCGCCGCCGCCAAGGCGCGCGCGCTGAAGGGCCACAAGAAGCTGCTGATCGACATGGGCGGCAATTGGTGCCTCGACTGCCGCCTGCTCGCCGGCGTCATGGAGCTGCCGGCGATGCGTGGCTTCATGGCGAAGCATTATGAGGTCGTGACGGTGGACATCGGCCGCTTCGACAAGAACCTCGACATTCCCGCGAGCTACGGCATCAAGGGTCGCCTCGCCGGCGTGCCCGCGCTGCTGATCGTCGATCCAAAGACCAACCGCGTCGTCAACGCCGGCCGCGAAACCGCACTCGCCGACGCCCGCTCCCTCTCCCCGCAGGGCCTCGCCGACTGGCTGGCGCAATGGGTGTAATCCAAATCCTCCCCCGCCAGGGGGAGGTGGCAGCGCACTAGCGCTGACGGAGGGGGAGGACAGGGTATCCTCCGTGTAGAAGCGCATCTCTGACCGCCCCCTCCACCATTCGGCTGACGCCGAATGGTCCCCCCTCCCCCTGGCGGGGGAGGACTTGGCGTTAGCCAAACACCCGCGCGAAGATCGTATCGACGTGCTTCAGGTGATAGCCCAGGTCGAACTTGTCCTCGATCTCCGCCGGTGACAGCGCCGCCGTCACCTCGGCATCGCCCTTCAGCAGCTCGAGCAGCGACAGCTGCCCGTCCGATTCCCACACCTTCATCGCGTTGCGCTGCACCAGCCGGTATGCGTCCTCGCGGCTCACCCCCGCCTGCGTCAGCGCCAGCAGCACGCGCTGCGAATGGACCAGTCCGCCCATCTTGTTGAGGTTCTTGTCCATCCGCTCCGGATAGACGAGCAATTTCTCGATCACGCCCGTCAGCCGCGCCAGCGCGAAATCGAGCGTGATCGTCGCATCCGGCCCGATATACCGCTCGACCGACGAATGGCTGATGTCCCGCTCATGCCACAGCGCGACATTCTCCAGCGCCGGCGTCACATAGCCCCGCACCATGCGGGCGAGGCCGGTAAGGTTCTCGGTCAGCACCGGGTTGCGCTTGTGCGGCATCGCCGACGAGCCCTTCTGGCCGGGCGAGAAATATTCCTCCGCCTCCAGCACCTCGGTGCGCTGCAGGTGGCGCACCTCGGTCGCCAGCCGCTCGATCGAGCTCGCGATCACGCCCAGCGTCGCAAAGAACATCGCATGCCGGTCGCGCGGGATGACTTGCGTCGAGACGGGCTCGACCGATAGGCCCAGCTTGGCGGCGACATGCTCTTCCACCGACGGATCGATGTTGGCGAAGGTGCCGACCGCGCCGCTGATCGCACAGGTCGCGATGTCGGCGCGCGCCGCGATCAGCCGCGTGCGGCAGCGGTCGAACTCGGCATAGGCCTGCGCCAGCTTCAGCCCGAACGTGACCGGCTCGGCATGGATGCCGTGGCTGCGGCCGATCGTCGGCGTCATCTTATGCTCGATCGCGCGCGTCTTCAGCACGGCCAGCAGCTTATCGAGATCGGCGATCAGGATGTCCGCCGCCTGCGCCAGCTGCACCGCCAGCGCGGTGTCGAGCACGTCGGACGACGTCATGCCCTGATGCATGAAGCGCGCCTGATCGCCGACATTGTCCGCGACCCAGGTCAGGAAGGCGATGACATCGTGCTTGGTCACCGCCTCGATCGCGTCGATCGCAGCGACGTCGATCGCGGGGTTGGTGTTCCACCACGCCCACAGCGCCGCGGCGGCATCCTTGGGCACCACGCCCAGCTCGGCGAGCGCGTCGGTGGCGTGCGCCTCGATCTCGAACCAGATGCGGAACCGGTTCTCGGGCGTCCAGATCGCGGTCATTTCGGGGCGGGAATAGCGGGGGACCATGGTGTTCCTTCGTCCTGACGGCTGCACGGTTCGTCGTGGCCGCATCGGCCGCGACTCGCGGATTTCCGCGGGTTCCTAGCAGCGAGGGTCACAAGCCGTAAACCCGTCAGGCTTGCGTTCAAATCATAATTCCTCATTTTGAGACGACGCGGCGCACGGTAAAGTGATGTGCGCCGCTCGGTTTGAATAACGATGGGAGACCAGCAATGCTGAAATATGCTCTTCTCGCCGGAGTGATGACGATTGCTTCGCCGGCACTGGCGCAGCAAACGACCAATACTGCGCCGACCCAAGCCACGACGCAGACCGCGCCACAAAGTCAGGCACCCGCCGGATCGCCGGTAACCGACGCGCAGCCCGCGGCCACACCGATGGATTCGGCAACGGCAGCAGCAGCGCCCGCCGATGCGACGCAGACCGCGGCAGCCCAGCCGGCCACCACGCAGCCGGCGACCGGAGCGGACCAGGTGGCGAGCGTCGTCGAAACCGAGTTCCCGACCTATGACGCGAACAAGGACGGCAAGCTCGAAAAGGCCGAATTCGCCAGCTGGATGGTCAAGCTGAAGCAGGCGAGCGACCCCAAGGCGACCGCCACCGACGCCAAGACCAAGTCGTGGGTGAACTCCGCCTTCGCCCAGGCCGACAAGGACAAGAGCAAGTCGGTGTCCAAGCCCGAACTGATCGGCTTCCTGAGCCAGGGTCAGTCCTGATCCTGACCGATCGATGAGAGGGGCCGCCGGAGCGATCCGGCGGCCCTTTTCGTATGCAGGCCGGTACGCGATCGCGGAAGAGGGCCCGCCCACACCCACCCCGTCATTCCCGCGAAGGCGGGAATCCAGACACGCTACCGTCGCGCCTCCAGCCGCAAGGTCAGAGGCTATGGATTCCCGCCTTCGCGGGAATGACGAATGGGCAAGTCTAGTGCCCGAACGGGCTCGTGCTGAAACAGCCACAACGACCGCCCACCACCCCCGTCACCCCGGACTTGGTCCGGGGTCCACCGGGCCGCAAGGGGGTGGCAAGAGGCTCAAGCCACCCCCCTCGCCGCAGAGTGGACCCCGGACCAAGTCCGGGGTGACGGACGGAAGGCGGCACCCACACCCCCCCAACCACTGGCACACCCCCACCCCGCCCCCTATCTCGCCCCCGATGGCCCACCCCACCCGCCCGCTCACCGACGGCGAACGCGCCCTCGCCGCATCGGTCTTCCACGACACGATCGACTATGACCGGGTGACGTTATCCCGCAGCAAATGGGCCTTCTTCCAGCCACGCGACACGGTGATGGCGCCACGCGGCTGCATCCATTTCCACCCCAAGGGCCAGGGCTGGCGCGACGACTTCGCCGCCGCCGCACTGACCGACCAGGGGCTCTTCATCCATGAGATGGTGCATATTTGGCAGCACCAGCGGGGCATCTGCCTGCCGCTCGCCCGCCACCCCTTCTGCCGCTACGATTATGCGTTGAAGCCCGGCCAGCCGCTCCACCGCTACGGCATCGAACAGCAGGGCGAGATCGTCCGCCACGCCTTCCTGCTCCGCCACGGCGCCCGCATCCCCGGCGCACCGCCGCTCGCCCAATACGAAACGCTATTGCCGTTCGGCTAACTCCCCTGTCACCCCAGCCGGGGTGACGATCATAGCTCGCCGAGGTCGATCGCCCCATGCCGATCGAGCCACGCCGGCGCCTCCGGCATCGGATATTTCAGCCCGGTCGCGCAGTTGAACAGCACGACGCGCTCGTCCTCATCGACCTCGCCATCGCGCAACGCCTGACGATACGCCGCCAGCGTCGCGCCGCCCTCGGGACACAGCAGCAACCCGTCCTTCTTCGCGCAATCGTCCACCGCCGCCAGGATCGCGGGGTCGCCGACGCCCACCGCCTTGCCGCCGCTCTCGCGCACCGCGCGCAGGATCAGGAAGTCGCCGACCGCGCGCGGCACGCGGATGCCCGCGGCGACGGTATGCGCGTCCTCCCACCTTTCGGCATGCTCCTCGCCCGCCTCGAACGCGCGCACGATCGGCGCGCAGCCACTCGCCTGCACCGCATACATGCGCGGCCGCTTGGACCCGATCCAGCCGAGCCGCTCCAGCTCGTCAAACGCCTTCCACATGCCGATCAGCCCGGTGCCGCCGCCGGTGGGGTAGAAGATCGCATCCGGCAATTCCCAACCCATCTGCGCGGCCAGTTCCAAGCCCATCGTCTTCTTGCCCTCGATGCGATAGGGCTCCTTCAGCGTCGAGAAATCGAACCAGCGCCCCTCGGCCGCGCCTTTCCCCACGATCGCGCCGCAATCGTCGATCAGCCCGTTGACGCGATAGACGCGCGCGCCCTGCATCGCGATCTCGCGGACGTTCACCTCGGGCGTGTCCTCGGGGCAGAAGACGATCGTCTCGATCCCCACGCGGCTGGCATAGGCCGCCAGCGCCGCGCCGGCATTGCCGTTGGTCGGCATTGCGATCCGCGTGACGCCCAGCTCCTTCGCCATCGCGACCGCCATCACCAGCCCGCGCGCCTTGAAGCTGCCCGTTGGTAAGCGGCCTTCGTCCTTGACGAGGACGTTGCCGCCGCCACCGCTCTTCAGCAGCGGGATCAGCGGCGTCTCGATCTCGCCCAGGCTGACGACGTTCTCCGTGCGCCGGACGGGCAACAGCTCGCGCCACCGCCACAGATCGGTCGGCCGCGCCGTAAGCGCGTCCTTCGCCAACGCAGCCCGCACGCCGTCGAGGTCATAGCGCACCAGCAACGGCCGTCCGGCGCGCGACAGGCCATGCAGCTGGTCCGCCTCATAGCGCTCGCCGGTCAGCGAGCATTCCAGGTGGGTGACGAACGTCTGGCGATCGGCGGTGAGATTGGAGTTCATGCCAATCTCTTAGCCCGACCTAGTCGCCAAACTCCAGTGCCGCCGCGGCGCCGCCCGACAGGTCGAGCGGGCGGTTCGGTTCGACTGGGCAAGGCTCGCCACCCGGCTCGCCGCGCCGCCGCGGCGTGTGTCGCCTGCGGCGCGATGCCCATGATCGTGCGAACGTATCCAGCGCCTCGGCCAGCGACAGTTCGACGGGCCGGCCACTGGGCGGATCATGGCGCGGCCTCATCGGATCAATCCGGCTTCTTCGCCACGCCGACCAGCGCCGGGCGCAGCAGGCGGTCCTTGATCATATAGCCCGCCTGCATTTCCTGCACGATCGTGCCCGGCGCGGCGTCGCTCGGCACTTCCATCATCGCCTGATGCTTGTTGGGATCGAGCGTCGCGCCCATCGCCTCGACCTTCACGATGCCGTTGCGCGCGAACACGCTGTCGAGTTCGCGGCCGGTCGCTTCCAGCCCGGTGACGAGGCCCTTCAGCTTCTCGTCCGCCCGCAGCTCGGCCGGAATCGCCGACAGCCCGCGCGCCAGATTGTCCGCCACCGACAGGATGTCGCGCGCGAACGACGTGGTCGAATAGGCGCGGGCATCGGCGATTTCCTTCTCCGCGCGACGGCGCACGTTCTGGATTTCGGCCTGCGCGTACAGCACCTGCTGCTTCGCGTCGGCCAGCTGGTTCTCCAGCTCGGCCACGCGGTCATGCTCCGCCACTTCGGGCGCCGCCGCCGCCGTATCCTGGCGCAGCGCCTCGGCGTCGGTCTTCGTCTCTTCGGTCATGTACATCCCTGTTTGTCGTCGTCAGCCCATCAAACGGGCAAGCGTTGCCGCCGTGAAATCCACCATGGGCACGACGCGCGCATAGTTCAACCGCGTGGGGCCGATCACGCCGACCACGCCGACCACCCGCCCACCGGGTCCGCGGAACGGCCGCGCGATGACGGAGCTGCCCGACAGCGCGAACAATTTGTTCTCCGCGCCGATGAAGATGCGCGTCGCATCGCCCGCGCGCGCACTGTCGAGCAGCTGCGCGATCTCCTGCTTGCCCTCCAGATCGTCGAGCAGGTCGCGCAGGCGTTCCAGGTCGGCGGCGGCGGCGGCATCGATCAGCCGCCCCTGCCCGCGCACGATCAGCACCGGGCGGCGCGCATCGTCCTCGCTCCACACAACCAGCCCCGCCTCGACCAGCGCGCGCGCCGCGCCGTCCAGCGCGTGGCGATCGGCGGCCAGCTGCCGCTCGATCCGCGCCCGCGCCTCGCCCAGCGTCAGCCCGGCGAGCGTCGCGGTCATGTAATTGCCCGCCTCGATCAGCGCGGACGGGGTCATGCCCGCGGGCAACGCGATGACGCGGTTCTCGACGCTGCCGTCCTCGCTGACCAGCACCGCCATCGCCTGCGTCGCCGACAGGCCGATGAAACCGATCGAGCGCAACGGCACCTCGCGCTTGGGCACCATCACCAGGCCGGCACAGGCCGACAGGCCGGACAAGGCCGCCGTCGTCGCCGCCAGCGCCTCCTCCACCGGGCCATGGTGCCCGGCACGCGCCTCGATCGCAGCCCGCTCCTCCGCGGAGGGTTCGAGCGCCTGCATCATCCCGTCGACGAACAATCGCAGGCCGCGCTCGGTCGGGATGCGCCCCGCGCTGGTATGCGGGCTGGCGAGCAGGCCAAGCTCCTCCAACTCCTGCATCACGCCGCGAATGGACGCGGGCGACAGGTTCAGCCCGGAGGCCGCGGCGATCGTCTTCGACCCGACCGGCATGCCGCTCTCGACATAACCATCGACGACGGCACGAAAGATATCGCGCGCGCGGTCGGTCAATTCGGTGACGGGCGGAGCCATAGGTGCAATCTAGGGCAGTTTGCGGGGCGGGCAACTGCCCCTTCTTCGTCTCCTCTTCGTCACCCCGGCCGAAGAGCCGGGGTCCCGCTTCTTCCCCTCGTCCACGATAAAGCGGGACCCCGGATCACGTCCGGGGTGACGAAGGAAAAGGCACCAATAGCAACACCGCTGGCATCCCCCCGCCGTCCGGTCTATCGCCACGCCACATCCCAAGGAGACCTCCATGCGCCCCAGCGGCCGCGCGCCAGACCAGATGCGCGACATCACCATCACCCCGAACTTCACCCGCCATGCCGAAGGATCGGTGCTGGTCGCGTTCGGCGACACCAAGGTGCTCGTCACCGCCAGCGTCGAAGAGCGCGTGCCGCCGTTCCTCCGCGGCAAGGGCGAAGGCTGGGTGACGGCCGAATATGGCATGCTGCCCCGCGCCACGCACACCCGCGGCAACCGCGAAGCCGCCAAGGGCAAGCAGTCGGGCCGCACGCAGGAAATCCAGCGCCTGATCGGCCGCAGCTTGCGCTCGGTCGTCGACATGAAGCTGCTCGGCGAACGCCAGATCACGCTCGATTGCGACGTCCTCCAGGCCGACGGCGGCACGCGCACCGCGGCGATCTCTGGCGCGTGGGTGGCGCTGCGCCTCGCGGTCAACACTTTGCTCGCCAGCGGCAAGCTGACCGCGGACCCGATTCTGCAAAAGGTCGCCGCGGTCAGCTGCGGCATCCATCAGGGCACGCCCGTCCTCGACCTCGACTATCTCGAGGATTCCGCGGCGGATGCGGACGGCAATTTCGTCCTGCTCGAAAACGGCAACATCGCCGAAGCGCAGGCGACCGCCGAACACGCGACCTATGACGAAGAGGCGCTGCTCCGCCTGCTCCGCCTCGCCCGCATCGGCTGCGCAGAGATCTTCGCCGCCCAAGACCGGGCCGTGAAGTGAGCGGCGAGGGCGACATCCCCCAGGCGATCCGCAAACTGCGCCCCGGACAGCTGGTCATCGCCAGCCACAATCCCGGCAAGGTGCGTGAGATCGCCGAGCTGCTCGGCCCCTATGGCATCGAGCCGATCTCGGCGGGCGAACTCGACCTGCCCGAGCCGGAAGAGACGGGCACCACCTTCGTCGCCAATGCCGAGCTGAAGGCGCGCATCGCCGCCGACCTCAGCGGCCTGCCCGCGCTTGCCGACGACAGCGGCCTGTGCGTCGATGCGCTGGGCGGCGATCCGGGCATCTTCTCGGCACGCTGGGCGGGCGAATCGAAGGACTTCAACCTCGCGATGCGGCTGGTCGAGGACCGCCTGAACGAAGAGCCCGACATGGCGCGCTCGGCGCATTTCGTCTGCGCGCTCGCGCTCGCCTGGCCCGACGGCCATGTCGAATGGTTCGAAGGCCGCGTCGACGGCACGCTCGTCTGGCCGCCGCGCGGGGGCAACGGCTTCGGCTATGACGCGATGTTCCTGCCCGACAACGGCACCGAGACGTTCGGCGAGATGGACGCGGCCGCCAAGCACGCGATCAGCCACCGCGCCGACGCCTTCCGCCAACTCGTCGCCGCGGTGTTCTGAGGCAAGGGTGGGGCATGCTGGGACGCGAGACCCCGCCCCACCCCCTCCGTCACCCCGGACTTGGGTTCCCATCAAAGTATTACTTTGATGGGTTCCCTGCTCCGGGGTCCACCGGGCCGCAGGGGAGTGGCCGGAGCCTCCAGCCTCCCCCCTCGCCGCGGAGTGGACCCCGGACCAAGTCCGGGGTGACGGGGCGGAGCGGGCAAGGCCACCCCACCCCATGACGCCCGACCCCGCCCTCGTCCGCGGCTGGCTCGCCGCCCGCTCCCTCGCCCGCGGCCTCCCCGCACCCGTCGCGGACCATGGCGGCTGGCGCGTTGACACCGGCACCGAGCCCGAACGCCAGCGCTACGTCTTCGCCACAGCCGGCCCCGGCCTCGACCATCTCGCCGCGACGATCACCGAACCCGCCATCTTCCTCAAACTCTGCGCCGACGCCGCCACCTTGCGCGCGATCCTGCCGCCGCGCTGGACGATCACCGACACCAACCGCATGATGGTGACCGACGGCCCGCCGCCGCCCCGCCGCCCGCTCCCCGCCGGCTATATCGCCACCACCACGCACACCGCCGGCGTCGCCCATGTCGCGATCACCGGCCCGGCGGGCGACCTCGCCGCGAGCGGCTATGCCGCCGAACTGGACGACGTCTTCGTCTACGACCGCATCGTCACCGCCGAAGCCCACCGCCGCCGCGGTCTCGGCCACGCGCTGATGACGACGCTCGCCACCACCCGCCGCTCCCCCCGCGCGCAACAGATCCTCACCGCCACCGACATGGGCGCGGCGCTCTACGCAAGCCTCGGCTGGCGCGAATATTGCCCGTACACGAGCGCCGCGATCGTTTGAGTTCACGCGAAGACGCGAAGCCGCCAAGATGGGTCGAGCGCGGCAGCGCTCCCGCCCTGCGTGTCGCTTTCGATGAGACGCCGCTGTCGCAGCGAGCGATCACATCTTTGCGTCTTCGCGTCTTCGCGCGATGATATCAGAACGCCACCTGCCCGAACACATTCCCCGGCGGCGCATAGCGGCACACCAGATAGTCGTCGCTCCGATTACTCGCGATCGCGCAGCCGACCGCGGTCGATCCGCGCCACACCATCTGCGTATAATGCCCCACGTCCTGCCACCGCCCGGTCCGGCTGAAGTTGGGCGTCGGCAGGTTCACGAAGTCGCGCTTCTCCGCGATCCAATGCCCCGCCATCTCGTCGAACTGATACGCGCCCCGCGTGCCCGTCCACAGATTTTCGCCCTGCCGCCCCGGCCCCATCGGCTGCGCGGCATGTTCGAACCGCCCGGTCCGCGCCATCTCCTCGGCATAGCCGCGCGCCGAGCTGGCCAGCGTATCGCTCCACACCAACGGCGCCACGCCCACCTCGCCCCGCGCGCGATTGTGCGCGGCAAGCATCACCGACTTCAGCAGCACCGATCCGCGCGGCGCAGCGGACGCACTCACCCGCGGCTCGACCACCCGCTCCGGCCCCTCGGGCGCCTGCGCACAGGCCAATAACAAGAGCGGCAGCGCAAGCGCGCGGTAGCGTTTCGCGATCATCGCCGCCATATCGGCACCATCATGATCCCCGACAAGACGCCGGCAGCCCGGCCCCTGGCGCTCTACGTCCACTGGCCGTTCTGCGTTTCCAAATGCCCCTATTGCGACTTCAACAGCCACGTCCGCGAGAGCGTCGACCAGCAGGCGTGGCGCGACGCTTTGCTCGCCGACCTCGCGCATGAAGCCGCCGCGCTCCCCGGCCGCACGCTCGGCTCGATCTTCTTCGGCGGCGGCACGCCGTCGCTGATGCCGCCTTCGACCGTCGCAGCAATCCTCGACGCCGCGCAGACGCATTGGACGCCCGCCCCCGATATCGAGATCACGCTGGAGGCGAACCCCTCGTCGGTCGAGGCCGCGCGCTTCGCCGATCTCGCCGCCGCCGGCATCAACCGCGTCTCGCTCGGCCTGCAATCGCTCGACGACAGCGCGCTCGCCTTCCTCGGCCGCGCGCACAGCGTCGCCGAAAGCCTGCGCGCGCTCGACACCGCGCAGGCGCATTTCGCTCGCGTCAGCGTCGACCTGATCTATGCTTTGCCCGACCAGAGCCTCGTCGCGTGGGAGCGCGAACTCACCCGCGCGCTCGGCTTCGGCACCGAACATCTCTCGCTCTACCAATTGACGATCGAACCCGGCACCCGCTTCGCTACCGAAGCCGCGCAGGGACGCCTCACCATCCCCGATGGTGATAGCGCCGCCGACCTGTTCGAGATGACCCGCGCGATGACCGCCGCCGCCGGCCTCCCCGCCTACGAAACCTCGAACCACGCGCGTCTCGGCGCGGAGAGCCGCCACAACCTCACCTATTGGCGCTACGGCGATTATGCCGGTGTCGGTCCCGGCGCGCACGGCCGCCGCGACGGCCTCGCCACGCAGCGCCGCCGCAAGCCAGAAAACTGGCTGTCCGCCGTCGCGCGCAACGGCCACGGCCTCGAGGTGGAAGAGCCGCTCGCCCCCCACGACCGCGCCAGCGAAGCGCTCGTGATGGGCCTCCGCCTGCGCGAAGGCGTCGACCTGGACTATGTCGCGGCTTTGGCGGGCGGCACCGCCCCGATCGACTGGCCCGCGGTCGAGCGCCTGTCCCGCCAGGGCATGATCGCCCACGAAGGCCACCGCCTCCGTGTCACCGAAGCCGGCGCGCTCCTCCTCGATTCGATCCTGCCGCTAATTGTAACGGACGCCTAACCCCAATCCTCCCCCGCCAGGGGGAGGTGGCGCGGCGAAGCCGTGACGGAGGGGGAGGACACGGAGCAGGCGTTTCCTATCCGCCCCCTCCGTCAGCCTGACGGCTGCCACCTCCCCCTGGCGGGGGAGGACTGTCGTCACGCGGAGACGCGGAGGTGTAGCGCTTGCTGCCGCAGGCCATCTCCCTTCCCATCCTCGCCGCCTTTCGCGACCGAGCTTTAGAAAGCCGGCTTCGCCGCGGGCGCGACACCTCCGCGTCTCCGCGTCTCCGCGTGAACCAAACTCTTAGCGTCTTCGCGTCTTCGCGCGAAAACCCCTTACTTCCCAAACCCCGAAGGCGCCGGCGACACCGTCACCAGCCCGCCCGCCTGGATCTCCTGCACCTCCAGCGCCCGCTCCGCCACGCCATCGCGGCCGAAGCGGAACGCGCCGTCGATGCCCGCAAAGCCGTCGCCATCGCGCAGCTTGCCCTCGGGGAACGCGCGCCCCACCGGCCAGTCGCGCGCGATCCGCACCGTCAGCAGCACCGCGTCATAGCCCAGGCTCGACAGCCGGTACGGTCCGGCGTTGTAGCGCGCGCGATACTTGGCCGCATATTGCCGGTACAGCGTGTTGGACACGCTCGCGAACCACGCCCCGCTGAGCGTCGGCTTGGCTGCCAACCCGTTCTCCGAATTCCACAATTCGGTGCCCAGGATGCGCGTCGACGCGCCGCTGCCGCGCTTGATCAGCGGCGCCGCGACTGCCGCGGTCGTACCCGCATCGGCGACCAGCACCGCGTCATACGGCGCCTTCGCATTCAGCCGCGTCACCGCGCCCGTCACGCCGCCCGCGGTGCGGCCATAGGTTTGCAGCGACACCACCGATCCGCCCGCGCCCTCCACCGATCGCAGGAACGCGGTCGATGCGCGCTCGCCGTACAGGCCGTTGGGGATCAGGCCGGCAAAGGTCGAAACCCCGCGGCTGCGCGCATATTGCACGACGCGGTCGATCGACTGGCCGGGCACATAGCCCATCAGATACACGCCATTGCCCGCCACCGACACGTCGTTGGAAAAGCTCAGCACGGGCACGCCCGCCGCCTTGGCGATCGGCGCGACGGCGCGCACGTCGTCGGCCAGCAGCGGCCCCAGGATCAGCTGCGCGCCCTCAGCGATCGCACGCTGTGCCGCGGCACCCGCGCCGGTCGCGGTATCGTAATTGGTGATGCGCACCTTGTCGGTGCCGGTGTCGAGCACCGCCAGCATCGTCGCATTGGCGATCGATCGGCCGACGCCCGAATTGGCGCCCGACAGCGGCACCAGTAGCGCCACGCGGTTGCGCTGCGTGTCGCGCGGCAGCCCGGCCTCGACCGGCGCATCGGGCCGCTGCGCCTGCGGGCGGCCCGGCCGCGTCGGCGCCTCCACCGGTCCGCGCGGCACCACGGTGGAACAGGCCGCGAGCAGCCCCGCCCCCAGGATCGCCAGCCAGCGCTTGACGCCGCCGCCCTTCGCAGGCTGTCCAACCGCGCTCGCCTCTGTCATGACGTTCCCCGTGACCATCGTCGAAAATCCCCTACAGCCCGGTCTTTATATCGTTGCGACCCCGATCGGCAATCTTGCTGACCTATCGCCCCGCGCCGCCGACATCCTGTCGCGCGCCGACGTCGTAGCGGTCGAGGACAGCCGAGTCACCGCCGGCCTGCTCCGCCATATCGGTGCAAAGCGCCCGATGGTTCCCTATCACGACCATAATGCCGAAGGAGTCCGCCCCGGCCTGATCGCGCGCATGGGCACCGAAGCGATCGCACTCGTCTCCGACGCCGGCACGCCATTGATCTCGGATCCCGGCTACAAGCTCGTCCGCGACGCCCGCGCCGCCGGCCATACGGTGGTGACGATCCCCGGCCCTTGCGCCGCGATCGCCGCGCTGACGCTGGCGGGCCTGCCGACCGATCGTTTCCTGTTCGCCGGCTTTCTGCCGAGCAAGGCCAAGGCCCGCGCCGACGCCATCGCCGAAATCGCCCCGATCCGCGCGACGCTCGTCCTCTACGAATCCGGCCCGCGCCTCTCCGCCTGCCTCACCGCCTTGGCAGACGGCCTCGGCGACCGCGAGGCCGCGGTGACGCGCGAGATCACCAAACGCTTCGAGGAAGCGGTAACCGGCACGCTATCGACCCTCGCCACCCGCTACGCCGACGCAGCCCCCAAGGGCGAGATCGCCATCGTCATCGCCCCACCCGGCGAAGCCCCGCCCGCCGCGATCGAAGACGCCGACGCCGCTCTGGCCGACGCCCTCACCCGCCTACCGGTCGCAAAAGCCGCCGGCGAAGTCGCCAAGGCCTTCGGCCTGGACCGCAAGGAACTGTACGCCCGCGCGCTGGCGATGAAGGGGGAAGGTTAGACTTCAGAACGGCCGAAGGCGCGCCAGCCGATCGCATGCGTCACTGACCAGCGCGTCGTTCACCGATCTCTGCAGCGATCAACAGCAAGGCACCACCCGCCACACCCAAGCCCCACGCCACCCAATGCATCCGATCCGAATGCCGAAAAAAGGGCGCGGCAGCGATCACCACGGGCAACGGTGCCAGCCGTCGCACCCACCTCCAGTCTACCCGTGCGATCCAAGACATGACCCACGTATCCTCCCCGTGGCCGGCCGACGCCAACGCATTGCACTGTCCCACGAAGCGCGAATGCCTGTAAATTGGGAGGAAGGCGGAACGGCGGCTTTTGGAGCAATCGATCGATAAGCGGACGCGAGACCCTACTCTACGTCGCTGTATTCCTCCACAAGATGCAGGGTGTCTGCTCGATAGCAGTAAATTGGCACCCCTCCGACGCCGTCCTTAAGCCGCAACTGAATGCAGGTTTTGTTGGGGAAAGAGATGTAACGGGCGTATCGGTTCGACATAGCCGCCGACGGCGTCTCATGCACCTTCGTCGCCCACCGCTTGGCGGCATCCCGTGCCTGTGCGATCGACCCGTTCCAATCGGGTAAACGTCTCTCGCGCTCCAGCGTGCGCCACTCGCCAGTTTCATAGCCTACCGTGAACGTGCCCCCAATCACGAGCGCAGCGAGAATGATCCTTGATGCCCTATTCATGCACCCAAAAAGCATTTTCAACGTCCGGTTCCAAGATCGCGAAATGCCTTCGCGAACGGCGTGGATTGGGCGACACGAACCATCCAAAACCTTGCGACCGTCGGCGTACTGCGCCACCCTCCCCCCATGCTCCGCCCGCCCCGTCGCCGCACCACCCAGGCGCGCCAGTCCGCCGAAGCCGCTGGCCGACGGGCTGAACGGATCGCAGGCAGGTGGCTGCGGCTGAAGGGCTGGCGCATCCTCGATCGCCGCGTGCGTACGCCGGCCGGTGAGGTGGACATCATCGCCCGCCGCGGTGCGCTGATCGCCTTCGTGAAGGCGTGAATTACACCCCGCGGCGTTATCAACTTGCGGCATGGCGTTGAAGATGAGATTCAATTTACATGACGCCATCCGCTGCCGAGATCGCCCAAGAGTTTTTGTTGGCCGTGTGGGACAATGAAACGCCTTCTATCAAGGCGCTTAGCCAATCACTCGATAGGCTACTCGCTCGTTCTCACGATATTCCTTTCGCCGATTGCTCCGATGAGGATCGGGATCCTCCTAAGATCGATGTCCCTGCCCTCTACCAAGAGGTTGCCGTGCGATTCCCTGACCTTGGCTTGTATCCTGTAGCCGATCCGCTCGCCCCGCTCGATGATGAGAAAATGATGGCAGATGCCATTGATGACATTGCCGACATAACAAGGGATCTGCGCGAGGTGATATGGAGAGAGGCGCATCTCGGAGCCAGCGATGCGAATTGGTATTTCAGGCTTATGTTCTTCCATTGGGGTCGGCACGCGCGGGAGCTCTCCCTTTATCTACATGCCCGACAATTCGACTGACCGATGCAACGAACACCCACCAAAAGTATCGGGCAGCGACGCGAAGCCGAAGCAGCGGGTCGGCGTGGTGAGCGCCTTGCGGCATGGTGGTTGCGGCTGAAGGGCTGGCGCATCCTTGATCGCCGCGTGCGTACGCCGGCCGGTGAGGTGGACATCATCGCCCGCCGCGGTGCGTTGATCGCCTTCGTCGAGGTGAAGACCCGCGCCACCGCCGCCGAGCTCGATTTCGCGATCGACGAACGTCGCCTCGCCCGCGTCGCCGCGGCGGCGGAGGTGTTGATGCCGCGCTATGCGGGGCCGGGCGACGACATCCGCGTCGATGTCATCCTGCTCGCCCCCGGCACGCGGCCGCGGCACATCGAGAATGCCTGGATCGGCTGAACATGTTGGATCGCCGGCACCGCAAGTGACGGATCGGGCGACGAAAAACCGGCCCTGCTGTCCTACGCGCCCCGGCGCCGATAGCCTCCACCCATGCCCGTCCCGTCGCCCCGCCCCTCACCGCGTCCCGCGCACGGGCCCCAATCCATCCCCACCGCCCCAATCGTCATCCCAGCGCTGGCTGGGATCTTCCAGTTATCGCGCGCAGCAAGCGCCGCGAGAGACGCTAGCCTGCGCTGGGGTGACGATTTGCGGCAGCGGGACCACAGGTCGAAAGGCAGGACGATGCTCGCGCAGAGGCGCGGAGACCGCAGAGGGGTCGCGTCCGCCGTATCGGTGCGATCCCTCACCCCCGTCGGCTATAAAGCGGAACGCTGCGTCGCACGAACCACCTCCGCGCCCTCCGCGCCTCTGCGCGCAAACCCCTTGGCCTTCCTCACAAAAAAGACGTTCCGTCCCCCGCCTCCCGACAACGACGTACCGTCCACTTCGTCCACTTCCGCGCGCGCTCCGGGTGACATTCCACCGCCCGGCCCCTAAGTCCCACCCCGAACCAACCCACTCGCGAGTGTGCCCATGACCCTCACCGTCGCCGTCCAGATGGACCCGCTCGATCAGATCAATATCGCCGGCGATTCGAGCTTCGCGCTGATGCTGGCAGGCCAGGCGCGCGGGCACCGGCTGTTCCATTACCTCGCCGAGGACCTGAATTATGCCGACGGCCGCGTCTGGGCGAAGGCGCATCCGGTGACGGTGCAGCGCCCGGCGGCACCGGGCGCGGGCGACCATTTCCGCTTCGATGCCCCCGTCAGCCTCGATCTCGGCGGGCAGGCCGACGTCGTGCTGATGCGGCAGGACCCGCCCTTTGATCTCGGCTATATCACCGCGACGCATTTGCTCGAACGCATCGCCGATCGGACGCTAGTGGTGAACGATCCGCACAGCGTCCGCAACGCGCCCGAAAAGGTGTTCGTGCTCGACTATGCGCAGTTCATGCCGCCGACGCTCATCACCCGCAGCCTCGACGAAGCACGCGCCTTCCTCGCGCAGCATGGCGAGATCGTCGTCAAGCCGTTGCACGGCAACGGCGGCAAGGCGATCTTCCGCG
The DNA here is from genome assembly GCF_014196115.1 of Sphingomonas aquatilis. Lineage (GTDB taxonomy): Bacteria > Pseudomonadota > Alphaproteobacteria > Sphingomonadales > Sphingomonadaceae > Sphingomonas > Sphingomonas aquatilis. The sequence goes on along the minus strand of NZ_JACIDB010000002.1, from coordinate 414,862 downwards.
TCGGCAGCGACGGTGCGAACCTGTCCGCGCTGATCGAGGTGTTCAACCAGACCTGGCGCGAACCGCATATGATCCAGGCGTTCCTGCCCGCGGTGGCGAAGGGCGACAAGCGGATCGTCCTGATCGATGGCGAGGTCGCCGGCGCGATCAACCGCCTGCCCGGCGAAGGCGAAATTCGATCGAACCTCGCGGTCGGGGGCTCGGCGGTGAAGACCGAACTGACGGACCGCGAGCGCGAGATCTGCGCCGTGCTTGGGCCGGAATTGAAGCGCCGCGGGCTACTGTTCGTCGGCATCGACGTGATCGGCGGCGAATGGCTAACCGAAATCAACGTCACCAGCCCGACCGGCATCGTCGCGATCCAGACCTTCGACGGCACCGACGTCGCCGGCCTGATCTGGGATGCTATCGAGCGCCGCGTCGCGCAGCGCGCATCGGATGGCGCCGCAGCGGAACGCGGCTGACCCCCGCGCCGTTACCCTGGGCCATGACCGAGTTCATCCTCAACGCCATCGCCCAGGGCGGCTATATCGGCATCTTCCTGCTGATGGCGCTGGAGAATATCGTCCCGCCCATCCCGTCGGAGGTGATCATGGGCCTCGGCGGCATGGCGGTGGCGCGCGGCGACATGGCGATCGTGCCGCTCGTGCTGTGGGGCACCGCCGGCACCACCGCGGGCAATTACTTCTGGTATTTCATCGGCCGCCACATCGGCTACCAGCGCTTCCGCCCCTTCATCGAACGCCACGGCCGCTGGCTGACGATGGAGTGGGAGGATGTCGAAAAGCTGCACCGCTTCTTCTGCAAGCGCGGCGGCGGCGTGGTGTTCGTGTTCCGCTTCATGCCCACCTTCCGCACGCTCGTGTCGCTCCCTGCGGGCATGACCTGCATGCCGCTGTGGCGCTTCCTCGTCTGGACCTTTGCCGGCAGCCTGATCTGGAACAGCATGCTCGCCGCCGCCGGTGTCTATCTCGGGTCGAATTTCGAGGCGATCGACCGCTATGTCGGCCCCGCCGCCGTCGCGCTCAGCGTCGCGATCGTCCTGGCCTACCTCTATCGCGTCGTCACCTGGAAACCCCGCGCACGATAGGATCGGCGAGCCGGTAAGGACCTGCAGGCGCTCAGAAATTCCATGACCGCTGTCCTACATTCACCCAATCCGCTAACGCCAGTCATCCGACATTCCCGCGTCATCGCGACGGAACAGCTCTTTCAATGGGTGCAACTACGGAAACGATCAGCCCGATCGTTTCGCCCAAGGTGTTCCTGTTACCCCTCTTCGCCGGCCATCACGCCCGCGGATGCGCATTCCGATAGACGTCCAGCAGATGCGCCGCATCGACGGCGGTGTAGATTTGCGTCGAACTGAGGCTCGCATGCCCCAACAGCTCCTGCAACGCGCGCAGGTCGGCGCCGCGGCCCAGCAGATGCGTCGCGAAGCTGTGGCGCAGCGCATGCGGCGTCGTCCGCTCGCCAAGCCCCAGCCGGGCCCGCGCCGCGCGCACCGATCGCCGGATCATCCCCGGCGACAGCGGCCCGCCCTTCACGCCGCGGAACAGCGGCTCGTCCGGCGCGGGCGCCCAGGGCATCTGCGCCGCATAGGCCTCCACCGCGACGCGCACCTGCGGCAGCAGCGGCACGATCCGCGTCTTGTCGCGCTTGCCGGTCACCGTTAGCGTCTCGCCCAGCGGCAGGACGCGCGCCGGCAGCGCGATTGCTTCACCGATGCGCAGCCCTGCGCCATACAGCAGCAGCAGCACCGCCCAGTCGCGCGCGCCCACCCAGGGTTCCGCCGCCTCGTCCGCCACCTCGCCGGCCAGCGCCATCACCTCGTCCGGCGCGATCGGCCGCGGCACGCCGGGTTTGACGCGGGGGCCGCGCAGCCGGGGCATCGCTGCATCGGGCGCCACGAACGCCAGGAACCCGCGCACCGCCGACAGCTCGCGCGCGGCAGAGGCATTGCCAAGCCCCTTACCGCGGCGCGCCGCCATAAAGGCGCGCAGGTCCGCCGCGCTTACCCGTGCCAGCGTCGCCGCCGTCGGCCGCTCGCCCCAATGCGCCTGCAGAAACGCGACCAGCCGCTCCGCACTGGCGCGATAGGCGCGTACGGTATGGGCCGACCGACGCCGGTCGCGCGCCAGATGCGCCGCCCATTGCATCGTCAGGGGCATGATTTCGGAGGAATCGGTCTCGCTCATTCCGTCGCGGTTGTGGCTCGGACCGCCCCGTGGGGGAAGGACATTTTAAGACCTTGGATGGCATGGGAAATGTCATGAACGATGCTGTCCTTCCCCCACAGGCGGCCTATGACGAAGCCGGTCGCCTGGCGGCGCTGCACGCGCTCAACCTGCTCGACAGCGAGCCCGAACGCGAATTCGATGCGGTGGTCGCACTGGCCGCAGAGCTGCTCGGCTGTCCCACCGCGCTGATCAGCCTCGTCGATCGCGAGCGAATCTGGGTCAAGGCGATGAACGCGCCGGGTCCGAACGAACTTGGGCGCAACGTCGCGATGTGCGACCGCACCGTGCGACAGAATGAGCTGATGGTCATTACCGACATGACGCTGGATGCGCACTATCGCACCAGCCCGGTCGTGACGGACGCGGGCAACCGCTTCTACGCCGGCGTGCCGATCCATGTCGTCGATGGCCAGGGCGTGACGCAGCCGATCGGAACGTTGTGCGTGCTCGATGTCGCGCCACGCTCGCTCAACGCGGCGGGCGAAGCGGCGCTGCGCCACCTCGGGACGCTGGCCGAGGTGCTGATCGCCGCACGGCGGAATGCGCTGGAGGCGATCCGCATCGCGACGACGGGCGAACAGCTGGTCCGCGACCTTGCGCGGCAGGACAAGATCTTCCGCCAGGCCGAACGCATCGCGCGGATCGGATCGTGGCGCCTGTCGCTCGGCGATTCGCAGCTCGAATGGTCCGAAAACGTCTTTCGCATCCACGGCGTGCCGTCCGGCGACCAGCCGCCGCTCAGCAAGGCGCTAGAATTTTACCCGCCGTATATGCGCGACCAGATTTCGGAAACAATCAGCCGCACGGTGCGGACCGGCGAACCCTTCGACTTCGAATCCGCGCTGCACACCGCTGACGGGCGGCTGTTGCAGGTCCGCGCAGCGGGCGAGGCGGAGCGCGGCGAGGACGGCAGCGTCCAGGCGCTGGTCGGCGTGTTCCAGGACATCACCGAACGCCATCGCCTCGAAACACAGCTGCGCCGCTCGGCCGACACCGACGCGCTGACCGGCATCGCCAACCGTGCCGCCTTCGACCGTGAGCTCGATGCGGCGATGACCCGTGCCCGCACCGACGGCAGTCCGCTGATGCTGATGCTGATCGATCTCGACGGGTTCAAGGCGATCAACGATGCGCTGGGCCATGATGCGGGCGACGACGTGCTGCGCCTGACCGGCGCGGCGCTGACCCAGCCGTGGTTGCGCGACTGTTTCGCGGCGCGGATCGGCGGCGACGAATTTGCCCTGATCGTCACCGCACCCGCGCTGATCGCCGATCCGGAACGGCTGTGCCGCGGCCTGGAAGCCGCGCTGCGCGTCCCCGTCACCGCCGACGGCATCACGATGACGAGCGCGGGGTCGATCGGCCATGCGATGTTCGATACCGACTGCCACTCGCTGCGCGACTTCGCCCGCCGCGCCGACGCGATGCTCTACGCCGAAAAGCGCAAGCGCATCGGCCGCACGCCCACGGCACAACGGCGCGCGGGTTAGCGCGCCGCCTCCAGCATGCGCTTGCCGCGCAGGTACATCTCCAGCCGCTGCGCCGCGAACAGGCCGAGCGCCAGCGCCATCAGCACGTCGGTCGCCGCCATTGGATCGAACGCGCCGCCGCTATAGCTCATCGCCCCCCGCGCCCCGCTGCGCACGACGATGAGGACGACGATGAACAGCAGCGCGGCGGGCGACGACGTCTGGTTCAGCCGATGCGTTTCGGGATCGAACACGATCCGCATCATCTTCCCCCGCTGCCAGCCCAGCGCCGCGCCAAGCCCCAGCGCCAGCAGGCAGAAAAGCCACGCCAGCCCCTTGGGCGGGTGCATCGCAAAGGCGAAGACGACGAGTGCGGCATAGGCAGCGGGCAGCATCCACAGCCGCTCCAGCTTCAGCGGCGTCACGCGGCTCATTCGCTTCCACCGGATCGCCACGACGATCGCGATGACGACGAACGGGATCGCATAGCTGATCCAGCCGCCCGCCTGATGTACTTGCATACGCTACCCCTGCCCTGTTCGGGCGAAGGGTAGCGAGGGCAGGGACCCGACGGAAGGGGAGACGCCGTTACTCCGCCGCCGCGGCCAGCGGCTGCTCCTTCCACACCAGCACCGGCTTGCGCGCCGCCAGCGTTTCGTCGAGCCGGGCCCGGGGGGCGAAGTGCGGCGCGGTCTTCAGGCTGACATCGCCCGCCTTTGCCCGCTCCGCCACGCTGCGCAGCGCGCCGATAAACTGGTCGAGCGCCGCCTTCGATTCGGTCTCGGTCGGCTCCACCAGCATCGCGCCATGGACGACGAGCGGGAAGTAGACCGTCATCGGGTGGAACCCCTCGTCGATCAGCCCCTTGGCGACGTCGAGCGTCGAGAAGCCCTCGGCTAGGTTGGCGTCGCTGAAGATCGCCTCGTGCATGCACGGCCCCGCCTTCGCGAACGGCGCGTCGAGCGTGCCTTCCAGGCTGCGCAGCACGTAATTGGCGTTGAGCACCGCATCCTCGGCGACCTGGCGCAGGCCGTCGGCGCCATGGCTGAGGATATAGGTCAGCGCCCGGGTGAACATGCCCATCTGGCCGTGGAACGCGGTCATCCGGCCGAACGTGTCGGGATGGTCGTCGCCCGCCGTCTCTTCCTCGATCAGCTGGATGTGACCGTCCGCCATCCGTGCGGTGAACGGCAGCGGCCCGAACGGCGCCAGCGCCTCGGACAGCACCACCGGCCCAGACCCCGGCCCGCCGCCGCCGTGCGGTGTCGAGAAGGTCTTGTGCAGGTTGATGTGCATCGCATCGACGCCCAGATCGCCCGGACGCACCCGCCCGACGATCGCGTTGAAGTTCGCGCCGTCGCAATAGACGTAGCCGCCCGCCGCATGCACCGCGTCCGAAATGCGCTTCAGATCGCGTTCGAACAGACCGCAGGTGTTGGGGTTGGTGATCATCACCGCCGCCACGTCCGGCCCCAGCCGCGCTTCCAATGCCGCGGTGTCGATACGGCCGTCGGGCGTGGCGGGGATATCCTCGACGGTGAAGCCCGCGAAGGCGGCGGTCGCCGGATTGGTGCCGTGCGCCGATTCCGGCACCAGCACGACCTTGCGATGGCCCTCGCCACGCTTCTCCAGCGCCGCCTTGATGCACAGGATACCGCACAGCTCGCCATGCGCGCCCGCCTTGGGGCTCATCGCGACGCCGTACATGCCGGTCAGCTTGATCAGCCATACCGCCAACTCGTTGATGACGCCCAGCGCGCCCTGCACGGTATCGACCGGCTGCAAGGGATGGACGTCGGCAAAGCCCGGCATCCGCGCGACGCGTTCGTTGAGGCGCGGATTGTGCTTCATCGTGCACGAGCCGAGCGGGAACAGCCCCAGGTCGATCGCGTAATTCTGCCGGCTGAGCCGCGTATAATGACGGATCGTCTCCGGCTCGGCGAGGCCCGGCAGGCCGATCGGCTGCTTGCGCGTCAGGTCGCCCAACCGCGATCCCGCGACGTCGCCGTCCGGAAAGTCGACGCCGGTCGTCTCGGTCGAGCCGATCTCGAAGATCAACGGCTCTTCCAGCATCAGAGCGCGATTGCCGGTGAAGGTCTGGCCCGCCGCACCGTCACGCGCGGTCATCTCGGGGCGCCAGCCGCTCTGGTTGATGCTCATGCCAAAACCTCCTCGAGTGCGGCGGCAAGGGTTTCGACGTCCTCCGCGGTCGTCGTTTCGGTGACCGCGACGATCAGCCCGTTGGCGAGGGCATCCTCGCCCGGATACAGCCGGCCAAGCGACACGCCCGCCAGAATGTCACGATCCGCCAGCGTGCGGACGACGGGACGCGCTTCCTTGGGCAGCTTCAGCGTGAATTCGTTGAAGAAGCTCTGCGTCACCAGCTCGACGCCCGGCACCTTGCTCAGCCGATCCGCCGCGCGGCACGCACCGGCGTGGTTGATTGCGGCGAGCCGGCGCAGGCCTTCCTCACCGAGCAGCGTCATGTGGATCGAGAAGGCGAGCGCGCACAAGCCCGAATTGGTGCAGATGTTCGACGTCGCTTTTTCGCGACGGATATGCTGTTCGCGCGTCGACAGCGTCAGCACGAAGCCGCGCTTGCCGTCGGCGTCCACCGTCTCGCCGCAGAAGCGACCCGGCATCTGGCGGATATACTTCTCCTTGCAGCCCATCAGCCCAACGTACGGGCCACCGAACTGCAGGCCGACGCCCAGCGACTGGCCTTCGCCGACGACGATATCGGCGTCCATTTCGCCTGGGCTACGGATCGCACCCATCGCCACCGGCTCGGTGACGACCGCGATCAGCAGTGCCTTGTTCTTGTGGCAGGCGTCGGCCAGCGGCGTCAGGTCGGCGATGCGGCCGAGGATGTCCGGGTACTGGACGACGACGCACGACGTATCGCCGTCGATCTTCTCGATCAGCCGGTCGATGTCCATCTCGCCGGTCAGCCAGGGCGTCGTCGTGTCCAGCGTATCGCCGGTATATTTCGCCATCGTCTTGGCGACGCTGACGTAATGCGGGTGCAGGCCTGCCGACAGGATTGCCTTGCCGCGCTTGGTGATGCGCCGCGCCATGCCGATCGCTTCCCAGCAGGCGGTCGAACCGTCGTACATCGACGCGTTCGCCACGTCGGTGCCGAGCAGGCGCGCGACCTGCGTCTGGAACTCGAACAGCATCTGCAGCGTGCCCTGCGCGATCTCGGGCTGGTACGGCGTATAGGCGGTCAGGAACTCACCGCGCTGGATCAGATGATCGACCGTCGCGGGCACATGATGCCGATACGCGCCCGCACCGAGGAAGAAGGGCACTTCGCCCGCAACCGTGTTCGCCCGCGCGAGCTTGGCCATATGCCGCTCGACCGCGAGTTCGGTGGCGTGATTGGGCAGGCCATGGACGGGGCCGTCGAGCCGGGCAGCCTCGGGCACGTCGACGAACAGGTCGTCGATGCTGGCGGCGCCGATGACGGACAGCATCGCCTCACGGTCGGTTTGGGTAAGCGGCAGATAGCGCATCATAAGCTCCTCCCCTCCCTGGAAGGGAGGGGTCGGGGGTGGGTAGCGTCCTGGTGGTACGGCAAGGCTTGCCCGGCGCGACGGCCGTATCGCAAGCACTCCACCCACCCCCAGCCCCTCCCTTCCAGGGAGGGGAGCAGGTCTTACAGCTTCGCGACGAACGCTTCGTAGGCGGTCTCGTCCATGAGCGTTTCCAGCTCGGACGGATCGCTCAGCGTGATCTTGAAGAACCAGCCCTCGCCCTCGGCGTCCGAGTTGACGAGGCTGGGATCGTCGGCGAGCTGGCTGTTGCCCTCCAGCACGTTGCCCGACACCGGCGAATAGACGTCCGACGCCGCCTTCACCGATTCGACCACCGCCGCCTCGTCGCCCTTCGACAGCGCCTTGCCGTCTTCGGGAACGTCGACGAACACGATGTCGCCCAGCTGGCTCTGCGCATATTCCGAAATGCCGACCGTGCCGATGTCACCATCGACGTCGACCCATTCGTGATCTTCGGTGAAGTAACGGCTCATCTTGACTGGCTCCAGAAAGCCTACGCCTTGCGGACGTAGCGGTGGGGAACGAACGGCATCGGAGTGACGATGCCCTCATGGATCTTGCCGCGCTGGACGAGGCGGACGGCGGTGCCGGCGCTCGCCAGATCGGCGGGGATATAGGCCATCGCGATCGGCGCGCCGACGCTGGGGGCAAAGCCGCCGCTGGTGACGCGGCCGATCACCGCGCCGTCCGCGTCGACGACGCTCGCGCCCTCGCGCACCGGCTGGCGCCCGGCGACCGACAGGCCGACGCGCTTCACCGCCGCGCCGCTCTCGCGCTCGGCGAGGATGCGGCCGGCACCGGCGAAGTCGGCCGCCTCGCGACGGCGCTTCGACAGGGCGAAGCCCAGGTCCGCCATGACCGGCGTCGTTTCGGGATCGAGGTCGTGGCCATACAGCGGCAACCCAGCCTCGAGCCGCAGCGAATCGCGCGCGCCCAGGCCGATCGGCTTCACCTCGGGCTGCTCGCACAGCGCATCGGCGAAGGCTGCGGCTGCCTCGGCCGGGATCGAAATCTCGACGCCATCTTCCCCGGTATAGCCCGAGCGGCTGATCCACAGCGCATGGCCGTTCCATTCGAACGCACCCGCCGTCATGAACACGAGGCTCTCGACACCCGGCACCAGCCGCGCGACCGCTTCGACCGCCTTCGGCCCCTGCACCGCGAGCAGCGCCTGCTCGTCCATCAGGTTCAGCGTCACATCGTCGGGCAGCACGTCGAGCAGATAGGCGAGATCGTCATATTTGGTCGCACCGTTGACGACGACATAATAGCTCGCCTCGCCGAACGGATGCGCGCCGTCTGCCGGCAGCGTCGTCACCATCAGATCGTCGAGGATGCCGCCTTCGTCGTTCAGCAGCAGCGAATAGCGGATCTTGGTCGGCGCCAGACCGGCGATGTCGCCCGGCAGCACCGCTTCCAGCGCCTTGGCGATCGCCGCCGCATCCAGGCCGTCCCCGGTCAGCGTCACCTGCCCCATGTGGCTGACGTCGAACAGCCCGGCCGAGTCGCGCACCCACAGATGCTCGGCCATGATGCCTTCATACTGGACGGGCATTTCATAGCCGGCAAACGGCACCATGCGGCCGCCGCGGGCGCGGTGCCAGGCGTCGAGCGGCAGGTGCAGGATGGCGGGCTCGTCGCCCTCGTCGATCCCATCGAGCGGGTCGGGCAGGGTTTCCGTCAGCGTCTCGCTCATCAACCGTCTCCAGATCAAGGCCACGCGACCGTTCCCGCGGGGGCGTACCCGCCGTCACGATCCGTCGAACCCCCTCTGTCACGGGAACCTGAGAGCTTTCGCCGGCACCGCCGGCTTACCCCTTCGGTGGCCCCTAGAAGGGGCGCTTTCCAGAGTATCGATAAGGCCTGCGCGGTCCGTTTGCCTGAGAGATTCCGGGGTGGTTGCTCCTTCGGCGGCCCCTTTCATGAGGGGCTCTCTCCCGCGCATGCCCATGACGGTTCGCACCGCCATCGACAAGCGCCGCTCTGGCGAGCGAGGCCGGTTTAGTCAATTGAGAAAGCGGCCGATCGGGCCAAGATGGGTAAACGAGACGACCGCCCCATATCCCCCGTCACCCCGGACGTGTTCCGGGGGCCACCGGGCCGCGGGGGAACGGCAAGAGCCTCGAAACACCCCCCTCGCCGCGGAGTGGACCCCGGAACGCGTCCGGGGTGACGACGGGAAGGCGGTGACCGCCCGCCCTTACCGCTGCGCGTTATACTTCAGCTGGTCGTCGGTGAGCTGGAAGCCGACGAGCGCTTCGAACGTCGCGCGCAGCACGGCGCTGCGCACCTCGGGCTTGGTCAGCGGATCGACCGCGGCATCCTCGTCGCCGGCCTTGCGCTTCTTGGTCAATTCCTCGCGCACCGACTCCGGCAGCGTCGCCGCGGCACGGCCGATCGTGGTCGATGCAGTACCGCTCGCCTGCGCGCGGGTCTGGCCGGCATCGAAATGCACCGTCACCGTGCCCTTGCGCTTCGCGGTCACCGCCGTGCCGCCGCGCACGATCGCGATATAATAGGGCAGCGTCACGTCGCGCGCCGCATCCGCGCGGGCACGGCGGGCGAGCACGTCGAAGGTGATCGACGTCGTGATGTCGTCGCCCACGTCGGCGCAGGTGCCGCGGACGTGCGTCATGTTCGCGACCACGTCGATCGCATTCTCGTCGCGGCTGGTCGCCGGGTCGAACAGCGTGATGTCGCCGGTGCCCGCCGCGACGCCCACCGTCGGGCAGGCAGAACGCACGGCGGTGATGCCGCCTTCCACGATCTCGCCCTTGCCCGCGCAACCGGACAGGATCAACGCGAGGGCGCAAAGGCCGATTGCCGGGGTTTTCACGAGGACGCGTACCTTTGTCGAACGAGCAGGACCAGCGCCGGCACGGGGCCGGCGTTGCGGCGCGCACCATAGGAACCGCCTTTCGCGCGCGCAAGCAATCGCGTAAGCGGCAGGACATGGCCTCCATCCCCGCAGACGCCGCCGCCGGCACCGCCCGGCTTCCGCTCGACCTGCTGATCGCCGCGCCGCGCGGCTTTTGCGCCGGGGTCGACCGCGCGATCCGCATCGTCGAACTCGCGATCGAAAAGCACGGCGCGCCCGTCTATGTCCGGCACGAGATCGTCCACAACAAGTTCGTTGTCGATACGCTGAAGGCGAAAGGCGCGATCTTCGTCGAGGAACTGGACCAGGTGCCCGACGGTGTGCCCGTCGTCTTCTCCGCCCACGGCGTGCCCAAGTCCGTGCCCGCCGCCGCCGAGGATCGCGGGCTGTCCTATCTCGACGCGACCTGCCCTCTGGTGTCCAAGGTGCATCGCCAGGCCGAACGGCTGGTCGATGCCGGCCGCCATATCGTCTTCATCGGCCATGCCGGCCATCCGGAGGTCATCGGCACGTTCGGCCAGGTGCCGACAGGCGCGATGTCGCTGATCGAGACGGTCGAAGACGCCGAGGCCTTCACCCCACCCGATCCCGCCAATCTCGCCTTCCTGACGCAGACAACGCTGTCGGTCGACGATACCGCCGCGGTCGTCGCGACGCTGCAGCGCCGCTTCCCGCTGATGCAGGCGCCGCGCGGCGAGGACATCTGCTATGCGACCTCGAACCGGCAGGCCGCGGTCAAGGCCATCGCCGGCCAGTGCGATGCGATGCTGGTGATCGGCGCGCCCAATTCGTCCAACTCCGTCCGCCTCGTCGAGGTGGCAGAGCGCGAGGGCATCCCCGCGCGCCTGATCCAGCGCGCCGCCGATCTCGACTGGTCTTTCCTCGACGGCGTCGGCACGCTTGGCATTACCGCCGGCGCGTCGGCGCCCGAACAGCTGGTGCGCGAACTCGTCGACCTGCTCGCCACCCGCTACGACGTCACCGAGCGCGAGGAAGAGACGACGCGCGAGACGATCGCCTTCAAGCTGCCGCGCGGGCTGGAAGCGGCATAAGCGCTTCTCCCCTCCCTCACAGGGAGGGGTAGGGGGTGGGTGGCGTCCGGGCGATACGGCCACCAAACGCCCGACGCCGCCGCACCACGAGCACGCCACCCACCCCCAGCCCCTCCCTGAGAGGGAAGGGAGAAAGAGAGACCGTCATGGCCGTCTACACGCAGGTGTCCGCCGAATCCCTCGACGCCTTCCTGCGCCGCTACGACGATGTCGGTGATCTCGTCTCGGCCAAGGGCATCGCCGAGGGGGTGGAGAACAGCAATTACCTCGTCGACACCACCACCTCGCGCTTCATCCTGACGCTGTATGAAAAGCGCGTGGATGCAGGCGACCTGCCCTTCTTCCTCGCCCTGCTCGATCACCTCGCCGCGCGCGGATTGCCGGTGCCGCCGGCGCTCGCCGATCGCGAAGGCGTCGCGATCCAGACGCTGGAAGGGCGTCCCGCCTGCCTGATCCGCTTCCTGACCGGCATCTCGCTCTCGCGCCCCACGCCGCAACAGGCGGTTACCGCGGGCGCCGCGCTCGGCCGGATGCACGGCGCGGTCGCCGACTTCGCCGGGCAGCGGCCCAACACGCTGGGGGTGGCCGACTGGCGCCCGCTGCTCGACCGCTGCGGTCACGACCTCGATGGCATCGCACCCGGCCTCTACGGCCGTATCGACGCCGCGCTGGCCGCGGTCGAGGCCGCTTGGCCGCGCGATCTCGCCACCAGCGTCATCCATGCCGATCTGTTTCCCGACAATGTGCTGATGCTGGGCGACCAGGTGACGGGACTCATCGATTTCTACTTCGCCTGCAACGACATCCGCGCCTATGACGTCGCGGTGATGCACACCTCCTGGGCCTTCGATTCCATCGGCGCGCCGCTCGATGGCGTCGGCTCCGCGGTACTTGCCGGTTATGACGCGGCGTTCGGCTTGTCCGCCGAGGAGCGCGCGGCGCTGCCCGTGCTGGCCAAGGGCGCGTGCATCCGGTTCCTGCTGACCCGCGCGTGGGATTGGCTCAACACCCCGGCCGATGCGCTGGTGACGCGCAAGGACCCACTCGCCTATCTGCGCCGCCTCGACTGGTATGACGCGCATCCGGAGGCTTTCGCATGACCGAACCGCAACTCGTCGAAATCGCCACCGACGGCGCGTGCAAGGGCAATCCGGGCCCCGGCGGCTGGGGCGCGCTGCTGCGCTTCGGCACCCACGAAAAGGAATTGTCGGGCGGCGAGACGCTCACCACCAACAATCGCATGGAGCTGACCGCCGCGATCGAGGCGCTCCGCGTCCTCACACGCCCGTGCCGCATCCGCCTGTCGACCGACAGCAAATATGTGATGGACGGGCTGACCCGCTGGATCCACGGCTGGCGCAAGAACGGCTGGCGCACCGCCGACAAGAAGCCGGTGAAGAATGCCGAACTGTGGCAGGCGCTATTCGCCGAAACGCAGAAGCATGAGATCGAGTGGGTCTGGGTGAAGGGCCACGCCGGCCACCCCGACAACGAACGCGTCGACAAGCTCGCCAGCGATGCGGCGCTGGCGGCAAGCCGCCCGGCGAGCTGACGCCATCCCGCCCGCTACCCCGGCCGCAGAGCCGGGGCGGCGGCAAGAGGCTGACCGTCAGTCCTCCTGCACCTCGGCGGTCGGCCCATTCTTCAGGATCGAAGCGATCGCGTTGCGCGCCGAGGCACGGCTCTCATAGCCCTCGGTCCACCAGATCAATTCGTTGTTGAACTTGAACTTGGCGACGAACTCGCCCGCCTTGTTCTTCTCGATCACGAACCTGTGCGCCACGACGACACTCCCGCTGATACGATGCGCAGCGCCATAGCAAAGAAACGGGCGCGCTAGAAGCGCGTCGGCGCGTACCGCTCCGGGTCGACGCCCGCCAGCCAGTCGGGCAGGCTGCGCCCCAGCAACAGGCTCGCCGCCAGCGCGGCCGCGGCGGGCGCGGTCTGGATGCCGAAGCCACCCTGGCCGGCGCACCAGAACAAGCCGGGCACGTCGCGGTCGAAGCCGTACACCGGCAAACGGTCCGGCGCGAAGCTGCGCAGCCCCGCCCAGCGCCGCTCGACCGCATCGACGCGCCAGTCGACGACGCCCTCGAACCGTTCGATCGCGATGGCAACGTCCATTTCGTCGGCAGCGGCATCGCCTGGTTCGACCGGCGTCTCGTCATGCGGGGTCAGCCACAGCCGCCCGCCCGCCTCCGGCTTGAAGTAGAAGCGCCCGCCGATATCCTTGACGTGCGGCATCGCCGGCGGTGAGGCAGGGTCGGTGCGCAGTTGCACCATCGTCCGCCGATAGGGGGCGATGCCGAGGGGCCGAGCGCCCGCCCGCGCCGCCACCGCATCCGCCCACGCCCCCGCGGCATTCACCAATACGCGGGCCCGATAGGGGCCGGCCTCCGTCTCGATCGTCCATACGCCGTCGGCGCGCTGGGCCGCGATCAGGCCTGCCCGCGTCACGATTGCGCCGCCCATCCGCCGGACGATGCCGAGGTACGCGAGGTGCAAAGCGGCGACGTCGATATAGGCGCAGCTCGGTTCGATCACGCCCAGCGTCCAGTCGGCACGCAGCCCCGGTACGAAATCGCGTGGATCGACCCGCGCCAGCGCGACCGGCGTGTCGGCGAAGGCGGCGAGCAGCGCGTCGATCGCGCCCGCATCCTCGGCGCGCCCGATATGCAGCGACCCCAGCGGCGTCAGCACGTCATGCGCGCGCAAGCCCGCCTCCGACGCGCTGGTCAGCGGCTGGATGCCCGGCCCGCCATAGGTTTCCGACCAGAACGCCGCCGACCGACCCGTCGCATGGTATCCAGGCTGATCCTCCGCCTCGAGCAGCAGCACGCGGGCATCGCGCCCGATCGCCGCGGCAAGGCTCGCGCCGGCGATTCCTGCGCCGACGATGGCGATGTCATGGATCATGCCGCCAGCCGCTTGGCGAGAAAGGCATCGATCAGCCGATAGGCCCGCAGCCGCACCCCATCCGCCTCGCGCAGGATCTCATGCGCCGATTCGGGCCCGAACCGCACCAGCTCGACATCGGGCAACCGCCCGGCGAGCCGCACCGCGGCGGCGGGATCGACCAGACCGTCTTCGTCGGCGACCAGCATCAGGATCGGCGTCGTTAGCGTGGCGAGCCGTGGATCGGCCTGCAACCGCGCGCCCGACGCGAACGCCTCGGCCACCCATCCCCAGCTCGGCGGTCCCAGCCGCAGCGCCGGATCGCGCGCATACCAATAGGCTTCGTCCGCATAGCGTTCGTGCGAATGCGTCAGCAGCCGCTCGCGATGCCCGGCGGAGGCCGCATCGCCGCGGACCTTCCACGCCGCCCGCGTCGGATCGAGCCGCGCCAGCGCGCGCGCCAGCAGCGCGCCCAGCCGGTTGCCGATCGGCGAGCGGATGCCGATCATCGGCGCGACCAGCACCGCAGCATCGGGATCGACCCGCCCCTCGATCAGCGCCCGCAGCACCAGATGCCCGCCCATCGAATGGCCGAGCAGCGCCACCGGCGTGTCCGCCTCCGCCCGCCACGCGCGCCAGAAATGGCCGAGGTCCTCGACCCAGGGCGTAAAGCTCGCCGCGTGGCCGACGTGGGGATCGGCGCACAGCCGGCCCGACCCGCCCTGCCCGCGCCAGTCGAACGCGGTCACCGACCAGCCGCGATCGTGCAACCACCCCATCGTCTCGACGAATTTCTCGATGATATCGGCGCGCCCGCCCTGCACCAGGATGCGCCCGCGCGGGGCGGGATGCGTCCAGTCGAACCGGCGATGGCGCCAGCCGTCGGGCGCCACCCATTCGGACAGGCGCGACCCCGCAGGCCAGTCGCGGCGCAGCGCGTCGGAATCGCTGGATACGGTCGTGCTGGCGGCGGTCATGGCGATGGAGTCATGCAAATCAGGGTCATCGCCATCATGGTTACGGTTTGGCAAGCCATGCCGTCTACCAGTGATCGCGTGATGGGATGGAACGCTTTCGCGATCGTCGGACTCGCCGTGGTTCTGGCCGCACTGCTGCTGGCGGCGGGGATCGAGGATGCGCGCACCCGCGAGATCGCCAATGCCAAGAATGCGGCGATCGCGCTGCTCGCGCCACTGTGGTGGTGGGCCCTGGGATTGGGTTGGACCGACGTCGGCGTGCAACTGCTCGTCGCCGCCATCGTCTTCGGGGTGTTCGTCGGCGCCTTTGCCGCCGGCTGGATGGGCGGCGGCGACGTCAAGATGATCGCCGCGATCTCGCTGTGGCTGCCGCTCGGCAGCCTCGTCGACATGCTGATGGTGATGGCGGTGCTGGGCGGCGCGATCACCGTGCTGATGATGATCGACCAGCGCCGCCGCCGCGCCTTCGGCACGATCGAGGTGCCCTATGGCGTCGCCATCGCGGCCGCCGCGCTGCTGGTGCTGCCGGCGATCCTGCCGATCGACGGTCCTGTGCCGGCTGCCGCCCAAGTGGCGCAAACCCGATCTTAACCACTCCGCTGCAATGATTACCGTCGGATCAACCACCGGCGACCTGAAAGGCCCGATGAGACATGGATAGTCGCAAGATCGTTTTGCTGGTGGGCGCGCTGTTCGTGGCCGGCATTACGGCATTCTTCGCTCGCACGCTCATCGCCGGGTCCGCGGCACCGCAGGCGGCTGCGATGGGCACGCCGCCGCCACCGCCGCCCGTCACCGGCCCCGAAGTACTGGTCGCGACGCGCGCGCTGCCCGTCGGCACCATCCTGGACGCGACCGCGCTGAAGTTTCAGCCCTGGCCCAAGGAACTGGTCGACGGCGCGTATTATCTGAAACCGACGACGGACATCACCAAGCTGCAGGGCACGGTGGTGCGCAACGCGATCACCGCCGGCCAGCCGCTCACCAAGGGCGCGCTCGTGTCGCCGGGGGATCGCGGCTTCCTGGCCGCGGCGCTCGGCCCGGGCATGCGCGCGGTCACCGTCGCCGTGTCGAATCAGGCCGCGGTCGCGGGCTTCGTCTTTCCGGGCGACCGGATCGACTTGGTCCTGACGCAGACGGTTGCCGGCGGTGGCGACGGTCCGCCGCTGAAGGTGTCCGAAACGATCATGCGCAACGTCCGCGTGCTCGCCACCGACCAGCGCACCGACAATGTCGTCGGCGAGGACGGCAAGACCAAGGTCAGCACCTATTCCACCGTGACGCTGGAGGCGACGCCCAAGATGGCGGAACAGGTCGCCGTCGCCCGCACGATCGGCGAACTGTCGCTGTCGCTGCGCGCACTCGCCGACAATCCCAGCGAACTCGAAGAGGCGATCGCCAATGGCGCGGTGAAGGTGCCGGGCGATGCCAAGGGCGAAAAGGCGATGATGCTGCGCGTCGCCGCCCAGCCGCAAAGCGGCAGCTCCAGCTTCGCCACCGGCGCCGACGTGTCGCGCTACCAGCGCAGCACGGTGCCGACCGGCAAGGGCAATGGCCCCGCCTCGGTCCAGGGCGTGCCCCTGCCGGGTGCGAATACGCCGGGTGCGGCAGCGGGAAGCACCGCCGTCGCCATGGGACCCGTCGTGCGCGTCGCGCGCGGCAACAACGTGACCGTCGTTCCGGTCGGGGGGAAGAATTAAGATGCGCACCACCGTATCTGCCGACGCACGCCGGCGCACCGCGCCGCCGCGCACGGCATCGCTCGGACTGGCGCTGGGCCTCGTGCTCGCGGCCGGCAGCCTCGGCGGCAGCGCCGATGCGCGCCTGCCCGCCGGCGGCGCCAGCGTGGCGGGATCGTCGATCGTGCAGGTCAACACCGGCCGCGGCCGGCTGGTGACGCTGCCGCGCGCGATGAGCGACGTGTTCGTCGCCGACGAAACCATCGCCGATGTGCAGGTCCGCTCGCCGACCCAGCTTTATATCTACGGCAAGAAGACCGGCGAGACGACGATCTCCGCTACCGCAAAGGGCGGCGCGGTCGTCTATGCGACCACGGTCCGCGTCGGCCAAAACCTCGATTCGATCAGCACGATGCTGCGTCTGGCGATGCCCGATGCGCAGCTGACCGCGACGCCGATGAATGGCCTGGTCCTGCTCACCGGCACGGTTGCCGGCCCCGGCGATGCGGCGGAAGCCGAGCGCCTGGTTCAGGCCTATGTCGGCGATACGACCAAGGTCCTATCGCGCCTGCGCACCGCGACGCCGCTGCAGATCAATTTGCAGGTTCGCGTGGCGGAGGTCAGCCGCAACTTCATCAAGAACGTCGGCGTCAACTGGCAGACCAACGACGCCACCAGCGGCTTCAAATTCGGCCTTGCGCAGGGCCGCGGCGCCAGCACCAATTTTGGACCCGGCCCGTTGAGCACGGGGTTCACCACCCCCGCCACCAACGGCAGCATCATCACCCAGGCCGCGAACAGCGCGACTTTGGGCCTCGCCAGCAAGCTGTTCGGCGTCGACGTGATCGGCGCGCTCGACCTGGGCGAGACGACGGGTCAGGTGACGACGCTCGCCAACCCCAATCTCACCGCTTTGTCGGGTGAGACCGCCACCTTCCTCGCCGGCGGCGAAGTGCCGGTGCCGATCGCGGGCGGCTTCGGCACGACCTCGGTCGAATACAAGCAATATGGCGTCAGCCTGGCCTATACGCCGACGGTGCTGTCGGACGGGCGCATCTCCCTGCGCGTCCGCCCGGAAGTGTCGCAGCTCGATTACGCCAATGCCGTCCAGCTCAACGGCACGCGCGTGCCCGGCCTCACCACCCGCCGCGTCGAAACGACGCTGGAACTGGGATCGGGCCAGAGCATGATGATCGGCGGCCTGCTGCAGAACGGCCACAACAACACGATCCAGAAAACGCCGTTCCTCGGCGACCTGCCGATCATCGGCTCGCTGTTCCGCTCGAACGGCTTTCAGCGCAACGAGACGGAACTGGTCATCATCATCACCCCCTATCTGGTGAAGCCGGTGAACAGCCTGTCGCAGATCGCGATGCCGACCGATGGCTATCGCGCGCCGACCGACGCCGAACGCCTGCTGCTCGGGCAAATATCCGGCACGCCGGGTGGCCCGCGACCGGGACCGGTGATGGTGCCGGGTTCGCCGATGGCGGTCTCGCCGACGATCGGAGCCACCGCCGCGGTGCCGGTCGGCCGCGCGCCCGTTCCCGCCTCGCCGCGCACCAGCGCCGATCCGCGCGCGACCGTGCGCCGGGCCGGAGCGGCGCCCGTCCCCGGCTTTTCCAACTGATGGCTTGCTCCAAGGACATGGCTGCGATGACCAAGCGTTCGATCCTTCCTGCCACGCTGCGTGCGACGCTCGCTGCGCCGGCCTTGTTGCTCGGCGGCTGCATGGGCACGCAGAATCCGGGGATCACCTCGGTGCATCAGCCCGTCGTCTCCCGTCAGGACTATGCGCTCGACGTCGCCACCGCGGGCGGGCGGCTCGCCCCCAGCGAGGCGCGCCGCCTGTCGGACTGGATGAACACCATGCATCTGGGCTTCGGCGATCGCGTCGGCGTCGATGCCGGCGGCCCGATCCCGGTCGCGGCGCGCGACGAGGTTGCCGCCGTGGTCGCCAGTTATGGCCTGCTCCTGTCGGACGATCACCCCGTCACCGCCGCCCCGGTGACGCCGGGCACGGTCCGCGTCGTGGTCAGCCGCATGCACGCCCGCGTTCCCGGCTGCCCCGACTGGAGCCGCGACGCCTCGCACGAATTCGACGCCAATACCTCGTCGAACTTCGGCTGTGCGGTGAACACCAATCTGGCCGCCATGGTCGCTCGTCCGGGCGATCTGGTGCGCGGCGTCGATCACGATCCGATCAGCGATCCGGTGCTTACCGCCAAGGCGATCGACGCCTATCGCAAGAAACCGGCGACCGGCGCAGGCGCGCTGGAACAGGTCAGCGCCAAGGGGGGCCGTTGATATGAACGCGCCGTGGAAACCGGCCGGCATCGTCAGCCGCGATCCCTTCGCCGCCTATGTCTGCGACGAGGCCAGCGCCGAAGCGCTGCGCCCGATCGCCGGCGACATGGGCTGGTCGATCGACAAGGTCTACAAGGGTGGCCTGCGCAACGCGGTGCAGTCGCTGTCGGTCTCGGCAAGCCCGCAGATCCTGTTCGTCGATCTCGCCGAATCGGGCGATCCGCTCAACGATATCAACGCGCTGGCCGAAGTGTGCGAGCCGGGCACGGTGGTGATCGCCGCCGGTCAGGTGAATGACGTGCGCCTGTATCGCGACCTCATCGCGAGCGGCATCCAGGACTATCTGCTCAAGCCCTTGCAGCCCGACGCGCTGCGCGAATCGCTGGGCCACGCGCATGCGATGCTCAACGCGCCCAAGCCGATCGAGGCCAGCCTCGACCGGCCGCATAGCGCGATTGCCGTGATCGGCACGCGCGGCGGCGTCGGCGCATCGACGATCGCGACCTCGCTCGCCTGGCTGGTCAGCGACAAGGAAAAGCGCACGACCGCGCTGCTCGACCTCGACGTGCATTTCGGCACCGGCGCGCTGACGCTCGACCTGGAGCCCGGCCGCGGCCTCACCGACGCGATCGAAAATCCCAGCCGCATCGACGGCCTGTTCATCGAACGCGCGATGGTGAAGGCCAGCGAAAAGCTCGCCGTCCTCTCCGCCGAAGCGCCGATCAACACGCCGCTGATGACCGACGGCACCGCCTTCCTCCAATTGCAGGAAGAGATGCGCGCCGCGTTCGAAGCGACCGTGGTCGATCTGCCGCGCAGCATGCTGATCCTCTACCCGCACCTCATCCGCGACACGCAGTCGATGGTCGTGGTGACCGAGCTGACGCTCGCCGCCGCGCGCGACACGATCCGGCTGCTGTCCTGGCTGAAGGCCAATGCGCCGCAGACGCAGGTGACCGTCGTCGCCAATCGCGTCCACGCCGCCGGTCAGCTCGAAATCAGCCGCAAGGATTTCGAAGGGTCGATTGAACGCAAGATCGATTTCCTGATCCCCTTCGACCAGAAACTCGCGGCGCAGGCGGCCAAGCTCGGCAAGCCGCTGGCCGAGGCCGGCAAGAATTCGCGCACCATCGCGCCGATCATCGCGCTGACCCGCCATGTGCTCAACGCCGCCGACGACATGGTCGTGGGCGACGATGACGGCGGCACCGGCAAGCCCAAGAGCAAGTCCTTGCTCGGCGGCATGTCGGCGATGCTGTCGAAGCGCAGCAAGAAATAACGTCGGGCAAGGGCGCCGCGATGGATCTGTTCTCCCTTCTGATGCTGGGTCTCGGCGCGACGATCTCGCTGGGCATGGTGCTGTTCGTGTTCGCCGGCCCTTCGCCGCAGCGCGCACAGACGCGGCGCATCGCCGCGATGCGCGAACGGCACGGCGACAGCGGCGTCGTCGCCGATGCGCAGATGCGGCGGATCGCGGCGGGGCGTGAACAGACGCGGTCCGACATCGCCTTCGGCCGCCTGCTGCCCAACCCCGAACAGCTCGCCAAGCGACTGGCGATGACCGGTCATGACTGGACGGTCGGCCAATATGGCATGGTCAGCGCCGGACTGGTCGCCGTCATGACCGGCCTGCTGTGGCTGAAGGGCGCGCCATTGCTGCTCGCACTCCTGTTCGGCCTCGCGGTCGGCGCAGGGATACCGCATTGGCTCGTCGGCCAGTTCATCAAGCGCCGAATCGCCAAATTCACCGCCAAATTCCCTGACGCGATCGAATTGCTCGTCCGCGGCCTGCGCTCCGGCCTGCCCGTCAGCGAGACGATCCAGGTCGTCGGCAACGAAGTGGAAGGCCCCGTCGGCGAGGAATTCCGCATGGTCGCCGACAAGATGAAGATCGGCAAGTCGATGGACGCGGCGTTGCAGGACACCGCCGATCGGCTCGGCACGCCTGAATTCCAGTTCTTCGTCATCACCATCGCGATACAGCGCGAAACCGGCGGCAACCTTGCCGAAACGCTCGCCAACCTCGCGACGGTGCTGCGCCAGCGTGGCCAGATGAAGCTCAAGATCCGCGCAATGTCGTCGGAATCGAAGGCGTCGGCCTATATCGTCGGTTCGCTACCCTTCATCGTCTTCACGATGATCTGGTTCATCAACACGAGCTATATGCAGAACTTCTTCGTCGACCCGCGTCTCATCATCACCGGCCTCGGCGGCCTGCTGTGGATGGGCATCGGCGTATTCATCATGGCCAAGATGGTCAGCTTCGAAATCTGACGGCGGGAACGGGTAGAGACATGCAGGCTTCCGGTCCGACACTGATGGGTATCGACGTGCTGTGGGTCGCGACGATCCTGTCGGGCGTCGCCGCTTTCGCGGTGATGATCGCGATCTACGCGGCGACGACGGTCAGCGACCCGATGAGCAAGCGCGTCAAGTCGCTGAACGACCGGCGCGAACAGCTGAAGGCCGGCATCACCGCCTCTACCAAGCGGCGCGCCAAGCTGATCCAGCGCAACGACACCACCGACCTGATGCGCACGATGCTGTCGTCGCTGAAGGTGCTGCAGGACAGCCAAGTCAAGGAAGCGCAGCTCAAGCTGATGCGCGCCGGCATCCGGTCAAAGGATTGGGCGGTCGGCGTCATCTTCGGGCGAATGGTGCTGCCGATCGTATTCGGCGGGATCATGGCGTTCATCGTCTACGGCACCTCGACCTTCGACGATTGGTCCGCGTTGAAGCGCTATGCTTTGGTCGCGGGGACGCTGGTGCTGTCGTACAAGGCGCCCGACATCTATCTCAAGAACGCCATCACCAAGCGCACCGATGCGATCCGCAAGGGACTGCCCGATGCGCTCGACCTGCTGGTGATCTGCGCCGAAGCCGGCCTGACGGTCGACGCCGCCTTCCATCGCGTCGCGAAGGAACTGGGCCGCGCCTATCCCGAATTGGGCGACGAATTCACGCTGACCGCGATCGAGCTGGGCTTCCTCACCGAACGGCGTCAGGCGTTCGAAAATCTCGCCACGCGCGTCGAGCTCGATGCGATCAAGGGCGTGGTCACGACGATGATCCAGACCGAGAAATACGGCACGCCGCTCGCCTCGGCCTTGCGCGTCCTGTCGGCGGAATTTCGCAACGAACGCATGATGCGCGCCGAGGAAAAGGCCGCGCGCCTGCCCGCGATCATGACGATCCCGCTGATCCTCTTCATCCTGCCGACGCTGTTCATCGTCATCCTCGGCCCGGCGGCCTGTTCGATCAACGACGCCTTCTGACGGATGGGTGGGGTTCGGGGACTTACCCCTCGAACCGCCATCCCACCGTATCGCCGGCCAGGAACGGCACGACCGACGTCTCGCCCTCGCCGATCCGCTCGGGCACCGTCACCGTCTCGCGCACCAGCGTCACCGTGCCCTCGTTCAGCGGCAGGCCGTAGAAGCGCGGGCCATGTTCGGATGCGAAGCCCTCGAACCGGTCGATTGCCCCATCCTCGTCAAAGGCTTGCAGATACGCCTCGAGCGCAAAGGGCGCATTGAAGATACCTGCGCAACCGCAGCTCGACTCTTTTGCGCCAACGACGTGCGGCGCGCTGTCGGTTCCCAGGAAGAATCGCGGACTGCCCGACGTCGCCGCGCGCCGCACGGCCAGCCGATGCGCCTCGCGCTTCAGCACCGGCAGGCAATAGGCATGGGGCCGCAGACCGCCGTCGAACATCGCGTTGCGGTTGATCAGGATATGCTGCGGCGTGATCGTCGCGGCGATCGGATGATCGACCTCGCCGACGAAGGCAGCCGCTTCCGCGGTCGTGATATGCTCCAGCACGACCTTCAACGCTGGATAGTCGCGGATCAGCGGCATCAGCACGCGCTCGATGAACACCGCCTCGCGATCGAAGATATCGACCGACTTGTCCGTTACCTCGCCGTGGATCAGCAGCGGCATACCGATCCGCTGCATCGTCTCCAGCACATCGGTCAGCGCCCGGATATCGGTGACGCCATGCGCCGAATTGGTCGTCGCATGGGCCGGATACAATTTGCAGGCGGTGAAGACGCCGGCCGCATGTCCCGCCGCAATCTCCGCAGCCTCGATACCGTCGGTCAGGTAACAAGTCATAAGCGGCGTGAAGCCCCCGCCCTCACCGACCTCCGTCAGGATCCGCTGCCGATACGCCTCCGCCGCCGCGACGCTCGTCACCGGCGGGGTCAGGTTCGGCATCACGATCGCCCGGCCGAACTGCCGCGCGGTATGCCGTGCGACCTGCGTCAGCATCGCGCCATCGCGCAGGTGAACGTGCCAGTCGTCGGGGCGGCGGATGGTCAGGCGATCGGTCATGCACCCTCCTATCGTCGTCGGCGCCGTGTCGCCACCTTGGAAAATGGCGGCGACAGCCTAGGTGCAGTGGCATGAACGCCACCACGCTCACCGATCGCGCCGTCATCCGCCTGTCCGGAGAGGATGTGCGCGGCTTCCTGCAAGGCCTCGTCACCAACGACGTCGCCGGCGCCTTGCCGGTCTGGGCGGCGCTGCTGACACCGCAGGGCAAGGCGCTGTTCGATTTTCTCGTCTGGGCCGATGGCGACGATCTGCTCCTTGATGCCGAAGCGACCCAGGCGGAGGCGCTCGTCCGACGGCTGACGCTCTATCGTCTGCGCCGGCCGATCCGGATTGCGATCGACACGGGGCTGGCGGTGCATTGGTCGCGCGCTGGGACGGAAGGGGTCGCCGACCCCCGCCTGCCCGCGCTTGGACAGCGCTGGATCGCGCCCCCCTCGCAACCCGTCGACGGGTGGCAGGCCCACCGCCTGTCGCTCGGCGTGGCCGAAGGTGTCGACGAACTCGGCAATGGCGAGACGCTCTGGCTCGAATGCAACGCGCGCGAACTCAATGGCGTCAGCTTCACCAAGGGCTGCTACATCGGCCAGGAAAACACCGCGCGCATGCACCATCGCGCCAAGGTCAACCGGCGCCTGGTCGTCGCGCCGCTCAACGAGCCGGGCGATCGCACGCGGGCGACCTATCCCGACCTCGGCCTCATGATCGAACACCGCCGGGTCGAGGCGCTCGGCAATGCGCTGATCCCCGACTGGCTCGCCCCGGCGATCGCCTGACGCTCACCGCCCGACGGCGGTATAAGCGAAGCCCGCGCCCTCCACCTCGTCGCGGCGGTAGACGTTGCGCAGGTCGACCAGCACCGGCGCGGTCATCAGCGTTTTGAGCCGCGTCAGGTCGAGCGCGCGGAAGGCGTCCCATTCGGTGACGATCACCACCGCATCGGCACCCTCGGCCGCATCATAGGCGTCGCTGCAATAGGTGAGGTCGGGCATCATCCGCCGCGCCGGCTCGACGCCTTCGGGATCATAGGCCCGCACCGTCACGCCCTCGTCGAGCAGCGCCTGCGCGATCGCGATCGACGGCGCGTCGCGCATGTCGTCAGTGTTGGGCTTGAAGGTAAGCCCCAGCAGCGCGACCATCTTGCCCTTGGGCGCATCGCCCAGCGCGTGCAGCACCTTGCGGCCCATCGCGCGCTTGCGGCTGTCGTTCACCTTCACCACCGCCTCGACGATGTGGATCGGGCTTTCGAAATCCTCGGCGGTCTTGAGCAGCGCCAGCGTGTCCTTGGGGAAGCACGATCCGCCATAGCCCGGGCCGGCATGCAGGAATTTCTTGCCGATGCGGTTGTCGAGCCCGATGCCGCGGCTGACGTCCTGCACGTCCGCCCCCACCGCCTCGCACAGGTCGGCGATCTCGTTGATGAAGGTGATCTTGGTCGCGAGGAAGGCGTTGGCCGCATATTTGATCAGCTCGCTGGTCCGGCGGCTGACGAACAGGATCGGCGATTCGTTGAGATAGAGCGGGCGGTACACGCCGCGCATCACCCGCTGCGCGCCCTCGTCATCGGTGCCGATGACGATGCGGTCGGGACGTTTGAAGTCGCCGATCGCTGCGCCTTCGCGCAGGAATTCGGGGTTGGAGACGACCTGAACGTCGACCTCGGGGCGCTCCTCCCGCAGGATCGCCTCTACCTTGTCGCCGGTGCCGACGGGGACGGTCGACTTGGTGACGACGACGGTCGGGCCGGTCACCGCCGCGGCGATCTCTTCGGTCGCGGCAAAGACGTAGCTGAGGTCGGCATGGCCGTCGCCGCGGCGCGAGGGCGTGCCGACCGCGATGAAGATCGCATCGGCGCCCGCCACGGACGAAGCCAGATCGGTGGTGAAGGTCAGTCGGCCTGCCGCCACGTTGCTCGCGACCAGCGTATCGAGACCAGGCTCGTAGATCGGCATCCGCCCCGCCTTCAGCGCGGCGATCTTGCCCTCGTCCTTGTCGACGCAGATCACCTCATGCCCGAAATCGGCAAAGCAGGCGCCCGACACCAGGCCGACATAGCCCGAACCGATCATCGTAATGCGCATCGATACCTCGTCGTGGAGGGGTGATCCCCGGTCACGCGCTCTCTAGCGAAACAGACCGCGATTGCCACCCTCCCAACCGGAAGGGCCGGAAACGCCTCATCGTCAGCGCATTACGACACGAGAGTGGACCGTGCGAAGCGAACGTCGCGGCCGATTCGCATGGCTTGACTACCAACCCCAAACGAAAAGGGAGGCCGGCTGGCGCCGACCTCCCCAATCGTATCCCAACGGTGGGACTGGTCTTACTGACCAGCGCCCGGGCCGTAGGTGATCTCGACGCGACGGTTCTGCACTTCGCGAACGCCATCGGCGGTCTGAACGCGCAGACGGGTTTCGCCGAACGCTTCGGTCGAAATCTGCGCCGCCGGGACGGCGTGCGAGGTCATGTACGCCTTGACCGAGTCGGCGCGACGCTGCGACAGACCCAGGTTGTACTTCGGCGTACCCGACGTGTCGGTGTAACCCGCAACCATGACCTGCGCGTTGTTGCAGCTCTGGTACTGGCTGACCGCGTTGTCGAGGATCGACGCTGCTTCCGGCGTGATGTCCGACTTGTTCCATTCGAAGAACACGATGAACGGACCAGGCGAGCAGACCGGCTGTTCCGGAACCGGAGCCGGAGCAGGCGCAGGAGCCGGCTCGGGAGCGGGCGGCGGCGGCGGCGGCGGCGGGGTCGGCGAACCGAAGTTGTAGGTGATGCCGCCGAGGATGCTGTGCGAACGGAAGCGACCGTCGAACGTGCGGTTGGTCACGTCGACCAGCTTGACGTTGTCGGCGTTGAAGAAGCGATACTTCAGCGTCGCGTCGATGTGGTCGGTCAGCGGAGCGCGAACGCCCGCCAGGCCCTGCCATGCGAACACGGTGTCCGAATCGTCGACGAAGTTACCGCGCTGGTTCAGCTGGTAGTTCGCCTTGACGCGAGCGACACCGACACCGCCGCCGACGAAGCCCTGGATGCCGTCATCGTCACCGAAGTCGAGCAGGCCGTTCAGCATGAAGCTGAGCGCCGAGGTGCGGCCGCCAGCATAGCTGTACGAACCGGCCGGAGCGTTCACGAGAGCGCCCGTCGACGTGTACGCCGGGGTGGTCAGCGTCGAGGTGTAGCCATCGACGGTCGCGCTGCGATAGCCGACTTCGGTTTCGACGCGGAACCCGCCGAAATCGTAGCCGATCACGCCATCGACGTCATAGCCATAGTTGTGATCGACGGTGGCCGCATTGCGCGACGCGCCGATGTCATAGTTGATGTCTTCGACGATCATCGCACCGCCTTCGACGCCGACGTACCACGACTTGTCGCGGGCGAGGGCGGGAGTGGCGAGTGCGGTGGAGGCCAGTGCCAGAACGACGGCAAGCTTCCGCATAGAAGTCCCCTTTCTTGAGTGTCACTACGGACAGCGCAAACTCACTATCGGAGGGTTGGTTTCCACGCAAGCCGACAAAAGGTTGGAACTGTTGCGCCAATGTCACAGGTCAGCTGGTGCCGATCAGACCGTGGCCGCGCAGCGCGGCAAGGATCGCGACCAGGGTGGAGCGGGCGACATCGTCGATCGTGCCTCCGCCCTGCGGGTCGGCGATCGCGCCCTTGCGGCTGCCGACGACCTGCTGCCCGCCCACCGTCAGGCGCGCCCCGTGGACGTCACTTTCTTGCCACAGCCCTCCCCGATAAGCGATTGGTATCGCTTGCGAAACATCCCATACGACGAGTGCCTCCCGCGGGTCGACGAAGCGCCATCCCCCCTCGCTCCAGCCCGCCAGTCGATTAGCCTGGCCCGCCCACGCGCCGGTCGGATTGGCTCCGACAACCCAGCATTGCCCAACACCGGGCGTCGTCGGCGGAACCGACAGCCCGACCGCCTGCACGACCGGGTGCAACAGCATATCGATCCGCGTCAGCGCCTCATTGTGCGTTAGTTCCTTGTCGGCCTGCCCCGCCGCCAGCAGCGGCAGGGCGAATCGCGACGTCGTCAGACTGTTCATCGATCAAGCTCCCAGATCGGAAAATGTCACGTGCCCCGGCGGCGAGATCGCGAGCGTTCCCTGTTGCACGACGGTGACGACGGCACCGGCATCGCCTGCCTCGATCGACAGTGTCGGCGCAATCGTCTCGACGCTGCGCACGCCGCCATCAGGCCGCTCGATCGTGACGCGATAGCGTTCGCCCTCTTCCCCCACGGCCGCGTCGAGCCCATCGCGCCAGGTCCACCCCGCGCGACTGCGCCGGATCCAGCCGAGCCGCCGCCCGCCGCCCGCATCACGCTGCAACCCCAGATGCACCGGCGATGGCGGCGCCACGGACGCGCCGGTCACGATCACCGCGGCGGTGGCGGGCGCGGCGGCATCGCCGACGCCGCTGGCCATCAACCGCACGCTTCGCCCGATCGCCGTCACCGGCAGGTCGATCGACGCCACCGCATCGCGTTTGATCAGCGCGAAGCGATCGCCCGGCCGCTGCGTGCCGATCGCCGCCTCGGTTCCCCGCACGCCCCGTCGCAGCCCGGTCAACGCCCAGCGCCCCGCACCCAGCGGCTCAGCGAGCGCGAACCGGATCAGCTCGTCACCGACCAGCGCCAGATTGCCACCCTGCGCCAGCCGCGTCGCGTCGGCATCGCCGAGCACCATGTCCGCCCGCATCAGCCGCACGATCACCCGGCTGCGCGAATCGATCAGCCAGGGAGACGCTACCTCCGGCACCCCCTCGATCACCCCGATCGTCGCGGGCGCCGCCGTCCCGCCCGCACCCGTCCAGCTGGCGCCATCGTCGAGGCTGTAGAGCAGCGCCGCCTGTCGCCACCCCGCCCCCTCGCCACAGGCCAGAACCGATACCCGCGGCTGGCTTAGCGGCGTGTCCTCCAGCCCCGGCCATTCCGCGGCGACCAGCAGCGTCCGCCCGATGCGCACGTCCGCCGCCCCCGCAACCGTTCCGCTGCTTGCCCGCACCGACAAGGCGGCCGGCGCCAGCGGCACCAGGTCCAGCGTCGTCGCCAGTCCGGCCATCGCCGCCTGCGCCACGCGCCACCGCCCCGCCTCTCCGGCGATCGTCACGATCGCACCCGGCGCAATCCCCAGCCCTTCGCGCCCCAGCGTTACCCGTCGCCGCGTCCGCTCGCTCTCGCTCCGCGCCAGCAGCGCCGCCGCCACGCGCTTCGCCTCACTCGCGTCTAGCACCGCCGGCAGATCGACACGATCGACCGCCTGGCCCGCCCCCGGCCGCCGCACGCGCTGCACGCCGATCTGATAGTCCCGCGCCGGGTCATGATGCGCCACCGCCACCTCTCGCGCGGTTCCGCCCGCCGCCGCGACGCTGCGCCTGCGTTCCTTGCCGGTATCGGCGATCGCCACCGCCGCCCCGCCGGCATCGCTCCGCACCAGCGTCGCGCCCTCCGCCCGCCACCAGCCGCCATCGATCGTCGTCAGCGTCTCTAGCACGCCGCGCACGCTCGCGCCCGAGGCGGCAAAGCCGCCCAGCATCACCCCGCCCCCGCCGCGCACCTCGGGCGCCAGCGCTGCCGCGACCGCCCCGCTTGCCACCGGCGCCGCGTCGGCCTCCACCTCGAAGGTCAGCGACGGGATGCGGTTGCCGTAATCGGCCAGTTGCATCCCCTCGAACACCGCATAAGCGATGCCGCGATACGCCGGCACCGCCCCCAGGGCCGAAGCGATCAGCGGATCGACCGCCTGATCTTCGCCGCCGGTGTGCAAGCGAAACCCCGTCACGCTTTTCCAGTCGCCCGCCGCCCCACGCAGCAGCTTGCCCTCCGCCCAGATCCGCCGCACGCTGCGGATCGGCCGCGCCGACAGCGCGACGGCGAAGGACACGCTATAACTATAGGTGTTGGTCCCCGGCTGCCCCTTGCCGCCGCGGCTGGTCGTGCGCGTCTCGATCAGGTCGGTCGACCAGATCACCGTTCCCGCCACCCGGATCGTGCCGAACAATTTGGGAATCGGCGTGCCATAGCTCGATGTCTGCACCGACAGGTCGCTCAGCCGCGGCCCCTCGCGCGCCGCCCCGCGGAACAATCGCCCGTCGATCGCCTGCCCCGCCAGCGCACCCAGCGCACCCCCGGTCGGTCCGCCGATCGCCCGCCCGACCGTCGTCAGTACCAGCGTCGCCATCCGCCCCTCCCCTGATATAGCGCCATGCCCCGATCAGCGGCCACTCCGCCGCTCCCGGCCGCTCGACCACGCGGCGCAATCCCGCATCGGCATGGACGAAGCCCGCCGCCGTCTTCACCGCACCGTGAATCTGCCCCGGGCCCACCGCGAACAGCAGCACATCGCCCGCTCGCCTTCCGTCGCCCCGCGCGAGCACCGCATCGAAGCCCGCCGCCACCAGCGCCGGATCGCCGCCACGCAGGGGATAGCCGCTCGGCACCTCCCCCTCCCAGCCGGCACCCCGCAGCGCCGCCGCAATCACCCCGATGCAATCGAGCCCATGCAGCGCATCCCGCCCGTGCAACCGGAACCGGGTGCCGACCAACGCCAGCGCGGCGGCCGCAACCGCATCCGCCGCGCCGTCACCCACCAGGATAGCGCGTCAGCAGGTCGATCCCCGGCAGATGCGGCTCGCCGCGAAAGTTCACGCCATTGCCGAACCGCGCCACACAGGTGGCGAAGCTCTTGTCGCATCCCTCGCTCACCTCGACCAACGTCCCCGTCGCCACAGCAAAAGCGGGCGCCGCGCGCAGCGTCACCGTCGCGCCGTCCGACGCATCGATCCCCTGCGACAGGCCCGCATTGCCGCCCCCGAACCAGCGCAGCACGCCGCCCGCATAGGCGCCCGCTACCGGCTCGCCCGCGTCCAGCGTCACCACCCGCTCGACCGCCGACACCACCCGCGCGAACCGCCGCCGCCCCGCCATCGCGACGCGGCAGCGCGCATCGCCCAAATCGGCGCGGCATTCGGCGGACGTTTCCTCCACCACCGCGCGCGCCAGCGCCGCGCTCACGCCCGCCAGCTCCGCGGTAAAGCCATGGTCGGTCAGCTCGACCGCGCCGATCCGCCCCTCGCCCAGTTCGGCCAGCCGCGCGCCCGTCTCCCAGTCGACCGCGAACACCCGCACCCGCGCCCCGTCCCAGCGCCCGGCGAGCAGGTCCGCCTCGCCGATCGCCGCGCTAGTCAGCGCCCCGCCGATATCCATCGTATCCGCCTCCAGCCCGTCGGAGCGCTCGATCGCCGACGGCACCATGCCCGGCGCGGCGCGATGGATCAGGCCGTCGACGGTCACATCGCGATCGTGCGTCGTCAGCCCGATCGCGACCCCGTCGCGCCGCTCCACCCGCCAGCACAGCGCGATGCACGACAGCGCGCTCACCCGCGCACCTCGATCAGCGGCACCGACACCGCCTCGCCCGCCAGGAACGTCGATCGCGCCACCCGCAGCCGATCCTCGGCAAAGCGCACCATCACGTCGAAGGTGAAGCTCGCCCGCACCACCGCACCCTTGGCCGGCGCCGTGTCGAGCACCACCACGCCATCGGCCTCGACGCTGAAGCCCTGCGTCGCAACGCCATCCACGCCAATCCGCACGCTGCCCGCCACCGGCCGCACGATCCGCCGCGTCGCCGCGCCGTAATGGCGGACCAGCTCGAACCGCCGCACCGCACCGTCACCCGTCCCGATCACCTCGTCCACGCCGCTCGCATCGAACGGGTCGCGCAGCCGGAACGCCCGCGCCGGCCCCATCCGCGCGCGGAAGAAGGCGAGCAACGTCGCGATATCCGCCTCCGACCGTATGCCCGGTCCGACGTCATAGCTCGTCCGCGCCTCCGCCCAACCCGCGCTGCGCTGCTCCGCGCCGCCCGCCGCGGTCAGGATCGCGGTGGAAAAGGCCGGCGCCACCTCCGCCTCGCGCCCCAGCGCCAACGGGAACAGCACGTCGTCATAGTCCTGCATGTCAGCCTCTCCCTCGAAGCGGACGAAGCCGTCGCGCATCACCTGCGGCAGCGCCCACAGCACCACCGATGCGACGCCACGCGCCCGCGCCACCTGTCCCGCCGTCTCGATCAGCGCCCATTGCGCCGCCTGGTCGGGGCGCAGCACGAAGCCCGATAGGTAATGCTGCCGGTCGCGCGGATAGCCCAATCGCGCCTCCGCCGCGGCGACACCCCGCGCGGTCGCCGCGGCATCGCCCTCCGTGACCCAATCATAGTCTTCCAGCTGCAGCACGTCGAAGGCGGGATACGCCCAGCCCAGCGGCATATTGGCGCGCTTCAACTCCGGCGCCGCGCGATCGAGCACCGTCGGCAGATAGGTGAGCAGCAGCGTCTGCGTTTCCGGAAACGCCGCTTTCACCCATCCCGCCAGCGCCGCTGTCGAGGCCGCCAGCGCCGCCCCCGCCCGATCCATCGTCTCGCGCTGACTGGCGTCCATGGTCCCACGCACGCTCGGGATCGCCACCGGCGCCAGCGCCGCCGCGGCCGCGGCGTCGTACAGGCACGGCCGCCCGTCCGGCATCGTCCACCACCACGGCTCGCCGATCTGGAACTTCGGCCGCAATCCCGCCGCGACCCCGATCCCGACGAAGGCCGCCGCCACCTGCCGCAGATAGGCCATCGCGTTCGTCTGGCACGGCGACAGCAGGGTCGACGGCGGCTCCCACCCGGTCAGCGCCGGCGCACCATCGGCCGCACGCTGCTTCCAGTCGTTCCAGCAATGCGCGTCGAACAGCTCGTAGCTCAGCGACCAGATGACGTCATAACCCAGCGCCTTCGCGCGCATCGCAAAGTCGCGATGCCACGCCGCGCACGCCACGTTCAGCACGCCGCCGGTCAGCCCGACGTAGAAGCCGCCGTACAGCGCATCGAGCCGGAAATAATGGCTCATCCCGACATAATGCGTGATCGCCCCGCGATAGCCGAGGTGCAGCGCATTGCGCAGCAACCGCGCCGGCGTCAGGTTATAGCTGTCGTCATAGCCGCTCGCGATCTGGAAGCCGTGTTCGGGCAGCACCGCCTCGCCGATGCCGATCACCGCCCCCGGCCCCTCGCACGCCATCCCGGTCAGCTCGACCCACGCCTCCTGCGCTGCGGCCAGCGGCACGTCGGTCTCGTCGAACTCGGGCGCGACCAGCGATACGAACATCCGGTCGACATCGCCCGCCCATACCGGGTCCGCCTCGCTCGGCAGCGCAACGCCGCCCACGACGCTCGCAAAGTCGATCACGACACTGGCATCCTCCGGGTTGCCGGTCGCATAATTCCACAGCCGCACATGCCACACGCGCGCCTTGCCCGCCGCATCGCGCCCCTCGATCGTAAGTGTCGGCCCCCGGATCGCGTCCAGCGGCTTCACCCCCGCCGACCGCCAGCGGAACCGGAGCCGACAGCCCCGAAAATCCCGCGCCGTCTCGTACCGCAGCAGCGGATGGTCGAACCGATCCTCCGCCTCCCAGATCAGCCCGGCCAGATCGCTCCGCCGATAGAAGACGGCATCCACCCGCAGCGCATCCGGCGCCGGATTGGTCACCGCCGCCATCATCGGCCGCGGGAAATTGACCGTCCAGAATCGCGGATCGAACCGGCTGAGCACACCCGCCTCCTGCTCCACCCGCTGCGAACACAGCCAATGCGCCATGATGTGTCTCCATAATTGGGGACGGCCGGCGAGGTTCGGAACCGCTCCCCACCCATCCCGTCACCCCGGACTCGTTCCGGGGTCCACTCCGCGGCGAGGGGGATCGCCAGAGGCTCCACCATCCCCCCGTGGCCCAGTGGACCCCGGAACGAGTCCGGGGTGACGAAGCGACACTGGCCGCCCCTACCCCTCCAACGCCGCCCGCACCGCGCGCACCACCTGTCGGCTCGATCGCTGCAGCGCCGCCGGCGCGTCCCCCGCCCCCGCCTGCACATGGATCGTCACCCGCACATCCCGCGCCGCCGCGGGAACCGCCGCTTCCACCCGCCCGCTCGTCGTCGGCACGAACACCTCCGGCCCGCGCTCGCCGACGACATAGCCGCGCCCCGGTGTCACCGGCCCGCCGGTCGCCCGCCCCGGCAACCCGCCAAGCAACCCCGCCAGCACGCCGCCCAACGAACCCCCGCCCGCCGCCTGCACCCCGCCGCGCACCGCCGCGCGCGCGATCTCCGCCAGCACGCCCAGCGCGGTCGCCTTCAGGTCGTCGAACCCGAACTGCCCGGTCCGCGCCGCGCGCAGCAGCGCCCGCTCGATCGACCGCCCTGCCTGCTCGGCCCCCGCGCCCAGCTCGCCCTCCAGCGTCGCGCGCATCGTTTCCACCTCGCGCGCGAAACCCGCGGTGTCGGCGCGCATGCCCACCGCCATCCGCTCCACCTCATCCATCGGGATCGGCCCTCCGCATCGCGGCGATCGTCGTGGCATCGGGCGGCGTCACCGCCGCCGCACCGCCACCACTCGCCGCCGTCACCACTGCCGCCAGTTCGGCCGGCGTCGCCCGCCAGAAGGCATCGGGCGTCCAGCCCAACGCCGCCCCGGCAAAGCCCGCCAGCCGCACCGCACTCATCCGGAAGTCGCTCACCGCCCGGCCAGGATCTGGCCGAGCAGCACGCGCAGCACCGGCGTCAGCCGGGCGAGCCCCAGCGCCGCCAGCGCCTCGCCCAGCACCTCGCGCGTCACCTCTTCCGGCACTTCGCGCAGGCAGTGCCAGAACAGCGCGACCAGCTCGCCGAACCCCAGCTTCCCCGCCGCCGCGCGCTCGACCAGTTCGAACAACGGCCCCAGCTCCGCCTCCGCCGCGACCAAAGCCTGAAAGCTCGGCCGCAACACCAGGTCGCACCCGTTGACCCGCACCGCGCATTCCCCCCTGGCTTCATTGGCGGGGCGCGCCTCATTGGCCCCGCTCATGCCGCCACCACCGGGCCGGAGCTTTCCAGCGCGATCGTGTACGACCGCTCGCCATTGAAATCGCCGGCATAATCCAGCCGCGTGACCAGGAACCGGCCGGTCATGCTGTCGCCGCTCTCGAAGCTCAGCCGGTAATCGTCGATCGTACCGCCGAGCGCGCTCGCCTTGATCCGCGTCTCCGCCGCCGATCCGGTGAAGACGCCCGCGCCGCTCACGCTGACGCTGCGCACGCCCGCGCCCGACAGTAGCTGCCGCCAGCCGCCCGAATCCTTGGTCGTCACCACCACCGCTTCGCCGTTGACGCTCAATTGCGTCGTGCGCAGCCCCGCCACCGTTGCGAAGGCCGGCGTCGCCGCCCCATCGCCGACCTTCAGCAGGAACGCACTGCCCCGTTCCACCGCCATCACGATTCTCCTGTTATTGAACCCGGTACATCCGCACCGCGAACTCGCTCGACGCGACCCAGCGATCGCCTTTGCCGCGCTGGATCCGGCTTTTGGTCAGCCGCAGCCCCGTCAGCTGCCACCCTTCGCCCAGGCCCCGCGGCACGCCCGCCGCCGCCGTCTCGACCGCGCCGACCAGCGCGCGCAGCCGCGCCGGGCTTTCGCCCGTGTCGACATAGTCGACCGCGATCGTGCCGGTCCGCCCGCTCACGCCCGCCGCATCGCTGGCGCCCAGCACCGCCTCGCCCAGCACCGCGACCGGCATCGCCGCCCGCGCCGTCGGCGCGTCGAACACCCGGCACGTCGCTTTCAGGTGCGCCAGCACCGCCGCGTGCAGCACCACGCCGGCGCTCATGGCCGCGCCTCCATGCTCAGCCGCATCCGCCGATACGGCCGCCACAGCGCCGCCACCGCCGCGGGCGGCATCGCATCGCCATCGCGCCGCTCGAACAGATGCGCCGCCAGCAGCACCACGCCCTGCATCACCGCCTCGGGCAGCGCCTCCCACGCCGCCGCCAAGCCGGCCGAATAGCGCACCACCATCTCGCCGCCATCGACCCTCACCCAGCCGACCCCGCCCGCATCGATATCGATCCCCAGCCCGGTGCCGCCGGTAATCCCCCGCACCGGCATCGCCGCCAGCCGCTGCCACCCGGCGCGCGGTTGCAATCGCTCCTCACAGTCGCGCGCCACCAGCATCTGCCCGCAGAACGCCTCCGCCAGCCCCAACGCCGTGCCGCTCGCACGCAGCAGCACCGCATCGGGCGCCTCGCCGATCCGCAAATAGGTCGCCGTCGCAGCCGCCGCGTTCGCGACCGCCGCGGCCGGCATCGCCGCCGCTCCCATCCCGCTCTCCCCGCAAAAGAAAGCGGCCCCCACCCATCCCGACGGGGGCCGCGCGCCATCAGGCGGTGGCAATCTTCATCAGCTTGATCGCCGCGCTGTCCGCGACGCAGCCTCCGACGCGCTTGGTCGCGTAGAAGCTGACGAACGGCTTGTTGCTGTACGGATCCCGCAGGATCGCCGTCTCGCCGCGTTCGGCGATCAGATAGCCCGCCTGGAAGTTGCCGAAGGCGATGCTCAGCGCATTGGCGGCGATGTCGGGCATGTCCTCCGCCTCGACCACCGGATAGCCGAGCAGCGTCGCCGGCTGCCCCGCCGCCAGGCTCGGCTGCCACAGCGGCATGCCGTCCGCGGTCTTGAACTTGCGGATGCGCGCCAGCGTGTTGGCGTTCATCACAAAGCTCGCGCCCTGCCGGTATGGCGCCCGCAGGCTGTGCACCAGATCGAGCAGCCGCT
This sequence comes from Sphingomonas aquatilis, assembly GCF_014196115.1. Lineage (GTDB taxonomy): Bacteria > Pseudomonadota > Alphaproteobacteria > Sphingomonadales > Sphingomonadaceae > Sphingomonas > Sphingomonas aquatilis. The sequence goes on along the minus strand of NZ_JACIDB010000002.1, from coordinate 378,829 downwards.
CGTCCGGCGCCGTGCCGAAATCCTCCGCCGCGCCCGACGGCAGATATTGCAGCGTGCCCAGCGGCCGCGTGGCATCCTTGGCGGTGGAGACCGGCGCGGTCAGGAACCCCTTGGGGCGGTTGACGCCATTGCCGCCGACGAACGCCGCCCCTTCGGCGCGCGCGAACTCGGTCGCGATCTCGCCCGCCAGCCACGCCTCGACGTCGAACGCCGCATCGTCCAGCATCGCCTGGCTGGCGGAGGGGTTGGCGTACAGCTCGCCCATCGGCGGCACCAGTTCGGCGAACACCGGGCTCGCCGTCTCCGGCCGCGCCGCCGTCTCCGCCGCCCAGCCCGACGGCGTGCCGCCGGTGGTGATCAGCTTGCGATAGCCCGCCGACCCCACCGTCACCACGTTGGCGATCGCGCGGATCGGCGAGATGCCCTTCAGCACCCGCGCGATCTCACCATCCACCTCGCGCGGCACGGCATAGCCGCCCGCATCGCCGGTGACGCCGGTGAAGGCCTTCATCTCCAGCACCGTCCCCGTCCGCACGAAGCCTGCGAACGCCCCGTCCGTCTGCTCCACGCGCGCGCCATCCAGCGCCGGCCTTTCGACCACGTCCATACGTCTTCTCCTCGTTGAAACATTCTGAGGGCGGTGTCGGCCCGCCGACCGAAATCAGCCGACCTGCGTGATCCGCGCGAGCGGCTGCATCGGCACCACCACCAGACTCACCTCGGCCAGCGCCACGCGCAGCAGCTCGCGCCGCGCACCCTGCCGCACCACCATGGGGCGATAGCCGACCGACAGGCCATCCAGCGCCCGGCAGCTCACCATCCTCGCAACCTCCGCATCGTCGATCACCCCCGCGACCAGCAGCCCGCGCGCGTCTTCGGCCAAAACGTCGATCCGCCCCACCGCGCGCCCACGATGCTGCCACAGCAGCGGCACGGGCCCCACCCCCGCAAAGGCCCCCGCCCGCACCACATCCCCCGCCCGATCGACGCGATCGAACACCGCGGCGTACCCAGCGAACCTCACTCCAGCCACCCGCCGAAGCCCAGCTTCACCGCCAGCCCCGTCAGCAACAGCGCACCCGCCAGCCGCACGCACCACCCCGCCGCCGCCTTCCACGCCGACCGTTTGGCATCGCGCCACGCCCCCAGCAGCTCGCGCAGTTCGGCAAGGTCCCCCCGCGCCGCCTCGTCGCTGAGGCCCAGCCGGGTCAGCGCGCGCATCGCCGACAGCTCGCCCGCCTCCTCGGCAATGCCGCGCATCGTCGCCAGGTCCGCGCCCTCGCGCGCCGCCTGCGCCATCAGCTGCGCGAGCACCCCCGTATCCTGTGCCGGCCCGCTCATGCCCCCACTCCCAGCATCGCCCGTTTCTCCTCGACGCTCAGGAAGTCGGCGCCCGATACGCTGCGCCACAATCGCTCGCGATCCTCCGCCAGCGCCGGCACGCGATCCAGATCGACCGACAGCGCCGCCCCCTCGAACCAGCCCCCCAGCCCTTGCGCCAAGGCGGTCAGGATCGTCCCCGCCAGCGGCAACACCGTCAGCCGCCACAGCGCCCGGTTCGCCTCGCGATAATTGGCGTAGGTCGCGTCGCCCGGCAGCCCCAGCAGCATCGGCGGCACGCCGAACGCCAGCGCGATCTCGCGCGCCGCCGCCGCCTTCAGCCCGACGAAATCCATGTCGGCGGGTGACAACGACAGCGCCTGCCACTTCAGGCCCCCTTCCAGCAGCATCGGTCGCCCGGCGTTGGTCGCGCCCGCGAACCCCGCCTCCATCTCCGCCTTCAGCCGCTCGAACTGTTCCGCCGACAGCGCCGCGCCATCGCCCGGATCGTAGACCAACGCGCCCGACGGTCGCGCCGCATTGTCGAGCAGCGCCTTGTTCCACTTGCCCGCCGCATTGTGGACCGCGACCGCCCCGGCGGCGGCACCCAAGCACCCCATGCCGTAATGATCGTCGATCGGATTGAAGCTGCGGATATGGATCACATCCGGCCGCGGCCCCTCCGCATCCAGCCGCACCCGCCGCTCGCCCACCGCATAGCGATAGGCGGTCGGCCAACCGCCCGCGTCCACCTCGACGCTCACCCGCTCGGGCCGCAGCGCATACAGCGCACCGACCTGCCCCTCGGCCCCCTCGCCCGCACCACGCAGCACCTGGACATAGGCATTGCCGTGCAACAGCAGCTGCGCCGCCACCGCCTCCAGCAGCACCTGCCCGCCCGATCGCGCCGCCAGCAACGCCATCATGTCGGGCACGCTCGCCACCACAGGCGCACCCGCCACGCTTTCCGCGACCAGCTTCACCGCCCGCTGCGCGATCGCATTGCCCGCATAGGCCTCGCGCACCTGCGCTTCATAGCTGCGCGGCCACTCCCCCAAGGACACGCCCGCGCCCCCACGCGACAACGCCGGCCGCGCGCCTTCGCGCAGCCCCTTCCGCCCGAACAACCACATGTCGAATCTCCCGTAATGTCACGGGGACGAGGCCCCCCTTCGTCGTCCCGGCGTGCGCTAGGATGACGAACCGAGATACGGACGCCCCGCCCTACAGCCCCCGCACGCCGGCCTTCCCCTGCGGCCGCAGCATCAGCTCGCTCACCGCCCACACCAGTGCGTCCGCGCGATCCGGCGACCGCCCCGGCCCCTGATAGCCGCCCCCGGCCACCAGCCCGCACATCTCGTCCTCCAGCGCCGAGAACCGCCCGCAATGCCGCACCCGCCCGCGCGCGTAGAGTGTCGCCACCGGCTCGGCCCGTGCCACCTTCCCCCGGCTCGCGCGCACCAGCGTCAGCGGCAGCGTCACGTCAGCGGCCATCAGCACCGATCGCACCATCGCGCCGCCCTGGTTCGCCTCCGCCACCACCCGGTCAGCGCGATGTTGCGCGGCGCAACCCGCCACCGCACGCGCCCAGCCCTCGGGCGACGCGGCGGAGACGCTCGCGTCGTCCAGCACATGCGCGACGCCATCGCCGTCCAGCCCGACCGCGACGATCCCGCAGGCATCGCCCGTCGCGCCGTCCTCCAGTCCCCCCGCCGGCGGATCGACGCCGACCACGACGCGCACCAGATCGTCGGGCACGTCGCCCCGGCACGTTTCCAGCAGCGCGCGAGACCACAAGGCGCCGGCCAGATCCTCCACCATCTCGCCGTCCAGTTCCTGACGGCCCAGCGCCGTGCCGGCATAGGCCTCTTCGATATGATCGACGAACACCTGCGGCAGGAAGGGATTGTCGCGCGTGGTCCCGCGCGTCTCGACCAGTCCCTTCGATCGCAACACGCGCTTCATCAGATTGGTCGGCCGCGGCGTCGTCGTCACCAGCACGCGCGGATTGGCGCCGCGCCTGAGCCCCATCATCAGATTGTCCCAGGCCGCATCGCCGCGCCGCCACTTGGCCAGCTCGTCGCACCACGCCGCACTATGCTCGGGCCCGCGCAGCTGCTCGGGCGCATCGGCCGAATAGACATAGGCGACCGCCCCATTGGGCCAGCGCACCTCGCCCTTGTGAATCGTATAGCGCGGGATCCGCCCCGTCTTGGCGACTGCCCGCAGCCCGCTCGGCCCGTCGATCATCACCCGCCGCACGTCCGCCTCGGTCGCGCCGACCAGCGCGATCGCCGCATCCTTGTCCGCCGCCAGCGTCGTCACCCATTCCGCGCCCGCGCGTGTCTTGCCGAACCCGCGCCCGGCGCGGATCAGCCAGATCCGCCAGTCCCCCTCCGGCGGCGCCTGCCCCAACCGCGCCCACCCGCCGATCCAGCGTTCCGACAGCTCGCGCCGCATCGCCGGTGTCAGGCGGCGCATCACATAGTCGCGATCGTCCGGCGTCAGCCCGGCCAGCACCGTGACGGCGTCAATCGCCTCCCCTTGCCGGCTCATGCGCCACCCATCGGCAGCAACGCCCTGGTCCGGCGCGCCGCCAGCGCCGCCAGCCCAGCCACGATCGCGGCATCCGTCTCCTCGCGTGTCGCCGCCTTGGGCGCTGGGCCGCACGGCTTGCCGCGCCCCTCCCGCCGCGCGCGGTGGATGGTCAGCAGCTTGATCGCCCCCTCCCAATGCACCGGCCCCAGCGCATTCGGATCATCGGGCGCGATCGTCTCGCCACCGCCCGCCAGGACATAGCCGAGCATCCGCATCTCAAGCAGCTGATAGCCCGCCTCGATCGCATCCGCCCACAGCGCCGCGAACTGCGGGTTGGTCCGGCGCCGGTGCTGTACCTGCGACGGGCTAAGGCCGATCGCGGCGGCTGACGCGGCGATGTTACAGCTTCCGGCAAGATGCGCGAAGAACGTGTCGCGCATCGCCGCATTCCACCGCGCCCACTTCTTGGTCGGCCGCTTGCCCTGCGCGATGAGCGCCCCCGCTGCCTCGCGCCGTTCGTCGGCGTCCGCCGTCGACCGCTCCGTGCCCATATTTCCATCCCCCTCGCCCCGGCTCCGAAACGCAAGCGGCCGGGCGTAACGGGACTTGATCCCCGCCACCCCGGCCCGACTCGCAATTCTTCAGCGTTCCCGTTATGTACCGAATGAGCGTGACGATGTCAAGCGTTTTGTACCATATGGGTTATGAACGCCCATCCTATCGCCGGATAGCCACGGCCGGGCACAAGATATGCTACTAAGGTACAATAGTCTGACAACGGGTTTCATTTTGCCACGAAAGGCCGCTATCGTACGCTATGCCGTTTCGATCAGGACATATCGGCCATGCGCTGATCAATCGCCGCAGGGACATCGTCGACATCGACGACGGTTATGCCGCGCTTGTCGGCATCGGGCGCGATGCGGTGATCGGACGTCCGGCGAGCGAATTCGCCCATCCGACCGAAAGGCTGATCGCGGACGCGTTCCTGGAGACCGCGTGGCGCGATCCCAGCCAAAAAACGCATCGCGGCACGCTGCGCTGTATGCAGGCCGATGGCGGCGTCGTCTGGATTAACGTCTCCGTCTCGCGGCTGGGCCAGGGTGACGCCGCCTTGCTCGTCCTCAGCGCCCGCCTGCTCTGCCGCCATACCGAAACCGAATCGGTTCATGCCTATTGGCGGATGGCGCGGATGTTCCTGCAGGCGGTCAGTGGCAGCAAGCGCGCGTTCGGCCCGGCGCTGGCCGGCAATCCCGCCTGCGAGATTCTGCTGATCGCCTATCTGGCAGAGGCGGAGGCAAGCTCGGTCACGGCCGCCGAACTCGCCAAGCGGATCAGCACGTCGCAAGCGCTCGCCAACCGCTGGATCCTGGCGCTGATCGACGCGGGTTTCGCCGAGATGGAGGCACCGGGTGCGCTCGGCCCTCAGACGCCCATTCGGCTGTCGCCGCTCGCGCTGTCGCAGATCGAGGCGCTGTTCAGCTCGCTCGGATCGGAATTGAAAGGCATGCGCGTTCCCGCCTGAGCGGCACGCTCAGCCCCGCGCCTCGCGCAACCGGCGCAAGGCCAGGCGCGCCCGCGCCAGCCACCCGGCTGGCGGCGGTGGCGCCAGCGGCCGCAGCAGAGGTTCGAATTCGTGTGGTTCGAACGGCACGCGCGACAGATCGAGCATCAGCCCGGTGACGTCGCGGCTCAGCGTCGCATGATTGTCGGCGTCGAAGGTTGCGCGCAACGCGACCGCCACCGGGTATAATTTACCCTCCGGGCCGTCATCGGCCCGCGTGCCCGTCCATGCTTCCGTATCGCCCGGACCATGCCCACCGGGCGTCGGGTCTTGCGCCTCGTCCGCCATTCCTACCTCGCTCCCCTGCAACGCATGGGAATCGCGAGGGTTCACCCGGCCCGTGTCACGCCACGCACGGCACCGACCGGTTCGCCGCGAGGATCAGGCGGCGTCGCCCTCGTCGGCGGGCGCGGCGGGGGCATCCTCGGCCGGGCTGCCGTAGCAGCGGTCCAGATAATGGTTAGCGATGATATAGTGCGCGCGCACCGCCAGCGGGTGGGTGGCGCGCTGCGCCAGTTCGAGCTCGGTTTCGGCCCGGTCGTAGAAATAGCTCGAATCGTCACGCATCGTGATACTTTTCTCTAAGCGGTACAGGAGGATGCGCCCAAAAGGGCGAACCTCGCCTTCAACTGGATCAGGTCTGGGACGGGTCAGCGGCTCGCGGCGTCGGCTAACTGCGCCCAGGCGGCGATCTCCGCATCGGCATGACCCTCAACGCGCAAGTTTCCCGCCTGCTCCGTCATCAGGTCGATGTCGACCGATCCGCGCCATTCCCAGGTCGCATTGCCCGACAGGCTGACCATCGCGTCCTCGGCGACGACCGCCCGCACCAGCCCGCCCTTGTTGAACACCGTGATCGGCGCGCCATAGGCCAGCCGCCCGGTCAGGCAGGCGGCGAAGCTCGACGCCGCCATCGCGCTGCCGCAGCTGTCGGTCAGCCCGACGCCGCGCTCGAACGTCCGCACGAACAGATCGCCGCCGCGCACTTCGACGAACGACACATTGGCGCGATTGGGCAACCACGCGGGTGCCGCTTCGCACCGCTCGCCCACGGCGATCAGCTCCGCCTCGTCCACCGCATCCACGAACGTCACCAGATGCGGGTTGGGCATCGATACCGCGGAGAACAAGCGGTCGCTCTCCAGCGGCGGCACCACCGCCTCGACGATCCGCGGCCCGGCGCCGGTCAGCGGCCACGCCGCCGCATCCAGCCCCGCCGGCCCCGCCGTCTCGCGCACCGTGTAAACGCCCGGCGCCACATCGGCATCGCGCTCGACATAGGCGGTCGACGTCTTCAGCGACACCTCGGCGGCGTCGATCCCCAGCGCCTCGAACCCCGCCCGCGCCACGCAGCGCAGGCCGTTCAGGCACGTCTCCGCCTCGCTGCCATCCGAATTGAACATCCGCATCGAAAACGCAGCGTCGCCAGCGCCTTGCCCCAGCAGCAGCAGCCCGTCACCGCCCACCGGCCCGTGCCGGTCGGCCAGCGCCCGCGCCACCGCCGCCCAATCCGCATCGCTCAGCGACAGCGCACGCGCGTCGATCAACGGAAAATCGTTGCCGGACCCATGGCATTTCACGAAGTCGAACCGCACTGCACCCGTCCCGTCATCGGCACGCATCTGTGCCACTTATGTTCTGCTTGCCGCGCGCCCTACACCCGCGCGCGCCGTCAGGCCAGCCGGTAATGATCGGCCAGCCGATCCAGCGCCAGCGTCAGCACCAGCCGCCCCGATCGCACCGGCCAGCCCAGCGCCTTCTCCGCCACCGGCAGCGCCTCGCCCGCGCAGATCGTCCGCCACGCGATATCGGACAGGCCCTTGCCCGCCGCGTCGAGCGCCGCATCGAACCGCCGCTTCGCCGCGATCTGCGCGGTCGTCGGGTCCAGCCCCTCGCCCGCCCCACCATCGACGCGCGCGCTCCAGCGCATCGTCACCCGCGGCCCCAGTGCCGCCGTTTCATAGTCGCCGCGCAGCCGCTCGCCCGCCTCGAACTGCCGCGCGTCCACCAGCCCACGCGCCTTCAGCCACCCCAACGGTGATTCCGCGACGTTAACCCGCACCCGCCGCGCATCGCCGATCGTCCGCTCCGCCAGCTCCCGCATATCCCGCGCTCCTCCGCTTTCCGAGTCGCGGGGGCTTGCCATATCGCGCACGTTGTAGGACAGCGAAATAACCACACTGGTTAGAGAGCCGCCATGATTACCGCGATCCGTCAAGTACGTAGGGCCAAGGGACTGACCCTCGAAGAGGTCGCGCAGCGGTGCGTCCCTCCAACAACCGCGCAGACGATCGGCCGTCTGGAAACGGGAACGCGGACGGTTTCGGTCGACTGGCTGAACCGCATCGCCGCCGCATTGGAGGTCGCGCCCGCCGATCTGGTGACTTTGCCCGAACGCACCGCGCTGCCGGTCGCCGCGACGCTGGACAGCGACGGCACCCACGTCCCCCGCCGCGAAATGACGCTTCCCGCACCGCAGCCGAGCAACGGCGGCATCGCCATATCGGTGACCGGCAGCGTCGGCGATTACCGCGCCGGCGACGAAATCTGGTGCGACCTGCGCGCCCCCGACGGTTTCGCCCAGGCCCTTAACCGCGACATCCTGCTCCCCGAACCCGCCGGCCGCTTCCTGTTCGCGCGGCTCATCGGCATCGATGGCGAGGCGCTGCTCGTCCTGCCGCCCACCCCCGCCGCCCGCCCCGTCTCGATCCCCTCGCCCCCCTGGATCGCGCAAGCCGTCCGCCTGATCCGGTCGCTGTAATAGGGTTCACGCAAAGCCGCGAAGTCGCACAGGGCTCGCGCCGCAGGCACGCTTACCGCGCACCCTGACTTGGGCACACCGGCGGCGCCAAGCCCCACCCTCTTCGGGCCTTCGCGTGAAAGCCCCCGTCTTCCCACCCGCTTTAGCTGCAACGCAACATCTGCTATGGCGCGGCCATGCTCAACCTCAACGGCATCACCGTGCGCCTCGGCGGCCGCACGATCCTCGACGGCGCATCCGCGGCGCTGCCGCCCGGCAGCCGCGTCGGCCTGATCGGTCGCAACGGCGCCGGCAAGTCGACGCTGGTGCGCGTCATCGCCGGCATGCTGGAGCCCGACGACGGCAGCGCCGACATGCCCAAGGGCGCGCGCCTCGGCTATATCGCGCAGGAAGCCCCCTCGGGCACCGCCACGCCGTTCGACACCGTCCTCGCCGCCGACGTCGAGCGCGCCGCGCTGATGATCGAATCGGAGACGTGCGAGGACCCCGACCGGCTCGGCGATGTCTACGAGCGGCTGATCGCGATCGACGCCTATACGGCGCCGATGCGCGCCGCGCAGATCCTGCTCGGCCTCGGCTTCGACGAAGAGATGCAGCAGCGCCCGCTCGACAGCTTCTCGGGCGGCTGGAAGATGCGCGTCGCGCTCGCCGCGCTCCTCTTCTCGCAGCCCGACCTGCTGCTGCTCGACGAGCCCAGCAACCACCTCGATCTCGAAGCGGTGATGTGGCTCGAGGATTTCCTCGTGAACTACAAGGCGACGATCGTCGTCGTCAGCCACGAACGCGATTTCCTCAACAATGTCGTCGATCACATCCTGCACCTGCAGAACGGCAAGATCACCCTCTACGCCGGCGGCTACGACAGCTTCGAACGCCAGCGCGCCGAGCGTATGGCGCAGCTCGCCGCCGCCAAGGCGAACCAGGACGCGCAGCGCGCCAAGCTGCAGGATTACGTCGCGCGCAACTCCGCCCGCGCCTCCACCGCCAAACAGGCGCAGAGCCGGCAGAAGATGCTGGCGAAGATGCAGCCGATCGCCGAACTCGCCAACGATCCGACTTTGTCGTTCGACTTCCCCGATCCCAGCGAGCTCAGACCCCCGCTCATCACGCTCGACATGGCCTCGGTCGGCTATGCCGACACGCCGATCCTCAAGCGCCTCAACATGCGCCTCGATCCCGACGATCGCGTCGCGCTGCTGGGCCGCAACGGCAACGGCAAGACCACGCTCGCCCGCCTGCTCGCCGCGCAGCTCACCCCGATGGACGGCGAGATGAACGCCACCGGCAAGATGAAGGTCGGCTATTTCACCCAGTATCAGGTCGAGGAACTCGACGCCGACGACACGCCGCTCGAGCACATGACCCGTATCATGCGCGGCGCCAGCCCGGCGGCGGTGCGCGCGCAGCTCGGCCGCTTCGGCTTCTCGGGCGACAAGGCGGTGGGCAAGGTCGGCAAGATGTCGGGCGGCGAAAAGGCCCGCCTCGCCTTGGCGCTCATCACCCGCGACGCGCCGCACATGCTGATCCTCGACGAACCGACCAACCACCTCGACGTCGACGCGCGCGAGGCGCTGATCCAGGCGCTCAACGCCTATTCGGGCGCCGTCGTGCTGGTCAGCCACGATCGCCACATGCTGGAAATGACCGCCGACCGCCTCGTGCTGGTCGATGGCGGCACCGCGAAGGAATTCGACGGCAGCCTTGACGATTACATCGCCTTCGTCCTCGCGGGTGACAAGCAGCCCGAGGAGAAGGGTAAGAAGAAGGACAAGGGCAAGCCGATCGATCGCGACGCCGACAAGGCGCGCCGCAAGGCGATCCGCGACGCGGAAGCCGAGATCGCCAAGCTCACCACCGAACGCAACGCGCTCGATCGCGCCATGTTCGATCCCAAGACCGCCGAACCGCGCTTCGCCAAGCTCGCCATGGGCGACCTGATGAAGCGCCGCGCCGACGCGCAGGACCGCATCGACGCGCTCGAAGCGCAATGGCTGGAGGCGACCGAGGCGCTGGAGGCGGCGTAACCGCCGCCGACGGACCCGCTACCGCAGCGGGTCCGCCCCCGGCCAGGCGAAGGTGAGGAACTGCGTCGTCTCCTCCGGATTGAAATTGTCGTCCGCCACCAGGATCAGCGTGCGCCGCCCGTCCGGCAGGCGCGGGCCCCACGCCATCCCCTCCAGATTGTCGATCAGCACCCCGTCATACCGGCCGGGCAGGTCGAGCAGCACCTCACGCGTCATCGGCACCGCGGCACAGCGCGGCAGCGCCGGGCACGACAGCACGTCGGTCGTATCGTCGGCGATCCGCGACAGCACGATCCGCGCGCGCACGCCCTGCCGCATGTCGAACGGCGCGACGCGTTCGATCGACAGAAAACGCCGGTCGTCGATCGCCAGCAATTCCGACACGCTGTAACGCGCATCCGGCACGTCATAGACATATTGGCGCAGCGGCCGCCCGGTCCGCGGATCGAAGCGCGTCAGGCGATGGAGCGCGGGCCCGTTCGCCGCCCCATCCTCATATGCCGGCACCTCGTTGATCGCGAACACGCCGCCCTTGGGCGCGACCGCCAGCCCCTCCAGCACGCCGTTCGAAGCCGCCCCGCGTGTGCGATTGTCCGCGTAGAGATAGGCCGACAGCAAATCGAACTGCCGCAGCACACGCCCGGCCGCGTTGCTTTCATAGATCGCCGGCTGCACCCGCAGCGCCGGGTCCTCGCTCCACGTGCCCTCGGACGACCACAGGATATGCCCGTTCGCCAGATGCCGGATGCTTTCGGGATCGACGACCGCGCGGTCGATCGGGAAGCGCGCGCCCCGCACGTCGCGCAGCGGTGTCTGGCGTTCGACCCGCACCGTCATCGCGCGATGCGCCGGATCGAGCCCGATCGATAACTGATAGAATCGCGGCGGGCGGCCATCGCCCTTGTCATCCGATATCGCGAGATACTGGTCGCCGCGCAGCCGATCGAGCCCCGACAGTCCGCCGATCGTGATCCCGTCGAACCGGCTGTCGAACGGAATCTGCGTCGTGCCGATCAGCTCCAGGCCCGGCTCGCTGGCGACCGCCGGCCCGGCCGACAGCATCAGCGCGCCCGCCACCATCGCCATCACGGCCCGCCCTGCCCGGTTCATGTCTGCCTCCGACGCTCGTCCATTTACACGGGCCATCGCACCCGACGTCCCGGGCCAATCATGCCGCCGCATTTTGACGGTTTTGCGTCCACCGGCCGCCGTCTTCGCCGCTGAGGCAAGGCGGCCTGCGTCGATCGGGCACGCGCCACAATGCGGTCATCACCACGGTCAAGGATGCGCGCCACAAATCGATGGCAACGATGGCGTTGCCTAACCAGCGTACGTCGATCATAAGCAACCCAAGGGTTGCCACCATCGCAACCGTTTGGTTGCCCTGTCGGCACCCTGACGGTTGCCTGGGCAACCGGGAGGTTGCCGATGTCCGTCCCGCCGTCCGTCGCCAAGCCCGTGCAGGCCGCGCGGCTGTTCGCCATTCTCGGCGATCCCACGCGGCTGCTGCTGCTCGTGACCCTACGCAGCGGCGTCGCCCGTCCGATTGCCCGGTTGGCGACCCATGCGGGAATGACCCGCCAAGCCGTCACCAAACATCTGCACCTGCTCGAACAGGCGGGGCTCGTCACCCGGACCAGCGCGGGGCGTGAAACCCACTATCGCTATGTACCAGGAACGCTCGACGTCGCACGCCAATATCTGGACGCGATCGCCGGCCGATGGGATGCCATGGCCCCACCGACGGAGCCCAACGTACCAGATCGGTAATCCTGCGCAACCCTCTTGCGTCTCACTCCAATGACCACCAGCGCCAATATGGTTAACGGGTGTGTGGCCATGATCGGACCCGCCCACCCCTCGCGGACTTTGCCACTGCGGGCAAGGCTGCCCCTATCGCCACCGCCAGCGCACCGCCCAAGCGAACCACAACCACCCCCGCCATCACGCGCCCCGCTCACCAACGACGTTCAGCAACGCGCAAGATTTCACCGCGCAGATTGCCCGCGCCTCGCCCGCGAAGGATGCATGCTTATGCCGCTGCTCGCCCTGCTCCTGCTCGCCGCCTCCAGCCCCGCCGCGCCCCCGCTGCCGGCCACGATCGACCTCACCCGCCCCTTCGCCACCCGCACCCCGTGGCGCCTCGCCGCGACGCAGGGGCCCGCCATCCCCGATCCGATCCTCGGCGACGGCACCGTCCCCGGCGCGGTCCGCCTGTGCCTCGGTCATCCCGGTGGCGCCTGCCAGCCCGATGCCGCGCGCCTGCTCACCCCAGCCGGCGGCGCCGATCCCTATGCCGAGGCGCACGACCTGCTCGCCGCGCGCATCGTCCACCCTCGCGACCATGCCCCGCTGCTGCTGCTCCGTGTCGGCAGCCTGCACGGCGCCAACGGCGACCAGCGGATCGCCACCGCACTGTTCGCCTACGACCGGACCGCCGACCGCTTCACCCCCGTCTTCACGCACCAGACCGGCCGCAACAACAATCAGGAGGTGCGCTATATCGACGCCGGCCCGCTCGCCGGCGACGTCATCGTCGCAGAGCCGACCCGCACCGCCCCCTTCGCCTATTGGGTCACCGTCAGCGCGCCCGGCACCGGCGCGCACCCCTATCGACAGCTGCTCCGCTATCGCAGTAGCGTGCGCTACGGCGACGGCGATCCCCGCCCGGTCATCGATGCGGAGATGCCGGCGACCCTGCGGCATCTGCCGAAGCGATAAGCCGTCCCCGCAGGAGGCTGATCCCGATGTCCCATCATGTCGTCGCCATCGTGCCGAGCAGCGATCTCGCCGCCAGCACCGCCTTCTACGCCAGGCTCGGCTTCACCCTCGCGTCCGACTGGGGCGAATATCGTATTCTGGAGGATGGCCGCGGCTGGCACCTTCACCTGCGCCACGCGCCCGGTTGGCCGGCAAACGTCGAGGACAATCCCTTCGGCCTTTACCTCTATGTCGACGACGTTGACGCGATCGCCGACCGGGTGCGCGAGCTCATCATCCTGCCCGACACGCCCCACGCCACCCCCTGGGGCACCTACGAATTCGCCGTCAGCGATCCCACCGGCGTCCTCGTCCGCATCGGCCGCGTTTTGGGCTGACGCGGCGCCGCGTCGATCCACCCGCCCCAAACGAATCGTCACCCCGGACTTGGTCCGGGGTCCACTCCTCCACGCAATCGAGAGCTTCGGCTCCTGCGGGCCGGTGGATGCCGGAACACGTCCGGCATGACGGGGAGGCTTTTTCCGTAGCTCCCGCTTCAACTCGGTTCGATCCGCCTACCCCAAAGCGTCACCCAGCGCAGGCTGGGGCCTTTCGCGGCTCCTGATGCGCCCTGACCGAACGATCTCAGCCTGCGGCTGACGCTTGGGCACAGCAGCCGCCCTTCACACCGTCACGCCCAGCGCCCAGCAAAAAGGGCGCACCGGTTCCCCGCCACGCCCTCACGTTCAGCCAGTCGCGATCGGGGGCTTACCCCTCGGCGCTATCCTCAGCCTCGCCGCCCGGCGCGGGGCGTTCGAACCACGCCTCCACCTCGCCGGTCAGCTTGATCGTCAGCGGGCGGCCGTGGCGATCGACCTTCTTGCCCAGCGCGACGCGAATCCAGCCGGCGGCGCGGTCATATTCCTCGACGTCGTGACGCTGCTTGCCCTTGAAGCGGATACCGATGCCGCGCTCCAGCGCGGGCTGGTCGAAATACGGGCTCGACGGGTCGGTCGACAGGCGATCGGGGGGCGTATCGGTCATCCGCGCGCGCTTAACGCCAATGGCGCGCGCCCGCCACGAAAAAGCGCCGCGGGCATCGCTGCCCACGCCGCCTTCCCGACGAAACCGCTGCTATCAGTAGCCGTAGCCATATCCGTAGGACGGATAATTGTAGTTATAGTAGCGCTCGCGCACCACGACCCGCGGCGGGGGCGGAGGCGGCGCATAATAGCGGTCTTCATACACGACGCGCGGCGGGGGCGGCGGCGCATCGTAGTAATAGCCGCGATCGTAATAGCGCGGACGGTTGCTGCTCGCGATCGCCGCACCGATGCCCAGGCCCAGCACGCCGCCCAGCAGCGCACCGGCAACGGCATCGCCGCCACCACGATTATAGTGACGATAGCCGCCCCAGCGCTGCGCATCGGCCGGCGCGGCGGCGGTCAGCGCGGTGGCGGCGAGCGCCACACCCAATCCTGCCTTCTTCAAAAACCCGTTCATGACGAACCTCCTCACTGACGACGTCCGGGTTGGGCCAAACGCACAACGGTCCGAGCGTGTTGCCTGTGCTCTAGGTGATTCGGGCTGAACCGAGCCGGAATGCGGCGTTCATCCGGGGTTTACCGTCCACCCGGACACATATGTTCACGAAGACGACACAATCCGCGCTTAGTCGCGCGACAGCCGCAGGGGGCGCCATCCGATACGACGGGCATTCGCGAACGGGATCACCCGCGCGCCTGCCGCGCGAACATGGTCCCCTCGCGCCAGACCATAAAGGGGAATTTCGTGACGTCTCGCCTGTTCAAGACCATGCTGCTGCTCGGCGCCGCCGGCCTCGCGGCGCCCGCTTTCGCCCAGACGGCGCCTGCGCCCGTTCCCGCCCCGGCCGATGCCGCGCCGCAGGCCGACACCGGCGATCTCGGCGACATCGTCGTCACCGCCGAACGCCGGGCCGAAAACCTCCAACGCGTGCCGATCTCGGTCGCCGTCGTCGGCGGGCCGGAACTGCGCAATCTCCAGTCGGGCGGCGAAGACATTCTCGCGCTATCGGGCCGCGTCCCGGGCCTCTATGCCGAAACCACGACGGGCCGCATCTTCCCCCGCTTTTATATCCGCGGTTTGGGCAACATAGATTTTTATTTGGGCGCCAGCCAGCCAGTTTCCATCATCCAGGACGATGTTGTTCTGGAGCATGTCGTCCTGAAGTCGAATCCTGTGTTCGACGTACAGCAGGTCGAAGTCTTGCGCGGTCCGCAGGGGTCCTTGTTCGGTCGTAACACGACCGCCGGTATCATTAAGTTCGACACGATCAAGCCTTCGCAGACCTGGCAGGGCCGCGTGTCGGCGTCGGCCGGCAGCCTCGGCACCTTCACCTATGACGCCGGCGTCGGCGGTCCGATCGTGGCTGACAAGGTCGCCGTCCGCCTGTCGGGCCTGATGCAGCATCGCAACGACTGGGTCGACAACACCTTTGCGGGCTACAGCGCCGACAGCACGCGCACGCCGCAGAAGAACGCGATGGGCGGCTTCACCGAAAAGGACGTGCGCCTCCAGGTGCTGCTGACGCCGACCGACGCTTTCTCGGTCAACGTCTCGGGCCATGCGCGCGGTTATCACGGCACCTCGACAATCTTCCACCGCGCCGCGTTGAAGAAGGGCTCGAACTCGGTTTCGGCCGAACCGCGCGACCACATCGCGCTCGACGAAGGCAACGACAACCCGCAGGATTACGACACCTACGGCACGTCGGTGAACGCCGCCTATGACTTCGGGCCGGTCACGCTCACCTCGATCAGCGCGTATGAGACGACCTCGGGCTACAGCCGCGGCGACACCGATGGCGGCGCGGCGGTGAACTATCCGGTCAACGGCCGTCCCAACGGCTACGGGCAGAGCCAGGGCAACATCCGCGCGCTCGGCCAGTACACGCAGGAAGTCCGCCTCGCGTCGGCCGCAGGCCAGCGTTTCACCTGGCAGGTCGGTGGATTCTACTTCAACCAGAAGGACACCACGGAGTTCTACCAACGGTCCTACTTCCTGACCGGTCCGGATGCCCTTGGAAACACGCGCAATCCCAACAACTGGGTGCGTCTGCGCGACGTCAACACCAGCTGGGCGGCCTTCGGTCAGGCCAGCTTCAAGGTGACGCCGGACTTCACCATCACCGGCGGCGCACGCTATACCGAGGACCTCAAAAAGACCGCGCTCGTAAAGCCGGTCTTCAACGCCGCGGGCACCGCCAGCCTGTTCCCCGCGACCGCCCCGACGTCGGTGCGCCTCGAGGGCAAGGAGCCGAGCTGGGACGTCTCGGCGCTCTACGCGATCGACGGCCAGAACAGCGTCTACGCCCGCGTCGCGCGCGGCTTCCGCGGTCCGACGATCCAGGGTCGCTCGGCCGTGTTCAACTCGCCGTTCACCACCGCGAACAGCGAAACGATCACCTCGTGGGAAGTCGGATCGAAGGGCCTGTTCCTCGACGGGCGCCTGCGCGTCAATTCGTCGCTGTTCACCTATGTCGTCAACGACATCCAGCTGAACGGCAATGACGTGAACGGCAACGGCGTGCTGTTCAATGCCGACAAGGCCCGCGCCTATGGCGTCGAGATTGACAGCGAATTCCGCCCGATCCCGAACCTGACGCTGACCCTCGGCGCCAGTGCGCTCGCCTCGAAGATCCGCGACAAGCGCGTCTATGCGCAGGTCTGCATCCTCAACGGCGTGGTCGTATGCACCGTGCAGAATCCGACGATCAAGGTCGGCGCCAACACCTTCGCGGCGGTCGACGGCAACCCGCTGCCCAACGCCCCGCGCTGGAACCTCGACGCCACCGCGCGCTACGACGTGCCGCTGTCGAACGGCGGCAAGCTGTTCGCCGCGACCGACTGGAACATCCAGGGTTATACGAATTTCGTGCTCTACAAGACCGCGGAATTCTATTCGAAGGGCAATTTCGAAGGCGGCCTGAAGATCGGCTACACGACGCCGGACGACAATTACGAAGTCGCCGCCTTCGCCCGCAACATCACCAACGAAAAGAACCTGAAGGGCGTGATCGAAAACTACATGGCCGCGGTGTTCAACGAACCGCGCATCATCGGCGTCTCGGTCAGCGGCCGCTTCAAGTAAGCAATTTTCCCTGACCTAAAGCAGGGGCGGCACCACAAGGCGCCGCCCCTTTTTTTGCGCCCCGTCGTCGCCCCAACCACACCGTCACCCCGGACTCGTTCCGGGGTCCACCGGGACGCCAGGGGGCGGCAAGAGGCGCAAAACGCCCCTCGCTGCAGAGTACCCGTCCGGGATGACGGGGAGGTCAAGACACCTTCCACCCGCCTCATCGGCGAGCGCCCACGCCCGCCAAGCGATCGCCACCGACGGCATGAGGCGGCACGTCGCCACTTCTTGCCCCCTCCCCCGTCACCCCCGGGCTTGACCCGGGGTCCCGCTTCTTCTTCTCCGCCCCGCCAAAAAGCGGGACCCCGGGTCAAGCCGGGGGTGACGAGGAGGGCGAGATCACCGGCCCGCCGCACAGCACACAAAAAAAGAGGGCGCCCGATCGCTCGGACGCCCCCTTCTCAAACCCAAACCCGAAAGCGTTACGCCGCCATCTTGGCCCGCGACGCCTTCTTGCGCTCGTGCGGATCCAGGTGGCGCTTGCGCAGGCGGATCGACTTCGGCGTCACCTCGACCATCTCGTCGTCGTCGATGTACGCGATCGCCTGTTCCAGCGTCATCTTCTTCGGCGGCGTCAGGCGGATCGCATCGTCCTTGCCGCCCGATGCGCGGAAGTTCGTCAGCTGCTTCGCCTTCATCGGATTGACCTCCAGGTCATCCGTCTTGGCGTTCTCGCCGATGATCATGCCTTCGTACAGCGCCTCGCCATGGCCGACGAACAGGATGCCGCGATCCTCGAGCGGGCCGAGCGCGTAGCTGTTCGCTTCGCCAGCCCCGTTCGAGATCAGCACACCGTTCTTGCGGCCTTCGATCTGGCCCTTGTGCGGACCATAACGCTCGAACAGCCGGTTCATGATGCCGGTGCCGCGCGTGTCCGACAGGAACTCGCCGTGGTAGCCGATCATGCCGCGCGAGGGCGCGGAGAAGGTGATGCGCGTCTTGCCGCCGGTCGACGGACGCATGTCGGTCAGCTCGGCCTTCCGCAGGTTCATCTTCTCGACGACGGTGCCCGAATGCTCCTCGTCCACGTCGATGATGACGGTTTCGTACGGCTCGGTCTTCTTGCCGTCCTCATCCTCGCCGAACAGCACGCGCGGGCGGCTGATGCCCAGCTCGAAGCCCTCGCGGCGCATCGTCTCGATCAGCACACCCAGCTGAAGTTCGCCGCGGCCGGCGACTTCGAAGCTGTCGCGATCGGCGGCTTCGGTCACCTTCACCGCGACGTTCGATTCCGCCTCGCGGAACAGGCGGTCGCGGATCATGCGGCTCGTCACCTTGCTGCCCTCGCGACCCGCCATCGGCGAATCGTTCACCGCAAAGCGCATCGACAGCGTCGGCGGATCGATCGGCTGCGCGTGCAGCGGCTCGCTGACGGTCGTGTCGGCGATCGTGTTGGCGACCGTCGCGACGGTCAGGCCGGCGAGGCTGATGATGTCGCCCGCGCTCGCTTCGTCGACCGGCACGCGATCGAGCCCGCGGAACGACAGGATCTTGGACGCGCGGCCGGTCTCGATGATGTTGCCGTCATTGTCGAGCGCATGAATCGGCTGGTTGGTCTTCACCGTGCCCGAATTGACGCGACCCGTCAGGATGCGGCCCAGGAAGTTGTCACGGTCGAGCAGCGTCACCAGGAAGGTGAACGGCGCGTCCTTGTCCAGGTTGGGCGGCGGCACGTGGTTGACGATCGT
This sequence comes from Sphingomonas aquatilis, assembly GCF_014196115.1. Lineage (GTDB taxonomy): Bacteria > Pseudomonadota > Alphaproteobacteria > Sphingomonadales > Sphingomonadaceae > Sphingomonas > Sphingomonas aquatilis. The sequence goes on along the minus strand of NZ_JACIDB010000002.1, from coordinate 360,058 downwards.
CTCGAACATCGGGATCAGCGTGCCCTCACGCGCGTCCATGTCGGTCGAGGCATAGCCGTTGCGGCCCGAGGCATAGAGCACCGGGAAATCGAGCTGCTCGTCGTTCGCGTCCAGCGACACGAACAGGTCGAACACCTCGTCCAGCACCTCTTGGATACGCGCGTCGGGACGGTCGACCTTGTTGACGACGACGATCGGCTTCAGGCCCAGCGCCAGCGCCTTGCCGGTCACGAACTTCGTCTGCGGCATCGCGCCTTCCGACGAATCCACCAGCAGCACGACGCCGTCGACCATGGAGAGAATACGTTCGACCTCACCACCGAAGTCGGCGTGGCCCGGCGTATCGACGATGTTGATGCGCACGGTCTCGCCGCCACCGGGAGGCGCCCAGTCGACCGAGGTCGGCTTGGCGAGAATCGTGATCCCGCGCTCCTTTTCGAGGTCGTTCGAATCCATCGCGCGCTCTTCGACACGCTGGTTGTCGCGGAAGGTGCCGGACTGGCGGAAGAGCTGATCGACCAGCGTCGTCTTGCCGTGATCGACGTGCGCGATGATCGCCACGTTGCGGAGGCTCATGGGAATTCCTGATCTATAGGGTATCGCGGGCGCCCATAGCCGAAATGTTGCGTCGCGGGAAGGGGGGCGGGGGCGGGGATGGATGACGGAGTGATCCTTGCGCCGATCATCGCCCCCCGCCGCCGTACGAGCCGAAACCTATCTGAGCTTCACCGCGTGCAGACCCGTCTTGGTGGAAATGATCAGATACCCATCCGGCGTGATGGCCAGGTTGCCGCCGAATGCCGTTGTCCAAGTAGGCGCCGGATTACCGCCATTCAGATCTACGGCGAACGTCGTTGCCGCATTCGCGACGAACAGATGGCTGTCGGTGACGATCACATTGCTGGTCAGGTTACCGCTGCCGCCCACGTTGATCGAGCTCGTGACCAAGCCGGTGAGCACATCGATCACGTCGACCATCGTGCTGGAGGACCGGACAGCATAGATTTTACCACCCCGGACTGCAGGCTGTCCAGTATAGCTATAACTGGTACGCCACATTGGCTTGGCGGCATTGAGGGCGAAACCGATAAGCGGCAACGATTTACCGAACATATAATTGTCTGCATAGGTAAATACGTGGCCATTACCGTCCAGCATCGGAGCGCCGTCATATTCCCCGAAGTAACTTATGTAATTTTGCGAAAAGAACGGGTTTTGAATGCTTTGCAGAAGATTTCCATCCCGACCTAGGATCGAAAGCGACCCAACGCGGAAAAAGTAGACGTATTTTTGATCGACGGCGACACTCTCCCCCTGCATGACATAGCCGCCATACTGCGTACTGTCCAAGTTACGCCAGATTTTGTCTCCCGTGGCGGCGTTCGCGGCGAACACGACGTTGCCATAATACCCTGATGTGAAAAACAATTCATCTCCAACGGGCGTTACGACGCTACCGTTACTGAATTGTGCATCGTACGTTACCGTACTGACGTAACCACCGTTCGAAGCATTGATCACCTGAAACGGTGCGGCAGATGATGTGTTATTCGGCGCCATCGATATTACGCGACCATTCGCGTAGGCTGGACCGAATGGCATCGTATTTGGGTAAACATTGTTTCCGCCAAGATCGAAACCCCACAGCGACGCGCCGCTCGTGGTCGATACGGCCTGCGTGTAGATGTGGCCGTCCGCCTGCAGCACATTGTAGAATACGCTTCCCGCCCGTGCCGCGACATCGCTAGGAGGTTTGGGGGTCGTAATCGTCCAGGCGTCGGCGAATTTTGCGGCTGTATAGCTCCCGGCAACATAACCCGTATGTCCCGGGTCACCCTGCAGGGTCGACCAATTGCCATCGCTGGGGATGGGGGAGGAGATCGGCAGCGTTGCCGATGTCGGCGTCGGGGTTGGAGTCGGCGCTGGAGTGGGCGTGGGCGTAGGAGCGGGTGTCGGCGTCGGGGTGGGCGCCGGCGTAGGGGCTGGCGAGGGAGCCGGTGTAACGCTCACCGCCCCACCCGCGCTTGATCCATCGCTACCGCCGCATGCGGTCACCAAAGCGAGCAGGGGAAGCAACCCCAATTTCGAATATTTCATATATCCCCCGATAATGACCATTCGAGTGAAGGGTCTTCGCAACATTACCAGCCGAAAATGGATCGACAAGCATTCGACAACGTCGGTCGACGGTTTTACTATCGAGAGCTTTTGGCTCGCGCGCGCTTGCAATATTTATCGGCTCGTTGTTGATAATAATGCTAAAGTCCTCCCTTGGGCCTTCAACGGGGGTGAGCCGCCGGATCGGGCGCGATCGTTCCAAAGGGGCGCATGGCCGCCATATGCTTCGATCGTCACCGACGACCACGTGGACGCCAACCTCCCACCGTATCGCAACCCCGCTGTCCTACACGCCCCCAATCCGCTATACCGCCGCCATGGCCACGCCCACCCTCGCCCTGCCCTCCGTCGGCAGGCGCAGCACAGGTGGCGTTTCCGGACGTAACGTACCGTCCACTTCGTCCACTTCCGCGACCCGAATCACCCCCGGCATCGAGCACAAGCGTATTATTCCAATGACACACTTGAACCCCGCCCCCGCAACCGGCACATTGCGGGGCAACGGGCCGATGCCCGCTGGAGGACGATGATGGCGACGAGCGCCGATACCTTGAGCGCACCTACGCAACCGGGGCTGGTGCTGACCCCGCCCGATCCCGTGCCGACCGTGCAGGCCGAGCGCGCCGCCGGGCTCGTGCCGATCGACGACGCCAAGAAGACGCAGCTCGAAACCCGCGTCGACACCTTCGTCCGCGATCTCGTCGCCGAGGACGTCAACAGCCCTGAATTCGGCAAGCGCGTCGATGCGATCACCGCGATGGGCGCGAAGGAAATCCGCGAGGCGGCGGGCCAGTCGAACCGCTTTCTCGATCGCCCGATCCGCGCGATGGACAAGGAAAGCGGCGTCGGTGCCGATCTCGCGCAGCTACGCCGGGTGATCGAAGACCTCGATCCCGGCCGCAAGGGCGCGCTCAGCGGCCCCAAGAAGATTTTCGGCATCATCCCCTTCGGATCGAAGATGCGCGACTATTTCGAAAGCTATCAGTCGTCGCAGACGCACATCAGCGCGATCCTGAAGAACCTTGCGTCGGGCAAGGACGAGCTGCTGATGGACAATGCCGCGATCGATACCGAGCGCGCCAATCTGTGGGGCGCGATGGGGCGGCTCGAGCAGATGATCCACCTCAGCAAGGCGATGGACGCCAAGCTGGAGGAGACGGCGGCCGATCTCGACCACACCGATCCCGCCAAGGCGAAGGCGATCCGCGAAACCGCACTGTTCTACACGCGCCAGCGTACGCAAGACCTGCTGACGCAGATGGCAGTGACGGTGCAGGGCTATCTGGCGCTCGACCTCGTCAAGAAGAACAACGTCGAACTGGTGAAGGGCGTCGATCGCGCCAGCACCACGACCGTCTCGGCGCTGCGCACCGCGGTGACGGTGGCGCAAGCGCTGACCAACCAGAAACTGGTGCTGGAATCGATCACCCAGCTCAACACGACGACTGCCAACATCATCGATTCGACTGGCAAACTGCTGCGCAGCAACACCGCCGCGATCCACGAACAGGCCGCCGCCTCGACCATCCCGCTGGAAACGCTGCAACGCGCCTTCCAGAATATCTACGACACGATGGATGCGATCGACACGTTCAAGATCAAGGCGCTCGATTCGATGAAGACCACCGTCACGGCGCTTGGCAGCGAGGTGGAGAAGTCGAAGGGCTATATCGCGCGGGCCGAAGGCGCCGCGCAGGGCGCGCTGAAGGGTCCGTCGACCGACAGCTATCGCCTGGAGTCGCTGTGAGACTGGCATGACCGAGGTCGACGAACAGATCGCCCGCGCCCGCGCGACAATGGCCCGGATCAGCGAGGACTATCGCGGGCCGGTCGCCGAAAAGCTCGGCACCGTGTATCGCGCGCACGGCAAGCGGCTGAAGCGCAAGGCGGTCGGTGTCGGCACGCGCTTCGCGATCATCTGCGCGGTCAACGCGATCATCCTGATCGCCGCCGCGGTGGCGGGGATGGTCGTGCCGCTCGGCCTGTTCGGCGGGCTCGCCGTGCTGCTGCTGATGGCGGCGGTGACGATCGCCATCGCCATCGCGCCTGCCGCCCGCGCGCCGAGTGAAAAGGTGCTGCGCGAAACCGACATCAAGACGTTGCCCGCCAAGACCGAACGCTGGCTCGATGCGCAGCGCCCGATGCTGCCCGCGCCGGCACGCGGGCTGGTCGACCAGATCGGCGTCCGTCTCGAAACGCTGTCGGCGCAGCTCGGCCGGCTCGACGGCCGCGAGGAAGAGGCCTATGAGGTCCGCCGCTTGATCGGCGAACAGCTGCCCGCCTTCGTCACCGATTATGCGCGCGTTCCCGAACCGCTGCGCCGCGTCGAGCGCAACGGCCGCACGCCCGACGCCGAACTCGTCGCCGGCCTCAAGCTGATCGAGCAGGAAATCGCCGACATGACCGCGCGGCTGGCACAGAGCGACCTCGACAGCCTGTCGACGCGCGGCCGCTATCTAGAGATCAAATATCGCGACGAGGGTGGCGATCGACCATGATCGGTGGAATAAACCAGTCACGGTCGCGAGTTGCCTGTTGGGGCCGACTGGGCCATGCCCGAATCCATGGCTGATGACTCCCAGCACCCCACTGAACGCACCGCGTCCGACGCGCCATTGATCGGACAGGCGACCGGGGTCCCCTCCGCCGGCACGATCGACAGCGGTCACGACGACCCGATCGGCCGCCCGGGCCTGCATCACTGGCGCGAAAGCACGATCACGCGCCCCGGCCTCGACGATCGCGGCAACGTCTTCTTCGCCGCGATCGAGATGACGCGGATGCCGATGATCCTGACCGATCCCAATCAGGACGACAATCCGATTGCCTTCGCCAATAAGGCGTTCCTCGACCTGACGGGGTATGAGGAAGCCGAGGTGCTGGGCCGCAACTGCCGCTTCCTGCAGGGGTCGCAGACCGATCGCGGCGCCGTCGCCGAACTGCGCGAGGCGATCGAGGCCCGCCAGTCGATCGCGCTCGAACTGCTCAACTACCGCCGCGACGGCTCGCCGTTCTGGAACGCGGTGTTCATCGGCCCGGTTTACGACGTCGAGGGCAACCTCCTCTATTTCTTCGCCAGCCAGCTCGACGTCACGCGCCGCCGCAACGTCGAACAGAGCTATCGCCAGGCGCAGAAGATGGAATCGATCGGCCAGCTCACCGCCGGCCTAGCCCACGATTTCAACAACCTGCTGCAGGTGGTGAACGGCAATCTCGACCTGCTGTCCGCCGTCACCGACAGTGACAAGGCCAAGCGCTACGTCGCCGCGGCGCAGTCGGCCGCCGAACGCGGTGCCAAGCTCACCCGCCAGTTGCTCGCCTTCGCCCGCAAGACGCGGCTGGAACCGCGCGCGATCGATCTCAGCCACCTCGTCACCGAATTCAGCGAGGTGATCGAAAGCTCGGTGTCGAAATACGTCGACCTGCACCTCAGCCTGCGCCGCGGGCTGCCGCACGTCGTCGTCGATCCTGATCAGCTCGAAATGGCGCTGCTCAACATCGTCAACAACGCCCGCGACGCCATGCCCAATGGCGGCGAGGTGACGATCGGCACGCGCCGCTTGTCGCTCACCCCCGAAACCGCACGCGAACTGGCGCCCGGCGACTATGTCGTGCTCGAGGTGAAGGACGAAGGCACGGGCATGCCGCCCGAGGTGCTGGAACGCGCGGTTGAACCGTTCTTCACCACCAAGGGCGTCGGTCAGGGCACGGGCCTCGGCCTCGCCATGGCCAGCGGCTTCCTGCGCCAGTCCGGCGGCCGCCTCGACATCGAGAGCGAAGACGGTCGCGGCACCAGCGTCATGATGATCTTCCCCGTCGCGCGCCCCTCCGAAGAGGCGGGCACGTCCGATGCCAGCGTCGACGCGCTAAACGCGGCACCGGCGCAGCCGCGTGGCTATGTCGAACATGTGCTGATCGTCGAGGATAATGACGAAGTGCTGGCGGTGGCGAGCGAGATCCTTACGAGCGCGGGCTATCGCGTCACCACCGCGATTAGCGGCGAACAGGGCCTCAAGACCTTCGACAAGGTTCACCCCGACAATCATATCGACCTGCTGTTCACCGATCTGGTGATGCCGGGGGGCATGAACGGTCTGATGCTGGCCGATGCGGTGATGGAGCGCGATCCCAGCGTCTCTGTGCTGCTGACCACCGGCTACAACGAGGAACTGGTCGTCAACGGACCCCGCAAACGCGCCACCGACGTGCTCAGCAAGCCCTATCGGCGCACCGAATTGCTCGATCGGGTGCGTCAGGCGCTCAACCGGCGCGGCAGCGGCGGTCCGCGGCGAACGCCATCGGACTTCGGGGCGGCACAGGCCTGATCATCGGGGTGATGGTGGGCGCTGACGGGCTCGAACCGCCGACCCTCTCGGTGTAAACGAGATGCTCTACCAACTGAGCTAAGCGCCCCCTCTCGGGAGACCCGCGTAATACCGCCATTTTTGGCCGGGGCAAGCGCCCGTTTCGCGGAACCGACGAGACCAAAAAGGAAACGTCCGGAGCCGAGAGTCCCGAACTATTCCCGAACTGGATTTTGGTCGGCGACCTCTACGCCGGCCGCGAGATTGAGGCTTGCAGTTGCCGCCTGGATCATTCAGCAGAACGGCAATGCGGCCCGTCCATCGGACGAGCGCGGTTCCCCCGCGCGCGAGGACGGTGCGACCCCGTCGGGCCGCTCCATCATTCCCCTTCCCGATAATCAGGCTTCGGAAACGGCAACACCGGGTGACGGCATCCGCGGGCGAACCGTGGCTTGAGGAAGCGCAGATAGCGGAATTGGCGCAGTTCGTGGCGTATCGCGCGATCCTTGTTCGACAGTAGGTGCGATGCCCGCGGGGACTGCGCCCGGCGGCCCCCGGCCGTCATCAGCGTGTTGTGGTAAAAGTCGCCATCCAGCTCCCAAAAAATGCCGATATGCTCCCCATGATAGGTGAAGCCGGCTGCCTGATAGACGGTGCCGAACAATCCGCAGCGCTCGTCGGCGAACGACTGAATCCACTTCACCGCGGGTTTCAGCCGCCGGATCAGCCGGATCGACGCCGCCAGTGCTCGGCTTTCGCTGTTCCGGGGCGCGGCGTCATCGAGCCACATGCGGTTGAGTTCGAGGTACTCCGTCATCCCAGTGCCGGCGACGACGCTGTCGGCCGACGCGGGGTTCATGGCGAACCCGTATTGCAGCACGCCCTGCAGCTGCCCCCCGATCCAGACGCCCAGGTGCAGCGTCGAGCCGCGATAGACCCGCGCGCTATAGTGTCGGTCGATAATGATCGCGTCGGCTCGATCGCGATCAAGCAAGGCGACGAAGAACGCATGTTCGCCGAAGCCCACGACCTCGCGATGACCGAACAGATCGGCGGCCGCGCTCAAAAGATAGCCGGCGGATTCACCGGCCACACCCCCGACAAACGATGTCGGGGCAACGTGATAAGGATTCGACTCCATGATGTTTGACGCTCATTGGAGCCCCGCCTGTTGCGCAGGTGCGGGGCGTTGCGGCTAGGCCAGCCGCGCGTGACGGGCTCTTATCCCGTTGGTTGCCGTGTTGACGCACGGCACCCCCGCTCGGCCATCGGCCTGCGGACGTGTTCGAAGTGTTCAGGTGCCGTGAACCGGCGGATGGTATAGCCGGCGAATGGCCCGCCGCCCGTCATCCTCGCGCGCTCGACGCCATATCGACCCCCCGCCCGCGCCGAGGCGCCCGCCTCCACCCCCGCCGCGCACCGGCGTTTGGGCACGTTTACGGCGCTGGTGGCGAATACTGACGACGGGATTCTGACGGGTTCGACCTAGCGGAACAAACGCGGAACGATTATCTTATTGCGCATACGATTCGCAGGAGGATCAGACGATGGCGACAGCATATATCGACGACGCCGACCGCCAGCCGTTCGGCGCATGGTTGGTCAAACAGACCGGCGCGCGCGGGTTCGTCGCGCAGCTTGCCGACAGCGCCGCTAAGGATCGCAGCTTTCCCCGCACCGGCACAGTCGAGGACGCCCGCAAGTGGCTACAGGCGCAGCGCGCCAGCGGCGACGACTGGGAAGCCCTTGAGGATGCCGAAAGCGCGTGGCTGGCGTCATGAGGGCCGGAACCGCAACGCCGCGCGGCGGCACGCCCGACCCGCGCGCAGCTTTGGCAAAGGTGATCGAGGCCGGACCCGACAGTTATGCCGCGTTGTCGCGCATGATCGGCCGGCCGGCGGGCTACCTGCGCCGCTTCGTCGTCGACGGCGTGCCGCTCGCATTGCGTCAGGATGAGCACAGGCGCCTCGCCGAATTTTTCGGCCTGCCCGAGCGCGCGCTCGGCATCCGCGATCTCTGGGCGCACGCGTCATGAGACGGATCACACGCGAGGAACTGCGCACGAATATCTGGGTCGCGCTGTCTGTGTTGAAGCCATACCAGGCGCGGGCGCTCAGTCTTAACGTCGATCGCATCCGCAACGAGGTCACTGACGACCTGGTGCAGCGGATCATGGGCACAGTCGATAGCGAGACCGTGATGTTGCGCCCCGACATGGTCGGTTCAGCCCACTCTCCGTCTCATGGCAAATGGGGTGTGGACGAACCGCACCCCCACCCCGATCTGGTCAGCCGCTCAGGGTGACGCCGACGGGCAGCCGGTCGGAGCTTTGCCCGTCGCGAGAAGCCCCGCAGTGCATCTGCGCTCCAGAGCGACACCAATCGACCGGCGATTACCACGCTCAACGGCCCCCACCGCCTCAGCAAAGCGCGTGATGATCTCGGTGAGGATCGCGACGTCGATCGTGACGAGCTGCCCGACGGGCTTCGCCGTCAGGGGGTCAAGATGCTCCGTTTTCACCAGTTCGGGAGATAGCGCCGGGATCCTCGGCCGCTCGGTTCGCGCGATCGATGCCGGCGTTGAGGCTGTTTTGCAGGCGGTCGACAGGAGCGGCAGGAACAGGATCGCCAGCAGCAGCGGGCGGGACAGCTTCGATCGCATCGCGCAGGTCCTTTATCGTGGCCTTCACGGCCTGAGTGGAGAGGTCATCGGCCCGGGCCACCCGGCGGCCGATGGAATCGGAAACGGCAGCCGCGGCCCGTTCGTCGGCCCGCGCCTCGGCGGCACGCGCGGAATGCTGTCGCTCGACGCCTTGCGTCACCTGCGCCGCGCCCGTTCGTTCGCCGCTGCGGTGGATCGCCCATACGATGGCCAGCAGCACCGCGACGGCGACGCCCGCCGCGATCAGACGCGCCCGGATCACGCCGCCAGCCCCTGCACGCATATCGCCTGCTCGCGGGCGCGACGCTTGACGAGGCCGCCGATCACGCGTCCGCCTGCCTTGTTGAACAAGGGGAAGCGGTCGCAGCCGGCGCGCCACTGCCCGGCATTCCACAGCCGTGCGATGCTCGACTTGCACACACCTGTGGCCCCAATGTTGTAGGACAGCGACACCGCCGCGACGACCTGGTTGGTCCGCCCCCTCAATGCCGGGATACACCCGATGATCGGTTCAGCGTGCGCGATAAGCTCCTGTTCGAGCATGGCGTCGCACTGGGCCGGCGTGAACCGCATGCCGAGCCGGACACCCTTGGTGATGCCGTCGCAGGCGGTCGGCACCTTCACGATATCGAGATAGGCGTCGAGGTATTGCCGGCCGGCGACGTGGCGGACGGTGATGGACTGGTCGGGATTAACCGTCGCCGCCACCTGTCGCCCGCTTTCCTCTTTCGGCACGAACATGAACAGCGCAGCGGCGGCCGCGGCAGACCCGACGACGCCGGCAAGCGTCTTCTTCGACGGCGGGCGCCGAACCGGATCAGGCGTTGCCATCGGCCGCCCCCTCGATCTTTGCCGCCGCCTTGGGCTGGGGGATCAGCCTAGCAAGCAGCGTGGCGGCGAACAGGATGACCGGCACCCCCTTCAACACCTGTTCGGGCAGCAGCGCCCGCACGTCCGCCGGCAGGGCGTTCCACGCCTGCAACAACGCATCCGGCGTCAGCGCCGCCCACGTCATCAGCACCGCGCCGAACGCGGACAGCCGCACGGACCAGAGGCGCCAGGCATGGCGCCACCCGTCGATCAGTTTCATCACTGTCTCCTTTAACGGCGGCAGCCGGCCGCCCGCGGTTCTAGGGCCGCCCCCGCCGGAAAGGCCGGCGTAGACGGCGAAGCTTCGCACTCTCGACGGCGGCATCGGCAGACACCGCCAAGCGATCCAGCCGCTGCTCCGGCGGGGGCGGCGGGAAGGCGCTACGGAGCGCCGGCTCAATCAATTCGGTTCGCACCCAGCGCCGGTTGGCTAGCACGCGTTCGAACGGCCCGATCGCCAGCGCCAGCGCGCCGATCAGCATGACGATCAGCCCGCCATCGATCACGGCACCTTCTCCGGTTTCGGAGGCGCCATCATTTCAAGCTTCACCTCGATTCGGGCGAGGCGAAGGTCGAGCTGCTGCAACATCTCTGTGCGGGTCTTCGCATCGGTACGGGCGTCGGTTTCCAGCTGGTCGAGCCGGCGGCCGTGATCCTTCAGCTGATTGATGTAACCACCGCTCGCCAGCACGACGCCGGCAATCACGATGATAAGCGAAATCACGGGCACGAAGGGTGCCCACCAAGGGGGCGGGTTCGGTGCGCCTGTCACGACCGTGGCGCCCCGCCCGCGCGATCACGGGCGGCAGGAATGCTGTTCGTCATGTGGGCGGTCCCTTACCCGTGCTGCACGTCGATCCAGGGGCGGCCGTCGCGGATCGCCCAGACGGCTCCGAGGCGGCGCATGTAGAGCGGCAGCGTCATGTCGGTTTCGCGCACGGCGGTGACGCCGATGCCGGCGCCGCGGGCAACCGCGACGAGATAGACCGCCACGCCATCGCCCAACGCCGCTTCGCACGCCGCGAGCGTGTCCGGGTCGACGTTGACCGGCACCTGCCCCGAGAAGGCGATGCGGTCGACCGTCTGACGGGCGGCTTCCAGCTCGGCCTCCCAGGCGGTCAGCGCTTCGCCATGCGCGGCGAGCGCGACGGCATGCGCCGCCTCGGCCGCGTCGACCGCGGTGCGATATGCCGCCTGCGCGTCACGATAGGCGGCAAGGTCCGCCTGATACTGGTCGACGGCCGCGGCATAGGCGACCTGCGCCTTGGCGGCTTCGACCTGGGCGTCAGCCGCCGCCTGCGCCATGGCGATCGTGGCGTTCCGGTCGTTGAGGAACGCGGCGAGCCGCAGCAGATAGGCCTCGTCGTCCTCGCCATCGGCGCGGACCGGCTGCACCGGCACCTCGATCACCGGCGGCACGAATGCGGCGGGCTCGACCGGCTTGGTCGGCTCGGCCGGGCCATCATAGGCCGGGGCGGCATACAGAGGCGCCTCGGGACGAGGACCGAGGTGCGCCGCCCAGGTGTCACCGCCGACGAGGTTGGGATCGGTCGATTTGACGACATAGCGGCGCGCGTCCGCCCAAGTGCGGGTAAGCTGGCCGTTGCTGTCGATGCCGCAGACGTCCCCCTTCAGGATCGTGCCGCAAGCCAGCGACTTGCGGACATATTCGGCATAGTCGGCTCCGCTGGCATTGATCGTGCCGGAAGCGCTGATCGAGCGGCCGGTCGTCGAATTCATCCACAGCTTCAACGCGCTCGCAGCACCATTGAAGCCAGTCGCATCGCAACCGAAGAACGTTCCGCAGTTTACGATGTTGAGGATTGCGCCGCCAATGCCGCTTGCCTTTTGAAACGTGTGCGCAGTTCCGCTGCTGACCCCGGCTAGGAGATTCCCGGTCGCGTCGAAGCGTCCCCACTCCGTGACGGTCCCTGCAAGGTTGTCGCTGCCGAAGATCAGCGGCTGATTGTTGGAATAGGCGAGCACCTGAGAGGCGCCGTCGCTGCGAACGCCGATGCGCGTCATGCCGGTCGGGTTGCCGATCATCGCATAACAGGGGACGCCGCTGGCCTCATTGGCGTGCAGCTTTGCTGCCGGCGTAGCGGTGCCGATGCCAACCGCCCCGGACTGGCCGACACGCAATCGCTCTTGCGACCCGGTCGCGATGACAACCGCGCCGTAGCCTGCAACAACCGTCGCGGGCGAGCCGCCCAGATTGACCCCGAAGGTCACACCGTAATTGGCGACGCTGTTTCCCAGGTAATCGAAGCGATCTGCGGGCGCAAAGCCGATCGAACTTGAGCCAGGCAACCCGAGTCCACCGCTCGTGACGCTTACCCGCTCGACGCCTCCGGTGATCAGCAAAAGCGTATTCGCCTGGGAGCGAGCGATACCCGTGTCCTGATCGGCCGCGAAGCGAATGCCGGGCGCGGCCAGCGTGCCATCCGGGAACATGCCCTGCCCGATGGTGTCGAGGATCCCGCCGAAGGTGTTCTTGAACCCGGCGAAGGCCAGCGCGAGGTCGCGTGCGAAGCTCTGCGTCGGCGCGATCCCATAGGCCTGCCCGGCGCCTGACGCACTTTGATACGGCGGCTTGATCGAGATCTGCGTCGCCGACGTGACGACGTCGACCTCGTACACCTTCAGGTCGGGCCCGACGAAGATTTCGCCCACCTGCGTGTTCGAAACGAAGTCGGTGTTCGTGCCAGTGACGATGGCGCCGCCATTCGTCACCGCAACCGTGCCGGCGCGATACCATGACATTGTCGATGTCCTTTCGGGGTTATTCTTCGGTCTGGATGAGCGAGATGACTTGCGCCTGGCTGTCGAAGCTTGGCGCGGAGGCGGGGCCGGGACCCAGCGTGCGGGTGGCCAAGACGACGCGGTACACGACGCTCGTCCCGCCGAAGTTGTCGTTGACGGTGACGGCTCCGCCCATGTCTTCCTCGTAGCGCGCAGGGTTCGAGGATCCGCCGTAGGCGGTGGCCGTCCATTTGCCGCCGACGTTGAGTTCGCCGATCTGCGTCGAGCCGCGATAGATGAGGAGCTGAGCGCTGATCGTCCCGTTGCCGGCAGCCTGAGCGCGCGGAATCTCCGCTACCCGCGACCAATTGTAGCTGACGACGACGCGGCGCGATCGGCCGTTGCTGCCGAACACGCCGCTATCGAGCACGGCGTTGAACGCAGTATCGGTGGTCTGCACCGCGTTCTTGATGACGCCGGCAGCCAAGCCCCCGCCGAAATAGGCGATGCCGGTCAGCGTCTTGTACGTCACGCCGTTCGCCCGCGAACATTGGCTGATCGCCATGGTCGGCCCGAACCACTCGATGAGGTCGCTGTCCTTGCCGAAGCCGAGGCCCTGCACCTGCATGAAGCTGCCGGTGTTGAGGACGATCCGGCCCGTACCCATGCGCAGATCGGTGTTGATGAGGTTGAGCGTGCCCGGGCCAGCATCGGACCCGATCAGCTGGAAGCCCGTAAGGTTGCCGTTGGCATCGATCGTGACCGTGTAGCGCCCTTCGATAACGCCAAGCCGATCGACGACCGTCTCGATCGATTGCTCGACGCCGACGCCACCAATGCCATCCAGGCGCGCCGTCACCTGCTGGACCGCCTGCGCGTTCGCGTTGTCCCGCGTCACGCTGGCTTGCCGCTCGGCCGCGATCGAGGCGTGCGCGGCCGCAAGGCCATCGTCAGGATCGTGGATCTCGACCGCAAGCCGGTCGACGTCGATCCCGAGCGCATTGTCGCGCTGGAGGCTGAGTTCGCGCTCGCGATCGATCCGCCCGGATACGGCCGGCAGGCCGGAAGGCCCGTCAAACACGTCGCCCCGCAGCTGCGCGATATCGGTGACGCGCGCGCTGTCCGCATCGGCCGCAGCCTTGCGATCGGCCGCGATGGTCGCGCCCGAGATCGGCTTACCGGTCGTCGGATCGAGCAGCTGCGCATCCATCAGGTCGAGCCGCTCGACCGTCACGCGGTTTTGCTCAGCGGTGAGGTCCTCCAGCGCGATGATGCGCGCGCGGGTCGCCGCAAGCCCCGTCGCCGCGTCGTTGAACGCTGCTTCGAGCGCGTCCTGCCGAGAGGTGAACGCCTTCTGCGCGTCGGCGACCGCCTTGGAGGTGCTGACGATCGCCGCCTCGGCGAGGCCCATGCGGGCGAGCAGCGCCTGCCGCGCAGTCGCTTCCGACAGCTCGCCGGCGATCAGCCTCGTCGTGAACTCCGTCTGGATCTGCACCAGCTGCGCCGCGCGGGTCTGTCCGGCAATCTCGCCGGCCGCCATGGAGCGCAGCAGCGCCTCGGCGTCGGTGTCCGCCGCGGCAGTCACCTGACGAATTGTCATTTGCGTACCGGCGATGCCGCCGGCGCTGTCGATCAGAGCGCGGTCGATCCGGCCGATCGCGGCGACCTGGTCGTCCAGCACCACGCCCTGCGCGTCGATCCGTTCGGTCTGCACCTTGTCGGCAGCGACCTGCGCTGCCTTGTTGGCGATGATCGTCGCCATCGCAGCAGCCAGCCCGGTGTTGGGATCGTCCAGCTCGGCGCGCAGCTCTTCGAATTGCTCGACGAGCGCGGAATTGCGATCTGCCGCCGTCTTCAGGCCCTCGCTCAACTGCGCGCGGGTAGCGGGCAGGCCTGTCAGCGCGTCGTTCACGATCGCGTCGACGCTATCGATGCGCTCGCCGAGCGCCGCGTCGGCCTCCGCGCTGCCGCGTTCGACCGCGTTGATCCGCACCTGCGTCGCAGCCTGCCCCGACACCGGGTCGGCATAGGCGAGTTCGAGCGCATTAATCCGGCTGCCGTAGGCGCCGGTTGTATCCGCCAGCACCTTCGACGTCGTGACTATCGCCGCCTCGGCAGCGCCCATGCGCGCCAGGATCGCCTGCTGCGCGATCGCCGATGCCGCCTTGTCGGCTATGAGCGTCGTCGTGAAGTCGGTCTGAATCTGGACCAGCTGCGCCGCACGGGTCTGCGCCGACGTCTCGCCGGCCGCCAGTGCCCGCAGTAGCGCCTCGTCGCTTTCACCGGCCGCACCACGCATCTGACGGATCGTCATCTGCGCGCCCGCGATGCCACCGGCGGCATCGATGCGCGCTTCGTCGAGGCGGCCGATCGCGGCCGTCTGTCCGTCGAGCACCAGGCCCTGTGCCGTCAGCTGCCGCGTCAGCGCCGCGTCGCGCGTGACGCTCGCCTCGGCCTCCGTCAGCGCCAGAGCGCTGGCGGCGTCGACCTTCGCCGACAACGCGGTGCGCGCGACCGCGGCAGCCGAGAAGCCGTCGTCCATCCGGGTCGACAGTTCCTGCCGCGCCTGCGCGAGCTGGCTGACCTGGTATTTGGCGGCCGTCTCACCCGACAGCAGCGAGCGCAGCATTGCATCGGCCGAGCCATCGGCGGCACCGCGCGCCTGGCGGACGCTGACAACGAGGCCGGCGGTGTCGGGCAGCGCGGTCAACGTCTGCTCGATCTCCGACGTCCGCAAGCCGATCTGATCGACGACGTCGGCGTTCGCCTTCAGCGCGATCACGCCCTTCATCGCATCGATGTCGATCTCGGCGGTGCGGGTGCGGGCGGCGAGCGCGGTCAGCTCGGCGACGGACGCCTTCAACGTGACCGCGGCGTTAAGGCCGTCGATCGCGCTTTCCGCCTGCGTGAGGCGGGCGATGATCGGCTCCAGCTCGGCGACCTGCCCCGGATCGAGCACCGCAAGGGCGATCTGCTCTTGGACGAAATTGACCGAGGCCTTGGTGGCGACGAGGCCCTTCACGCCATCGATCGCGACTTCGGCGCTGGCGGTCCGATCCTTCAGCTGGTCGACGGCATAGATACGAACCTGACCGGTCGCGGGATCGACGACGATGCCGGCATCACGCAGCACGTCACGCGTGCGAGCGCTTTCCAGCAGCGTCCGCAACAGGCCTTCCTCGATTCGGCCGATGGACTCGTCGACCTGACGCTGCGCGGCGTCCTGATCGGCAACGGCGCCGCCCAGATCGGCGAGAGCCTCGGCCGTCTTCGCGTCGGCGTCCTTCAGCGCGGAGATATCGCTCGCACTGTCGTCCACTCGGCCCGTGAGCGCGCTCAACGCCGCATCCGCCTCGACGCTGGCATCCTTCAGCGCGGAAACGTCGGTCTCGATCGGACCGAACCGCGTCTCGATCGGCACGATCCGATCGAGCTTCGCTACCGCTTCCTTCACTGTGCTGTCGCCGAACGGAGAATTCGGATCGGCGCTATTCGTGGCGTAGTCTTCCGGCTTGCCCTCGCCGACGATGGCCGGCCATTCGGCCGTCTTGCCGGCGTCATCGATAGCCTGCACGAGCGGCAGCAGCAGCGGATCGAACCTGTTGGGCTCAGCGGCCTGCACGGCCGCCGTCTCCGACTGGTCCCATGCATAGATGTCAGCGTGCTCCTCGACGAGGACGAGCGGCACGACGCCGGTTGGATCGATCAGACCCTCGGCGACCCGGAACAGCTTCCTATCGAAGCCAAGCGCTGAGAACGTCAGGCGCACGATGTCACCGTCCTTCACCGCCCAGCCGCGCGCGTTGAACTCAGCACCGAATGCGCCGGGATACTGCATGCGCTGCAGGCGCTGCTTGGCTAGCCGCTGCGCCTGCGATGGCGATTGGACTAAACCGAGATCCACGCTGTCGATGCGGTCGATCCCGTCGAGTGACGCGAGCCGTACCGCCGGAAAGTCGACCAGCTGGTATAGCGCAGACGGATCCACGTAGCGACCGCGCACGAGGTTCTTGCGATCGTTCAGGTTGTTGCCGGCCGTCCAGGTGAAGTCACCGAGGACATCGTCGTCGGTGAAGTCGACCACCGGCGTGGCGAGGTCGTTGTGCAGAATCTGGAGCGAGAACCGACCAGTGCTGTCGCGCAGCTTGGCGTTCATGCACGCCTCGAAGCCCGCGATGACCTGCGGCGGATCGTCGCCTTCGGAGAAGGTGCCGTCGCAGCGGTAGCGCGGCTCAATCGATCCATCGGCCCGCGTCACAGGCTCGTCGCAGAGGTTAGCCGCCGTGATGAAGCTGTCGAGGTCGATACGGTCGACCGGGATGCCGCGACCGACCGCCAGCGTCCAAGTGCCCGTCTGCGGGTTCTGTATGCGCCAGCCCACGAGGTAGAACAGCAACGCGAGGGCGGGATTGCGGCCGACCTCATATCCTTGCGGCGCCCACGCCCATGTCGACTGATCACTGACGCGCACAGCGCCGCTGCCACCGGCAGTGCTGTCGAAGCGAGGATCCGGCAGCCGCGCTCCCTTGCCTACCACGGTTACGCGGGACGTGATCGACGAGGCGAACGGGCTGGTCGCCTTCTTGCCGTTTCCGGTAACCTTGAACTGCAGATAAAGGGTCGCGCAGCCCGCGAACGAGGCGTTTACACCCCAGCGCCCCGACCAGCCCGCGGCGAAGGCCAAGCCGGATGTCGCCTGCGGACGGGGTTGGACGACTAGGTAGCCCGCGAACGGCGCGGCCACCCCGCCGGCCGACGACCAAGCGAGCTTGTCGTCCAGCCAGATCTCGTCAATCGATTCGCACCAGTGCGAGGCGACGACGAAGACCTGACTGCAGTATTCCTGGTTGGCACCCCACCATTCCTGGTAGCGCAGGTCCGTGTTGAGCGCCGTTCGGCCGAAGGCGATCTTCCGCGGCGTGTCGGTGACGAGGCTCGCATTTAGGCGGTCCATGGTCGAGGTCGAGGCCTCCGGCCGCTTGATAAGTGCCTGCCCGACCGCCTGCAGCGCGGTGCCGGCGAGCAGCAGCGTCGAAGCGCTGACGCCGAAGAACGAGACTGAACCCGCAAGCGCAGGCGCGGCAATGGCCCCGATACCGGTCGCCGCAAGCGCGACGGCGCCCACGACGACGCCGACCGTGGCAATAACCTTACCCAAGTTCGTTCCCCCTAGTTTTCGCTACACGCGCCAGGCGCGCGACCATTCCAGACGCGCGATTCGCTCCAATCCGTCCGCGCCGGCGAACATCGCGTCGCCCCCGATGCACACGCCGACCGAGCCCTGCGCCAGAACGAGGTCCCCGCGGCGGGCGAGCGACGGCGGGATGACATCCAAATGCCGATCGAACGTCGTGACGAGGTCTCCGGAGCCGTATTTCCGCAGCGCCCGCGCCGCGCCAAGCTGCGTTCGGTAGCGGCCACGGAAAGGCGCACCGTGATCGCGGCCGGTCTGCGCCAGCACCGCGTTTGCCCCATGCAGCGCGCAGTCGTGGCTTCCGTAGGCGTGCGGCTCCGACGCCACCGCGACAAGATACGCAGCGAGGCGGACCTCCCAGTCGGGCAGCCGCATCAGCCGGCCTTCGCGCCATTGGCGACGGCGAGCGTCAAGGACGCCGACCGGTCCGAAGGGTCGAAGTCACCCTGATCGAGGTACGTCCGGTTGGACGCGGACGTCAGCGAGGCGAGATAGGTCTCGATCGTCACCTTGGCGGTTTGCACCTTCGGCGATCCCGAGATCGCGAAGCCGACCATGCGGCCCGTGTAGAACGGCACTACGGCACCGACCCGGTTGCCGTCGGCGTTCAGCGTCAGGAACCACAACCGGGCTACCCGGCCCTTCCACTGCGTCTCGTCGCCGAGAATGTTCAGCAGGTCGCTATTCGGCCCCACGATGCCCGACAGTGTCACCGCGACGGTCTCGGTGCCTCCGGTCGCGCGCTTCACGCCGGTCACGTTGCCCATCGTCGGATCGATCGACGAAAACAGCTGACCGTCGAGGTCTGGATCACCGGTCCCCGCAAGACGGAGCGAGGTCTCCCATGTCGTAGCCCTCACCGGATCGCCCGGGATGTCCAGCCACACGAGGAACGGCGGCCGAACGACCGGCGCTCCGAGCATCGATAGAGTTGCCGGGTCAAAGCTCACCAGGCCTCCTCCAGCTGCAGGGCCTTGGCCTGGAAGACCGAGCCCAGATCCTCCGTCCACCCGACAGCGCTGTCCGACAGCGCGACCAAGACGGACGGCCGGCGGACTTCGACGGCCGCGCCGTCGGGCGGCGACTGCCGCAACGAGGGCTTGAACGACACGGTTGCGACCCCCTGCGCGTTGAAGACGAAGGGCGCCGAGACCGACACCATCTGATCGTTGACCGTCAGCTTGTGCCCGCGCTTGAGGCCTTCACCGGCTATCCCGCCGCGTAACCGCAGGCTGCGGCCGAATTGACCAGCGCCATCGACGGCAGGCAGCAAATCGTCGCGTGCCTGCGGGGTAGCGGACGCCTCCAGCCTGAACGTGTTGATCGCACCTTCGAGATCGATCAGAAAGGCCTCGGCCTCAAGCCATTCATCGGTGCCGCAGCGGACGGCAAGCTCCGCCGTTGCGCTCCACAGCGATGGCCCGGGCTGCTGCACGACCTGCCGACGCATCGTCCATCCCGAGCGGTTCACCTGAGCAGGTCGATCGAACGACCATTCGACGCGGCGGATTGCGAGCGCGTCGGGCACGGCGATGATCGCCATTACAGGCGCTGCCGGGCGACGCCCGCCATCGTTTCCTGCGTGTGCTGAACCGATGCCTTGTAGGATTCACCCGCCCGGAAGCTCGCGATGCGATCGACCTCCGACCAGACATCGCGATCGACCATGGCACCGCGCATGTCGATGTACTGGGTTCCTACACCGGAGCGCGCCGCCTTGCCGTCGTTGGGTACGATCGTGCCGCTGATCCCCGGGTAGAAGCGTTCCGGCCCGTCCTCGCCGACGTTGTACCACTTGCCGGCCTGTATTCCGCCGCCCGACTTGCGGGCTCCGCCGAACTTCGCGGAGAAGAGGCGGCCGATCGAGGCGAATAACCCACCTCCACCCCCTGCGCCAAACAGACTGTTGGCGAGCGGCTTGATGATCGCCTGCTGCAACGCGATGTCGATCAGCGACCCGATGATCCGGCGGCCCATGTTCGTGAAGGCCGCCCCGAGGTTCTTTGCCCCCATGATGGCATCCGTCAGTTCGCTGTTGAGATCGCGCAATGCCGATACACCTGCGTTTTCGACGCTTTCCCGCATCGCATCGCCCGACATGTTGATCTGGCGCATGAAGGTCTGCGCCGAAGTTTCGTTGCCGCGCATCGCGGCTTCCCGCCGCTGCGCGTAAACGCCGTCGAGCGCTGCCTTGCGGGCCGCGGCATTGCTCCATTCCGCCGATCCCGTCGCCTTCGTCGCGAGAATGAGGTCGAGATCCGCTTCCTCCTGCTGACGCTGGAGTTCGAGCAGTCGCAGCTCGCCGTCGCGCCGTGCGGCGACGCTGTCCGCCGCGTCGATCGAGGCGCGGACTTCCTCCTGCGCGGCATCGTTCTTTGCCTTCGCTAGGTCATAGTCCTCCTGGGCCAGCGCGACGGTCAGCGCCTGTTGGGCGACGTCGCGACGCCGTTCGATCACCTGATCCTTCGCCGCGATCAGCTTCGCGCGTTCGGCATCGTCAAGGCCCTTGTCGACCGCGACCTGACGGACATACGACGCGCGCTCCTCCTCGAGGCTGGCTATGTCGGCGCGGTATCTGGCGCGGACGTTACCGGTGAGGTCGGCCTCGGCCTGCAGGCGATCGACGCGCGAGCGGCCGAGCTCGTCGAGGTAATTCGCCTCGTCCTTGGCCGCGTCGCGCCCCTTCGGTCCCTTTGGCGTCTTCTTGGGATCGTCGAAGTTCATGTCGATCTTGGAGACCTTGCCCGCCGCCTCCGCGCCATTGATCGCGTCATCGAGGATGCGGAAGTTGTCCTCTGCCGCCTTGGCGTTCGCGGCGCGCTGTGCGACCTCGACACGGGCATCCTCGACGCGCCCCTGACGCGGCAGGCGCAGCGTCGGGTCAAAGCCTCCCATGGCGAGCAGATCGAGGGCGGTGCCGATCGTCGACCCTGTCTTCGGGGCCTGCGCCTGAGCGCGCGCGAGTTCAGCGCGGGCCGCGACCAGGTTGGCCCGGGCACTCGCGATCGCCGCGGCGGCACCGGCGCGATCGGCCTTCGCCTTCGACAGCACTTCGTCCCGGGCCTTGCCCGTGGCCGTCGCAAGCCGGGTCGCCGTCTCGGTCGCCGCACCGTTGGCATCGCCGAGCTTCAGCGCGGCATCGCGGGCCGCTTGCGAGGCCTCCGCCGTCTTTCCCATAAGCGGGATCAAGATCGTCAACAGGCTGATGGCCAAGCCGATAGGGCCAGCCAGCGCCAACAGTCGCGTGCCGAGCGCACCAAGCATCGCGGTGGCTCCTGCTTGCAGAGCGAGTTGGGCTAGCAGCCTGATGACGACACCCATGGGGTTAATCAGAACGGCAAACCCAAGCGCCAGCGGACCCAGTCGCAGCAATAGGAATGGGATGGCGTATTTTGCGAGCACGCCGAGTCCTAAGATGAGCGGACCAGTGGCAGCAGCAACAGCGCCGGCGGAAACGACCATAATCATGAACCACCGCGGCAGCCCGGCGATCGCACCGATCACCGACGCCGTAGTGGTCTTGATCAAAGTTAAAGCCTGTATGATCCCGGCGTCGCCGATAGCGATCTTCAGCTGTTCCCAGGCGCCAGCCAGCCTTTGCGTCGCCGCAGCCTCGCCATCGAGCAGCACGGCCATCTTCTGGCCTGCTGTCACCTTGTCGATGCTGGCCTGCACCTCGTTGATGCCGGCCGCGCCTTCCTTCATGAGCGCGATACCAGTGCGCATGGCGTCCGTCCCGAACGCCGTGGTCATGGCGTCCTGCAACGACCGATCGCTGAGCTTGCCGAACTTCTGTCGCAGGACCTCGGCAATCTCCGCCAGCGGCTTCGCCTGGTGGGCCGCGGTGAAAAAGGCGTTTCCATTTTCCTTGGTGATGACGCCGAGCTTGGTCAGCACCCGCTCCGCTTCCTTCGACTGCGGATTGAGCGTCGTCAGGAAGGTTTTGAACGAAGTGCCGGCGTCCGATCCCGACTGAAAGTAGGACGCGGTTGCGGCAAGCGCTGTGTTCATGTCGTCGAAGCTATAACCAAGGCCGCCCGCGACACCACCGGCCTGCCCGATGGCAAGGCGGTAGTCATCCATCCCCATCTTGGAAACGTCGAGCGCGCCGGTGATCTTGTTGACGATCTCCGGGAGATCGCCGGCTGACTTGCCGAATTGCTGGATGATGTCGGTCGTCGCGTCTGCCGCGACGTTGAGGTCGGTTTGCCCAACAACGGCGAGCGTCAGCGCGCTTTGCAGGCCACCTGCGAGAATGTCCGCTGCGCTCATACCGTTCTTCGCCAGCGCCTCGATCGCACCGGCGGCTTCCGTGGCACTACGCCCAACGGCAGGCCCCATCTGCAGGGCGGCCGCGCGCAACTTATCGAGTTGCTCTGGAGAAGCACCCAGCAGCGCCGCATGCACGGCGTTCATCGACGCCTGAAAGTCGGAGGCCGCGTCCTTCGACACTTTTGCCATGCCCCCCAGGCCGAGCGTCAAACCCGCGGTGAGGGCAAGCCCCGTGGTGCGGACCTTCTGGCCCGCCTCGGCCACGGCATCGGCGATGCGGACCGCGGCTTCATTCACCCGCTTCGCAGTCCGCTCGACGGCATTGGCCATGCCGTCGGTGCTCTTTTCAACGTCCTGCCCCGTTCTCTTGGTCTCGGCGCGCATGGCAGCCATCCCCGCCTTGTAGGCAGTATCCTTCACGCCCATCGAGACGACGAGCGATGCCAGCAATGCCTGCAACTTAGGTCTCCAATAAAAAATGACCGCCGGATCACTCCGACGGCCACCATGTTGCTATAGGGCCGAAATTACGCCGCCAGCTTGAGCCCGATCCGGTGAACACGATCCGACTTGATCGACCCAATCCCGCAATTGGTCAGCGCGCGGCCGAACGCGGTCAGGTTAACGATCTCGCCGGCCGGGAAACCTTCCGCCCGCGCCCACCCGATATAATCGTTATACAGTGTTTGGCTCGGCTCACGGTGGCCAGGCGCCGCCTCAGTCCGCGCGGTCATCCATTCGCCGATCGACCTATGTAAGTTCGCGACGGTTCCGATCGGCAGAACGACCTGCTCCATCCGCTCCGACAACTCGGGCAAACCGACGATGCGCCATGCGCGCCGCGCGGCGGACAGGCCGAACGCCATCCGCGCCTCGCGCACCATCTGCAAACGCGCGCGCAGCACGTCGAATTCGTCGGGCGTCTCCAGCACGGGCACCGGCTCGACCGTATCGGCCGGCATCACCTCATACCGCCCGGTCGTGCGCAGCGCCGGCAGCACCTGCTGCGTCACCCACCGTCGGAACCGCTTCGCCGCCTCCTTCCGGCTGGTGAACACCAGCGCGTACATGCCGGATTCGGAGATGACCGTGGTTTGCTGAACCCTCCCGATGACGTCGGTAATACCGACGTCATCGCGCTCATCGTCTTCCAACCGGCGAAGCGCGTCGCGGGCGTTGCCGATCTCCAGCGCCGCGCAGACATCGTTGCCAACGAACCACGCGATACCATCGCGATCGACCGCCCGGACCAGTTGCTCACCGAAGCCAAAGCTCTGCAATGCAACGGCGGTCATTGCGGCCGCCCGGCATGCAACAGCTTATCGAGGCGCTCGACCTCGTCACCGACCAAATCCAGTAACGAGCTGATCTGGTTGAAACGCCTAAACTGCCAACCTGACTCACGATACCAGTAGCCCTGCAGCCCCGATGCCTCTTCCGCCACCTCGTCCGCCGCGCGCAGCAGCGTACGGATACGATCGAGCTGCCGGATGCCATGATCGGCGAGCGGCTCGATCGTGTCGATCTGTGCAATCTCCAGCACGACCGTTTGGGTGGAAATTTCGTCGAACTTTCCCGGTGACGCGTCACCGGCGCGGATGCTAGCCGCTCTGTCAGCCTGTTGCATCGGGTTCCTTCCGTGCGATGGGTTAGAGCCGGGCAGAAGTTGGCGCTTCCGTCCGGCTCGCTTCCTTGTTAACACGGTTTCCGTGGACGATCAAGAAACCGTGATAACAAAGAAACGCGGTCCAAAGCCTACCGGCGTTGGGCAGTTGGTCGGTGTGCGCCTACAGCCGGATCAGATCGAGAGGCTCGATGCATGGATCGCGCGACAACCTCAGATGCATTTATCCCGCCCTCAAGCCATTCGGGACATACTCGACAAGGTCATTTGAGGGGTTGGAAGGGGCCGGGATCGTCGAATTTCACGCCGGGGTTCTCGGCCCGGAGCTGTTTTATACGCTCAGCCAAACATTCATGGTTGGCCCGAAGAAATTTATTATGGTCAGCGCCCCACTCCGTAGAATAGGCATCGCCTTCAATATACGCGAATGCCTTTGGCCCAGTATACCCGCCGAGCGAATTTTTTGCGTTAACCATTCCGCATGCTAAATTGCGTTCAGAATAATACGAGACATCCGAAAATTGTGCACTTTCTGGATCTTTAAGATGCCCTTTAACGGCTTCTTCCATCCGTGCACGAAGGTCGTAATCGACCGTTCCCGGAACCTGCTGGCACCCCACGAGCATTGGTAAGAGACCGTAGGTGATCACGCGCATTTTGGTCCTCCCAACCATTGTTGAGCGACGATAGCAGCACACGCGCGCCGGTCACTCCCTCTGATCCACCAATTCAATTTTGATGGGCGCCCCCGCCGCGGCGCGGTACGCATAGGCGGCGAGCATCTCCTGCGGCGTCTGCCGATCGGAGCGCTTCGGAGCCGGGGCCGTCAGTTTCTTTAGGTAATAGGCGAAACCGCGCAGCTTCTCTTCGCGCGCGAAAAATTCACCCTTCCATGCGCCGAACAGAATGCGTTCGAGGTCATCGCTGCGCGCCTTCAGCCTTCCGCGGAGGGCCGCGGCGTAGCTCGCCGGGGTTTGGTGCCAGAAGCTGGCAGGCTCGAACCCCGCTCGCGTCCATTCGCGGACGAGGTCTTCCCAGTCGGTCCGCTCGCGCGGGTCCGGCGCTTTCCCGGGGCGGCGTCATCGCCATCCCCCTTGCCTTGCGCAGCCCGGATCGCTTTGCCGATGATATCGCCGAAGGCCTCGTGGCCGATATCGTCGGCGATGTCGCTGACGTCGTCGAGGGTCACATCGGGATGATGACGGCGCAGCCCGAACCACGCGAGATCGCGCAGCACAGAAAGCCGCACGGTCTTCATGGCCGCCTGCATCTTTTCGATCGCGGCGATGCTCAGGCCATCGAGGTTGCCGGTCGACATGGCGGTGCCGATCGCAAACGCCGTTTCTGGATCGATGTCCGGAATGGCATCGGCGACGACTCCGAAGAACCCCTTTCCGTAATGCTCCTCGACCGCGCACTGGGCCGCGTTGCCGAGGAACAGCGTCCAGCGCTGCCCCGCGGCGTCGAACGTCTGCTCCCCGATCATCAGGCGCCCCCGGTGCCGCCGGTGGCAGCCTTCACCGGCTGCGCTGCGGCCGCGGCCTCGTCCGACGCCCCGGTGAACTGGACGTTGATCGTTTGGGTCATGCGATCATTCATCGGGATCGCACGGCCGCGGGATTTGACGATCAGGAAGCCTGAGACTTTCCACCACTTTCCGTCTGGCGCGGGCAAATAGGTTTCGTAGGCGTGGGGCTTGCCCGAGTTGTGGGCGGCCCTCAACAGCACATCGGTCGGGCTGCCGGGAATGTAGTTGATCTCCAGCGTGTCTTCGCCCGGTTCGATCATGCCGACGCCATATTCCTTGCGCCGCCCGGGCGACTTGAAGTGCGTCTTTTCGAATGTCTCCGCCGATTCTTCGGCGAACGGGACCTTGGTCACCTCGTCGATTTCGGTCTTCGCGCCCCCCGGAGGGGTGAGGAAAAAGCCGGTGCCGTAGCCCGACTGTGCCTCGCTGTTGCCGCTGGCGTCCATGAAATGCTCCTTCAGGCGTTGTGGAGGAAGAGAAAATCGATCGACGCGCGCGCCAGCGCGTCGCGATAGGAGGAAGGGTCGGCGGTACGATCGAAGTCGGTTCCCGAGCGTACGCCAGTCACGTCGGCGCGTTGGAAGCGCACGCTGCCGACCACGGCAGCTGGTACGAGGAAGGCGATCAACCGGTCGCGGCACGCCGCGCAGGTGTCGGCACGCTCCGCCCAAATATCCGCCTGTACAATCGTCGGGCGAAGGGATTGGAACCCCTTGTAGTGCTGCGGCCGCGCGTCGCTGATGATCCGAAGTGTCAGCCCAGGAACGTTAATCAGCCGCAACGACCAGCCGCCGTGTTCGGCGAGCATTGGCGCGAAATCGCGACTGTCAGCGAGCCGTGCGGTCAGCGCCTCCTCGATCGTCATCGCACCGCACCGATGACAGCCGCGCCCAGTCGTCGCGCGATGACAAGTTCGGCCTCCGGACGCTTGGTGGCGATAGCCGGACGCATGAAGGGGTTGCCGGGATTATCTCGCCAGCCGAATTCCTGAAAGCGCGCGTAATAGACGTCGCCGTCGTCGGTCGAACCAACGGGGCCGACATACACCGACATGTCGGGCAGGTTGACCTTGCCGTAGACACGCGCATCCCGCGCATCCACGACCAGAATGCTTTCCTGCAACAAGCCGGTCAGATACGGCGCCAAGCGTCGCGCCTCGGTGGCGATGATCTCGCCGCCCTCAAGCAGCGCCGCGCGCTTCTCGTCGTCGCTGACGCCGGCTGACAGCCGCAGGAGCTGACGATCCAGTTCCCGAAAGCCGGTCGTGCCAAACTTCGCGGCCGTCATGCGACCTCTTCCACCGAGCAGACCCACACGCCCTTGCCGTCGCGCATCGGCCGCGCCTTCACACGCCACGATCCGGCGAAAGCAGGAGTTGAAATTATGACGATGTCGCCTTGCGCCGGCGTCAGCTCCCAGCTGCGGACAAGGACGACGACGGTACGCCGGGTGAGGCTAACCGATCCAAAACGATCGTCTTCGTCCTTGCCTCTGACGCGCACGCGGACCGACTGCGCGCGACCGGACCATGCCGCGTCTTCCCCGAACGTGGCGAACGCGGCGTCGGTCAGCGCCCGCCGGTGTTCGGGGAAGCCGGGCATGATCAGACCGTCGGGATCAGCTTGACGTTGCCGGCCGCGTCCGCCGCCACCTTGGCCGCGCCGGTCATGCCGATCTTGGTATTACCGTTCGCCGTTGTGGTGACACGCTTATTGGCGTCATCCCAGTAGATCGGCAGGCAGGGTGTCGCCCATGCAGTGCCGGTTGCGCACGGGAGCGTATAGACGCCCTCGATCCATCCGGCGAAGGTCTCGCCTTCTTTCGCCGTTGTCGCCGGGATCACCAGGACGGTGCCGACCAGCAGAGGGACACCGGAGGTCACGCCGCCCGCGGGCGCGACGAAATCGAGGGCGTGGCCCTCCTGTACGAAGATCTTCATGACATAGGTCTCCATCCGGCGCGGGCGGAAGCGCCCGGCCGGTCACATGAGGCGGTGGTAATGTTGAGGCTTACTGCGCGCCGTTGTTGCGGTAAGCGCCGCGGTAATCGACCGCACCTGCGTAGAAGTCCTCGGTGACGCGCCACGCCATGCCGTCGACGTTGAACGATTCCTCGGACAGGACGCGCGGCCCAGGCGCATCGGCGAGATACCCGTAGACGAAGGTCGGCACGTCGTTGGGGTCCGCGTAGAGCTCCCACGCCTTGCCCTGGATCGTACCGTCGACCGTCGGGGTGAGGCGACCGGCGAACGGGTTGACGTTGCCCGCCTGCTGCGGCTGCAGCGGCGAAATCAGCTGTTCGGCCTTAGTCTCCATCTGCGGCCCGACCAGCACGCGGGTCGGCGCAATGTTGAGCAGCTGCCCGTCCGCGTCCTTCTGGCTACGGATCGATGCGCGACCGGCACCGAGGCTTTCGATCGTCATATCGACCGCGGCCGCACCGGTACCCAGGTTTCCGTGCGCGACGTCGAACACCGGCTTACCGTCCGACAGCTTTGGCCCGAGGCCGCCATTCTGCGCCTTCATGGCGTAGAAGGTGTTGTTCTCGAAACGGGCAATCATCCGGCCGATCGAGCCGAACACCTGATCGAATGCACCGAGATCGTCATTGACGATCGCCTGACGCGACAGGCGCAGGATGCGGCCGTAGGAGCCGAGGATCACCTGTTCCTTGCCCTCACCGATCGTGCCGGCCTTGATCTCGCCGTCCTCGGCGTAGGGCAGCAGCGTCGGGAAGTCGCCGACGCGCAGCAGGTTCGTCGGCTTGAAGTCGGTGAGATCGCGACGTGCCGCGATGTCGCGATAGGTCGGCTCCGCGGCATTGTAACGGGCGAGAAGCACGCGGTTGCCCGCCGTTTCCATCAGCATCGGGAAGTCCGAACTGGTGTGCGCGGCGCGCAGGATGGTGATCGGATCGCGCTCGCGCGGCGACAGGCCTGCGCGCGTGGCGGCGATTTCGAGCAGGCGCATACCCATGAACTCGCGGGCGGCGTCGTTCGGCTGCTCGCGCAGGGTGCGGGCGACCAGCGCATCGGCGATCGCGTTGCGCGAGCCTTCCTCCTGCCGGCCGTTGGCGCCGAAGCCGGGCGTTGCGCGGGTGCCGCCGGTCGCAGCGCGCTGCGCTTCGGCAGCAGCCTGCATTGCGGCGTCGCGCACAGCGTCGGTGCCGATCTCGCCCCGCACATTCTGGTCAACGAGCTCGCGCGCGCGGGTCTCGACGCCGAAGGTGCGCATCTGATCGATAAAGTTAAGCGCTTCGATGGTCGAGAAGCGCGTTACGGTCGGCGTCGGCGCAGGCGTGGCCGTCGAGGCCGGTTCGGCGCGCGTCTGATCGGCTGCAGCGACCGCGGCCGGGCTGGTGGTGGCGAGCGCGGCCGCAGCCGCGCCAGGGAGGTTGCGTCGCATATCGTTATCCTCTTGGGTATTGCCGGGAATGGTGGTGCCAGGTGCAGATCGGACCCCGGCGGCCGGATCTGCGGGAACGGGGACGAGGCTCACCTCGAGCAATTCCCAGCGCGTCGCCGTCCACGTGTCGGCGTCGTCGGTCTGCTCGGTGAGCGTCCAGGTGCGGACATTGTAGCCGATGGAGATGCCGGTCACTTCGCCGCGCGAGACCATGCCCTCGGCGTTGCGGCCGGCATCAGTGTCGGCGAACTGGATGGTGCCGACCAGCTGCGCGCCGTCGATACGCGCTTCGATCACGCGGCCGAGGACGCCCTCGACGTCGTAGGCGTTGTGCGCGTTGAGGAACGGGCAGAGGTTGGCGCCGACGCGGGCGAGGTCGATTGCGTCGGGCGAAACCGCCAGCTGTTCGGTGCCGAACCAGCGCACCACGGGGGACCCGGCCGAAAAGACCGCTTCGATCGTGCGCGCGGCGGCATCGTAGGACGAACCGGTGAAGGCCGCCGCACGCGCGCCGCGCGACGGCGGGGGCGCGCCACGCTCGCCGTTGCTGCCGGCAGGCGGCGCCTCGCGCGTCATGTGGCGAGCGGGCCCCTCCGGCCGCGGCGCGCGCTTGTCACCAGCGGCGACGCTGTCACCGGGCTTGAGGTCGCGCGTGGGCGCGACCCGCTTCGGCTCGGCCGAGCGGTCATCGGACATGGTGTTGCTCCTGTGGTTTCAGGCCGCCTGGGCGGCGTCGGTCTTGGGGGCGAGGTAACCGGCCGCCGCCTGCAGCACGCCGCTGTCGGTGACCCGGCGGGGATCGCTGTCGAGGGCGAGACCGAGCGTATCGATCTGCTCATTGAGCTTGGCGATCTCGCGCAGATGCTCCTCGGCGTTGATGCCGCGCTCGGCAAGCGAACGGCTCAGCAGCTTCAAGCCGCTACGGATCTCGATTAGCTCGCCCATGAGGTCCTTCACGGGGTCGACGAACCGGCGGACGGGCAGCGCGTAGCTGACCTTCATCGCCTCATATTGGCGCTTCCCGGTGCGCAGCGCGAGCCGCCGCATGCGTCGGTCGACCGCCGGCCGGATGAGGTGCGGGATGATGACGTTCTGCTGCCAGTCGTCGAGCAGCGCCCAGTGGCCCAGCATCGCCGCGCGCAGGCTCGAATAATTGGCCTGGCTGACGTCGCCCGTCATTAGGTGGTAGGGCGCCATATTGGCGGAGACCGCCGCCATCTGCTGGCGGATGAACTCAACGGCGCCGCCCGACTGGGTCGGGTTGAGGGTGTTGACCGTCTCGCCCGGCCGCGCCCGCATGATGAAGCCCGGCGACAGCGTCTCGACCGGCCGGCCCGCTTCGTCGGCCTTGCTTCCGTTCGCCGCCATTGGGGATCCAACATTGCCCTCACCCGGCGTGATGATGAGGCCGAGGCACGCCTGCACCTTCTGCTGCATGCGGACGGCGTCCTCGATGTCGCCGATGTCACGCAGCGTCATCGCGACCGACGACAGCCAGGAGACGCCGCGGGTCTGGCTCCACCGGAGCCGTTCGAAGACGTGATCGACATGCTCGGCGGGCGTCGGCGCCGACTGGCTCGCCCCGCCGAACAGCACGTCGCCCGGATGCTCGGCGAACAGCCAATAGGCCGACCGAGCCCGATCCGCGTCGAACTCGACGCCCTGCACGATGCGACCGCCGGCGGTGGTGGCCGCGGTGCGGGACATGTCGAGGTAATCCCCCTCCAGCCCCTCGATCCTTGCGTTCGGACCGTCTCGATCGGCGTGCCAGGTGGTGAGCGATTCCCCGCCGACGACGACGCTACGGCCGGTCAGCTTCTGATGCTCGTAGAAGTCGCCGTTGCCGTCGACCTTGCTCTCGGCCCAGCGATCCCAGTCATCCTGCGCGGTGCGCTGCAAGATCGGATCGTCGTGGCGCAGCTGCACGGCGATGCCGTCGCCGATCATGTTCGCGACGATCTGGCGGACGCCGGCAGCGGCGTATTTGTTGTTGCGCACAAGATCCTGCGCACCGTTGCGCAGCAGGACAAGGCCCTGCGCATTTTCGCTGTCCGCCGAGCTGCTCGGGCGCTTCCAGCCCTTGGTGCGCCGTCCGCGCGTCGCGGCGTCATACTGGCGGACAGCCGCCAGACCGATGCGTGCCGACGTGCGGGACGCGGCCCAGCGCGGCGCGAACGGCTCGATCGCGCTGTCGATGATCTCGCCGAGGCCCATGATCAGTCCGGATCGTATGCGGCGTAGGTGCTTGCCGAACGGGCGACGCCGGCAGGCACGGCGGCCGCACGCTGCTGAAAGTAGCTCAGCGCCGACGTGATGTCCTTCACGCCGCGATACGTGATGCTCTCGCCCTCGCTCTCGATGCGCGCAACGCCGGAGCCCAGGCCGCGCTCCAGTTCGGCAATCTCCATCGCAAAATCCGGTGCGGGCATCACAGCCATCCTGTATTTGTGCCGAGGTAGGTGTCCCCGGCGGTTGTTTCGTGCTGCACGCCGGCCGCATCTTCGGCCGGCATCGCTTGCGTTGGCGCGACATGGACAGGGCCGTCGAACAGACCGCCCTGTGCCTGATCCGCCTCGGCGTATCGCTCGACCCGCAGCGCCGCCCAGTCGGCGTCTGTGAGGGTGTCGAGCATCAGCTTTTCCTGCGCCGCGGTGTTGTAGACACGGCAGTCCAGCCAGTGGTTCGGGCGGCCGGCGAGCGGTTTCCACACCCTGCGCGGCTGCCCCCCAACCGTCTCTGTGATGACCGTTTCAGCCGTAACCTGCTCGAAATAGTCGTCTGGCAGGTCCATATTGAAATGGACGCGCCCCCGAACTGCCGTCAGCGCGCCGGCAATTTCCTCCGCATAGGCATTCAGCGAATTACGTAGGAAACCGTACCAGCCGAGTTTGATGCCGAACGTGCCGACGATGTACGCCTTGTCCTCGGCACGCTTCTTTGCCTGACCAGCCCGGCTGCCCTGCTGCTCGTAGCGCAGGTTTTCGCCGCGCCCGAGGATCGGCAACGTCCAACCAGCGCGGCCGAACACGGCGAGCCGGTTGGGATGCGCACGGCAGAATGCCTCGGCGGCCTCGGTGTTGTAGCCGGCGTCGACGCAGATCTGGTCGATACCGAACTTGCGGCCGCCGGGAAATCGAATGCGTCGCCGGGCGTAGGTGTCGAGGTCGACCCAGGCGCCTTCGCCCTTCACGTCCGTCGCGCCCGGCAGGAAGCGGGCATCGAGCGTCCAGCTTTCCGCGTTCGGCCCCCAGCCTACGAGCTCGAGGTAGACGCCGTCGCCCTGGACGTCGACGCCCATAGTGATGACGAGCGGGCCGAAAGGCATCGCTGCCATCTGCCGCGGCCCCCAGCCCGGCTCGCGCAGTTCCTTCAGCTTCTCGTAATCGGGCGTCCCGCCTTTCAACTCGAACTCGAACCCATGCACCAGATTGGTCCACGACTTCATCTTGTTGAGGTCGCCAAGCGCAGCGACGAACGACACCGCCATGTCCGCCCATGTCTGAAACGATGAAATGATGCCGGTCAGATGGAAGCCGCGCTTCACACTGGCCGGCATCCGCCCACGGGCAGCCTGGAATTCTTCTTCGGTGAGCACCCGCGGCACCGGTTCGTCGTCGATCTCCATCGACAGCCATCCGTCGGGGCGCTTCATCAGCGCCTTTTGCCAGTGCTCGATATGGTCAAACCCGCAGCATGGCGGGATGAGGTGCGCCTCCGCCGGTTTGCCGTCCGGCCACCGGATGTCATCCCACTCCGGCACGAAACGGCTGCCGCACTCGGGGCAGGCCAGATAGTAGCGGCGCCGGTCCGAGGTCGCGTAGGCGCGGCCGATCTTGCTCGTGCCTTTGATCGTCGGCGTCGAGATCTTCAGCCGCTTGGACAGTCCCTGCCGGCGCCAGACCTTCAAACGCTGATCGACCATCGTCTCGGGCGATCCCTGCCCGTCGAGGTCGTCAGGGAACTGGTCGAGATCGTCCTCTACGGCGTAGCGGACCGTGCGCTGCCGCAGCGAAGCGGCCGAGCTGGCACCAGCTAGCAGAACGAAGCCGTTCGAACGGCTGAACCTGATCTTGCCCTTGGTCGACCCGTCGCCATCGGGAGTGCCGAGGGCGCGGATCGTGCCACCCCGCTCCGGGTTGAGCCGCGGCGTGTTCTCGACCATCGGCCAGAACTTTTCCGCCGCCCAGGCCAGCGCCGCGGTCAGCGTCGCCTGCACAAACAACATTGGCCCGGGCGCGAGGTCGGATATGAATCCGATCCAGCACTCTGCCGAAGCCGACCCGCCCGACTGGGCGCATTTGATGATGTCGGCTTCCTCGCAAGGATCGTCCGGCGTCAGCGCATCCATGATCTCGACGAGCTCAGGAGCCGTCTCATGCCGCCATGGCCCCGGCAACGGATCATCATCAGCAAAACGACGAAAGCGGCTGGCCCAAGTGGCAACCGACATGCGCGGAGGCGGCCGAAGGCCCGACGCTATCGCCCGGTCGAGGCCCTCAGCGTTCGCACGGATCGCGTCGCCGGCAACGCTGCCGAAGCGATCATAGTCGAACGCCATCATACCTCCGCGGCTGCCGCCTCCATTTCGTTCTCGATTGCCGCATCGTCCGGCTCATCAACCTCGGACAACTTGCCCGCCTCGACGTCATTCGCCAGTTCGGCGAAGACGCGATCGATCTCGGCGCTGCCGATCGCCATCACATTGCGTACGTCCCGCTCTGCAGCCAGACGTTCGGCGATTGCTCGAAACATCGCCTGCATGCGCTCACGCGCAACGCGACCCAGCTCGGCCCCGCGCCGATCCAGTTCGATCCGCGGCCCCAACTCACCCGCCCGCTCCGCATTCTTCAGCCGCAGCGTAATCAGATTTTCTTCAGCAAGCTCCGCGCGGACCTTGGCAACGCTACGGCCCGACAGCGCGGGTTCGGCAGTGTCACCGAACTCTTCAGCCGCCGGGGATGCGACCATGGGCAGATTGGCGGCGGGACGCCCGCGCATTGGATCGATGCGTGTGTTGATGCGCGCTTCGGTCCGCTCGACATCGACGAGAAGCTTACCGGTGCCAGGGCATTCGCCCATCACGAGCAGTTGCTTGGCTGCCCAGTTCGACACCGCCGACTTGCCGACGCCACGGTGCGCAGCGAACTGCCCCTTGGTCATCAGCGTCATAATCGCGTCCCGTTCACGCCCGTGAACCAGTTCAGTTCACGAAGTTCATAATGCAAAATCGCCCCTGAACACCGACATCACGCGCTCAGCCACACCGCAATACACGGCGCCCCCCGGAAGGGACCCGCGAGGGGGCGGGTGCATCCCTGCCCGAGCGTCAAAACGACGACGGGCGCCGTGGCCGAAGCCGCGCCGCCCGCCGTGAGGTGCAGGGAGAGGGTTAGACAATCCGCCGGGGGATGCACGTTTCGCCAAACCTAGATCTGAATAGGGCCACAGACCCCTAGAGACCGAATTGTTTATTTGACCCCTAGAGCATTCCAGGGGTTGACGCCCTCTAGGTGCGGAAATCCGCCATTTCCTGCCCGTGCAAGGCGTTGGGCGATGCGCGTGATGGAACGGCTCCACCGCTTCGACAGCGTATCGGGGTGCCCGGCCCAACCTATCCGCTTCGCGATGCGCCCCCACGGCACCTCCGCTTCGTCGCCCCGGTGCATGGATTGCAGAACGAGACCGACCAATCGACGGTGCGCCGGATCGACCCATTCGATCCAACCCAGCGCTTCATCCATGCGATCGACCTCCGCAGTGCGCAGACCGGGTAGCTTCGGCAGCGCATCCCGGTCATAGTCGTCGCTGTCCAACTGGTAGAGCGCCCATGCTTCCTGCCGGGTGAGCACGCCGCGCTGGTATATCGCTCCGGCTTGCGGCGCCCGCAGCCAACCGGCCTCCCGATCCGGCATGCGCCACATAAAGCCCCATGCTTCGATTAACCGCTCCACGACCAGATCGAAGGTCCATTCTTGATGATTATCCATTGGTTCTCTCTTACGGATAGTCGGATAGTATAAGCATTATCGCGCATGCACAGGCGCACATATGGAAAGGTGTTGGCGTAAGTGTCCGTACTATCCGTACTGTCCGTAAACCCAGCTTTTCCGGGGTTCACGGCAACGGACAGTAAACGGACAGCCGGACAGTTTCTAATCGGCGTGAAGGCTATATTTCATCTTGACCCATGGCCTCATTTCTGCCTCTCGAAGCCGCTCGCCTTTGAAATACGGATAGTCTCACCCAACTGTCCGTAGACTATCCGTTCTCACCTGCCGCTTCGGCGGTGCCCGGGGTGCCTACGGTATGTCGAACGGATCGTCATATGCACCACTGTCTGGCGACGCGGGCATGCTGGGTGCGCTGTCGGCGGCAGCGGATAGCGGTGCGTCGTTATCGCGCAACCGCGCCCCACGGCGCCGTTTCAGCCCCTTCCCGTCCTTCGGTCCGAGCAGGATTTGCCGGTCGCCCAGCGCGCGGCCGAACGCCGTGCTGTTCATCAGTTCGCGGTCGCTGACGCCCTCGGCCTCGCACCACGACTTATAGTCGTTATAGAGGGAGCTTGAGAGCGTCAGCACGTTCGGATCGCTGGTGTCGACGCGCGCCGCCATCCATTCCCCGAAAGGGTTTGCCGAACGGCGGTACTCCTCGACAGCCTCGGCGACCGACGGCGGCTGCACCAAGCGCCCAGCCTCAAGCCAGAGGCGCAGCCCTTCCAGCATCCAATTCAGGATGCCTGGCCCTTCCGCCAACAGCCGATCCTCGACACCCTTGTCGATCGCCGCACCTTTGAACTGGTGAGGGAACAGGATGATGACGATGCGGCGCCATATGCCGTCGTCGTCCCCGGAAATGCGCGGCCGGCTGTTGCATTCCATGAATAGCTTGCCCCGCGCTTTGAACTCGAACGCGTCGCCATAATTGGCCCGCGCCTGGATCGGCGAGCCGCCGGTGAATTGCTTGATGCGCTGTTCGTCGATTGCAGACCCGCGCTTTGGCTCCTGCGTGCAGACGAGGCGAGTATCGCCGGCCAGCCGGACAAGGTCGGGGGTGGCATCGGCGCCGGATCGCTGCCCGGCCGCCATGAACGTCTGTACGTCGGCCGCCACGCCATAGCCGCCCATCAGCTCGCGCAGGATGTTCATGGTGGTCGACTTGCCGTCGCCGCCTTTGCCCTGCAGCATGAACATGCACTGTTCGACCGTCAAACCGGACAGGGCATAGCCAATGACCTGCTGGAAATAGTCCCGAACGGCGGGATCGGGCAGCACCGTCGTCAGATGCTTATGCCAGCCCGGCGCCTCCGCCTTGGGATCATAATCGCACGTCATGGCCCGTGTCAGCAGATCGGCCGGATCGTGCGGCGCATCGATGATGTGCCAACGCTTCCCCTCGGGCGCATCCTTGGTGCGCCGAAACCGCAGCGTGCGATTCGACGTGTTTACGACCAGCAAGTCACCGTCGAAATCGTCCATCCGCCGGTTGAGCTCGTCGAGCGTCGCAGCCTGCGCCAGCATCGCCGTCGCCTTGCTCGCATTCCCGCTCTGCACCGCATGCTTATGCAGGTTGATGACCCGATCCTGCCGGCGTTCGGTCGTGCACCATTCGCCGAAGCGGGAGCGCAATTCCTCGTCCGGCACTTCGGCCAGGGCGGCAATTTCGTCGCGGATACCCCGCGCGACCTCATGGGTCTTCAGCATCGCCAGCCGCTGCCCATCCTCGGCCGACCAGCGGATGCCGTTATAGGCGACCCATCCCCATTCCCGTACATGGACCAGCTTGCCCCCGGCGCGGACTTCCAGCCGCTCGGCATTGCCGAGATCGGACATTTCGCGCCAACACAGCGCCAGCGGATCGACCGTCGTCATCAGGACGGCCCGCTTTACGACTTCCCCCACAGTCCTATTCCTTATTGGATAAGCGTCGCGCGGCTTGCCGCGATCGATGCCAGCGTTTCCTGATATGCTTTTTCTTTGGCGGTCAGCTTGCGGCCTTTGGGCGGCGGCAGCGCCACAGGCG
The DNA here is from genome assembly GCF_014196115.1 of Sphingomonas aquatilis. Classification (GTDB taxonomy): domain Bacteria; phylum Pseudomonadota; class Alphaproteobacteria; order Sphingomonadales; family Sphingomonadaceae; genus Sphingomonas; species Sphingomonas aquatilis. The sequence continues at coordinate 323,322 of NZ_JACIDB010000002.1, read as the reverse complement.
CCGGCAGGTCGATCGCAATGTCGGGGTCCTCAACCCCGAGCGCGTGGCGGTAGACTGTCCGGGTCGCCTCCCGTTCGAACCGCTTGTCGCGATCAGCCTTGCGATCGGCGATGACGCCGCGAATTTCCGACGGCATCAGCCCGATTTCCTTGGCGAACTTCAGCGCATCCCGAATATCCTGATTGGCGTCGTCGCGGCGCTCCATCAGCCCTTCGACGTGCAGCACGACCTGTTCGAGGTGCGATGCGGAGCCGTCGGCCGCGCGCACTGGCTTGACCTCGCCCATAGCCTCACCGGCCGCCCGCACGATCCGCCGCGCGCCTTCGAGCCCCAGCGCCGCCACCAGCGCCTGCGCCAATGCACTATGCGCGTCGTCCAGCGGCATAACGGATGCGGAGGCGATGACCGGCGGGTCGTCGCGCTCTACAACGACCGGCCGCGCGTCCGCGTCGGGGGTCGGCACCGAACTCGATGGCCGGTCATACTTGCCGGCGTTGCGCTCCCACGCCGGCACCTCGGGCTGGATGACGACGCTCGACCCCAGCATCGCTGCCGACGGCGGCCGCAATACCTCGCGCCGGCCGACCGCATCCGGGTGGCTGACATAGCCCTCGGTTTCCATGCGCTCGATCATGCGCGCCGCTGAATTGTAACCGACGCGCAGCTGCCGTTGCAGCCATGACGTCGACGCCTTTTGATGCTCCAGCACCAGCGCGGCCGCACGCTGATAGAGCGCTTCGTCGTCGCTCATGCCGCGCGGCCCAGGTCGTTGAAGTCCATGCCGGCGGGCGCACGGTAGCACCGCACCGGCGCCGCACCCGACCGTCTCCACGCTTGCGCCGCCAGCGTGGCGCAGATCTCCGACCGTTTCAGACCGTCGATCCGCACCCGATCGCGCTTGCCACGCCGCGCCAGCTGGCATCGCATCGAAACCGGCCGCATGTCCGCATCGATCAGCAGATGCACCTCGCCGGCACCCTGCAGGGTGAAGGGCGGCGATTCCGGGTCGCTGCGCAGGTTCCACAATGGCACGACGCCCTCCGCGTCGCGCATCGCCCTGCCTTGCAGGTTATCGAGGCTAAGCAAGGCAAGAGGCGTGCTCGCCATCGGCAGGTCTGCGGCGTAGGACAGAACCGTCTCGACGCCCTCCCCCGCGATCGTCACCGGCGGACCGGCGCCGTCCATTTCGCCAAGGAAGCATGCCGCACCGCGCGCCTGTCCCCACATCTTACGCGATGGCCGGGGCTTGCCGTTCGGCAGGGCGCCGAACGCCGCCTTACGCCGGCCGTCGCGCGACAGATAGGTCGCGTGTATGCCGACGATCGGACCGAACGCGGTCTCGCGCAGCGGTGCGATCATCGCTGGGGCGTGAATGACCGTGGAAGGATCGCGATCGATCCGCCACGACGCGGCCGGGCACCGCGGCAGAAAGTAAAGTCGATCGATAGCACCGACGACGCGACCGACGTCGATCCCGCGGCTGCTCAACCACGCCTCTACGATCGTTCCAGGCGCCGGCACCATGTGCTGGGCGATGTGGTGGGCGACGACGCTGCTATCGACGACTTCGGCCGCCGCTTCCACCCTTTGGCGGCGTGGGCGCTCTTGTCGAACTCGGTCCGCCTCGCCTGCCAGCACGCGCGCCGCGGCGACGCGATCGGCATGGCCACCGAGTTCCATTTCCAACGCGACCGAATCGCCGGTTTCGCCGCAAGAGAAGCAATGCCAGATCGGCCCGTCCTCGTCGGCGATGAATGCGTCTCCGCTCTCGCAGACCGGACACGTCCCGCGTGAGCGCTTCCGTCCTGACTTGTAGAGCTTGACCCCGTGTTCACGAGCGACGTCGGCGGGCGTGACCTTACGCGCGCGGTCGAAGAGGCTTTCCCGCTGGTCGGTCATGCAAAGGCAGCGCGAACCGCCTCCAGCTTCAGTTCTGCGGCAACCGCCCGCGCTTCGGCCGCAACACGCGCATCGCGCTCTTCCGCCAGCTCGGCCGAATGGTCGGGGCGCGCTCCAAAAGCTGCCCGCAACATTTCGATCGCCTCTTCGAGCGAAGGCGCAACGGCATTCGCAGTCGGTCGCTGCACCGACATGCCGCGCTCGATCAGCGTGGCGGCGGCAATGCCCAGCGAGATACCGTCCGCCTCGGCGAGGCGTTCGACGGCTTCGATCGCCGACGCCGCGGCGCTCGGCAATTGGATGGACTTGGCACCAGCCATTGCACGATTCTCCTGTTTCCTGAGGGGCGGCGTCGGTGCCGCAGGCGAGGGATTGACCATGTTGAGCAGTTCCTCCGCGTTCGCCTCGACGGCCTTGCGGACGGCGGCCCCCTGTCGATTGACGATGCCCCTGATCTTGGTGACCGCTTGATCGATCTCGGCGTCGACCCTGCGCGCGGGCGGCACCACACGCGGCAACGGCGCGACGGCGGCTCTGACCCGGCCGAGCACGATCACGCGATCGGCGCCATAACCCCGGATCGTGATCTTGCCGGCGTCAGCCAGTTCGGCGAGCAGTGTGCGCGCGTGTTCTGGTGAGGTGAAGCCGTAGCGCTCCATGATCTCCGCATCGGTCGGCAGCAGCGCGATGCCGTCGGTAAGGCACCGCTCGATCCAATCGAGCATCGTGGTCAGGGCAAACCGGGAATGCGCCATTACGCCGCCTTCCAGTCGAGCCAGCCGAGCGCCGGGGCACCCGTATGGCCATGTTCCCAAACGAACCAGGCGAAGGCGATGACCCCGCCACGCGCCTCCTCCCGGCTGTCCATGTCGGCGAGTCGACCTCGCTGCATCGGAACCCGCCGCGACATGACCCACACGCGCGCCAAGGGCGTTCCCGCGAACCAGCGCTGCCGCTCCAACCCTTCGAGAAAGGCAAGGCGCAGGAACAGGGCGACCTTGCCACCCGGCGAACGCGTCAGCAGCAGCGCGCGATCGGCAAACTCCATAGCCCACCGGAACGGGGGGTTCGTCACGACATGGTCGGACCGCGGCGACCATTCCATCAGGAAGTCGCGCCCGCCCTCCCCATAGCCGCGGTCGATAAGGTCCGTGCTCAGCACAGCATGGCCTGCCGCCTCTAACACCTGCGACATGGCACCATCGCCGCAGGCAGGTTCCCATATCGGCCCGTCGAAGTGCTCGACGGTCAGCAGCGCGCGCGTCGCGCCGGGATGCGTCGGGTAGAAGTCGTGGGTCTCGCGATTTACCGGATCGTCGGTCTGCGCGCGTGAAAAGGCGCTGCCGGCTGATGCACTGAGCGGCTTGAGGCTCATGCCGCCTCAAAACCCCGTTCGATCGCCTCGACCAGCAGCGCGCCCGGCATTACCTTGGCCGCCCGTGCCCGTTCGACGATGCGCATCCACACGGACGGCCAGCGCCGTTGCACCGTCGCAATCAGGTCCGACGGCGTCTCGACCAGGCCGGAAGCTATCGCCTCCGCCACGGTCGGCGCGGCCAGCATGTCGACCGGGCGCATCGGCACCGGCCGCGGAAAGACACGCGATTCCAGAAGCGTGACCGACGCAGGGTCAACGACCGGCGTCATCGGCGTTGGGGCTGGCGCGGTGCCGACGAACTGGCACGCCGTATGACGCGCGATGCCCTTGGGGTTTGCCTTCATGACCTTGCGCAGGCGGCTGACCGTCTGCGTGGCGGGATACCCCTTGCGGTTGAGGCTGCGAATAGTCGACCCGCCTACACCCGCGGCGATCGCCAGCGTTTCCCAGCTCGTGCCCGTGCGGCCCACGTACAACGTCACCTCGCGATGAAGCTGCAATCCCGTGACCCCGCCCGTCACAGCGCACCGCCCGGCGTCGAGCGCCCGCCTATGGTACAGATACGACGCTGCCCCGGCCCGCGCTCTTCCATCAGGATTAGCCGCGCCGCGCGAAGCAACCGAATGCGATAGGCCACCTGCGGCGCGGTCAATTCGACCTGCCGCCCGATCTCCGCATTGGTCGGGCAATGCATACCCATGCGGACATGCCGACGAAGGATGCGCAGCACCGCCGCTTCCTCCGTCTCCGGCACCGGATCGGCTTCCACCGGCACGGCCTCCAACCCGACCGGCGCCTGCCGCTTGACCATATACCATTCGCGGCCACCTGATTCCCGGCGCCGGTCGTGTAAGCGCACCTCGCCCTCGTCGAACAACGACCGGGCGCGCGTCCATGCGGCGCGGTCACGCGGGGGCGCGGAGCCCCAGGCATAGACCAATTCCGCCCCGACGTCGGCCGAAGCGACCCACTGCTCGACGTCGTCGACGTCGATCGCATGTCCGTCAGGCCGAAGCACGGCCGATCCCGCCAAACGGGCCATTGGAAATCCCCCTTGCCGGCTCACGCGGCGATGTTGACGATATCGGCGTCGAACCAGCCGCCCAGCGGCTCCATCCGCCAATGCGCGCGCGTGATGCGGTCGCCGGTCGCGCGCGCGACGTCGGCGACCAACTCTTCTCCAGGCACGATCTCGCCATCGATCAGGCGCATGATCGTGGTCGCCGATAGCTTCATGGCCGTGGCGGCGACGGGCACGATGCCGCCATAGGCCGCCATGACCCGACGTCCGAGCAGCCGCGCGCCTTCGTTCGTCGGCACACCCTTTAGGTGCAGCTTTTTCATGCGTTGTCTCCCTTGGTGAGGCGGGCGAGCGCCCGCATGCGGATCGCAATTTCGATCACGTCGTCGAGCTGGCGCTCCAGTTCAGCGCCGTCCTCCCCGCTCCACACCCCGTCGCGCATGCCGTTGCACACGGCGCCTGTGACGTCGGCGAACTCGCTATGGAGGGTGCCCAGTTTGGCGAAGATGTCGGCACCAGTGACGGGCAATTCGGGCTCGGGCACGAATGTGCCGCCCATCATCTTGCACAGCGCCCGCGTGGCATGCGGCCATCCGCCGCGCTCGCGCGACAACGGCTCCAGATCGGCGACGATATCGATCGGCACGAAGCAGTCCGGCTTGTGGACCGACCCATAGTCCGCCAGCATCGACTTGCCGACGCGGGTATAGCCCGCCCCAGCTTCCAGACCGCCGACACCCTTTATCATTTCAGCGGTCGCGCGCTTGAGCGCCAGGCGTTCGGGCGTCATGCCGCCACCGAACCGGAAATTTCACCCGCCTTTCCAACTGACGAGCCGACGTCTTCACCGCTAAACGGAAGTTGTACGCCGTGCTCTTCGGCGATTGCTTCCAGATCAAGTGAGGGCAACTCATCATGCGCGATGCGGCACAAATGATCGAGGCGCGAAGGAGAAAGCCCCGTGCGACGCCAGTGATGGACGGTCGAAACACCGGTTTTGGCGCGAGTGGCGACAGCGGTTGTTCCGCCCATGGCGTCGATCAGAGCGTTAGCGAAGGCATCCATGAACAAGAATATGCCAAAATGGCATTTTCGGCGCAAGCGAAATATGCCGTAATGGCATTTGCCAAACTGGCATGCGCAGTGCCCTAACGGCCCCCATGGATATCGACGAAATCCGCAAGCGCATGAAAGAGCGCAACCTTAATCAGGCTGACCTTGCCAATCTGCTCGGCATTGATCCAACCGCCGTCTCAAAGCGCCTGACAAACAAACGTCCGTTCAAGCATCCCGAGATGAAAAAGGTCGAGGCTTGGCTCGGCTACGAAGGCGCGGAGCCATCGCTCCCCGAAGCTGGCGTGCGGATCATTCCTATTATCGGGCTCGTCGCAGCTGGGAGCATGAAGGAGGCGGTTCAACAAGCACTTGGCGAGCTGCCGGTGCCAGCATCGACGCCGGAGGGAGCCGTAGCGCTGCGCGTTGATGGCGATTCCATGGATATGGAAATCGAGGATGGGGGCACGGTCATCGTTGACCGTAACGACAAGGCATTATTTCCAGGTCGTTTATACGTCGTGATTATTGACGGCGAGGCTACCTTCAAACAGTTCGAGGGTGACCCCGCCCGGCTTATTCCTCGATCGACGAACCCTATTCACTCGACGATTATCATCGGTGACGGCACTTCGTTTCAGGTTTTCGGCCGCGTGACGGCGCTGCACCGACAGCGCTAACGATTGCGCCTCACCGTACTCCATCCATTCACGGCGAACATCCATGCCTCCAGGCACCGTCGTGTAGAAGCAGCCGTATTCGTCATAAGAGCCTAGCCCTTGATCGATCAGATCCTGACGGGCGACGCGGCGACCAAACCGCCATGGTCCAACAGGAAGCCCGAAACTTGTCGCCCGGCACCACTCCACGACCTTCTGGCCCACGACTCACTCCCAATCGACCCGAGGAAAGTGGAACAAAACGAATACGGTTGGCAACACGCGATTTAGGTTAATGCCAATATGGCATTTTTCCGATTGACGAAAAATGCCATATTGGCAGATATAGCACCCGTCAGGGCATCCCGCCCGATGGGAGAACAGCGTGTCGCAACCGCAGATCCTGAGCCGAGAGCAAGCCGACAAGTCGCTAGGGGCGTTCTATAAGCGCTTAGGTCACGAGCTACCGCAGCCGCGCGTATGGCCCCTCATTAGCGCTCGGCAAATCACCCGCGTCGATGATGTTGACCCTCTCGCGGGGGGCAGGCGGCGTCCTCCCGCTTCGCTTCGCGCACACGTGGCCGCGGCCTGTCAGCCGGGGAGAGCCGTTGTCCTGGCGCCCGACCCGAACGCAGAACGGCTCAGGTCCGCAGTCCGCCGCTGGCGTATGGATGAGGCAACGCCTCCCGACGGCACCGAGATCGTTGTTCACGCCCGCACGTTGCACGGCCTGCACGAGCCGGCGGACGCCGCCCCCAGCATAACGCTGGGCCGGATTTGCAGTCTGACGTCGATACTGATCGCAGGTTGGCTTGCATCGGGCTTCATCGGCGCATGGGCGATGGGGCGGTTCTAATGGATCATTCCAGCACCAAGCCCGCGGCGGACCCGCGAAAGATCGCAGCCAGCCTGTCGATCGGTCAGCGTCTGACGATCCGCGGCCTGAGCGACCAATATTGCACCCTCGGCTGTGCATCGACGGCCGCGAAACGCCTGGAGCACCGCAAAGCCAAACGGCCGGCGCTGACCATCAGCCGCGCGGGCACCGATGGCCGAGAGTTTGCCCTCAACGCACTCGGCTTGGCCGTGAAAGCGGTGCTGCCATGACTCAACTTAGCGTCGGCGCATCCGCGAACTGGCGTTCCCGAATGATCGCGGGACTTGGCCCCGGCATTCGTGGGCTGCCGAAGTCGAAGCAGCAGCAGCGTATGAGATTATATGATGACGGCCTCTCAGACGCCGCCATTGCCGCTGTCCAGGGCGTGACAAAAAACGCGGTCGCTGCGTGGCGAACACGCCGGCAGTTGCCTCCACATCATCATCTCACGTCGACGATAAACGCTGCGGACGCTGCCCGTCGCACCTCGCTTTTCGCCACTGACATGGGAGACCGGCAGGTTGCGCTAAAGGTGGGACGCAGCCGCTCGGCCGTCCGTGCATGGCGCATCCTCAATGGCATTGCTCCCAAGACGGCCAGACGCCGATTTGACGGCGAAATCGGCCTGCTGTGCTCCGTCAGCTTGGACGATCGCGGTCAATATGGACGCTCGCGGTACGACGCCATTCCAGACAGGCGCTGGTCGAACTGGCTAGAGGAAATGGGGGCAACAGTATGGTAACGCATGCCGCTCCGACCCTACCGCGCTTCGAGCAGCCATCCATCGAGCAGATGGCGATGGCCGCGGCGATCGTCGACAGCCACGCCGTCGTCTCGGCCTATGCTTCTGCCGAATGGGAAGAACTGAACGACGACGGCCGGGTCTGGCTGGCCGCCATCGTTCGAGAGGCGATGCGCCAAAAGCAACCCGTTTCCGCGGAATTGCACGCTGAGATTAGCGGCTTCATCGTCCACATGGCGAAGCATTACCGTCGGCGAACTAGCCGCTGGCTGTTCGGCATCCGAGTGAACACTATCAGCCGCCAGCAGGCGATGGAGCTTGCTTACGCCACCTACGGCGCCTCGCTCGACGTGTTGGGCGTCCCTTTCGGCCACCCAAGCTTGCCTTGGGATCGCGACGCCGCGCACGCCCTGGTCGACGAAGACCTTCAGCATTGGGAACTGTGACAATGCTACCCGAAAGCACGAATTTGACCACGGTGTTGCAACCGTGGGTTTCGAGTCTGACGCTGATGCAGCAGACGGTTCTGCTCACCGCAATCCGCGGACCCGATGGCACGCCAAAATACGGTCCGTCCAAGATGCTTGTGCGGTGGTATCGGCGCTGCGTCCTGCTGTCCGCGATGGATCGTCGCATCTTAAAGACACCGCATGAACAAGGTGGAGGATCGTTCACAGGTCCCAGCTTCTTCGCCACAGCTGTTGACCATCGCACCGGCTGGCAGGTCGCTATGGATGATCTTGTAAGCAGTTATCTCCGTGAACTCGACGCGCTGCCGCATCATTTTCAGCTGCACTTTCTCCACGCCGCGCAAATCCTCGGATACAAGCACCCCGACAACCTTATCCGTTGTTGGTGGAACTGCACCTACGAACGGCTGGTGCATGACATGCACCTTTGGCCCGAAACCGAAGAGCAGATGGACCGCCGCCTCGGCGACGATCGCGACCAGTGGCTGGAGCGCAACGACGTTGCGACGATCGACTGATGAGCCGCCGCATGAACATCGACACCAGCGGCTGGGGACCGTTCAACCCAAACGATGCTCATGACGCAGCCTGCGAGCGTGAGCGCTTAGCGTGGACCGAACATACCCTACGTCGTTTGCGGAAAGCTCCGAAGACAGGGAGCACCGAGGAAGCCATTTGGACGGGAGGGATCATGGCGATCGTGCAGATCGCCTACGCTATGCACGTCAACACCCCACCGGACAGCGCCCGTGAAGCGCTGCACCAGGCGCTCGACTTCGCATGGCTGCAATGCGCCAGCATGGCGATGAGCAAAGGCGAGCAAAATTGACGCTTCCCGTCTACGCCGCCCCGCAGCACCGTCACCTTTGCGGCCGCGCCGCGGTGGCGCTGCTACGCGGGCGGGAGGAAGGCTATCCGGCCGCAATCAGGGCGAACAAGATCACCCCGGCCGATGCCGAGCGTGGCCTGCGGCTGGCGCGGTGCATCGTCGACCAGTGGCGCTGGATCACGGACCATGCTCGGCCACCCTGCCCCGCGTGGGACGAGAACACAGACTTGTTCGGCGCCTACAGCTTCGAGATGGAGGCCGAGCTCGTGCGCGCGGCCGAGCGGCAGCGGATGATCGCCAAGCGCAAGCCGGCCGACGAAGGCGCCGCGCAGCTGGCCGACCTCTACGAGGCGCTGGCCTGGCTACAGCGCACCCGGCATGGCGTCGCGTGGATCGTCCTGAGGGTGGACGTCGAGCGATCGGCGGGCGCGGTTCATGAAGCGAGGGCGGCAGCATGATGGAGCTCCTGACGCCCGAGGAAGCCGCCAAGCGCATCCACGTCTGCACGAAGACCTTGCGCCGACTCCGGCAGGACGGTCACATTCGTTACGTCGCAATTACCGATCGCAAGATTCGCTACCGGCCGGAGGACTGCGACGAGTTCATCGCCAGCCGCGCCCGGAAGGCACCCGAATGTCTATCTACAAGCCGAAAAACTCGCCGTATTTCCACTTCGACTTCGTCTGGAAGGGTCGTCGCTTTCACGGATCGACGGGGGCAAAGACGCGGCGCGCGGCCGAACGCGTAGAGGAAACCGAGCGGGCAAAGGCCCGCAACGGCGGGAACGCACGCCCGCCCATCACACTCGACGAGGCTTGCGGCCTGTATGAGGACAAGGCCGGCGATCTGCCGTCGTGGAACGATAGCGAGCGGACGATCGGCATCCTGATCGAGGCGCAAGGCGCGGGCGCACTGCTTTCGGAAATCACCCAGCGCGATCTGCTCGCCTTGGTAGCGAAGCGCCGCAATGGTCGGGTCAACGCGTCCGTCAATCGCGAGATCGAGGTATGGCGCGCGATCTGGCGATGGGCCGCCAAGGCTCGCTACGACGTCGGGGAAATGCCTGACTGGGGCGCCCTCATGCTGAAGGTGGTCGACAAGGCACCCCGCGAATTGAGCGCGGCGGAAGAGACCGCGCTATTCGAAGAGATCCGGGGCGACCTATACGACTTCTGCGATTTCGCGCTGAAGGCCGGATGGCGCAAAAGCGAGGTGATGGGACTTCGCTGGTCCGACGTCGATCTCGGCGCGCGCACCGCCGGCACGCGCATTAAGGGCGGCGACGTCGTCCGTCGACCGCTCACCCAGGACATGCTGCTCATCATTGCCAACCAACCAAAGGTCGGCCCGTTCGTGTTCACCTATAAGGCCGTCCGGACGAAATCAGCGTTTGTCGATAAGCTCGGCCGCAAACAACCGGCGCGGAAAAAGGGTGAGCGCTATCCGATGACGGCGACAGTAATCCGGAAACCATGGGCCGCAGCCCTCGCCAACGCCGGCGTTGAGGATTTCCGCTTCCACGATCTGCGCCACACAAGAGGCACCCGCATCCTTCGCGCAACGGGAAACCTGAAGGCCGCCCAGCGCGCCCTAGCGCACAAGTCAATCAAGACGACGCTGCGTTACGCGCATGCCACTGATGACGACGTACGGGATGCGCTCGATGCTTCCGACGTCAGCAGGGTCGATAGACCAAATACCAAACATGCATCAGCACGTAAGGCTGATTAACACAGCTTCCGGATTTGAAGCACTTTCCTCGCGATCAGGCTGCGATAGCATGCTGCTGGCGCGCAGACTCCAACAGGGCATGATGCTTGTGCATATGGGCGATAGCGTATGCTGGCATGTCATGTTGAACTGCAATGGCAGACAGCGTGCTTTTCTTATCAGCCAAGTCCTGCATATCCGATGGTCGATATTCAGCAGGATACATGAGCTCACCCGCCGCAATCATTGCCATCAGTTCTGAGTGCAAAGCACTTGTCGGCGATTGATTCCCAGTCCCATTTTGGGATACCTGGAGAACTTCACCCAGCAGGTCATCGATAGTGTCTGTACCATGAATGGACCAATCCTCCTCCTCATCAATGATGAGATGACAGATCTCCTTCACGGTTACCAAGCGCTTTTCCCGCTCAGACAGACTCGCGCGAACAATAATACGCGCATGCTTATCCGAGTACCTTTCAACCTTTCCTTGGAAATGCACAGCCGCGAAATCGACTTCGATCATATCGATACGCAGTCCGTACATCTGCTGGACTACATAATGGAGATCCATCACGCTTAAAGCTGGCCCAGGCGCGCCCACGCAATAGCGTTTGATCTCGTCACGAACCTGGTCGACCTTTTTCAACACGGTTGCCAGCTTAGCCATGTCAGGTTGCATCAGGGTCTCGCGAGAGGATAAAAAAAAGGCCCTACCGCAGTAGAGCCTTTCTGACAAGTTGCTGGAAAGACGGTCAGTTGATCGTGCGATCGCCGAAATCAAGTACCTTGAATTCGTTGCGCTCAAGCGCTGCATACATCGCATTCACTTCGCGACACACCTCTTCGTTCGTCGTTTCGGCCAGATTGCTGACCAAGAATTTGACGTCGACGAGGCCGCTTTCCTTTGCCATCGCCTCATACCGATCGGCGAGGCTCTTCTGCTCTGTCATGGTTGCCACGACTGCCTCCTTCCAACAAAAATCCGTCCGCCTCCATGGCGAACGGAAACCTAACACGTTTGTCGATAGCCGGGTTCCCGTTTACGATCGGTTAAACCCGGACTAGCTGCGCGCCCGCTACTCGAACTGCGCTGCCAATTCAATATTGGATTTTCACCGCGCCGTTGCAAGCGGATTTTTGTGACAAATGCCAATACCGTATCGCCGCACACGATGCCACGCCTTGCCGAACCCAAGTGTGTACGCCCTACGAACATCGCAACCCATGCACCATTGGAATGCGAGATTTGCCTCGTATTACGGTGCATGCGTGAGCCAACCGTCTACCGATAACGTTATCGGAGTGTGCGCGCGGAATAAACTCCCGGACTATTCCCGAAGTCCCGAAGGCCAAGCGCCAAAAACCCTAGGGTTTCTGCGGGTCACAGCCATCTTGGCGTGCGGGGTGTAAACGAGATGCTCTACCAACTGAGCTAAGCGCCCCCTCTCGGGGATGTCCGCCCTGCCAAAGCCGGAGCGGAATCGCAAGAGGGAAGCGCACTCACGCCTTCCGCGCCGCCACCAGATAGGCGCGCATCGCCTCGCTGGCGCGCGGCGACAGGGTCATGAAGGCGCGGCGGCGGTCGACGGGGTCGGGGTGGCGGACGAACAGGCCCATGTCGGTCATGCGGGCGATCCAGCGCAACGCGGTGGTCGGCGCGACACCGGCGGCGATGCACAGGCTGGACACGCTGACGCGATTGCCCTCCAGCTCGGCGGCGAACAGGTCGAGCAGCATGTCCCACGCCGGGTCCTCGAACAGGCCCTCGCCGATGAACTGGCCGAAGAAGCGGCTGCGGGATTGGCGCAACTGGATGACGCGGCGCACCTCCTGCGGCGTGACGACCTGACCGCCGGGCGCAGGCTCGCTTGCGAAGCTGCGGCGGCGGTCGGCGAGGTCGCGGGTGCCCGGGGCACCCTCCGTCGGCGCGGTATGGGAGAGGAGGCCGGCGGTGATGCGTGAGATTTGCGCGATCCCTTCGGCCATGCGGCGGATGTGCTGGTCGTCGGATTCGGAGCCCTGCGGATTGTAGGCGTGGCGATCGTCCTCGACCCGGTCGGGCATGCTGTCGTTCAGCATCAGCGCCCGGGGCAGTGCCGCCTGGGCCAGCGCCAGCGCGCGCTGCGGGATGGTGGCGTCGCAGAGCAATTCGACGGGGGCACCCATCAAATGGCGGGCGACGAGATCGATCTGGTCCGGCCCGAAGGTGACGACGCCGCGCGTCTCCATGGCGTCGAGGAAGCGGCAGAGCGTGGGCAGCGCCTGTTCCAGCCGTTCGGGAGCCACGCCGCCCGCCTCCGCCAGCACGACGGGCGCGGCGACGACGGCGGCGAGACCCGCCTCCACATCGGCCCAGGCGATGCGCCGCAAGGGCCGTCCCCCGGCGGCGGCGATCGCTGCGTCGGCGGCAGCGCCCATGTCGCTGTCGGCGATCAGCAGCATCGCGCGGCCGCGGTGCCTGTAGCAGCCGGCACCGCCCTGCCCCGCCCATTCGGTAAACGTCGCCTTCCCCATGGCGGCACGATACGCGGGCCGGGGGCGGGATCGCGGTCAGTCACCTCCATTTCCGAGGTAAATGGCGCCCAAATGCCAATTACATCCAAAATGGAGACAGCCGACACCATCAGTCGAGCGCCTTGACGATCTCCTCCACCATCTTCTTCGCGTCGGCGAGCAGCATCATGGTATTGTCCATGTAGAACACGTCGTTATCGACCCCGGCATAGCCGACGCCGCCCATCGAGCGCTTGATGAACAGCACGGTCTTCGCCTTTTCGACGTCGAGCACGGGCATGCCATAGATCGGCGAGGATTTGTCCGTTTTGGCCGCCGGGTTGGTGACGTCGTTGGCACCGATGACGAAAGCGACGTCGGTCTGTGCGAATTCGGAGTTGATGTCCTCCAGTTCGAACACCTCGTCATAGGGCACGTTCGCTTCGGCGAGCAGCACGTTCATATGGCCCGGCATGCGGCCCGCGACGGGATGGATCGCGTATTTCACCCGGACGCCATGCTCCTTCAGCTTGTCGGCCATTTCGCGCAGGACGTGCTGTGCCTGCGCGACCGCCATGCCGTAACCCGGCACGATGACGACCTGTTCGGCCTGGCTCATCAGGAAGGCGGCGTCTTCTGCCGAGCCGCGCTTCCACGGGCGATCGACCTTGTCGCCGCCGCCGCCCGCCGCGGCCTCTGCCCCGAAGCCGCCGGCGATGACGCTGATGAAGCTGCGGTTCATCGCGCGGCACATGATGTAGCTGAGGATCGCACCCGACGAGCCGACCAGCGCACCGGTGATGATCATCGCGCTGTTGTGCAGCGTGAAGCCCATCGCCGCCGCCGCCCAACCGGAATAGCTGTTGAGCATGCTGACGACGACGGGCATGTCCGCGCCGCCGATCGGGATGATGAGCAGGAAACCGATCGCGAAGCTGAGGATCGTGATCGTCCAGAAGATCCAGGGGCTCTGATCCTGCGTGAAATAGGCGACGAGCAGCAGGATCGCGGCCAGCACGGCGAGGTTGATGGCGTGGCGGCCGGGCAGCAGGATCGGCTTGCCACCCATGTTGCCGTTCAGTTTGAGGAAGGCGATGACGCTGCCCGAAAAGGTGATCGCACCGATCGCGACGCCGAGGCCCATTTCGACCCGGCTGACGCCATGGATGACGGCAAAGGGCTGGCCGATCATCGGGATCACCATGTCGGCGATGCCGAAGGCGATGGGGTTAAGGAAGGCGGCGCAAGCGACGAGGACAGCGGCCAAGCCGACGAGGCTGTGGAAGGCGGCGACGAGCTGCGGCATCGCGGTCATCGCGATACGGCGCGCAGTGGTGATGCCGATGACCGCGCCGATGCCGATGGCGGCGAGGATTTCGAGCATCGTGACGTAATCGACGCGGCTGAGGATCGCCGTGTAATCATAGGTCGGCGTCGCGCCGGTCACGAGCAACTGGTCGATCGGCACATGCGTCACCAGCGTCGTCACCACGGCGATGGTCATGCCGATCATGCCGAAGCGATTGCCGCGCTGGCTGGACGTCGGCGACGACAGGCCGCGCAAGGCGAGGATGAAGCACACCCCGGCGATCAGATAGGCGAGCGCTGCGAACGAGCTGCCGGCGGTTGCGTGTTCCATGTCCCCGTATCCCCCTTCGTCACCCCGGCCTTGAGCCGGGGTCCCGCTGTCTTGTCCCGCCGCCAGAAGAAGCGGGACCCCGGCTCAGGGACCCCATCAAAGTAATACTTTGATGGGACCCCAAGGCCGGGGTGACGAATTGCCTAGTGTTTGGCCGGCGCCGGCCGGTCCTTCTTCTTGTACATGGCGAGCATGCGGCTGGTGACCGCGAATCCGCCGAAGATGTTGATGCTGGCCAGCACCACGCCAAGCAGCCCCAGCCATTTCGACGAGGCACTGCCCGCCGCCGCGCCGGCGATCAGGGCGCCGACGATGATGACGCTGGAGATGGCGTTGGTCACCGCCATCAGCGGCGTATGCAACGCCGGCGTGACCGACCAGACGACATAATATCCAACAAAGCAGGCCAGCACGAAGATCGAGAGGATCGCGACGAAGTCCATGATTCAGCTCCCGACCGTTTCGGCGCGGCGTACCGGCGCTTCGAAAGTGGACAAAGTGAGCGAAACGGTATCCCCCTGTTTGCCATACCGCGAACCCGAACGGTTCGTAGCGACGGAGCGGAAGCGCGATTCGCGGTTCATAGCCGCAAGACTAGGCCTGAGAGCGGCGTGTAGGACAGCCCCCCTCATGCGCCGAGCAGCCGGGCGTTCACCACCTGCCCGTCCTTCGTCAAACGGACGGCGTCGCCGATCTCGGCGTCGAGCACCGGGCGGCCGGCCTCCTTGTCCCAGAAGGTCGAGAGAAAGTTGTAGAGGTTGCGACTGAACAACGCCGAAGCGTCGGCGGGCAGGCGGCCGGCGACGTTGCGATGACCGACGATCGTGACGCCGTGGCGCTTGACGATCTCGCCCGCCACCGCGCCTTCGACATTGCCGCCCTGTTCGACGGCGAGGTCGACGATGACGCTGCCCGGGCGCATGCTGGCGACCTGCGCATCGCTGATCAGGCGTGGCGCCGGGCGGCCGGGGATCAGCGCCGTGGTGATGACGATATCCTGCTTGGCGATATGCGACGACACGAGTTCGGCCTGTGCCGCCTTATACTCGTCGCTCATCTCGCCGGCATAGCCGCCGGCGCCTTCGCCTTCGATGCCCTTCACATTCTCGACGAAGATCGGCTTGGCGCCGAGGCTCTGGATCTGTTCCTTGGTGGCCGAGCGGACATCGGTCGCGGAAACCTGCGCGCCGAGGCGCCGCGCGGTGGCGATCGCCTGCAAGCCGGCGACTCCGACGCCCATGACGAACACCTTGGCGGCGCTGACCGTGCCGGCCGCGGTCATCATCATCGGGAAGGCGCGGCCATATTCGGCCGCGGCGTCGAGCACCGCCTTGTACCCGGCGAGGTTCGACTGCGACGACAATATGTCCATCGACTGCGCGCGGGTGATGCGCGGCATGAATTCCATCGCCAGGGCTTCGTAGCCGGCGGCGGCATAGGCGTCGATTCGCGCACGGTCCCCGAAGGGGTTGAGGCCGGCGACGATCCACGCCCCAGCCGCAGCGCCCGTCAGACCGGCGGGATCGGGACCCTGCACGCCGAGGATGATGTCCGCGCCGGCGAGCGTGGTCGCGCGGTCGGCGACGCTGGCGCCGACATCGGCATAGGCCTGATCGGCATAACGGGCGGCGGCACCGGCGCCGGTTTCCACCGCGACGGTCGCACCCAGAGCGATGAATTTCTTGGCGGTTTCCGGCGTGGCGGCAACGCGCCGCTCGCCGTCAACATGTTCCTTGAGGACGGCGATCTTCATATCGGCGGGCGCTCAGGCGATCAGCCAGATCACCAGCGCGGCGATCACCGCACAGGCGATGGCGCCCCAGAACAGCATCTTCGTGACGCTCGAATAGGTCGCCACATGCGCCTTCATGTCACCGTTGCCGGCCATCATCCAACCCCTGTTTGCCTGTGGCGCCTTCGCCCCTGTTGCACGATCACTGCCCGCAAAGCGCCATGGGCGTCAAGGCAAGGTACGCCTGCACCGGCTTAAGCCCGCCTTTACTCCGACGGTGTATCGCTTGCCCCGAACCGGGACGGAAAACCTTATGACGCGCAACGGGCAGCGGCTGCTTCTGCTGATCGACGACGAACCTGCGCAGCGGCGATTGGTGTCGGCGCTGGCCGCGCGTGCCGGCTGGCGATCGATCTTCGCCGCCGATGGCGAGATGGCGCTGGCACAGCTCGGCACGCAGGACGGAATGCAGCTGGACGCGATCCTGCTCGACCATTGGGCGCCCGATGCCGATGCCGGCCCGCTGATCGCCGAGCTGCGCGAACGACGCCCGGCGCTCCCCATCCTGATGCTCACCGCCAACGGATCGGTCGCGCATGCCGTCGCGGCGATGCGCGCGGGCGCGACCGATTTCCTGGTCAAGCCGCTGGCGCCCGAACGCCTGCTCGCCGCGCTGGAGGCAGCGGTGGCGGGCACGGCGGCGGGGGAATTGCGCCCGCTGACCGAGAAGATTCCGGCGCTGCTGGCGTTCGACGAGATCGTCGGGTCTTCCCCCGATTTCCGCGCCGCGCTCGCCATCGCCGCCAAGGCGGCGCGGGCGCGCGTGCCGGTGCTGGTGGAAGGCGAAAGCGGCGTCGGTAAGGAAGTGGTCGCCGATGCGATCCATGCCGCCTCGCCGCGGTCCAAGAAACCGATGGTCACCGTCAATTGCGGGGCCATTCCGGCGAACCTCGTCGAATCCGAATTGTTCGGGCATGAAAAGGGCGCGTTCACCGGCGCGTTCGAGCGCAAGTTCGGCAAGTTCGCCGATGCCGACGGCGGCACCATCCTGCTCGACGAAGTGGGCGAAATGCCGCTCGAGGCGCAGGTGAAGCTGCTGCGCGTGCTGCAATCGGGCGAAATCCAGCCGATCGGCGCGCGTCATGCGCGGCAGGTGGACGTCCGCGTGATCGCCGCGACCAACAAGACGCTGCTCGACGAGGTTGCCGCCGGGCGGTTCCGCGAGGACCTCTATTACCGGCTCAACGTGGTGCAGGTGACGATCCCGCCCTTACGCGAGCGGCTGGCCGACGTGCCGGCGCTGGCGCGACACCTGCTGGCGCGGATCGCGCAGCAACCGGGGCTAAGGCCGCTGGGGATCACCGACGATGCGCTGGCGCTGCTGGTGCAATATGACTGGCCGGGCAACGTCCGCCAGTTGCAGAACGCGCTGTTTCGCGCCGCGGTGCTGTGCGAGGGCGCGGCGCTGACGCGGGCGGATTTCCCGCAGATCGCCTCGCTGGGCAATCGCCGACCGGGGAGCGCGGGCACCGCGACGCTGTCCGGCGGCGGGGTGACGCTGTTCCGGCCCGACGGCAACCTGCGCCCGCTCGAGGATATCGAGGCGGACGTGATCCGGCTCGCCATCGGCCATTATCGCGGGCGGATGACCGAAGTCGCACGGCGGCTGGGGATCGGGCGGTCGACCTTGTACCGCAAGCTTGGCGAGTTGGGCATCGATAACGCCGCGGCGTAGATCCTGCTATGCGGGACGGCATGAGCCGCTTCGCGAACCGTCACATCCTCGTCACCGGTGCCGCATCGGGCATCGGCCTCGCCACCGCGCAACATCTCGCCGCCGAGGGCGCGCGCCGGCTGGTGCTGGTCGACCGCGATGCAGCGGCGCTGGCCGCGATCGACCTGCCGTGCACGCTCGACCTGCTGCCCGGCGACGTCGCGGACGAGGCGTTCTGGGACACTGCGGCACCCTATCTTGCCGGTATCGACGGTGCGGTGGTGAATGCCGGGGTGGCCGGTGCGGGCGTCATCGCCGACCTCGACTTCGCCGAATGGCGACGCATCCTGTCGGTGAACCTGGATGGCGCGTTCCTGACGCTGCGCGCGGCGTTGCGGGCGATGGCGGACGGCGGCGCGATCGTCGCGACCGCATCGGCAGCGGGTATCAAGGCGGAGGCGGGCGTCGCCGCCTATGGCGCGTCGAAGGCGGCGCTGATCCATCTGGTGAAGGTCGCCGCCAAGGAGGCCGCGGCGCGGCGCATCCGCGTCAACGCCATCGCGCCCGCCGGGGTCGAAACCCCGGTGTGGGATGCGATCCCGATGTTCGCGAACCGGGTCGCCGCGATCGGTCGTGACGCCGCCTTTGCGGAAATGGCGGCGATGGCCACGCCGCTCGGCCGCTATGCCAAGGCGGAGGAGATTGCCGCGCAGATCGGCTTCCTGCTGTCCGACGCCGCCGCGCTCGTCACCGGCAGCTGCCTGCTCAGCGACGGCGGCTACACGCTTTAGCTTACCAGAGCACGCCCTTGACCGGGGTCAGCGGCGGCGGCGCCTCGTCACCGATCGACTGGAGCAGATCGATCTCGATCGTCCGGCACATCGCGGTCAGCGGCAGATCGTGAACCGTATTGGCGAACGGATCGACCAGATCGTCACCGATCGCGAGCACCGCCAGGAACATCAGCCCCGCCACCGTCGACCCCAGCGGCGTCGCGAAGCCCAAGGTCTCGACGAGGCCGATCGGCAGCAGGATGCAGAAGACGTGGGTGAACAGCGTCGGGAAGAAACGGAACTGGTTCGGCAGCGGCGTATTCTTGAGCCGCTCCATCCCCCCTTGCGAATTGGCGATGTCGACCAGGGTCGATTCCATCCGCGTCTGCTGGATCGTATCGATCAGCCCGGCGCGGCGCGCATCGTCGATACGGCGGCCGGTGCCGTCGAGCAGGCCGTTGGCAATGTTGGTGCGGGCGAGCGCCGGCTCCGCCTCGCCGCGCGACAGATATTTCAACACCTGTTCGTCGACCGGCTGCTTGCGCAGCTGACAGCGTAGCGCGTTCACATAGGCGATCTGGCGCAGCACGATCGTGCGGCGCAGGTC
The DNA here is from genome assembly GCF_014196115.1 of Sphingomonas aquatilis. Taxonomy (GTDB): domain Bacteria; phylum Pseudomonadota; class Alphaproteobacteria; order Sphingomonadales; family Sphingomonadaceae; genus Sphingomonas; species Sphingomonas aquatilis. The sequence goes on along the minus strand of NZ_JACIDB010000002.1, from coordinate 303,723 downwards.
ATGCGCCTCTTCGGCCGGCAGGAAATTGCGCGCTTCGCGGCTGATGTTGCGCGAGGCATTGATCATCAGCCCCCACAGCGAACGCCCTTCCCACCAGCGCGCATAGGCCGAATTGGCGCGCGTGCCCAGGAACAGCGCCAGCACCGACCCGAACAGCGTCAGTGGCAGCGACGGCGCCTTGAACGGCAGGACGTAATAGGTGACCGTGACGATGACGTCCCAGACGAACAGGAGCGTCAGCGGCTTCCAGACCTCGGCAATGATACGGTTCAGTCGAGGGGAGGATGCGACGATCATGGAACCTCACGAATGATGACGGAGCGGCCATAACGCACATCCGCGCGCTATGCTGCACCGCAACACTATTTTACTGTTCAGCCACCCGCGAGGGCCCGGTCGCGCAGGCCGCGCCACACGCGCAGCGCCTGAACCGTTGCGGAAACGTCATGAACGCGCAGGAGTTGCACGCCGGCTTCCGCCCCCTTCAGCGCAAGCGCGAGACTGCCGCCGAGGCGCGCCGCCACCGGGGCTTCGTTGTCGAGCGCGCCGATCATCCGCTTGCGACTGGCACCGAGCATGATCGGGCAGCCGAGACCGTGGAACAGCGCGAGGCCGTTGAGAAGCGCGAGATTCTCCGACAGCGTCTTGCCGAAGCCGATGCCGGGATCGACGATGATGCGCGATCGGTCGATGCCGGCGGCCATAACCGCGGCGATGCGCGCGTCGAGCCAGTCGAACACCTCGGTCAGCACGTCGCGATAGCCGGTGCGGGCGTGGCCACCCTCCTTTGGGTCGGGCGAGTGCATCAGCACGACGGGGCAACCGGCCTGCGCTACGACGGCGAGCGCGCGATCGTCCCAGAGCAACGCGGAGACGTCGTTGACGATCTGCGCGCCGGCGGCGAGCGCGGCTTCCATCACCGCGGCCTTGCGGGTGTCGATCGAGACGAGCGTGCCGCTGCGGGCGAGGCGTTGGACGACCGGCTGGATGCGGGCGATTTCGTCGCCCTCCCAGACCTGCGCGGCGCCGGGCCGGGTGGATTCGCCGCCGAGATCGATCAGCGCTGCGCCGGCCGCGGCCATGTCGACGCCGGCCGCGGCGGCGGCGGCGGGGTCGGCGCTGTGCTGGCCGCCGTCGGAGAAGCTGTCCGGCGTGACGTTGAGGATGCCGGCGACGAGCGGCTGGTCGAGGCGGAGCGTGCGGTCGCCGAGGACGAGCGGTGGGCGCGGTGAGGTGATCGCGGCGTGGAGCGTCTGGGCGCGTTCGCCGAGGGTGGCGATATCGGCAACCGGGACGGTGCGTTTGGCGCCGTTTTCGCTCACCTCATAGGCCGCGAACCATTGCAGGCCGCCGGCGAGGCGGGCGACGCTGCCGTCGGGCTGGGTGACGGGGGTGTCGACGAACTGGACGGGGCGGAGGTGGAGGGTCATCGGTCCCGTGTCCTTGCTGTGGGGCGACAAGGCAAGAGGCGGTCGGTCGAGACAACGGGGGCATCGCTTACCGCCCCCTCCGTCACCGCTTTGCGGTGCCACCTCCCCCTGGCGGGGGAGGAGTTTGGTGTCGTTCACCCTCTTTCGGACCGCCCTCCGTCACCCCGGACTTGTTCCGGGGTCCACCGGGCCGCAAGGGGGTGGCAAGAGGCTCAAACCATCCCCCTCGCCGCGGAGTGGACCCCGGAACAAGTCCGGGGTGACGGGGGGAGACAGGCACTCGCTCCTTCCCCGGCTTTTGCCGAGGGGGACCTTACGGCTGCGTCGCGAGCAGGTAGGTCTGTCTCAGCGTGTCGATCGGCTGGAGCTTGCCGCCGGCTTCATGCTGCCAGAAGGTCCAGCCGTTGCAGGCGGGTGCGCCTTGCAGCGTCGCGCCGAGCTTGTGGATCGAGCCGCTGGCGCCGCAGTCCGACAGCAGGCTGCCGTCGGCGCGGACCGTCACGCGGAAGCGGCGCTTGGTGTCGGTGAGCACCGCGCCGGGCTGGAGATAGCCGTTTTCGACCAGCACGCCGAAAGCGACCTTGGGCTGCTGACGCGGCGACTGCATCGTCGACAGTGCCGATTCATCGAGCGGCAGCGCGGCGGCGATGCGTTCCTCGGCGGCGGCGATGTAATCGCCCTCACGCTCGATGCCGATCCAGTGGCGGCCCAGGCGCTTGGCGACCGCGCCGGTGGTGCCGGTGCCGAAGAACGGGTCGACGACGACGTCGCCGGGCTTCGTGCAGGCGAGCAGGATGCGGTAGAGCAACGCCTCGGGCTTTTGCGTCGGGTGGACCTTCACGCCGTCCTTCTTCAGGCGTTCCTGCCCACCGCAGATCGGGAATTCCCAGTCGGAGCGCATCTGCAACTCGTCGTTCAGGGTCTTCATGCTGCGGTAGTTGAAGGTGTATTTCGCGCCCTCGCCCTTCGACGCCCAGATGAGCGTCTCATGCGCGTTGGTGAAGCGGGTGCCGCGGAAATTGGGCATCGGATTGGCTTTGCGCCACACGATGTCGTTGAGGATCCAATAGCCCAGATCCTGCACCGCCGTGCCGACGCGGAAGATGTTGTGATAGCTGCCGATCACCCAGATCGAGCCGGTGTCCTTGAGGATGCGGTGCGCCTCGGCCAGCCAGGCGCGGGTGAAGGCGTCATAGGCGGCGAAGGTGTCGAACTTGTCCCAATCGTCGGTGACGGCATCGACATGGCTGCCGTCGGGACGGAACAGCTCGCCGCCCAATTGCAGATTGTAGGGCGGATCGGCGAAGATCATGTCGACCGACTTGTCGGGCATGGCGCGCATCGCCGCGATGCAATCGCCGCGGACGATCTGGTCGAGCGGCAGCACGCGCGTGTCGAGCGGCGCCGCCACCTTGCGCACCGTCGCGCGCGCAACCTTCGGCTGCCTGACCTTCTCGATAACCGCCATCACGTCCCCCTTGGACCCCTATTCGCGTCAGATGGTGGACTCGCGTCAAGGCCTGAGTGGTTAACGATAAAGCTTGCCATCCCGTTAAGCGGCCCGACCAACGACTCGGCCCCGCAAGATATGGGAGCGGCGATTCCGCGCGTCCCCCAGCGCTGGGGGTGTGACTCAAAAGACTCAGCCATGAAATTGGTTAGCGGCAGAGGCGGTAAACAGCGGTCCCGCCGCCGCATCCGGCGTGATTCGCGCGTAGGCGGCCGCGACGGGCGCGAAGCTGCGGCGGTGAATCGGGGTCGGCCCGTGTTCGAGCAGCGCCGCCAGATGGTGTTTGCAGCCGTAGCCCTTGTTCGAATGCCAGTGATAATGCGGGTGAACCGCGGCATGTTCGAGCATGATCGCGTCGCGCGTTTCCTTGGCGAGGATCGACGCAGCGGCGATCGACAGGCTGTGCGCGTCGCCGCTGACGATCGCCGTCGCCGGGTAGGACCAGCGCGGCAGGCGGTTGCCGTCGACCAGCACATGGCCGGGATCGCAGCCGAGCTTGAGCGTGAGGGCATCGACCGCGAGCGTCATCGCCTTCATCGTCGCCCAATAGATGTTGAGCGTATCGATCTCGTCCGCCTCGACGATGCCGATGCCGAAGACGGCGCGGGTCTGGATCAGCGTGCAGAGGCGAGCGCGTTCGGTGGCCGAGAGCTTCTTGGAATCATCGATGCCGCGCGGAATGCCCTTGGCGGGCAGCACCACCGCGGCGGCGACGACCGGTCCGGCGAGCGGGCCGCGCCCCGCCTCGTCCACCCCGGCGACGGGGGGCAGGCAGGCTTTTTCGTGCTTCAGTCCGGGCATGTAGCGGCGATCGTGGCAAAGGGCGTGACGCCCAACGTGTGTCCCATAGGGCCATGCCCTGCGCCAAGCCCGGGTGCGGCGGCAAGCGCGGCCTGCACATACGCGATGGCCCGCCCCACGGCGTCGGCAAGCGGCAGCCCGGCGGCAAGACCGGTGGCGATCCCGCTCGCCAGCGTGCAGCCGGTGCCGTGGGTGTGGCGGGTGTCGATCCGCGGATGGGTCCAATGCGCGATGACGCCCGAGGCGTCGACCAGCCGGTCGTGGACGATGTCGCCCTCAGCATGGCCGCCCTTGACCAGCACGGCCGCACCGATCCGGGTGGCGAAGGCGATGGCGGCGGATTCGACATCCTCGTCCGCGAGCGTTTCGACGCCGCACAGGACGGCGAGTTCGGGCAGGTTGGGCGTCACCACCGCGGCCAGGCGCGCAAGCCGTTCCATGGCCGCGATGGTGCGGTCGTCGGCAAGGCGCGCGCCGCTGGTCGCGATCATGACGGGATCGAAGACGATGCGCCCGCCGTACAGGCCGTGGGCGAGTTCATCGGCGACCGCAGCGACGGTGTCGGCGCCGCCGATCATGCCGATCTTTACCGCGTCGATCCCAATGTCCTCCGCAACGCAGGCCATCTGCCGCACCACCGCCTTCGCCGGAATTGGAACGACGTCCTCTACGCCCAACGTGTTCTGCGCGGTGATCGCGGTGATCGCGCTCATGGCGTGGCCGCCGAGCATCGTGACGGTCTTGATATCCGCCTGGATACCGGCGCCGCCGCCCGAATCGGAACCGGCGATGATGAGGACGCGGGGGATCATGAATGTTTCCGGAAGTGGACGAAGTGGACGGTACGTAATGTCCGGACTCGCTCCCCGTGCTGGGGCGTGGCGATGACGATGGCGGGGGTGTGGCTTGTCGGGTGAGCCATAAGGGTGTGCCATGGCATATTTGGGGGCGTGTAGGACAGCGGTTTTGGTTCGCGCGAAGACGCGAAGACGCCAAGGGGTTGCGTGGGTGGCGGCGGGGCCGCGGGTGAGGTTTCTTTGCGGCTTCGCGGCTTTGCGTGAACCATCGGCGGTGCGTGTGGCGATGGAGATTGGGTTCGCGCGGAGACGCGGAGACGCGGAGGGTTGCGCGCGTGGAATGAGCGCCGTGTTTCGCGGGCGGGGTCCATTGTCGAACCGTTTTGGTGAGAGCTGCCGCGGATCCTTGCGCTACACCTCCGCGTCTCCGCGTCTCCGCGTGAACCAAATTTATTCGTCATCCCGGCGCACGCCGGGATCCATGGTGGTGGTGAGGTCGCGGTGGTGTGCCGACGCTGGTGGCGCCGTGTCCATGGATCCCGGCGTTCGCCGGGATGACGAAGGGGGCGGGATCAGCCCTGGAAGCGGCGTTCCGTGCTGGCCGGGTTCGCCTTCAGCAGTTTGCCGAGCCGCGTCGGGCGGTCGAGGAGTTCGCCGCTGCAATTGGGGCAGCGTTCGTCCATCGCGTCGGCGCATTCGGTGCAGAAGGTGCATTCCATCGAGCAGATGAACGCACCCGGTGCGTCGGCGGGCAGGTCCATGCCGCAGCGCTCGCAGTCGGGGCGCATTTCCAGCATCAGGCGGCGGCCTGTCGGACGGCGTCGCAGATGCGGTCGACGAGCGTTTCGACCTGACGCGCATCGTCGCCTTCCGCCATCACGCGGATCACCGGTTCGGTGCCCGACGGGCGGATAACGAGGCGGCCGGTGCCGGCGAGCTCGGCCTCGGCGGCGGCGATCACGTCCTTGACCGACTGCGCCTCCAGCGGCTTGCCGCCGGCGAAACGGACGTTCTTGAGCAATTGCGGCAGCGGTTCGAAGCGGTGCAGCACTTCGCTGGCCGGTGCGCCGGCGCGCTTCAACTCGGCGAGCACCTGCAATGCCGCGACGAGGCCGTCGCCGGTGGTGCCGTAATCCGACAGGATGATGTGGCCCGACTGTTCGCCGCCGACATTGTAGCCCGACGAGCGCATCTTTTCGAGCACGTAGCGGTCGCCGACCGCAGTGCGGACGAGGCCGAGGCCCTGCGCCTTGAGATGCCGTTCGAGGCCGAGGTTCGACATGACGGTTGCGACGAGCCCGCCGCCCGCCAGCCGGCCGCGGCGCGCCCAGCCGGCGGCGATCGTCGCCATCAGCTGGTCGCCGTCGATCACCCTGCCCTGTTCGTCGACGACGATCAGGCGGTCGGCATCCCCATCCAGCGCGATGCCGATGTCGGCACCCGATGCAACGACGGTTTCGGACAGCGTCTGCGGCGCGGTGGAGCCGACGCCATTGTTGATGTTGACGCCATTGGGGGTGACGCCGATCGCGATGATATCCGCGCCCAATTCCCACAGCGCGGAGGGCGCGACCTTGTACGCGGCGCCGTTGGCGCAATCGATGACGACGCGCAGGCCGTCGAGGCGCAGGTCGGTGGGGAAGGTGTTCTTGGCGAAGTGGATGTAGCGCCCTTGCGCGTCGTCGATGCGGCGCGCGCGGCCGATCTGCGCGGCGGGCGCCAGGGGCACCTCGCTGTCGATCAGGCCTTCGATCGTCAGTTCGGCCTCGTCGGACAATTTGTAGCCGTCGGGACCGAACAGCTTGATGCCATTGTCGGCGAAGGGATTGTGGCTGGCCGAGATCATCACGCCGATGTCGGCGCGCATCGTCTGGGTGAGCATCGCGACCGCGGGCGTCGGCAAGGGTCCGACCATGATGACGTCCATGCCGGCGCTGGTGAAGCCCGCGACGAGCGCGGATTCGAGCATATAGCCCGACAGGCGCGTGTCCTTGCCGATCAGCACGCGATGCTTGTGATCGCCGCGCTGGAAATAGGCGCCGGCCGCCATGCCGACCTTCATCGCCATCGCCGCGGTCATCGCGCCCGCGTTGGTCAGCCCGCGAATTCCGTCGGTGCCGAAGTATTTCCTTGCCATCGCGTGGTTTCCGTCCCGCTATGCGTTTTCGTGTTTTCCCGATGCGCCAAGGAACCCGATGTCGCAAGCCACCCGTATCCTTCTGGCGCTCGTTGCCGGCATCGCGCTCGGTATCCTGGGGGTCGCGCTGAACCGTGACGCCGCGCTGGCGGTGACGACCGTTACCCAGCCGATCGGCGAGGCGTGGCTGCATGCCCTGCAGATGGTGATCGTGCCGCTGATCGTCGGGTTGCTGGTGACGGGGATCGCCGCGACTGCCGAAGCCGCGCGCGCCGGGCGGATTGCGGGGCGCGCGGTGGCGCTGTTCGTCGTGGTGCTGTGGGGGACGACATTGATGTCGGCGGCGGTGATGCCGCTGCTGCTGGATGCCTGGCCATTGCCGGAGGCATGGTCGCAGGCGCTGCGCGCGGCGCTGACCGCGGCGCCGGTGATGGGCAAGGTGCCGACGCTGGCCGATTTCTTCAACACGATCGTGCCGACCAATGTCGTGGCGGCGGCGTCGGGTGACGCGTTCCTGCCGCTCACCGTGTTCACGCTCGCCTTCGCCTTTGCGATCACGCGGCTGGAGGCGGAGTCGCGCAAGCGGCTGACCGACCTGTTCCAGAGCATCACGGACGCAATGCTGGTCATCATCGGCTGGGTGCTGAAGCTGGCGCCGATCGGCATCTTCGCGCTTGCCTATGGCGTCGGCGCGCGGACGGGCGCGGCGGCGTTCGGGGCGCTGGTGCATTATATCGTTTTGGTGTCGACGATCGGCTTCATCGTGCTGCTGGCCGGCTATGTCGTGGCGCGGGTGTTCGGAGGCGTGCCGGTGCGCGCCTTCGCCAAAGCGGTGGCACCGGCGCAGGGGATCGCGATCAGCACGCAATCCTCGCTCGCGTCGCTGCCGGCGATGCTGAAGGGATCGGAAGCGATCGGCGTGGCGCCGGCGACCGCGGGGATCGTGCTGCCGGTGGCCGTGGCGATATTCCGCGCGACGAGCCCGGCGATGAACCTGGCGGTGGCGCTATATGTCGCGCACTGGCTGGGGGTGCCGATCGGGCCGGGACAGCTTGCGGCCGGGGTGGCGACCGCGGCGATCACGACGATGGGGTCGGTGTCGCTACCGGGGACGATCAGCTTCTTCGCGAGCCTGGCGCCGGTGGCCTTTGCGATGGGCGTGCCGATCGAGGCGCTGGGCTTGCTGGTGGCGGTGGAGACGGTGCCGGACCTGTTCCGGACCGTGGGGAATGTGACGATGGACGTCGCGGTGACGAGCGTGGTGGGGCGGGCGAAGAGGCTCGACCAGAATCCGTCACCCCGGGCCTGACCCGGGGTCCCGCTTCTGTAGCCGCAGACAGAAGAAGCGGGACCCCGGCTCTGCGGCCGGGGTGACGGGTTTGCGTTACTTCACGCCGTGCATCCACTTCTTGAGCGGCCAGGACAGCAGCAGCAGGACGATACCGAGGCCGATCGCCCACTCGGCGATGAGGGTGAAGACGCCGTTGTAGGTGTCGAGGCTGACCTTCAGGTTCGTGACCTGCCCGCCGACGGTTTCGACGCTGGCGACCTGCGCGATCATGCCGGCGAAATATTGTGCGACCGAGATCGACAGGAACCACACGCCCATCATCAGGCCGACGATGCGCGCGATTGACAGCTTGGTGATCATCGACAGGCCGACCGGCGAGATGCACAGTTCGGCGAGGCTGTGGATCAGGTACAGCCCCGCGAGCCACCAGATGCCGACCTTGAAATCCGGCCCGACGAAGCGGCTGCCGAAGACGAGGAACAGGAACCCTGCGCCGACGCCCATCAGCGCGATGCCGAACTTGACGGGAATCGACGGTTCACGGCCCGCAGCGGCGAGCTTCGTCCACATCGCCGCCATGACGGGGGCGAAGAGCACGATGAACAGCGCGTTGAACGTCTGCGTCTGTCCGGCCGAGATCGGATAGCCAAAGATGTGGAGGTCGGTGTTGCGATCGGCGAACAGCGTGAGGCTGGAGCCGGCCTGTTCGAACAGCGTCCAGAACACGACGTTGAAGGTGATGAGCACCATCGCCGCCAGCATCATCTGGAATTCGGTGCGGCTGCCCGACACGAAGCTCCAGATCAGGATGCCGGGCACCGCGATGATGAAGGTGCCGAACAGCAATTTGCCCATCAGCGGCAGCGCCAGGACATAGGCGACGATCGAGCCCGCCCCCGCGGTCGATTCCGCGCTGTTCATCAGGTTGACGAACAGGAGGTAGAAGAGCGGGATACCGATCAGCGCCGCGGCATAGATGCCGAGCGTCCGGTTGGCGGGCTGGCCCGCGGGCTGTTCGCCGTAACCGGTCAGGCGACCGCCATCGAACTGGATGAGGATCCACGAGAGCAGCATGCCGAGCGCGGCGAGGCCGAAGCCCGCCCACCAGCCGAGCCCCGCCCACACGCCCGGAATACCCACCGCGAGCAGCGGGCAGAGGAATTGCGAGAGCAGCGAGCCGAGGTTGATACCCATGTAGAAGATGGTGAAGCCGCTGTCGCGACGGCGATCGCCCTGCGCGTAGAGCTCACCCACCATGGTCGAGATATTCGGTTTGAAGAAGCCGTTGCCGACCGAGATCATGCACAAGGCGATGAGCATCAGCGTCGTGTAGAAGGTGCTGCGTTCGCCGTCCGACGCGAAGCCGCCCTTGGCGATCGTGCGCTGCGGCTGGCCGTCGGCCCCGAGCAGCGCGACGCTGCCGTCGTCATTGCCCTTGATCGCCAGCTTCTGCGTGCCGTCGATGACGTAGCGCGTCTCGACACCGTTCACCTGCGCGACCGCGACGTCGTACCGCTGGCCGTCGATCGTCGCATAGGGCTTGGCGGGCTGGCCGCCGAAGGCGAGCGTGAAATAGCCGAGTGCCATCAGGATCGCGCCGAACTTCACCGCGCGCTTCGACCCCAGATACTGGTCCGCCAGATAGCCGCCGACCAGCGGCGTCAGGTACACGAGCGCGGTATAGCCGCCATACAGGCCGGTCGCGGCGCGGTCGCCGAACAGGAAATGCTGCGTCAGATAGAGCGTCAGCAGCGCGCGCATGCCGTAATAGCCGAAGCGTTCCCACATTTCGGTGGTGAACAGGCGCGCGAGCTGGCGGGGGTGGCCGAACCAGGTCTTTTCGGCGGCCGGATTGATATGGCTGATGTCAGGCTCGCCGCGGTTGTCCGCGGTCGGGGTGTCCACCATTCGTTACGCTCCCTGAACTGTGCCGCATCGCTGCGCACGCATCGTCGTTAATGGTATCAAGAGTAACGACAAAGCCGCGACTGTAAACATCGGCGTCTCGCGGCTATGGCGGCGCCCATGTTCAACGACACCTCCACGCCGCTTTCGTTGCTGACCACGCGCCGTTCCGGCAAGCCGCGCGACCTGACCGCGCCGGGGCCCTCGCCCGAGCAGCTCGAGCAGATGATCGCCATCGCTGCACGCACGCCGGATCATGGCAAGCTCGCCCCCTGGCGGTTCGTCATCGTTGACGATCGCGCCGCGCTCGCGACGCTGATCACCGATGCCTATCGCGCCGAACGCCCGCAGGCGGCGCGGATCGAGATCGAATCGCTGGAGCAGTTCGCGCATCAGGCGCCGGCTTTGGTCGTCGTGCTCTCTTCGCCCAGCACGACCAGCCACATCCCGCGCTGGGAGCAGGAGCTGTCGGCGGGCGCGGCGACGATGAACCTGCTGCATGCAGCGCATGCGATGGGCTTTGCGGGCGGCTGGCTGACCGGCTGGCCGACCTTTTCGGAAGTCGTGCGCGATGCCTTCGGCGGGCCGCACGAACGGATTGCGGGCTTCGTCTTCCTCGGCACACCCGGCCGGCCGCTCGACGAACGGCCCCGTCCCGATCTGGCACGCGTGATCAGCCACTGGCCCTGATCACACGGATTTTAAGGCAGGTTCGGACGGAAAGGTTTGGGATGGACCTTTCACGCGACTGGTGTATTAAACAACCATGACAGCGCTCAGCAACGAGGACAGCCCGGTCTACATCCGGCTGCGTGGCACCATCGCCGCCGGGATCCTGCGCGGCGATTACCGCACGGGTGACCAGCTTCCCTCGGTTCGCGCCTTCGCCGCCGAACATGGCGCCAACCCGCTGACGGTCGCCAAGGCGTATCAGAGCTTTCAGGACGACGGCTATGTCGAGGTGCGGCGCGGCGTCGGCATGTTCGTGCTGCCGGGCGCGGCGGACAAGCTGCGCGCGGCGGAACGCGCGAGCTTCATCGAAAATCAGTGGCCGCGGATCCGGGGCTATATCGACCTGCTGGGGCTCGATGCGGCGGACCTGCTGAACGCCGAACGGGTGTAACGGCAAGCTTCAGGCAAACCAGCGATCCTAAGTGTTTAGCAACACAAGGATGATAACCGAGCGATCATGGATCGCCGGTTTCTCGCATTGACGGCCAGCCTGTCGGCGCTGACGTTCGGCGGTGTCTGGCTGGCGGCCACGCCGCCCGGGACGAGCGCAGCCGCCGACCTGCATGCGCTCCTTCCCCTATCGCCTGCGGCTGAAAGCGCGGCCGTCTATTATTCCGGATGCGACGCGGTGCGGGCGGCCGGCAAGGCGCCACTGTTCCGCGACCAACCCGGCTATCGCCCCGAGATGGACGGCGATGGCGACGGCGTCGCCTGCGAGGTGACGGTCGGCCACGGCGGCTTTTCGGGCGGCAGGGGTTGGCGGCGCTCCGGCCGACGTTAGAACAGCCCCAGCGCCGCCACCTCGTCCGCGGTCAGGTCGATCCCGAACATCAGCGACATGCGCATGCGGTAGACGCGCGGATCAGTGATCTCGCTTTCGGTGTCGTTGTCACCCGCGCGGCGGTGGTAGCGGCGATCGGTCAGGCCGGCAAAGCCGTGGGGCAGGACGATGCTGGCGATCGTCATCTGCGTGAAGCGGCTGCCGGGCGCGGTCGACGTCCAATGGTTGGACAGCGCCAGATCGGCATCGGCGACGGCGGTTTCGTGGAAGCTGTATTGCGGCTGCCAGCCCTCGCCCGTGCCGCGGCCGTCGGTGGAGCCGGCAGCGCCCTTGCGCAGCAGCATCCAGCCGTGTGCGGCGTCGCGCGTCAGACGGAAGCGCGCGCCGTCGGGGGCATCGACTTCCCACCCGTCGACCAGCGCCATGACCGGCGCATAGCTGCCGCCGAAGCCCGCGTCGGCGATCCAGTCCGCGCCGTCGATCGTCACGAGGCTGAACGTGTGGGTGAGCGGCGGCACCTCGGTTGCGCCGAGCCAGACGCGGGCGAGCAGCGGGCGCGTGTCGAAGCCTAAGGCGGCGAGCGCGTCGAGGAACAGGCGATTGTGTTCGAAGCAATAGCCGCCACGCTTGGCGGTGACGAGCTTGGCGAACACGCTGGCGCTGTCGATCGCGATCCCGCGGCCGAGGCGGACGTCGAGGTTTTCGAACGGGATCGCCAACCGGTGTTCGCGCTGCAGGCGGCCGAGGCCTTCGGCGTCAAGGGTCACGCGGGCCGGCAGGCCGATGCGGGCGAGATAGGCGTCGAGATCGAACATGCCTGCGCTTTCGGGACGAATGCTGCGGTTGGCAAGGGTTGGGTGGTGGGTGTTGCCGCCTTTCCTTCCTGCCGCACGGCGGACGCGTGCCGGCGGCTGGGGGTGGAGCTGGAGGCTCTTGCCGTTCCCTCGTGGCAAAGTGGACCCCGGACCGAGTCCGGGGTGACGGTGGGGGCGGGGCGATGCCCGGTCCTTCCCCGCCAGGGGGAGGTGGCGCCGCGAAGTGGTGACGGAGGGGAAAGTCGGCGGCATCCTCCGTTATGAAGGACGTCGCTGACCGCCCCCTCCACCATTCGGCTTGCGCCGAACGGTCCCCCTCCCCCTGGCGGGGGAGGATTTCAGCGCTGTGAAGGCTTCAGTGACGCTCGGTCCGGCGTCATTCCGGGCGGGTGCCCCGATCTTGAGTCTCCTGCCCCCCATGGAGACTTGGGCCCCGGAACGAATGCGGGGTGACGGTGTGGGTGGGGCGGCGCTTATTCCTCCCCCGCCAGGGGGAGGGGGACCGTTCAGCGTCAGCCGAATGGTGGAGGGGGAGGTCGCGGGGCGTCCTGTTATCAGGTGCGCCGCTGACCGTCCCCTCCGTCACCGGCTTTGCCGGTGCCACCTCCCCCTGGCGGGGGATGACTGGTTAGGCGGCGAAGGCTTCGGCTGGGATGGCGTAGAGGACGTCGGCCTTCGCCGTCGCCGCCGCCTTCAGGCCGAGCGCTTCGGGGACGATCTGGTCGAGGTAGAAGGCCACGCTGGCGCGCTTCATCTGGGCGAAGGTTTCGCCTCCCGTCGCGTGGCGGGCTTCGCGTTCCAGCAGCCAGCCGCAGGTCGCGACCGAGGTCATCGTCAGGAAGGGGTAACTGGCGGCGAGCTTGTCGTCGGCGTCCGCGGTGGCGAGGCGGTGGGCGATGGCGTCGACCGCGTCGATCAGCGCGACGAGCTCCGGATGCTGCGCCTCGGCGCGCATGTCGGCGACGAGCGCGGCGAAGGCAGCGCCGTTTTCCAGGCCCAGCTTGCGGCCGACGAGGTCGGCGGCCTGGATGCCGTTGGTGCCTTCGTAGATCGGCGTGATGCGCGCATCGCGGAAATACTGGGCGGCGCCGGTTTCCTCGACATAGCCCATGCCGCCATGGACCTGGACGCCGAGGCTGGCGACTTCGTTGCCGATGTCGGTGCCGTGCGCCTTGGCGAGCGGCGTCACCACCTCCAGCCGATTCTTCGCCGCGGCATCGCCGAGGCCGGCGCGATCGACCTGGCCCGCGGCGTAATAGACGAGCGCGCGGGCGGCCTGAGTCTGCGCCTTCATGCGCAGCAGCATGCGGCGGACGTCGGGGTGTTCGACGATGCGGACCGGATTTTTGTCAGGCGAGCCGGCGCGGGCGGACTGGACGCGCTCGAGGGCATAGGCGACCGCCTTTTGCGTCGCGCCTTCCGCCACCTGCACGCCCTGCAGGCCGACGTTGAGGCGGGCATTGTTCATCATAGTGAACATCGCGCGCATGCCGCCATGTTCGGGGCCGATCAGTTCGCCGACGCAATCGTCATGGTCGCCGAACGACAGCACGCAGGTCGGCGAGGCGTGCAGGCCCATCTTGTGCTCGATCGACACGACGCGCACGTCGTTGAAGTCGCCGGGCGTGCCGTCCGCGTTGAGGCGATATTTGGGGACGAGGAACAGGCTGATGCCGCGCGTGCCGGCGGGCGCATCGGGGGTGCGGGCGAGGACGAGGTGGACGATATTGTCCGCCATGTCGTGGTCGCCGAACGAGATGTAGATTTTCGTGCCCTTGATCGACCATTTGCCGTCGCCGAGCGGCTTGGCGGTCGAACGCAGTGCGCCGACGTCGCTGCCCGCCTGCGGTTCGGTGAGGTTCATCGTGCCCGTCCAGGCGCCGGTGGCGAGGTGGGGCAGATATTGCGCCTGCTGTTCGGGCGTGCCGTGGTGGATCAGCGCCTCGATCGCGCCGACGGTGAGCGTCGGGCAGAGCGCGAAGCCCATGTTGGCGCTGCCCAACGTATCGAGCACCGCGGTCTGGATGGCGAAGGGCAGGCCCTGGCCGCCGAAATCCTCCGGCACGCCGATCGTGCCCCAGCCGCCCTCGACGTAATCCTTATACGCCTTGATGAAATTGGCCGGCATATGGACGCCGTCGGGGGTCCATTTTGCGCCGACCGTGTCGCCTTCGCGGTTGAGCGGCGCCCATTCGCCCGCGGCGAAGCTCGCGACGCCCTCCAGCACGGCATCGACCACATCCGGGCTGGCGGCGGCGAAGCGATCCGTGTTCGCCAGTTCGTCGATCTTCACGACATGCTCCAGCACGAAACGCTGGTCGGCGACGGCGGCGGTAAAGGACATCATTCTCTCCCAAGGATCAGCACGATATAGCGTCGGAAAATGGCCGATCCAAACCCGCGCATCTTACCCTACGGCATGGCCGCGATCGACGAGGCGGCCGCGCGAATCGCCCGCGGCGAATGCGTCGCGGTGCCGACCGAGACGGTCTATGGCCTCGCCGCCGACGCGCGGAATGCGACGGCCGTGGCGGGTATCTATGCGGCGAAGGGGCGGCCGAGCTTCAATCCGCTGATCGTGCATGTGCCCGATCTGGCGGCGGCGGAGCGGCTTGCCGTGTTCGACGCGGACGCGCGGGCGCTGGCGGCGCGCTTCTGGCCGGGGCCGCTGACGCTGGTGCTGCCGCTGCGCGCCGACGCCGGGATCGCCGCGCTGGTGACGGCGGGGCTGGAGACGATCGCGCTGCGCGTGCCGCGGCATCGCGCGATGCAGGCGCTGCTGGCCGCCAGCGGGGCGCCGCTCGCCGCGCCGTCAGCCAATACGAGCAACGGGCTGAGCCCGACGCGGGCGGAGCATGTCGCCAGGAGCCTGGGTGCGCGGGTGCCGCTGATCATCGACGACGGCGCGTGCGCGGCAGGCGTGGAATCGACGATTGTCGCCGGCCGGACGATCCTGCGGCCGGGGCCGATCGCGGCGGCCGACCTGCCCTTCCCCGTGACGCGACGTGCCGAGGGCGCGGCGATCACCGCGCCGGGTCAGCTCGCGACGCATTATGCCCCCGTCAAGCCGCTGCGGCTGGAGGCGACCAAGCGGCGCGCGGGCGAATGGCTGATCGGCTATGACTCTTTAATAGGGGACGACACGCTGTCGGCGTCGGGCGACCTGACAGAGGCGGCGGCGCGACTGTTCGATGCGCTGCACCGAGCCGATGCGAGCGACGCCAGGGGAATCGCGATCGCGCCGATCCCGCATGCGGGGTTGGGCGAGGCGATCAACGACCGGCTGACGCGCGCGGCGCATCGGTAACGGCGCCCGGTTGGGGGCGGTCCACCCGCCCCGCACGCCGCGTCACCCCGGACTGGTTCCGGGGTCCACCGGGCCGCGGGGGCGCGGCTGGAGGCTCTGGCCATCCCCCTCGCCGCGGAGTGGACCCCGGAACGAGTCCGGGTGACGATTTGGGTGGGGCGGGCGGTGCGCGCCACATTTGCCGAACGACATTATGGTCGTCGGAAGACGGTGTGCGTGCGGCGGGCGTTGCGTGCGGCACTACGCCGAAAACCCCGGCGGTCGCTGGCGACCACCGGGGCTCTGGCTTGCTCGACCTTGGGGGACGAGCTCGGTCCGGCGCCGGCACCCTTGGGGGGGGCGGTGCCCGCGCCGAAGTACGCGGTTACTGAAAGTCGTCGACTGCCGTTACTGGAGCAGCTTCATCACGCCCTGCTGGCTCTGGTTCGCCTGGGCGAGCATCGCGGTCGAGGCCTGGCTGAGGATCTGCGCCTTAGCGAGGTTGGTCGTCTCGGACGAGAAATCCGCGTCCGTGATCTGGCTCTTCGCCGCGGTCAGGTTGGTGGAGTTGGTGGTGAGGTTGTTCACCGCCGACTGCAGCTGGTTCTGCGCGGCGCCGAGGCCGGCGCGATAGGTGCTGACCGTCTTCAGCGCGGAGTCCACCGTGGCGAGCGCGGTGTTGGTCGCGGTGGTGAGGTCGATCGACGTCGCGTTGGTGATCGTCGTGTCGTCGGTCAGCTTGTTGAACTTGACGTTCACCGAGTCGGCCGCATTCGCACCCGCCTGGATCTTGAAGGTGCTGTAGGCGGGCGCCACCGGTGCCGGCGCCGCGGTGGCGGCGGTGACCGTGCCGGCCGACGCGTCGAACAGCTTGTTGCCGTTGAACTGCGTGTTGGCGAGCGTCGAGGTGATCTGCGTCGACAGAGCGGAGACTTCGGCCTGCATGTTGGCCTTGTCCGACGTGCTGTAGGTGCCGCTGGTCGCCTGCACGGTCAGTTCGCGGACACGCTGCAGCATGTTGGAGACTTCACCCAACGCGCCTTCGGCGGTCTGCGCCATCGCGATGCCGTCGTTGGCGTTGCGGATGCCCTGGTTCATGCCCCGGATCTGGGCCGTCATCGTATCGGAAATCGCGAGGCCGGCAGCGTCGTCCTTCGCCGAATTGATGCGCTGCCCGGTCGACAGGCGCTGCATCGCGGTGGACAACGCGGCATTCGCGTTGGTGGAGGCATTGGCGGCGCGCAGCGATGCCACGTTTGTGCCGATGACGGTCATGATCGTTCCTTCTGTAAGGGGGGTTAGGAAGGAGCCTCTCCGTCACCACGAAGGTGACGGAGCTGCGCGGGTAGCGGAACCTTACTGGAGCAGCTTGAGCACGCCCTGCTGGCTCTGATTGGCCTGGGACAGCATCGCGGTGGATGCTTGGCTCAGGATCTGCGCCTTGGCGAGGGCAGTCGTTTCGGCCGAGAAATCGGCGTCCGTGATCTGGCTCTTCGCCGAGGTAAGATTGGTGGAGTTGGTGGTGAGGTTGTTCACCGCCGACTGGAGCTGGTTCTGCGCGGCACCCAGGCCGGCGCGGTAGGTGCTGACCGTCTTGAGCGCCGAGTCGACCGTGGCGAGCGCGGTGTTGGTCGCGGTGGTGAGGTCGAGCGACGTCGCATTGGTGATCGTCGTGTCGTCGGTCAGCTTGTCGAGCTTCAGGTTGATCGCATCCGCCGAGTTCGCGCCCGCCTGGATCTTGATCGTGCTGTAGGCGGGCGCCACCGGGGCCGGTGCGGCGGTTGCCGCGGTCACGGTGCCGGCCGACGCGTCGAACAGCTTGTTGCCGTTGAACTGCGTGTTGGCGAGCGTCGAGGTGATCTGCGCGCTGAGCGCGGTGACTTCGGCCTGCATGTTCGTCTTGTCGGACGAGCTGTAGGTGCCGCTGGTCGCCTGCACGGTCAGTTCGCGGACACGCTGGAGCATGTTGGACACTTCGCCCAGCGCACCTTCGGCGGTCTGCGCCATCGCGATGCCGTCGTTGGCATTGCGGATGCCCTGGTTCATGCCGCGGATCTGCGCGGTCATCGTGTCCGAGATCGCCATGCCGGCGGCGTCGTCCTTGGCCGAGTTGATGCGCTGCCCGGTCGACAGGCGCTGCATGGATGTTTGCAGCATCGCGTTGGCGGAGGTGGAAGCATTAGCCGCGCGGAGCGAGGCGACGTTGGTGCCGATAACAGCCATGTGACAATCCTTGGTTGGTTATTGGCACCTCACCGCCGCCCCCCCTGGGCGAAAGGCTGAGCTACCATGTTGGGATACGGCCGGACGCGGTCCGAACTTGCGGAATTTATCCGGCCGTCAGGGAGGACATTACTGGAGCAGCTTGAGCACGCCCTGCTGGCTCTGGTTGGCCTGGGACAGCATCGCGGTGGATGCCTGGCTCAGGATCTGCGCCTTGGCGAGGGCGGTCGTTTCGGCCGAGAAATCGGCGTCCGTGATCTGGCTCTTCGCCGCGGTAAGATTGGTCGCGTTGGTGGTGAGGTTGTTCACCGCCGACTGGAGCTGGTTCTGCGCGGCACCCAGGCCGGCGCGATAGGTGCTGACCGTCTTGAGCGCGGTGTCGACGGTGGCGAGCGCCGAGTTGTCGGCGGTCGTCAGGTCGATGCCGGGGACCGGCGCCGGCGCCGGAGCGGTGGCATCGCCGATCACGGCGGTCAGCGAAGCGTTGTTGGTCAGCTTGTTGAACGTCAGGCTGACCGCGTCGGCGGCGTTGGCGCCCGCCTGGATCTTGAACGTGCTCGACACGGCGACGACGGGGGCCGGCGCGGTGCCGGTCGTGTTGACGGTGCCGGCCGTTGCGTCGAACAGCTTGTTGCCGTTGAACTGCGTGTTGGCGAGCGTCGAGGTGATCTGCGTCTTCAGCGCCGAGACTTCGGCCTGCATGTTCGTCTTGTCCGACGAGCTGTAGGTGCCGCTGGTCGCCTGCACGGTCAGTTCGCGAACGCGCTGCAGCATGTTGGCGACTTCGCCCAGCGCGCCTTCGGCGGTCTGCGCCATCGCGATGCCGTCGTTGGCGTTGCGGATGCCCTGGTTCATGCCGCGGATCTGCGCGGTCATCGTGTCCGAGATCGCCATGCCGGCGGCATCGTCCTTCGCCGAATTGATGCGCTGCCCGGTCGACAGGCGCTCCATCGACGTCTGCAGCGCCTGGTTGGCGGCCGTCGACGCATTCGCGGCGCGGATCGAAGCAACGTTAGTACCGATAACAGCCATGAGAACCTCCATTGGTCTGCGGCCTGTCGCTGCCTCGTTGGCGAGGAAGGCCGAGCCGTCATGGTGGGTAACGGCCGGTCGAAACGGGCTTTAAGCAAAAAAATCGCATGCCATCGGCGATGGCCGGGAACCCGGATTGCGCGGCAGGAGAAAGCACGCGCCCGCATGCAGGCACGTGCGGCGTACGCGGGCACGGGTGCGGGGCGGGCGCGGCGCGCGCGCACGAGCGCCCGGAAATATTTTGCCGGGCGGCAACCGTTTTAACGACCCGTTTACCAGTCTTGCCGCATTTCGACGCTCATCCTTGGGGGATGACCATGCGTTCGATTTTTCCTTCCGCTGCAGTGATGCAGCGCAAATATGCGCTCGTTTCGGGCCTGCGCGCCCAGGGCTTCGGGATCGGATCGTTCGAATCCGGCCAGCCCGCAGCGACCGACCTGTTCCTGGTCGCCGAGGGCGAGGCCCCGCCCGCCCCGGCGCGCACGGTCATCATCGGCGATGGCCCGCGCCATGTCGTGCCCTCGCAGGGCGGCAATCCGGCGCGCATCGCCTTCGGTCCCGAAGACGCCGCGGTCGGCAACGGCTTTGCCCGCGCGCTGGTCGCCGGCCCCGACACGCCCACCGCCGCCGACCCCGAGAGCCTGGCGCTGCTGGCGCTGGCCGAACGCGTCGCGCAGGCGGACATCACCGTCCTGATCAACGGGCCGACCGGCACCGGCAAGGAAGTGCTGGCGCGCGCCATCCACAACAATTCGCCCCGCAAGAACGGGCCGTTCGTCGCGATCAACTGCGCGGCGCTGCCCGAAACCATGCTGGAGGCGCTGCTGTTCGGCCACCAGAAGGGCGCATTCACCGGCGCATCGTCGGGCGGCGAAGGCTTCTTCCGCGCGGCCGACGGCGGCACGATCCTGCTCGACGAGATCGCCGAGATGCCGCTGCAACTGCAGGCCAAGCTGCTGCGCGTGCTGCAGGAGCGCGAGGTGGTGCCGATCGGCGCCTCCGTGCCGCAGCCGATCGACGTGCGCGTCGTCGCCTGCGCCAACCGCGACCTGCAGGCCGAAGTCGCCGCGGGCCGCTTCCGCGCCGATCTTTACTACCGCCTGTCGGTCTTCCCGCTCAGCACCAAGCCGCTCGCCGACCGCACGCAGGACATTCCGGCGCTCGCCGCGACGATGATCCTGCGCCATGCCGGAACCCGCGCGGTGGTGCCGTGGCCGACCGCCGAGGCGGTCGAGACGCTGATCCGCCACGACTGGCCGGGCAACGTCCGCGAGCTGGAAAACGTGATCCAGCGCGCGCTGCTGTTCGCCGGCGGCGACACGATCGAGGCGAGCCACATCGTGTTCGACCGCCCGATCAGCTTCACCTTCCGCGAGACCAGCCCGGTGACGCCGCTGTTCGCAGTCGCGCCTGCCGCCCCTGCCCTGCCCGCCGAGCCGGCGACCTTGGGCAATGTGGTGCAGATGAGCGAATTCCAGGCGATCCGCGAGATGCTGGCCGCGTGCGGCGGCAGCCGCGTCGAGACCGCGCGGCGCCTGGGCATTTCCGAGCGCACGCTGCGCTATCGCCTCGCCAAGGCGCGCGAACAGGGTGACGACCTCGCCCGGCCCGCCACTGCCTGGGCGGCTTCGGCATGAGCGGCGTCGGTGGTGTCGGTGGCGCGATGAGCGTCGACCGCGTGATGCAGCTGCGCGCGCAGATCCTGGAACGCAATCAGGCGCTGGCCCGCGCCGGATCGGCCGAGGGCGCAGCCCCGACGCAGAGCGCCGCGACGAAGCCCGCAAGCTTCGCCGACACGCTGCAAGACGCGCTGAAGGACGTGAACGCCAGCCAGAACAAGGCGAGCGCGCTGTCGGAAAGTTACGAACGCGGTGAGACGGTCGATATCGCCAAGGTGATGCTCGCCCGCCAGGAAGCCTCGGTAGGGTTCGAGGCCACGCTGCAGGTCCGCAACAAATTGCTGTCCGCCTACAAGGACATCATGAGCATGCCGGTGTAATCGATGACCACTGCACTCGCCACCACCACGCCCGGTGCCGCGCCCGCGCTGCCCGAGAAGTTCGCCAACCCGCTGTTGCAGATCAAGTCTGTCCTGGCGCAGCCCGCGGTGCGCCGCAGCCTGCCGATGGCGATGCTGGTCGCGCTGATCGGAGCCGCCGCGCTGGCGTGGATGACACTGTCGACGCCGACGCAGAAGACACTGTTCCAGGGGCTGACCGACGCCGACAAGCAGGCGGTCACCGCCGCGCTGACCCAGGCGAACATCAAGAGCCGGATCGACGAGGGCACGGGTGCCCTGACCGTCGACGAGGACCAGTACAGCAAGGCGCGGATGCTGCTGGCGGGCCAGGGCCTGCCCAAGCAGGCACCCGGCGGCTATGCGATCCTCGACCAGCTGCCGATGGGCGTCAGCCGCGCAGTAGAGGGCGAACGCCTGCGCCAGGCGCGCGAGACCGAACTTGCCCGATCGATCGAGGATATCGACGCGGTCGCCGAGGCGCGCGTCCACCTCGCGATGCCCGAAGCCAGCGTGTTCGTGCGCGATAAGGCGTCGCCGTCCGCATCGGTGGTGGTCAAGCTGCAGGGTGGCCGCGCGCTGAGCCAGGCGCAGGTCCAGTCGATCATCAACCTCGTCGCCAGCTCCGTCCCCGGCATGAAGCCCGAGGACGTGACGATCGTCGACCAGATGGGCGCGCTGCTCTCCAAGCCCGGCGGCGCGAGCGGCGTCGATGCCGAGGGCGACGCGCGGCTGGAAATGCAGCGCAAGACCGAGGACAAGGTACGCCAGCAGCTGATCCAGCTGCTGACCCCGCTGGTCGGCGCCGGCAATTTCACCACCGAGGTGCAGGCCGACATCAACCTCGACCAGACGCAGGCGACGCGCGAAAGCTATGACAAGCAGGGCGCGCTGCGCGCCGAGACGGGCAATTGGACCGGCAATCAGGCGCCCAGCCCGACGACGCCCGGCGGCATCCCCGGTGCGCTGAGCAACACGCCGCCGCCCGCCAGCCAGTTGCAGCAGCCGCAGGCCGCGAACGGTGCGTCGGGTGCGGCGCCGACGCCCGACCCCTCGCCGGTCGCCGGTGGCCCCGCCCCCAACCCGAACAAGCAGAGCGACAGCTTCCAGCGCGCCTATGACCTGGGCCGCGAGGTGTCGGTGACCAAGGCGACGCCGGGATCGATCAAGCGCCTGTCGGTCGCCGTACTGCTGCGCGATCCCGACAAGAGCCGCCGCACCGCGATGGAGATCCAGCAGATCACCGATCTGGTGAAGAGCGCGGTCGGCTTCGATGGCGCGCGGCAGGATCAGGTGACGGTCATCAGCCGCAAGTTCGCCGATGCGACCGACGTCGCCCCGCCCGCCTGGTACGACAATGCCTGGGTGCCGGTGGCGGCGCGCAACGGCACCGCGATCCTGATCGCCCTGCTCGTCCTGCTGCTCGGCGTCCGTCCGATCGCCAAGGGCCTGATGGGCAAGCGCGAGGACACGCTGGCCAAGACCAAGGCCGAGGCGGAGGCCGCCGACAAGACCGACGCGCCGGACGGCGCCGAGGGCACCGAGGGCGCCACCGCCGGGATCGGCGCCGACGGCGCCGCGCCGCTGGGCATCGCCGTCCACGAGCCGGTGACGCTCGAGCAGTTGGAACAGCCGCAGACCATGGACGAACGGATCATGGCGGTGCGCGGCTTCACCCGCGACAACCCGGCCCGCGCCGCGCTGGCGCTGCGCGACATGATGAAGGCTGAAGAGCAGTGAGCGAAGCCCCCGCCCCGCGCACCTTCAGCGGCGTCGAACGCGCCGCGGTGCTGATGATGCTGGTCGACGAGGAAGAGGCCGCGGCCATGCTCCAGAAGCTCGATCCCGACGAGGTGCGCGAGCTGGGCACGGCGATGCTCAACGTCGCCGACGTCTCCGAGGAGGAGATGCAGATGGTACTCGACGATTTCACCGGCAAGGCACGCGAGCGCAACGGCATCACCTTCGATCCGCGCGCCAAGGTGCAGGCGCTGATGACGCGCGCGCTGGGCGAGGAAAAGGCCGAGAGCATCCTGGCGCGGATCGGACCGGCCGAAACGTCGAGCGAACTCGAGATGCTCAACTGGCTGGATGCACCCGAAATCGCGCAGATGATCGAAAAGGAGCATCCGCAGATCGCCGCGGTGATGATCGCCCATCTGCAACCCGCGGTCGGCGGCAAGGTGCTGGAACTGCTGCCCGAAGGCGTGCAGCCCGACATCCTGCACCGCATCGCGCGGCTGGGGCCGATCAACGCCGATGCGATCGAGACGCTGAAGACCGTGCTCGCCAACCGGCGCAACGGCGGCGGCACCACGTCGGGCGGCCTGACGCTGGGCGGCACGCGCGAGGCGGCGCTGATCCTGCAGGGCGCGCGCAAGGCGACCGAGCAGCGCGTGATGCCCAAGCTGTTCAAGATCGACAAGGAAGTCGCCAAGGCGATCGAAGAGGCGATGTTCATCTTCGACAACCTGCTCGACATGGACGACAAGAACCTGGGCACGCTGATCCGCAACGTCGACGGCGACATCCTGTCGCGCGCGCTGAAGGGCACCGACGAAAACGGCCGCAACCGCTTCCTGGGCTGCATGTCGGCGCGCGCCGCCGACGGCATCCGCGACGAGATGGAAGCGCGCGGGCCGATGAAGCTGGCCGAGGTGCTGGAGGCGCAGAAGGCGATGATCACCATCGCGCGCAACCTGGCCAAGGACGGCACGATCGTGATGGGCGCGGGCGACGACGATTATGTCTGACGCCTTCGCGCGCGGCACCGTGCCGCTCCAGCCGACCGACTTCGTCGCCGGCTTCGCCTCGCGCCACGACACCGCGACGCATCTGTTGCAGGCGGCGTTCGCGCCGCCGGTGCCCGGCTTCACCCCGCGCGACATGTGGGCGACGCTGGAGCGCGAGCTGGGCGGCGACGCGCCGGATTATTCGCGCGCGCGCGCTGCCGCCGACGATGCGGACGAGCGCCCGGTCGGACCGAAGCATTTCAGCCCCGCCGATCGCGACGGCGACAAGCCGACGCAGGGCTGGGACCCGCTGGACGCCGAGGCCGAACCCACGGCCTTCATCGATCCCGTCGAAACCGCGCATGCCGCCGGTTATGCCGAGGGCCTGGCCGCTGCCGCCGCTGCGGCACGCGAAAGTGGCGACCGCGACGCGGCGCTGATGACGCAGCTTGCCGCGGCGCTCGCCAACGGCCACCAGCTCGACCGTGACCGGATCGCGCACCAGCTGCGCACCACGGTGATGATGCTGGTGAGCAAATTGGTCGGCGAATGCGGCGTCGGCGCCGACATGCTGAACGCGCGGATCGAAGCGGCGGCGGAGCTGCTGGCCGATGCCAGCGAATCCGCGCTGCTGCGCCTCAACCCCGACGACATGCCCCTACTGGCCGATGCCTTGCCCAAGTCGATCTTCGCGGCGGCCGATCCCCATCTCGCCCGCGGCAGCTTCGTATTGGAAAGCACCTCTACCCTGGTCGAGGACGGCCCCGACCTGTGGCTCAGCCAGTTGGCGCAGGCGATCGAGCGCGTGCCGCTGCCCGTCGTGACCAACCCGGACGCGTGATGTTGAACCGCTTTACCACCGATTATCTGGAGACGCTGGGCGTCGCCGACTTCCGCCCCACCGCCAAAGTGTCGGGCCGGCTCGCCTCCTACGACGGCCTGCTGATGGAAGCGGTGGGCCTGTCGCTGCCCGTGGGCACGATCTGCGAGATCGGCGGCGGCAGCGCGAACGACACGGGCGCGGCGCGCGTCGAGGCCGAAGTGATCGGCTTTCGCAACGGCCGCACGCTGCTGATGAACCTAGGCGGCCCCGCCGCCTTGCTGCCGCGCGCGCCGGTGCGCCCGATCGGCCCCCCGGGCGAGGCGGAGGTCGGCGCGGCGATGCTGGGCCGCGTGGTCGATGGATCGGGCAAGCCGATCGACGGCCTGGGCCCGATCCGCGGTGCGGGCAAATGGCCGCTCGCCGGCAAGCTGCAATCGCCGCTCGATCGTGGCCGCGTGCTCCAGCCGATGGACGTCGGCGTGCGGGCGATCAACGGGCTGCTGACGATCGGCCAGGGCCAGCGCGTCGGCATCATGGCCGGGTCGGGCGTCGGCAAGTCGGTGCTGCTCGGCATGATGGTGAAGGCGGCCAAGGCCGACGTCATCGTCATCGGCCTGATCGGCGAGCGCAGCCGCGAAGTCGCCGACTTCCTCGAAACCAAGGTCGCGGGCGAGGCGCGCCAGCGCGCCGTCGTCGTCGCGGTGCCTGCCAACCATAGCCCCGTGCTGCGCATCCGTGGCGCGCTGCGCGCCACCGCCATCGCCGAAGCCTTTCGCGACGAGGGCAAGAAGGTGCTGCTGATCATGGATTCGCTGACCCGCGTCGCGCATGCGGGCCGCGAGATCGGGCTGGCGCTGGGCGAACCCGCCAGTGCGCGCGGCTATCCGCCGTCCGCGATCGCGATGCTGCCCAATCTGATCGAGCGCGCCGGCACCGACGTGCGCAGCGGCGGGTCGATCACCGCCATCTATACCGTGCTGGCCGATGGCGACGACGGCAACGATCCGGTCGTCGATTCGGCGCGGTCGATCCTGGACGGGCATATCGTGCTCAACCGGCATCTCGCCGAGCGCGGCGTCTATCCGGCGATCGACATCGGTCCGTCGGTCAGCCGCGTGATGACCGATATCGCGCATCCCGACCACGTCCATGCCGCGCGCGTATTGCGCCGGCACCTGGCGACATACGAGGAAAACCGCGACCTGGTGCTGATGGGCGCCTATCGCCCCGGCGCCGATCCGGCGATCGACAACGCCATCGCCGCGCATCCGGTGGTGATGGAATATATCAAGCAGGCATCGAACGAGACGGTCAGCCTGGACGAGGCGATCGCCGAACTGACCGGCGTCTTCGGTGCCTGACGCCAAAAAGCTCGCGCGCATCCACCGGGTGCGCACGCTGCAACTGGGGCTGGTGCGCGCCGACGAGATGCGCGCGCACGAAAAGCACGCCAGCGAAACCAGCCTGCACAACCGGATCCGGGCGCTGGCCGATGCGGTTGCGCCCGCGCCGGACACGCGCGTTTCCGCCGCATCGATGGGCGCGCAGGCGCATTTCCGGGAACGGCTGCACCAGTCCGCCGCCGCCGCGCAGGCGCGCGTCGACACCGCCGAACTGATGGTCAATCGCGCCGCCGAGGCGACCCGGTCTGCCAAGCGCGACCAGAGCGCGATCGAGAAACTGCTGGAGCGCGCACGCCGCACCGCCTTGGCCAAAGAGATGCGCGCGCTGGAAGAGACGCCGCCCGTGTCGCCACTGAGGGCAAAACGGCACGATCCTTGCTGACTGTCTCGGGACACCTCTGTCCGATGAGATGATGACCATGATCGACACTGCTCTTACCGTCGCCTCTCCCACCCCCGGCCATCCGGGCAAGGGCGCGTCGTCGGCGGGCGGTGATCTGTTTGCGTTGTCGATGCTTAAGATCGGCGGTGGTGAGGACGAGGCTGCCGTGGCACCGGGGGGTGCCGCGGCAGTCTTGCCTATCCTTGCGACCAAGACGGCAGCCGCTACGCCAGCCGGCGCGGCGGCAAGCACCTCGGCCGGGCGGCAAACGGTTGCCGCTCCTGGCATCCCGCTGCCGGCCGTGGCGGCGGCGGTGACGCCTGCGACGGCCCCTGCGACGCCCGAGGTCGATCCCGCGCTGGCGTGGCTGCCCGCGGTCAACATCGCGGTGCCCGCACCGCTCGAGATTCCCGCGGCGCTGGCCGCCAAGCCGGCCGCGCCGGTGGCTGCGAAGCCTGCTGCGATGGCGACGGCCATGCCGGCGATCCTTGCTACCCCTGTGGCTCCTGCTACCCCTGTGGCTCCTGCTACCCCTGTGGCTCCTGCTACCCCTGCGACCAAGGCGCAGACGCTGAGCAGCGGTACGTCGGTGAAGGCGATGGCGAGCACCTTGCCCGCGCCGGTTGCCGCACCTGCAGCAGCGACAATGACGGAGCCGGTCACCACCCCCGTCGACGTCGGTGTCGCGGCGGCACTAGTCGTTCCGGCGCCTGTCGCGGCGGCGGCATCGGCCGGTGCGGTGTCGGTCGAGACGGTGGTTGCGCCGACCGCCGCCGTTGCGACTCCGAATGCCGCCCCGAATGCCGCTGATACCGGACGGGCCGCGGCCGATGCACCGAACCCCGTCGCCGCGCCGTCGGACGCGCCGGTGCTCGCTACGCACGCCGCCGAGACCACGACCACGCCTGTGCCAATCGTGCCGCTTACGGTCGCTGCAGCGCGGATGCCCGATGTGGATCCCGTCGCGACGACGCAGCCTGTCGCGCACACGCCGGCTCCCGTCGATCCGTCCGTGGTGCTGTCGCCCGATCTGACCCCGGCCCTTCCCGCCGCGCCGAACGAGAACGCGCCCGCACCTGTTGCGACGACGCCCGGGGCTCCGACGATTCGCCTGCCGCAGCCGGCACCGGTGGAGGCGCCGATGGTCGACCTCGGCGCGGCGGACGCCCCGGTCGCCGCGGCGCCCGTTCCGCAGCCGGCCCAGCCTACCCCTACGCCCCTCCCGCAGACCGCCGCGGGTGCCAAGGCGAAACTTGTCGGGCGGCCGGCCGAGGCCAAGGCGGCTATGGCGGAGGCGCCCGCCCGCCCCTTGGCAGCCGCGAACACATCATCCGGCACCAAGGCGTCCGCTGACACCGATTCGACCGAGCAGGAGGCGGATGACGCGGCGGCACAGACCGACGGATCTACCGTCGTGCCCGCCAACGTCGCGCCGGTCGTCGATACGACGCCGGCCGCAGCGACGCCCGTCGCTGTGGCGCCCCAGCCCGAAACGCCGGAGCCGGAGACCAAGCAGCCAGAGGCGCGGCAGCCTGAGACGGCGCCCGCGCCCTTGGCGTCGCCGCGCGCCAGGCAGGCCACGCGTCCGGCCGTCGACGCGCATACGATGGTGGCGACACCCTCGCCCGCCGCGACGCCGGATGCCGCCATCGCGCAGCCGGCGCAGCATGATAGTGTCGTGCAGGACCGCACGGCGACGTCGAGCCCGATGCCGCACCGGGATACGGCGACCACCACCGCCTATGACCAGCCGGCGCTGAGCCGCGACACGCCCGTGCAGCCGGACACCGCCGCGGTCGCCACGCCGACTCAGACGCTGACCGTGCCGGTCGGGCAGACGGCCGCGACGCCCGCCGCCCCGCCGACCACGCAGGCTCCCTCCCTAGCGGCACTGACGCCGGTAGCTACAGCGCCCGCCACGACAGCTCAGGCGCCCGTCGCCACTGGCCCCCGCCCCTCCGCCCCCGGCCGCGGGCGTCAGGCCCCGTCCGCTGACGTGGCCGTCGCGTCGACCTCTGCGCCTGACGTCGTGACGTCCCCCGTGCAGCCATCAGGCCCCGTGCACCAGCTTGGCTCCGTGCAGCAGCCGGCCGCGGCGCCCGTCACGGCATCGCCCCCTACCGCCGCAACGCCGCCGCGCAGCGAGACGGCCCCCGCCCCTGCCCCGTCACAGGTCGCCGCACCCGCGCCGGTGATCGCCGCGGCGGCGCCGGTGCCCGTCGCCGGTGCCGCAGTCGTCGCCGACGCACCGGCCGAGCCTGCCCCCGCTGCACAGCCCACGCCCGCCCGCCAGACATTCGCCCGCGAAGTCGCCGGTACGCCGCGCCAGACGGTCGCGCTCAGCGCGCAGGCGCTGCCGCGGCTGCAACCGGTGGCCGGGACGACCGCGTCGGCGGCGGAGGTGTTCGGCGCAGCGATCCATGCCGCGAGTGCGGGCGAGGAGCGCGAGGCGCAGCCGGTCGCCCCGACGCCGGTCGCCGCGCAGGCCGTCGAGGTCCGCAGCACCGCCGCCACGCCGACGCAGGCGCCGCTCGACATGCGCCAGAACGACTGGCCGGCGACGATGATCGACCGGATCGAGCGGCTGCGCGACGCCGCCAATGCGCAGGACACGCGCATCCGGCTGGTCCCCGATGCGCTCGGCGCGCTCGACGTGTCGGTAAAGACGATCGGCGGCGCGCTGCACGTCCGCTTCGCCTCCGACAATGCCGAAACGCGCGCGCTGATCGAGGGCGCCAGCGCCCGCCTGTCCGCGATCGCCGAGGACCGCGGGATCCGCATCGGCCAGACGACGGTCGAGGCCGCCACCGCCGCCGCCAGCCAGCAGCAGGCGGGCACGTCGTCGCAGTCGTCGTCGCAGGGGCAGAGCCAGAACCAGAACCAGTCGCCGTCGACCCAAAGCAACACCGGCAACCAGCAGCAGACCGCAAGCCAAGCCCAATCGGGCCAGCCCCAAGGCGGCCAGCAGCAGCCCCGCCAGCAAACCTCCACCGCGCGCCAGCCCGACCGGGCTGCGCGCACCACCAACCCTGAGCAGGACGCCGCCGACGACGGCCGTCTCGCCTGATTCCAGTCGTTAAGGAACCCGAGCGATGAGCGACAAACCCGAAGAGGCCGAACCCAAGAAGAAGGGCGGCGGCAAGATGAAGATCATCGTCATGGTGGTCGTGTTGCTGGTGCTGGTCGGCGGCGGCGTCGGTGCCGGCGTCTTCGCCGCGAGCAGCGGCCTGATCGGCGGCGGCCATGCCGCGGCCGAGGAAGACCATGGCCCCAAGCTGGTCCCCAAATCCGAACAGAAGCGCCCCAAGGCGGAAGGCGAAGGCGGTGAGGGCGGCCATGGCGGCGGCGGCGAATCGGGCGGCAGCCACGACAGCGGCGGCGGCAAGCACGTGCCGTCGGGCGGGCCGGGCGATCGCTATGCCTCCAATTACTACACGATGGAGCCGAGCTTCACCTCGAACCTGCAGAATTCCGTCCATGTCGTGCAGATCGGCCTCGCCATCTCGACGCCCTATGACGACACGGTCATCGAGAATCTGAAGACCAACGACATCGCCGTGCGGTCGGCGGTGCTGCTGACGCTGGGCGACACGCCCGAGGATCAGGTGTTCAGCAGTGAGGGCAAGGAGCAGCTGCAGAAGCGCCTGGCGAAGGCAATTAACGATACGCTGACACAAAAAGAGGGATTCGGCGGCGTTAGTAACGTCTACTTTACCAATTTCGTTGTTCAGTGAGGCATGGTTAACGCCGCAGCAACCACCGAACGACGGACGCGCGATCGCGCCACCGCCGCGCATGCGTCGGTGCTGGGGGCGGCGAAGCTCAACCCGTTCGGCGACCTGCACACGTTGCAGCATCTGTCGGCCCGCTATGCCCGCACCTTGCGCGGCGTGTTCGAGCCGGTGCTGCGGCGCGAGGTGCGCACTTGGGCCGAGCCTTTGGTCGTGCAGCGCTTCGCGGATTATCGGTCGGAACGGCCCGAGGGGCTGACCGCCTGGCTGCCGATGACGATGGCGCCCAATGCGACGAACGGCCTGTGCGTGCTGGACGGCGTGTTCGTGCTGGAACTGCTCGATCTGTTCTTCGGCGGCACCGGCACCGCGCCTGCGGTGATGCCGGCGGAATTCTCGCCCGCGGGCGAGGCGATGGTGACGCGGCTGGGCCAGTGGATCGCCGCGCCGCTGCGCAGCGCCTGGGAGCCGCTCGCGCAGATCGACTTCACGCCGACCCGCGTCGAGATCAACGCCGCAATGCTGGCGATCGACGGCGAGGATGCGATGATCGTCACCCGTTTCGGCATCGCCGCGGGCGATGCGAAGCCGGTGTTCATCGACCTGCTGTATCCGGTCACGACGCTGAAGCCGCATGCCCCGACGCTGACCGGCAAGGTGCTGGAAAAGGCCGACGCCAATCCGGTGTGGCGCAATTCGCTGACGCGCGCGGCGCTCGGCGTGCGCTTCCCGATCCGCTCGGTCCTCGCCGAACCCGTCGTGCCGCTGTCGCTGCTGATGGACCTGAAGCCCGGCGACGTCATCCCGATCAGCTTCGGCCCCGAAGTGCCCGTCATGGTCGGCAGCGGCCGGCTGGGCATGGGGACCGTCGGCACCTCGAACGGCCATGCGGCCGTCCGCCTCACCCATCTCGACCGTATCGACGACGAAGGATTCGACGCATGAACGACATGACCGGCAGCTTTCCGGTGGAGGGTGGCGTCGCCGCCAATTTCCGCCTGCTCCAGGATGTCGACGTCAAGCTGACCGTCGAGATCGGATCGACCCAGCTGACGCTGCGCGAGTTGCTCGCGCTGGGCGAATCGAGCGTCATCGAGCTGGACCGCCAGGCGAACGAACTGCTCGACGTGTTCGTCAACGGCACGCTGATCGGCCGCGGCGAAGTGGTGACGGTGGGCGACCGCTTCGGCGTGCGCATGACCGAGCTGGTCTCGCCCGACAAGCGCGCCTGAGGACACGACGCCATGATGTGGTCCTATATCCTGAAGCTCGTCGTCCTGCTGCCGCTGGTGTGCGGCCTTATGATCGGCTGCCTGTACCTGTGGCGCCGGATCGAGACGCGGATGCCCGGCAAGCCGACCAACCGGCTGATCGCGGTCAAGGAAACGATGATGATCTCGCCAGGCCTGCGCCTGGCCGTGCTCGATTTCGAAGGCAAGCGGCTGCTCGTCTCGGTCGGCCGTGGCGGCGTCAACCTGATCGACAAGGTGGACCAGTGAGCCCGACGGTGACCCGGCTGGGCCATGGCCCGGCGCTGTTCAAGACCTCGCGCCGCCGCGACGCCGATGCCGGCGGACGCAGCGCGCACAAGTGGATCTGGGCGATCCTGGCGATCGCGCTCGCGCTGCTGATCGCGGTGCCGGCCTTCGCCCAGGCCGCACCGGCCGCCCCCGCCGCGGCGCCCGCGCCGGGCGTCGGCGATGCGGTGGACCGCGCGCTCGGCCAGCTGAGTTCGGGTGCGGCATCGGGGGGCACGCAGTCGGCGCCGCTGTCGCTGTCGCTCCAGGTCCTCATCATCATGGGCCTGCTGACGATCCTGCCGGGCATCCTGCTGATGATGACCAGCTTTACCCGGATCGTCATCGTGCTCGCGGTGCTGCGTCAGGCGCTCGGCCTGCAACAGACGCCGCCGAACCAGGTGCTGATCGGCCTCGCGCTGTTCCTGTCGCTGTTCGTGATGGCACCGACGATCAGCCAGATGAACCGCGACGCGATCCAGCCCTATGCCGCCGGCCAGCTCGCCGGCACGCAGATGATCGAGCGCGCCGGCGCGCCGCTGCACGCCTTCATGGTCAAGCAGACGCGGATCAAGGACGTCACGATGTTCGCCGACATGGCGAAGTCGGGCCCCTATGCCAGCCCGAAGGACATTCCCTTCGCGGTCCTGCTGCCCGCGTTCGTCACGTCGGAGCTGAAGACCGCGTTCCAGATCGGTTTCCTGATGTTCCTGCCCTTCATCGTCATCGACCTGGTCGTCGCGACGGTGCTGATGGCGCTCGGCATGGCGATGCTGTCGCCGACGATCATCTCGCTGCCGTTCAAACTGCTCTTGTTCGTGCTGGTCGATGGCTGGGCGCTGACGATGGGCAGCCTCGCCAACAGCTTCGCGACCTGACCGCGTACTTCCGTTCGTGCTGAGCCTGTCGAAGCACGGTGAGACACAGGGCCTTCGACAGGCTCAGGCCGAACGGTGCGGGCTTGGCCACCGCCACAGGATACGAGACGATGGACGCCGATTACTTCCTCACCGTCGCCAACCAGACGATGTGGGTGCTCGCCCTCGCCAGCGCGCCGATCCTGATCCCTGCGCTGCTCGCCGGCCTGATCCTCGGCATGATCCAGGCCGCGACGTCGATCAACGAACAGACGCTGAGCTTCGTGCCCAAGCTGCTGGTCGTCGCGTTTTCGATCATGATCTTCGGCAGCCTGATCCTGGGGCTGCTGAGCGACTTCACCGTCGGCATGTTCGAGCGCATCCCGGATTTGGTGAAGTAATGATCTCCCTCTCCCATCGGGAGAGGGAAGGGGCCCGCCCGGCGCAGCCGGGTGGGAAGGGTGAGGGCGTCGCGCGCCTCTCACCCTCACCCTTCCGCGGCTCCGCCGCTCCCTCCCTCTCCCACAGGGAGAGGGATTGAGATGTTAGGATTCGGCCTCGCCATCGAACCCCAGCTGTGGGCGCTCATCTTCGTGATGGTGCGCGTCGGGGCGGCGTTTATCCTGGCGCCGGTGTTCGGCGCGGTGGCGATCCCGCTGCCGGTGCGTGTCGGGCTGACCGGCGCGGTCGGCATCTTCGTGCTCGCCGTCCATCCCGTCGCACCGCCCGCACAGGTGTTCGCGGTCGCGACCTTCCTGTCCGTTTTCTCCGAAGCCTTGGTCGGCGCCGCGATCGGGTTCATCCTGCAGATCGCCTTTGCCGCGCCGATGGTCGCCTCCGAAATCATCGGTGGGTCGATGGGTATCGGCTTCGCCTCGTCGATCGACCCGCAGAACGGCCGCTCGTCGCCGGCGCTCGGCCAGTTCTTCACGATCATGCTGACGCTGCTGTTCCTGTCGGTCGACGGGCACCTCGTGCTCGTGCAGCTGCTGGTGAAGAGCTATGAGACGATGCCGCCGGGCAGCTGGATCTCGACCGATCGGCTGAAGGACATCGCCTTCTTCGGCGGCTACGCCTTCCTCGCCGGGCTGCTTCTGGCGCTGCCGGTCGGCTTCCTGCTGCTCTGCCTCAACCTCGTCGTCGGCATGGTCAGCCGCGCCGCGCCCTCGCTCAACCTGTTCTCGGTCGGCCTGCCCGCCAGCCTTGCGGTCGGCGTCGTCGCGCTCGCCGTCGCCTTCCCGGCGATGGGCGATTACATGCTGGTCATCATCCGCGAAGGCCTCGCCGCCACCGATACGCTGGTGAACGGCTGATGTCGGGAGGCGGCGACAAGACGGAAGCGCCAACCCAAAGGCGCAAGGAAAAGGCCGCAGAAGACGGCAATATCCTCAAGTCCAAGGATTTCGCGACCGCCCTCGTCGTCATGGCGGGCGTCGCGTGGCTGATCTTCGCCGGACCGTCGCTGATCGCCGCCTGCAAGGCGGTGATGACCGCAAGTTTCCAGTTCGACCGCACCGACGTCGAGGATTTCTCGCCGTGGCGGCCGCTGCAACAGGCGGGGTGGAAGCTGCTGCCTTCGCTCATCACGTTGTTCGCGGTCAGCGTGATCGCGACGATCATCAGCTCGGCCGGCCTCGGTTCGCTGACGTGGAACAACAAGCTGATCGCGTTCAAGGGCGAGCGCATCAACCCGGCGTCGGGCCTGAAGCGCATCCTGGGGCCGCAGGGGTGGATCGAACTCGGCAAGTCGCTGCTGAAGGTCGTACTGCTCGCAGTGATCGGCGGCTATATGCTGTGGAAGTCGAGCCGCACGACGCTGGGCCTGTCGTCGTCCAGCCTGGGCGAGGCCGTAGGGGCGCTGGGCGGCACGTTCACCGGCATCATGATCGCCATGGCCGCCGGCCTCGTCGCGATCGCGCTGTTCGACGTGCCGATCCAGATCATCCAGCTGCTCTCCAAGCTGAAGATGACCAAGCAGGAGGTCCGCGACGAGCATAAGGAAACCGAAGGCTCGCCCGAGGCCAAGGGCCACCAGCGCAGCGTGCAGCGCGCGATGGCGAAGGGCGGCGTGCGCAAGGCGGTGGCGGAGGCGCATGTCGTGCTCACCAACCCGACGCACTTCGCGGTGGCGTTGCGGTACGACCGTGGGCGCGACCAGGTGCCGGTGGTGGTCGCCAAGGGCCGCGGCGCGACCGCGCTGGCGATCCGCGAAGTGGCGGGCGAGGCGCGCGTGCCGATCCTGGAATATCCGATGCTCGCCCGCGCCATCTATTACACCACGCGTGAGAACCAGGAGGTCCGCGACGATCTGTACGTCGCGATCGCCACCGTGCTCGCCTTCGTCTTCAACCTGAACGCCGCGGCGGGCGGCACCGCGCAGCCGCCGGTGGAGGTGCCCGAGAGCGCGCGGTTCGACGAACACGGCATCAAGATTTCGGCGAAAACCCCTTAACCTTTGCACGGCGGCGGCCGTTAATCCTGATGAAGCGCGTGGAGTAGACCAGTGGCCAGCACCGTAGGCAGCAGCACATCGACGCCGACACCGACGCCCACCCCGGCGCCCGCGTCGACGACGAGCCTGACCAAGAATGCGGCGCAGAGCCTGCTGACCTCGCTCAACGCAGGCTCGGGCATCGACATCGCGACGCTGGTCCCGGCGCTGGTGCAGGCGCAGTTCGCCGCCAAGACCGCCGCGCTGACCGCCAAGAACGACACGCTGACCGCGCAAATCTCGGCAACCAGCACGCTGCGCAACACGATCTCCAACTTCTCGACCGCGCTCGCCAGTCTGAGCTCCGGCGGCACGTTGCAGACGCAGCCCGTCAGCTCGAACACCAGCGCGCTTGGTGCGACCGCGATTGCGGGCGCCAAGGTGGGCCAGCTGTCGTCCAGCGTCTCGATCCAGGCGCTCGCGACCGCGCAAGGATCGCGCTCGGCGAAGATCGACGATCGCACCGCGACGATCGCGACCGGCAAGATGACGCTGACGTTCGGAACAGCGACGTACAGCAGCGACGGCACGCAGATGACCGACTTCACCGCGGGCAGCGCCCCGACCGTGTCGATCGACGTCACCAACGGCAGCCTCGACGGCATCGCCAGCGCGATCAACGGCGCGAAGGCGGGCGTCACCGCGACCGTCATCACCGATGTCGACGGCAAGTCGGTGCTGTCGCTGAAGGGCGCGACCGGCGCCGCGCAGGCCTTCACGCTGAAGGCGGACGATGCGGACAGCAAGCTCAACCAGTTCAACATCGGCAAGAACACCGGCACGCTGACCGGCACCGCGGCGAATGCGAGGCTGACCGTCGATGGCGTGCAGGTGCAGCGCGCATCCAACACGGTCAGCGACCTGGTGTCGGGCGTGACGTTGCAGCTCAATGCGGTGACGACCAGCGCGGTGTCGCTCACCAGCGTGCGGCCGACCAGCGCGCTGGCGCAAGCGGTCGGCGATTTCGTCGATACCTACAACCAGGTGTTCGCCAGCGTGAAGGGCGAGATCGACCCGACGAACGGCGACCTGAAGGGCGATACCGCCGCTGCGACGCTGATGCGCTCGCTCCAGGCCCTGACGACCAAGGGGCTGGTGTCGGATGACGGGAGCGGCGCACCGACGACGCTGGCGCAGCTGGGCGTCGCGACCAATCGCGACGGCACGCTGAAGGTCGATACGACGACGCTCAACCGCGTGCTCGCCGCCAATCCCGACCAGGTCGAGGCGATGTTCGCCAGCACGTCGAGCAATGCGCTCGGCCTCTCCAGCACGCTGTCGAGCATCTCGCTGACCACGTCGAGCAGCATTTACGGCCTCGGCGCATCGGCGACCCGCTATACGCAGGCAAAGAGCGATCTGGCGAAACAACAGGATCAGGTCTCGCTGTTGTCGGATGCGATGAACAAGCGGCTGACGCAGCAATTCTCGTCGATGAACAGCAAGGTCAGCGCGTACAAGTCGACGCAGACCTTCCTCGACAACCAGATCAAGGCTTGGAACAAGAGCAATTGATGGCTTACGCGACCGCACTTTCGGGCGACCCCTATGCCACCTATCGCCAGATCGACGTCGTCGGCCGCACGGCCGAGGCGCAGGGGCCGGGCCTCGTCCAACTGCTCTACGAAGAGCTCATCTCGGCGCTGCGCGCAGCGGCCTGGGCGATGGACAACAACCAGCTGCGCACCAAGAGCGAGCGCGTGACGCGCGCGACCGCGATCCTGTTCGCGCTGGAATCGGGCCTCGATTTCGAACGCGGCGGCGAGGTGTCGAACACGCTGGCGCGGCTCTACGCCGGTATCCGCCGGACGGTGGTCGATGCTTCGGTCGGCACCGATTCGGCACCGTTCCGCGATGCGGCGAGCAGTCTGTCGGAAATCGCCGAGGCGTGGCGCACCGCGCGCGCGGCGTAAAATCCCATTCCTCCCCCGCCAGGGGGAGGTGGCGCCGCCAAAGGCGGTGACGGAGGGGGAGGATACGGCGAACGCGCCGCATGTGGAAACGCCCCCCTCCACCACCCGCTTCGCCGGAGTAATGGGTCGGATCGTCCCCCGGACGATCCTCGAACGTGCGGGGCACGTTCGACCCATCACTCCCCCCTCCCCCGCTAAAGCGAGGGAGGACTTAGGATTACTTCTGAAACCAATGCTGCTGGACGAAATAGCCCAGCACCGTGACGGTGATCAGCCCGCACAGCCCCATGATCGCATCGAACGCCCAAGGCTCCTGTGCATAGGGTAGATGCGCGACGTTCATGCCGTACAGGCCGGTGATGAAGGTGAGCGGCAGGAACACCATCGCGACGATCGAGATGATGAGCGAGCGGCTGTCGATCTGCTCGCTGCGCAAGTCGGTCAGCGCCTCGTGCATCAACGAGGCGCGTTCGCGGATCGCCTCCAGCTCCTCCGCCATGCGCGCGGCGCGGTCGGCGGCAGCGGACAGGTGGCGGCGATCGTCCTCGGCCAGCCAGGCGCCGGGCAGTTCGGCGAGCTTTTCCAGCGCGGCGCGCTGCGGCGACAGGAAGCGGCGATAGCCGATCGCGGCGACGCGCACGCGCGTGACGGTGCGGCGCAGGTCGAAGACGCGATTGGCGTCGAGCCGCTCCTCGCAATCGTCCAGCTCGTCGCCCAGGTCCGCGACATGCGGGTCGAGATCGGCGGTGATCGCGGTGGCGAAGGCGGAGATGAGGTCGCCCGGATCGGCGACATGGCCCGATTCCACCTCTTTCTCGACCGCATCGACCGCATAGAGCGGGCGGCGGCTGACCGAATAGACGTGGCCCTTGATCGCCCAGATGCGGACCGAGGCGAGCGCGTCGCCGCTGGTCTGTTCGTCGGTGGAGCGGCCACGCAGGTTGAGCAGCGCGCCCTGTTCGAACGCCTCGCAGCGCGGGCGCGTCTCCATCGCGGTCAGCGCGTCGACGACATAATCGTCCAGCCCCGCCGCATCGCGCAGCCAGATCTGCGCACGCTCCTCGGTGGTGTTGAGGTGGACCCAGACGAAGTCCGCCGGATCGGCCAGCGCCTGCTTGACCGCGACGCGCTCCGCCGATCGGCCGTTGATGCGATATCCGAAACCGCTCATGCCATCTCCAGCTCGACCGTCAGGCCGTCGTGCGCCGCCATAGCCCCGCTCCACGCCTCGCGCACCGCATCGGCGCGGGCGCGGTCGAGGATCGCCGCGGGAACGCCCGGGTGGAAGACGACGCGGTCGGCATTGGCGAGCCAGCGCGCCTGGCGCAGCGTCAGCGCGTCGGGATCGGGCGAGGCAAGCGCGATACGGACATGCCCCTGCTCGATCGCCTGCCCGCCCGCGATCCAGCGCGGCACGTCGGCATCCTCACGCATTGGGTCGAGCGCCCCGCCCGCCGCCAGCGCCGCGCCGAGCGCACGTCGCCGCGTGGCGCCATCGGGATAATGCGCACGCAGCGCGGCGCGGGCATGGTGAAGCTGTTCCGCGAGCCGCCCGAGACCCGCCGGCAGCAGCGCCTCCAGCCGCTGGCGCAGCGCCGCGGCGAGGCCCGCCGACACGCCACCGGTGCCGATCGCGATCAGTACCGGCGCGCGGTCGATGATCGCGGGCGTGGTGAAGTCGCACAAGGCCGGGCGGTCGACCGCATTGACCAGCAGCCCGCGCGCCTTCAGCCGCTCGACCGCAGCCAATGCCGCGTCGTCGTCCTCGATCGCCACTACGGCGAGCGCCGCCGCCGCGTCTTCGCCGACGATCACCGCGCCCGCGCGCTCCAGCAGCCGCCGCTTGGCGTCCGCCGCCTCGCCCTCGCCCAGCAGGATCACCGGGCGGCCCGCCAGCCGGACGAACAGCGGCAGGCTGTGGAGGCTCACGCCTTCAGCCACTCCGGCACGCGCTCGGCGGCGAGGATCGTCTCGGCGGCGATGCGATCGGCGACGACGGCATAACGGTCGCCATCGACCAGCACTTCGGGGACGAGGTCACGGCTATTGTAGGTCGAGGCCATCGTCGCGCCGTACGCGCCCGCGGTGCGGAAGACGGCGAGATCGCCGCTCTTCACCGCATCGATCTCGCGGCCCATCGCGAAGGTGTCGCCGCTCTCGCACACCGGGCCGGCGATGTTGGCGGTCATCCGCTCGCCCGTCGGGGTCACCGCGTCGAAATCGTGCCACGCATCGTACAGCGCGGGGCGGGCGAGGTCGTTCATCGCGGCATCGACGATGACATAGGGGTTGGTGACGCCGGGCTTCACCCAGACGACTTCGGTCAGCAGCACGCCCGAATTGCCGGCGATGACGCGGCCGGGTTCGAACATCAGCTCGACGTCCCACCCCTGCGTCGCGCGTGCCACCATCGCGCCATAGTCCGCCGGGCTCGGCAGCACGTCGCCGGCCCTGTAGGGCACGCCGAGACCGCCGCCCAGGTCGACACGGGTGATCGTGTGGCCACGGCGGCGCAGTTCGGCGACCAGCTCGCCGATGCGGCGGTAGGCCTCTTCCAGTCGCGACAAATCGCTCAACTGGCTGCCGATGTGGCAGGCGACGCCGCGCAGGTCGAGGCCGTCGAGCGGTGCCAGCCGGTCGAACATGTCGGGGGCCTGGTCGATCGGGACACCGAACTTGTTCTCGGCGCGCCCCGTGGAGATCTTGGCGTGCGTGCCGGCGTCGACGTCGGGGTTCACGCGCAGCGTCGCGGGCGCGCGCTTGCCCTTGGCATGCGCGATCTCGGCGAGGACGACGCCCTCTTCCTCCAGCTCCAGGTTGAACTGGCCGATGCCGGCGTCGATCCCGCGCGCGAGTTCGGCCCGCGTCTTGCCGACGCCCGAAAACACGATGTCCGCCGCCGGAATGCCCGCCGCGAGCGCACGCGCCATCTCGCCGCCTGAGACGACGTCGGCGCCATAGCCCTCTTCGGCAAGCACGCGCAGCACGGCGAGGTTGGGATTGGCCTTGATCGCATAGGCCAGATGGATGCGGCCGACATGCTTCAGCCCCTCGCGGAACACCTGCGCGTGACGACGGAAGGTGTTGGTCGAATAGACGTAGACGGGGGTGCCCACCTCTTCGGCGATGCGGGTGAGCGGCACGTCCTCGCAGTGGAGCACGCCGTCGCGGTAATCGAAATGGTTCATGGATGTATCAGTTCGGCGGGAGGTCGAATTCGTCGCTGCGGCGGGCTTCGGACTGTTTGAGCAGTTCGTCGCTGCGCTGCGGCCGCTGCTGAGTCGTTGGGGTGAGCAGCTGGTTCGCGGTCGGCGTCGCGGTCGCGCCATAGGGGGCGGGCGGCAGTTTCGCGCCGGGCGCGGGCTGCAATTCCTTGGCGGCGCCGCAGCCGGCGAGCGTCAAAGCCAGGAGCGGAATCAGGCGCTTCATGACAGGCTCTCCCGCGCCGCCCGGATCGCAGCGCGCACATTGGCGGGCGCGGTGCCGCCGAAGCTCGTCCGGCTGGCGACCGAGGCGTCGACCGACAGCACGTCGTACAGGCTTTCGTTGACGCGCGCGTCGATCGCCTGGAATTCGGCGAAGGGCAGTTCGTCGAGCCGCACGCCCAGTTCCTCGGCGCGCTTCACCGCGCGCCCCGTGACGTGATGCGCCTCGCGGAACGGCAGCCCCGCCTCGCGCACCAGCCAGTCGGCGAAATCGGTCGCGGTGGCGAAGCCGCTTTCGGCGAGGCCACGCATGCGATCGGTGCGGAAGGTCGCGCTTTCGACCATGCCGGTCATCGCCGCGATCGACAGGCCGAGCAGGTCGTGCGCCTCGAACACCGGCGGTTTGTCGTCCTGCATGTCCTTCGAATAGGCGAGCGGCAGGCCCTTCATCGTCACCATCAGCGCGGTCTGGCAGCCGAGGATGCGCCCGGCATGGCCGCGTACCAGTTCGGCCGCATCGGGATTGCGCTTCTGCGGCATGATCGAGCTGCCGGTCGACCATTGGTCGGACAGCGCGACGAAGCCGAACGGCTGCGATGCCCACAACACGAACTCTTCGGCCAGGCGGCTGAGGTGCAGCGCGGTCTGCGTCGCGGCGGTGAGGTAATCGAGCGCGAAGTCGCGGTCGCTCACCCCATCCAGGCTGTTGCGCGTCGGCCCGTCGAAACCGAGCGCCGCCGCCGTCATCTGCCGGTCGAGCGGGAAGCTGGTGCCGGCGAGCGCGGCGGATCCCAGCGGGCACAGGTTCATCCGCGCCCGCGCGTCGCGGAAGCGCGAGATGTCGCGTGCGGTCATCTCGACATAGGCCATCAGGTGATGGCCCAACGTCACCGGCTGTGCGGATTGCAGGTGGGTGAAGCCGGGCATCACCGCATCGGCATGCTCCTCGGCGCGGGTCAGCAGCGCGTGGGTCAGGCCGGTCAGGGCATCCAACACCTGATCGATCGCATCGCGCACCCACAGGCGGAAATCGGTCGCGACCTGATCGTTGCGGCTGCGCGCAGTGTGCAGGCGGCCGGCGACCGGGCCGATCGAAGCCGCCAGCTTCGCCTCGGTCAGCATGTGGATGTCTTCGAGGCTGAGGTCTTCGGGCACGCCGTTCGCGGCATAGTCCGCGGCGACCGTGTCCAGCCCCGCGTCGATCGCGGCGGCATCCTCGGCCGACACGATGCCCTGTTTCGCCAGCATCGCGACATGCGCCTTCGATCCGGCGATATCCTGACGCCACATCCGCTTGTCGAAGGGGATCGAGGCGTTAATCTCGCGCATTACCGCAGCAGGGCCTTCGGCAAATCTGCCGCCCCACATCGAATTGGAACCGCTCATGTCCGCACGCGTCGCGATCGTCTGTCTCCTGGCGCTGATGGCCGCAGGCTGCGATAGGCAAAGCGCCGCCCCCGGGCAAGCGAACACGGCCGATACGAACACAGCGTCGCCCGACGAAGCGACCGCTCCGGCCGCCACGACCGCGCAGGTCGGCGTCGACCGCAGCCATGCCGGCGAGGCCGCGCCGAGCACGCCGTTCAAGGGGCCGGACGGCAAGCCCACCACCCTCGCCGCGTTCAAGGGCAAGCCGGTGCTCGTCAATCTGTGGGCGACGTGGTGCGGCCCCTGCATCGCCGAACTGCCGACGCTGGAGGCGCTGGCGAAGCGCGGCACCGTGCGCGTCGCGGCGATCAGCCAGGATACGCAAGGTGCGGACAAGGTGCCCGTGTTCCTGAAGGCCCATGGCGCGCCGTCGCTGACGCCCTACGTCGACGATCAGATGGCGCTGTCGCTGGGGTGGAACGCGAACCTGCCGACGACGGTGCTGTTCGATTCGGCGGGTAAGGAGGTGTGGCGCTGGAAGGGCGGCAACGACTGGGCCGGCGCGGATGCGGCGAAGCTGATCGCGGAGGCGAAGTAAGGGGTCTTTCCAGACGACCCGTCACCCCGGACGAGTTCCGGGGTCCACTCTGCGGCGAGGGGGATAGCCAGAGGCTGAGAACGAACCCCCGCGGCACGGTGGATGCCGGAACGAGTCCGGCATGACGGACATGTGGGGCGAAGCCCTCGCGCTACCCCAGCGTCACGTCCTCGCTCACAACCACCCGCGCAATCTGCGGCAGGATATGCTCAATCGCAAACGCATGTAGCTCCGCCGAGCGCGACGTCGAGGCATCCTCGACGATCACCACGTCATACGACAGCTCCCACGCACTGCGCGCGGTCGATTCGACCCCGAAATTCGTCGCGATGCCGGCGATCACCACCGTCTTTACCCCCCGCCGCCGCAATTGCAGGTCGAGGTCGGTTCCGATGAACGCGCCCCAATGGTGCTTCATCACGACGATGTCGCCGTCCTGCCGCAGCCCCTCGATTAGCGTGTGGAATTCAGGCGGCGTCCCCTCGGCGGGCAGGCGCAGCTGGTCGACGTTGCGACTCGGCATCGTATCGGGCGTGAAGCC
Source organism: Sphingomonas aquatilis (assembly GCF_014196115.1). GTDB lineage: Bacteria > Pseudomonadota > Alphaproteobacteria > Sphingomonadales > Sphingomonadaceae > Sphingomonas > Sphingomonas aquatilis. The sequence continues at coordinate 261,185 of NZ_JACIDB010000002.1, read as the reverse complement.
GACATGGACCAGCACCACCGGCGCGCCTGCGGCGCGGAAGCGCGCGGCCAACGCCTTGCCGCGCGCGACGACGTCGGCGGCGCTGTGCGGCCCCTTGTCTCCGGCAATGATGCCGTCCTGCAGGTCGATGAGGATGAGCGCGGTGGTGCGGGGGTCGAGCGTCGGCATGCCCGCTCAACCGGCGAAGGGCGCCGCCGTTCCGCCCTCGCGCGGCACCCAGATCGCCGACTCCGCATCGCCATAGGCGTCCGCCTGCCCGCCGAGCGCGGTGATCCCCACCCAGGCGCAGACGATCGCGTCGATCACGTCTTCGTGCGCCTTGCGCGCGACACCGCTCGCGTCGTCGGGCAGAGGGGGCAGCGCTGCCTCCACGCCCTCGATCCGGGTCGCCAGCAAACCCACGATCCGCGCCCATTCCGCCGCCAGCAACACGCGCCGCGCGGCCAGCGATTCGTCCGGCCAATAAGTGCGGGTCTTCGACGCCTTATAGGGCAACCGCCGCGGCGCCTGCGCCAGCACCACCAGCGCCGGATGCGGATAGACCTCGATCAGCCCGCCGGTCTGCGCCGCGTCGGTGCGCAGCGGATAGCCCGCATCCTCGAACCCTGCCCGCAAGCCGTCGGAGAGTGGCCCCGGCCGCATCGCGCTGGGCGAATGCGTACCGCAATAGCGCCCGCCGAACGCGCGCGTGATCGCATTGTCCGACGCGCGCCGCGCGACGATCGGCGTGCGGGCCAGCGGCATGTCGATCGCGACCAGATCGACCCGCGCACCCGCCAGCGCCTCGGCCGCTGCGAGCAGCGCAGGCGCATCGGGCGACGATCCCCGCGGCGGTGCGTCGCACGCCACGCCGGCCGCCAGCGTCAGGAAATGGTCGTACGATGGCGCCACCGCCCGCAAATGCCAGCGCCCGGTCTCCAACACCGCGAGCGCGACGCCGCTCGGCTGCCCCGCGGTCCACGCGGCATCGATCCCCAGCACGACCTGCGAAGGGGTGGGATCAACGTCAGCGATGGGAGGAACGCTCGTAGGAGCAGGTGGTAAGTGGATGCCCGACAAGGATTCGAACCTTGATTGACGGAGTCAGAGTCCGCTCTCTTACCATTAGAGGATCGGGCAACGAGGGCCGCGCATCTAGGCGGGCACCGTGGGCCTGTCAACAGGTCAAATTGCTCGCCTTGTCGCAAGGGCTTGTACGCGCTACCTAGAGGGCAAGCACCGAGCGGGGCGTTCATCTCCGTGACGGCAGAACAGAAACAGATAGAAAGTCACCACGGCTATGGGGGATCGTTCCGCCCGAATGCCGTACCGGCAGGCCCCGCCTGCCCGTTCGGCGCCGAGCCGACCGCAACGCGGTCGCTGGTCCGATGCGCAGGCCTTTGCTGCGCTCGACCTCGGCACCAACAATTGCCGGCTGCTGATCGCCCGGCCGCAGGGCGATGGCTTCGCCGTCATCGACGCCTTTTCGCGCATCGTGCGCCTCGGCGAAGGACTCGCCGCGACCGGCCGGCTGAGCGACGCCGCGATCGAACGCACCATCGCCGCGCTGCGCGTCTGCGCCGACAAGTTGAAGCGCCGCAATGTCACGCTCGCGCGCTCGGTCGCGACCGAAGCGTGCCGGCGGGCGAGCAACGGGCAGGATTTCATCGCGCGCGCGCTCGCGGAAACCGGCATCCACCTCGACATCATCTCCGCTGAGGAAGAGGCCCGGCTGGCAGTGCTCGGCTGCCATGCGCTGATCGAACCGGGCGACGACCCCGCGCTGATCTTCGACATCGGCGGCGGCTCGACCGAACTGGTGCTGATCGACACGACGCGGGGCAGCATGCCGCGCGTGCTCGACTGGCATTCGGCGCCCTGGGGCGTCGTGTCGCTGACCGAACATGCCGGCGGCGGCGAGGGCGAAGGCGGCCGCCTCGCGGCGTACGAGCGGATGCGCGGCATCGTCGCGGATAGCTTCGCCGACTTTGCCGGCCGCTTACCCAAGAACGTCCGGCGCCCGCGCCTGCTCGGCACCAGCGGCACGGTGACGACGCTCGGCAGCGTCCATCTGGGCCTGAGCCATTACGACCGCGCGCAGGTGGATGGCCTGATCGTCCCCGCCGACGCAATGCGCCGGATCAGCGCCGACCTGTCGCGCAAATCGGTGAAGGAACGCGCGCAGCTCGCCTGCATCGGATCGGAACGCGCCGACCTGGTGGTCGCGGGCTGCGCGATCCTGGAAACAATCCTCGATTTGTGGCCCGCCGAGCGGCTGGGCATCGCCGACCGCGGCATCCGTGAAGGCATCCTGCGCCGCCTGATGGGCAGCCCCAGACCATGAGTGTCATGACATGAGCAGAGACGGCGGCGGCCTGCGCACCCGCGTCAAGACCGCGCGCGGCCGCACCGCGCAATCGACGCGCTGGCTCGAACGCCAGCTCAACGACCCCTATGTCCGCCGCGCCAAGGCGGAGGGCTATCGCAGCCGCGCGGCGTACAAGTTGCTCGAACTCGACGAGCGGTTCGGGATCATCCAGGGCAAGCGCCGCGTCGTCGACCTCGGCATCGCGCCGGGCGGCTGGAGCCAGGTGATCCGCCGCCGCGTGCCCAAGGCGGCGGTGGTTGGCATCGATCTGCTGCCGGTCGATCCGATCGACGGCGTCACCATCTTCCAGATGGACTTCATGGACGATGCCGCGCCGGGCGTGCTGATGGAGGCATTGGGCGGCGCACCCGACCTGGTGATGTCGGACATGGCGGCGAACACCGTTGGCCACCCGCAGACCGACGCGCTGCGCACCATGGCGCTGGTCGAAACCGCACTCGCCTTCGCGGTCGACGTGCTGGAAAAGGGCGGCACCTTCGTCGCCAAGGTCTTTGCGGGCGGCGCCGATGCGCAATTGGTCGCCGAGATGAAGCGCAACTTCCAGACGGTGAAGCACGCCAAGCCGCCCAGCAGCCGCAAGGGCTCGGTGGAATGGTTCGTCGTGGCGCAGGGGTTCAAGGGTCGCCAAGCGGATTAGCGACGCTAATCCGCGTCGCGTGGCGACCCCGGCCAGCGTCGCGAAAGCGACGACTGACGACGCGGCTTCGCCGCGGCGGGGCCCTGCGCGACACTCCAGCCGTCATCCCACAAAGGCCACAGCCTCCGCTGGGGTTACGATAGCGGTCGGAGCTTTAAACGCCGGCTCCTCTGAATTCCTCCCCCGCCAGGGGGAGGTGGCAGCGCGATAGCGCTGACGGAGGGGGAGGATGCGGTGAGGGGAGCATTCGCGGAAGCACCCCCTCCACCACCGGCTGCGCGGGCGGTCCCCAGCGCAGGGTCGATCATGCCCCCGGCATGATCTTGGATTGCTCGGAGCAATCCAACCCTGCACTCCCGCTGACGCGAGGGAGGAATTGCATATCTCCCAAAACCCGCCCGCCGCGGCAAAGCCGCGTCGTCAGTCGTCGCGTTGCGACGCTGGCCGCGGATCGGTCCGAGGCGCGGATTAGCGCGGCTAATCCGCTAGCCGATCCCCCAAACGCAAACGACGCGGCAAAGCCGCGTCGTCAGTCGGGCCTGGCGCCCGCTGGCCGTGGACTGGTCCGCGACGCGGATTAGCCGAGGCTAACCCGCTGACCAGTCCTCACCCGTCGTAATCGGCGCCGAGATTCTGGTTCCGCGGCGGCGCAGCGGCGGTCAGGCGGAGCGCTTCGGCCGAGGCGGCGAGCGAGCCGACGGCGTCGACTTCATCGTCGTCGTCGATCTGGACGCGCTGCAGGCTGTTGACGACCGCTTCCTCGAGGTGATCGGGGCGGACCAGCTCGTCGGCGATTTCGCGCAGCGCGACGACCGGGTTCTTGTCGCGATCGCGATCGAGCAGCAGTTCCGCGCCGCCCGAAATCTGCCGCGCGCGCTGCGCAGCGAACAGGACCAGGTCGAAACGGTTGGGGATCTTGTCGACGCAATCCTCGACGGTAACGCGCGCCATGGACGCTTTCCTTCGCAAATACCGATTCAGTAAGGGGCGGCGTGTAGGCGGAGGCTGTGGGTAAAGTCAAGGAAATCGGCCCCGCGGCGGTGCGGCGAGGGTAGATGCGCTGCCTTGGCCCCACCCACATCGTCACCCCGGACTTGGTCCGGGGTCCACCAAGCCGCAAGGGAGGAGAAAGAGGCTCCAACCACCCCCTAGCCGCAGAGTGGACCCCGGACCAAGTCCGGGGTGACGGCGTGGGTGGGCTGAGGTCACGTTCATAACGCCTCACCGTTACTTGCCACCCGGCGCACCGACGGGCACAGACGAGCGCAATGGATGCGCCCGCTCCCCAGCCGACCTTCGCGGTCGATGGCAATCGGCTGACGCTGCTCGATACCGGCCCGCGCCGCCTCGACGCGCTGCTCGCCCTGATCGCGGGCGCGACCCATTCGCTGCGCATCCTCTATTACATCTACGCCGACGACGCGACCGGACGCCGCGTCAATGCCGCGCTGATCGCCGCAGCGGAACGCGGCGTCGACACCGCGCTGATCGTCGACGGCTTCGGCAGCGAAACCGACGATGCCTTTTACGCGCCGCTGCGCGAGGCCGGCGTATCCGTGTGCCGCTTCGCGCCCCGGTTCGGGCGCCGCTACCTGCTGCGCAACCACCAGAAGCTGGCGCTCGCCGATGCGGGGCAGTCGGGCGAGCGGATCATCATCGGCGGGTTCAACGTCGAGGACGATTATTTCGGCACCCCCGCGCAGGAAGCGTGGCGCGACCTGGGGCTGCTGGTCGAGGGGCCGGCCGCGGGTCGATTGGCGGGCTATTTCGACGCGCTGCACGACTGGCTGCGGCTGCCCAAAGGCAAGGTGCGCCCGCTCAACAAGGCGCTGGCGCGCTGGAGCGAGGCGCATGGTGACACACGCTGGCTGATCGGCGGGCCGACGCGGCGCCTGTCGCCCTGGGCGCGGGCAGTGCGCGACGACCTGCGCCGTGGCAAGCGGATCGACATCATCGCCGCCTATTTCACGCCCTCGCCCACCATTCTGCGCCGACTGGACAAGGCCGGGCGCCGCAAGGCGAAGGTGCGCGTCGTCACCGCGTCCAAATCCGACAACAATGCGACGATCGCGGCGGCGCGCTTCACCTATGCGGGCCTGCTGCGCAAGGGCGTCGCGCTGTACGAATATCTGCCGACCAAGCTGCACACCAAACTCTACGTGATCGACGACGTCGTCTATGTCGGATCGGCCAATTTCGACATGCGCAGCCTGTTCATCAACATGGAGCTGATGCTGCGCGTCCACGACGCCGCCTTCGCCGCGCATGTCCGGCGCTATATCGAGGGCGAGATTGCGCGATCGCAGCCGATCACGCGCAGCTGGTACAAGGCGCATACCGGCGTGCTGCAGCGCCTGCGCCAGTTCGCCGCCTATCTGCTGATCGCGGTGGTCGATCCCAGCGTGTCGCGCGGGCTGAATTTCGGCATCGACGACTAGCCGCGCGTCACCGGCCCAGCGCGTCGATCTGCGCGCGCGCCTCTGCGGGGATCAGCGCCTCCATCACCGCCCAATAGCCCGCCACCGCCTCTTGCCCGGCATAGCTGTACGCCTTGGCCATGCGGTCGCGTTGCTCCTCGAACAAGGCGGTTTCCAGAGCGACCCCCTGTTCCGTCAGCCGCAACAGGCGCTGGCGACGATCGACGTCCCCGGCGCGCATGCAGACGAGATCGCGGTCGACCAGATCCTTCATCACCCGGCCGAGCGACTGTTTGGTCACCGCCAGCAACAACAGCAGATCGCCGACGGTGACGTCGGGACAGCGCCCGATGAAATAAAGCGCGCGGTGATGCGCGCGCCCCAGGCCCAGTTCGGCCAGCTTTTCGTCCGCCGTGCGCAGAAACCGCGTCTGGGCGAACATCATCAATTCCATGCCGCGGCGGATCGCAGTGTCGCGCAGGAACAGGGCAGAGGAATGCTTCGGAGCGTCCATATCGGACGCGATTAGCTTAACCTTCGATGCAAGAAAAGGGCCCGTATCGGCAAAATCGTTCGATTGTGTCGCTACAGGCCGCGCTGGCGATCAATCCTTCCACGCCCAATACAGCTGCGCGGGGGGCACGTTCCACCATTCCATGTCATGATCGATGTTGGTGAAATGGGGGGTGAGGAAGTCCTTCACCTTGGGCGAGAATTGATAGACCAGGAACGCGCCGCCGGTGCGGATCACACGATGCGTCGCCGCGGCGATCGCCGGGCCGACGCCGGCGGGCAGCGTCGAGAAGGGCAGGCCCGACAGCACGTAATCGGCATGGTCGTGCCCGCGTTCGCGCACGATCCGCTCGACGTCCGCCGCCGATCCTTCCACCGCGACGAAGCGCGAATCCGTGATCGTGTGGTCAAGGTAGCGGATGAAATCGGGGTTGGTGTCGATCGCGATCAACGTCGCGTCGGGCGCCATCCGCTCCAGGATCGGGCGGCAGAAGGTGCCGACGCCGGGACCATATTCGACGAACAGCTTGCACGCCGACCAGTCGACGGGCGCGAGCATCTTGCGGATCAGCTTGTCCGACGACGGGATGATCGACCCCACCATCACCGGATGCTTCAGGAAGCCCTGAAAGAACATCGCGACCGGGCTCGGCACGCCGGTGCCACGGGTACGGCGCCTGGCGGCGGTGGTCGAAGAGGGCATCGGCTTCCTGTCGTTGATCGCGTGTCGGGACCCCGCGCAGGACCGCGCGGAAAATACCCCGTGCCACGTTTCCCGAACGCGTTTCAAGACATGCGGTTGCGTCGCCCCCTGCGGTTCGTCGCAGCGAGCGCTCCCGAGACACAGCTTGCCCTGCCCCGTCGCCGGACTAGGAAGGGGATCACGGAGGGGAAGAAACCATGGCGGAGCAACGGTCTGGCGAGGTCGCGGTGATCTTCACCTCGCAGCGCAACGGCGCCGACGCGGCGGGCTATGACGCGGCCGCGGCGGCGATGGCGGCGCTGGCGGCACGCCAGCCGGGCTATCGCGGCGTCGACAGCGTGCGCGAGCCGGACGGCGCCGGCATCACGATCAGCTATTGGGCGGACGAGGCGGCGGCCATCGCCTGGCGCGACCAGCCCGATCATGCCGCGATCCGCGAGGCGGGTCGGGCGCATTGGTACGACCGCTATCAGGTCATCGTCTGCGCCGTGACGCGCGACTATGCCTGGGACCGCGCCGGGGCCTGGGACCGCGCCGGGCACCGCGCCGCATGACCGGCCGGACCCGCGGCCCGATGGACCGGCGCTTTGCGCTCATGTTCCTCGTCATGCTGACGATCGCGGCGGGCAATACCGCGCTGCAATCGATCCTCCCCGCGCTGGGGCGCTCGCTGAAGGTCGCCGACAGCGCCGTCGCCGCCGCCTTTTCGGTATCGGCGCTGTTATGGGTGATCGCCGCGCCCTTCTGGGCGAACCGGTCCGACCGGCACGGGCATCGCGCGATGATCCTGCTGGGCGTCGGCGGCTTTTCGGTGTCGCTCAGCCTGTGCGGCCTGTTCCTCGCCGCCGGGATCAACGGCTGGATCGGCGGCACCGCCGCCTTCGGCCTCTTCATCGCCGGGCGGCTGATCTACGGCACGTTCGGCTCCGCCGCGCCGCCCGCGGTGCAGGCGCTGGTCGCCGGCGAGACGAGCCGTGAGGATCGCACGCGCGCCCTCACCCTGCTCGCCAGCGCCTTCGGCCTCGGCACGATCTTGGGGCCGGCGATCGCGCCCTATCTGCTGCTCGGCCATATCGGCCGTGTCGAAGTCGGGCTGGCCGGTCCCGCCTTCGTCTTCGCGGTGTTCGGCGTGGGCGTGTGGATCACGGTGCGCGCGATCCTGCCCGACGACCGGCGCGCGACGTTCCACGAACATGGCACCTCCTCGGCCTATCCCTCGATCGGCGGCGCCCCCACCGGCGCGACCGTCGCCGCCGCGACGCAGCCGCATAGCGAGCATGTCGGCTATCTCGATCCGCGCGTGCGCGCCTGGATGATCGCGGGACTGGTGATGGGCCATGCGCAGGCGATGACCAGCCAGGCGATCGGCTTCCTCGTCATCGATCGCCTGCACATCGCGCCCGCGCTGGCGCTGGAGCCGACCGGCATCGTGCTGATGATGGGCGCGGGCGCGGCGCTGCTGGTGCAATGGGGGGTGATCCCGCTGCTCGGCCTCACGCCGCGACGGCTGGTGCTGGTGGGGCTGGTGCTCGCCGCGATCGGCGTGGCGCTGACCGGGCTCGCGACATCGCTGTACGGCATCGCCACTGCCTATGCGCTGGCGAACCTGGGCTTCGGCTTCACACGGCCGGGGTTTACCGCGGGGTCGAGCCTTGCCGTCGGACCCGCCGCGCAAGGGTCGGTTGCCGGCAAGGTGACGAGCGTCAACGGCGCGAGCTTCGTGCTCGGCCCCTCGATCGGCGTCGGCCTGTACGAACTGTCGCGGCCGCTGCCGTACCTAACCGCGGCGGCGGCGCTGGTGGTGCTGTTCGCCTATGCCTGGGTGGCGTTGCGGGAGCGGGCCTGATCCGCGCGCCTCGCAAACCGTTCGCCCTGAGCCTGTCGAAGGGCACCTCTCCGCAGACATAACGTCCGTGGAGCGGCGGGCTTCGACAGGCTCAGCCCAAACGGTTTCGGCGCGTTTGCACCTCAGTCTGCGGCCTTCGGCCCGCGCGCGCGCAGCTGGCCGGGGGAAATGAAGCCGATCGGCTGGATCGCCGCCGCATCCTGCTTCAGCTGCGCGGCGATCTTTTCGTAATCCTTCTCCATCTCGGGCGTCACGCTCGCGCGCGATTCGGTGAGCGCCGATTCGAAGTCCGCCATCGTCACCGCGGTCGACTGCAACGATCGCCGCAGCGCGACCAGGCCGGCGCGGCGCACCACGTCCTCCAGATCGGCGCCGGTAAACCGATCGGTCTGGCGCGCGATCGCGTCGAGATCGACATCGTCGGCGAGCGGCATCTTCTGCGTCTGGATGCCCAGGATACGCCGGCGCCCCTCCTGATTGGGCACACCGACATAGACCAGCTCGTCGAACCGCCCCGGCCGTAACAGCGCGGGGTCGATCAGGTTCGGCCGGTTGGTCGCGCCGATGACGACCACCGACTGCAATTCCTCCAGCCCGTCCATTTCGGCGAGGATCGTGTTGACCACGCGCTCGGTCACCTGCGGCTCGCCGAGGCCGCCGCCACGCGCGGGCACCAGGCTGTCGAGCTCGTCGATGAAGATCACGCACGGCGCCACCTGCCGCGCGCGCTGGAACAGGCGGGTGATCTGCTGCTCGCTTTCACCATACCATTTCGACAACAGGTCGCTCGATTTGGTGGCGATGAAATTCGCCTCCGCCTCGCGCGCCACCGCCTTGGCGAGCAAGGTCTTGCCCGTGCCCGGCGGGCCATAGAGCAGGAAGCCCTTGGCCGGCCGAATGCCCAGCCGGCGGAAGGCATCGGGGTCCTTCAGCGGCAGCTCGACGCCTTCCTTCAACCGGTTCTGCGCGGCATCCAGCCCGCCGACATCGTCCCAGCGCACCCGCGGCGCCTCGACCATCACCTCGCGCATCGCGCTCGGCTGGACGCGCTTCAGCGCCTCGAGGAAGTCCTCGCGCGTCACCGACAACTCGTCGAGCACCTCGGCAGGGATCGTCCGCTCTTCCAGGTTGAGCTTCGGCATGATCCGCCGCACCGCCTCGATCGCCGCCTCGCGGGTCAGCGCGGCCAGATCGGCACCGACGAAGCCATAGGTGGTGCGCGCCAGTTCGACGAGGTCGACCTTGTCGCCCAGCGGCATGCCGCGGGTGTGGATGCCCAGGATTTCGCGACGGCCGCGCTCGTCGGGTACGCCGACGACGATCTCGCGATCGAAGCGGCCCGGCCGACGCAGCGCTTCGTCGATCGCCTCGGGTCGGTTGGTCGCCGCGATCACGACGAGGTTCGCACGCGCCTCCAGCCCGTCCATCAGCGTCAGCAGCTGCGCGACGACGCGCTTCTCCGCCTCGCCCTGCACGCTGCCACGCTTCGGGGCGATCGAATCGATCTCGTCGATGAAGACGATCGACGGTGCGCTCTTCGCGGCTTCCTCGAAGATCTCCCGCAGTCGGCCCTCGGACTCGCCATAGGCCGAGCCCATGATCTCGGGACCGTTGATCAGGAAGAAGGACGCGTCGCTTTCGTTCGCCACGGCGCGCGCGAGGCGCGTCTTGCCGGTCCCCGGCGGGCCATAGAGCAGCAGGCCCTTGGGCGGATCGACGCCCAGCCGCTGGAACAGCTCGGGGTAGCGCAGCGGCAGTTCGACCATCTCGCGCAGTTGGTCGATCGTCTGCGCCATGCCGCCGATATCGTCATAGGTCACATCGGCGCGGCGCTGCGTCGGCTCCTCATATTCGGGGCGCAGCTCGACCTCGGTATTCTCGTCGATATGGACGATGCCCTTGGGGCTCGCCGACACCACCGACAAGCGAATTTCCTGCAACGCATAGGCCGGCGCGTTCATGAACTGCTGGATACCCGGCGGCATATTGCCGACGCGCTGGTGCCCCGCGGTCGCGACGACGTCGCCCTGGCACAGCGGCCGCCCGAAGAAAGTGCGCTTGAGCGCTTGCGGTTGGCCCTGCAAGCGCAGATTGGCCTGCGCAGGCGCGAAGACGACGCGCGTCGCGGGCTTCGATTCCACTTTCCGCACCTCGACGAAATCGCCCGCGCCGACGCCGGCATTGGCGCGTTGCAGGCCATCAATGCGCAGGATCTCGATTCCCTCGTCCTCGGGATACGGCCCGACGGCGCGCGCGGGTGTCGACTGCTTGCCGACGATCTCGATCACGTCGCCCTCGCCCACGCCCAGCGCGGCCATCAGGCTGCGCGGCAGGTGCGCGAGGCCGCGGCCGGAATCCTCCGGACGGCTGTTCGCCACCTGGATTTTACGCGTCGGGGTATCGCTGTCGGCCATCCACTCTCGTCCTGCAGGGTGCGTTCGAAGCGCGCGAGATAGGAAGGCGGTTCCGATGGTGCGAGGGTGAAGCTTTTGAAAACGTGCTCGCGCGCGTCGGCGGCTCCGGCCTGCTGCGCGCGTGTCGCCGAAAACGCGCAAAAAAAGGGCCGGCGAAAACGCCAGCCCGGGAAAGTTTTTAGGAGAGGATGCCTGAAAGGCCCGTCCCCTTTCCTCTCCGAAGCTTTATGTTGCAAGTGCGAAAACATTCGATACGATTGCACAATCTGCATTCGTTGACGCGACACTGGGGCGAGGAAGGACCGCGATGCGCAGATTGCCGCCGCTGGGCGCCATCGAGGCGTTTGTGCAAGTCGCCCGACTGGGGTCGGTGAAGGCTGCCGCCACCGAACTGGCGCTGTCTGCCCCCGCGCTCAGCCGCCGCGTGCAGAGCCTGGAACGCTTCATCGGGCGTCCGCTGTTCGAACGCCGCCACCAGGCGATGGTGCTGAACGCGGATGGCGACCGCCTGCTCGGGCAGATCGCGCCAATGCTCGACAGCCTGTCGGATACGATCGAGGAGATGATGGGGCACAGCGACGTGCTGCGCCTGCGCCTCGGCATCCTGCCGCTGTTCGCCTCGCAGCGGCTGTTCCCGCGGCTGGGCGAGTTGCGCGCGGCGCATCCGGAACTGCATCTCGATATCGACACCGCCGGCCACGGCATCGCGCGGCTGGGCGAAGGGCTCGACGCGGTGATCGCTCTGTCGCGCGAAATCGATCCGACGCTGTACGCCAAGCGGCTCGACCGCAATTCGGTCTATGTCATCGGCGCGCGCACGCTGCTGGAGGGCCCCGACCCGGTCACCCGGCCCGAGCAGTTGAGCGGCCTGACCGCGCTGATCCATCGCGAGATGCCGGACAATTTCACCGCATGGCGCGACGCGGCGGGCATCGACCCGACGATCGAGCCGCTGGCGATCGACTATTTTGATTCGGGCGCCTTGATGCTGGAAGCTGCGGCGCAGGGCATCGGTGTCGCCTTCATGCACGAAAGCCATTTCCAGGACGCGCGCGATCCGCGGCTGGTGCGCCTGTTCGATATCGTGGTGGAAAGCCCGTACAGCTATTGGTTCGTCTGCCGCCCCCGCGCGCTGCAACAGCGTCCGGTCCGCATGTTCCACGACTGGCTGATCCGGACGCTGGGCGAGGTTTAACGGTCGGGACGATCAGCGGACGTCCCGCACCCTCCCCCTCCGTCACCGGCTGTGCCGGCGCCACCTCCCCCTGGCGGGGGAGGAATGAGGTCGAAGTCCTCCCCGCCAGGGGGAGGTGGCAGGCCATATGGCCTGACGGAGGGGGAGGACACGGCGCCCTCGCCCCACCTCCGGCGTTACTCCGCCTTCGCGCTGACGATCTTGCCCGGATTGCGGGGCGGCTCGCCCTTGGGCAGCTTGTCGATCAGGTCCATGCCGTCGGTCACTTCGCCCCAGACGGTATATTGGTTGTCGAGGAAGCGCGCGTCGTCGAAGCAGATGAAGAACTGGCTGTTCGCCGAATTGGGATCGCTGGTCCGCGCCATCGAGCAGACGCCGCGCACGTGCGGCTCCTTGTTGAACTCCTGCTTCAGGTTCGGCTTCGACGACCCGCCGGTGCCATCGCCACGACCGCCGTCGCCACCCTGCGCCATGAAGCCCGGGATCACGCGGTGGAACGGCACGCCATTGTAGAAGCCTTCGTTCGCCAGCTCGCCGATGCGCGCGACGTGGTTCGGCGCCAGATCGGGGCGCAGCTTGATCGTGACGTCGCCCTGTTCGGACCCGGTGTCGAGCGTCAGCGTCAGCGTGGTGAAGGTATCGGCCATGTGTTGTCCTTTATGGTGTTGCCGCAGCAGGTAGTGTCGCTTCGGCCGAAGGGCAAATCCCCGAAGGGTGGCCAATCGTGCCGCAGCGCGGTAGACGCTCCCGATTGCACCACGACACGATTGCAGCACGGACGGAGGCAGCGATGAGCGATACCGAGCTTCCCGAGATGCTGGCCCCCGAACAGGACGAGCTGGACGAGGACGATCGCCTGCGTCCCGAATTCGTCGATGCGGTGCTGGATGCGGTGCGCGCGGGCGACGACGAGGAAGCGCGCGCGCTGGTCGAACCGCTGCACCCGGCCGACATCGCCGACCTGTTCGAACTGACCCCGCATGAGGATCGCGCCGGCCTCGCCCGCGCGCTGAAGGACTTGCTCGACGGCGACGTCTTCGCCGAGATGAACGATTACGTCCGCGAGGACCTGATCGACGCGCTGACCCCGACCGAGGTCGCCGACATCGCGAGCGAGCTCGACACCGACGACGCGGTCGCGATCATCGAGGATCTGGAGGAAGCCGACCAGCGCGCCGTGCTGCGCGCGCTCGACCCCGACGATCGCGCCGCGATCGAAGAGGCGCTGTCCTACCCGGAGGAAACCGCCGGCCGCCTGATGCAGCGCGAGCTGATCGCGGTGCCCGATCACTGGACCGTCGGCGACGTCATCGACTTCCTGCGCCATCACGAAGAGCTGACCACCGACTTCTGGGAAATCTTCGTCGTCGATGCCGGCCACCATCCGGTCGGCACGTGCCAGCTATCGTGGATCCTGCGCACGCCACGCAGCATCGCGATCGGCGACGTGATGAAGCGCGAACAGACGCTGATCCCGGTCGACATGGATCAGGAAGAGGTCGCGCTCCGCTTCCAGAAATACGCCCTCATCAGCGCCGCGGTGGTCGACGCGTCCGACCGGCTCGTCGGCATGATCACCGTCGACGATATCGTCCACATCATCCAGCAGGAGGCGGGCGAGGACGCCCTCCGCCTGTCGGGCGCCGGTGAAGGCGACATCAACGAACCGATCCGCTTCACCGTGCGCACGCGCATCGCGTGGCTGGTGGTGAACCTTGGCGCGACGATGCTGTCGGCATCGGTCGTCGGCCTGTTCCAGGGTGAGATCGCGCGCTTCGCGCTGCTCGCCGCGCTGATGCCGATCGTGTCGGCGCTGGGCGGCAATGCCGGTACGCAGACGCTCGCCGTCGTCGTCCGCGCGCTCGCGACCAACCAGCTCACCAGCTCGAACACGGTGCGCATGCTGGCGCGCGAATTCCAGATCGCGCTGTGCAACGGCGGCGCGCTCGGCCTGGTCGGCGCGGTCGGCAGCTATGTGATCCTCGGCAACCTGCAATTGTCGATCGTGTTCGCGATCGCGATGGTCATCAACTCGATCGTCGCCGGCCTCGTCGGCGTCATCGTGCCGGTGGCGCTCGACAAGGCCAATGTCGATCCGGCGGTGTCGTCGGCGGTGTTCGTGACGACCGCGACCGACGTGATGGGGTTCTTTTCGTTCCTGGGACTGGCGTCGCTCTGGGGGCTGGGCGGGTAATCCTTCTTAGTCCTCCCCCGCCAGGGGGAGGTGGCAGCGCGGCAGCGCTGACGGAGGGGGAGGTCACGGCGAGCGTATCGTATGCCGAAACGCCCCCCTCCACCACGGCCTACGGCCGCGGTCCCCCTCCCCCGCTGCGTGAGGGAGGACTTAGCGCGGCCTTGCGGGCACCACACCCCCCACCCACATCGCGCGGCCATGCTGCATCTCACCAAAGTGGCCTTCGGCGCGACGAGCGTCGATCATCTCGCCGATCGCCTGACGCAGCGCGCCGCGGACGGCCCGGTCTTCCTGACCACGCGCTATCTGCCCAAGCGGCACGAGGAGGTGGCGGGGCAGGGTTCGCTGTTTTGGATCATCAAACACCAGCTCGTCGCGCGCTCGCCGATCCTCGGCTTCGGCGAGGCGGAGGGCGGCCGCGTCGCGATCCATATCGATCCGGCGCTGGTGCTGGTGCAGGCCCGGCCGAAGCGTGCGCATCAGGGCTGGCGTTATCTGGAAGCAGCGGATGCGCCGCTCGATCTAGGCGGAGAGGCGGACGGCCTGTCGCTCATGCCGCCCGCGCTCATCGGACGACTGGCAGAACTCGCGCTGATTTAAGACTCTGCGACTGCCCTAGCCACCCCGTCACCCCGGACTTGGTCCGGGGTCCACTCCGCGGCAAGGGGGATGGTTTGAGCCTCTTGCCACCCCCTTGCGGCCCGGTGGACCCCGGACCAAGTCCGGGGTGACGGTTACGTTACGCGACCTTCACCCCATCAACACCGCGCGATACGCCTCGAAACACCGCTCGCCGCACCTCAACCGGATCAGCGCGCCCTCCGCCATCGCGGTCGCGCGGCGCGGGTCTTCCTCCACCGCCGGGCGGATCGCCTCGCGGTTCCAATCCTCGCTGTGCTTGATGTCGAGCACCGCATGCAGATCGAAATAGCGGCGTTCCTTGTCGGAAAAGCCCAGTCGTCGCAGCCCCTTCGCGGTCGCCGCAGAGCGATCCGGCGCGGTCAACTCGATCACGCCGAGCGCGCCCACCGATTGCCACGCATAGCGGCGGTTGGTCGCCATCGCAGTCATGGCATTGGCCAGCGCCAGGCTCTGCCACAAGGTGTTCTCGATCACCGGGTTCACCGCCAGCGTCTCGACCAAAGCATCGAGCATCGGCCCGTGCATGCCCTTGGCATTGCCCCGGCCCATTTCGTCCCAATAATTGCGCGCCAACTCCAGCTTGGGGAGCGTCGGCAGCTTCACCTGCGTCATCGCGACGAGATCGTCGAACCCCGCCTCACCCGCCGCTTCCTGCTCGAAGAACCAGCGCAGCTGGTCGAGGTTCGCTTCCTGCGCCAGCCACGGAAACAGCGCGTCCTGCTGCCCCGGGCCGCTCGCCTTCAGCGCCTCGAACCAGGCGATGAAGCCCTCGACGTCGGTCGGCGCTGCGGCAGCCTCCTCCGCCACCTCCGCGCGCAGTTCCTCCAGGAAACCGCCTTCCAGCCGCTGCATCCGCACGTCGCGATCCAGCGTGCGCTGCCAGTCGCTAGTCGGGAAGCCCGGCTCCAGTCGCTCGCGGTTCCAATGGGCGAGGCCGCGCTGAAAACTGTCGGTTAGGAATTGCGACACCGGAATACCGGCGTCGATGATACGGGTTGCCACTGCTTCATCCCCTCGAACCTGTGCCGCCGTACGGGCGGCCTAATAGGTCAGGCTAACCGCCTGTTTCAGCTATCGTTCCCGCCATTTCGGGGGTGCTTGACCTGGATCAGCACGATACGTGCGGCGCCCTTCCCCAACCCCCGCGCTATGGGTATAGCCGGGGCGATCATGACCGCCGCGACGCCTCTTTTGCCGCCAGCCGACTGGCGCGATTTCCTCGCGCTCACCAAGCCGCGCGTGATGACGCTCGTCGTGTTCACCGGCCTGTGCGGCATGCTGGCGGCGCCCGTGGGCGTGCATCCGGTGATCGGCTTTACCGCGATCCTGTGCATCGCACTGGGCGCCGGCGCGGCGGGGGCGCTCAACCAATGGTATGAGGCGGACCTCGACGCCAAGATGCGCCGCACGCAGAAGCGGCCGCTGCCCGATGGCCGGATGGACCGTCAGTCGGCGCTGCACTTCGGCGTCGGCCTTGCCGCCTTCTCGGTCATCCTGATGTATTTCGCGGTCAACCTGGCCGCTGCGGCGATCCTGACCGTCTCGATCCTGTTCTACGTGCTGATCTACACCGTCTGGCTGAAGCGCCGGACGCCGCAGAACATCGTGATCGGCGGCGCGGCCGGCGCCTTTCCCCCGCTGATCGGCTGGGCGGCGGCGACGGGGCAGGTCGCGCTGCTCCCCGTTCTGCTGTTCGGCCTCGTCTTCCTGTGGACGCCGCCGCATTTCTGGGCGCTCGCGCTGTTCGTGAAGACCGATTACGCCAACGCCGGCGTGCCGATGCTGCCGGTCGTCGCGGGCGAACGCACGACGCGGCGCCAGATCGGCCTGTACACGATCCCGATGGCGCTCGCCGCGCTGCTGCCCTGGCCGCTCGGCCTGACCGGTGCGATCTACGGCGTGGTCGCCACCGTTACGACGCTGATCTTCGCCGCGCTCGCGCTGATCGTCGCCACGCGCACGACGCAGCCCGACGATAACATGAAGCCCGAAAAGCGCCTGTTCAGCTATTCGATCCTCTACCTCTTCGTGGTGTTCGGCGCATTGGTCGTCGACCGCTGGGTGCTGCCATGATGACTCCCGACGACCAAGACCTGATCCGCGCACGCCAGCAATCGCGGGCACGCGTGATGGCGCTGCTGCTCGGCGCGTTCGTGATCCTCGTCTTCGCCATTGCGATCGTGAAGATCCGCGAGGGCATGTGACCGGGACGGCGACCGATCCCGGCACCCGCCGCCAGCTGCGCACCGCGATGCTGGCGGTGCTCGGCATCTGCGTGATGACCGGCATCGCCTGGGCCAGCGTGCCGCTCTACCGCCTGTTCTGCCAGGTGACCGGCCTCAACGGCACGACGCAGCGCGCGCTCGAGGCGCCCGGCGCGGTCAACAAGCTGATCCGCATCGATTTCGACAGCAACGTCGCCCCCGGCATGAAATGGCGCTTCCGCCCCGAAGCGGGGTCGGAGACGGTGAAGATCGGCGCGCGCGACATGGCGTTCTTCACCGCGACGAACCTCGACACCAAGCCCGTCACTGGCACCGCGACGTTCAACGTCACGCCCAGCCAGGCTGGCAAATATTTCACCAAGATCCAGTGCTTCTGTTTCACGCAGCAGACGCTGAAGCCCGGCGAGACGCAGCGCATGCCGGTCATCTTCTTCGTCGATCCCAAGATCATGGACGACCCCGACGCGTCGGATGTCGAGACGATCACGCTGTCTTACACCTTCTATCCCGCCGATGCCGGCAAGACCCCCGGCCGGGCGCAGACGGCATCGGAATCCTGATCGACGGCCACCGTCCTGCGCCGGGCGCTAAAATCGTCACCGCCACGACCTTGTTCTAGGGGCGTTTGGGCCTTAGGGTCCCGCCCCAAAGAGGATAAGAGAACAGGGACCTGACCATGGCCGGCGCCAAGAATCACGACTATCACATCCTGCCACCCAGCATCTGGCCCCTGTTCGGATCGCTCTCGGCGTTGGTGATGGCGAGCGGCGCGATCATGTGGATGCACGGCGGCCATCTGGCGGCCGACAAGGCCAATGGCGGCGGCTGGATCTTCTTCGCCGGCCTCGCGGGCGTGCTGTTCACGATGTACAGCTGGTGGGCGGACGTAGTGCGCGAGGCGCATCATGGCGACCATACCCCCGTCGTCCAGCTCCACTTCCGCTACGGCATGATCCTGTTCATCGCGTCGGAAGTCATGTTCTTCGTCGGCTGGTTCTGGGCGTTCTTCGATTTCAGCCTGTTCCCGACCGCCATGGCCTTCGTCGACGGCCAGGTAGAGCGCGCGGCCGAAGGCGCAGCGGCGATCGCCGCGCAATGGCCCCCCAAGGGCCTGACCGTCATCAACGCCTTCGAACTGCCGCTGCTCAACACGCTGATCCTGCTGACCAGCGGCACCACCGTCACCTGGGCGCACCATGCGCTGATCCACAACCAGCGCGGCGGCGAGAAGCGTGGCCTGTGGGGCATGCTCGGCGTCGGCGACCGTGACGGCGTGCTGAAGGGCCTGTGGCTGACGGTCGCGCTGGGCGTGCTGTTCAGCAGCATCCAGGCGTATGAATATATGCACGCGCCCTTCCCGTTCAAGGGCATCAACTACGGCGCCGCCTTCTTCATGGCGACCGGCTTCCACGGGTTCCACGTGCTCATCGGCACGATCTTCCTGATCGTCTGCCTGATCCGCGCCTATAAGGGCGACTTCACGCCGCGCCAGCATTTCGGCTTCGAAGCCGCCGCCTGGTACTGGCATTTCGTCGACGTGGTGTGGCTGTTCCTGTTCGTCACCATCTACGTCTGGGGCGGCTGGGGCGCACCGGTTCACGGCGGCTGATAAGTTTGACGGGCGTCGCATGACCGATCCGACGCCCGTATCCTCGCCTGCGATTGCCGAGGTCGCGTTGAAGGGGCTGTGTCCGCGTTGCGGCCGGCCCCTTTTGTTTGCCGGCTGGGTCAAGTTCGCGGATCGCTGTTCGGGCTGCGGCTTGGATTTCACCCGCTTCAACGTCGGGGACGGGCCCGCCGCCTTCCTGACGCTGATCCTAGGCGCATTGGTCGTCGCCGGCGCGATCACGCTCGAGCTGACGCTGCACCCACCGCTGTGGCTGCACATGCTGATCTGGATTCCCGTCACCGCGGCGGGCGTGATCTGGTCGCTCCGCGTCGCCAAGGCCGCGCTGCTCGCCGCCGAATATAGGAACGCCGCGCGCGAAGGCCGCATCGACGAGTCCCGCAGCGACTCCACCCCATGAAGCGCATTCCCCTGATCCCCACTATCGTCGTCGCGCTCGCGGTGGCCGCGATGATCGGCCTCGGCCTCTGGCAGCTGCTCGACCGCGCGCCGAAGAAGGAGGCGTATCTCGCGCAGCTCGCCGCCAACCCAGCCAAGCCGCCCATCGCCTTCCCGCAATTCCCCGACGACCGCCTGCTGTTCCGCCGCGCCTCGGGCCTGTGCGTCCGCGTCACCGGTCAGCGGCTCGCCGGCGCGGGCAAGGCCGGCTTCCGCCTGATCGCGGACTGCGCGACGGGCGCGGAGGGGCCGGGCATGCTCGTCCAGCTCGGCACCACCACCGATCCCGCCTACAAGGGCACCTGGACCGGCGGCCCGGTAACCGGCTTCATCAGCCATGCGCCGGACGCCCGCTCGTTGATCGGCTCGCTGTTCGATCATACGCCGCAGCGGCTGATGATCGTCGCCGATCGCCCCGCCCCCGGCCTCGCCGCCAACGGCCAGCCCGATCTGTCGTCGGTGCCGAACAACCATCTGTCCTACGCCGTCCAGTGGTTCCTCTTCGCCGCCATCGCCGCAACGATCTACGCGCTGGCACTGCGCCGGCGACGGTAGGCGGGTGCCGCCTTGAGCGCGATCCCCATGTCCCTTATCCCATCGACATGACCTGCGCGATCGCCTCGATCCAACATCACCGCGTCATGACGGCGGTGTTCGCGCGTGTGTGGGGATGTCGGAGCGGCTGACCATCCTATCCGTCCCGACACGACCCACCCCGCCCGACCGGCGGGGTTTTTTGTGCCAGTCGGGCCTGACGAAGGAAGGCCAAGCATGATGATATCGACGGACGCGGCCATCGCCCGCATCGCTTTGGGCGTAATCGATCGCACATTACCCAAGCGCGACTGGACGCACGCCGCGCACTTCGCCGCCGCGCTGTGGCTGTATCGCCATCGTCCCGACCTGGCCACGCCGCAGGGCATGCGGACGCTGATCTCGCGCTACAATGACGCGACGCTCACCGCCAACACCGATAGCAGCGGCTACCATCACACCATCACCTGCGCGTCGATGCGGGCCGCGGCGCACTATCTGGAGCGCTACGCGCCGGACGCACCGCTGCATCGCGTGCTCACCGCGCTCATGGCATCGCGGCCAGGCAACCCGGACTGGCTGCTGGATCACTGGCATCGCGATACGCTGTTCAGCGTGGCCGCGCGCCGCGACTGGGTCGAACCCGATCGGCAGCCCCTGCCCTTTTGACGCCGGAACGGGGCGGCGGGCGTGGCGCACCGCCGCCCCACGCCCTCACCCCGCGTGGAAAGCCTTGAACTGCGCCTGCGCGTCGTCGCTCATCAGATTCTGCATCATCGTCCAATAGCCGCTGACGGCCTCTTCACCCGAGGCGGCATAGGCGCGACTCATGTTGGCGTGCAGCCCGCTGAACAGGCGACGCTCCAGATCCTCACCCGCCGGCGTCAGGCGCAGCAGGCGCTGGCGGCGATCCGCCTCGCCCGGGCGCTGTTCGATCAGGCCGTTGTCGATCAGCGCGCCGAGCACCCGGCCCAGCGACTGTTTGGTCACGCCCAAGAGCCCCAGCAACTCGCCCACCGACAGATTGGGTCGCCGTCCGACGAAATACAGGCAGCGATGATGCGCCCGGCCCAGCCCCATGGCGGTCAGTTCGGCATCGGAATGGCGCAGGTGCGATTTGTGCGCAAACAGCAACAGGTCCATCCCCCCACGGATCACGTCGTCGCGCAGAAACTGGGCGGGGGGCGGCTTGATCGGTTCCGGCATAATGCGTGGTTCGTCCCTCGGTTCACGACGAGCTTGTCGTTGCTGTCATGACGACACGGAACGTCAGCATCCTCACCCGAAACTGGCGGATACTGTCCAAAAAAATGCAATCAATTGCTCATTCTGGCAGATTAGGTCTGTGACGGAGTACAAACCTACTCATCCGCGCATCGTGCCGGGGCGCAGATAGGCGAACATGTGCGCGACATAATCTGCCTTGCCCAGCGTCGCGCCCTCGGCCCGCAGGATCGCATAGGCGGTCATGACGTGGAAATAGAACTGCGGGATCGCCCAGTCGCGGGCATATTGCTCGGCGCTGAGATCGAAGATCATGCCCTGCGGCAGCGCATGCGCGATCGCGCGCGCCGGATCGACCGCCGGCATCGCCCCCGCCGCCCCCTCGACCATCGCGATGGTCTCGGCGATCCGCGCCTGCGCGTCGGCCAGCGTCCCCGGCGCCTCGGCCGCGCCGCGTCCCTCGGCGAGCAACGTCTGCACCACATCGGGCAGCGGCGCGTCGCGCAGCCGGGCGACGCCCTCATAGGCCTGCACGCAGGCGAAGCGCACCTGCGTCGCCAGCGGGAACATGTCCGGCGCCAGCCGCGCAATCAGCAGCCCATCCCCACCATCCTCCCGCCCCGCGCCCGCCTTTTCGAGCCACGACGACAGCGCGCGCAGCATCTGGGCATAGGTCGGCAGCAACAGGTCGGGGAGGGTCATGGGATAGCGCCTCGATAACGAACGGGGTGGCCGATCGTCTAATCCGTTCGCCGGGCCGGCGCCAATCGCCCCTTCGATAGTCATGCGCCTCCAGCACCATGACAGTCCGGTGTCACGCCAAGGCGCGGAGGGTTTCGAGACAAGGCAAAGCCAATCACTTACCCACCAGGACGGATCGGCATTCCTTCACGCGAAGACGCGAAGACGCAAAGGAAAGACCGTTCACGCGGAGGCGCGCAGGACGCGGAGGTCTCTCGTGCGCCGCGGCGCACTGTTCTTGTCTCGCTCGGCCGTAGGAAAGCAGCCCACCGACGCGGCAGGCGCACCCCCCTCTGCGTCCTCCGCGCCTCCGCGTGAACAACCCTCTTCTTCTTCGCGTCTTAGCGTCTTCGCGTGAATCACCGACACGAAGCATGGCGATCCGGCGCAGCGAGACTGCAGACCCGTCGACGCCGCGCGGCCCCGCCGCCATCGCCCGTCTGTCCTACACGCCGCCGATCCGCTATGACGGCGGCATGTCCGACCGTCGCTTTGCCGTCCCCGTGCCCTCCCGCACTGGGCCGATGGGCGATTTCGACACTTACGTACCGTCCACTTCGTCCACTTCCGCGCCCGAATCGCCGCGAATCGGCACGCCGCCGCCGCGTTCGCACGCCGATAGCCCAGCCGCACCACGCCCAAGAAAACCCGCCGTTGCCCCGTCGCGCCCGCGCCGCTACCCAGCCGCCATGCGCTACGTCAGCACCCGCGGGGCCGCTCCCGCCCTCGATTTCCGCGACGTCACCCTCGCCGGCTTGGCGTCGGACGGCGGCCTGTACCTGCCCGACGCGTGGCCCAGCTTCACGCGCGAGCAGATCGCGGACCTCGCCGGCCTGTCCTATGTCGATACCGCAGTCGCGGTGATGACGCCCTTCATCGGCGACGCGCTGACGCCGGCCGAGTTGAAAGAGCTCTGTACGCAGGCCTATGGCCGTTTCGCGCATGCCGCGGTCACGCCGCTCGTCCAGCTCGACCACGACCAGTGGCTGCTCGAACTGTTCCACGGCCCGACGCTCGCGTTCAAGGACGTGGCCTTGCAGCTGCTCGGCCTCCTGTTCGAACGCTTCCTCAAGGGCAGCAACGACCATCTGACCATCGTCGGCGCGACCAGCGGCGACACCGGATCGGCGGCGATCGATGCGCTGGCGGGGCGTGCCGGCGTCGATATCTTCATGCTTCACCCGCATGGCCGGGTCAGCGACGTGCAGCGCCGCCAGATGACGACGGTGCTCGCCCCCAACGTCCATAACATCGCGATCGACGGCGACTTCGACACCGCGCAGGCGCTGGTGAAGGCGATGTTCAACGATCCCGGTTTCTCCGGGCGTTTCCATTTGTCCGCGGTCAATTCGATCAACTGGGCGCGGCTGATGGCGCAGGTGGTCTATTATTTCTACGCCGCGGTCCGCCTCGGCGCGCCCGACCGCGCCGTCGCCTTTTCGGTGCCGACCGGCAATTTCGGCGACGTCTTCGCCGGCTATGTCGCGGCGAGGATGGGCCTGCCGGTCGCCAAGCTGATCGTCGCGACCAACGTCAATGACATCCTGCACCGCGCGCTGTCGGCGGGCGATTACAGCAAGGGCATTGTCCAGCAGACGCCGACGCCGTCGATGGACATCCAGGTCAGCTCCAATTTCGAACGCCTGCTGTTCGACCTCGGCGGGCGCGACGGCGCCGCGCTGGCCGACCAGATGCGTGGCTTCGAATCGAGCGGCGCGATGCGGCTCAGCAATGCGCAGCAGACCGGTGCCTCGCTGTTCGCCAGCGCCCGCGTCGACCTGGACGACATGACGCTGGCGATGCGCTGGGCGCACGACGCGGCGGGCCAGATCGTCGACCCGCACACCGCCATTGCCCTCGCCGCCGCACGCGCGCAGGCGGGCGATGCGCCGATGGTGACGCTCGCCACCGCCCACCCCGCCAAGTTCGGCGATGCAGTGGAGCGTGCGACCGGCCAGCGTCCTGCGCTGCCGGCCCGCGTCGGCGACCTGTTCGATCGCGAAGAGCGTTGCGCCCACCTGCCCGGCACGTTCGAGGCGGTGACGGCCTATATCGCCGAGCGGGCGCGCCCCCGCGCATGACGCTCCACACGCTGATCGGCGAACCCTGGGCCGACTATGGCCTGGTCGATTCGGGGAACGGCCGCAAGCTGGAGCGCTACGGCCGCTTCCGCTTCATCCGCCCCGAACCGCAGGCGATGTGGGCGCCCGCGTCGGAGAATTGGAAGGCGCAGGGCGAGTTCCTGCCCGCCAGCGACGAGGACGGCGGCGGTCGCTGGGTCTTTGCCGAACCCGTGCCGCGCGAAGGTTGGCCGCTGAAGTGGAACGAGGTGCGCTTCACCGCGCAGACGACGCCCTTCCGCCACCTGGGCTTCTTCCCCGACATGGCACCGGTGTGGAGCTGGATGCGCGAACAGGTCGCCGACATGGACCAGCCCGAATGCATGAACCTGTTCGGCTATACCGGCGTCGGCACGCTGGCGATGGCGACCGCAGGCGCGAAGATGGTCCATGTCGACGCCTCCAAGAAATCGGTCGAGGCTGCGCGGGCCAATGCGGCCTTGTCGGGGATGAGCGACGCGCCGGTCCGCTGGATCATCGACGATGCGGCGAAATTCGTCGCGCGCGAAGTGCGCCGCAACCGCCGCTACGACGGCATCCTGCTCGATCCGCCCAAATACGGCCGCGGGCCCGAGGGCGAAGTATGGCGGCTGGAGGAAGACCTGCCTCGCCTGCTCGCCGATTGCCGCCGCCTGCTCGATGCCGACAGCCGCTTCCTGTTCCTCACCGTCTACGCGGTGCGTATGTCGGCGCTCGCGCTGCAGGAACTGATGCGCCAGCTGTTCGCCGATCTGCCGGGCAAGGTGGAAGCGGGCGAGCTCGGCGTGCGCGAAGAGGCCCGCGGCCTGACGCTGCCGACCGCGATCTGGGCGCGCTGGAGCCGCTAGCGGCTCGTCTCACCGGCCGAAATGCGTCGCCCCATCGCCATGGTGCGACGCAGCAAGAAAACGTAACGGAACGCTCGTCGATCAGAAGACTTGATGTGCCTATATCTCAGCTTCGGCAGACAGAGAGGCTTATCATGCAGCTTGACGACGATATCGCCAAGACCAACACCGACGACAGCCCTCCCAATCCGCTGTGGGGCAGACTAGCGCTGCTGATGTTCGGCCTGACGGTACTGGCATTTCTGACCGCGATCGACCGTCCCGAATGGTTTCACTTGAAACCGGCAACCGGAACTGCGGCCGCGATGGTCTATGCATCGGACAACACCCAGGGCTGATCTTCCCCTAGTCCATCCCTGCTCGGATCGCCGCGGCGGCGATCCAGGGGGCGCCCGCCGTCAGCAACAGGCTGACCGCGCCCAGCAGCTTCAGCGCCCCCACCCCAGAGTCGAGCGATCCCGCGCCGAAGATCAGCAGCGGGATCGCGAGCGGCAGCATGACGAGGCCTGCGACGCCACCCCCTCCGCGCAGGCCCGTCACCAACGCCGATGTCGCGACCGCCAGAGCGGCGAGGCCCGGCGTTCCCACCAGCAACCCCGCCTCGACACGCAGAAGTGTCGCCGCCGGCAGATCGAACAGACCGGCCGCGATCACCGCCGCCAGCATCAACGGCGGCGCGAAGCCCAGCCAGTGCGCGACCGTCTTGGCGAAGGCGACCAGCGCCAGCGGCATGCCCCGCACCGCATATTGATCGATCACCCCCGCCTCGACATCGGGCGCGACCAGCCGCTCGACCGGCAGCAGCGCCGCGAGCAGTGCCGCCGCCCAGATCACGCCGCCGCCGATCCGCCCGATCAGCGCCGCATCCGGCCCGACCGCAAAGGGAAACAGCGTTGCGACGAGCAGGAAGAAGGCGACCGGCCACAGCAACCCGCCGCCCGTCCACGCCCGCCGCAGGTCGCGCAGGATGATCGCAGACACACGCATCAGCCGAGCGCCAGCATCTGCGCGCCCGGCAGCGCCAGCGGCAGATGCGTCGCCACCACCGCAATGCCGCCCTTCGCGCGATGGTCCGCGACCGCCGCCTCCAGCAACGCGACCCCCGCCGCGTCCAGCCCGTTCGCCGGCTCATCGAGCAGCCAGATCGGCGCCTCGGTTCCGATGACCCGCGCCAATCCCGCGCGGCGCCGCTGCCCGGTCGACAGCAGCCGCACCGGCACCGCCGCCGCCTCGGCCAGCCCGACCGCCGCCAGAGCCGCCTCCGTCCGCGCGCCGATCCAATAGCGCAGCGCCAGCGCCAGCGGGCGCTCCGGGTCCAGCGCATGCATCTCGCTCAGCAGGGCGACGTCGCCCTCGCGCGTCACCGCGCCCTCGACGGGCCGCAGCAGGCCGGCAGCGATGCGGATCAGGCTCGACTTGCCGACGCCATTGGGTCCGGTGACACACAAGGCCCCGCCCGCCGCCAGCGCAAAGCCGATCCCCGCGAACAGCATTCGGCCGCCGCGTTGACAGCCAACATCCTCGAACCGGAGGACGCTCAATCCGCGGCCGCCTCTTCCAGCGCATGCATGTCGTCGTCGGACAGGCCGAAATGATGGCCGATCTCATGGATTGTCACATGGCGGACGAGATCGTCGAGCCGCACGCCCGTCTCCACCCATTCCGCCAGGATCGCCTGCCGATACAGATGGATACGATCGGGGAGCGCCCCCGATTCCATCGCCGATTTCTCGCCGATCGGTCGGCCGTGATACAGGCCGGTCAGATCGAGCGGGTGGTCGAGGCCGAGCGCGGCGAGCGTCTCGCCATCCGCCTCTTCCTCGACGATCAGGACGACATCGCCCAGATGCTGCGCGAACGCCGCGGGCAGCCGCGCGATCGTGTCGCGGGCGATACCGTCGATCGCGTCGGCGTCCGGCGCCGGGCCAAAAGCATCTTGCTTATAAGATTCTTGCAGCGCCATGATAACGGCCATACCCCGGCGCCACGCCCTCCAGCAAGGAAGACCGGATGATCGAGGCTCTCAGCGAAACCGACCGCGCCGATGCGCTCGATGGCCTGCCCGAATGGGATTATGACGAGGCTCGCGACGCGATCACCCGCAGCCTGGTGTTCGCCGATTTCGTCGAGGCGTTCGGCTTCATGACGCAGGTCGCGCTGATGGCGGAAAAGGCGAACCACCATCCGGAATGGAAGAACGTCTACAACCGCGTCGAAATCCTGCTGACCACCCATGACGCCGGCGGCCTCAGCCACCGCGACATCGACATGGCCGAGGCGATCGACGCGATCGTCGACGAATAGCCGCAACGCATTTCCTACCCTCCGTCACCCCGGCCGAAGAGCCGGGGCCCCGCTTCTTCGACGCCGCCGCATAGAAAGCGGGACCCCGGGTCAAGCCCGGGGTGACGGAGAGGATGCGCAGCGCGCCACCGCAACCATCAGCGCATCGCCCGCCGCATCCGCTTGCGCAGCGATCCCGGCATCCAGCGCGCGGCGAAGCGCATCCGCTCCGCGGTCTTGCCGACATAGGTGTGGACCGCGTCGCCATGTACCGCCTTCCACGCGGCCTCCGCGACCACGTCGACCGGCGTCAGCTCCAGTCCCGCGCCAGTCACGCTCTCACGGATGGTGCGGTTGCTGCCCGAGGATACGCCGTTCAGCAGCGGCGTTTCGATGAAGCTCGGCAGCAGGCAACGCACCTTGATACCCTCCGCCGACCATTCGCCATCCAGCGCCTCGCTCAATCCCCGCACTCCGAACTTGGTGGCTGAATAGGTCGCGAGCCCCGACGAGCCATAGATGCCCGACGCCGACGAGGTGTTGAGCAGCACCGACCCCGGCGTCCGTGCCAGATACGCATGGCCGATCCGCGCGCCATTCAGCACGCCGGTGAAGTTGATCGCGACCGTCCGGTCGATCTCGTCGAAGCTCGCGGTTGCGATCGGCCCGCCCGTGCCGATGCCGGCATTGTTGAACAAGACGTCGAGCCGCCCACCGCTGACGCGCGTGAAGCCGTCGAGGCTTGCTGTCCACGCATCGCGATCGCGTACGTCCATCACATAGCTCTGGTGCCCCTCGCCCGGCAGCGCCGCCAGCGTCTCGGCAAGGCCGCCCGAATTGACGTCGGCCACGCCGACCAGCCAGCCGCGGCTCGC
Organism: Sphingomonas aquatilis; assembly: GCF_014196115.1. Classification (GTDB taxonomy): domain Bacteria; phylum Pseudomonadota; class Alphaproteobacteria; order Sphingomonadales; family Sphingomonadaceae; genus Sphingomonas; species Sphingomonas aquatilis. Next base: position 233,362 of record NZ_JACIDB010000002.1, on the reverse strand, counting down.
GAACAGCCGCCCGATCGCGCGGCCGATACCCGATCCGCCACCGGTGATGAAGATCGCCTTCCGCTCGCCCATCTCGCTCTCCCTATTGGACTTTGCATCAGGCATCCCGCATCGTCGACCCCGATGCCAGCAGAATCGCTCCGCTTCGATGCCGTGACCAAGAGGTTCGACGACACGGTCGCGGTCGATGGCGTTTCAGCGACGATCCCCGCGGGTCAGTTTGTCGCGCTCGTCGGCGCTTCCGGCTCCGGCAAATCGACCTTGCTCAAGACCGTCAACCGTCTGGTCGTGCCGAGCGACGGCCGCGTCCTGATCGACGATGCCGACGTCGCCAGCCGCCCCGCGCCGGCGCTGCGACGGAGCATCGGCTATGTCTTCCAGTCGATCGGCCTGTTCCCGCACATGACCGTCGCAGAGAATATCGCGATCGGCCCGCGCATCGCCGGCGGGCCGCCCGTCGACGTGCCCGCGCTGCTCGACCTCGTCGCCTTGCCGCGCGAACTCGCCGGCCGCAGGCCCGACGCACTGTCGGGTGGGCAGCGCCAGCGTGTGGCGATCGCCCGGGCGCTCGCGCCGGGTGCCAAATTGCTGCTGCTCGACGAAGCGTTCGGTGCGCTCGACCCGGTGACGCGCGATGCATTGGGGCAGGAGATCCGCGCGCTGCACGATCGCCTCGGCCTCACCACGATCCTCGTCACGCACGACATGGCCGAAGCCTTGCTGCTCGCCGACCGCGTGCTGGTGATGCAGGCGGGCAGGCTCGTCGCGGACGCCACCCCCGCACAGCTGCTGCGCGGCGAAGGCGGCGAGACCGCGCAGGCGCTGGTCGCGGTGCCGCGCGATCAGGCCGAACGGCTGCGCGAGATGGCACGATGAACGCCCTTCTCGCCGCGCTCGGCCGCGTGCCGCCCCTGCTCGCCCAGCACGTCCTGCTGTCGGCAGCGGCGCTGGCGCTCGGCATCGCGATTAGCCTGCCGCTCGCCATCCTCGCCGCGCGCCGTCCACGGATCGGCACCGCGATCCTTGGGATTGCCAGCCTGATCCAGACGATCCCGGCGCTCGCCCTCCTCGCCTTGTTCTACCCATTGCTGCTGTGGCTGTCGGGGCTGGTGGGGGGCGGTATCCCGGCGCTCGGCTTCCTGCCGTCGCTGATCGCGCTGACGCTCTATGCGTTGCTGCCGATCATCCGCAACGGCGTCGCCGGGCTCGTCGGCATCGACCCCGCCGTCACCCAGGCGGCGGATGCGGTCGGCATGACGCCCGCGCAAAAGCTGCGCCTGGTCGAGGCACCGCTTGCGCTGCCGGTGCTGGTCGCGGGCATCCGCACCGCCGCGGTGTGGACGATCGGCGCGGCGACGCTCTCCACGACGGTCGGCCAGCCCAGCCTCGGCGACATGATCTTCGCGGGCCTTCAGACGCAGAATTGGGCGCTGGTGCTGGCGGGCTGCATCGCCGCCGCCGGGCTGGCGCTCGTCACCGACGCGCTCATCGGCCTGATCGAGCGCGGCATCGCGCACCGCAGCCGGCCACTGTGGATCGGCGCGCTGATCGCGCTCGTCGCCGGCCTCGCGCTCGCCACCGCGCCGCTGTGGCAACGCAACGACACGAAGGTCGTGACGATCGGGGCCAAGAACTTCTCCGAACAATATATTCTCGCCCGGCTGATCGGCGATCGGTTGACCCGCGCCGGCTATAGCGTCCGCTATCGCGACGGCCTCGGCTCGGCGGTGGTCTATGGCGCGCTCGCCGGCAACGATGTCGACGTCTACGTCGATTATGCCGGCACGCTGTGGAACGGCCAGATGCACCGCAGCGACGTGCCGGATCGCCGCGCGATGGTCGCCGCGATCGGTCGCTGGGCACAGGCCAGCAGCGGCGTACGCCTGGTCGGCCCCTTGGGCTTCGAAAACGCTTATGCCTTCGCGATGCGGGGAGCGGACGCCAAGGCGCGGGCGATCACCAGCCTGACCGACCTCGTCGCCGCCGCGCCCTCGCTCAAGCTTGGCAGCGACCTCGAATTCCTCGAACGGCCCGAATGGGCGGCGGTGCGCCGCGCCTATCCGTTGCGCTTCGCGGCGGCCAAGTCCTACGCACCAACCTTCATGTACCGCGCGCTTGCCAGCGGCGAGGCGGACGTCATTTCCGCCTTCTCTTCGGACGGCCGGATCGCCGCGGACGGGCTGACCGTCCTCACCGACCCGAAGCACGCCATCCCCAGCTACGACGCGCTGCTGCTCGTCGCCCCGCGCCGCGCGAAGGACGCCGCGTTCGTCGCGGCACTCCAGCCGCTGGTCGGCCGCATCCCGGTGACCGCGATGCGCGAGGCGAACTATCGCGTCGACCGGGACGCCGACAAGCAGACCCCCGACCAGGCGGCGGCCTGGCTCGCCCGCCGGCTGGGCCTTTAGAAGAACAGCTTGCGTAACGACAGCCGTACCGTCCGCCCGATCGGGTCCTGATAATCCGGCTGGTAGCTGATCGGCGTCACGCCGGTCGCATCAGTCACACGCTGGCGACTGTTGAAGATGTTGCTGACCGAGAAGGTGACGCGCGTACCGCGGATCCACGGATGCGCCTTCACCAGACTGAGTTGCTGCCCCAGATCGGCAAAGATGCGCAGATCCGCGGTCGCGAGGCCCGAGAAGTTGAGCGTCTGCGGGTTCGCCGCAGTGCCGCCGTTCACCCGCGTGCCGGTGGCGTAATTGGCCGACAGGCGCACGCCGATGCCGTTGTTGGAATAGCCGGCCTGCCCCTGGAATTCGTGGCGCGGCTGGCCACCGTTCGACCCCAGCGTATCGCCTTTGAGCAGGTCGAGCACCGGTCCGCCGTTGGCGATCGTCCGCCGTTCGACCAGATGCCAGGTGTGATAGAAGGCGAATTGGACGCGACCACCACCGGCGCCGCCACGTCCCCCGAACCCGCCACCGCCGAAGCCGCGCCCGCCGCCGCCCGGACCACCGAAGCCACCCCGCGGCCGGTCGCCCCCATCGGCTTGCTGGTTCGGGCGCGCTCCGGAACCGTCACCCGCCTGCCCGCTGGTCCCCTGCGTCGCAGCCTGATCGCCGCCCGCCGGTGGGGCACCTGCGCCCCCACCCGAACCGGCGCCGTCACCGCCGCCGCCCCGTCGCCGTCCGTCCGCACCCGGGAAACGCAGGCCGGCGAACGGATTGGGTCCGGTGCCGGCGCGGAACGCCTCGATCTGCTTCTGGATCTTCGACTTGATTGGCTTGGAGAAATTGATCCCCCAGCGGAATTCCGAGCTTTCGGATCGGGCGAAGTTGATCGGCCGCGTGTCGAGCCGGGTCAGTTCGCCGTCCGCATCACGGGTGAAGCGATCGGGGAAGGCCGCCTCGATCACCGCGGTCGGCGACGGGAAGCCCTGGATCGGGTTGCGCGTATCCTGCTTCGTATAATTGCCGATGATCGTCAGGTCGGTCTGGTCGAGCGGCCTGAGCGTCACGCCGAGCTTCGTCACCCGCCGGCTGCTGTCGCGCAAGCCCGGGTTGCCGCCGCTGATCGTCGTCACCGTCACCGTCTGGCCCTGCACATAGTCGAAGACGCGCACGTTCGGCGTCACGACCGTCGGGTTGCCCAGCTGCTGCGCGGTCGGCGCGACATCCTGCTGGTTGATCGACCCGATGACGCGGATCGCGTTGATCGGCGCCCAGTTCACGCCATAGCCATAGGCGGTCAGCGTGCCGAAGTCGGACAGCTGATTGACCGCCGCATTGCCGTTGATCGACAGATTGCCGAGGAACGGCAGCACGGCGCGCGATTTGCTGGCGATCGGCAGGTCGATGTTGACGCGCGCGTTCGCCTGATCGCGCGACACCCGGCCGCCGCTGACTAGGCCTGCGCGCAGCGAGTTGCTGGTGAACTGGCTGGTCTGTGCGCCGACGCGCACCGCCGTCGTCACGTCGCCCGCAGGGAGCGTGAACAACGGCCCGTTGACCAGCGCCTCCAGATCGCCGGCATTGGACACCGAATGCGCGCGGTTGGTGCCGCGGCCGGCGACCGTGTCACCGATCGTGCGCGTATCGGCGCGGTCGAACGATCCCGTCACCGTCCACAGCCAGCGCGGGCTCAGCCGCCCGTTGAAGCTGGTGCCGAGGTGCCCGGTGACGCCGTTGGTCTGCTGGCGCAGCGGATCGCCGCTGACCGGCGTACCTGTGCCGTCGAGCGGCAGTCCGAACTGGCCGGTGCTCTGCGTCGCCGCGATCTCGCCGTTGATCGAGGCGTTGATGTCCTCGCCGATCGTCTTGGCATAGGTCGCGTTGGTGCCGAAGCTGCGGCTGAACGGCACCAATGTGCGATACGGCCGCTGGTCGAAATTGTTGGTCTGGCCTTCGGTCGACGCGGCGGTGATGTCGCGTTCCGATTCGGTCAGCGCCGACGTCTGCTGATATTTGCTGTGAATGTTCAGCCGCGCGCCCTGGCGGATGGTCAGCAGGTCCAGCTCGCCCTGCGGCGTGTTGCTGCCGCCTTCGGTCGCGCCCTTGTCGGCCAGCTCGACCGTCGTCGCGCGGAAGCGGCGGCGCAGCACGAAATTCACCACCTTCTGATCGGCGGTATAGCCGTATTTCAGCGCGACCTCTTCGGGCAGGATATCGACGCGCAGGATCGCCTCCGTCGGGATGTCGCGGATTTCCTGGAAGCCCGAAATGCGATGCCCGTCGAGCAGCACCACCGGCGGTCCGCCCGCGCCGCTCTGCGTCTGCGGCCCCAGTTCGGTGAGCAGATCGGACACGCTGCTGACGCCATAACTGCGCACGTCGGCGGGGCTCAGCGTCTGTTCGGCGGGAATGTCGCCGACGACGGAGCCCACCGGCTTGCGGCCGGTGACGACGATATCGCCCTCTTCGCTGTCCTCTTCCGCCGGGGCGGCGGGTGCTGCCGCCGGGGTCGTGGGCGCGGCCTGGACCGTCGCTGCCGCGGGGGCAGGCGTCGTCGGATTTGGCGTCGGAGCGGGCGCGGGGGCCTGCGCGGGCGCCGGCACCTCTTGCGCCAGCGCCATCGCCGGCCAGCTTGCCGCCACCATCATCGCCGCAACGATCCGCATGATTTGCTTGTCCCTCTTACCCGCCGCCGTCCCTGTGGCGACCGGCCGGCGCGTAAACGCCAATTGTCGCACGAATGTGCCAGAGCGGTGTCCGTGATGTGGGAACGCGCTGCAAGATGCGATCAGGTGTCGAGCGCCAGCGTCACCGCCTCGACCCGGCGCAGCATCTCCATGAACCGCGCGACGTCGTCGGCGGGGAATTGCGAAAAGATGCGGCTTTCCAGGTCCAGCGCCTTGGGTGCCACCACCGCATACAGGTCGCGCCCGGCATCGGTCAGGTCGAGCAGGTGCGACCGCCGGTCTTCCGGATTGCCGCGCCGGTCGAGCAATCCCCGGTCGACCAGCGCGATCGCCGCGCGGCTGACCGTCACCTTGTCCATCCGCGTGGCCCGGCCGATCGCCTGCTGTGTGATGCCGCCTGTTTCCGCGATCACCGCGATCAGCCGCCATTCCGGAATCGTCAGCCCGAACAACGCCTCATAGGTCCGCGCAATCGAATCGCTGACCAGGTTGGACGTCACCGACAGCCGGTACGGAATAAAATCGGCCAAAACCAACGATGGCGCGGGCGATGAGGCTGGGCATGGGTCGGCCATGCCGCATTCGTATCAGTTGACACCAGTTTGGCAATGTCGCAGGGTTTGGTAACGGATGATACCATCTCGGAAGGCCAGACTGATGACCGATGCCGCCCAGACCGACGACCATATCGACGTCAACCCGATGGGGCTCGACGGCTTCGAATTCTGCGAATTCACCTCGCCCGATCCGGATGCGCTGGCCAAGCAGTTCGAGGCGCTGGGCTTCGTCCCCGCCTCGACGCACAAGACGCGCGCCATCACGCGCTACAAGCAGGGCCGCATCAACCTGCTGATCAACCGCGAAGACAGCGGCCACGCCGCCGATTTCCGCGCGGCGCACGGCCCGTCGGCGAGCGCGATGGCGTTCCGCGTGCAGGACGCGCAGGCCGCCTATGACGCGGCGATCGCGCGCGGCGCCAAGCCGGCCCTCGCCGGTCAGTCGCTCGACGGCATTCCGGCGCTGGAAGGCATCGGCGGTTCGCTGCTGTACCTCGTCGATCGCCATGGCGCCGACGGCAGCGTCTACGACGACTGGGATCAGGTGCCCGGCGCGGCGGAGGCGGAAGCCGAAAACAACGTCGGCCTCGACCTGCTCGACCATCTGACGCACAACGTGCGCCGCGGCCAGATGCGTACCTGGTCGGCTTTCTACGGCCAGATCTTCGGCTTCGAAGAGCAGAAGTATTTCGACATCAAGGGCAAGGCGACCGGCCTGTTCAGCCAAGCGATGATCGCCCCCGATCGCGCGATCCGAATCCCCTTGAACGAGAGCCAGGACGACAAGAGCCAGATCGAGGAATTCATCCGCGATTATAACGGCGAAGGCATCCAGCACCTCGCGCTGACCACCGACGACATCTACACCACCGTCGAAAAGCTGCGCGCGCGCGGCGTCAAGCTGCAAGACACGATCGAGACCTATTACGAACTCGTCGACAAGCGCGTGCCCGGCCATGGCGAGGATCTGGAACGCCTGCGCCAGAACCGCATCCTGATCGACGGCAACGTCGGCGAGGAAGGCCTGCTGCTCCAGATCTTCACCGAGACAATGGTCGGCCCGATCTTCTTCGAGATCATCCAGCGCAAGGGCAACGAAGGCTTCGGCAACGGCAATTTCCAAGCGCTGTATGAGTCGATCGAGCTGGATCAGATCCGCCGCGGCGTCATCACGGTCGACGCCTGACCAAGAACGAAGCTTTAGCTTCGTTCGCGGTGCGGCGCGAAAGCGCCGCCGTGACGTCGGATGGGATGGGATCGGGTCACCCCGCCCCATCCACTCCGTCACCCCGGACTCGTTCCGGGGTCCACTCCGCGGCGAGGGGAAGGCCTGAGCCTCCAGCCTTTCCCTCGGGGGGAAGTGGACTCCGGAACAAGTCCGGAGTGACGAAGAATGTGGAGCAGGCGACAACGCGGTACGACACCGGGGTGGTGGAAACAGGAGAGGACGCCAGAACAATGACCGACCACCACCCCCGCAGCGACTATATCCCCGGCTTCGGCAACCATATCGCGACCGAGGCCGTCCCCGGCGCGCTCCCGATCGGTCGTAATTCGCCGCAGCGCCCCGCCTTCGGCCTTTACGCCGAGCAGCTCTCCGGCACCGCCTTCACCGCACCGCGCCATGAGAATCGCCGCTCGTGGCTGTACCGCATGCGTCCGACCGCGGAGCACCCGCCCTATACGCGCTACGACGGCGCGAAGCGCTTCGCCCCCGGCACCGACGACGCGCCGCTCGCGCCGAACCGCCTGCGCTGGAACCCGGTCGCGGAGTCGCCGCCAGGCACCGACCTGATCGACGGCATGACGACGATGCTCGCCAACCGGCATCCGGCAGACCTCGAAGGCGTCGCGATGCACGTCTACGCCGCCAATGCCGACATGAGCACCCGCGTCTTCATGGATGCCGACGGCGAATTGCTGTTCGTGCCCCAGGCCGGCCGCCTGCAGCTGTTGACCGAACTCGGCCGCCTCGACGTCGCGCCCGGCCAGATCGCGCTGATCCCCCGTGGCGTCCGCTTCCGCGCGCTGCTGCCCGACGGCGCGGCACGCGGCTATGTCTGTGAAAATCACGGCAGCCTCTTCCGCCTGCCCGATCTCGGCCCCATCGGCGCCAACGGCCTCGCCAATCCGCGCGATTTCGAAACGCCGGTCGCGTGGTTCGAGGATCGCGACGAACCGACCGAGGTGATCCAGAAGTTCATGGGATCGCTGTGGACGATGACGCTCGACCATAGCCCGCTCGACGTGGTGGCATGGCACGGCAATCTCGCCCCATGGCGCTACGACCTGTCGCGCTTCAACACGATCAACACGGTCAGCTTCGACCATCCCGATCCGTCGATCTTTACCGTCCTCACCTCACCCAGCGACGTGCCCGGCCGCGCCAATGCGGACTTCGTGATCTTCCCCCCGCGCTGGATGGTGGCGGAGGACACGTTCCGCCCGCCCTGGTTCCACCGCAACGTGATGAGCGAGGCGATGGGCCTGATCACCGGCGCCTATGACGCCAAGGCGGACGGTTTCTCGCCCGGCGGCATTTCGCTGCACAATCTGATGGCCGGCCACGGCCCCGATGTCGCGAGCTGGCAAGGCGCGTCGGCGGCGGAGTTGAAGCCCCACAAAATCGACGGCACGATGGCCTTCATGCTGGAAAGTTGCTGGCCCTATCGCCCGACGACATACGCGCTCGAACACGCCCAGCTCGATTACGACGCGGTGTGGAACGACTTTCCGAAGGCCCAGCTGCCCAAGGACCCAATGGCATGATCCTGCACGGTTACTGGCGCTCAGGCGCCGCCTATCGCGTGCGCATCGCGCTGGCGCTGAAGGGCATCGCCTACGAACAGGTCAACCACGACCTGCGCACCGGGGGCCACACCGATCCCGATTATGCCGCGCTCAACCCCCAGCGGCTGGTGCCCGCGCTGGAGGTCGACGGCCTGATCCTGACGCAGAGCGTCGCGATCCTCGAATGGCTGGAGGATCGCTTCCCCACCCCCGCCCTGCTGCCCGCCGATGCCAACGGCCGCGCCATCGTCCGCGCGATGGTCGCGACGATCGCGACGGACGTCCACCCGCTTCACAATCTGCGCACGCTGAAGGCGCTGCGCCAAGATTTCGGCGCGAGCGATACGCAGGTCAACGCCTGGATGGCGCATTGGATGGGGCTGGGGTTCGCGGCGTTCGAGGCGCTTGCAGAGCGTCACGGCGGCACCTTCTGCTACGGCGACACCCCCACGCTCGCCGATTGTATCGCCGTCCCGGCGCTCTATTCCGCCGAGCGGTTCGGCGTAGACACCACGCCCTACCCGCGCATGGTCGCCGCCGCCGCGCGCACCGCGGATCTGGCGGAAGCCGCCCACCCCAGCCGCCAGCCCGACGCGGACGCGTGACCGAACGCCTCTCCACCACTCCCGCCGGCGTCGCGCTCGCCCCGCTGACCGACATCGCCGACGGCACGGCGCGCAATTTCGTGCTCCAGATGCGCGCCGGCCGCTTTCACGGCTTCGTCGTGCGGCAGGGCGATGGCGTCGTCGGCTATGTCGACCGCTGTCCCCATGCCGGCGTGCCGCTGACGCAGACGCTCGACGACTATCTCACCCCCGCGGGCGACCTCATCGCCTGCAATTGGCACGGTGCGCTGTTCACGATTGCGGATGGCCGCTGCGTCGGCGGCCCCTGCGTCGGCCAGCATCTGACGGCATGGCCCGTCACCGTCGTCGACGGGATCGTCACCACCGCGTGATCCGCGCCCCAATCCATGCTACGCCTCGTCACTTCGAACCTTGAGCGACGGAGACGGGCATGCAGAGCGCGACACGCTGGACCCTCGGCAGCCTGGTGGGCGGCGCGGCGCTGACGGTCGCCGGCGGGCTCGGGCTCTCCTTCTATTCGGATCGGCTCGCACGCGATGCCGAGCGGCAGGTGCCGCCCGACGGCCGCTACATCCGCGTCGATGGCGCGCGGCTGCATTATGTCGACAAGGGCACCGGCCCCGCGATCGTCATGGTCCACGGCCTTGCCGGCCAGCTGCGCAACTTCGGCTATGGCATGCTCGATATTCTGGCGAAGGACCATCGCGTCATCCTCGTCGACCGTCCCGGCTCGGGCTATTCGACCGCCGACGAGGATCGCGAACCGAACATCGTCGAACAGGCGGGGATCGTCGCGCGCTTCATCGAAGCGTTGGGGATCGACCGGCCGTTGCTCGTCGGCCATTCGCTGGGCGGCGCCATCGCGCTGGCGCTGGCGCTCGACCATCCGGCGCTGATCCGCGGCCTCGCGCTGATCTGCCCCCTCACCCAGCCGCAGGACGGCGTACCCGAAGCGTTCCGCAGCCTTGCCGCCATCCCGCCGTCGCTGCGCCGGCTGATGGCGAGCACGATCGCCACGCCATTGAGTCGCCTCACCTCGGAACGGACGCTCGCCGCGGTCTTCGCGCCCGAAGCGCCGCCCGCCGACTTCGTCACCCGCGGCGGCGGCGCGCTGTCCGCCCGCCCTGCGGCGATCGCGGCGGCGGCGGCGGACCTGTCGCATGCCGCCAGCGACATCGGCGCGATCGCCGCGCGCTACGGCGACCTTCGCGTGCCGCTGTCGATCCTCTACGCGCGCGAGGACCATGTCCTCGACCCCGATCTGCACGGCCACCGCACCGCCGCGTCGATCCCCGGCGCACGGATCGACGTGATCGAGGGCGGCCATATGATCCCCGTCACCCGGCCGGACGAGACCGCCCGCTTCGTCGCGGAGGCGTCGGCGCGCTACGCCTGAAGCGCGCGCAGCCCGGTGCGATAGCGTTCGGCATTGGCGACATAGGTCGCCGCCGACAGCCTGAGACCGGCGATCTCCGTCTCGCTCAGCGGCCGCAGCACCCGCGCCGGGCTGCCGACGATCAATGAGCCGGGCGGGAAGCTCTTGCCCTCCGTCACCAACGCGCCCGCGCCGACCAGCGAATCGGCACCGATCACCGCGCGGTTGAGCAGCGTCGCGCCCATGCCGATCAGGCAATTGTCGCCGACGGTCGCGCCATGGACGATCGCGTGGTGCCCGATCGTCACGCCCGCCCCGATCGTCGTCGGCACGCCGGGATCGGCATGCACCATCGCGCCATCCTGCACGTTGCTGTCCGCCCCGATCGTGATCGGATCGTTGTCGCCACGCAGCACCGCATTGAACCAGACCGATGCCCGCGCACCCAGCGTCACGCGCCCGATCACCTGCGCACCCGGCGCGACATAGGCGTCTGCGGCAAGGTGGGGTCGGACATCGTCCAAAGCGTAACAGGTCATCGACATGTCCTTCGCCAGCCATTTTGAGCACACATATCCAAAACGGTTCAGTGCCAGAATGGACGTAGTTTACCGGGCCTTTACCCTTTTCACGCAAAGCGGACCAATCGATTCCGAGAAGCATCGGTGGCCCGGAGGGGGGAGCCGCTTCAGCTCGACGGTCTTGACGAAAAGGAATGCCGACGATGCTGAATTGGTTCGAAAAAAGTGCCCCCATCAGATTGAAGTTCAAGGTCCTGCTGGTGATCCTTGGCCTGTTCACCGCAGGCGGGATCGCCACCACCTATCTCGCGGCGCTCGCCGATCCGTCGCAGGTCCATGTGTATCTCGCCGTCGCCTGCGTGCTGACCGCGCTCACCATGGCGACCGTGTTCGTCGCCGGCAAGCTGATCAGCGATCCCTATGTCGCCACCGTCGTCCGGATGGAGGGGCTGGCCGCGGGCGATCTGACCACGCCGATCGCCAACACCGACTATCGCGACTGCATCGGCCGCATTTCGCGCGCGATGGAAATCTTCAAGGAAAATGCCGAACGTGTTCAGGCCGGCGCCGCCGCGCAGCAGATCATCGTCGGCTCGCTCGGCGAAGGGCTGACCCGCCTTGCCAGCGGCGATCTCAGCTATCGCATCGACCGCGCCTTCCCGGCCGAATACGAACAGCTCCGCATCGACTATAATCGCGCGATGGACGCCGTCGCCGAAACGATGAGCGCAGTCACCGACGCCACCAATGGCATCAACAGCGGCGCGATCGACATCCGCCAGGCCTCCGACGATCTGTCGCAGCGCACCGAACAGCAGGCCGCGAGCCTGGAGGAAACCGCCGCGGCGATGGACGAGATCACCTCGACCGTCCGCCAGACGGCCGCCGGCGCGGTCCGCGCCAATGGCGTCGTCGAGGAAGCGCGCGTCGAGGCCGAACAGTCGGGCGCCGTCGTCGCCCGCGCGGTCGAGGCGATGGGCGGCATCGAACGCTCGTCGAACGAGATTTCGGAAATCATCAGCGTCATCGACGGCATCGCCTTCCAGACCAATCTGCTGGCGCTGAACGCGGGCGTCGAGGCGGCGCGTGCGGGCGACGCCGGCAAGGGCTTCGCGGTGGTCGCGTCCGAAGTGCGCGCCCTGGCGCAGCGCTCGGCGGAAGCGGCCAAGGACGTCAAGACGCGCATCAACGCCTCGTCCGAACAGGTCGAAGCGGGCGTCGAACTAGTCAGCGAGACCGGTCAGGCGCTGCAACGGATCATCGGCCGCTTCGGCGAGATCAGCAACCTCGTCGGTCAGATCGCCACCGCCGCCGAACAGCAGGCGACCGGCTTGCAACAGGTCAACACCGCGGTCAGCGAGATGGACGGGGTGACCCAGCAGAACGCGGCGATGGTCGAGGAAGCCACCGCCGCCGCGCGCAGCCTGTCCGCCGAATCGGACGAGCTCGCCCGCCATGTCGCGCGCTTCAAGGTCGGCGACGGCGAGCCGAAGCCCGTCCCGGCGGTCCACCAACTGCAAAATCGCGCCGCCGACGCCGGGCGCCGCATCGCCCGTGCCAGCCGCCGCGCCACCGGTGGCGGAGCGGCAGTGGCCGTGGCGCCGAGCGACGACTGGTCCGAATTCTGATCCCGCGATCGGCGGGCCCGTGCCTGCCGGTCTTCTTCCCTCCGGTTTTGATAGAAAGGCGACGCCATGTCGGTTCGATTGAACGACGACCGTTATCGTGTCGTCGCCCGCCCGCCCGCTCCCCGCTTCCCCCGGCGTCATGCGACCCGGATCGGTACGAAGCGGCCGAAAATTGCACCCATTTCGGTTGCTCAACCGCTCGTTAAACACGTGTCGCGACAACCCGCGCTTATGGTCCGGGGGGACTTGCCTTTCCGGGCCCTGAGGGAGGGTCTGATGACACTGGAATGGTTCGCCAAACACGCGCCCATCCGCACAAAATTCCGGGTGTTGGCGGGAACGCACGCGACGCTGGGAGGCATTGCCGTGGCGATCACCGCGCTCACCGCGACGGGCACGCTCGCGATCGGCCCGGCGTTCGATATCGCGGTCGTCGCCGCCGCCGTCGCAGGGATTGTCGCGACGACGGTGATGGCCGGGCGCCTTATCTGCACGCCCTATGTCGACACCGTGCTGCGCATGGAGGCGCTGGCCGACGGCGACCTCGATTCGCCGATCGCCTATACTGAAAACCGCGACTGCGTCGGCCGCATGACCACCGCCATGGCGGTCTTCCGCACCAATATGGAAAAGGCGAACACCGCCGAGGCGCAGCGGTGCATGGCCGCCGCGCTCGGCGAAGGGCTCGGCGCGCTCGCGCAGGGCGACCTCACCTTCCGCATCACCGCAGCCTTCCCGGCGGACTTCGAGTCGCTGCGCGACGACTTCAATGCGGCGATGGACGCGATCCGCACCGCGATGACCGCGGTCGATCAGGCCGCCACCCGCATCAACCATGGCTCGCAGGGTATTCTCCAGGCGTCGGACGATCTGTCGCAGCGCACCGAGCAGCAGGCCGCGAGCCTGGAGGAAACCGCCGCGGCGATGGACGAGATCACCAAGACGGTCCGACAGGCCGCCACGGGCGCGACGCGCGCCAACGACGTGGTCGCCGCCGCGCAGACCGAGGCCGAACAATCGGGGGCCGTCGTCGCCCGCGCGGTCGAGGCGATGGGCGGCATCGAACGCGCCTCGGCCGAAATCTCCGAAATCATCAGCGTCATCGACGGCATCGCCTTCCAGACCAACCTGCTCGCGCTGAACGCGGGCGTCGAGGCGGCACGCGCCGGCGACGCCGGCAAGGGCTTCGCCGTGGTCGCGTCCGAAGTGCGTGCGCTCGCGCAGCGCTCGGCCGAGGCGGCCAAGGACGTGAAGACGCGCATCAACGCCTCGTCCGAACAGGTCGATGCCGGCGTCGCGTTGGTCAGCGAAACCGGCCAGGCCTTGCAGCGCCTGATCGGCCGCTTCGGGGAGATCAACGGCCTCGTCGCGCAAATCGCCATCGCCGCCGAACAGCAATCGACCGGCTTGCAGCAGGTCAACACGGCCGTCGGCGAAATGGACAGCGTGACGCAGCAGAATGCCGCCATGGTCGAACAGGCCACCGCCGCCGCCCGGGAACTGTCTGGCGAAGCAAGCGAACTTGCCCGTCAGGTCGCCCACTTCCGCGTCGGCGATACCGATGCCGGTCATGGTGTGCGCGGCGTTAGTCATTCCGTCAGCAATAGTGTGCATCATCTTCAGCAACGCGCCGCCGAAGCGGGCCGTCGCCTCGCCCGTCCCCGGGCCGGCAACGCCGCCGTGGCGATCGCGGACGACGATTGGTCGGCGTTCTGATGCGTCCGCAGCCACTCCGATCGCCGTCGTGCCGTCCGTAGGAAAGTCGAACCCGTATGTCCGTGCCATCGCTTCCGCTTGCCCCCACGCTCGATACCTCGGCGGCCGTGCCGCTGCGCCACGCGCTGCTCGGCCTGATCGAGCGCGGTGAGGCGCTGCGCCTTGACGGGGCAGAGGTCGCGCGGGTCGGCCAAGCCTGCCTCCAGGTGCTGGTCAGCGCCCGCACCACCGCGATCGCGCGCGGTCTCGATTTCCGCATCGATCGGCCCAGCGAGGCGCTGGAACGGATGATGATCGTCGCCCGGCTCGACACCGCGCTCGAACCGACCTGCGGCGCCTGAAAGGATTGATGATGAACCTCGACGAGATCCAGCAGATCTTCTTTCAGGAATGCGAGGAAGGTCTCGCGACGATGGAGGCGAGCTTCGCCTCCGTCCGCCAGGGTGGGCACGACACAGAAACGATCAACACGATCTTCCGGTCGGTCCATTCGATCAAGGGCGGCGCGGGCGCGTTCGGGCACGAGCGGCTGCAGGCGTTCACCCATGAGTATGAAACGCTGCTCGACCTGGTGCGCAACGGCACGCTCGATCTGACGTCGGACCTGCTCGGCACGATCGTCGGCGCGTTCGACATGCTGTCCGATCACGTCGCCGCGGCACGCGACGGTGGCGATGCGCCCGCCGACGGCCCGATGCTCGCGCGCCTCGTCGCCGCCTCGACGCCCGGCGCCGTGGTGGAGGCTGCGCCCGAACCAGTCGCCGCAGCGCCCGCCGCCGCCCCGATCGACGATTTCGACGATCTGTTCGAAATGTGCGAAAGCGTCCCCGAACCGGAAGAAAGCCTCGGCAATCCGGGCGACTGGACCGTCACCTTCGTGCCCGGCACCAACGCGCTCGACAATGGCGGCGACCCGCTGCTGCTGGTGCGCGAGCTGACGCTGCTGGAGGGCGAAGTCCTCGCCGCCGACGTGTCGCGCCTGCCGCTGCTGTCCGAACTGCATCCGGAACGCTCGTATCTCGGCTGGACCGCGATCGTGCCGGGCAGCGTCGCCGAAGACGATATCCGCGGCATCTTCGAATTCATCGGCGATTGCGAACTCACCGTCACCCGCATCGGCGAAGCCGCCGTGTCGGATGACGATCTGATCGCCGACATGCTTGCCGACGTCATGCCGGCCGCACCCGCATCGGCCCCGGTCGAGGAGATCCTGCCGGTCGCCGCGCCCGTACCCGCCGCCGCCCCGACGCCCGCGCCGGTGGCCGCAGCACCCAACCCGCCGCCTGCGCCGATCGCGGCCCCCGCGCCGGCGACGCCCGCCCCGGCCGCGACCGTCCTGCCCGCCGAACCCGCCGCGCCGCGCCCCGCGGCCGCGCCGCCCGCGCAGACGATCCGCGTCGACCTCGACAAGCTTGACCGCCTCGTCAACCTCGTCGGCGAGCTCGTCATCACCCAGGCGATGCTGGCGCAGCGCCTGTCCGAACATGGCGCCGGCGGCATCAGCGAACTGACCGACCTCGATCACCTGACGCGCGAGTTGCAGGAATCGACGATGGCGATCCGCGCGCAGCCGATGAAGACCGTCTTCAGCCGCGTGCCACGCATCATCCGCGAGCTGGAGGTCGAAACCGGCAAGCGCGTCCGCCTCGACATCGTCGGTGAGATGACGGAGGTCGACAAGACCGTCGTCGAGCGCATCGGCGAACCGCTGACCCACCTGATCCGCAACGCGGTCGACCACGGCCTCGAAACGCCGGCCGATCGCCTCGCCGCGGGCAAGCCGGAGGAAGGCGTCGTCACGCTGTCGGCCGCGCATCATTCGGGCCGCATCGTCATCACCGTCGCCGACGACGGCCGCGGCATCGACCGCAAGCGCGTGCGCGCCAAGGCGATCGAGCGCGGCATCATCACCGCCGACGCGATCCTGAACGAGGAAGAGATCGACAATCTGATCTTCGCCCCCGGCTTCTCGACCGCGGCGACCGTCTCCAACATCTCCGGCCGCGGCGTCGGCATGGACGTGGTACGCAAGAACGTGCAGGCGCTGGGCGGGCGGATCGGCATCACCTCGACGCTGGGCTCGGGGTCGACCTTCGCGCTGTCCCTGCCGCTGACGCTGGCAGTGCTCGACGGCATGATCGTCACCGTCGGCGACCAGACCTTCGTCATCCCGCTGGGCCATATCGTCGAAAGCCTGCGCCCCGACGAAGACGGCGTGAAGGTGCTCGGCCCGACCGCGTCGCTGCTCGACGTGCGCGGCTCGTACGTGCCGGTCCACCGCGTCGCTGAACAGCTCGGCATCCACGGCGCGCAGACCAATCCCGAGGATGCGGTGCTGATCGTGGTCGAATCCGATCATGGCCAGGCGGTGCTGATGGTCGATTCGATCCAGGACCAGCGCCAGGTCGTCGTGAAGAGCCTCGAGGCGAATTACGAAGCCATCCCCGGTCTTGCCGGTGCCACCATCCTGGGCGATGGCCGCGTCGCGCTGATCCTCGACGTCGATGCGCTGATCTCGCGCTGGCGCCGTGACCCGCGCCACACCACGCCGCCGCACGCGCCGCTGAGCCTCGCCGCATGAGCGCCGCCGCCGCGACACTCGTCGGACAGCGACCGACCGAATTCCGCTTCGAGGTTGCCGACCATCAGGCGATCAGCGAATTCGTGTACGAGGCGGCGGGCATCCTGCTGCCGCCGAACAAGATGCAGCTCGTCTATGGCCGGCTGGCACCGCGGGTGCGCGCCTGCGGGCTGACGACCTTCGCCCAATATGTCGCGCTGATCGGCACCGATCCGGTCGAACGCACGCAGGCGCTGGATGCGCTGACCACCAACCACACCAGTTTCTTCCGCGAATCGCATCACTTCGATCATTTCATGGAGCATTGCTGGCCCGCACTCGACGCGCGGCTGACGACGCGCGGCAAGGTGCGCCTGTGGTCGGCCGCCTGCTCCAGTGGCGAGGAACCCTATTCGCTGCTGATGGCGATCTTCGGCCAGGAACGCGGCAACGGCCAGCGCCTCGCGCGCACCGATCTGCGTGTGCTGGCGACCGACCTGTCGACCGAGATTCTCGCCGCGGCCAAGGCCGGCCGCTACACCTTGGATACCGCATCGGGCGTGCCGCAGTCGCTGCGCTCGGTCTGGATGACGCGCGACGGCAATCAGGCGGAGGTCCATCCGCTGATCCGCGAGCGCGTCGCCTTCCGCAAGCTCAACCTGCTCGAAAACTGGCCGATGAAGGGGCAGTTCGACGCGATCTTTTGCCGCAACGTCATGATCTACTTCGACGAACCGACCAAGGAACGCCTGCAGACCCGGCTTGCCGACCACCTCGTTCCCGGCGGATTCCTGTACATCGGGCATTCCGAGCGGCTCTCCAACTCGGTCGCGCCACGCTTCGCCTGCGTCGGCCGCACCACCTTTCAGAAAGTGACGGCATGACGGTCCGCGCTCTAGTGGTCGATGATTCGCCGACGATGCGCGCGATGGTGTCGCACAGCCTGTCGCAGGATCCGGATATCGAGGTCGTCGGCACCGCCGACGGGCCGATGACCGCGCGCGAGATGATCAAGTCGCTCAACCCCGACGTCATCACGCTCGACATCGAGATGCCGGGGATGAACGGTCTCGACTTCCTCGAAAAGATCATGCGCCTGCGCCCCATGCCCGTCGTCATGCTGTCGACGCTGACCGGCAAGGGCGCGGAAGCGACAATCCGCGCGCTCGAACTGGGGGCGTTCGACTGTTACGAAAAGCCCAAGCAGGCGTTCGGCGGTGGCCTGGGCAACGATCTGACGCGGCTGGTCAAGGCGGCGGCGAAGAGCCGCGTCCGCCCCCGCTTCCAGGCGGCACCGGTCCAGCGCGCACCCGCCGCCGATTACGTGCCGCGCCAGGACGCGATGATCGCGATCGGATCGTCGACCGGCGGCGTCGAGACGCTGATCGAGCTGCTCGGCGGCTTCCCGGTCAATTGTCCGCCGACGGTCATCGTCCAGCATATGCCCGAAAGCTACGTGCCGACCTTCGCCGCGCGGCTCGACCGGCTGTCGGCGCCGCACGTCAGCGTCGCGCGCCCCGGCGCGCCGCTGGAGGTGGGGCATGTCTATGTCGCACCCGGCGGCGCCTATCATACCGAGATCACCGGCGGGACGCTGCGCCGCTGCCGCCTGGTCGAGGACGAGAAGATGAGCGGCCACCGCCCCTCGGTCGACCGGCTGTTCCATTCGGTCGCGCGCTGGGCCGGCGCATCCGCGGTCGGCGCGATCCTCACCGGCATGGGCGCCGACGGCGCGCAGGGGCTGAAGGCGATGCGCGACAAGGGCGCGATGACGATCGGCCAGGATGCCGACAGCTGCGTCGTCTACGGCATGCCCGCCGCGGCGTTCCAGATGGGCGCGGTGACCGCGCAGCTGCCGCTGTCGAAGATCGCGGCGCGACTGATGGCGGAGTGCCGTGCATGACCCCATTGTCGAACCTTCCCCGCGCCTCCGACGGCCTGCGCCGGATCAACATCCTGCAGGGCGAAACCAAGGTGTCCGACGACGCCGGCGTCGTGCTGACGACCGTGCTCGGCAGCTGCATCTCGGCCTGTCTCTACGATCCGATTGCCAAGGTCGGCGGCCTCAACCACTTCCTGCTCGCCGAGCCGGGCAGCGGTGAGACCGACGTGCGCTCGCTGCAACGCTACGGCGTCTATGCGATGGAAGTGCTGATCAACGCGATGATGTCGATGGGCGCGACGCGATCGAACCTGAAGGCGCGCATCTATGGCGGCGCCAGCCTGCGCGACGGGTTCCGCGATATTGGCGCGACCAATGCGCTGTTCGCCCGCCGCTTCCTGCGCGACGAACGCATCGCGCTGGTCGGCGAGGACGTCGGTGGCCATGGCGCGCGCCGGATCGAATTCCGTCCGACGCTGGGCCTCGCCCGCTGCCGCATCGCCACCGATCGCCCGGTCGAAAAACCGCGCGTAGCCGCTCCCGCTCCCGTCATCGCCGATGCCGTCGGCGATGTGGAATTCTTCTGATGAACCCCCTCCCCCAAAAAGGAACTGCCGTGTCCAGCATGATCATGACCGTGGACGATTCGCCCAGTATGCGGATGCTGCTGAAGGCAGCGCTGACCGACATGGGCTACAACGTCCTCGAGGCCGAAGACGGCGTCGATGCGCTCGAACGGCTCGGTGGCGCCTGTTCGTCGGGCAACGGTCCCGATTTGCTCATCACCGACATCAACATGCCGCGTCTCGATGGCTTCGGCCTGATCGAAAAGGTGCGCGAACAGGACCGGCATCGCAACCTGCCGATCCTGGTGCTCACCACAGAAAGCTCGGATGAAAAGAAGCAGCGCGCGCGCTCGGCGGGCGCTACAGGTTGGATCGTCAAGCCGTTCCATCCCGACAAGCTCGCTGCGGCGATCCGCCGCGTCCTGCACTGATTTGCAACAGGAATAACATCATGTCCCGTCAGCTCATCACCTTCCAGATCGGCGAACAGGTTCTCGGCGTCGACATCATGGCGATTCGCGAAATCCGCGCCTGGTCGCCGGCCACGCCGCTGCCCAACGTACCGGCGCATGTGCGCGGTGTCGTCAACCTGCGCGGCGTCGTGCTGCCCGTGCTCGATCTCAGCCATCGCCTGGGCTGGGGCTCGACCGACCCGTCGTCACGCCACGTCATCATCGTCGTGCGGATCGGCGAACAGTTGCAGGGACTTATCGTCGACGCCGTCAACGATATCGTCAGCATTCCTGACGATGGTATGCAGCCGCTGCCCGATATCGGCGAAACGCCCGCCGCCCAATTCCTTGAAGGACTGGCGACGATCGATCAGCGGCTGATCCTCGTGCTCGCGCTGGAGCGGCTGGTCGATAGCTCGGCTTCGCTTTCCGACGCTGCCTGAACGATCACTCTCCGTCTTCTCGTTACCCAAGGATAACAGGCATGGCCGCCGCCCCGGTTAAAGTTCTCGTCGTCGATGATTCGCTCACCATGCGCGCGCTGCTGTCGGGCGCGCTCGAGCGCATTCCGGGCGTCACCGTCGTCGGTTCGGCCGACGGCGCCGAGGAAGCCCGCGTCATGCGCGACAAGCTGGTTCCCGACGTCATGACGCTCGACGTCGAAATGCCGGGGATGAGCGGCCTCGAATATCTCGCCGAGCTGATGGAACAGCGGCCGATGCCGGTCATCATGTTCTCGACGCGGACCGAGGCGGGCGCGGAAGCATCGATCGAGGCGCTGCGGCTGGGCGCGATCGACTGTTTCCCCAAGCCCAAGGTCGCGGTCGCGGCGGAGTTCGACAAGATCCTCGCCAAGCTCGGCAAGCGGATCAAGGCCGCCAAGGGCGCCGCGGTGAAGGCCGCCGGCGCGACCAAAGTGGTGGCCGCGCCGCCGCTCGACTGGAACGGCCGCCTGCTCGCGATCGGTGGCGAGGCTGCGGCGACGCAGACCTTGTTCGAACTGTTCGGCGCCTTCCCGGCGAACTGCCCGCCGACCGTCGTCGTCCAGCATCTGGGCGCGGGCCTGGCTGGTACGATGATCGACAAGCTGGCTGCGGAAATCGCGCCCAAGATCGTGCTGGCCGAAGACGGCATGCCGGTCGAACAGGGCACGATCTATCTCGCACCCCCGGGCGAGACGCATGTCGTCGTCGATTCCTGGCCGAACGGCAAGCTGCGCATGCTGCCGCGCGATCCGGTCGCGGGCGAGCGACCGTCGATCTCGATCCTGTTCGCCTCGGTCGCCAAGGCGGCGGGCGCCGAATCGGTCGGCCTGCTGCTGGGCGCGGATGGCGAGGACGGCGATGCCGGCGTGCGCGCTCTGTCGGCGGGCAACGGCTTCTACATCACCCCGGCCGAGGATCGGAGCCAGGGCTATACGATGGCGCGGCGCATGGCGAACCAGCCGGTCCCCGCGGACCAGCTCGCCCGCACCCTTCTGAAACTGTGCAACAAGTGATCGGGCTGCCCGTCGACATGGGATCCGCCACCCCGATCACGCCTGGCTGCGAACCGGCCCTCGCCCATGCGCTGGCGGACGAGCTGGTCGGCATCACCGGCCTGCTCGCCGACCTCGCCTTCGATCTCGCCGGCAATCCCGACACGCTGCGCCACCACATGCACAGCCTGCAGGGGATCGACCGGATCACGCAGGCGCAGCTCGCCGTCGCCGACCTGCTGCGCTCCTGCGCGCCAGTCGAACAGCGGATCGCCGCGGTCACGCTGGAGGAAATGGGCGGCAACATCCGCCGCGCGGTCGATCGCTATCGGGCCGAAGGGGTGCCGATCGACCCTGTCGATTGATCGTTTGACCGATATAGTCTCGCACGACACCACTTGATTTCGGACCGGCTAAGTTTATGCGCTGACAGTGAAACCAAAAGCGGGGCACGATGGGAAGCGCAATGCGAGGACAGGACGCCGCTCTGTTTAGCGATCAGAATGCCAATAACGGTCTGCTCTCACCCATCGCGGTGAGCGCGACGCCGGACGAACATCTCTACGCGCTCGCACGGGCCTTCACGGCATCGCGCCGGCGGCTGACCACGCATCTCGATGCGTCGCTGTTCGCCAATCCGGGCCTCGACATCATGCTGTTCCTGTTCGCCGAAGGCCAGGGTGGCCGCGCGGTCACCACGAACGCCTGTTGCGCCGCGGCCGGCGTGCCGCGCACCACGGCGCTGCGCTGGGTGAAGCTGTTGCAGGAACGGGGGCTGATCGACGGCAGCGACGATATCACCGATCGGCGCGTGACCATGCTGGCGCTGAGCGACCGCGCCCGTCAGATCATCCGCACCTGGCTGACCGACATCACTGTAGTACCGTAGACGATCCCGGGTCACCGCGGTCGCTGGGCGCATAGCACAGCGCGTCGAGTGCATGGGCGACGTAAAGGGCCGCGACCGGACAGTGTTGCTGATCTAACAGCACGAGCACCTCGGACAATTGGGTGCATATCCGCTCGTGCGTCTCGGGCGCCATCCCGTTCTTTCCCAATAAGAACCTATCGACATGACATGTCTGTCATGTCGGCAATCGACGTTTATGCTGGCCCGGTTTTGAAAGCAACCGTTCCGGAGACAATCCTTTTCGCGAGGATGGGCGTCTAATCTTCAACAAGGATGGGATGAGCGGCACGCAGATCGTCGGCGATCCGTTCGACGATATCATTCTCGGCGGCGGTGCCGGACGGTGTCACCGACCAGTTGCAATGCGGATGGGTGGCGATGGGGTAGACGCGCAGGTCCCCCGTCACCAATCGCCAGCGCCGCCGGTTGCCGCCGGCCCGACGAATCAGCGTCGACAGAAACAGGCCATGGAGCGCGCCGCTGGTCATCCCCTGCCCCTAGCGGGCTGGGGGGCCAAGGAAAAGCGCCCCGCGCTTGCCTCACCCCGATCGACCCGGCACAGCGCGCACCATGTCCGCCGCCTCCTCCACCCGCACCGGCCTGCTCCAGGGCATTGGCGCCTATACCTTGTGGGGGGCGCTGCCGCTTTACCTGCACCTGCTGTCGGGCGTCCCGCCGCTCCAGGTGATCGCACACCGCGTACTCTGGTCGCTGGTCCTGCTCGCGGTGATCGTCGTCGCCACCCGGCGGCTGCGCCCGCTGCTCGCCGTCGCGCGCGGCCGCACGCTCCTAATGCTGGCGGGCAGCGCGACGCTGATCGCGATCAACTGGTTCGTCTACATCTGGGCGGTCGACAACGCGCATCTGGTCGAAGCGAGCCTCGGCTATTTCATCAACCCGCTGGTCAATGTCGCGCTCGGGACGCTGCTGCTGCACGAGCGGCTGGGCCGGGTGCAGGCCATTGCGATCGGCCTCGCCGCGTGCGGCGTGCTCATCTTCGCGCTGAACGGCGGCGGCGCGATCTGGATCTCGCTCGCCCTCGCGTTCAGCTTCGCCTTCTACGGCTTCCTGCGGAAGATCTGCGCGATCGATTCGCTCGGCGGGCTGACGGTGGAAACCGCACTGATCGCACCCGTCGCGCTCGCCATCCTGATCGTCGCCGGGCGCAACGGCACCTCAGCCTTCGGCAGCGGGACAGCGATGGACCTGCTGCTCGTTCTCGCCGGCCCCGTCACCGCCGCGCCGCTGCTGCTGTTCGCCGCCGCCGCGCGCACGCTGCGCTACACGACGATCGGGCTGCTCCAGTTCATCGCGCCGACACTCCAGTTCCTCGAAGCGGTGCTGCTCTATCACGAGCCCGTACGCCCGGCGCAGCTCGCCACCTTCGCGCTCATCTGGGCCGGGTGCGGCCTCTATGCGTGGAGCAGCGTCGCCGCCGCCGCGGCTCAGCGGCGCACGTCCAGCCCGCCGGCCAGATAAGCATCGAGGTCCGCCTGCCGAAACAGCGCGGCGTCGCCCGGCAGCGAATGTTTGAGCGCGGTCAGCGCCACGCCCGCCTCCGCCGCCGCCGCAATTCGCTGCCCCCGGCGCAGCGCGTGCAGCACACCCGCCGCAAAGGCATCGCCGCCGCCGATCCGGTCGACGATCCCTGCCAGCGTCACCTGCGGCGTCTCCACCCAGGTCTCGCGCGTGTCGATCCGCGCCGACAGATAATGGAGGTCGACATTCTCGACCGTCCGCGCGGTCGAGGCGATCGTCTGGAGCGTCGGAAACGCCGCGAACGCCGCCTCCGCCGCAGCGCGCGCATCACCCGCCTCGAACGGCGTGCCGAGCAGCAACGCGATGTCGCGATGGTTGCCGAAGAACAGGCTGGCGCGCGCGACCAATTGCGTTAGCAGACCACGCGGATCGCCATCCCACCGCTCCCACAGTTTCGCGCGGTAATTGCCGTCGAACGAGATCGGGATGTCGCGTGCCGCCGCCGCCTCGACCGCCGCGATCGCCCTCTGTGCCGCCACCGCACCCAGCGCCGGGGTGATCCCCGACAGATGCAGGCCATCGACGCCGTCGAGCAGCGCATCCCAGTCCCACGCCGATGCCGGCGCCTCGGCAAAGGCGGAATGCGCCCGGTCGTAGATCACCTCCGTCGCGCGCATCCCGGCGCCGGAGGTGACGAAATACAGCCCCATGCGCGCGCCGCCCAGCGCGATGCCGCGCGTATCGACGCCATGGCCACGCAACGTCGCGATCGCCGATCGGCCGAGGTCGTTGTCCGGCACCTGGCTGGCAAAGCGCACGTCATGGCCCAGCCGCGCGAGCGCGGTCGCGACATTCGCCTCTGCCCCGGCGACCCAGACGTCCAGCTTCGGCGTCTGCAACAGCAGCTCGCGCCCCGGCGGCGACAGGCGCAGCATGATCTCGCCGAATGCCAGCAACGTCCCCATGAACCCCCTCCCGATCCGTTCCGCCCGCCTGCCACGTCGCCGCGCACCCGACCAGATGAAATATGCGTCCATCATGTGAGAAGGACAGAATGGGCAACATTTCCTGACAGGATGGACCGATAGGCGACGGACCCGCCGCGCCGGTTCGCGCGTCTATCGCGACAACCTCTGGAGGGTGCCTTGGCCGCAACGTTCGTCCGCCATCTGAAGCCGACGCTGCTTCCCGATCCCAAGCGTACCGTGATCCGCCCCTTCCTGCCCGAAGACCCCGCCCCGTTCGCGGTCGAGGGCGCGCCTAGAGGCGACCGGATCGTCGATCGCCTGCTCGCGCTCGACGATGCGCGCACCGCCGACCTCGTCGAGGCGATCGTCGAGGGCCTCGGCGCCCGCCATCGCGAAGTGCCCGCACTGCTGCTCCGCCGGTTCGACGAGGTCGCGGCGCAACTCGACCTGCCGCCCGATTTGTCGGAAGCGCGCCGCATGCTGATCGGCGGCTATTGCAGCGCCGAATATTCGTTCGAAGCCGCCGCGCTGTTCAACCCCAGCATCGTCCCCCATCCCGATCAGAGCGACTGCGCGGACGGCGCGATCCGCTTCGTCCTGTCGCTGCGCGGGATCGGCGAGGGGCATTTGTCCTCCGTCACCTTCCGCACCGGCACCTGGGGGCCGGACGACGACGACCTTATCCTGCATCCGCCCGGACCGCAGGGCGTGCCGCCGGTGGTGGAGGAGCCCGACCCCGAACTCGTCCGCCAGATCGGCGCCAAGGCCTTGGTGCAGCTCAACTGCCGCGACGCGCGCGAGCCGTCCGAAACCGTGCTGTTTCCCGTCGTCCCCAGCCAGAGCCGCGGGATCGAAGACCTGCGCCTCGTCCAGTTCCGCGAGGACGACGGCCGCACCACCTATATGGGCAGCTATACCGCCGTCTGCGCCGAAAGCGCGCGGCAGGAACTGCTCCAGACCGACGATTTCCGCCTGTTCCACATGCACCCGGTCGAAGGGCCGGTGGCAAGCGGGAAGGGCATGGCGCTGTTCCCGCGCAAGATCGGGGGCCAATTTGCCGCGCTGTTCCGCCACGACAACGAAAACCTATGGTACGCCACCAGCGACACCCCGCTCGCCTGGGACCACCCGGTCCGGATCATGGAGCCCGCATACCCCTGGGAATTCGTGCAGATCGGCAATTGCGGCTCTCCGATCGAAATCGACGAGGGCTGGCTG
Organism: Sphingomonas aquatilis; assembly: GCF_014196115.1. GTDB lineage: Bacteria > Pseudomonadota > Alphaproteobacteria > Sphingomonadales > Sphingomonadaceae > Sphingomonas > Sphingomonas aquatilis. The sequence goes on along the minus strand of NZ_JACIDB010000002.1, from coordinate 207,596 downwards.
GTCCTCACCCATGGCGTCGGCATGGTCAGAAGCTATTGCATCGGTGCCGCCCTGCTCGACCGCGACGATCCGACGAAGGTGCTCGGCCGCCTGCCCGAACCGCTGATCGCGCCCGATGGCGAAACCTGGGACGGCTATGTCCCGAACGTCGTCTATTCCTGCGGCGCCATGGTCCGCGGCCGCACGCTGCTGCTCCCCTATGCCCTCGCCGACGACATGACGAGCTTCGCCATCGCACCCCTCGACGACCTCATCGCAGCGATGCGCTGACCCTCAAAATTTCTCCCCCGCCAGGGCGCATCGGGATGAACGGCCCCCGGCCGTTCAAGATCATGCCGGAGGCATGATCGACCCGATGCGGTGGCAGCGAAGCTGATGGAAGGGGAGGACCGCGGCACTCGTCGTTTTCAGAGTACACCGCCGACCTCCCCCTCCGTCAGCTTCGCTGCCACCTCCCCCTTGCGGGGGAGGACTTCGACCCGCTTTACCCCTCAGCCCACACCGTCAGCAGCGTGTGCGCGATCGCATAGGGCGGCGGCGGCAGGAACGGGCCGGGTTCGCCCGCCAGCACCGCACGCACCACGTCGCGCTCCACCCAGATCGCATCCTCCAGCTCGTTGGTGTCGAGCGTGATCCTATCGTCCTCCGCCCGGCCGATGCAGGCGATCATCAGCGACGACGGGAACGGCCAGGGCTGGCTCGCGACATAGCGCACGTCGGTGACGCGCACGCCCGCCTCCTCGACGATCTCGCGCGCCACCGCTTCCTCCACTGATTCGGCGGGTTCGACGAAGCCGGCGAGCGCCGAATAGCGCCCCTCGGGCCAGCCCTTGCCACGCCCCAGCAGCGCGCGGCCGTCATGTTCGGCGATCATGATGACGACGGGGTCGACGCGCGGGAAATGTTCGGTCGCGCAGACGTCGCACTGTCGGCCCCAACCGCCGCGGAACAGATGCGTCGTGCCGCCGCAGCGCGCACAGAAGCGATGGCGGCTGTGCCAGTCGATCAGGCTGCGCGCCGCGGCATAGGTCGCCGCCTCGCCCGGCTGAAGGCTGGCGAGCAGGCCCATCAGCGCCGGGCTGCGCATCGCCGGCACCGTACCTTCGCCACTGTGCGGCAACAGCGCGGCGATATGCGCGCGACCGGCCTCATCCAGCCCCAGCAGGATGACCTCGGCGTCCTCTGGCAGTGCGGCAAGGCTGTCCCACAGCAGTCGCCCGTCGTCGTCCGCCGCCGGCATCAGCCCATCGAGCCGCAGCAACCGCGCCCGCCAGTCGAGCTTCGCCGCCAGCGCCTCTGGATCGTGGCGCAGCGCATCGGCGCGATCGAGCGTGCCGCCCGTGAATCCGATGGCGGTCAAACCAGGGGCGACGATCATCGCTTGAACCGCGACAGATCGGCGGCCAGCGCGCGCACCGTCTCCTGCCGCACCGGCCAGCGATCGGCGGGGAAGTAATTGACCATGATCGTACCGCGCACCTTCTTCACCGGATCGACGAACGCCACCGTGCCCGCCGCACCGCCCCAGCCATAGGTGCCCTTGGAGGGCATGCCCCCCGGCCCATCCGCGAGATACACCGAACCGCCCGCGCCGAAGCCCATCGGTGTCGCGGCCTGCGTGCCCCCGGTATTGCCGTCCACCCCGCCGAAGGTGACGCCCGCCGGCAGCAGGTTCGACATGGCGAGCCGCACCGTCTCGGGCTTCATGACCCGCACGCCGTCCAGCGTGCCCTCATCGGCCAGCATGTGCAGGAACCGGTCATAGTCGCGCGCCGACATGACGAGGCCGGCACCGCCATAGGGAAAGCTCGGCGGCTTCAACCACACCGACGTCGCACCGGGATCGAGCGGCGATAATTGATCGCCGACGATCGCGTAATTGGTCGCGAGACGCGATGCGTCGCGCGCCGGTACGGTCCAGAAGCTCGACGTCATTTTCAGCGGATCGAACAGGCGCTGCTGGACGAAGCGGTCGAACGGCATGCCCGATGCCACCTCGATCACGCGGCCCATCACGTCGAGGCCGATCGAATAATGCCAGCGCGTGCCCGGCTGGTAGACGAGCGGGATGCTCGCGACGCGATCGGCGAAGTCGGCAAGCGTCGCGGGCCGGGTGCGCCGCGCTGCCGCCTCAATCCGCGTGTTCACCGCCGCCGGCAGGATACCCTTCGCTTCCAGCAGCTTGAGCAGGGGGCCCTTGGCGTTGATGTTATAGCCCAGGCCCGACGTATGGGTCAGCAGCTCGCGGATCGTGATCTCGCTTTTCGCCGGGACCGAATCGAGCGTCACGTCCGGATTGGTGAAGACGCGCATCTGCTTGAAGGCGGGGATATATTTGGACAGCGGGTCGTCGAGGCCGATCTTGCCCTCTTCGATCAGGATCATCGCCGCCATCGCCGTCACCGGCTTGGTCATCGAATAGACGCGCCACAGCGTATCAGGCGTCGCGGCCGGCGCATTGGCGTCGGTGGCGATCCGCCCGGCCGAGACGAACCAGGTCGGCCGATCGCCCACGCCGAACGCGCCGACGATGCCCGGCACCTTGTCGTCGCGGACATAGCCGTCGAACAGCGCCTGCGTGCCCGGCAGCACCGCACGGCCCAGCGTATCGACCGATCCGGTGTGCGCCACCGACGGCGCTGGCGCTGACGCCCGCTGCGCCTGGCCCGCAAACCCGGCGCTCGCGACCAGCGCGACCAGACCAGCACCGACGATCCCGTGAACGCGCCTCATCCATCCCTCCTCAGCACCGCCGCGGCGGCTTTTGCGAACAGCGTCGGCAGGCCGGCGCGATCCAGATCGTCGATCGGCCACCATTCGCCGTTAAGCGGGTGATGGCCCTCGCCTTCCGCCACGGCAAGCGCCAGTTGCAGATCGAAATGGGTAAAACCGTGCGCGACAGTTGCGTTGCGCAACTCCCACGCCGCGGCGACCGGCGCATCGGCCAGGCCCGGCGGCGCATCCGCCCACGGCCCGGTCGGCAGCGCGCGCATGCCGCCCAGCAGCCCCTTGCCCGGCCGCCGCACCAGCCACACCGCGCCGTCACGCTCCAGCCAGAAGATCGTGCCGTGGCGCTGCGGCTTCGCCTTCTTCGCCGCCTTCACCGGCAGCCGATCGGGATCGCCCTCGCGGAACGCCCGGCATTCGCCCTGCAACGGGCACAGCAGGCACGACGGCTTCTTGGGCGTGCAGATGCCCGACCCCAGATCCATCATCGCCTGCGCGAAATCCCCCGCCCGCGCGTTCGGCGTCACCCGATCGGCCGCCGCCCGGATCGCCACCCGCGCGCCCGGCAGCGCGTCGCGAATCGCGAACAGCCGCGCGACCACGCGCTCGACATTGGCATCGACCACCACAGCGCGCTGCCCGAAGGCGATCGCCGCCACCGCCGCCGCGGTATAGGCGCCCAGGCCCGGCAGCGTCCTGAGCGTCGCCTCATCTGGGGGGAACGCGCCATTATGCTCCGCCACCACGACCTTCGCCGCGGCCACCAGATTGCGCGCGCGGGCATAATAGCCCAGCCCCGCCCAGGCGGCCATCACCTCCGCCTCGTCCGCCGCCGCAAGAGCATCAAAGTCGGGCCAGCGCGCCACCCACGCCTCGAACCGCGGCCGCACCGCCGCGACCGTGGTCTGCTGCAGCATCACCTCCGACAGCCACACGCGATACGGGTCCGCAGTCTCGCCGGGCAGCGCCCGCCACGGCAGCGCACGGCGGTGGACGTCGTGCCAGGCGAGCAGAAGCGGCGCGATCGCCGCAGGTTCGGGATAAGAGCGTGTAGCGTCCACGCATCCGCTATGGCATGGAGCCGCGGATGAGCAAGCGCGCCCGCGCCACCGATACCGAAGCCCCCCGCCAGAATCGCGCCCGCGCGGTCAGCGAACTGCTGCCCGCGATCCATGGCGCCGCGTTCAAGCGATTCGGCTTCGTGCAGAGCGCGCTCGTCACACGCTGGCCGGAGATCGTCGGCGAACGCTGGGCGGCGGCATCGGCACCCGAATCGCTGCGCTTCCCGCCGGGCCAGAAGGCGGACGGCGTGCTCACCATCGTCGTGCGCGGCGCGCATGCCCCGATGATGCAGCATATCGCGCCCGAGATCGTCGAGCGGGTCAACCGCTTCTTCGGCTATGCCGCGGTCGCGAAGCTGACGATCCGCCAGGGCGACGTCGCCAAGCGTCTGCCGCGCAGCGCGCCCGTGCCCCCACGCGAAGCCCCAGCCGAGATCGGCGAGGGGTTGAAGACGATCGCCGACCCGGAACTCCGCGCCGTGCTCGAAGCCCTCGCCGCCGGTGTCCACGCGCCGCGCACCCTGCCCAGGATCAGCTGATGCCGCTTTCCCGTTTGCTCCCGATCGCGCTTCTCACGGTGGCCGCCACCGCGCCCGTCACCGACTGGTCGGCCGCGCCTGCGCACCAGACCGCGAAGGGCGCCTATGTCTTCGGCAACCCCACCGCGCGCGTGAAGCTGATCGAATATGGCAGCTACACCTGCCCGCACTGCGCCGTCTTCGCTAAAGAGAGCGAGCCGGAGCTGAAGGGCAAGATGATCCGCTCGGGCGGGCTCAGCCTTGAATACCGCCACCTGATCCGAGATCCCGCCGATCTGGGCGCGGCGATCCTCGCCCGCTGCGCGGGGCCCCGCGGTTTCGCGGGCGCGCATGCGATGATCTTCGCGACGCAGCCGGTGTGGCTGAAGAAGGTCGGCGAGTATCAGGCGGCGCATCCCGACATCGATACCAAGCCGCCGATCGTCCAGGCGCGCACCTATGCCGATGCCGGCGGCCTCACCGCCGCGATGCGTGCCCGCGGCCTGACGCCGGCCCGGATCAACGCCTGTTTCGCCGACAAGGCAGAGGTCGCGCGGATCACCGCGATGACCGGCGACGCGCCGATCGAGGTGAACAGCACCCCCAGCTTCTATGTCGACGGCACGCTGCAACCGCCGGGCGACTGGAACACCCTCGCCCCCGTACTGCGTGCCAAGGGCCTCAAGTGATTTTCGTGATGGAGCGTAACGCCATGAAGACCCGCCTCACCGCCGCCTTGCTCGTCCTGCCGCTGGCGCTCAACGCCTGTTCGAAGGATGGCACCGGCACCCCCGCCGCGCCCGCCAGCCCCGTCGCCGCTGTCGCCGCGCCGTCGGGCCAGAACTGGACCGACGTCGTCTCGCGCACCGCGGAAGGCACGATCGTCGGCAACCCGAACGCGCCGATCAAGGTCGTCGAATATGGCTCGCGCCTGTGCCCCGTCTGCGGCGCCTTCGCGCGCGACGGCTTCGAATCGCTGATGAACTATGTGAAGAGCGGCAAGGTCAGCTTCGAATACAGGGAGTTCCTGGTACACGGCGCGCCCGACGTGCCACCCGCGCTGCTCGGCAATTGCGCCGACAAGGCCGCCTTCTTCCCGATCCTCGAACAGATGTATCAGTCGCAGGAAGGCTTCCTCAACAAGCTTCAGGCGATGACGCCCGCGCAGCAGCAGCAGTTGCAGACCGCCAAGCCCGTCGACGCGATCAAGATTATGGCGCAGCAGATGGGCCTGATCGACTTCGCCAAGCAGCGCGGCATCCCCGAAGCCAAGGCGATGCAGTGCCTGGGCGACATGAGCCAGATCGACCGCTGGACCAAGCAGACGCAGGACAAGGGCGCCGACGGCACCGTCACCGGCACGCCGACGCTCCTCATCAACGGCAAGAAGACCGACGTCAGCAGCTGGGGCCAGTTCGAACCGCTGCTCAAGGCCGCGGGCGCGTAAAGGGTTTTCGCGCGAAGACGCGAAGACGCAAAGAGGTCGCGCATGCGGCGCAGCCGCCCCTCTCAAGCACCGATCGCCTATGCGGTTCGGGTGCGAGAGGGGAATGCCTGCGGCGCCAAGCCCGACCTCTTCGCGTCTTCGCGTGAATCAAAAAACGCCGCGCCGCTTGCCACCGCACAATAGAACCGCCACCCCACCCTCGTGCAGATCAAGCGGCTCCGCATTGCCGGGTTCAAAAGCTTCGTCGACCCCGCCGACCTCCATATCGAGCCGGGGCTGACCGGCGTCGTCGGCCCCAACGGCTGCGGCAAGTCCAACCTCTTGGAAGCGCTCCGCTGGACGATGGGCGAATCGAGCGCCAAGTCGCTGCGCGGCGCGGGGATGGAGGACGTCATCTTCGCCGGCACCGCGACGCGCCCACCGCGCGCCTTCGCCGAAGTCTCGATCCTGCTCGACGCCGCTGACGGCGACGAACGCGAGGTCGTCCGCCGCATCGAACGCGGCGCCGGCAGCGCCTATCGCATCGACGGCCGCGACGTGCGCGCCAAGGACGTCGCGCTGCTGTTCGCCGACGCCGCCACCGGTGCGCACAGCCCCGCGCTCGTCAGCCAGAACCGGATCAGCGCGGTCATCGCGGCGAAGCCCGCCGAACGCCGCGCGATGCTGGAGGAAGCGGCGGGGATCGCCGGCCTCCACGTCCGCCGCAAGGACGCCGAACAGAAACTGCGCGCGACCGAAGCGAACCTCGAACGCCTCGGCGAACTGATCGCCGATCAGGACGCGCGCGCCGCCTCCTTGCGCCGCCAGGCCCGCGCCGCCGAACGCTATCGTGAGCTGTCGGCAAAGATTCGCCTCGCCGAAGCGCGCATGATCTTCGCCCGCTGGCGCGACGCCGCCGCCGCCGCCGACGCCGCGCGCGCCGAAGCGACCGCCGCCGACACCCGCGTCGCCGAGACGACTGACGCCGAACGCATCGCCGCCGCTGCACAGGCCGACGCCATGGCCGCCGTCGCCACCACCCGCGCCGCCGCACTCGCCGCGCGCGACGCGGCCAACGATCTCGGCCACCGCCTCACCACGCTCCGCGCACAACGCGCCGCCGCCGCGCGCCGGGTGAGCGAACTGGACGAGGCGCGCCGCCGCATCGCCGACGACCGCGCGCGCGAAGGCACGCTCGCCGCCGACGCCGCGCAGGCGCTCGCCCGCCTCGCCGACGAGGTGAGGACGATCGACCGCGCGATCCTATCCGCCGCCGACGAGGCCCCCCGCCTCGACGCGACGCTCGCCGACGCCGAACGCCACGCCCGCGATGCCGAGGTCGCCCTCGCCCAGGGCCTCGCGCGTCAGGCGAGCGAAGCCGCCGAAACCCGCGTCGCCGATGCCGCGCTCGCCGCTGCCCGCACCCGTGCCGATCGCGCCCGCCGCGAGGTCGCACAGGTCGCACAGGCGCTCGCCGCGCTGGGCGACGCCGCCCCCCTCACCGCCGCCCGCGACGAGGCCGCCACGCGTCGGCACCAGGCCCTCGCCCGGGCCGAACAGGCCCGCGACGCGCTCGCCCAGGCGGAGGCGGAGGAACGCGCCGCCATCGCCGGCCGCGACGCCGCCGAAACCACCCGCGCCGCCGCCCGCGCCGACCTCGCCCAAATCGATGCCGAGATCGCCGCGCTTACCCGCGCCACCCAGCGCACGGGCAAGGAAAAGCTGCTCGATCGCCTCGCTCCCGCCGCCGGCTATGAACGCGCGCTCGCCGCCGCGCTCGGCGACGAGCTGGAGGGCGACCCTGCCGCCTGGACCGGTGCCACGCCGCAGCCGGGCGATCCCGCCCCACCACCCGGCACGACCCCCCTCGCCGACCACGTGACCGCCCCCGCCACGCTCGCCCGCCGCCTCGCCCAGTCCTTCGTCGCCGACGCCGACGACGGCCAGCCGCTCGCGGTCGGCCAGCGCCTCGTCACCCCCGCCGGGCACACACGCCGCTGGGACGGCCATGTCGCCGCCGGCAGCGGCGCCGCCGCGGCGGAACGGCTCGAACGCCTCAACCGCCTGAAGGCCCTGCAGGCGGCACGCCCCGCCGCCGCCGCCACGGCCGAGGCCGCCGATACCGCCCGCGCCGACATCGACCGCCGCATCGCGGCCGCCCGCGCCGCTGGGCAAGCCGCCCGCACCGCGCTGACCCAGGCCGACACCGCCATCCGCGACGCCGAACGTGCCGAAGACCGCGCCACCACCGCGCTCGAACGCCTCGCCGGGCAGCGCGCCGACCTCGACGCCCGCGCGTTGCGCGTCGCCGCCGAACACGACGAGGCGGAGGCAGACCGCGCCGCCGCCGAAACTGCCCGCGCCGCTCTGCCCGACGGCCGCGATAGCGCCGCCGCGGTCGCCGCCCTCTCCGCCGTCGCCGAGCGCTGCCGCACCGCCGTCGCGCAGGCCCGCGGCGAGCGTGCCGCCCTCGACCGCGCGGAGCAGTCCAACCGCGAGAGGCTAGCCGCCGCGCAGGTCGACACGCGCAGCTGGCGCGCCCGCGCGGGCGAGGCCGCCAAGCGCATCGCCGACATGGACGCGCGCGAGGTCGCGCTCGCCAAGGAGGCTGCCGATGCCGCCGATCGCCCCGCCGCACTCGACGCCGCCATCGCCACCGCCCATGCCGAACATGACGCCGCACGCCGCGACGCGGATACCCACGCCGCCGCCGAGCGCGACGCCGATGCCGCCGCCCGCCGCGCCGACGACGCGCAACGCCGCGCGATCGAGGCGCTGTCCCAAGCCCGCGAAGCCCGCGCCGGCGCCGCCGCCCGCCTCGAATCGCAGGAATTGCGCCGCGTCGAGATGGGCCGCCTGTCGGGCGAACGCTTCGAATGCCCCGCGCCCGTGCTTCCCGAACGCCTCGGCTTCGCCGGCACCGACGTCGGCACACCCGCCGCGGAAAGCACCATTCACGAACGCCTCACCGCCGACCGCGAGCGCATCGGCCCGGTCAACCTCGTCGCCGAGCGCGAACTCGCCGAGCTGGAAGCGAGCGGCAAGAGCAACGCCGCCGAACGCGACGAACTGGTCGAGGCAGTCCACCGCCTGCGCGGCTCGATCGGCACGCTCAACCGCGAAGGCCGCCAGCGCCTCACCGCCGCGTTCGAAGCCGTCGACGGCCATTTCCGCCGTCTATTTACCACGCTGTTCGACGGGGGCGCCGCGCACCTCGCGCTGGTCGATTCGGACGATCCGCTCGAGGCGGGGCTGGAGATCATGGCGCAACCGCCCGGCAAGCGCCTGCAATCGCTGACGCTTCTATCCGGCGGGGAACAGGCGCTGACCGCGGTCGCGCTGATCTTCGCCTTGTTCCTCACCAACCCCGCGCCGATCTGCGTCCTCGACGAGGTCGACGCGCCGCTGGACGACGCCAATATCGAGCGCTTCTGCGACCTGCTCGACCGGATGACGCGCGAAACGCAGACCCGTTATCTGATCGTCACGCACAATGCGGTGACGATGAGCCGCATGCACCGCCTGTTCGGCGTCACCATGGTCGAACGCGGCGTCAGCCGGCTGGTATCGGTTGATCTGGGCGGCGCGACCAGCCTACTCGCGGCGGAATAGCGGCGCGCAGGCCGGCCAGCACGCGGCCGGTATAGGCCAGGCACATCGCCTGATGCGCCGCCGCCGCGGCGGGATGGTCCGCCTGGATCGATCGCACCGCTTCGGCGAACGATCGCGCGGACAGATAGGGCATGTCCTCTGTCGTCATCTCCGACTCTCCTTGGCAGACCTTATCGCGCACCGTCATTGCGGGGCGATGACTGAGGCTAAAAATCGTGTTGCCTCCGCCCCTTGCCGGCGGCGACGGCGGAACGTATATCGAACGCATGGCCCAGCTCGACACCCGCCAGAAGCTGGAAATCCTTGCCGATGCGGCGAAATATGATGCGTCCTGCGCCTCGTCGGGCACCGCCAAGCGCAACAGCCGAGACGGCAAGGGGCTGGGCTCGACCGAGGGCATGGGCATCTGCCACGCCTACGCCCCCGATGGTCGCTGTATCAGCCTGCTCAAGATCCTGCTGACCAACAGCTGCATCTTCGACTGCCATTATTGCATCAACCGGAAGAGCAGCAACGTCCGCCGCGCGCGCTTCACCGCCAAGGAGGTCGTCGACCTGACGATCGCCTTCTACAAGCGCAACTATATCGAGGGGCTGTTCCTCTCGTCCGGCATCATCAAATCGTCGAACTACACGATGGAGCAGATGGTCGAGGTCGCGCGATCGTTACGCGAAGACCATCACTTCCGCGGCTATATCCATCTCAAGACGATCCCCGACGCCGACCCGGAGCTGGTCCATCAGGCCGGCCTCTACGCCGACCGCGTCTCGATCAACGTCGAACTGCCGACGGTCAGCGGCTTGAAGCGGCTTGCCCCCGAGAAGGACGGCACCCGCATCGAAGGCGCGATGCGCGACGTGAAGGGCGCGATCGCCGACAATGGCGACGCGCGCAAGAAGTACAAATCTGCCCCCCGCTTCGCCCCCGCCGGCCAGTCGACGCAGATGATCGTCGGCGCCGACGCCGCGACCGATGGCGAGATCGTCGCGCGCGCCTCGACGCTCTACGATCGCTTTGGCCTGCGCCGCGTCTATTACAGCGCATTCAGCCCGATCCCCGACGCCAGCACCGTGCTGCCGCTGCAACGCCCGCCGCTGATGCGCGAACATCGCCTGTACCAGTCCGACTGGCTGATGCGCTTTTACGATTACAGCCCGGCCGAGGTCGTCGCCGCCGCCGACGACGCCACCGGCATGCTGCCGCTCGACATCGACCCGAAGCTCGCCTGGGCGCTCAAATTCCGCGATCGCTTCCCCATCGACGTCAACCGCGCGCCCCGCGAAATGCTGCTCCGCGTCCCCGGCCTAGGCGTAAAGGCGGTCGACCGCATCGTCGCCACCCGCCGCTGGCGCCGCCTGCGTCTCGACGATGTCGCGCGCCTGACGGTCAGCGTCGCCAAGGTCCGCCCCTTCATTGTCACCGACGACTGGCGCCCGGTACTGCTCAGCGACCGCGCCGACCTGACACCGCTCGTCGCGCCCAAAAAGCAGCAGCTCGAACTCTTCGCCGCGTGAGAATGACTCGCGGGTGAAACGCCGCGCCCGCTCGCCGGTTGGGCGATGCGAAGGAGACACACCCATGGCCCTCGCCGACATCTACGCAGACCTGAAGCGCGACCACGACAAGCAGCGCAAGATGCTGAAGGAGCTGGCCGAACTGACCGATACGGCCAAGCGCGGCAAATTGTTCGAAACCTTCCGCCTCGAAGTGCAAGCACACGCCGCCGCCGAGGAAGAATCGCTCTACGCCACGATGCTGCGCGACCCCGAGTTGCGCGACGACGCGCGCCATTCGGTGTCGGAGCACAAGGAGGTCGATGACCTGCTCGCCGAGATGACCGAGCTGGAGGTATCGTCGGACGAGTGGAACGAGAAATTCTTCCACATGCGCCGTCGCTACGAACACCACATCACCGAGGAAGAGGAAGAGATGTTCCCCGCCGCGGCCGATGAGCTCGACAGCAAGACCGAGAAGGAACTCGCCACGATCTACGAAGAGCGCAAGCCCGAGGAGCTGAAGCTCGCCAAGGAAAAGCCCGCCGGCGGCGACGACCGCGACTGAGCGGTGAGGTTCGGTACGCCGGCCCCAAACACCTCGTCACTCCGGACTTGTTCCGGAGTCCACCGGGCCGCGAGGGAACAGCAAGAGGCTTCAACCATCCCCCTCGCCGCGGAGTGGACCCCGGAACGAGTCCGGGGTGACGAAAGAGTGTGATGCGCATAATCACCCTCCCCGCCCCCGACGATTTCGACGCGTGGCGCGACGCCGCCCGCCCGCTTGCCGCAGCGGACGTCCCCCCGGATGACATCGTCTGGCAGGTCGGCGACACCCCCGCCGACCTGTTCGCCACCGTCGCCGACGATGCCCCCGCACCGCCGCCCCCCAGCGGCACCCTCTCCGTCCCCCGCGCCTTCATCGATCTCGCCCGCAACGTCGTGCTGTCGAACGATCCCGAACGGTTCGCACTCCTCTACACCGCGCTCGCCCGCCTGCGCCGCGAACCGAAACTGATCGAGGATCAGGCCGACCCGCTCGTCCGCCGTATCGAAGGCCTCGCCAAATCGGTTCGCCGCGACATCCACAAGATGCGCGCCTTCCTCCGCTTCCGCGAGGAACAGGACGATGAGGGCACGCGCTACGTCGCCTGGTTCGAGCCCGACCATCATATCGTCCGCGCCAACGCCGCCTTCTTCGTCAACCGCTTCGCCAGCATGCGCTGGTCGATCCTGACGCCGGAGGTCTCGCTCCACTGGGACGGCAAGGCGCTGTCCGAAGGACCCGGCGCGCAGAAGGCGGACGCCCCCGACGGCGATCCCACCGAAGAGGTGTGGAAGACCTATTACGCCAGCATCTTCAACCCCGCGCGCGTCAAGATCGGCGCGATGCTGAAGGAGATGCCGCGGAAGTATTGGAAGAACATGCCCGAAACCGCGCTGGTCGGGCAGCTGATCGCCGGCGCACAGGCACGGGAAAGCGGCATGATCACCCAGTCACGCGAGGCGCCGGCCATTGGCGACAATGTCACTGCCGCCTGGGCGGCGCTGCGCGACGAAGCCGCGGCCTGCACCCGCTGCCACCTCTACAGGCACGCGACGCAGACCGTCTTCGGCGAAGGTCCGGTCGATGCGCCGCTGATGTTCGTCGGCGAACAGCCCGGCGACCAGGAGGACCTCGCCGGCACGCCGTTCGTCGGCCCCGCCGGGCAGGTCTTCAACCGCGCCATCGCCGAAGCCGAGATCGACCGCGCCCGCGTCTACGTCACCAATGCGGTGAAACACTTCAAATTCGAACAGCGCGGCAAGCGCCGCATCCACGCCAAGCCTGACACTGGCGAAATCCAGGCCTGCCGCTGGTGGATCGAACAGGAACAGATGCTCATCCGCCCGCGCGTCACGGTCGCGCTCGGCGCCACCGCCGCACGGTCCCTGCTCGGCCGGACGGTCACGATCGGCCGCGAACGCGGCAAAGCCATCATCCTCCCCGAGGGCGGCGAGGCCTGGATCACCGTCCACCCGAGCTACTTGCTGCGCCTGCCCGACGAAACGCAAAAGGCCGAGGAATACGCCCGCTTCGTCGAGGACCTGAAACAGGCCAAGGCGGCGATTGGCTAGCCCTCAATTCCTCCCCGGCACGGGGAGGGGGACCGCGCCGCCTAGGCGGCGGGGTGGAGGGGGTTGTCCGCGCACGCCTCGCTCGTGGAAGCCCCCCCGTCACAGCTTCGCGGCGCCACCTCCCCGTGCCGGGGAGGATTTGTCTCACATCGCCCGTGCGTCCTCGCCCATCCGCTCCTGCCGGTCGAGCGCGTCGATCGCCGCCATATCCTCGTCGTCCAGCGTCAGGTCGGCCGCGGCGAAATTATCGCTCATATGCTCAGGATCCGCCGCCTTCGGGATCACCGAAAAGCCATGCGCCAGATGCCAGGCCAGCACCACCTGCGCCGCCGACCGCGCATGCTTGTCCGCGATGCGTACGATCGCCGCGTCCTGCAACAGGTCGCCGCCCTGCCCCAGCGGGCTCCAGCTTTGCGTCACGATGCCATGCGCCTCGTGATACGCCCGCTCTTCCAGCCGCTGGTGCCGCGGGTGCAGCTCGATCTGGTTGAGCACCGGCGTCACGCCCGTCGCCTCGATGATCGCGTCGAGATGCTCGGGCAGGAAGTTCGACACGCCGATCGATCGCGTCTTGCCCGCGTCACGCAGGCGCACCAGCGCCTTCCATGCCTCGACATATTGCCCCTGCCCCGGCGCGGGCCAGTGGATCAGGTACAGGTCGACCGCATCCATCCCCAGCAGCGCGAGGCTTTCGTCCAGCGCGGCCTCAGGATCGCCCTGCCGGTCGTTCCACAGCTTGGTCGTGACGAAGGCATCGCTGCCCGCCAGCCCTTCGCCGACGCCGCGTTCGTTGCGATAGATCGCCGCGGTGTCGATCAGCCGATATCCGGCATCGAGCGCGCCGCGCACCACCAAAGGTGCCTGTGCATCGGGCAGTTTCCAGGTGCCGAAGCCCAATTGGGGCATGGTCCGGCCATCGTTCAGCGTCAGATCGGTCATCGTCGCACAGCGTCCCAGCAGCGTATCCGGTTCCCCCTTCCCTAAACCCGTGCGATCCGCCAAGCCCCCCGCCCATGTTCGAGAAAATCCTGGGCGTCCTCGCCACCTTCACGATCTGGGTCATCTCCAGCGGCGGCTACGTCGGCATCGCGATCCTGATGGCGATCGAAAGCGCCTGCATCCCCCTGCCGTCCGAAATCATCATGCCGTTCGCGGGCTATCTCGTCTCGACCGGCCGCTTCGACCTGTATCTGGCGGCGACCGCGGGCGCGATCGGCTGCAACCTCGGCTCGATCGTCGCCTATGAGATCGGCAAGCGCGGCGGCCGGCCGGTCGCGGAACGCTGGGGCCGCTATCTGCTGATCGGCCCGGGCGAGCTCGACGCCGCGGATCGCTTCTTCGCGCGCTGGGGCTCGATCGCAGTGCTGATCGGCCGCCTGCTCCCCGTCATTCGCAGCTTCATCGCCTTTCCCGCGGGCGTCGCGCGGATGCGGCTGGTGCCCTTCCACGTCTACACCTTCCTCGGCAGCTGGCCGTGGTGCTTCGGCCTCGCCTGGGTCGGCATGAAGCTGGGCAGCAAGTGGGACAGCGACCCCCGCGTCAAGGCCGCCTTCCACCGCGCCGACCTCGCGATCGGCATCATCCTGATCGCCCTCGTCGCCTTCTACATCTGGCACCGCGTCCGCGGCCTGAAGCGCACGCCTCAGGCCTGAACGCGCCGCACCCGCCAGACAAGCCACCCCAGCATCGGCAGCGCGAGCGCGCACCACCAGCGGAAGCCCGCCCAGGGGCTCCAGCCGAACCACTCGCTCGGCATGGTGCGCAGGACACCGTCGGCGAACGGCCCGGCGATCACCGCCTGCCAGACGGGAAAGGCGCTGCCCGGCGGCGCGAAGATTTCGGCCGAGGCGATCGTCGCATTGACCGCGATCGACAGGGCCAGCAGCGCAGCCATGCCGATCCGGATGCTGCGATCCCCGGCATGCGCCCAGGCGGCGGCAAGGCCCAGCGCCAGCGGCGCCACCGCGGGGATCGCGAACCGGGGCCCGGTGGTGTTGCCGCCCTGCCAATAGATATAGGCCGCATTGACTAGCAGCACGACGATCGCCGCCAGCGCTGCGGCAACCGCCAGGCTGCGCGTCCGCGGCCGCTGTCCCCACATCCACAGCCCATATGGCGCCAGCACCAACACGGGCGCGACCCAGATCAGCCCATAGCGCGCGCCGATCGTCACCTCGCGCAGCACCGACACGCGCGGCACGCCCAGCCCGAACAGCCCCTGGTGCATGCCCTCCCAGCCGACGACGCCGGCGTAGCCGATCCGGAACGGCGTTCCGAAGGCGACGAGATTATAGGTCGCGAACGGCACCAGCGCGATCGCCCCGCCGATCAGCGCCGCGCCGATCAGCCAGCCGCGGTCCGCCCGCTCGCGCGCCGCCCACGCCGCCCACAGCGCAATCACTGCGCCGGCCAGCACCGCCTGATGCTCGACCACCATCGCCCAACCGAGCGCCACGCCGGCCAGCAGCGCATGGCCGCTCGCCCCCCGCGGCAGGGACAGTCCGCGCCACACAGCCCAGATCGCCACGACATACAGGTCCGCGACCACCGCATGCCCCAACAGCGTCGTCGACCAGCCCCACACCGGCGTACCCAGCGCATAGCCCAGCGCGGCGAACAACCCCGCGCCCGCGCTGCCGCTCAGCCCTACGCCCAGATCGAACAGCAGCACCGCGGCGAGCGCAGTCAGCAGCGCCGGCCCCATCGCCACCGCCAGCCGCACGCGCAACCGAAGGTAGCGGTCGAAGTCATAGCCCCCGATCGCGCTGTCATAATGGCTTGCCCGGTCGCCGGTGACGCGATCGGCGATCCACACCGCCGGCAGCGCCATCAGCGTCATGCCCGGTGGCTTGTCCAGATAGGTGCGCCCGCCGAACATCGCCTTGTCGATGGTCAGCGTCGCATAGGGATCGATCGAGGCATCGCCGCACTCGACCAGCCCGATCGCCGCGTACATCCGCGTCGCCTGATTGTCGTTGCGCTCCCACGATCCGAACCAGACACAGCTCAGCCAGACGAGCGCGAACAGGACGATGCGCACGTCGCGCATGCCGTCAGCCGAACAGCCAGCGCCCGAGCAACCGGCCGAACGGGAAGGTGAAGAATCCCGCGATCAGCAGCGCCCCCGTCACCATGCCGCGCACGCTGCCCCGGTGCAGCGCAACCTTGTGGGTGCGCGCCGCATACCAGAGTAGCGGCACCTGGATGACCACCCATGCCGACAGGATATGGATAAAGCTGAAGCCGCCGTTCGCCTCGCGGATACCGAACGACAGCAACGCGGTCAGCAGCATCGCCGCCGCCCAGATTCGCCCCAATACGCGATGCCGCCTGTCCCCACGCGGCGACAGCAGAATAATCGGCGTCAGCACCAGCGAGACGAGGATGGTGAGGATATGCGCCCAGACGATCCCCGGCACCATCGCCCATTGCGTCTGCCCGCGAAGGATCGCGGTCAGCACGGCGGCGAGCAGCAGCAGCGCGCCAACCGACAGCCCCTTTTCATAGGTGTCGGCGGCCCGAGGCTTTACCTGTGTTCCGCCCCGTCCGATCGCCGTCGCCATGAGTGCTCCCCCTGACCATGAGGGTAGCCGACGTCGCACGAGCCGCCAAGTCGTTGGTAGGAGCCACGTCCTCCGCCACACCCACTTCGTCACCCCGTACTCGTTCCGGGGTCCACCGGGCCGCGGGGGTAGCGACTGTGTCTCCAGCCGTCCCCCTCGCCGCGGAGTGGACCCCGGACCAAGTCCGGGGTGACGAGGGAGTGTGAGGCAGCGCCTTACGGAACCCGCGCCTCTTC
Organism: Sphingomonas aquatilis; assembly: GCF_014196115.1. Classification (GTDB taxonomy): domain Bacteria; phylum Pseudomonadota; class Alphaproteobacteria; order Sphingomonadales; family Sphingomonadaceae; genus Sphingomonas; species Sphingomonas aquatilis. The sequence goes on along the minus strand of NZ_JACIDB010000002.1, from coordinate 190,842 downwards.
CGCCTTGCGCGCCTGATTCTCCTTACGCGCTGCCCGCGCGCTTTGCAGGAAGCAGCCGGTCTGTCCGCCGGCCCCCACCGTCGAGCAACTCCCCGTGCTGTTCGCGCCGACGCCGGCATCCAGCGTGCCCTGCGCGCGGGCCGCCCAGCTTTCGTTCTGCGGCGTCACTTGGAATTCGCGCAATTCCTTGGGCACGCGATATTGCTCACGCGCGCTGCGGCGTTCGCACACCACGATTTCCTGCCCGTCGCTGTTCGTCGGGCAGCGTTCGTTGCCGTAGAGAACGAGCACGCCGTTGATCGGCGCGCGCTTGGCGACCTCGCCTGGTGCCTGGATCACGACCGGCTTGGGCGCGCCGGGCAGCGCCGGCTTCGTGCTGACCGTCTGCGCCGGGGGCTGGGCCGCCGACTGCGTGCCCTGCGTAAACTCCTGCGCGAACGCGGGGCCGGCGGTCAGCATCAAGGCGGTGGCGATGAAGGCTCGCATGCGTCGTCCTCTCAAATCCTCTTGGCGGTGGCGATCGCGACCTTGCAGCCCAGCCGGATCAGGCCCGACAGGATCGGATAACCGACCGCCTGTTCCGCGCCCGCGGCCAGCGCATGGTCGCGATGCTCCAGTTCCTCGGCCTGGAAATCGGCGATCGCGTCCGACAATTCGGGATCGCTGTCGCCCAGTTCGTCACGCTGCTGCTGATAGTGTTTGTCGATCTCGGTCTCGACCGCCGCGGTGCAGGCCATCGCCGCATTCGGCCCGATCGCCGCGGTGATCGCGCCCAGCGCAAAGCCCGCCTTGTCCCAGAACGGCTGGAACAGCGTCGGCCGCACGCCGCGGCGCGCCATCATCGCATCGAAGAACGCGCGGTGCCGCTCCTCTTGCGCGGCCATATGATGGATCGCGCGCGACGCCGGATGCCGGTCGCCCAGCACCGCCAGCTGGCCCGCATAGATACGCGTCGCGCCATATTCCCCCGCCTGATCGACGCGGATCATCGCCTTCGTCGCCTCGCGCCGGTCGCCGGGGCGCCAGTGCGGCCTGCGCGCGTTCGCGATCGTCCCGGTCATCGTGCCTTCCTCATCCACCATAGGATCAGCAACGCGCCACCCAGCGAAAAGATCGCGTTGAACCCGGCGAGCGAGATGCCGAACAGCGTCCACTGCGGCGTATCACAGCGCACCATGGGCGCGTGCATCAGCGCTTCCAGCCGCGCATCCGGGCCCAGGCCGCGCAGGTCGACCGTCTGGGTGCAGGCGGTAAAGCCTTCCCACCAATGATATTCGACGCCGGCATGCGCCACGCCGATCGCGCCCGATACCGCGATCAGCAGCGCGGCGATCACCACCAGCGCCTTGGCGATGCTCCGCTGCGGCACGACGAATGCCAGCAGCGCGAACGGCAGCGCCGCATAATGCGGCCAGCGCTGCCAGTGGCACATCTCGCACGGGTAGAGGTGCCCGACGAGCTGAGAGAACCACGCCCCCGCCAGCAGTGCCGCGGGCAGCAGCAGCGCAAGGGCCCGCGCGCGCCGCTCGGCGGGGGTGAACGCGCGGCTCACTTGCCGCCCGGCCGGCTGGAGGGCACCGGCTTCGTCGCCGCGGCGACCTGCGCCGCGCCACCCAGCCGCGCGACCGTCTTCAGCGCATAATAGAGCTGGAAGTCGTCGATCCCCTGCTTCTTCAACTGCTCCGCGGTCATCGCGAAGCGCGGATCGTCCTTGGTGTCTTCCTCGAGGATCTTGTTATCCGCCTTCACCTCGTTGATCAGGTGGCGGCGCAGGTCGGCCTCGCGGAACACGGGGCGCGTCTTGATGTCGGGATCGCTGATCTGCGGTACGCGGATATCGGGCTCGATGCCGCCTTCCTGCACGCTGCGGCCCGACGGCGTGTAATAGCGCGCCGTGGTCAGGCGCAGCGCGGTCTGCGGGCCGAGCGGCAGCAGCGTCTGCACCGATCCCTTGCCGAAGCTGCGCTCGCCCATGATCAGCGCGCGGTGATGATCCTGCAGCGCGCCCGCGACGATTTCGGACGCCGAGGCCGTACCGGGGTTGGTCAGCACCACCACCGGCAGCCCATGCGCATCGTCGCCCGGCTTGGCGAAATAGCGTTCGATGTCGCTCTTCTCGCGCCCGCGCTGCGAAACGATCTCGCCATGATCCAGGAAGGCGTCGCTCACCGCGATCGCCTGCGTCAGCAAACCGCCGCCATTGTCGCGCAGGTCGACCACATAGCCCAGCGGTCGATGCCCCAGGCTCTTGTCGATCGCCATGATCGCCGCGCGCGTGTCCGCGCCGGTGCTTTCGGAGAAGGTGTTGATGTTGATGTAGCCGACGTCGCCGCGCACCTCCCACTTCACCGGGCGCTGCACGATCACCTCGCGCGTCATCGTGATGTCGAGCGGCTTGTCCTGTCCGGGGCGGACGATCGTCATGCTGATCTTGCTGCCCGGCTTGCCGCGCATCAGCGCCACCGCCTCGTCCAGCGTCTCGCCGTAGATCAGCTTGCCATCGATATGCGTGATGTAATCGCCCGACTTCACACCGGCGCGATAGGCGGGCGTATCCTCCTGCGGCGCGACGACCTTTACCGCGCCGTCCTCCATCTGGACGGTGAGGCCGAGGCCGCCGTAATTGCCCTCGGTCTGGATCTTGAGATTGTCGTAGTCGAGCGCGTCGACATAGCTCGAATGCGGGTCGAGGCTCGCGAGCATGCCCTCGATCGCGCCCTTGATCAGCTTCTTGTCGTCGACCTTGTCGACGTAATCGGCCTTGATCCGGTTGAAGACGTCGAGGAACTGGTCGAATTCGCGATAGGTATCCGTGTCCACCGCCGCCATCGCCTGCGTGGCGAGCGGGATCAGGGATAGGGAACCGATGATAGCAGTCGCGGTCAGCAGCGGACGGGGCATCGAAAGTCCTGCAAGGCGGGAGAACCCCGCACGTCTATCCCTTTTGCGAGCCGGAGCAAAGCACGGCGAGGCTGAACCGTCGCTGACGGCGCAGCGCGCCTGCTGCCGATCCGTCGATCGCATCCGCACGCCCCCTCCCGTCTTTGCGAGCGGAGCGGGGCAAGGACGAACCGGAAGACCGGACACGCCTGGTCGACGCGAACCGTCGGCACCCTCAGCCCAGCAGCGCGGCGATATCCACCGGCCGCCCGCGGCGACGCAATTCAACGGTGATCCGCGGCTCTTCGCCCCCCGCCGCCCTGCCTAGAGGCGCTCCCGCCGCGATCCGCTCGCCCGGCCGAACGCCCGCCGCGGCGAGCCCGGTGACGAGGCTGGTCCAGCCGTCGCCATGGTCGAGGATCACGATCGTGCCATAGCCGCGATACGCCTTGGCATAGCGCACCACGCCCCCCGCCGGCGCCACCACCGGCGCGCCCGCCGCGACCACAAAGGTCAGCCCGCGCGACCGCACGCCCGCGTCGGAAATCTCGCCCGTCCCGGTGACGAGCCGCCCACGCACCGGCAGGCGATACGCCCCCGCCGCCGGCACCGGTACGCGCGTTCCGGGCGCCAGCGGGCGCGGCAGGGGCCCGGGCAGTGCCGCCAGATCCGCCGCAGTCGCCTGTGCCACCGCATCGTCGCCGAGCGATTCGACCAGGTCCCGCGCGCGTTCGCCCAGCGCCAGCGCCCGATCCTCCTCGCTCATCGCATGGCGCCCGAGCGCGCTGGCGCGACGCCTGTGCGCCGCCTCCAGCGTCGCGAGCGCGACCCGGTCCGTCTCCAGCTGCGCCCGCCCGCGCCGCAGCGCCGCCGCAGCGACCGCCGCGTCTCGCTCCAGCCCCCGCGTCCGTGCGATCTGCCGCCGCACGCCATCGGTCCGCTGCTGCACCAGCGGCAGCGCCCCGCCCAGCACGGCGCGGACGTGGACGAGGTCGTCGATCGATCCCGGCTGCGCGATCGCAACCACCGCCGGCCGGCGCGCCAAGGCGGTCAGCGCCGCGAGCAATCGCGCGACTGGCGCCTGCTGCGTGGCAAGAGTGGTCTGCTGATCCGCCAGCAACCGCGTGACGATCGCCTGCCGCGCCCGCGCCGCCGCCAGATTGGCCTCCGCCGCCCGCACCCGCGCCGCCAGCGCCGCCTCTTCGGCCCGCGCCTTGTCCGCAGCGTTGCGTTCGGCCGCCGCGTCGCGCGCCAGCGCTTCGGCCCGACGCGTGGCGATCACCGCGTCGCGCTTGGCCGCGACGAGCCGCTGGCGCTGGTCGACGACGGGCTGGCTTTCGGCAGGCACCGCGAGTGTGAGGAAAGCGAGACAACAGAATGCGACGCGCCTACCCTCACCCTTCGCCGCCTTCGGCGGCTTTTCCCTCTCCCAGCGGGAGAGGGAGGGAGCGGCGTAGCCGCGGAAGGGTGAGGGCGGGTGCGGGATGGCAGCCATCACCCCTCCCGATGATAGGGATGCCCCGCCAAAATCGCGGTCGCGCGGAACAGCTGCTCGGCCAGCATCGCCCGCGCCAGCATGTGCGGCCAGGTCGCACGCCCGAACGACAGCAACAGGTCCGCGCCCGCCCGCTCGACATCGTCGAAACCGTCCGCCGCGCCGATCAGGAAGCGCAGCTCGCGCGTGCCGCTATCGCGCCACCGCTCGATCCGCCGCGCAAAGTCCAGCGAGCCGAGCACTTCGCCCTTCTCGTCCAGCATCACCCGCACCGTCTGCGGCTCCATCGCGGGCACCTTGCCGCCGGTATCGGGCAGTTCGGTGACGCGCGTCGGCCAGACGATCCGCCTCAGATAGCGATCGACCAGCTCCGCCTCAGGCGATCGCCCGATCTTGCCGCGCGCCACGATGTGGAGAAGGATGTCAGGCCTCGTCCGTCGCGGTGGGGGTCTTCGGCGGGTTGAGGACTTCCGGTGGAAGCGGCTTCAGCGACGACGACACCGTATCGCCGAACTGCCACATGCGCTCCAGATTGTAGAAGGTGCGTACCTCCGGCCGGAACAGGTGGACGATGACGTCATTGGCGTCGATCAGCACCCAATCGGCGGTCTGCAGCCCTTCGATCCGCACCGGACGGCCGAACTCGGCCTTCACCTTTTCGGCGATCTTGTTGGCCATCGATGCGACCTGCCGCGTCGAGCGGCCGCTGGCGATCACCATATGGTCGGCGATCGTCGATTTGCCCGCGAGCGGAATCGAAATGACCTCTTCGGCCTGATCGTCGTCCAGCGACGTCAGGATCAGTCGCAGCAGCGCTTCGACTTCGGCCGGATCGGCCGGACGCACGGCCTGGGGGGTACTCGCCAAGGGGACTCCTGGGTTGCTGGGCCGGCATCAGTGCCGGTGCCAGTCGGGATCGGCCGCACGGACCGCGGTGGCGGAGGTCGGGTCGGGGCGGAAGCGCAACAGCACGAGTGCCGGCAAACTCCACGAGGTCCAATGCTTCGCCTGGCGTGCGGGCCGTTGGAAGCGCCGCAGCCAACCCATCGCGACACCCGCGAGGGCCTTGTCGTCATACCCCGGACGCGCGATCACCGCAATCGGCATCGTGCGCGCGATCTCGCGCCACCCGAGCCAGCGATGAAACTGCGCCAGATTGTCCGCCCCCATCAACCAGATGAACTGCCGCCGGGGGTAACGCCGCTGCAATTGGCGCAGTGTGTCGAGCGTGTAGCGCGTACCCAGCCGCGCCTCGATATCGCTCGCCCGGATCGGCGCCCGCCGCGCCATCCGCTTCGCCGACGCGAGCCGCGCCGCCAGCGGCGCCATGTCGCGCGCGCCGCTCTTGAGCGGATTGCCCGGCGACACCAGCCACCACGCCTCGTCGAGATCCAGCGCCCGGATCGCGGCGAGCGTGATCGCCCGATGCCCGCGATGCGCCGGGTTGAACGATCCGCCGAGCAGGCCGGTTTTCATGGCTCGGCTCGCTGCCAGTCTTCACGCCCATGACGGACGCGAAGGATCTCAACGCCGGTGAGGGTGATCCGATACAGCAGAAGAAAGTCAGTTTCCGCGATCCGCCACTTGCGCGCGTCCCGGTCAACGATCGGGCCGGCAGCGGGAAACTCACCGAGGAAGCGGCTAGCAGCAATGGCCGCCCGCCCTATCTCGTCGGCAAAATCGGGATCGCGTTCGGCATAAAATACGTCAATCCGCGCAAGGTCGGCCTTCGCGCGGAGAGCCCAGGTGACGGGCCTCATCCCCGTTTACGGGCGGCCACGCGCTCCTCGAACCACGCTTCCATATCCTCTTGGCTTATGCCGCCATCGCGTTCGATCGAATCGATACCTTCCTGAATAAAGGCTCGTAGTTCGATGTCGTGTTCGGCAACTTTGCGGATAGCGTCCGCCGCAAATTCTTCGCCGGTGATGCCACGTGAACGGGCCAGTTCCTCGACGATCGCCAGCGTGGCGGGATCGAGCGGTGCATTGATCGATACCGGTGCGTTCATCGGCGGATTCTATCCCTTGCGTCGGGAGTCTTCAACCGCGCACCTGCCCCGTGCCGCGGCCGATCCATTTGTACGTCGTCAGCCCCTCCAGCGCGACCGGCCCGCGCGCGTGCAGCCGCCCCGTTGCAATGCCGATCTCGGCACCCAGCCCGAACTCACCGCCGTCGGCGAACTGGGTGGAGGCGTTCCACAGCACGATCGCACTGTCGACGCCGTTCAGGAATCGCTCCGCAACCCCTGCATCCTCGGCGACGATCGCGTCGGTATGGTGCGAGCCGTGCCGCGCGATATGCGCCATCGCCCCCTCAACCCCGTCGACCAGCGCGACGGAGGCGATCGCATCGAGATATTCGGTGTCCCAATCCTCGGCGCTGACGGGCACGACGATCTCGCCGAACGCCGCCTCAACGGGATCGCCACGCACTTCGCATCCGGCCTGTTGCAACGCTGTCACCAACTCCGCTGGCCTGGCAAAGTCGCGATCGATCAGCAGCGTCTCCATCGCCCCGCAGATGCCCGTCCGCCGCATCTTGGCATCCAGCACCACCCGCTCCGCCATCGCCGGATCGGCCGAGCCATCGACATAGACGTGGTTGATCCCATCGAGATGCGCCAGCACCGGCACGCGCGCCTCCGCCTGCACGCGCGCGACCAAGCTCTTGCCGCCGCGCGGCACGATCAGGTCGATCACGCCATCTGCGGTCAGCATCGCGCCGACCGCGGCACGATCGGTGGTCGGCACCAGCTGCACCGCCTCCGCCGGCAGTGCAGCCTGCTCCAGCCCTGCAATGAGCGCCGCATGGATCGCGCGATTGCTATGGATCGCCTCGCTGCCGCCGCGCAGGATCACCGCATTGCCCGCCATCACGCACAATGCCGCCGCGTCCGCCGTCACGTTGGGCCGCGATTCGTAGATGATGCCGATCACGCCGATCGGCACGCGCACGCGGGTCAGCTGCAAGCCGTTGGGCCGCTCGCGGCGATCGATCACCTGCCCGACCGGGTCGTCCAGCCCCGCCACCGCCTCGATCCCCGCCGCGATCCCCTCGATCCGCCCGGCATCCAGCCGCAGCCGGTCAAGCAGCGCGCCACTCAGGCCGCGTGCCTCGCCCGCCGCCATGTCGCGCGCATTCGCATCGAGGATCGCCGGCGCCTGTTCGCGCACCGCCGCCGCCGCGGCGCGTAGCCCGGCGGCCTTCGCCGCCGTCGGCAAAGCCGCCAGCACCCCGGCGGCGCGGCGCGCACGCGCGCCCATGTCTGCGATCATTTCGTGCGTATTGTCTGCGTCGGCCATGCCGTTCGTTACCACGCCACCCCGCCTTATGCCACGAAGACGATCTTGCCCGGCCGATACAGCTTGCTAAGCTGCTACTATGTCGGGGGATATTGCAGCAGCAGGGGACTTCATCACGGGCGCGCTCGCCGCCCGCACGGTGGAGCCGCACGCCGGGGAATCACGCGAGCACGGCCACGGCCTGTGCCTCAATTGCGGCACGCGGTTGATCGGCGCGCATTGCCACGCCTGTGGGCAGAGTGGCCACGTCCATCGCACGATCGGCGCGATCGGGCATGAGATCGCGCACGGCGTCTTCCATTTCGAAGGCAAGATCTGGCGCACGCTGCCGATGCTGGTCTGGCGTCCCGGCGATCTCACCCGCCGCTACGTCGCCGGCGAACGCGCGCGCTTCGTCTCGCCGCTCGCCGTGTTCCTGTTCACCGTTTTCCTGATGTTCGCGACGATCAGCGCGCTGGGCGGCGACATCGCCGAACTCGCGACACCCGAAGGCGTCAGCCGCCACATCGTCGGCATCGCCGGCGGCGTTGAGAAGGTGGAAAAGCAGCTCGACCTCGCCCGGAAGACACGCGCCAAGCTAGTCGCGGCGGGCAAACCGACCGAAAAGATCGATCAGGACATCGCTGGCCTGCAAACCGCGATCGCCGCGCTGAAGCGGACCCAGGCGGGCGGGACCGGCGGCGACAGCGTGGAAACGTCGTTCACCAACGCCAAGACCGGCTGGGCCAGCCTCGACCATGGCTTGGAAAAGGCCAATAAGAATCCCGGCCTCGCGCTCTACAAGCTGCAATCGAGCGCGTACAAATACAGCTGGCTGCTGATCCCGATCTCGACGCCCTTCGTCGCATTGCTCTTCCTGTGGCGCCGCCGCTTCGGCCTGTATGATCACGCGATCTTCGTCACCTACAGCCTCGCCTTCATGATGCTGATGGTGATCACACTGATGATCGCCGGCGTCATCGGCATCGGCAGCGGCTGGATCGTGCTCGCCGTCTTTGCGCTGCCGCCGATCCACATGTTCCGCCAACTACGCGGCGCCTATTCGCTGCGCACCTTTTCTGCCTTGTGGCGTACCGCGGTGCTGCTCGTCTTCGCCTGGGCGGCGCTGCTCACCTTCGTCTCGCTGCTGCTGGTCCATGGGCTGACCGACTGACCCCCAACCCTCGCACCGTTCGCCCTGAGCCTATCGAAGGGCAGGTTGCCTCGAGCGTAACGCCCCCGGACAGCCGTGCTTCGACAGGCTCAGCACGAACGGCCGTTTGCACGGGAGGGGCTGGTCGAGCCGCGAGCCTGCGCCTATCTTTCCCCCATGCAGTTCTTCAGCCGCTTCTCGCCGGTGCGGGCCATTCGCGACCTGCGCTTTTTCCTGTCGCAGCGCGAACCGCGCGACCTGGGCTTCCTCGCGCTGGCGATCGCGATCACGGGGTTCTTCGTCTACGCCTTCATGCGCAACGACATTCCGCCCGAACCCTATCAACCCAACATCATCTACTTCAAGAATTACGCCGCCAACCGCACCGATGCGGAGATCAAGGCGCAGCAGGCGATCGACAAGGTCGAACAGGACAAGCGCATCGCCGCGCAAAAGGCGCGCGAGGAGAAATTGCGCAGCCAGTTCAAGAAGGTCGATGACGCGATGAATAAAATGGGGCTGTGAGCACGGACGATTCGCGGTGGATGGTCGCCGCGCTCGCGCTCGCCGAGCGCACGCGCGGCCGCACCGCCCCCAATCCCAATGTCGGTTGCGTCATCGTCCGCGACGATCAAGTGGTCGGTCGCGGCTGGACCCAGCCCGGCGGCCGCCCGCATGCCGAGGCGATGGCGCTCGCGCAGGCGGGCGACGCCGCGCGCGGCGCTACCGCCTATGTCACGCTCGAACCCTGTGCCCATCTTTCGGCGCGCGGACCCGCCTGCACCGATCTGCTGATCGCGGCCGGCATCGCGCGCGTCGCGATCGCGCTCGGCGATCCGGACCCGCGCACCAACGGCCAGGGCATCGCCCGGCTCCGCGCCGCCGGTGTCGCGGTAGCGGTCGGCCTGCTTGCCGCCGATGCGGCGCGCAGCATGGCCGGCTTCCTCACCCGCCGCCGCCTCGGCCGCCCGTTCGTGACGCTGAAGCTCGCCACCTCGCTCGACGGCTGCATTGCGCTCGCCGACGGCACCAGTCGCTGGATCACCGGCGTAGAGGCACGCGCCCACGCCCACCTCGAACGCGCCCGCCACGAAGCGATCCTCGTCGGCCGGGGAACATGGGAGGCGGACCGCCCGACCCTCGACGTGCGCCTGCCGGGGCTGGAGGGACGCAGCCCGCAGCGCGTCGTGCTGTCTCAGACCCACCCTCACCCTTCGGCGCTGCGCGCCTCTTCCCTCTCCCATCGGGAGAGGGAGGGAGCGGCGGAGCCGCGGAAGGGTGAGGGCGACCCGGCATGGATCCCCACCCCCGCCGCCATCACCACCCTCCCCGCCGACCACCTGCTCGTCGAGGGCGGCGCGGGCACCGCCGCCGCCTTCTTGCGAGAAGACCTCGTCGATCGCCTGCTCCTCTACCGCGCGCCCATCGTCATTGGCGGGGGCCTGCCCGCGATCGGCGCGATCGGCCTGACCGATCTCGGATCGGCACACGGCCGCTGGCAGCTCCACGATGCGCGCCAGCTTGGCAGCGACCGGCTCGAGGTCTACGAGCGCACCCCATGTTCACCGGCATAGTCAGCGATATCGGCACGATCGAACGGGTTCAGAGCGAGGGCGACACGCGCGTGCGCATCGCCACTTCCTACGACCCCGACACGATCGACCTCGGCGCCTCGATCGCCTGTTCGGGCGTCTGCCTGACCGTCATCGATAAGGGCACGGCCAACTATCATTGGTTCGACGTCCAGGTCTCCGGCGAGACGATCGCCCGCACCGCGCGCGACCAATGGGTCGAAGGGCGCCGCCTCAACCTCGAACGCGCGATGAAGCTCGGCGACGAACTCGGTGGCCATATCGTCACCGGCCATGTCGACGGCATCGCCGAGGTGATCGGCATCTGTCCGGAGGGCGATTCGCACCGCATCGGCTTCGCCGTCCCCGCCGCCCTCGCGCCCTTCATCGCGCCCAAGGGGTCGATCACGATCGACGGCGTCTCGCTCACCGTCAACACGGTCGAGGATCAGGGCGACACCACCCATTTCTCCGTCAACCTCATCCCGCATACGCAGGCGGTGACGACGCTCGGCGCCCTCGCCCAGGGCCAGATGGTCAATATCGAGATCGACGTCCTCGCCCGTTATCTGCAACGCATGGAGCATTACCGTGGCCGCTAACCCTGAGATCGCCCAGCTCCGCCACGCCTTCCTGTCGTCGCCCGAAGAGATCATCGACGAGGCGCGCAACGGCCGCATGTTCATCCTCGTCGATGACGAGGATCGCGAGAACGAGGGCGACCTCGTCATCCCCGCGCAAATGGCTACCCCTGAAAAGATCAACTTCATGGCCCGCCACGGCCGTGGCCTGATCTGCCTCGCGATGACGCGCACCCGCGTCGAGGAACTCGGCCTCGACCTGATGAGCCGCAACAACGGCACCCGCCACGAAACCGCCTTCACCGTCTCGATCGAGGCGCGCGAGGGCGTGACGACCGGCATCTCCGCCGCCGACCGCGCCCGCACGATCGCGGTGGCGACCGACAGCGGCAAGGGTCGCGCCGACATCGTGACCCCGGGCCACGTCTTCCCCCTCGTCGCACGCGACGGCGGCGTGCTGGTGCGCGCAGGGCACACCGAGGCGGCCGTTGACGTCTCGCGCCTCGCCGGCCTCAACCCCTCGGGCGTGATCTGCGAGATCATGAACGAGGATGGCACGATGGCGCGGATGGACGACCTCGTCACCTTCGCGCAGTTCCACAACCTCAAGATCGGCACGATCCGCGATCTGATCGCCTATCGCCGCCGCTACGACCACCTCGTCTCTCTGGTATCGGAAACGCGCTTCACCAGCCGCTGGGGCGGCGAATGGGCGGTACGCGCCTATCGCAACACCGCGACGGGCACCGAACAGATCGCGCTGGTCAAGGGCCGGCTCGACGTGACGCAGCCCGTGCTGGTGCGCATGCACGCGCTCTCCCCCTTCGCCGACGTGTTCGGCGAGGACGGCGACCGCAGCCGCATGCTCCAGCGCTCGATGGAGATGATCGCCAAAGAAGGCTCGGGCGTCATCGTCATCATCAACCGCCAGCGTGCCGACGGCTTCACCACCGCCGTCCGCCGCCATGCCGGCGAGCAGGTCGAGGTGCCGATGGAGGAATTGCGCGACTATGGCGTCGGCGCGATGATCCTCGCCGAACTCGGCGTCCACGACATGATCCTGCTGACCAACACCCACCACACGCTCGTGGGGCTCGACGGCTATGGCCTGTCGATCGTCGCCGAGCGCCGCATCGAAGGCGAAGGCTGACCCATGGCCAATATCCTCATCGTCGAAGCCCGCTTCTACGACCATCTCAACGACATGCTGCTCGCCGGTGCCCGCGCCGCCATCGAGGCGGCAGGCCACACGCATGAGACGGTGACGGTGCCGGGCGCGCTCGAGGTGCCGGGCGCGATCGCGCTGGCGTCCGACACCAGCCGCTACGACGCCTTCGTCGCGCTGGGCGTCGTGATCCGCGGCGAGACCTATCATTTCGAGATCGTCTCGAACGAAAGCGCCCGCGGCATCATGGCGCTGACCATGGACGGCCTCGCCATCGGCAACGGCATCCTCACCACCGAAAACGAAGCGCAGGCGATCACCCGCGCCGACCCCGGCCAGCTCGACAAGGGCGGCGGTGCGGCCCAGGCGGCGATCGCCATGATGGACCTGCGCGCGCAACTGGGCTGAACCGCGCACGCCCGCGCAACGTACTTCCCACACACCCGCCCCCTTCTCTCGTCATCCCGGCGCACGCCGGGATCCATGGACGGGAGTGCGGCTGACGTAGGCGCGCAACCGCTGCGTCGCGTTTCCATGGATCCCGGCCTTCGCCGGGATGACGACGGAAAGGGCAGGGCGGGCTGTGCTCCCACACACCCCGTTCGCCCTGAGCCTGTCGAAGGGCGGGTCGCCCCACGCACACCCGCCCCTGTGGCACGACGTGCTTCGACAAGCTCAGCACGAACGAGAATGATCCGCCCGTTCTGCGCCCTCCGCGTCCTCCGCGTCCTCCGCGCCCTCCGCGCCTCTGCGCGCAAAAACAATTCACGCGAAGCCGCGAAGCCGCGAAGAGGTAGGCACCCGCCGCCAGCCACCTGCCCTCCCCATCACGAGCAAGACAGGCTGACGCCCACCCCTCACGCACCCCTTCGCGTCTTCGCGTCTTCGCGCGAACACAAAAAAGACCCGGTACGTCACCGTACCGGGCCAGGGTCGTCCGCAGGAGGAACGTCGGTGGGGTGCGGGACCTAGCGTCCCGCTCCCGATCAATTGTAGGCGCGCTCGCCGTGCTCGCCGAGGTCGAGGCCTTCCTGCTCGACTTCGGGGCTGACGCGCAGGCCGGTGAGCAGCTTGGCGATGGTGATCGCGATCACCGTGCCGATCGAGGCCCAGACGATCGTCGTTGCGACCGCCTCGATCTGCACCAGCAGCTTGGCACCCATGGCGTAATCCGCCGCACCCGGTCCGCCGAGCGACGGGGCATAGACGATGCCCGTGCCGATCGCGCCGATCATGCCGCCGATGCCATGCACGCCGAAGGCGTCGAGCGCGTCGTCATAGCCGAGCTTGGGCTTCAGCACCGACACCGCGAAGAAGCAGACCACCGAAGCAACCGCACCCAGCACGATCGCACCGAACGGACCCGAATTGCCCGCCGCGGGCGTCACCGCGACCAGGCCGGCGACGATGCCCGAACAGAAGCCCAGCGCCGACCCCTTGTGACCGCGCACCCGCTCGATCAGCATCCAGAACAGGCCGCCGCTCGCCGTCGCGACGAAGGTGTTGATCATCGCGAGACCCGCCGAGCCATTGGCTTCCAGCGCGCTACCCGCATTGAACCCGAACCAGCCGACCCACAGCAGGCCGGTGCCGACGCCCGTCAGGGTCAGCGAATGCGGCGGCATCGGCGTATTGGGATAGCCCATGCGCTTGCCGAGCATCAGCGATGCGACCAGCGCCGAGACGCCGGCGTTGATGTGCACCACGGTGCCGCCCGCAAAATCGAGCGCGCCCGCCTTGAAGAACAGGCCCGACGATGCCCACACCATGTGCGCGATCGGGAAGTAGACGATCGTCAGCCAGACGGCACCAAACGCCATCACCGCGCTGAACTTCATCCGCTCGACCACCGATCCCAGCACCAGTGCGACGGTGATCGCGGCAAAGGTCATCTGGAAGCAGATGAAGACATATTCGGGGATTTCGACGCCCGCGGTGAAGGTTGCCGACTGCGACGCCGCGGTCACGCCCTGCAGGAACGCCTTGTCGAAGCTGGCGATGAAGTTGGTCAGCACCCCGCCACCGGCAAGGTCGGGTCCGAAGGCGAGGGAATAGCCGTACATCACCCAGATCAGCATGGCGAGGCACGCGACCGCGCCGATCTGCGTCATCACCGACAGCATGTTCTTGGCGCGGGTGAGACCGCCGTAGAACAGCGCGAGGCCCGGCAGGATCATCATCATCACCAGCACGGTGCTGGTCATCATCCAGGCGGTGTCGCCCTTGTTGACCGTCGCGACGACGGGTGCCGCCGCGGGCGCCGCCTGGGCGAAGGCCGGCAGTGCGGTGAAGGCCGCGGCAGCGCAGGCCGCCCCGACACCGGCGATTTTCTGTGTCAGCTTCATCTTACCCCCCTCAGAGCGCCGAATCGTCGGTTTCGCCGGTACGGATGCGCACCGCCTGCCCGACGTCGAGCACGAAGATCTTGCCGTCGCCGATCGCGCCGGTGTTCGCCGATGCCTGGATCGCCTCGACGACCCGGTCGGCCAGGTCGGCGGCGCACACCACCTCGATCTTGATCTTGGGCACCATGTTGGTGCTGTATTCGGCGCCGCGGTAAATTTCGGTCTGGCCCTTCTGGCGGCCGAACCCCTTGACCTCGGTAACCGTCATCCCTGCCACCCCCAACGTGGTGAGTGCTTCCCTCACCTCGTCGAGCTTGAACGGCTTGATGATCGCAATGACCAGCTTCATCCCTGCCCCCTTCGCATCAGACGGCATGCTGCATCGCAACGACCGTGCCATTTACGATTTGGCAGGATTTCAGGGCATTTCGTGCGCAGTCGGCGCAGGCAACGTCAGATTATTGTGCAGCGCGCTTTCTCTGCCCAAAAATCAGGCAGCGCCGACGATGTCCTGCGCCGCCGTCAGATCGTCCTCGTCCACCATCACGCGGACCGGGATCAGCAGATAGCTGCCATCGGCGATGCTCGCGCCGCCATCGAAGGCGATCGCCGCAATCCCTTCCGCCGCCAGCCGCCCGACGAGGATATTGGCCAGGTTGCGATCATAGCGACCGAGTTCGACGAGGGACATGGATGCGCTCCGTTGACGCGCATGAACCATGCGCATATTTTCACAGCATGAAGCACGATCCGATCGCATCCGGCAAGCGCAAGCCCGTCAACCTCTCTCTCGACACGGGTATCGTGGCGATGGCGAAAGAAGCCGGCGTCAACCTGTCGCAGGTCAGTGAAGCCGCGATCCGCGAGGCGGGGCGCAAATTGCGCGATGCGAGCTGGAAAGAAGAGAACCGCGACTGGATCACGGCCCATCGCCGATGGGTCGAGGAGAACGAACTCCCCCTCGAAAAATACCGGCTGTTCTGATGGCGCGGTTCGATGTGTACAGCTTGGCGAACGGGTCGCTGGTCGTGGATTGTCAGGCCGACTTCCTCGACGAGATCGGCACCCGTTTTGTAGTACCCCTTCTCCCACGCGGCGAAGGGCCGGCACCACACGCCCGCATCAATCCCGTTATCGCGTTCCGTGACGAGACGCTTGTCCTCGTACCGCAACTGGCCGCCGCATTGCGGACGAGCGATTTACGCAGGCGGGAAGGCTCGCTTGATCATGAGCACTATACGATTATGCACGCGATCGACGTGCTGATCGGCACGGCCTGATCCTTCAGGCCGCCGTCCCCCCCACCGTCAGCCCATCGACCAGCAGCGTCGGCTGACCCACGCCCGCGGGCACGCTCTGCCCACCCTTGCCGCACACGCCGATCCCTTCGTCGAGCGCGAAGTCGTTGCCGATGCCCAGCACTTTGGTCAGCACCGTCGGCCCGTCGCCGATCAGCGTCGCGCCCTTGATTGGCGCGCCCAGCTTGCCGTTCTCGATCCGGTACGCCTCGGTGCAGGAAAACACGAACTTGCCCGACACGATATCCACCTGTCCGCCGCCGAAGCTCTTGGCAAAGATGCCCGTCTTCACGCGGGATAGCAGCTCGGCGGGATCGTCCTTGCCATCCTTCATGAAGGTGTTGGTCATCCGCGGCATCGGCGCATGCGCGAAGCTTTCGCGCCGCCCGTTGCCCGTCGCGGCCACGCCCATCAGCCGCGCGTTGAGCCGGTCCTGCATATAGCCCTTCAGGATACCGTCCTCGATCAGCACCGTCTCGCGCGTTGGCGTGCCCTCGTCGTCGATCGATAGCGACCCGCGCCGGTCGGCCAGTGACCCGTCATCGACCACCGTCACGCCCGGCGCCGCGACACGCTCGCCGATCCGGCCCGAGAACGCGCTCGTCCCCTTGCGGTTGAAATCGCCCTCCAGCCCATGGCCGATCGCCTCGTGCAGCAGCACGCCGGGCCAGCCCGGCCCGAGCAAGACGGTCATCTCGCCCGCCGGCGCCGCGACCGATTCGAGGTTGACCAAAGCCTGCGCCAGCGCCTCGTCGATCCCGCGGTTCCACACCGCCGGCTCCATCAGCCGCTCGTACAGATAGCGCCCGCCGATACCGAAGCTGCCCGTCTCGCGCCGGCCATTCTGTTCGACGACGATCTGGATGTTGAGCCGCACCAGCGGCCGCACGTCGGTCGCGACGAAGCCGTCGGGCCGCACGATCTCGACCACGCTCCACGTGCCGCTGAGGCCCACCGACACCTGCGCCACGCGCGGGTCACGCGCGCGCGCCGCGGCGTCGATCGTCTGGCACAAATTCACCTTGGCGGCGAACGGCACCAGGTCGAGCGGATCGGCATCGGTATAGAGGTGGCGATTGGTGCCCTGCGGCGGCGGCGCCTTGGCACCGTTCGACGGGTCGATCAGCGCCATCGTCTCGCCCGCGCGGCGGATCGCCGCTTCGGACAGCTCGTTGGCGTGCGCGAAGGCGGTCATCTCGCCCGACACGGCGCGCAGGCCGAAGCCCGCATTGGTGTCGTAGCTCGCGGTCTTCAGCCGCCCGTCATCGAAGCCGAATGCCTCGGCCTTGCGATATTGCAGATAGAGTTCGCCATCGTCGGCCGCCCCCAGCGTTTCGGCGGTCAGCCGCAGCGCGGCGTCGGGCGACAGCGCGTCGCGATACAGGAACGAGCGGGGATCGGCGGATACGGTCATACCCGCCAATATAGGCGCGCGATGCGGCCCGGCTAGTTAGCGCGGGCTCGCGCCTTCCGAAATGTCACGCAACGTCGCCTGATCGACGCCATCCGCCGGCCCGCCGATCAGCACGAAGCGCCGATCGCAATAGCCGCAGTCGATATAGCCATGCTCGTCGATCTGCAGGAACACGCGCGGATGGCCGAGCGCCGCACCGCCGGGAATGTCGGTGGCGCCGTCGCAGGCGACGCGGCGTTGGGAGACACGGACGATTTCGGGCGGCGCGATCATGGATGCGCGGATAGCAAGGCGCGCCCGTCCCATCAATCCTCCGCGCTCTCCCCCCTTCGTCATTCCCGCAAAGGCGGGAATCCATAACCTCCGAACCGCAACGATAGAGTCGCACCGCTAGCCAGTCTGGATTCCCGCCTTCGCGGGAATGACGATGAAGGAAGAGGATGCATCCACCGGAATGGGTTGCACCCCGCCGCCACAAGCGTATGCCCCGCTCCATGACCGAGGCCGCGATCCGCATCCAGAACCTCTGCAAGACCTATCAGGGCGGCAAGCGCGCGCTCGACGGGGTCAGCTTCGACGTGCCGCGCGGCCAGATCTTCGGCCTGCTCGGCCCCAATGGCGCAGGGAAGTCGACGCTCATCAACATCCTCGCCGGCCTGGTGAACAAGACTGAGGGCAGCGCCGAAATCTGGGGCTTCGACATCGACGCGCATCCGCGCAACGCCAAGGCGTCGATCGGCATCGTCAACCAGGAAATCCTGTTCGACCCCTTCTTCACGCCGATCGAGACGCTGGAAATCCAGGCAGGCCTCTACGGCGTGCCCAAATCGCAGCGCCGCAGCCTCGATTTGCTGCGCGCGGTGCATCTGGAGGACAAGGCGAACGCCTATGCCCGCACGCTGTCGGGCGGCATGAAGCGGCGGCTGATGGTCGCCAAAGCGATGGTCCATTCGCCCCCCGTCCTCGTCCTCGACGAACCGACCGCGGGCGTCGACATCCAGCTGCGCCAGCAATTGTGGGCCTATGTCCGTGAATTGAACGCTGCCGGCGTCACCGTCGTCCTCACCACCCATTACCTCGAAGAGGCCGAGGAATTGTGCGATCGCATCGCGATCATCAACCACGGCCGCCTGATCGCCAACGAACCGACGCGCGACCTCGTCGGCAAGGCGCAGGAAAAGGTGGTGGCGGTCACCGTCGACCGCGACGTCGCGACGCCGCCGCAGAACGCCTGTTTCGCCAAGATCGTCCTGAAAGGCAGCCGGACGCTCGAAATCACCTATGCCAAGGATCGGGTGAATGCCGGCGAAGTCCTCGCCGCGGTGCAGAACGACGGCTTCGGCATCGTCGACGTGACGACCAAAGAACCCGATCTGGAAGACGTGTTCCTCAGCCTCACCCGCACCGACGCCTGAGCAATCTTACGATAACGAAACAAAACCGTACGTCGGCAATAGTACGTCAAACAAACGAATCCGGTCCGAAAATCACCTCAAAGTCGTTCTGACAGAAATGTTTAGATCGACTTGAGGCAACATCCTCCATGCCTCGTCATGGAGGAAAGAGAATGACCGGAGTTGATGTTCGCACCGACGCCGTCAGCGCCCGGACCGCGGGCCGCGGCCGCAGGAGGATTGCGGCAATTCTGTCCCATACGGGCGGATCGATGCTGATCGAATTCGCCGTCCTGTTGCCGGTGATGCTGATGCTGACCTTCGGCATCATCTCCTACGCCTGGTGGTTCCTGGTCGCGAACGGCATCCAGCAGGCGGCGAACGACGGCGCCCGCGCCGCCATCGCCGGCCTCGATGCTACCGAACGGCGCAACCTCGCCACGGGCAAGGCGACCGAGCATCTCAAGAATCTCGGCCGCTACGACATGCAGCGCGCCACGATCGCGGTCAGCGAGGGGACGGGCCAGCTCACCATCACGGTCACCTACGACGCCAGCCGCGACGGCAATCTGCGCCTGCCCTTCGTGCCCGCCCCGCCCAGCCGCATCGTCCAGCGCGCCACCATCCTGCTGGGGGGTCTGTGAGGGTTCGCTTCGCCGTCCCCCCGTTCGGACGACTAGCGCGCGATCGGCGCGGCAGCGTCGCGGTCATGTCCGTCTTCCTGATCGTCATCTTCCTCAGCGCCGCCTCGCTCGCCGTCGATTACGGCTGGATGGTCGTGCGCAAGCGCCAGCTGCAGGGCATCACCGATCGCGCCGCGATGGCCGCCGTCCTGCAGGGCGGCGACCCGCGCACCGCGGCGCAAAGCGCCGTCGCCGCCGACAGCGCGCCCAGCGTCACGATCGTCACCGCGCAATCGGGCGCCTATAACCCCGATCCGGCGGTCCCGGTCGCGGCGCGCTTCCAGCCGGCCGCCAATGGCGTCGCCGCGGTGCAGGTGCTGGCGAGCCAGCGCATCCCCCTGTTCTTCTCGGGTATCCTCACCGGTCGGCGCTACGTCGACCTGCGCGCCGCGGCGATCGCCGCGCGGACGGGGGAGGCGGCGATCAGCGTCGGCAGCCGCCTGGTCAACGTTCAGGGTGGCCTTCCGGGCATGCTGCTGTCGCAATTGGCGGGCGTCGATCTGAACCTCAGCGTCGCCGACTACAACGCTTTGGTCGGCGCCAACGTCGATCTCTACGCATTATCCGGGCTGCTCAAGACGCGCGCCGGGGTCGGCCTGGGCACGTTCGACAGCACCGCCTCGGCGGTGGTCGACCTGCCGACGCTCGTCACCGCGATGGCCGATGCGGCGACGCCGGGCACCGGCGCCTCCGTGCTGCGCAGCATCGCGGTCAAACTGCCCCCGACCAAGGTCGATCTCGCCCGCATCGTGAAGCTGGGCGACGGCACCATCCTGAAATCGCTCAACGTCGGCGCGGACGAACTGCTGCGCGAAGCGCTGATCGGCACCGGCGGCGACCGTCAGCTGACGCTCGACCTCGGCGGACAGGTGATGGGCGTCGGATCGACCAAGGCGACGGTCATCATCGGCAGCCGCGTCGCCACCTCGCCCTGGGTGCGCGTCGGCCGCGATTCGTCGGTGACGGTCAGCACCTCGCAAATCCGCATCGCGCTCAATGCGCGGATCGACGTCGCCGGCCTCGGCCTCGCCACCGCCAACCTGCCGGTGATCCTGGAGGGCGCGGGCGGCGAGGCACGGCTCGCCTCGGTCGCCTGCGGCACCGGCGGCGCGACCGTCGGCGTCGACGGGCGGGTCACGCCGATGCGCGCCATCATCGGCCAGGTGTCCGACACCGCACTGCGCAACCTCAATGCGCCGCTCCAGCCCCAACCGGCCACCTTGCTGTCGGTGCTGGTGACCGCCGTGACCGGCCTCGCCGACGTGCAGGTCGGCGGCAGCGACTGGACGCGGGCGACCTTCACCCCCGGCGATATCGCCGACCGTGCGGTCAAGACGATCAACACCACCCAAGCCTTCGGTGGCCTCATCGCCTCGCTGCTCCAGCGGCTCGATCTCCGGATCAGCGTGCTCGGGCTCACGGTCAGCACGTCGCCGGTCACCGCCCCTCTGCTCAGCGCCCTGTCCGGCGTCGCGCCCGCGCTCGACGGCATCCTCGAACAAGTGCAGCAGCTTGCCGGCGTCCGCATCGGACAGGCCGACCTGCGCGTCGTCGGCGCACGCTGCGGCGCACCGGCACTCGTCGGCTAACCCGCCCCACCCCGTGAGAAGGCCATCCCTCTCACGCCTCGCGCGGTTGCGTATCCAGCCACCGCCGCATCCGCCGGCACCCATCGTCACTCATCACGATCCACGAGCGCCGATGGTCCTGATGATCGGCGATCCGGTCGCAATAGCCCAGCGCCTCCAGCCGGGCGATCCAGCGCAGGCCGGTCGATTCGGATACGCTGCACTGCCGGCTGAGCGTCAGCATGCTGAGCCGTACGCCCTCCTCCTGCGCGATGAACAATTGCAGCAGCGCCTCCAGCGCCGGTTCGGCGAACAGCTCGGCTGCGAAATGGTCGCGGATCGATCGATGGCGCTGCAACGCCGCGCGCGCGGCAACGGAATATTGCGTCTGTCCGATCAGAACGGTCATGGGCACCGCCTCCCTGAAGCGGCTTTTCCCGATGCCGCGTCGAACCTGTCACACGTGAGTCACAAGACGCAGAGCGCCGCAATCGGTTTCCCGCCGTCATACCAATTGCGGGATCGGCCGGCCCCTACGCGAAACCGACTGTCCTACACGCCCCGGTTTATGCCACAGCGGTCCGATGTCTGATCCCCGTCCCGCCCTGCCCGCCGGCCGCCATCCTTGCGGTGGGACGTACGGGGGGCGTTTCCGGACGATACGTATCGTCCACCTCGTCCACTTCCGCGGCCATGAAAGCGCCCCGCGATGAGCGAATCACCCCCCGCCACCGACGTGCTGATCGTCGGCTCGGGCGCCGCCGGGCTCACCGCGGCGCTCAATCTCGCGGACCGGTTCAAGGTCACCGTCCTCGCCAAGGGCGCGCTCAACGAAGGGTCGACCGCCTGGGCGCAGGGCGGAATCGCCGCGGTGCTCGAACCCGGCGACACGTTCGACAACCATGTCGAAGATACGATGGTCGCCGGCGCGGGCCTCAACGACCGCGATATCGTCGAATTCGTCGTCGAGAACGCCCCCGCCGCGATTCAACGGCTGACGCAGCTTGGCGTCCCCTTCGCCACCGAGGGGAACGCGCTCCACCTCACCCGCGAAGGCGGCCATTCGCATCGCCGCATCGTCCATGTCGCCGACGCGACCGGCTGGGCGGTGCAGGAGGCGCTGCAACGCGCCGCCGAGGCGCATCCCAACATCACCCTCGTCCCCGATCAGGTCGCGATCGACCTCGCGACCAGCCGGCACGAACAGCGCTATTCGGGCGCGGGCAACGTCTGGGGCGTCTATGCGGTCGATCGGGGCACGGGCCGCGTCACCCTCTACACCGCGCGCGCGACGATCCTCGCCACCGGCGGCGCAGGGCGCACCTACCTCTTCTCCACCGCTCCGCGCGGCGCGACGGGCGACGGCATCGCGATGGCATGGCGCGCGGGCTGCCGCGTCTCCAACATGGAAATGATGCAGTTCCACCCGACCTGCCTGTACAATCTCGAGGTCAAGAACTTCCTCATCACCGAGGCGGTGCGTGGCGAGGGCGGGCGGCTCATCAACCCGACCACCGGCAAGCGCTTCATGTCCTATTACGACGCCGAGCGCATGGAGCTGGCGCCGCGCGACGTCGTGGCGCGCGCGATCGATGCGGAGATCAAGCGCTACGGCCTCGATTACGTCCATCTCGACATCAGCCATCAGCCGCCGGAGTTCGTGAAGGGCCACTTCCCCAACATCTACGAAAAGCTGCTCGGCCTCGGCATCGACATGACGACGCAGCCGATCCCGGTGGTGCCCGCGCAGCATTACACCTGCGGCGGCATCGTCATCGACCGCGACGGCCGCACCGACCTGCCCGGCCTCTATGCGGCGGGCGAATGCACCGAAAGCGGGCTGCACGGCGCCAACCGCCTGGCGTCCAACTCCCTGCTCGAATGCTTCGTGTTCGGCGAAGCCTGCGCCGACCATATCGCCGCGCATTGGGACAGCCTGCCTCCCGTCCCCGTGATCCGGCCGTGGGACGAAAGCCGCGTTACCGATTCGGACGAAGAGGTGGTCATCAAGCAGAACTGGACCGAAATCCGCCGCTTCATGTGGAATTACGTCGGCATCGTCCGCACCACCAAGCGGCTCGAACGCGCGCAGCATCGCATCCAGATGCTGACCGGCGAGGTCGCCGATTATTACGGCCATTTCCGCGTGACGCCCGACCTGATCGAGCTCCGGAACCTGCTCCAGACCGCCGAGCTGATCGTGCGCTCGGCGCTGCACCGCCACGAAAGCCGCGGCCTGCATTATACGCTCGACTATCCGCAGACGGCGGCGGAGGCGGTCGACACAGTGTTGGTGCCCTGATGCCGACGCGATTCGCCGCGCGTGCGCCGCGCTTCACCGCAGCGGCTTGTTTCGCCGGTATCCGCACCCGAAATGGCGGATATGGAGGATGCTACGCCTAGCGGGGGCCAGTTCACGATTATGATAGCGTACGGCCGGTCGGCCCGATCCATCCTGATGACCGGCGTCTGCGCCGCACTCGCTGCCTGCGGTTCGAATGCGCGGCCGGGCGGCAACGGCCCCGTGCCGGCGGTGACCACGCCCTCTGCCGCGGTGTCGATCCCCATCCCCGCCGCCGCGCCGCCGCCGCGCCGGGTCGCGCCCGCCCGCCTCACCGCGGCGATCGACAGCCTCGCCCGCAATTTCGACGGCAAGTTCGGCATCGCGATCCGCGCAGTCGACGATGGCTGGACCGTCACCTCGCCCGGCGCGCGCACCCGCATGCCGCAACAGTCGGTCAGCAAATTGTGGGTCGCGATGACGCTGATGGACCTGCGCGACCAGGGCAAAGCACGGCTCGACGATCCCGTCGTCGTCCGCGACCAGGATCTGACGCTGTTCCACCAGCCGATCGCGATGCTGGTGAAGGGCGACGGCTATCACACCACCGTCGGCGAATTGCTCACCCGTGCCCTCACGCACAGCGACAATACCGCCAACGACCGCCTGCTGACCTATGTCGGCGGGCCGAGCGCCGTGCGCGCGATGATCGAGCGCAAGCAGCTTGGCGACATCCGCTTCGGTCCCGGCGAACGCCTGCTCCAGTCGAAGACCGCCGGCTTGGTTTGGAACCAGGCGACCATGTCGAAGGGCAATGGCTTCGAACTCGCCCGCTCGCGCCTGTCGCCCGAGGTGCGCGCCGCGGCATTGGACGCCTACGTCAACGATCCGCCCGACGGCGCCGCGCCGCTCGCCATCGCCGATGCGCTCGCGCGCCTCGCCCGCGGCGAATTGTTCACCGAAACCTCGACGCGCATCCTGCTCGACACGATGGGTGCGTCGGTCACCGGCCGCGCCCGCCTGCGCGCCGCGATCCCGGCGGGGTGGAAGATCGCGCACAAGACGGGCACGGGTCAGGACCTGGGCTCGCGCAACGCCGGCTTCAACGACGTCGGCCTGCTCACCGCCCCCGACGGCCGCCGCTACGCGATCGCCGTGATGATCGGCGACAGCCGCCGCCCGATCCGCGAACGCCAGCAACTGATCCAGGCGGTGGCCGCCGCCGTCGCGAACGACGCCACCTCCTAAAGTCCTCCCCCGCCAGGGGGAGGTGGCAGCGCGCCAGCGCTGACGGAGGGGGAGGATACGGCGAACGTCGCGTTTGTGGAACCGCCCCCTCCACCACTCGGCTATCGCCGAGCGGTCCCCCTCCCCCGCTGAAGCGAGGGAGGACTTGGGCAAGTTTGTGCCCCAAAAGCCACACTCCGCCAAAGCTTGCGGCCCTGCTCGCCAGAGGTTGGTGCGCCCCCGCCGATCCGCTAAACGGCACCCACGATGCCCCATCTCTATCTCGTCGACGGCTCGGGCTATATCTTCCGCGCCTACCACCGCCTGCCGCCGCTCACCAACCGGCACGGCGAGCCGGTCGGCGCCGTCTATGGCTATACCGCCATGCTGTGGAAGCTCGCCGACGAGCTGCACAAGGCGGATGGCCCGACGCACATGGCGGTCATCCTCGACAAATCGTCGCAGACCTTCCGCAACGCGATGTACGATCAGTACAAGGCGCACCGCCCGCCGCCGCCGGAAGATCTGGTCCCGCAATTCCCGATGATCCGCGACGCCACCCGCGCCTTCTCGCTGCCCTGCATCGAGGAGGAAGGCTGGGAGGCAGACGACCTGATCGCCAGCTACACCAAGGCGGCGCTGGCGCAGGGCTGGCAGGTGACGATCGTCAGTTCCGACAAGGATCTGATGCAGCTGATGACCGATCCGTCGGTCGACATGCTCGACACGATGAACAACCGCCGCCTCGGCCCCGATGCGGTGGTGGAGAAGTTCGGCGTCGGCCCGGAAAAGCTCGGCGACGTGCTCGCGCTGATGGGCGACAGCGTCGACAACGTGCCCGGTGTCCCCGGCGTCGGCCCGAAGACCGCCGCCAAGCTGATCCTGGAACATGGCGATGTCGAGGGCGTGCTTGCCGCAGCGGCGTCCGACGCGTTCAAGAAGGGCAAGCTGCGCGAGAATCTGATCGAACATGCCGAGGCCGCGCGCCTCAGCCGCAAGCTGGTCGAATTGGCCTGCGACGTGCCGCTGGTGCATCCGCTCGAAGAACTGGAACTGCCCGCGAGCGGCATTCCCGTCGCGCCCTTGCGCGCCTTCCTGGAGCATCACGGCTTCAAGACGCTGATGAACCGGTTGGGTCAGGTCGCCGACGCCCCCGTCGCGGCGCCCGCCGATGTGCCGTTCGAGGCCGATCCGCCGTGCGACCATGATGGCTATGAAACGGTGGTCGATGCCGCGACGCTCGACCGGTGGGTCGCCGAGGCGCAACACCAAGGCTGGGTCGCGATCGATACCGAGACGACGGGAACCGACGCGACGCGCTGCGACTTGGTCGGTGTGTCGCTCGCCTTGGGCGCCAACAAGGCGTGCTACATCCCGTTGGGCCACGGCACGACTGATCTGCTCGCCGAATCGCCGGTGCAGATCGACCGAGCCGAGGCGCTCGCGCGGCTGAAGACGCTGTGCGAGGACGCATCCGTCCTCAAGATCGGGCACAATCTGAAGTTCGACATGATCGTGCTCGGTCTCGCCGGCATCGCCGTCGCACCGCACGACGACACGATCGTCATGAGCTTCGACCTCGACGCCGGGCTGCACGGCCACGGCATGGACGAGCTCGCCGCGACGCATCTGTCGCACAGCTGCATCGCCTACAAGGACGTGGTCGGCACGGGGAAATCGCAGCGCGGTTTCCATGAGATCGACCTGAAATCGGCGACCCGCTACGCCGCCGAGGACGCCGACGTCACCTATCGCCTGTGGAAACGCTTCAAGGCGCGGCTGCCCGCCGAAGAGGCGACTCGCGTCTACGAGATGGTCGACCGACCGCTGGTGCCGGTGATCGCGCGCATGGAGACGCGCGGGATCAAGGTCGATCGCGAGAAATTGTCGGCGCTGTCGGCCGGGTTCAGCGAGCAGATCGCCGCGCTCGAAACCGTGATCCACGGCCTCGCCGGGGCGCCGTTCACGATCGGCAGCCCCAAGCAGCTGGGCGACGTCTTGTTCGAACGGATGGGCATCAAGGGCGGCCGCAAGGGCAAGTCCGGCGTCTATTCGACCGACGTCAACGAACTGGAGCGGATCGCCGCCGACAAGGATTCGCCCGGTGCCGAGATCGCCGCGCGCGTGCTCGACTGGCGCCAGCTGACCAAGCTCAAGAACACCTATACCGACGCGCTGCAGAACGAGATCAACCCGCGCACCGGCCGCGTCCATACCAGCTACAGCCTCACCGGCGCGCAGACCGGCCGTCTGTCCTCGACCGAGCCGAACCTGCAGAACATCCCGATCCGCACCGAGGTTGGGCGCCAGATCCGCGACGCCTTCGTCGCCGAGCCGGGCAACGTCATCCTGGCGGCCGACTATTCGCAGATCGAGCTGCGGCTGGCGGCGCATATGGCGGACGTCCCGGCGCTGAAGGCCGCCTTCGCCAATGGCGATGACATCCACTCGCTCACCGCGATGGAGCTGTTCGGCGAGGTCAACCGCGACACGCGCGGCCGGGCGAAGACGATCAACTTCGCGATTCTCTACGGCATCAGCCGCTGGGGGCTGGCGGGGCGGCTCGACGTCACCGCCGACGAGGCGCAGGCGATGATCGACCGCTATTTCGATCGCTTCCCCGGCATCAACAATTACATCGCCGAGACGACGCAAAGCGTGCGCGAGCGCGGCTATACGACGACGCTGTTCGGGCGGAAGACGCACTTCCCGCGCATCCGCAGCAAGGTGCAGCACGAACGCCAGGGCGCCGAGCGCGCTGCGATCAACGCGCCGATCCAGGGCACCAGCGCCGACATCATCAAGCGCGCCATGGTGCGGATGGAGCCGGCCCTGCTCGCGGCGGGCCTGCCCAACGTGCAGATGCTGCTGCAGGTGCACGACGAACTGGTATTCGAATTGCCCGAAGGCGACGTCGAGGCGGCCAAGCCGGTGATCGAGCGCGTCATGGCGGAGGCTGCCGCACCGGCTGTTTCCCTGTCGGTGCCGCTGGGAATCGAGATCGGCGTCGGTGCGAGCTGGGGAGCGGCGCATTGATCGTGGCCGTCCCGCGCCCGCCCTCACCCTTCCGGCGCTGCGCGCCTCCCTCCCTCTCCCAATGGGAGAGGGAAGGGGCCCGCCCGGCGCAGCCGGGTGGGAAGGGTGAGGGTGGGGACGACGCCCTCTCGATCGCTCACCCGTGACCGAAACCAAAGACATCGATGCGCTCGCCAAAGGCGGTCGCACCAATATCGCAGGCTTCGTCCTGCGCCTCGCCGCGCGCATCCCGTTCCTGTTCATCGCGGGCCGGCTTTACGGTCCGGACCTCGTCGGCCGCTTCGCACTCGCCGTGGTGGTGGTCGAACTCGCCGCGCTCGTCGCAACGCTCGGCCTGAAGCGTGGCCTCGCGCAAGCCTTGTCCTCCTCCGACCAGCCGCACGTCTGCGTGGTGTGGGACGCGCTCGCGCTCGCCTTCGTCCTGTCGATGGCGGCGAGTGCGGTGCTGATCGCCTTTCCGGAGGTGATGTACGCCAACACGCATGTGACGGGGCTGGACCGCTTCCTACCCTGTATCATCGTCGCGGTTGCCTGGTCCGACGTCAGCCTCGCCGCCCTCGCCTATCGCCACAATGTGAAGGCGACCGTCACCGCCCGCGCGGTGGTCGAGCCATGGACGATCTCGATCGCCGCCTGGGTGTTCTCGTTCGTCACGATCAAGGATGGCCTCGTCCTCTCCTATGTCGCGTCGATGATCGCGGCGCTGATCGCCAGCTTCGTGCCCTTCATTCGCAGCTATGGCGTACCACACGGCTGGTCGCCGCATCTGGGGCAGCTGTTCCGCCTCGCTCGCGCCAATGCGCCCTTGGCAGGGGCGGACGCGCTGGAATGGGGCACCCGCAACGTCGACCGCTTTATCCTAGGCGTGATGTTCGAACCCAAGGTCGTCGGCATCTATTACATGGCGCAGCAGGTCGCCTCATTGCCGCAGAAGCTGAAGACCAGCTTCGATCCCATCCTCGGGCCTGTCATCACGCAGAGCCTGGCGGTGAACGATCGCGTCGCGATCGCCAATCAGGTGCGGCAGGTCGCCTTCTGGATCATGGCGGCGCAGACCGGCCTTGCGCTGATGGGTTCGATTCCCGCCGAAGCGGTGATGGGCGTCGTCGGGCCGCAATTCGTGTCGGGCAGCGCGGCGCTCGGCTTCCTGCTGTTCGCCGAAGTGCTCGCCTCGACCGGCGCGGTGTGCGAATCGGCGCTGGTCTATACCGCGCGGCACCGCAACCTGATGATCTCCATCGCGATGCTGGGCGTGCAGATCGCGCTGAGCTTCGCGCTGATCCTCGGCATGCGGCGGCTGGGCCTGCCGCAGACGTGGCAGGCGGCGGGACCGGCGGTGGCGCTGATGATCGGCGTCGGCCTTACCTCTATTATCAAGGCGCGGCTGCTCGGGCGCATCCTGTCCGCACCGGTATCCCCGTGGCGCTGGTCGCTGGCGGGGGCGGCGCTGGCCGCGATCGTCGTCGGCGCGGCGTTCACGATGCTGCCGCACGACTTCGAATGGCTGGAGCTGGCCGGCGGCGAACCGGCGATCGCTGCCACCTATCTGTTCGTATTGTGGAAATGGGCGTTCGGCCCGGCGGACCGGGCCCTGTTCGGCAAGATGCCGACCGCGGAAGAAGCGACGCTGCCCAATGTCGGATCGCCGGTGCGGTGAACCGAAGTCCTCCCCCGCCAGGGGGAGGTGGCGCCGCGAAGCGGTGACGGAGGGGGCGGAAAGCGACGTCCTCAAAAAAACGACGCGCGCCGCTTACCTCCCCCTCCACCATTCGGCTGACGCCGAACGGTCCCCCCTCCCCCTGGCGGGGGAGGACTTATCGTCCCGATCAGTGGCGGAAGTGACGCATACCGGTGAAGACCATCGCCAGGCCCGCCGCATCGGCCGCCGCGATTACCTCATCGTCGCGGATCGAACCGCCGGGCTGGATCACCGCCGTCGCGCCGGCCTCTACCGCTGCCATCAGGCCGTCCGCGAAGGGGAAAAAGGCGTCGGACGCCACCGCCGAGCCAATCGTCCGAGCCTGCGCCCAGCCGGCCTTCTCCGCCGCGTCCTTCGCCTTCCACGCTGCGATGCGGGCGGATTCGAGGCGGTTCATCTGCCCCGCGCCGACGCCGGCGGTCGCACCGTCCTTGGCATAGACGATGGCGTTCGACTTGACGTGCTTGGCGATCGTCCAGGCGAAGCGGCAGTCGGCCAGCTCCTGCTCTGTCGGCGCACGCTTGGTGACGACCTGCAGATCACCCGGCACGCCGGCGTCGCGATCCTGCACCAGCCAGCCGCCGGCGATCGTCTTGGCGAACAGGCCGGCACGCGCCGGATCCGGCAGCTCGCCGGTCAGCAGCAGGCGCAGATTCTTCTTGGCGGCGAACAGCGCCAGCGCCTCTTCGTCGGCATCCGGCGCGACGACGACTTCGGTGAAGATGCCGGTAATCGCCTTCGCCGTCGCCGCATCGAGCGGGCGGTTGACCGCGATGATGCCGCCGAACGCCGACACGGTGTCGCAGGCGAACGCCTCGGCATAGGCGTCTTCCAGCGTCTTGCCCGTCGCGACGCCGCAGGGGTTGGCGTGCTTGACGATAACGCAGGTGGGCGCGGCGTCGCGGAATTCGGCGACCAGCTCCAGCGCCGCGTCGGCGTCGTTGAGGTTGTTGTAGGAGAGCTCCTTGCCCTGCACCTGCCGCGCCTGGCCGATGCCCCGCACGCCGTCATGGCTGGCGTAGAAGGCGGCGGACTGATGCGGGTTCTCGCCATAGCGCAGCGTCGCGGCGCGGCGCATCGTGACGGGCAGCACCGGCGGGAAGGCCTCGGCCTGATCGACCGTGCCGAACCAACGCGCGATCGCGCCGTCATAGGAGGCGGTGGCAGCGAAGGCCTTGGCGGCGAACAGGCGGCGCTGGTCGAGGCTGGTCTCGCCAGTCGCGACCATCGCGTAATCGGCGGGATCGGTGACGATCGCGACATAAGCGTGATTCTTGGCGGCGGAGCGCACCATGCTGGGGCCGCCGATGTCGATGTTCTCGATCACCGTGTCACGGTCGGCGCCGCGGGTGACCGTCGCCTCGAAGGGGTAGAGGTTCACGACGACGAGGTCGATCGCGCCGATATTGTGGTCGGCCATCGCCTTGGCATGCTCGGCGTCGTCGCGCACCGCGAGCAGGCCGCCATGGACCATCGGGTGCAGCGTCTTCACGCGGCCGTCCATCATCTCCGGGAAGCCGGTAAGGTCGCTGACGTCCTTCACGGTCAGGCCGGCGTCGCGCAGCGCCTTGGCGGTGCCGCCGGTCGAGACGAGCTCGACTCCCTTGTCGGCCAGCGCGCGGGCGAGGTCGACGACCCCCGTCTTGTCGGACACGGACAGTAGGGCGCGGCGGATGGGGATCGTGGTCATGATGGTCCTAGCGGGGGAGGAGTCTCGCGCGCGTTCCCTAGCGACGGATGGCGTCGGGGAACAGGTGGGAGTTGCGGTCAACGGCCTCGAACACGGCCACGCCAGCGCAATCGGGCACTATGACACTTTCCTCCCCCGCCAGGGGGAGGTGGCACCGCGCCAGCGGTGACGGAGGGGGAGGAAAGGGTGACGCCCGTTCGGAAACGCGCTGCTGCCCTCCCCCTCCACCATTCGGCTGCGCCGAACGGTCCCCCTCCCCCTGGCGGGGGAGGAATGGAGCGTCAGTCATCCACCAGGTCAGATCGCCCGCTTCAGCGCCCAGCTGACGTTGGCGCCCCCGGCGGGCGCCTCGCCCGACACGACCAGTTGCTGCGTCGCGACCGGG
Organism: Sphingomonas aquatilis; assembly: GCF_014196115.1. Classification (GTDB taxonomy): domain Bacteria; phylum Pseudomonadota; class Alphaproteobacteria; order Sphingomonadales; family Sphingomonadaceae; genus Sphingomonas; species Sphingomonas aquatilis. Next base: position 159,693 of record NZ_JACIDB010000002.1, on the reverse strand, counting down.
CGGCCTTCGCCGTCGATCCACAGCGAATCCTCGATCGTCAGCATTCCCCCGCGGCAGCGGAACTGCCACAGCGCACCGCCGGGCAGGCGCAGCAGCGCGGCGAGGCCGTCGGCGGTCGGCGAGGCCTGCACGCCCGCGCCGAGGTGGAAGCGGATGCAGAAGGGCGCCATGCCCGCCTTGCGGCGGCGCCCCTGCGGCAGCAGTGCGTCCTCGCCGCGCAGTTCCTTGCCGTCGCCGGTCAGCATCAACTGGCGGCGGTGGATAAGGCCCCAGCGGCGGACATAGCCGTCGTGGCTCGCCTCGATCCGGCTGGCGACGTCCGATTCCTGCCGCGACAGCTCGACCTGCGCAACGCCGCGGCCCAGCGTGCCGTCAGCGTGGATCGCGGTGGAGTTCGAATCGCCCACGGTCAGCGTCGAATGCGCCGCGGTGGTGCGCAGCCCTTCGGCAAAGGCGGCGGGCAGTTGCGCGACGGCCGCACGCGCGCCGCCGCAATTGACGATCAACCGCTGTTCGCCGTCGGAAAATTCGAAGGCCAGCGTCGAAGCGCAGCCACCCTCCACCACCTTGGCGATCGGCGGCGGGGCGGCATCGACGATCAGTACCGCGCCACCCGCAGCAAGCCGCTGATAACCCCAGTCGCGCGCCTGACGCAGCGGGCGGGTGCGGATGCCGCTCGCCTCGATCAGCGCGGCGAGATCGTCGGCGGTCGCCGGGCCGGCGCCCTGCCAGCTCGCCAGCATGCGGTCGCCGTGCATGACGCCGAGCAGCGCCGGCACCGCACGGGCGAGCGCGGTCTGCGCCGCTTCGGGCATCTCTTCGCGCCGCGCCGTGTAGACCTCGCGCAAGGTGCTGAGCAGCTGGATCGTGTCGGCGAGCATCGCCGGGCTGCGCGACACCGAACCGCCGTCGTCGCTCAAACCACTCGCCAGCGCACGCGCGAGGCCCGCCTCGCCGAACGCACGGCGCGGGTCGCCGCCGGGGATCAGCAGGCCAGCGGTGATGACCCCACACCAGGCGGCGATCCGCGGCGCGCCCGGCGGCGCCTTGTCCGCTCCGCGATCGAGATGGCGGGCGCCGCGCGCCAGCGTGTTGAGAACGCTCGATCGATAGACGAGGTCGGTCGACGACAGGATCAGCGGCGCGTGGCACGTCCAGAACAGCAGCCGCCGGCCCCACAGATCGGGGCGCCACGCCAGCGGATCGATCCGCTCGGCATAATCGTCGAGCCAGCGCGCCATCAGCGCCTCGGCGATCGGCGCGCCCTGCGCGCGGGTCGCCACGGTCGACAGGTCGCGCAGCCACGCGAAGCTGTGGACGTATTCGGCAAACGGCCGGCCCCAGTCGCCGCGCTTGAACGCCAGCGTGTCGATCGGGTGCGTCTCGCCCTGGAACGCCAGCTCGCCACGCAGCAACGCATGGCCGCGCCGCACGTCGCCCATCACGGGATCGTCGGGCACCGCGACCAGCTTCAGCGGATAGCGACCCTTCAGTCGCATCGTGTGGATCGGCGTGCGCCACGTCAGCTTGTGAAAGCGTTCGGCGAGCCGCTCGGCGAGGCTGAGCCCCTTGTCGCCGCCGACGCGCATCAGGCGCTTGCCCTCCTCGATCCCGTCGGGCGCATCCGGCCCGTCGAGCGGGGTCACGGGATGACGATGGGGCGACAGGTCGCTCATGCGCGCATCAGCCCCGCAGCGCGGCGATGTTGGCGGCGTAGCAGGCCGGCCCGCCACGGAAGGCCGCGGTGCCGGCGACCAGCGCATCGGCACCCGCCTCGACACAGCGGCGGGCATGCGTCGCGTCGACGCCGCCATCGACCTCCAGGTCGATGGCACGGCCGCTGTGATCGATCATCTTGCGGATCGCGGCGATCTTCTTCAGCTGGCTGTCGATGAAGCTCTGCCCGCCGAAGCCGGGGTTGACGCTCATCACGAGGATCAGGTCGACCATGTCGATCAGATAGTCGAGCATCTTGGCCGGCGTCGCCGGATTGAGCACGACGCCAGCGCGCTTTCCCAACCCCTTGATATGCTGGATCGTGCGGTGGACGTGGGGCCCCGCCTCCGGATGGACGGTGATCGTGTCGGCGCCCGCCTCGGCGAAGGCGTCGAGGTACAGATCGACCGGCGAAATCATCAGATGGACATCGAACGGCTTGGTCGTGTGCGGGCGCAGCGCCTTCACCACCGCCGGGCCGATCGTGATATTGGGGACGAAATGGCCGTCCATGACGTCGATATGAATCCAGTCGGCGCCCGCGGCATCGATGGCGCGGACTTCTTCGCCCAATTTGGCGAAATCGGCGGACAGGATGGACGGGGCGATGCGGACCGGCTGCATGGCGCCTCTCTAAGCCCCTGTCGGGCGATGGCAATGCGGTTGGGCGGTCGTTTAACCAAAACCCGTCGTCACCCCAGACTTGTTCCGGGGTCCACTCTGCGGCGAGGGGAATGGCTGGAGCCTCTTGCCCTCCCCCTGCGGCCCGGTGGACCCCGGAACGAGTCCGGGGTGACGGGATGAGCGAGGCGGGCGTCAGCTCTTCCGCCACAGCCTGGCGATGAAGAATCCGTCGCAGCCGCCCTCGGCCGCCAGCATCCCCGGCAGCGTGCGGACGTAACCGCCCGACTGCACCGGGACGCCTGGTGGCAGCAGCGCGGCATCGGGCGCATCGATGGCATAGTCCGGGCGGTCGGCCAAAAAGCGTTCCAGCTGCGCTTCGCCCTCGGCCGGCTCGAGGCTGCACGTCGCGAAGACGAGACGCCCGCCGGGTTTCACCCAATCGGCGGCGCGGGCGAGCAAACGGGCCTGCAGGCCTGCCATTTCCTCGACGATCGCCGGGTGGACGCGGTGGAGCACGTCCGGATGGCGGCGGAAGATGCCGGTGGCGCTGCACGGCGCGTCGATCAGCAATGCATCGGCGGGCGCATCCGCCGCCCATTTCAGCACGTCGGCGGCGATCACCTCCGCCTTCAGCCGCGTGCGGAACAGGTTCTCGCGCAGCCGCTTGATCCGGGCGTTGGACACATCGACCGCGGCCACGCGATACCCGGCGGCGGCGAGTTGCAGCGTCTTGCCGCCGGGCGCCGCACACAGATCGATCGCGTGCGCGCCGTCGGCGATCCCGTCGGCCAGCAACCGCGCGGGGATGGAGGCAGCGATATCCTGCACCCACCAGCGCCCCTCGGCAAAGCCGGGCAGTTCGGTCACCGCGGCAGCGTCGGTCAGGCGGACGTGCCCCGGCATCAGGCTGGTGCCGCCCAGTTCGCGCGCCCAGTGTTCGGTCTCGGCGGGGTCAGCGAGGCTGAGGTCGAGCGGCGGCGGCGCGGCGATCGCCTGTGCCGCGCCCTCGACCATCTCAGGCCCCCAGGCGGCGTCCCACCGCGCCTCGACCTTCGGCGGCAGGGCGGGAATTTCGGGCAGCAGCACGCCCGACCGGACGATCGCGCCGAACACGCCATGCACCAGCTTGCGCGGCCCGCCGTCGACCAGCGGCAGCACGGTCGCGATCGCGGCGTGATGCGGCGTGCCCAGCACCAGCGCCTGCACCAGCGCGATGCGCAGCGCCATGCGCGCCTTGGCATCCTCGGGCAGCGGGCGCTCCGTCACCGAATCGATCAGCACGTCGAGATCGGGCAGACGCCGCAGCACCTCCGCCGCGATCGCATGCGCCAGCCCCCGGTCGGGCCCGTAGACGTGGCGCGTCGCCGCGACCAGCGCCTGCTCCAGTGGCTCGCCCCGGCGCAGCACCGCGTCGAGCAGGCGGATAGCGGCACGGCGCGACGGCGTGCCGAGCGGCTCGGCAGCGGCGGCGGGCTCACGATTGAAACGGTGACCGGCTCGGGGACGGCGGGGATCGGGCAAGCTTGAGAAACCTTCGGTTCGGAACGATATACGGGTCCCTTAGACCGGAGAGACGCGATGGGCCAACGTCCCGAACATCTGAAGCCGCCCGCCTATCTCAGCAAGAACCCGCCCGTGCCCACCCCGGAGCCGGTGGAGCCGAAGACGGAAGACCCGTTGGGGCTCGATCCCACGCGCTACGGCGACTGGGAATTGAAGGGCATCGCGATCGATTTCTGATCCGGCATCGACCGGAGCGAAGGACCGTGCCGGAACCAATGGCGTTCCGGCGCGTCCCGCAGGCATGACCCCCCGTCTCCGCCCCGGCAGGCGTTACGTGCCTGTCCTCGTCGCGGTGCCGCTGGTGTTGCTGCTGGTCATCGCAGCCTTTCCCTATGGCATGTTGAAGGGCGTGGTCGCCGATCGGCTGGCCAAGCGCTTCGGGCGACCGGTGGTGATCGGGGCGATGGACCGGGTGGATACGATCGGCTTCACCCCGACGATCCGCGTCCGCGACGTGACCATCCCGCAGGCGGGCTGGGCCGGCTCCGGCAACTTCCTGACTTTGCGCGAAGCGCGGGTCACCTTCCCCGTCTGGCCGCTGCTGACCGGCACCTTCCGCCCGCGCGATGTCGTCGCGGACGGTTTGAGCCTCGCGCTGGTGCGCGATGCCAACGGCCGCACCAACTGGTCGCGGCCCGGCGAGGCGGAAAGCGGCGGCGCGTCGAGCGATCTCAAGGGGCTGATGATCCGCGACGCCACCATCCGCTATCGCGATGACAAGCGCCGCCGCAGCGCGGTGGTGCAGGTCTCGTCCGACGCACAAGGCTTACGCGCCAAGGGCAGCGGCACGATCCGCGGTGTGCCCGTCCGCATCGCGCTCGACGGCGCCTCGGTCGCGCAGCCCACCCCCGGCCCCTGGCCCTTCACCGCGACGATCGACGGCGACCGTCTGTCGATGCGCGCCAAGGGCAGCACCGACGTGCCGCTCGATACCGATGCGATGACGCTGGACGTCACCACGCGTGCCGCGGACCTTCGCCTGATCGACGCGGTGATCGAAGCGGGGCTGTTCGGCACGCAACCCGTCGCGCTGACCGCGCATGTGCGCCACGACGCGCCCAAATGGATCGTCAACGACCTGAAAGGCACGATCGGCCAGTCGGACATCGCCGGCCATGTCACGGTCGACAAGCAGGACGGCCGCACGAAGCTGGACGGCGCCGTCACCGCCAACCGCTTCGATTTCGGTGATCTAGCCTCCGACGAAGGTCGCGCGGAAGCCGCGGCGCGCGAACGCACGATCGGACCGCATGTCGTGCCCGATACGCGCATCGACCTCAGCAAGATCGGCGAAACCGACGGCCGCATATCGCTCCGCATCGCGCGCGTGGTCAGCCGCAGCGGACCGACGCCGGTGCGCGCGCTGTCGACGGTCTTGGCACTCGACCACAAGCGGCTCGACGTTGCACCGCTGACGCTGGTGCTCGCCGATGGCACTGCCAAGGGCAGCCTGCGCGTCGACCAGCGCGACGGCGCGCCCAGCCCGCTGCTGACGGTCGATATGCGGCTGAGCGGCACGCGCGTTGCGGCGCTGCCCGGCACCGGCGGCGACTTCACCGGGCGGATCGCAGCGCGCGCGCGCCTGACTGGGCGGGGCGATACGATCCGCGCGGCGGTGGGGCGGTCCGACGGCCGCATCGGTTTCGTGGTGCGCGACGGCACGCTGCCGCAGCGCTACGCCGCGGCGCTGGGTTTCGATGCCGGACGCGCGCTGCTGGCGGGGGAGAGCGAACGCGCCCGTCTGCGCTGCGTCATCGTCGGGCTGAAGGTGACGGACGGCCTGGGCCACGCCGCGCCGATGATCGTCGACACCAGCGCCAGCCAACTACGCGGCACCGGCACGGTGCGTTTCCCCGCCGAACGGCTCGACATGCGGCTGACCGGTGCCCCCAAGGGTGACGGCCTGCTCCGCTTGCCCGGCGCCGCCTTCCTCACCGGCACGCTCAGCGCGCCAGAGATCGTCGTGCCGGCGCAGGTCAAATCGGTCGGCAACGTGTTGAAGGCGCTGGGCCGCGCGATCACCGGCAAGCAGGAACCGCGCGCGGGCGATGCCGATTGCGCGGCGCTGTCGGCACGCGTGCTGGGCTCATGACAATCCCCCTCGCCCCCTCGGCACGCCATCGCTAGGATCATACGCATGAATGACACCGCCTCCGCCGGCGGCGCCTCGGGCGCCAGTCTGATCCCGAGCACCACCGATGCCTTTACCGCCGCGCATCTGGCGATCATCGCCATCTTCGCGCTGCTGACGATCGTCGCGATCATCTGGGGTATCCGCCTGAAGCGGCAGCGTCGCGCGGCGGAGCGCGATATCGCCGAACATAATGCCGAAGTGGCGCGGACCGCGGACGACACGCCCGCACCGACACCAATAGCCCCGCCACCGCCAGCGGCCCCCGCGCCCGTCTCGACGCCGCCCGTCACCCCTCCGGCACCGCAGGCAACCGATCCCGCACCCGACCTGCCCGCGGCGACCGACCCGATCGCCGACGAACCGATCGCCGCCAGCGCACCGCTGGACGCGGCACCGGCGCAGGAAGCCGCGTCCGCTCCGGCAGCGCCTGCGCCCGTCTCCGCCGATCCCGCCGGAGCCCCCGTGTCGACGCTGAAGGGCCTCGGCCCCAAGCTCGCCGCGCGGCTGGGTGAACTCGGCATCAGCACGGTGGGTCAGGTCGCCGCGCTCAGCCCCGAACAGGCTGTGGCACTCGATGCGCAACTGGGGCCGTTCGCCGGCCGTATGGAGCGCGACCGCTGGATCGAACAGGCCCGCTTCCTCGCGGCGGGCGACACGGCCGGGTTCGAACGCGTCTTCGGTCGGCTGTAACCGGCCGTCTTACTGATCGAAATCGTTGGTCACATCGTCGGTGCCGTGCAGGCGGCGCCACAGACCTTGCGTGCCTGCTTCCTGCGCGCGGTTGACGAATTGCGATGCGACCAGCCAGCCCTTGATCGGGCGCAGCGGCAATAGCGTCCCCGCGACCATCACCGGCACCGACGTGATCAGATGCACCCAGACGGGCGGCTCGAACGCCACCTGTAACCACACGACGAAGAAGATCAGTGGCAGCGCGATGATACACAGCGAGAAGAAGGCGGGGCCATCGTCCGGCGCGGCGAAGCGATAGTCGAGCCCGCAATGCTCGCAGCGATCGACGATCTTCAGCCACGATCGGAACATCCGCCCCTCGCCGCAGCGCGGGCACAGCCCCTTCCAGCCGCAGTGCAGGATCCAGCGGAATGTGGAGGGCTTGGCGGGCGTGTCGGGCTGTTCCATCCACGATAGGTGGGCACGCTGAGGCCCGCCGTCGATGGGACGAATTGTCCTACGCCAGGCGGACCTTGCCTTATGTTAGCGAGATAGCATCGAAACGGACGCCACCGGCATGCCAGCCGGCCCCATCACATTTCGCTGACGAGCAATTTGTCGATGCGGCGGCCATCGAGGTCGACGACCTCGAATCGCCAGCCCTGTTCCTCGAAATGCTCGCCCTCGCCCGGCAAATGGCGGAAAGCGGCTAATGCCAGGCCGGCGACGGTCGCGTAATCACGATCCTCGGGCAGGTCGATGCCCAGCCGTTCGGCGAGTGCGTCGGCCGCCATCGTGCCGGCGACCAGCAACGATCCGTCGTCGCGCACCACCACGGAGGGCGCCTCGTCGGGATCGGCATCGCTCGCGAACTCGCCGGCGATCGCGGCGAGCAGGTCGGCCGGCGTCACGATCCCTTCGAAATGGCCATATTCGTCGTGGATCAGCGCCATCGGCACTTCCGCCTGGCGCAGCGCGATCAGCGCGTCCATCGCGTCGATCCGGTCGATCACGACCGGCGCCTTGCGCATCAGCGTCTTGAGGTCGAGCGGTTCGCCGCGGAACAACGCCGCGGCGATGTCGCGCGACTGGACGACGCCGACGACCGCATCGACCGACCCTTCCGCCACCGGCAGCCGGGTGTGCGGCGTGGCGAGCAGGATGTCGCGGATCCGGTCGGCGTCGAGGTTGCAGTCGAGCCAGTCGACTTCGGTGCGCGGCGTCATCACCTCGCGCACCGGCCGGTCCGCGAGGCGGACGACGCCCGAGATGATCGTGCGCTCATGCTCCTCGATCACGCCCGACTTGCTCGCTTCGGCGACGATCAGGTGCAGCTCCTCCGCCGTCACCTGATCCTCCGATTCGCGGTTGAGGCCGAGGATGCGAAAGACGAGCGCACTCGACGAATCGAGCACCCAGACGAGCGGCGCGCAGACGAGGGCGATGTAGCGCATCGGCAGCGCGACCAGGCTGGCGACCGTTTCGGGCTTGCGCAGCGCGAATTGCTTGGGGACGAGTTCGCCAATGATCAGCGAGGCGTAGGTGGTGAGGCCGATCACCAATGCGAAGCCCAGCGTCTCGGCGGTATGCGCCGACAGGCCCAGCAATTGCAGCCGCGCGGCGGTGGGGCTGCCCAGGCTCGATCCCGAATAGGCGCCCGCCAGAATGCCGATCAGCGTGATGCCGATCTGTACGGAAGACAGGAATTTGCCGGGATCGGCGGCGAGTTGCAGCGCGGCGGCGGGGCCTTTGCGCCCCGAACGCGCCATCGCCTCCAGCCGCGCCTTGCGCGACGAAACGATCGCGAGTTCGCTCATCGCGAATACGCCGTTCAACGCGACGAGCGCGAGGATGATGAGGACGTCGATCCAGGGAAAGGGCGGAAGCGGTGCCATCGGCGTGACGTGTCTTTGCCGTACAAGTCCGGCCGCGACAACCGCCTGATTGCAGCATGCCTGCGGAAAGTGCGTTGCACGCGCATCGCTCCCGGCTCATCCACCGTTCAGATCGCAGGCGGAACAAGCCGCTTCGGACCTGAGTTATTCCCCCCAGACGAAGGCCACCTGTAAGCAAAGGGACATCATGCGCTCCAAATTCCTCGCCGCCGCCGCACTCACGGCGCTCGTTACGACCAGCGCCTGCACCACCGATCCGGAAACCGGCCAGCGCCGCATCTCGTCGACCGCGATCGGCGGCATCGGCGGCGCGCTCGGCGGCTATCTGCTCGGCGACCTCGTCGGCGGCCGCAACGATCGTACCGCCAAGATCCTGGGCGCCGGCATCGGCGGCCTCGCAGGTGCCGGCATCGGCGCCTATATGGACAAGCAGGAACGCGACCTGCGCGCCCGCACCGCCGGCACCGACGTGCAGGTGACGCGCGAAGGCGACAATCTGATCCTCAACATCCCGTCGGGCATCACCTTCGGCTATAACAGCGCCGCGGTACAGCCGCAGTTCCAGCGCACGCTCGATCAGGTTGCCGACACGCTGTCGCAGTACAACCAGACCTTCGTCGACGTGTACGGCTTCACCGATTCGACCGGCTCGGAATCGTACAACCAGCAGCTGTCGGAACGCCGCGCCGTGTCGGTCGCCGACTATCTGGCCGCGCATGGCGTGCAGGCCGCGCGTATCGGCACGCGCGGCTTCGGCGAGAGCAACCCGGTCGCCTCGAACGACACCGAAGCCGGCCGCGCCGCCAACCGCCGTGTTGAGATCAAGATCGTGCCGATCTCGCAGAACGACCTGCGTCAGTAAGACGCCTTTGCCCGCCGGTGCCATTGGTGCCGGCGGGTGTTTTGCGGGGCGCGCGCGCGCCGCCGCCTCGGTTTGGTTCACGCGAAGACGCGAAGACGCCAAGAGGTGCCCGCCTACGGCACCGTCAGGTGCCCCTCATAACATGAGAAGCAGGCTGCGCCGGCCAAGACCGCACCCTCTCTGCGCCCTCAGCGCCTCTGCGCGCACAATGTATGAAACAGACCAACGCGGCTCCACGGCGCGATCTCTTCGCGTCTTAGCGTCTTCGCGCGAACCCGTTTACCGCCGGTCGCGAAAGAAGGCCCGCAGCAGCGCCGCCGCCTCAGCCTCGCCGATCCCGCCGTACACCTCCGGCCGGTGATGCACGGTGGGTTGCGAGAACAAACGCGGCCCGTGTTCGATCGCACCGCCCTTGGGATCGCTCGCACCATAATAGAGCCGCCCGATCCGGGCATGCGCGATCGCCCCCGCGCACATCGCGCAGGGCTCGAGCGTCACCCACAGATCCGCCTCTTCCAGCCGCTCACGGCCCAGCCGCGCCGCGGCCTCGCGGATCACGCGCATCTCGGCATGAGCGGTGGGATCGCACAGCGCGCGCGGTGCATTGGCCGCCTCGGCGATCACCTCGCCGCGCCACAGCAGCACCGCCCCCACCGGCACCTCGCCGGCCGCGGCGGCGGCGGCGGCCGCGTCAAGGGCGCGTCGCATGGGGGGCGGCAGGGGAAACATCTCTCCCTCCTGCCCCCGATCCCCGATTCGCGAAAGCGCCCCTTATTGGGCGTTGCCCGGCCGTTCGACGTTGACGGTCGGCACCTCGACCGTCTTCTTCTCGGTGCCGACGCTGACGCGCGCGACGTCGGCCTTAAACTGCGGCGCCTGCACCAGGGCCGGGCGCGTCTGATCGATATTGATGAAGCCGAAATACATCAGCGCCACGACGATAAGCGCGATAACCCCGAGCAATGCCAGCAACGTGCGCATGTGAACCGTCCCCTGTTCGTGACCTTTACGATGGCGTAACAACGCCGCGTGTCCGAGTCCGTTGCACCCGGCGTGCGACGGTGCGCGGATCGCCCCATGGTTGACGGATCGCCGCGAAGCCGCTAGTGGCGCCGGCTTTCCGGGCAACCGAATTCAGGATTTAAAGCCATGTCGCGCATTTGCGAGCTGACCGGCAAGGGCCGGCAGGTGGGTCACAACGTTTCCCACGCCAACAACAAGACCAAGCGCACGTTCCTGCCGAACCTGCAGAACGTCACGCTGATGTCCGATTCGCTCGAGAAGAGCGTGCGTCTGCGCGTGTCGACCCACGGCCTGCGCTCGGTCGAGCACAATGGCGGTCTCGACAACTGGCTGGTGAAGACCGGTGACGACAAGCTGTCGCTGCGCTGCCGCCGCCTGAAGCGCGAAATCGTCAAGAAGCTGTCGGCGACCGCCGCCGCCGCGTAAGCGGCCGACAGCGACGTCCGTTTCCGGCTTGCCAAGGCCCGCTGCTCCCCCGGGAGCGGCGGGCTTTTGGCGTTGGTGATGGCGGCAGAAACAGCCGGGCCGCGCGCGGTCCGTCAGCGCGAATCGAACCGGAACTTGAGCAGCAGCGTCCGCTGCATCGGCAGCTGATTGTCGTCGGACACCAGCCAGACGATCGTCGCGCCATGTTCGATCGTCGTTGCGACGCCTTCGAAATTGTCGTGGATCAGCGGCGAATCGAGCGTCGCGAGCAGACGCCCCCGCGCCACGCTGCCCGCGCGAATCGCCGACGCCGGCACCAGCGAAACGCGATTGCTGAATCGAAAGGGCAGCCGGAACGCCCGGTCGAGCACCAGCAGGTCGCCGTTGGGCAAGGCGGTCGCATCGGCGGGGTCGTAGCGACCATAGGGCATATAGGCGAAATAGACCGGCCGCGCGCGGATCGGATCACCGGGGAAGAGTAACGCAGTGCGGCTGTGCAACCGCTCCGCCTCCGCGCCCGTCCAATGCGCCGGTGGGACATGCGCATCCTCGCTGATCGTCACGAATCGCCCATCCGGCAGGCGAGCGAGCGACTCGGGGCCGCCATTGATCGGCCAGCGCGCCATCTCAGGCGGCGTGCGCTGCGCCTCGGCGCGCGCGAAACCGGGAGCGTAGCGCCAGATGGCGTTATACCGCTCATATCCCACCCAGATCTGTCCCGTCGCCGGATCGGCCGTCATCGATTCGGTGTCGCGGTCGCGCTTCTCCCAACCGGTGCCCGGTCCCTGCGGCAGGTTCTGGAACTGCACGCCATGCGGCCGCCAGTCCGTGCCCATCGTGAAGGCGACGATATTGCCGCCATCGCTGAGCAGCGTGAACCGGTCACCGTTCGGCCGCCGCTCCACCCGCAGCGACGAATAGCCGCCGAACGCCGGATCGCGGCTGCGCAGCTCGGCACCGCCGAGATAGGTCAGCGATCCCAGCCGCCGGCGCGACGGATCGGCGGGGTCGAGATCGACACGCCGCATGGTCAGTTCGGGGTGCCGCCCCAACAGCGGCAGGCGTTCTTCCCCCGCCCAGCCGGGGACGATCAGCAACACCGCCAAGATGACGAACAGCACACGCATGCCGCGCCTCATAGGGTGCGGAACGGCAGGCGGCACCCCTGCTCTGCCTGAACGGACGATAACGGGCGCATTCAGGGTCAAGTCAACGCGACTCGGGCAAAAGACATCCATCGACGACGGGCAGGTGCCCCCCGCATCGCCGTCGAAACGGACAGATTACGGACGGGAGAAGACCCATGCTGAAGACCCTGAGCCTCGCCGGTGCCGCGCTCGCCATGACCGCCTCGGCCCTCGTGCCGGTCAGCGCCGCCTCGGCGCAGCGCGGCTATTACGGCGGTTACAATCGCGGCTACGCCTATGACCGCGGCTATCGTGACGATCGCGTCTATCGCGGCGACCGTGGCTATTACCGCGACCGCGGCTACGCCCGCCGCTGCAACGACGGCACCACCGGTACGGTGCTCGGTGCGATCGCCGGTGGCCTGCTCGGCCGCACGATCGACACCCGTGGCGACCGCACGCTCGGCACCGTCCTCGGCGCCGGTGCGGGTGCCCTCGCCGGCCGCGCCGTCGAGCGCTCGGATCGCCCCGGCTATTGCCGGTAAGCGTTAAGCCCCGCGTAGCGTAACGGGGTGCGAGGCCCGGTCTTCCTTCGGGAAGGCCGGGCCTTGTGTTGTGTGTGGGGCTTTAGACGCCTGTCCCGCCCACGCCGTCACCCGGACTTGGTCCGGGGTCCACTCCGCGGCGAGGGGGAAGGCAAGAGGCTCGGGCGCTCCCCCGGCGGCCCTGTGGACCCCGGAACGGGTCCGGAGTGACGGTGCGTTTTCGGGGAATGCCCCCCAATCAGGACGCCGGCAAAGCCGTCGTCGGACGGGTTCGCCCTTGGCCGGGCGACCCGCCGGCCGGGACGATGCGTGCGTGCGCGTTGCGCGCGCATCGGGGCGTAGCCTCGGCTACGCCCCTCGCATCGTCAGTACATATGTTGCCCGCCGTTCAGGCTCAGCGTCGATCCCGTCACGAAGCCCGCATCTTCCGAACACAGGAATGCAACGCCGCGTGCGATTTCGCTGGCCTGGCCCAGGCGACCGACCGGGATCTTGGCGACAATCTTCTCCAGCACGTCGCTCGGCACAGCCGCCACCATATCGGTGTCGATATAGCCCGGCGCGATCGCGTTCACCGTCACGCCAGCGCGCGCGCCTTCCTGCGCCAATGCCTTGGTAAAGCCGTGGATACCGCTCTTCGCCGCGGCGTAGTTCACTTGGCCGTACTGGCCTGCCTGACCGTTGATCGAACCGATGTTGACGATCCGCCCCCATTTGCGCTCGCGCATGCCGGGGAACGTGGCCTTGGCCATGTTGAAGCAACCGCCCAGGTTGGTGTCCATGACCTCTTTCCACATCTGGTAGGTCATCTTCAGGATCGTGCCGTCGCGCGTGATGCCCGCATTGTTGACGACGATGTCGACGGGCCCCAGATCCGCGGCGACCTTCGCGCAGCCGTCCTGGCAAGCGTCGTGATCCGCGACGTCCCATTTGTAGGCGGCGATGCCCGTCCGCTCGGTGAACTCGCGCGCCCGTTCGTCATTGCCCGCATAATTGGCGGCGACGGTGATGCCGGCCTCTTTCAGGGCAAGGCTGATCGCCTCGCCGATGCCACGCGTACCACCGGTGACGATCGCTACTCTGGCCATTCCAACCTCTCCCGTTAGACGTTCGGTGGAACGCTAGGCGGGCGCCCGGACGGTGGCAATGGCGGAACCGGGGCCGGACCGGTATTTCCATATTTCGTTACGGAATCCAGCCTTGCAGCTCGCGATGCAGCAACGTCCGCAGCATCGCCATGCCCGGCGCGCCGTCGTTCAAACAGGGCAGATAGGCGAAGTCGGTGCCACCCGCCGCAATGAAGCTTTCGCGGCCACGAATGGCCAACTCCTCCAGCGTCTCGAGGCAATCGGCGGAAAAGCCTGGTGCCACCACCGCGACCTTGCGCACCCCTTGCGCGGGCAGCGCCTCCAGCGTCTCGTCGGTCGCCGGCCCCAGCCATTTCGCCGGACCGAAGCGCGACTGGAAGGCGATGGTGAGCTCGCGATTCATGGCCTCGGACAGCAGCCGCGCGGTCTTCTGGCAGTGGCAGTGATAGGGGTCGCCCAGCTCCAGCGTCCGCTTGGGCATGCCGTGGAAGCTGGCGACGATCCGCTCGGGCACGAAATCGAGGCCCGCGAGCTGCGATTCGATGCTCTCCTTCAGCGCGGCGATATAGGCGGGATCGTCATGATACGGCGGCAGCGTGCGGATCGCCGGCTGCCAGCGCATGTGCGCCAGCGCGGTGAAGGCCTTGTCGTTGGCGGTCGCGGTCGTCGCCGCGCAATATTGCGGATACAGCGGCGCGATCAGGATGCGCTCGCAGCCGGCATCCTTCAGTGCGGCCAGCCGGTCGGCGATCGCCGGATTGCCGTAGCGCATCGCATAATCAACGATCACGCCCTCGCCGAACGCGTCCGTCAGCGCCTGTGCCTGCCGGCGCGTGATCGCGGCGAGCGGCGACCCTTCGTCGCTCCACACCAGGCCATAGGCATGGGCGGACTTCTTCGGGCGGATGTTGAGGATGATGCCGCGCAGGATCGGCTGCCACGCGATCGGCGGGATTTCGACGACGCGCCGGTCGGACAGGAATTCGCCCAGATAGCGTTTCACCGATTTCGGATCGGGCGCATCGGGCGTGCCGAGATTGGTGAGCAATACCCCGATCTTGCGGGGCGGGATCGCGGGATGGCCGGCGGGAATCGTCATGGCGTCGGCTGTAGCGGCAGTGTGCGCAGCCGCCTACCGGTCGCGGAGAAGACGGCATTGGCGATTGCGGGCGCGACGGCGGGCACGCCCAGCTCGCCCACCCCGCCCGGCGCCTCGCCGGATGCGATGAGTTCGACGACGATGTCGGGACTGTCCACGAGCCGCGGGAGGTTGAGCCCCGCAAACCCATGCGCGCGCGTCCGCCCCTTCGCGATACCGGTCGAGGCGCCCAGTGCCTGCGCCATGCCGAAGATCAGGCCGCCTTCGATCTGCTGGCGGACGAGGTCCGGGTTGACGATTCGCCCGCAATCCACCGCCGCGACGAGGCGATCGACGCGGATTCGCCCGCCATCCTCCGCCGACACCTCCGCCAGCACCGCGATGCGGCTGCCGCGAAAGGCATGCGCGGCGATGCCCTGCCCCGATCCGTCCGCGCCGCCGTCCCAGCCGCCCAGCGCTGCCACCGTCGTCAGGCAGCGCGCCAGCCGCGGCTCGCCGCCCAGCATGCCGATCCGGTAGGACAAGGGTTCGGTGCCCGCGACATGCGCCAGTTCGTCGATGAAACATTCGGTGAAGAAGGCGGTGTAGCCGTGCGCCCCGCCGCGCAGGTGGCCGGTTTCGACGCCGATGTCGGCGGGATGATGCGCGATGGCATAGGCCGGGATGCGATAGACCGGCGTCGCCCCCGCCACCGCATAGGGATCGCCGCGCCCCAGCAGCGCGCCCGCGCCGGGCAGCAGCCGCCGGGCGAGCGCATGGCCCGTCGCCGGGGCCGCGATCGCGGCGTCCCAGGCGGCGATCGCGCCGTTGCTCGACAGGCGCGCGCGCAACGTCGCGCGGGCGGGCGGGCGGAAGCGATCGTGCAGCGTCTCCTCGCCCCGCGACCAGACGAGATTGACCGGACGCTTCAGCTGCATCGTCAGCAGCGCCGCCTGTTCGGCGATCACCGTCTCCAGCCGCGCACCGAAGTCGCCGCCCGCCAGCGTGCGGTGGATCACCACCGCCCCCGGCGACAGACCCGCCACGCGCGCCGCCGCCGCCCGCGCCGCCGCGGGGGCCGCGGTGGGCAGCCACAGCTCCAGCCGCCCGTCGCGGTACGCCGCCGCCGCGCTCGCGGTCTCCAGCGCAGCATGCACGCCCAGCCCGACGCGATAGTCCGCCGACACGACGCCGCCGCCCTCCAGCAAGCGCGCCGGGTCGCCTGCCGCCGCCATGGTCTGCCCCGTCGCCGCCAGCGCCTCGTTCAGCGCGCGGTCGATCCCGGCATCGTCGGCGAGCGGCGTATCGCTGGCGAAGCGCGGCGCGAGCGCCTCCAGCGCGCGATTCGCCGCCCACCATGTCGTCGCGACCGCCGCCACCCACTTGGGGTTCTCGACGACCGCCAGCACGCCGCGGATGCGATCCGCCGCGGCGCGATCGACGGCGACCAATCGCGCATCGCCGATCGGCCCCTGCCGGATCGCGGCATGCACCATGTCGGGCAAGCGGATATCCCCCGCAAAGCTGGCCGAACCATCGACCTTTGCAGGTACGTCGATCCGCGGCACCGCCTGTCCCGCCAGCTTGCCCGCACCCGCGACGCCGATTGGCAGGGGGTTGGGCACGCTTTCGCGCGACGCCTCCGCCGCCAGCGCGGCGAAGCGCAGCCGGTCGCGGCCGTGGACGATGAAGCCCGCCTCCGCGCTGCAATCGGTCCAGGTGACGCCCCAGCGCCGCGCCGCCGCCTTGCACAGCAGCGCCCGCGCGGTCGCGCCCGCAGTGCGCGCATCGTCTTCGAACATGCGAAGACTGGTCGATCCGCCGGTCAGCATCGCGTCGCTGCGCTGCGCATAGCTGTCGTAGAGGTGCTGCGGCAGCCGCGCGAGCGTGCCTTCGAACAGCGATTCGAGCGCCAGCGGGTTGGCATAGAGCGCGTTGATCGGCGCCGCCTCGACGCCGACCGTCCGCCAGTCGGCGCCCAGTTCGTCGGCCACCACCTGCGCCAGCGCGGTATAGATGCCCTGCCCGTGCTCCAGCTGCGGCACCGCGACGGTGACATGGCCGTCGTCGCCGATCTTCAGCCATGCGCCGAACGCGGTCTCGCCGGGCGCAATCGCGAGGTTCGGGGCATAGGCGCGCGGCCACAGCCCCCAAGCGACGACCAGCCCGACGCCCGCGCCCCCCGCGACGATCACCTTGCGCCTGCTGATCCCTGCCATGCAGCGGCTCTACCGGCGCCGAGCTGCGGGCGGAAGCGGGTTGATGGCGGGCGCCCCTCCTGACATCGGGAGGGGCGCCCGTTGCTTAGATCGCGTCCAGCGCCTGCGCGAAGTCGGCGATCAGATCGTCGGCATCCTCGACGCCAATCGAGATGCGCACCAGGCTGTCGGTGATCCCCAGCGCGTCCTTGCGCTCCTGCGGCACAGACAGATGCGTCATCGCCGCCGGATGGCTCGCCAGCGTCTCGGTGCCGCCCAGCGATACAGCCAGCTTGGCGATGCGCAGCGCATCGAGGAAGCGGAACGCCTCCGCCTCGCCGCCCTTCAGGATCAGCGAGAAGGTGGAACCCGCGCCCGAGCAATGGCGGCGATAGATATCCGCCTGCCGCTCCTGCCCCGGCTCGTCGCCGAAGAAGCCCAGGTAGCCGACGCGCTCGACCTTCGGATGCGTGCGCAGATAGGCGCAGACCTTGGCCGCGTTTTCCCCGGCCCGGCTCATGCGCAGTTCCAGCGTTTCCAGCGACCGCAGCAGCATCCACGCGGTGTTGGGATCACAGATCGTGCCGATCGTGTTGCGCATCGAGCGGATCGTATTGATGTGCGCCTTCGACCCCAGCACACCGCCCGCGACCAGATCGCTATGGCCGCCGGCATATTTGGTGAGGCTATATACGACGATATCCGCCCCGTGCCGCAGCGGTTGCTGCCACAGCGGCCCGAGGAAGGTGTTGTCGATCGCGATCGGTGGTTTTTCCCCCGCATCGGCGAAGATCGCGTCGCGGCTCGCCGCCACCGCTTCGATGTCGACGAGCGCGTTGGTCGGGTTGGCCGGGCTTTCGAGGTAGATCAGCGCGACGTTGCCGGTCGCCGCCTCGGTCAGTACCGCGTCGATCTCCTCGCGCGTCGCACCCGCCGGGAAGTCGAGCCACTTTACCCCGAACTTGCCGAGGATGCGGCCGATCAGCGTCTCGGTCGCCGCATACAGCGGGCCCGAATGGACGATCGTGTCGCCGGGCTTGGTCATCGCGAGGAACAGCGTCGCGATCGCCGACATGCCGCTCGAAAAGGCGAGCGCGTCCTCCGCCTCGTCCCAGATCGCGAGGCGATCCTCGAGGATTTCCTGGTTCGGGCCGTTGAAGCGCGAATAGACGAGGCCGTCGGCGCCGCCGGGTCGCTTGCCGGTCACGCCCTCGAAATGGCGCTTGCCCGCGGCGGCATTGGGGAAGACGAAGGTCGAGGTGAGGAAGATCGGCGGCTTCAGCGCGCCTTCGGACAAGGCTGGGTCGAAGCCGTGGCCCATCATCATCGTCGATGGCTTCAGCTTGCGGTCACCGATCGTCTGCGGCGTGTTGGCGGGCAGATTGCCCCCAACGCCGGTGATCTGTGCTTCATCGGGCATGATACTCTCCTTTGCCACGGAGCATAGCGCCGACTGGTAACGTTGGATACTAGTATGCCGAAGGGCCTATCGCCTGCATCCGTCATCCCGGCGCACGCCGGGATCCACGGACACAATGCCGCCGGTGGGACAGGAGCCGCGTGCCGTTCGCGTCCATGGATTCCGGCGTTCGCCGGAATGACGAGGAAGGTTACGCAGGCAACCCGATCAAACTGATCTGCCGCCCATAATCCGGCTCGCCCTTATGCGTCGCCCGGCGGTAGCTGTAGAAGCGGTCGGGTTGCGCATAGGTATCCAGCCCCAGCGCCTCGACCCGCGCCAGCCCCGCAGCAGCGAGTCGATGCGTCACATAGGCCTCGAGGTCGAACTGGTAGCGCCCGTCCCGACCGCTCGCGAAGAAGCGCTCATTCTCCGGATCGACCGCCGTGAAACGCGCGAGGAATCCCTCATCCACCTCGTACGACGCGCGCGCGATGCACGGGCCGATCGCGGCGGCGATCCGATCGCGCCGTGCCCCGATCTTTTCCATCGCGGCGATCGTCGCATCGGTGACGCCGGCCAGCGCCCCCTTCCACCCGGCATGCGCCGCGCCGACCACGCCCGCCTGCGTGTCCGCGAACAGCACCGGCGCGCAATCCGCGGTCAGGATGCCGAGCAGCAAGCCCGGCCGTTCGGTGACCAGCGCGTCGGCATGCGGGCGCTCGGCATCGGGATAAGCGGCGTTGACGCGCACCACGTCCGCCGAATGGACCTGATACAGTGATGCGAGCGGCGCACCGGGCAATACGGCCGCCGCCGCCCGCCGTCGATTTTCCGCCACCGCTGCGGGATCGTCCTGCGATCCAAGGCCGACGTTCAGGCCCGCGACCACCCCCTGCGACACCCCGCCGCGCCGCCCGAGGAAGCCGTGCGGCACATCGCCCAGCCCGCGCGCGCGGATCACCTCGACGTCGCTCACAGGCCCAGCCGCATCAGATGATCCTCGTCGGCGTGATTGCCGACCATGAAGGTGTAGCGGCCGACCTCCGCGAAACCATAACGTTCGTAGAAGCGACGGGCGCGGTGGTTGTCGACGTACACCGACAGGAACAGCTCGCGCGCGCCACGGTCCCGCGCGGTGGCGATCACCCAGTCCATCATCCGCGCGGCAAGCCCGCTGCCCTGCTGGTCGGCGGTGAGGTACAGCTGGCGCAGTTCGATCATCGGGCCGGTCGGCGTCACAGGCAGCCCCTGCGGCCCCAGCTTCGCGAAGCCGACCGCGCGGCCCTCCTCCTCGGCGAGCAGGAAGGCGAAGGCGGGATCGGCCAGCTCGCGCCGCCACGCGGGAACCGTCATGCCGTCGAGAAAGGCGGCAAGATCAGCCGGATCGTACAGATGCCCGAAGGTCGCGGTGAAGCATGCGGCGAACAGCGCAGCGATCGCCTCGGCATCGGCCACCGTGGGGGTGCGTAGCGTCGCGGTCATGCGCCGAACGCCGCCGGCACCGGCCAGTCGCCACGGGTGATCGCGAGCGCGCGGAACAGCGTCCCCATATCGCTCATCAGCCGCGCGCGATCGGCCAGGATCGCCTCCGCTTTGTCCGGCGTCGCCCGCGCCAGCGCCGTGGCGCGCGTGTCGATGCCGAGGCCCCCCAGCAAGTCGCGCTGCGAGATCGGCCCCCAGGCGACCGCACCGGCGGCCTGCGCCGCGGCGGCGAGCGTCGTGAAGTCGACATGCGCGCTGAGATCGACCGTGCCCGGCGTGTCGAACGGATTGGCGAAGCCATGGCCGCGCACCGCCTGCAACGTGTCGCCGAGCGCCGGACCTTCATACCCATAATCGATCGCCAACATCGCGCCGCCCTGCGCAGCAATACGACGCGCGAGCGCGGTCATCACCGCGACGCTGGCGGGCGAAATTTCCAGCACCGACCCAGCGGGGGCATCGCGCAACGGTTCGGGCAGCACCTCCGGCGGCACGGGCTTGCCCGCGATGGGCAGGAACAGCGTGTCCTGGCAGGCGACCAGTCGCTCGTGCCAGCCACCCGCGCGGCGGATCAGCTGGCGGATCGGCAGCGCATCGAAGAATTCGTTGGCGACGACGATCAGCGCTTCGGTCGTCGGCAGGCTGTCGACCGAATCGTGGAAGGTCGCACCCGGCACCGCGGCGGCCTGTAGGTCGCGCAGCCGCGGGCTGGTCTCGACGAAATGGACGGGCGGTTCGAACCCCGCCTTCGCCATCGCGCGCCGGGCATCGTTGGCGAGCGTGCCCCGGCCCGGCCCCAGCTCGACCCAGGCGACCTCGGGGCGGCCGGCGCGGTCCCACAGGTCGGCGCACCACAGGCCGATCAGCTCGCCGAACATCTGGCTGATCTCGGGCGCGGTCACGAAGTCGCCGCCCGCACCGATCGCCTGCTGCGTCGCATAATAGTGCGCATTGGCGGCGGCCATGAACTGCGACACCGGCATCGGTCCCGCCAGCGTGATCGCACGGGCGAGCCGGTCGGGCAGCGGAGCGTCGGGGATATCGGTCACGTCGGTCACGCGCGGCAGATGCCGTGGCCGGGCGGTGGGCGCAAGGCTCCTTCCAGTCCTCCCCCGCCAGGGGGAGGTGGCAGCGCGACAGCGCTGACGGAGGGGGAGGTAAGCGGCGCACGCCGTTATAAACTGCGTCGCCTACCTCCCCCTCCACCATTCGGCTAGCGCCGAACGGTCCCCCTCCCCCTGGCGGGGGAGGACTTTCGTCAGGCCACGCTCTCTGTCCCCGCGATCGACTCCACGCGCGTGCGGCGGCCTTTGGCGGTCAGCACCAGATACAGCCCGCCCGCGATCATCGGCACGCACAGCCACTGGCCCATGTGGATGCCGGTCGCCTCGATGAAGGTGCCGTGGAACTGCGGATCGGGTTCGCGGAAGAATTCCACGATGAACCGCGCGATGCCGTAGCCCAGCACGAACAGCCCGACGAGCTTGCCCGGCTGGTAACGCGCCTTGGTGCGCCAGAAGGCGAACCACAGGACGGCGAACAGGATGATCCCCTCCATCCCCGCTTCGTACAGCTGGCTGGGATGGCGCGCCGGTTCGGGGATGCCGAAGGGCACGGTGCGTTCGAACACGATCGCCCAGGGCACGTCGGCGGGCTTGCCCCACAATTCGCCGTTCACGAAATTGGCGAGCCGGCCGAAAAACAGGCCGAAGGGCACGCAGCAGGCGAGGTAATCGTGGACGCGCAGCCAGTCGAGCTTGTGCTTGCGCGCGAACAGGATGATCCCCAGCGACGTCCCGATGACGCCGCCGTGGAAGCTCATGCCGCCATCCCACAGTCGCAGGATGCGCACTGGATGCAGCAGCATCTCGGGCGCGTAGAACAGCACATAGCCGATCCGCCCGCCCAGGATGATCCCCAGCGTCGCGTAGAAGACGAGGTCGTCGGCATGGCGCCGCGCCATCGGTGCCCCGGGCTGGGCGAGCAGCTTCAGCAGATACCACCAGCCAAGTAAGATGCCGCCGATATAGGCAAGGCTGTACCAGCGCAGCGGAATGCTGCTGTGGGGGAACACCATGGGATCAAGTCCCAAATCGGCGAAGCGGATATGGCCGCCCCCGGAACCCACCAGCGGATCGGCGAGTGGGGCGGCGGCGGCGAGCAACGGCAGGATCAAGGCTTTCCCCCTGGGTTTCGCCCCTGCATAGTGGGGCAAAGGCACAAGACCAAGCGGAGAGCATGCATGCGGACGACCCTCGACGAGCGGATGGACGCCATGATGGCGGCACTGACCGGGCCGGGGGGCATGCTGGCGCTGGGCGAGGCGGAGTGCGGCGGGCGCCGCTATCCGATCATCGCCGCCGCACCGCCCGCCTTGCCGCACTATTTCGCGCATTATTGCCATGAGCATGCCGACAAGACCTTCCTCGTCGCCGGTGACGAACGGCTGACCTTCGCTGATGTCTATGCCGCCGCGCGCGCGGTCGCTGGCGCTCTCGTCGCCACGCACCGCGTCGCCAAGGGCGACCGGGTCGGCATCGCCATGCGCAATTCGCCGTCGTGGATCGTGCTGTACATGGGCATCTTGATGGCGGGCGGCGTCGCCACCCTGCTCAACGGCTGGTGGCAGGCGGAGGAACTGGCCGCGGCGATCGACGAGGTGGAGGCGCGCCTCGTCTTCGCCGATGGCCCGCGCGCGCAGCGGCTGGCCGGATCGTCGGCGCAGGTGGTGGCGATCGACGACACGCTGCCGCTCGCCGAAGCGCTGGGCGCGATCACCGCGGCGGGTGGCGAAGATGCCGCGTTGCCCGACGTCGTGGGCACCGACCATGCGACGATCCTGTTCACCTCCGGATCGACCGGCCGGTCGAAGGGCGCGATCGCCGATCACCGCGGCGTGGTGCAGGGCACGTTCAACTATCTGGCGCAGGCGCTGATGATGCTCGGCCTCGCGACGCAGGACGGCAATCCGCCGACCGAACAGCCCTCCACGCTGCTGACGTTGCCGCTGTTCCACGTCACCGCCGAGGTGCCGGTGATGCTGCAGAGCTTTGCCATGGGGCGCAAGCTCGTCCTGATGCGCAAATGGGATGCGGTCGAGGCGATGCGCCTGATCCAGGCGGAGCGGATCAGCTATTTCGTCGGCGTGCCGCTGATGAGCTTCGAAATCCTGACGCATCCCGATCGCGTCTCCTTCGACCTCTCCACCGTCACCGATTTCGCCGCGGGCGGCGCGCCGCGCCCGGTCGAGCATGTCCGCCGCATCGATGCGGAGATGGGCGGGGGCGCGCCGCTGATCGGCTATGGCCTGACCGAGACGAACGGCATCGGCACCGGCAATTGGCGCAGCAACTATCTCGCCAAGCCCGACAGCGCCGGGCGCGCCTCCGCTCCGCTGGTCGACCTCGCGATCCTCGACGATGACAACGCGCCCGTGCCGCAGGGCGCGCGTGGCGAAATCGCGATCCGCTCGATCGCCAATTTCCTCGGCTATTGGAACCGGCCGGACGCGACCGCGGCGTGCATGACCGCGGACGGATATTTCCGCACCGGCGACATCGGCTATCTCGATGCGGACGGCTACCTGTTCATCGTCGATCGCGCCAAGGACATCGTGATCCGCGGCGGCGAGAATATCGCCTGCCAGGAGGTCGAAGCCGCGCTCTACGCCCATCCCGACGTCGCGGAGGCCGCGGTGTTCGGCCTGCCCGACGACCGCTTCGGCGAGGTGCCCGGCGCGGTGGTGCATCTGCGCGGCGACACGGCGCTGGATCAGACGGCGTTGCAGGCCTTCCTCGCCGACCATATCGCCGCCTTCAAAGTGCCCGCACGCATCTGGGTCTCCAAGGTCGCCCTGCCACGACTGGGCACGGAAAAGATCGACAAGGTATCGCTCCGCAACACCTATCGCGCGATTGCAGCGGCGGGCTGAGGCCAGCACCACATCGTCATTGATGGGCGATGTCCGTGGGATGAACGCGGACACACTTCCCTCGTCATTCCGGCGCACGCCGGAATCCATGGTCACGGCGCGACCCGCAGCTTGCACACCACGGCTGTTCCGGGTCCATGGATCCCGGCGTCCGCCGGGATGACGA
The DNA here is from genome assembly GCF_014196115.1 of Sphingomonas aquatilis. Taxonomy (GTDB): domain Bacteria; phylum Pseudomonadota; class Alphaproteobacteria; order Sphingomonadales; family Sphingomonadaceae; genus Sphingomonas; species Sphingomonas aquatilis. The sequence goes on along the minus strand of NZ_JACIDB010000002.1, from coordinate 135,761 downwards.
AGGCAGAGGGTCACACCACCCCACGCTTGCCCCTGTGCCGCAATGCGGCAAAAAGGGCGGATGCCCGTGTTCACTCCCATCCCGCACGACGCCGTCGTCGCCGCCGTCCTGACCCTGCGCGATGCGATCGCCGCCGGTGGCTGGCGCCCCGATACGATCGTCGGCATCGGCCGCGGCGGCCTGGTGCCGGCCGTCTACCTCAGCCATGCGATCGATGTGCCGATGCGCTCGATCGATCTGTCCGCCCGCGACAGCGACGCGGTGACGCAGGCGGGCCTCGCCGCCCTCGCCGCCCGGTCCCGCGCGGGGGAGCGCCTGCTGTTCCTCGACGACATCAATGATTCGGGCCGCACCATCGCCTTCGTCCGCGCCGCGCTCGCCGCGGCGGACGGCGATGCCGCCAACGTCCGCTTCGCCACGCTGATCGACAACAGCCGCTCGGCCGAACGCGTCGAGCTTGCGGCGCGCACCATCGATCGCGACGTCGTCAAGGACTGGTTCGTCTTTCCGTGGGAAGCCGTCGCGTCCAGCGAATCGATCGCCGCGGATGCGGCGGAAGTGCCGGACCGGATCGCCTGATCCCCCCGCGCAACCCGCAACGCCCGCGATGACGATCCTCGCCACCATCCTGCCGATCTTCGTGCTGATCCTGGCGGGGTTCGCCTTCGCCCGGCTGCGCGGTCTGGAGGCGGGCGCGGTCAGCATCCTCAACACCTATGTCGTCTGGCTGGCGCTGCCCGCCTTGCTGTTCGATTTCGTGGCGGAGGCGGATTGGGCGACGCTCGCGCAGCCGCGCTTCACCCTGGTGTTCGCGATCGGCATGGTCGCAACCTTCGCGCTATCCTATTGGGCCACCCCGCGCGTCGCCGGCCTGCCCCGCAGCATGGCGCGCCGCTCGCTCGATGCGCTGACCGCCAGCTTTTCCAACTGCGCCTATATGGGCATCCCGATCGCGCACGGCCTGCTGGGGCCGGAAGGCCTTGCCGCCGCGGTCATCGCCGCGCTGCTGACCAGCTGTGCGTTGTTCGCTTTCTCGCTCATGCTGGTCGAGGTCGATCTCGACGGCAAGGGGCTGCGGATCGCGACGATCGCGCGGGTCTTCGGATCGGTATTGCGCAACCCGATCGTCGCCGCGCCGGTCGCGGGCGCGCTGTACGCCCTGACCGGCCTCGGCCTCCCGGCCCCGGCCGCGACCGTGCTAAAGATGCTGGGCGGATCGGCGACCCCGGTCGCGCTGGTGACGATCGGCATGTTCCTCGCGCAGCGGCAGGGAAAGGGCGAGCCCGCTGAACTGGGCTTCGCGGTCGTCGCCAAGCTGGTGGTGCAGCCGCTCGTCACGCTGGCTGCGCTATGGCTGCTGCCACTCCCCAAGCCCTATGCCGCCGCCGCGCTGATCGTCGCCGCGCTGCCGACCGGCACCGGGCCGTTCATGGTCGCCGAACTCTACGCGCAAGAGGTGACGCTGGCCGCCCGCGCGATCCTGATGTCGACGATCCTATCTCTGGTCACGGTGACGGCCGTGGCCTGGTGGGTGCTGTAAGCCACCAATCGCGCCGCGGACCCTTGGCATCAATCCTCCCCCGCCAGGGGGGAGGTGGCAGCGCGCCAGCGCTGACGGAGGGGGAGGATACGGCGCGCGTCGTGTATGCTCTAGGGCCGATCGACATTCACCGGCGTGATGGATTTTTCGACGAGCGGAAAGACATGAAGAAATAAGAGTTTTGTTCGCGCGGAGGCGCGGAGGACGCAGAGATGTCACGCGCGCGGCGACGCTTCGCCTTGACCTCGACCGAGAAAGACAGGCCGCTCGCGCGGCAAACGCGACACCTCTGCGTCCTCCGCGCCTCCGCGCGAACCGTCTTATCGTCACCTCGTCGTATCTTGGCGTGAATGAATGTCGATCGGTCCTCGTAAGGAAGGAACGACCTTACCCGTCGCTCGCCCGCTCGATATCCGCGCCCACCGCCGACAGCTTTTCCTCCAGCCGCTCATAGCCACGGTCGAGGTGATAGACGCGCGCGACCGCGGTCTCGCCTTCCGCCGCGAGGCCGGCGAGGATCAGGCTCATCGAGGCGCGCAGGTCGGTCGCCATCACCGGCGCGCCAACCAGCCGGTCGACGCCCTTCACCACCGCCGTGCGGCCATGGACCTGGATGTCCGCGCCCATACGCGCCAGCTCGGGCACGTGCATGTAGCGGTTTTCGAAGATCGTCTCGGTCAGCACGCTGGCGCCGTCCGCCTTGCACAGCATCGCCATGAACTGCGCCTGCATGTCGGTCGCAAAGCCGGGATAGGGCGCGGTCGACAGCGTCACGGGGCCGAGCGGACCCGATGCTTCCACCTTCACGCCATCGCGCGTCTCGGTCACCGTCACGCCCGCCTCGCGCAGGCCGTCGATCGTCGCCTGCATGTCGCCGGCATTCGCGCCGACCAGCTCCAGGCTGCCGCCGGTGATCGCCGCGGCGCAGGCATAGCTGCCCGCCTCGATCCGGTCGGGCATGACGGCATAGGTCGCGCCGTGCAGCCGGTCGACGCCTTCGATCTCCAGCGTATCGGTGCCGATGCCGTCGATCCGCGCGCCCATTGCGGTGAGGCAGTTGCACAGGTCGACGATCTCGGGCTCGCGCGCTGCATTCTCGATCACGCTGGCGCCCTTCGCGAGCACCGCCGCCATCACGACATTCTCGGTCGCGCCGACCGACACGACGGGGAAGCGATAGCGCCCGCCCGACAGCCGCCCGCCCGGCGCGGTCGCCTTGACGTAGCCTGCCGCCATCTCCAACTCGGCGCCGATCGCCTCCAGCGCCTTCAGATGCAGGTCGATCGGGCGGTTGCCGATCGCGCAGCCGCCGGGCAGCGACACCCGCGCCTCGCCCGCGCGCGCCAGCACCGGGCCCAGCACCAGGATCGACGCGCGCATCTTGCGCACGATGTCGTACGGCGCCTCGGTCGAGGTCAGCTGCCCCGCCCGGATCGTCATCACCCGCCCGAAATCCTCGGGCCGCGTGCCCTGGATCGCGGTCGACGCGCCCAGCTGGTTGAGCAGGTGACCGAACCCGTCGACGTCGGCGAGCCGCGGCAGGTTGCGCAGCGTCAGCGGCTCGTCGGTCAGCAGCGCACACGGCATCAGCGTCAGCGCGGCATTCTTCGCGCCCGAAATCGGCAGGCGCCCCGACAGGCGGTTGCCGCCACGGATAAGGATACGGTCCATGGCATAGCGTCTAGCGCGCCGGTCGACGGGTGCAAGTTGCCAATGAACGCCGCGCGCTTGATCGACTTTAATGCAAGCGTTTCTGCCCTTTCGCTAACCCCCACGCCTCAGGGGTTCAGGGGGATGATACAGCGTGGGCAGTGGCCTCGCCGACCGGCTCGGCGAACTGATAGAGCTATCCGCCAGCGAACGGCGCGCGCTCGACGGACTCGAAACACGCGAGCGGACGGTGCGACGCGGCGCGGTGCTGCTGCGCGAGCATGACCGCGCGACGGAGCTGTTCGTCATCCGCCACGGATCGCTGATGAGCTACATCATCCTGCCCGACGGCAGCCGCCAGATCCTGCGCTTCCTGTTCCCCGGCGACCTGATCGCCACGCCCGCGCTCGTCTACCGCAGCGCGCCCGAAACGCTGATGGCGCTGACTGAAAGCACCGTCGCGATCATCGATCGCGCGCAGATCGCCGCGCTGATCGTCGACCACCCGCGTATCGCCGGCCTGTTGCTCGTCCGCGACCAGATCGAACGCGTCGCGCTGACCGACCGGATGGCGAACCTGGGGCGCGGATCGGCCAAAGCCCGCATCTGCGCGCTGCTGATCGGCCTGCGCAACTGCCACCGACGCCTGGATGCCAGCGTGCAGGACAGCTTTTCGCCCTGCTTGACGCAGGAACAGATCGGCGATGCGACCGGCCTCACCGCCGTCCACGTCAACCGCATGCTGCGCCAGCTGGAGGACGAAGGCCTGCTGGCCCGCAACGGCGGCCGGATCACCTTCCTCAACGAACACGCGCTCGCCCGCACCGCGCATCATATCGACCGCACGCAGCATATCGATCTCGGCTGGCTGCCGCCGGCGCGGTAAGTCGAGCCAGCGCGGCTGCGACATCTCTGCCTCCGCCGGGATGCCGACGATGAAGGATGTCGGTTTGCGCGCGAACCGTCGTCGCGCCTTAGCGCGAGCGCAAACCTGCGATCAGGCCTTCTCCAGCGTGCATTGCAACGGGTGCTGGTTCTGCCGGGCGAAGTCGATGACCTGCCCGACCTTGGTCTCCGCCACCTCATAGGAGAAGACCCCGCACACCCCGACGCCCTTCTGGTGGACGTGCAGCATCACCCGCGTCGCCTCTTCCATGTTCATGCGGAAGAAGCGTTGCAGGCACAGCACGACGAATTCCATCGGCGTGTAATCGTCGTTCAGCATCAGGACGCGATAGGGCGTCGGCTGCTTGGTGCGCGTGCGCGTCTTGGTGGCGAGGCCCGTGCCGGCGCCGCCGTCGTTGCCGTCATCCGTTCCGTCGTCGCGGCGTTCGGCCATGGTGATCGGTTCAACTATCATGTGGATCGCGAAAATATGGCATCGGGCATGCCCGGGGCAAGGGGGTCGCGCAAAAGTTGACGGCACCCGGCCCACCTTCCAACGAAAAGGGGCGACCGCATCGCTGCGGCCGCCCCCTCTTCGGTCCATTGCGTCAGGTTACGCGACGACCTTCATCTTTTCCGCGGCGAGCGCCACGCGGTTCGACAGCGGCTGCGCCACTTCACCGGCCAGCTTCAGCATGGCTTCGGTGTTGCGCGAGGTCTGCTGCACCATCGCGTCGAACGCCGAACGGGCATAGTCCGACTGGAGCTTGAAGAAGTCGGTCGGCGACTTGACGCTGGTCATCGTCTTGGCGGCGGCGGTCGCCTCTTCGAACGACTTCTTGGCGAAGGCGGCGGCGTCCTGGCCGAGCGCTTCGAGACCGCGCACCGCGATCTTCGACGATTCGACCATCGCCTCGATGTTGCCCTTGCCGAATTCGTTCGCGTCTTCGAACATCTTCTGGCTCTTTTCGACCGCACCCTTGGCGCGCTCGGTCGCGTCGGCGAACGCGGTCTGGGTCTTGGCGGTGACGGTTTCGATCGTTTCCATGATGACTTCCTTCGCTGCGTAGGGGGCGATCGGCGCGGTCGTTGCCGCAGCGATCGGGTCGGTGGTGGGGACGACGGGTGGTCGCGCGGCCGCAGTCGGCGCGACCGGCAGATCGGGAGCAGGCTCGCGCGTCACCGGCGCCGCCTCGATAGCCACGTCGGGCACGACCGAAGCGGGCACGATCGACGCGAGCGGCGGAACGATGTCGGCGGCCGTCGGCTTTGTCGCGAGCGGCACGGCCGGGACGCTCTTCTTGGCGACCTTGGACTTGGGCAGCGACGGCTTGACAGACGATTGCGGCGGCGTGGCGATGGGACGCTCCGGACGACGGGCGACCTTGGCAGGCTTTACCGGCGGCTTGGGGGCGGTATCGTCCACGGCTCCTACTCCAGCTATTATGCTGCAACGCACAAATAGGGAGCGGCGACGCTACGTCAAGCGCATTTTTGTGCGCTGCAACATGAGAACGTTCTCAGGCTTTGACATACTCGCCAGGCGCATCGCAGAGCGCCGCCAGCGCGCCGCCTCCGGGTTGCCGCGCGCCCTCTGCCGGCACCATGTCGGACGACAGGGTTCGCAGCCACGCGAGCCAGTCCGGCCACCAGCTGCCCTTCGTCTCGGTCGCGCCCGCCACGAAATCGGCGAGCGAGTCCGCGGCGGCATCGTTCGTCCAATATTGGTATTTGCCCGCGGCCGGGGGATTGACCACGCCCGCGATATGGCCCGATCCCGCGAGCACGAAGCGTAGCGGTCCCTGGAACAGATGCGTGATCTTCCACACGCTCTCCGCCGGCGCGATATGGTCCTCGCGCCCCGCCTGCACATAGGCGGGCGTCGTCACGCGGGTGAGGTCCAGCGCCTCGCCCGCCACCGACATCGCGCCCGGCTGCACCAGCAGATTGTCGCGGTACAGATCGGTCAGGTACGACAAATGCCATTTCGCCGGCAGGTTGGTCGTGTCGCCGTTCCAGTGGAGCAGGTCGAACGGCATATAGTCCGCGCCGAGCAGATAATTGTTGGTGACGTAATTCCAGATCAGGTCGCGCCCGCGCAGCAGGTTGAACGTCGCCGCCAGATAGCGCCCGTCGAGGAACCCCTGCGGCGACAGCGTGCCGATCACCGCCAGCTGATCGTCGGTCACGAAATTCTGCAATTCGCCCGCCGCGGAGAAATCGACCTGCGCGGTGAAGAAGGTGGCGCTCGCCACCGTGTCCGCTTGCCCCCGCGCGGCGAGCAGCGCCAGCGTCGCCGCCAGCGTCGTGCCCGCGACGCAATAACCGATCGTATGCACCGCCGGCACGTCGAGCAGTGCCCGGATCGTGTCGATCGCATCGACCTGCGCGGTGACGTAATCGTCCCAGATCACGTCCTTCATCGACGCATCCGCCGACTTCCAGGATACCATGAAGACGGTGATGCCCTGCTCCACCGCCCAGCGGATGAAGCTTTTCTCGGGCGTCAGATCGAGGATGTAATAGCGGTTGATCCAGGGCGGAAAGATCACCAGCGGCGTCGCCAGCACGTCCGGTGTCGTCGGCGTGTACTGGATCAGCTCGTACAAGGCGGTGCGCTTCACCACCTTGCCCGGCGTCATCGCCAGATTGCGCCCCACCTCGAACGCGCCGTCGCTGGTGTGGGTCAGCTGCCCCTTGCCGATGTCGGCGAGCATGTGTTTCATGCCGTCGAGCAGGTTCTGGCCCTTGGTCTCGATCGTCCTGGCGACCACTTCGGGATTGGTCAGCGCGAAGTTCGACGGGCTCATCGCATCGACCAGCCCGCGCGCGGCGAAGCGCAGCTGCTCGCGCTGCTTGTCGGGCACACCCTCCAGCGCCTCCACGCCGCGCAGCAGATGGTCGGCGATCAGATTGTAGCTGCGGCGGATCCAGTCGAACCACGGGTCCTCGCGCCATGCCGCCGCCTTGAAGCGCTTGTCGCGGGCATCGCCCTCCGATTGCGGCGGGGGTGGCGGCGCGGCGGCGGGATCGACGAAGCGCTGCCACAGCGCCAGATTGTCCGCCCAATAATCCTGCACCTGCTGCGCCAGCCGGCTCTGGCCCTCGGCCGATACGGGGGTGCCCGGCCCGGCCGCACCCGCCGCGAACACGCCGATGCCCTGTTCCATCATCATCTGCTGCGCGCGGCCCATCACCCAGGTCCAATGCTGCAGATCGGCAAGGTCCGGCGCCGCTCCGGTGCCATAAGCGCTGCGCGGCGCGTCGGACGAATCGGTCTTGGGATCGGCCATGGCATCCTCTTCTTATCGCGGTGACCGTAGCGGCGGCGGCCGATGGTGGGAACCGCGATCGTCGTGTGGCCGTCCGTCGATCTGGGTTCCGAAGCAAATCACTCAAACTGGCGCCCCGACCGCCAGAATGGGTCGGTTTACAACCAATCGTAAAGCACCGGGGCGCATTTGCGGGTTCATGAACAGCATTCACATCACCCCGCATAGAGAGACGCCGTCATGCTGATCCGCGTTGCCACGCGCGAGGTCCAGGTGGGCATGTATGTCGATGCCATGGAAGGGGCATGGATCGACAATCCGTTCTGGCGCCGCAGCTTCCTGATCAAGACCGAGGCCGAACTGGACCGGCTGCGCTCGTCGGCGATCCAGCATGTCACGATCGACACCACCAAGGGGCGCGGCGTCACCGTGATCCCCGAGGCCGAACGCCGTCGCCAGGTCGAAGCGCCCGCCGTGGTCGCGCCCTTGCCGGTCGAACGCCGCAAGCGGCGCAGCGGGCCGCAGCCCGACGACCTGACGCAGACGATCGACCGGTCGAAGGAACATGTCATCGCCATGTTCCAGGAAGCGCGCCTGGGCCGCGCGATCGATCTGGAGGCCGTGACCCCGGTGGTCGACGACATTTCGGTCGCGTTGCAGCGCGACCGCGCGGCGTTCGTCAAGGTCACGCGCCTCAAGATGAACAACGAATACACCTATCTGCACTCGATCGCGGTCTGTGCGCTGATGGTCGACCTCGCGCTCCATCTCGGCCTGCCGGAGGCCGAGGTGCGCGAGATCGGCGCTGCGGGGCTGCTGCACGATATCGGCAAGGTGGCGACCCCCACGACGATCCTCGACAAGGCGGGGCAGCTCGGTCAGGACGAATGGCTGGTGATGCGCCGCCACCCGTCGGAGGGGCATGCGATGCTGCGCAAGGACGCCACCGCGTCCCGCATCGCGCTCGACGTCTGCCTGCACCACCACGAACGGCTCGACGGCAGCGGCTATCCCGAACGGCTGAAGGGCGACCAGATCAGCCTGCACGCGCGCATCGCCGCGTTCTGCGACGTCTATGACGCGGTCACCTCGGTCCGCCCCTACAAGCGTCCCTGGTCGCCGCACGAGGCGCTGGCGCGGATGCTGGAATGGGAGGGGCATTTCGACCCCGACCTGCTCGACGCCTTCATCGTTAACCTCGGCATCCAGCCGCTGCACGCACTGGTGCGGCTCAATTCCAACCGGCTCGGCATCGTGCTCGACGGCAGCGCCGACCCCTATGCGCCGCTGGTCCGCACCTTCTACCACGTGCCCGATTCACGCTTCCTGGGGATCGAGGACGTCGACACGACGCAGGATCCGGTGCTGCGGCGCGAACGCGGCGACTATTGGTTCCCGGATCGCTGGCCCGCGCTGCTCGCCGACGTCCAGGCCGGCATCCAGCCGCATGAGGCGCCCCTGCTACGCGCGGCGGGGGGTCGCTGATGCCGCACAGTAGCAATGCGGCGCGGCTGCCGCGCCTCGCCTCGTGGTGGAAGGGGCTGGACACGCCCCCCGCACGCGCATCCGCACCGGCCGCTGCCGCTCCCTCCGCCTCCGCGGCGCTGCCCCCGCGCAGCAACGCGCCGGGCGGCGCAGCCGGTGACCGCGACGGCGCGGTCGCGATGATGCGCCGCACCGCCAATCACGAGCTGATCGATCGGATCGTCGCCTTCCTCCACACGCACGATCTCGACCCCAGTCCGGACCATCTGCTGATCGCGCGCAGCTATGCGATCGGCGACGATCCCGCGCTGGCCGAGGCGATCGACGCGCGGGTCCGCACCGGCGAGACCGTGTCGCCCGCCTTTCTCGACCGACTGCCGACGCAGGCGCTCGCCGAGCGCAACCATGCCGCGACGCTCGCCGATCTCGGCGACACGCTCCAGGCGGCGATGCTCGAAAACAGTCGGCTCCTCGGCCGGTCGAGCGATTCGGCGCGCGCCTATGAAGCTGCGCTGGGCGGCACGATGCAGGAAATGGCGGCCGATCCCTGCGCATCGCTCGGGCGGCTGGTGATGCTCACCACTGCCGCCGTCGACGCGACGCGCGACCTCGCGCACCAGCTCGACACGATGGAGCGCGAGACGACGCGGCTGCGCAGCCGGCTCAACGCCGCACGCCGCACCGCCGAGCAGGACCATCTGACCCGCCTGCCCAACCGCCGCAGCTTCGATGCCCGGCTCGCCCGCGAGACCGGGGCGGAGCCGCGCTGCGTCGCGCTCTGCGACATCGACGATTTCAAGCGGATCAACGATATCCACGGCCATGAGGCGGGCGACCGCGTGCTGAAGGTCGTCGCGCGCCACCTCAAGACCGCGCTCGGTGACAAGGCGGTGGTGGCGCGGCACGGCGGCGAGGAATTCGCCTGCCTGTTCCCCGGCATGGCGATCGACGGCGCGCGCCCCTTGCTCGAAGGGATGCGCGAGGGGCTGGAAATGCGCAGCTTCGTCAATTCGGAAACGGGCACGTCGATCGGCTGCATCACCGTTTCGATCGGCCTCGCGCCGCTGGAAAGCGATCCGCGCGCCGCGATGCGCGCCGCCGACGCCGCGCTCTACGCCGCCAAGCGCGCGGGCAAGAACCGCGTCATCGTCGCACAACCGGGCGAACCCGACGGGTGACGCCCGATTGAAGTGGTGAAACCCGCGCCTGCGCGTTAGGGTCGTGGCGTCCACGATCAGGTGAGCCATGTCCGACGACGAATTCTACCGCATCAAGCGTCTGCCGCCCTATGTCATCGCCGAAGTCAACGGCATGCGGGCCGCGGCGCGCGCGGCGGGCGAGGACATCATCGATCTCGGCATGGGTAATCCCGATCTGCCGCCGCCGCCGCACGTCCTCGACAAGCTGATCGAGGTGACCAAAAAGCCCGACGCGCACGGCTATTCGCAGTCGAAGGGCATTCCCGGCCTGCGCCGCGCGCAGGCGAATTACTATGGCCGCCGCTTCGGCGTCGATCTCGATCCCGAGACCGAGGTCGTCGTGACGATGGGGTCGAAGGAGGGCCTCGCCAGCCTCGCGACCGCGATCACCGCGCCCGGCGACGTCATCCTCGCGCCCAACCCGTCCTACCCGATCCACACCTTCGGCTTCATCATCGCCGGCGCGACGATCCGCGCGGTGCCGACCACGCCCGACGAGGCCTATTTCGAAAGCCTCGAGCGCGCGATGGCCTTCACCGTGCCGCGCCCGTCGGTGCTGGTGGTCAATTATCCGTCCAACCCGACGGCCGAAGCGGTCGACCTTGCCTTCTACGAACGCCTGGTCGCCTGGGCGCGCGAGAACAAGGTCTGGATCATCAGCGACCTCGCTTATTCGGAACTCTATTACGACGGCAATCCGACCCCTTCGATCCTGCAGGTGAAGGGCGCCAAGGACGTCGCGATCGAATTCACCTCGCTCAGCAAGACCTACAGCATGGCCGGCTGGCGCATCGGCTTCGCGGTCGGCAACGCCAAGCTGATCGCGGCGATGACACGCGTGAAGTCGTACCTCGACTATGGCGCCTTCACGCCCATCCAGGCCGCCGCCTGCGCCGCGCTCAACGGCCCGCAGGACATCGTCGAGAAGAACCGCCAACTCTACCACAAGCGCCGCGACGTGCTGGTCGAAAGCTTCGGCCGCGCCGGCTGGGACATTCCGTCCCCCCGCGCCAGCATGTTCGCCTGGGCACCGCTGCCGCCCGCAGTCGCGCACTTAGGCAGCCTTGAGTTCTCCAAACAATTGCTGACTCACGCCCATGTCGCGGTTGCGCCAGGGGTGGGCTACGGCGAAAATGGAGAAGGCTTCGTGCGCATTGCCCTGGTCGAAAACGAACAGCGACTGCGCCAGGCGGCGCGCAACGTGAAGCGCTACCTGCAATCCATGGGGGTCAACACCCCCAGCCAGTCCGCAGGCCAGAAAACCGGTTGAGCGGCGACCGCCGCGCATGACCATCGAACCGCTCTATTCGCTCGCCGGCGTGCTCGTCGGCGTCCTCGTCGGCCTGACCGGGGTGGGTGGCGGATCGCTGATGACGCCGATCCTGGTGCTCGCCTTCGGTTTCCATCCCGCGACCGCGGTCGGCACCGACCTGCTCTATGCCGCGGCGACCAAGACGGTGGGCACCACCGTCCACGGCTGGCGCGGCACGCTAGACTGGAGCATCGTGCGCCGGCTGGCGATGGGCAGCGTGCCGACGACGATCGTCACCCTACTGCTGCTGGGCCAGGCGAGCGAGCATTCGTCCGCGACGCAGCATCTGCTCGCCACGTTGCTCGGCGTCGTGCTGGTCGTGTCCGCCGTCGCGACGCTGCTGCGCCACCGCATCGTCGCCGCCCTCACCCCCCGGCTGGGGGAGACCGACGGGCGCGAACCGGTGGCGCTCACCGTGCTGCTCGGCGCGATCCTCGGCGTGCTGGTGTCGCTGACCTCGGTGGGTGCGGGCGCGCTCGGCATGACCGCGCTGCTCGTCCTCTACCCGCGCCATCCGCTCAAAAGCCTCGTCGGCGCGGATATCGCGCATGCCGTGCCGCTAACGCTGCTGGCGGGCACGGGCCATTGGCTGCTCGGTTCGGTCGATCTCGGCCTGCTCGGATCGCTGCTGATCGGATCGATCCCGGGCATCGTCGTCGGCAGCCTGCTGGCGGGCGTGATGCGCGAGGCGGCGCTTCGTCCAGTGCTGGCGACCGTCCTCGCCATCGTCGGGGTCAAGCTGCTGCTGTAAGGGGCGGGGCCCCGTTCGATTACACCGCGACCCGATTCCCTCCGGCGGCGACCGCGCCGGCCAGCGTCTCCCGCGCCCGGCCGAGCATCGCGGGGAAATCGTCGCCCTGATCCATCACCACCGCCCCCGATGCGGTCACCGTCCCGATCCACTCGCCGGTTTCCGCCAGCTTGAACTTGCGCGATTCGAGCAGCGACAGCACGTCCTCGGCCTGGCTGCGCACCGCGGTGATCGTCCGGTCGGGCACGACGACGATGAACTCGTTGCCGGCCCAGCGGATCACTTCCTGATCGGGGAATTGCTTCTGGATCTTGGCGGCGAAGCCGTTGAGCACATTGTCGCCCACGCTCGTGCCGAATTCGCGATTGATCTCGACCAGTCCGTCGATGCTGAGCATCACGATCACATGACGCCGGTCGTGCTTGTCGATCTGGTCGAGGACGTGGCCGGCAAAGGCGGGCTTGAGTGCGCTGGTCAGCGGATCGTGTTCGGGATCGATCGCACGCCGCACGTCGGCGACCATCGCCTTCTTCAGCGTTTCGAACTGCTGCCGTAGCATGGCCAGCTCGTTTTCGGCCGCGGCCAGGCGCTGCACCGTCTCGTCGCCCGACGGTAGCGCCCCCTGCGCCTCCCGCACCAGCTCGCCGACGTTCGCCCCCGCCGTCCGCGTAACGGCGCGCGCTTCGTCCGCCAGCGATCCCAGCCGCTCGGCATGGTCCGCGATCCCCGTCGGAACCGGCAACGGTACGTACCGGGCGATCATCCGCGCGGCATCGGTCGCGGTCAGTCGAAAGCCATCGCCGATCAGCCCAGCGATCTCGCGCGACAAAGCGGCATTGCCACCGGTGACATGGATCAGCGCCAGACCGTAATGTGGGACGGTCGGCTCCAACCGCTGATGTTCGAGGAAGGCAAGCGCGTCGCGCGCGCGTTCAAACATCACCTGCATAGGGCGCCGTTGTGACGCGGATCGCAAAAACTATCAATGAAGCTGAATGGGTTAACAGCATTAGTACCATGCCATAGGGTAGTATTGTCGGCACCGCTTACGTCGGGTCGTCGACGTCCTCCGGCAGCGCCCAGATCAGGTCGCCCTTGCCCAATATGCGTCCGTCATGCGCCTGCACCGCGACCGGCGCGATCGGGCGACGGTCGCGCGCATCGACCAGGATCGGAAAGGCCGGCGCGCACAATTCCCAGCGCTCGCCCCATTGCCGCAGCGCGATCATCGTCGGCAGCAGCGCGTGGCCCTTTTCGGTCAGCGTATAGCGGATCTTGCGTCGGTCGGCGGGCATCGCCTCGCGCTGCAGGATGCCGTGGTCGACCAGCCGCCCCAGCCGGTTCGCCAGGATATTGCGGGCGATGCCCAGCTCGGCCTGGAATTCCTCGAAATGGTGCAGGCCATTGAACGCCGCGCGCAGGATCAGGAAGGCCCAGCGCTCGCCCATCGCCTCCAGCGCCGCGGGCAGGCTGCATTCCCGCAACGTTTCGCGCAGAGTCTCCCGGATCGGCGCGGTACACGCGGAATCGGGCCCATCGGCCGGTGTCGGCATCATGATCCTCGTCTGATCGTCGGCAGCATATCGCACAAACCGGCCGACAAGACAGCCTTTATACGTTTTCCGTTGCAACCTGAAACCGAAATCGGTAGCGGGCGCGCATCATCATCACCTGCGAATCGGTTCGGGAGGACCCCTCGTCATGAAGCTGCTGTCCACGCTCGCCCCCACGCTGGCGCTCGCCATCACCACGCTGTTCGGTGCGACCGCCGCCGGCGCCGCCGCCGCGGACACCTATGTCGCCGTCCCCACGGCGCCCTCCGCCAAGGCGAGCTTCATCACCCGCTCGACCGTTTGGCGCGCGCGTGAAGGCGGCTTCGTCGCCGGCCAGGCGCCCGAGCGTCCCGCGGTGCTGTGCGAACTGGTCGCGCGCGAAGTCGGCACGCTGTCCAGCTTCACCGTCGGCGGCACCGCCTATGACGCCGAACAGCTCGCCAAGTGCAACGCCAAGGCCAAGAAGGCGTAAGGTGTTGCGAGGACGCGCCGATCCGCGCGTTCTGGGCTCATCGTTGATGTATCCCGCAAAATCGCCTGCCGCTCTGCAACATTGTGTTGCAAAGCGGCATGCCCCTCGCCCATGTGTAGGCCGTGCTACGGCAATATGAACTGGTCGATCGGGTCCTCGATTACGACCCCGACGCGGACGAAGCGCTGCTCAACCGCGCCTATGTCTTCTCGATGCAGGCGCATGGCTCCCAGAAGCGCGCCAGCGGCGACCCCTATTTCAGCCACCCGATCGAGGTGGCGGGCATCCTCACCGACCTGAGGCTCGACGACGAGACGATCGCCACCGCGATCCTCCACGACACAATCGAAGATACGGTCGCCACGCCAGAAGAGATCACGCGCCTGTTCGGCGGCAACGTCGCGCGACTGGTCGATGGCGTCACCAAGCTGTCCAAGATCGAAGCGCAGACCGAGAACGAGCGCGCCGCCGAAAACCTGCGCAAGTTCCTGCTGGCGATGTCGGACGACATCCGCGTCCTGCTGGTCAAGCTCGCCGACCGCCTGCACAACATGCGCACGCTCCATCACATCCCGAAGCCCGAAAAGCGGCGGCGGATCGCGAAGGAGACGATGGATATCTACGCCCCGCTCGCCGAGCGGATCGGCATGTACGAATTCATGAAGGAGATGCAGACGCTCGCCTTCGCGCAGCTCGAACCCGAAGCGTATGAATCGATCACCAAGCGGCTCGATCAGCTCAAGACCGGCGGCGGCGATCGCATCGCCAAGATCGGATCGGGCCTGAAGCTGCTGCTCGGCCGTGCCGGCGTCGATGCCGAGGTGACGGGTCGCGAGAAGCATCCCTATTCGATCTGGCGCAAGATGAGCGAGCGCCACATCAGCTTCGAACAGCTCAGCGACATCATGGCGTTCCGCGCGATCGTGCCGACGGTCGAGGATTGCTACGCGGCGCTGGGCATCATCCACCGCCGCTGGCCGATGGTGCCGGGGCGGTTCAAGGATTACATCTCGACGCCCAAGCGCAACGGCTATCGCTCGCTGCACACCAGCGTGATCCACGCCGACAATGCGCGCATCGAGATCCAGATCCGGACGCCCGAGATGCATGCGGAGGCCGAATTCGGCCTCGCCGCGCATTGGGCGTACAAGGAAAAGAAGGTCCGCGCTGACAGCCAGCACAGCTGGATCGCCGACCTCGTCGAAATCCTGGAAACCGCGGGCAGCCCCGAAGAGCTACTCGAACACACGCGCATGGCGATGTACCAGGATCGCATCTTCGCCTTCACACCCAAGGGCGAGCTGATCCAGCTGCCCAAGGGCGCGACGCCGATCGATTTCGCCTATGCCGTCCACACCGATCTCGGCGACCAGGCGGTCGGCGCCAAGATCAACGGCCGCGTCGTGCCTTTGTCGACCGTCATTGAGAATGGCGATCAGGTGCAGGTGCTCCGCTCCAAGGGGCAGGTGCCGCAGCCCGGCTGGCTCAACTTCGCGATCACCGGCAAGGCGCTCGCCGCGATCCGCCGCCATTTGCGCCAGACCGAACGCGCCGAGCTGATCGCGCTCGGCCGCAAGCTCTACGACGACATCGTCCGCCGCCTGCCCGCGCCGCTCGGCCCCGATGCGCTCACTCATGCGCTGTCGCGGCTGAAGATGGGCGACGAGGCCACACTGATGGCGGGGATCGCCCGGCGAACCTTGTCCGACGCGACGGTGATGGAGGCGCTGATGCCGGGTTCGGCCGGTGCCGATCTCGCGCTGATCGCGCCGCAATCGACCGCCATCTCGATCAAGGGGCTGACCCCCGGCGTCGCCTTCGACCTCGCCGAATGCTGCCATCCGGTGCCCGGCGACCGCATCGTCGGCCTGCGTCGCCCGGATGCGGGGATCGAGGTGCACGCGATCGACTGCCGCGTCCTCGCCGAACTCGCCGAACGCGGCGCCGACGAGACCGACTGGGTCGATGTCGACTGGGGCGACCAAAGCGAAGGCGCGGTCGCGCGCATTTCGGTGCAGGTGAAGAACGAACCCGGCGCGCTCGGCATCGTCTCGACGATCATCGGCGCACATCGGGCGAACATCATCGCGCTGCGGCTGGATACGCGCGACACGATCTTCCACACCAACGTCATCGACGTCGAAGTCCACGACATCCACCAACTGATGCGCCTGATCGCCGCCCTGCGCGCGGCGGATGCGGTAAATGCGGTGGAGCGGGTGTAGGGCAGCTGACGCCCCCGCCCCCCTTCTCCGTCATTCCCGCGAAGGCGGAAATCCAGACACGCTACCCTCACGGCAAGATACGCAACCGTCAGAGAATATGGATTCCCGCCTCCGCGGGAATGACGGAACGAGGGGAGGGCCGCCCCACTCAACCTCCGTCATCCCGGCGCACGCCGGGATCCATGGACGCGCAACGCTTATGGCGTCCACCCCATCAGCACCACCGAAACCATGGATCCCGGCCTTCGCCGGGATGACGAACGAGCGGCTGGGCTTACAGCAACCCCAACGCCTGCAGTTCTCGCCGCAGCTTCGGCTCACCCTCGAAATGCAGCGCGATCAGCCCGACGCTCTGGGCCCCCGCGACGTTCGCGGCATTGTCGTCGATGAACACCGTGCGGCCCGCCTCCAGCCCGAACCGCGCCAGCGCCAGCCGGTAGATCGCCGGATCCGGCTTCACCAGCTTCTCCGCGCCCGACACCACGATGTCGCGGAAGCGATCGAACATCGCCGATTCGCGCGCGCGGAACGGCGGCCAGAATTCGTGGCTGAAGTTGGTGATGCCGAACAGCGGCACGCCCGCCGCCTCCAGTTCGTCGACCAGCGCGGGCATGCCCGGCATCGGATCGCCGATGCTCTCCAGAAACCGCGGCCCCCAGGCGGCGATCAGATCGGCATGCTGCGGATACAACGCGGAAAGCTCCGCCGAGGTCTCGGCGAAGTCGCGCCCAGCGTCATGCTGGAAATGCCATTCGTGCGTGACGACGTCGCGCAGGAACGCATCGAGCGCCCGATCGTCGTCGATCAGGCGCCGGTAGAGGATCCGGGGATCCCAGTCGTACAAGACCCGGCCGATATCGAAGATGACCGCCGTCGGCGTGACGGCAGCCTCGACATCGGCTGGAGCCAAGCCCAAGTGGCTTAGCCCTGA
Organism: Sphingomonas aquatilis; assembly: GCF_014196115.1. Classification (GTDB taxonomy): domain Bacteria; phylum Pseudomonadota; class Alphaproteobacteria; order Sphingomonadales; family Sphingomonadaceae; genus Sphingomonas; species Sphingomonas aquatilis. Next base: position 118,486 of record NZ_JACIDB010000002.1, on the reverse strand, counting down.
CGCGCCTTGAAGCGACGGTTGGTCTTGTTGATGACGTAGGTGCGGCCGCGACGACGGATCACGCGATTGTCGCGATGACGGTCCTTGAGCGACTTCAGGCTGTTGCGGATCTTCATGATCGATTCGCTTCTTTTCGTGTTTATAAGGTGTCGGTGAAAGCGCGAGCGCCTAGAGAGCAAGGGCCCAATAGTCAAGCAACGGCGCAGGCGTTAGAGCGTTTCCCAAGCGCAACGTATCGCAAAGGCTGCCCCTCCATGACACTCCGCCCGTTACTGGCCCTTGGCATCTCCGCCGCGCTGCTCGCCGGCTGCGCCACCACGGCAGGTCCGCTGCCGCCGACGGACGTGATCCGCTACCATCTCGGCGAACCGATCCCGCGCGGCACGATCGCGGTCGAACCGCTGTCGGGCGGCGCGCCGGCCAGCCTGGAATTCAAGACCTATGCCGCCGCGGTGCAGACCGAACTGCTGAAGGCCGGCTATACCGTGCCGCCGCAGGGCGCGATGCCCGATTATGTCGCGACCGTCGGCTTCACCCGCACCAGTCGCGAAGGCCCGCCGCGCCAGTCGCCGGTCAGCATCGGCCTGGGCGGGGGCGGCTTCAGCGGCGGGCGCAGCGGTGGCGGTGTCGGCCTCGGCGGGGGCCTCAGCTTCCCGATCGGCAAGAGCCGCCCGACCGAGCTGCTCGTCGCCGAGCTGAGCGTCACGATCAAGCGCCGCACCGATCTGTCGCCGATCTGGGAAGGCAAGGCGCAGGGCGTCAGCGACATCAAGCGCGCCGACCAGCAGGCCGCCCGCCTCGCCCGCGCGCTCTTCACCGGCTTCCCCGGCCAGTCCGGCCGCACGATCAGCGTGAAGTAAGCGGCTAACGCCCTCACCCTTCGCCGCCGGCGGCGGCTCTTCCCTCTCCCGGCGGGAGAGGGAGGGAGGCGCGCAGCGCCGGAAGGGTGAGGCAGCACCATCCCTCCCCCCAAAACCGATTGGCCCCGCCCATGACCATCACCATCGACGCCGGCTTCGACGGCGGCAACATCCGCCTCGTTTCGATCGACGGCGACCGCATCGACCTGGAGATTGTGAAGGATCACCAGTCGGACTTCTTCCAATGGTTCTCGTTCCGCGTCGCGGGCGCGCACGGCCGTCGGCTCACCTTCCGCATCCTCAACGCCGGCGAATCGGCCTATCCGTTCGGCTGGCCCGGCTACAAGACGCGCGCGAGCACCGATCGCGTCCATTGGCGGATGATCGACACCCACTACGACAACGGCGTCCTCTCGTTCGACTATACGGTCGAGGGCCAGCTCGCCTGGTTCGCCTATTTCGCGCCGTACACGATGGAAATGCACCACGATCTCGTCGCGCGCACCGCGGCGAAGCCGGGCGTCGAGCACCGCCAATTGGGCACCACGCTCGACGGACAGGCGATCGACTATTTCAAGATCGGCAACGGCGCCAAGCCCGTGTGGCTCTATGCGCGCCAGCATCCGGGCGAATCGATGGCCGAATGGTGGATGGACGGCGCGCTCGACTGGCTGACCAGCGATGCCGCCAAGCCCCTGCTGGACAAGGCGACCGTCCACGTCGTCCCCAACATGAACCCCGACGGCACCCGCCGCGGCCATCTGCGCACCAATGCCGCCGGCGTGAACCTCAACCGCGAATGGCACGCGCCCTCGTCCGAACGCAGCCCCGAAGTGCTGTGCGTCCGCAATGCGATGGACGAAACCGGCGTCGCCTTCGCGATCGATGTCCATGGCGACGAGGCGATTCCGGCGAACTTCATCGCCGGTTTCGAAGGCATCCCCAACTGGACCGAGGAACACGGGGCCAAATTCTACGATTTCGGCCACCGCCTCGCCGCGCACACCCCCGATTTCCAGGTCGAAAAGGGCTATGAGAAATCGAGCGCCGGCAATGCCAATCTGTCGATGTCGACCAACCAATTGGCGCAGCGCTTCGGCGCGGTGTCGGTGACGCTGGAAATGCCGTTCAAGGACCACGATCCCAATCCCGACTCCGAATACGGCTGGTCGGGCGAACGGTCGAAGGCGCTTGCCGTCTCGTGCCTCGAAGTGTTGACGGACATGATCGACACGATCTGACGTCTGGGGTCTCGATAAGGAGATTCACGCGAAGACGCTAAGACGCGAAGAAGAAGGCAGGATCACGCGGAGACGCGGAGACGCGGAGGGACGCGCGCCTAGCCGCAGGCACGGCCCTTCATCAGCCCGGGGTTGATGGAACGCGACCGGAGCGACCGGGCGTACCTTCTCCGCGTCTCCGCGTCTCCGCGTGAACACCCCTCTTCTCTTCGCGTCTTAGCGTCTTCGCGTGAAACAAAACCCACGCTCCCCAGCGCCCCGAAAAGCGGATCAATCGACACACGCCCCCCCACGCACTATCCCCGCCCCGAACCACAGACCCCTCGACCCACGGGAGCCCGCATGCCTCGCCTAGTCCTGATCCGCCACGGCCAGTCCGCCTGGAACCTCGAAAACCGCTTCACCGGCTGGTGGGACGTCGATGTCACCGACAAGGGCGCGGCCGAAGCGCGCGCCGCGGGCGAGCTGATGGCGGCCAAGGGCCTCGATTTCGACATGACCTTCACGTCGCTGCAGACACGGGCGATCAAGACGCTCAACCTCGCGCTGGAGGCGATGGGCCGGCTGTGGCTGCCGGTCGAAAAGGACTGGCGCCTCAACGAACGCCATTATGGCGGCCTCACCGGTCTCGACAAGGCGGAGACGGCGGCGAAGCACGGCGACGAACAGGTTCACATCTGGCGTCGCAGCTTCGACATCCCCCCGCCCCCGCTCGAAGCCGGCAGCGCCTATGACCTCAGCCAGGACCGCCGCTACGCCGGCATCGCCATTCCCCAGACCGAAAGCCTGAAGGACACGATCGCCCGCGTCCTCCCCTATTGGGAACAGCGCATCGCCCCCGCGCTGAAGGACGGCCAGCGCGTCCTGATCTCCGCCCACGGCAATAGCTTGCGCGCGCTGGTGAAGCACCTGTCAGGCATCTCCGACGACGACATCACCAGCCTCGAAATCCCCACCGGCCAGCCGATCGTCTACGACCTCGACGCGGATTTGAACGCCACGGACCGCTACTACCTCAACGAGCGCTAAGCGCCCCCCTCTTTCGTGATCCCGGCGCGGGGCAAGTTCCTCCCTTCGTCATCCCGGCGCACGCCGGGATCCATGGACACGCAACGCCGGTGGCGCCCGCACCAGCAACGGCACCCCATCCATGGATCCCGGCCTCCGCCGGGATGACGGGAGGGAAAGAACGCCCGCCTCCCCCTCTTCGTCATTCCCGCGAAGGCGGGAATCCAGACGCGCTACCGTCGCGCCTCCAGCCGAAACGTCAGAGGTTCTGGATTCCCGCCTCCGCGGGAATGACGGTCGTGGGGATCGGAGGTGCCAACAACACACCCGGCGACATGCATGTTGGACCCACCTCCCTCCAACCCCCTGCACCAAAACCCAAATCCCGCCCCCCTGTCCTACACCCCCATCATCCGCCACAACCCAGCCCCATGCCCGATCACCACCAAAGCGGAAACGATACCCCACGAACGTTTCCCTTCAGGTGTTCATGCCGCCACCTTTCCCCTACGGAAGCGCACGCCAGGGCGTTGCCCTTGCCGCCCGCCCCCGATAGACGACGGCCATGGACACTCCGCTGGTCGGCATCATCATGGGTTCGACGTCCGACTGGGACACGATGCGCGGCGCCGCCGACGTGCTCGCCGAGCTAGGCGTGCCGCATGAGACGAAGGTCGTCTCCGCGCACCGCACCCCCGACCGCCTGTACGATTACGCCAAGTCGGCGGCGGATCGCGGCCTCAAGGTCGTGATCGCCGGTGCGGGCGGCGCGGCGCACCTGCCCGGCATGGCCGCGGCGATGACGCACCTTCCCGTCCTCGGCGTCCCCGTCCAGAGCAAGGCCCTCTCGGGCCAGGACAGCCTGCTCTCGATCGTACAGATGCCCGCCGGCATCCCCGTCGGTTGCCTCGCGATCGGCAAAGCGGGGGCGACCAACGCCGGCCTGCTCGCCGCCGCGATCCTTGGCATCAACGACCCCGCGCTGTCGCAGCGGTTGCAGGCCTGGCGCCAGCGCCAGACCGACGCCGTCGCGGACGAGCCCGCCTGATGCTGCCCCCCGGTTCGACGATCGGCATCCTCGGCGGTGGACAGCTCGGTCGCATGCTTGCCGTCGCCGCAGCGCAACTGGGCTATCGCACCCACGTCCTCGCCCCCGACCGCGAAAGCGTCGCTGCGCAGACCGCCTCCAGCCTGACGCGCGCCGATTACCACAATCGCATCGTCCTCGCCGACTTCGCCGCCGCCTGCGACGTCGTCACCTACGAGTTCGAGAATATCGACGTCACGCCCGTCGAATGGCTCAGCCAGCGCGTCCCCGTCCACCCCAACCCCGCCGCGCTGCGCGTCGCGCAGGATCGCATCGCCGAAAAGCGCTTCGTAGAGACCGTCGGCGGCCGCCCCGCCCCCTGGGCACCGGTGAACAGCGAAGCCGACCTGATGGCGGCGCTCGACCGCATCGGCTATCCCGCGATCCTCAAGACGACGCGCTTCGGCTATGACGGCAAGGGCCAGGCGGTGATCCGCGACGCCGCCGATGCGGCCGAAGCCTGGGCGACGATCGGCGGCCCCGCGGTGCTCGAAGGCTTCATCGCCTTCACCCACGAATTTTCGATCCTGATCGCCCGCGGTCAGGACGGCGCCAGCGTCCGCTACGATCCGCCGCACAACGTCCATCGCGACGCGATCCTGCGCACCTCCACCGTCCCCGCACCGGCCGAGATCGTCGCGCAGGCCGAGGAAGCCACCGCGCTTGCCTGCCGCATCGCCGACGAACTGGGCTATGTCGGCGTCCTCGCATGCGAATTCTTCGTGGGTAGCGACGGCCCGGTGTTCAACGAAATGGCCCCCCGCGTCCACAATTCGGGCCATTGGACGATCGAGGGCGCCGACACCTCGCAATTCGAAAACCATATCCGCGCGATCTGCGGCCTCCCCCTCGGCGCCACGACACTGACGGGGCGCGAGGTCAGCCTCGAAAACCTGATCGGCGACGATGCGTGGCAACCCGCCCTGACGGAAGCCGGCGCCCACCTCCACCTCTACGGCAAAGGCTCGGCCCGACTGGGCCGCAAGATGGGTCATGTGACGCGGGTGACGCGGTAACGTCAGGCAGCAGCCAATGCGGAAAAGTCATTGGCTGGAACGATCTGTCGAACATGCGGCGGATAGCAATTGCCTCCCCCTGCATAGTCCCGCCATGTTGCCAGAGCCTGATTCTTTGTAAGCAGGTAGAAGATCGGCGATAGTGTTCGTAGGTCCAACTCGACAAAAATAAAGAAGTCAGCCTCACCCTTGGTCGACATGTCTACCGGCCACCGCGTGATTTCGGATGGACGCTTAAGAAACTGCCGCGTTTTGACCTCAATCGATCTTGCCTGACCCGCCACCACGACGATGATGTCATGCCCAGGCGCACCTTCCGGACTTATGTATGCGGCATAGCCAAGCGTATTGAGCTTGGCGACGGCAAGCAGTTCACCCAGTGTTCCGGCTTGGAGACGCGATAGCTTGGTCGGCATTTCGGGCTGCTTAAACAGAAGTCTGCCAACTCGACAGCCCAAATCGTAGTCGTAAGTAAGACGACCCGTTGTGATGCAAAGTCACACGGCCCTATATAGCCGGTGTTCCTGCGCTGCCCGGCTTGCCGGGCATCAGGCTTAAGTCCGGAGCGATCCGGCAGGGTCCTTGGCGATGCAAGCTAAAGGCTCGATAGACCCCAGTCGGTTCGCCGGCTGGGGTTTGTCATTTCTGCCAGCCAAAACCGCAACGACCCGCCTCCCTTTCGGAAGACGGGCCGCCCGTTACCCTGACAAACCGAACGATCAGCCGGTGCGCTTGCCGTTCAGCGGGAAGCTGCCGAACGCGCCTGCACCGACGGTGCCGGTCAACGTGTCGCCCTCGGCGGTCGCTTCGCAGTCGAGCGTCATCGGCATCGGCACGGTCATCTGCTGCTTCCAGCGGATCGTGTTGCCCGATACCTCGCCCGACACGTCGCTCGAGCCCATCGCGCCCGATGCAGTGCCGGTGAAGCTGCCGCCGTCGCTCTGGACGGTCAGCGTCAGGTTCTGGTCGCCCAGCGGCGACTTTACGGTGCAATCCCAGCTGCCATCGACATCGGCCATGCGCATCTCTCCTTATTTCGCGGTGGTAGAGGGGGTTACATTGGCCACCGCGCTTGCCGGGATGACCTCGACCGGCAGGCCCAGCGTGTCAAGCTGCGGCTTCACCTTGGCCGCGTCGCCCACCACGATCCAGCTGAACTGGCCCGGCTTGATCGTCTGCGCCGCCGCGCTGCGCAATTCCGGCAGCGTCAGCGCGCGCAGCCGCGTCGGCAGCGTCGCGTAATAATCGTCGGGGCGCTTCAGCAGGTCGTTGGTCTGCATCGCGCCAAGCACCGCCTGCGACGTCTGGAACTGGCCGGGCAGCTGCAGGATCGCGCCGTTGATCGCCAGGCCATATTCGGTTTCCGTCATCGGCTTGGTCGTGACGAACTGCGTCACGTCCTCGCGCGCCGACGCGACCGACGGTCCCGTCTTGTCCGCCTGCACGCCCGCCTGCATCACATAGGGCGCGGCATATTCGGACACCTGGAACCGTCCGCCCGCGCCATAGGACCAGTGCTTCTCTTCGCGCAGGTCCATGTTGAAGCGGCTGAGGAAGCTGCCGCCCAGCGCGTCGTTGACGGTGTTGAGCGCCAGCAGATCATCCGTGCCCTTCAGCCCGGTACGCTGCGCACCGACGACGATCGACTGCGGGCTGTCCGGACGATCGACCAGCACGATGCGCGGGGTAAGCGACGGTTGCGCGCCCCCGAACGTCTTGGTGCCGGGCGTGCCCGTGCCCTGCCAGTCGCCGAAGCGCGCGTCGAGCGCCGCCTTCACCTCGCCCAGCGGCCGGTCGGAAACGACGAAGATCTTCGCCTTGTCGGGGCGCAGCCACGCCTGTTCGAAGCGGCGCAGATCGGCGGGGGTCAGCGATGCCACCGCCACCGGATCGCCGGAGCCCTGCGCCTTGGCATAGGGCGTCCCCGCCGCGAGCAGCCGCGTCGTCATCCGCTGCGCCAGCGCACCGGGATTGGTCAGCTCCTGCTGGATGCCCGCAACCTGCTGCGCCTTGAAGCGCGCGACCTCGGCATCGGCATAGGTCGGGTGCCGCGCGACTTCCGCGAACAGGTCGAGCGCACCGTTCAGGTTCGCGCTCGGCACGCCCATGAACAGCGTGCTGCGATCGTTGCTGGCAGAGGCACTCAGCTGCATGCCCAGCCGCTCGCGTGCCTCGGCAAGCGCGTTGGCGTCATACCGGTCGGTGCCCTCGTCCATCATCATCAGCGCGACGAGCTGCGTGCCCAGCTTGTCGGACACGTCCGACGCATAGCCCGCATCGAAGCTCAGCACCGCCTGCGTCACCGGCAGCGCGCTGCGCTGCGCATAGACGATCTCGATGCCGTTCTTCAGCCGCGCCCGCTCGATCTTCGGGAAGGTGAGGCCGGTGATCGCGCCCACGCCGGGCATCGCGCCGCGCGTGCCCTTGGCGGGCTGCTCCGGGGCTGCGACGACATCCACCTTCGGCGGCACCTTGGCTTCGGCATAGGCGTCGCGCGCGCCGGGGACGACGTTCACCGCCAGCACCGGACGGCTCAGCCACTTGTCCGCCGCGGCCTTGACGCTCGCCGGCGTTTGCGCGGCGAGTTCGGCCAGCTCCTTCTTGTAGAAGCCCGGATCGTTCGAATAGAGCGCGCCCTCCGCCAGCACCGATGCCTTGCCGTTCACCGATTCCAGGCTGCGCAGCCGCGCCGAGATCGTCGCCGTGACATAGCGCGACACTTCGTCCGCGGTCGGGCCGGTGCGCAGGAAGTCCGCGACCACCGCGTCCAGCCGCTGCGCCGCGACCGCCGGATCGACGCCGGGCCGCACCAGACCGTTGATCGAGAACACGCCGATCTGCGCGAAGTCGCTGTTGTCGGCGCTCAGCTGCGTGAACAGCTTTTCCTTGCGCACCAATTCGTTGGCGAAGCGCGACGAGGCCATGCCGCCCAGCACGCCCGCCGCGACGTCCAGCCCCGCGCTGTCCTTGTCGTTCAGGCCCGGCACCGCCCAGTTGCGCGACAGCATCACCGCCGCGACGCGGTCCTTCAGCGTCACCGTCTTCGCCGCGGGCAGCGTGACCACCGGCGCGACCGGCAATTGGCTCTTGGGGCCCGGCTTGATGGCACCGAAATACTTTTCGACCAGCGGCTTGGCGGTCGCGGCATCGATATCGCCCGACAGCACCAGCACCGCATTGTTCGGGCCGTAATGGCTGCGGAACCAATTCTTCACCGTTTCCAGGCTGGCGGCGTCGAGGTCCGCCATCGAACCGATCGTGTCATGGCCATACGGATGCGTCGTCGGGAACAGCCCCTCGGTCACCGCATAATCGAGCAGGCCGTAAGGGCGGTTGTCGCCCTGACGCTTTTCGTTCTGGACGACGCCGCGCTGCTCGTCGAGCACGCCTTGCGTGATCGCACCGAGCAGATAGCCCATGCGATCGCTCTCCAGGAACAGCGCACGGTCCAGCGCGCCGGTCGGCACCGTCTCGAAATAATTGGTGCGATCGAAATAGGTCGTGCCGTTGAGGTCGGTCGCGCCGATCTGCTTCAGCGGCGCGAAGAAGTCGCCCGGGGCATTTTCCGATCCGTTGAACATCAGATGCTCGAACAGATGCGCAAAGCCGGTCGACCCCTGCGGCTCGTGCTTCGACCCGACGTCATACCAGACGCTGACCGCGACGACCGGCGCCTTGCGATCGGTATGGACGATCACGCGCAGCCCGTTCTTCAGCGTGAACTCCTGGTACGGAATGTTCACTTCCTTGACCAATGCCGACACCGGCGCGGCCTTCACCGCCGCGGGCGTGGTCTGCGCAACGGCGGGCATCGCAAGCGCAAGCGTCGCGGCCCCGGCCAGCGCGGCAAATTTCATCGTCGTCATGCAATCCCCCCGAGAGCGTCCCGTAATGGACGTGAACGGCGGCGAGCATAGCCCCGCCCCGACAACTGGCAAGCGGTGTCGGATGAAACCATCGACGACTATTGTGTTGCACAAAGGCAACACTACATTCCTGCCCAGTTAGGAAGGGGTAAGTGATGAACCTCGAAAAGTTTACCGACCGCGCCAAGGGCTTTCTGCAATCGGCGCAAACCGTCGCGATCCGCATGAATCATCAGCGGATTGCGCCCGAACACCTGTTGAAGGCGCTGCTCGAAGACGAGCAGGGCATGGCCGCCGGACTGATCCAGGCGGCCGGCGGCGACGCGCGCCGCGCCACCGCGGACACCGACGCCGCGCTCGCGAAGATCCCTGCGGTCAGCGGCTCGGGCGCGCAACAGACGCCCGGTCTCGACAACGACACCGTCCGCGTCCTCGATTCGGCCGAACAGGTCGCGCAGAAAGCCGGCGACAGCTACGTCACCGTCGAACGGCTGCTGCTCGCCCTCGCGCTCGCGCAGACCACCGCCGCGGGCAAGGCGCTCAAGACCGCGGGCGTCACCGCCGAGGGGCTGAACGCTGCGATCAACGACCTGCGCGGCGGCCGCACTGCCGACACCGCCTCGGCGGAGGATCGCTACGACGCGCTCAAGAAATTCGCGCGCGACCTGACGCAGGCGGCGCGCGACGGCAAGCTCGACCCCGTGATCGGCCGCGACGAGGAAATCCGCCGCACGATCCAGGTCCTCGCGCGCCGTACCAAGAACAATCCCGTCCTCATCGGCGAACCCGGCGTCGGCAAGACCGCGATCGTCGAGGGCCTCGCGCTGCGCATCGCCAATGGCGACGTGCCCGACGGCCTGAAAGACAAGACGCTGATGGCGCTCGACATGGGCGCGCTGATCGCGGGCGCGAAATATCGCGGCGAGTTCGAGGAGCGGCTGAAGGGCGTCATCGACGAGGTGAAGGGCGCCGAGGGCGACATCATCCTGTTCATCGACGAGATGCACCAGTTGATCGGCGCCGGCAAATCCGACGGTGCGATGGACGCCGGCAATCTGCTCAAGCCCGCGCTCGCCCGCGGCGAACTCCATTGCGTCGGCGCGACCACGCTCGACGAATATCGCAAATACGTCGAGAAGGACCCGGCGCTCCAGCGTCGCTTCCAGCCCGTCTTCGTCGGCGAACCGACGGTCGAGGATACGATCAGCATCCTGCGCGGCCTCAAGGACAAATATGAGATGCACCATGGGGTGCGGATCACCGACGGCGCGCTCGTGTCCGCGGCGACCTTGTCCAACCGCTACATCACCGATCGCTTCCTGCCCGACAAGGCGATCGACCTGATGGACGAAGCGGCGAGCCGCATCCGCATGGAGGTGGAATCGAAGCCCGAGGAGATCGAAAGCCTCGACCGCCGCATCCTGCGCCTCAAGATCGAGCGCGAAGGCCTGCGCCGCGAAACCGACGCGGCCAGCGTCGATCGCCTCGGCAGCCTCGAGGGCGAACTCGCCAATCTCGAACAGCAATCGGCGGAACTGACCACGCGCTGGCAGGCGGAAAAGGAGAAGATCGCCGGCGAAGCCAAGCTCAAGGAACAGCTCGACGCCGCGCGGCTCGAACTCGAACAGGCGCAGCGCGGCGGCGATCTCGCCAAGGCAGGCGAGCTCTCCTACGGCCGCATCCCCGCGCTCGAAAAGCAGCTCGCCGAGGCACAGGGCGCAACGCAGGGCGCGATGCTGCGCGAGGAAGTGACCGCCGACGATATCGCCGGCGTCGTCAGCCGCTGGACCGGCGTGCCCGTCGACCGCATGCTGGAAGGCGAGCGCGAAAAGCTGCTCAAGATGGAGGAGGTGCTCGGCGCCCGCGTCATCGGCCAGTCCGATGCGGTGCGCGCCGTCTCCACCGCCGTCCGCCGCGCACGCGCGGGTCTACAGGACCCGAACCGGCCGCTGGGCAGCTTCCTGTTCCTCGGGCCGACGGGCGTCGGCAAGACCGAGCTGACCAAGGCGCTCGCCGAATTCCTGTTCGACGATCCCGCCGCGATGGTGCGCATCGACATGAGCGAATTCATGGAGAAGCACGCCGTCGCCCGCCTGATCGGCGCGCCTCCCGGCTATGTCGGCTATGAGGAAGGCGGCGTGCTGACCGAGGCGGTGCGGCGCCGGCCCTATCAGGTCGTGCTGTTCGACGAGGTGGAAAAGGCGCACGGCGATGTCTTCAACGTGCTCCTGCAAGTCCTCGACGACGGCCGCCTGACCGATGGCCAGGGTCGCACGGTCGACTTCAGCAATACGATCATCATCCTGACGTCCAACCTCGGCAGCCAGTATCTGGCGAACCTCGAGGACGGCCAGTCGGTCGACAGCGTCGAACCGCAGGTGATGGAGATCGTCCGCGCCCACTTCCGCCCGGAATTCCTCAACCGGCTGGACGAGATCATTCTCTTCCACCGTCTGGGGCAAGGCCACATGGGCCCGATCGTCGACATCCAGGTCGCCCGCGTCGCGAAACTTCTGGCAGATCGCAAGATCGCGCTGGAACTCACCGATGCCGCCCGCGAATGGCTCGGCCGAGTCGGCTACGACCCGGTCTACGGCGCAAGACCCCTGCGACGCGCAGTCCAACGCCACCTCCAGGACCCCCTCGCCGAAGCGATCCTGCGGGGCGAAGTGAAGGACGGATCGACGGTGAAGGTGGATGAGGGGGATGGAAAGCTAATAGTGACAGTAGATTAGTCAGCCGCGACCGCGAAGTTCTGCGATCAACTCGGCAACAGCGCCTGTAACAAAATTGATACACTCGGCCAGCAATCTTTCGATGTGACAGCTCTGTCATTTGCGATGGGGTTGCTGGCCTGCAACCCTCGGCGGATCATGCTGCGATTGCGAAGGCGATCATGGCATTGGCCACAAGAGGGGAACACAGTGATTAAACGGTCGCGTAACATTTTCCTGGTGACGACGATTCTGGCAGGCACTGCCTATGCCATGCCGGCTGTCGCTCAGGAGACCGGCGGGGCAGTTGCCTCGCAAACCACCGGACAAACCGCAGGAGCACAGCCAGACCAAACCGCCGCGGCATCCACGGATATCGTCGTTACCGGATCGCGCATCGCGAGACCCGACCTACAGGCATCGGTGCCGGTCGTGACCATTGGCGCCGAGAGGATTCAGGATACCGGCGCGTCGAATATCCAGGATGTTCTGGCCACCCTGCCTGCGGTGGGCCAGAACGTCAGTCGCACCAGCTCGAACTTTTCGAACACCGGCAACGGCGTGGCCACCGTCAATCTGCGCAACCTGGGCGCGTCGCGCACTCTTGTGCTGATCGATGGGCGCAGGTCGCTCGGTATCGCGGGTTCGTCCGCTGTCGACGTCAACAATATCCCGACCGACCTGATCGAACGCGTCGAAGTCGTCACTGGCGGTGCCTCCGCCGTTTACGGATCGGAAGCCGTCGCCGGCGTCGTAAACTTTGTCCTCAACCGTAAGTTCGAGGGGCTGCGCGTCCGTGCGCAGAACACCATCTCGGACAAGGGCGATGCACCGCGCCAATACGTATCGATCACGGCCGGTCATGGTTTTGCCGATGATCGCGGCCATGTCGCTGCGAATTTCAGCTACGACAACGACCACGGGCTACCGTCTCGCAACCGCAGTTTTTCGGCCAAGGACGTACCGAACCGCAGCTCCTACGCAGCGCAGGGGCTCTTCGATGTCAGCAATCCGGCTACCCAGACGACCTTCTCTCCGGCGACCGGCCGAACCTTCACCTTCGATGGCAACAACGCGCTGAAGGGCTATCAGGGCGCCAATGTCGATGGCTACAACCGCAATGGCGACCGCTTGCTGTCGGTGCCGGTTGAACGACTGCAAGGGACCTTTCTGGGCAGCTACGACTTCTCGGATGCGTTCAAGGTTTATGCCGAGGGCGAATACGTTCATACCAATTCCAACGCATCGCTCGAACCGTCTGCAATTGCGAATAGCGGCCCCGGTGCTGCGCTGAACTTCGACGGTTCGGCCTATGCCGGCATTCCGATCACCAGCCCTTACGTTCCGGCGGCGGTCCGTGCCGCGGCCATTGCGAACGGCACCAACGTGATCCAGTTCCGTCGTCGATCAAACGACATCTTCAGCCGCAGCAATCAGAACGATCGCGATTTCTACCGCGGTGTACTGGGCGTAAAGGGCGATATCGGCGGCAGCGGCAAGTGGTCGTACGACCTGTATTACGAACACTCGCAAAGCCGTGACCACACGACGGCACAGGCTATCTATACGCCGAACTATGGCGCCGCATTGAGCAACGAAATCGGACCGGACGGTCAGGTTCGCTGTTCGAATGCCGCAGCGCGGGCCGCGGGCTGCGTTCCCATCAACATTTTCGGGTATAATACCGCCAGCGCTGCCGCGTCTCGCTTCTTGCAGACTTATACCGGCCCGACCACCAACGTGACGTTGGTCGATGGTAACGTCGTCCAGCTGAAGAACGGCTCGAACGTGACGTTCGACTACCTGGCGAAGGTCAACCAAGACGTCGTCTCCGGTAGCATCAGTGGCAACCTGTTCTCCTTGTGGGGCGGCCCGGTCGCCGTGGCCTTCGGCGGTGAATATCGCCACGAGAAAAGCTCTGAGGTCTTCGATCCGTTCACGCAGGCCGGGCTGTCGTCGGGCAATCAGATCACGAACACCCAAGGCCAATTCAACGTTAAGGAAGGCTTCGTCGAGGTCGTCGCACCGATCGTCGAAGACCGTCCGGGCCTCCATTACCTCGGAATAGAGGGTGCAGCGCGTTATGCGGATTATTCCACCATTGGTGGAGTGTGGAGTTTCAAGGCCGGTGCGACCTATGCGCCGACCGCTGACATCCGCTTCCGCGGCGTCTTCGCCCGCGCCACGCGCGCGCCGAATATCGGCGAATTGTTCGCATCGCTCAGCCAGACGTTCCCTGCCGTAAACGATCCCTGTGACCAGGCGCAGGGCAACGGCGATGGGGCAAAGATCGTGCCGCTACCCGCGGGTTGCTCTGCGATCCCGGGCATTGCAGCGACCGTCGCATCGCGAGGCAGCTTCCAGTACAGCACGTCTCAGATCCAAACGATCGACGGCCTGCTCGGCGGCAATCGCAACCTGAAGCAGGAAACCGCCGACACGATCACCGCGGGCGCCGTCATCACGCCGACTATGATCCGCAACTTCAGCCTGACGGTCGATTATTATCGCATCAAGGTGAAGAACGCGATTGGGATCATCGGCCAGCAGGTTTCGGTTTCGCAATGCTTCACCGGTGGCCAGCCGCTATTCTGTAACAACGTCATCCGCGATGCGAACGGCTTCATCACCCGCGTAAACGCATTGAACTTGAATACGGGGTCCTACCTTGTTTCAGGTCTTGACGTCGAAGGTCGCTATTCGATCCCGCTCGGTGGGACGCGATTGGATATCGACGTGCTTTATAACCATCGCTTCAATCAGCAGCAGACTCCCTTCCCGGGCGGTCCGGTGCAAAACGAACTCGGCCAAGCAGACTGCTACAGCTGCGGCCGCCTCGGTTCTGGGTTCAAGGACAGGGTTACCGGCAATTTCACGCTGGGCACGGAACGCTACCAGCTCAATTATCGTGTCGACTATCTTGGTCCGTTGAAGGACAACCTGGATGGCAGCACGACGGTCATCACTCCGATCCCCGCCTACTGGTATCATAACGTCCAGGGCAAGATTGCCGTGGGCGAGGGCCGGAAGATGGAACTATATGTCGGCGTGAACAACTTGTTCGACAAGAAGCCGCCGATGTTCGGGGATACGAATCCCGTAACGTGGCCTGGCACGCAGACCGTGGCAGATACTTACGACCTCTATGGGCGCATGTTCTACGCCGGCGCCACCATCAAATTCTGATCTAACACCGACTAAAGTACTAAGGCGGCCTTCGGTTCGAAGGCCGCCTTTTTTATGGGCAAGCCTAGTTTCCTTCACTTGCATCCCAGATGACGGCGCCCGCTCTAAAGCCCAAGCAGCTTCGCGCTTTGCGATCGTCGACTAGTTCACCCTGATTGGGCGTCACCGCTGACAAAAAAAAGGGGCGGCCCTGCAGAGCCGCCCCGTCCTTGAGTCGCCACCCCTCCGCAGAGGGGCAGGGTAGCGGCGTTTAGAAGCCGAACTTCACGCCCGCGCGATACTGGCGGCCGAAGATGCCGTCGCCGCCCTGGACGGCGTTGTACAGATACGCGCCGTACGTGACCGGATCGATCGGAGGCAGACGGTTGAAGACGTTCAGCACGTTCACATAGAACGAGAACTTGTCGTTCACCCGGAACGTCGCGTTCGCATCCGCCGTGATGTAGCTCTTCACGCGGCAGCCGAAATAGGCCGGTGCCTGACCGCAGTCCTTGTACGCGTCGCCCTGGTCCATCGCCGACAGGTCGTAGCCCGACGTGTAGTTGACGGTGCCGGTCAGCGCGAAATCGCCGAAGTCGAACGTGTTGGCCCAGTTGCCCTTCCACTCGAACGTGCCCGAACCGGCCGTCAGGTTGAAGTTGCCGAGCGTGTCGACATAGGTCTGGCGCACGCCGTCGACGGTGGTGCTCAGCTCCAGGATGAGGCTGGCGTTCAGCGCCGTGGTCCACTTCACGTTGCCGAAGTTGACGAAGCCGTTGGCGCCGAAATCGATGCCTTCCGACTTGATCGTCTGCGCGTTGATCAGCTGCGAGCGGACGAACGCGATCTTGGGCTTGGCGGTCGGGTTGTTGACGTCGACCGCGTCGGCGATGACGTCGAAGCCCGCAGGGATCGCGTTGCCCGCATAGTAAGCGGCGATCGCCGGCGACAGATCGGGCGTGGTGATCGCGCCGGTCTTGCGGATGTTGTAGTAATCGACCGTGAACGACAGGCTGCGGATCGGCTCGAACTTGATGCCGGCGGTGAAGCTGCGCGACTTTTCAGGCTGCAGGTTCGGCGATGCCAGCGTGGTCTGACCGATCGAATAGGCCGTGATGTACGACGAGCAGGCGGTCGGTGCCGCAGCCGAGCACGGCGTGGTCGAACCGCGGTTGGTGTACTGCGCCAGGAACGCCGCCGGGATGCTCGACAGCTGCTGCGTCACGTAACCCGTCGTCGGCAGGGCGTTCGCCTCGCCGAACGAGGGGATGCGGAAGCCACGCGAATAGGTGCCGCGCACGGTGACCTGACGGATCGGGTTGAAGATCGCGCCGAACTTCGGCGAGAACGCGCTCTGACCGGTCGAATAATGGTCGTAGCGACCCGAGGCGTTCAGCGTCAGCTGGTCGAGGATCGGCGCGTTGATTTCGCCGAAGGCCGAGGTGACGGTGCGGTTGCCGCTGGTGCCGAAGGCGTTCAGACGGAAATAGCGCTGCGTCGGGCCGTTGGTGTCCGGGTTGCCGCTGGGGGCGTCGACCGCTTCGTAGAAGATCGAGCCACCGAGCGCCACGCGCAGGTCGCCACCCGGCAGCGCCATCAGCGCCTTACCCAGGGTGAACTGCGCCTGGTACAGATCCGACGAGCTGTTGTTGATGAACTGCGGCGTCAGATAGTCGCGCACCGCCTGGCTGTTCTGGCCGGGGTTGAGGAAGTTGTAGCTGCCGTCGTTGATGACATCGAGCAGGTGCTGGATGTAGACGTAGCCGTCGGTGCGACGACGCAGGTCGGTGTGCATCGCGGTCGCGTCGACGCGATAGTCGACGTCACCGAAGATGGTGCCGTTGATGCCCATCGCGGCGCGATAGACGCGGCTGCGGGTCTCGTTGAACTCACGCTCGTTGGCCAGCGTGCCGACGATGCGCGCCACCTGGCCCAGGCCGGCGAACGGATTGTTCGGGTTGAGCGTGCCGTTCGCCGCGGTGCAGGCCGCGGTCGTGCCGCGCGGGCAGATGTAGACCGGCAGCGCCAGGATCGCCGAACGCGGATCGATCGACGGCGTCGGGCCCTGCGAGGTCGAATATTGCGGGAAGAGGATGCCCGCCGGTGCGTTGGCGCGGATCGTCGCCGGAACGCCCGTGTAGCTCGACGTCGACTGCTGGAAGTTGACCTGGAAATAGGCTTCCGACGTGTCGCCGACCTTGGCGGTGAACTTGGCCGAACCGCCGAAGCGTTCGATGTCCGGGGTCACGTTGCCGTACAGGTTCTGCGTATCGACCTGGCAGACGGTGCCCGGTGCGGTCGGGTTGTTGGTGAGGTCGGTCGCGGTCAGGTTGTACGGCGTGCCGACGACGCAGCCCAGCGCCGGGTTCAGGAACTGATAGCGGCCCAGCGCAGTCGTGTTGGTCGCATCGGCCGGACGGACGTAGAAGTTGCCGGTGCCGATCGAGAAGCCGGGCAGCGTGCCGTTCGGGCCGACGCTGTTGGCGATGTTGTTCGGGCCGCACACCGTAGTGCCGGTGCGGTTGCTGCACAGGCTGCGCTCGTCGCTCGTGTTGTACGGCGCCGGCAGCGACGACGCCTTCACGCCTTCGCTGCGATAATAGAAGCCGCTGATATAGGCGTTATAGCCCTTCTCATCGAGATCGCCGGTGCCGGCGGTCAGCGACAGGCGCTGGTTGGCGTTGTAGCCACGCTCCGCAATGCCCGCTTCGACGCGGCCGGCGATGCCCTGGAACGAACGCTTGGTGATGATGTTGACCACGCCCGCGATCGCGTCCGCGCCATAGCTGGACGAGGCGCCGTCGCGCAGCACGTCGACGCGCTCGACGATGTCGTCCGGGATGGTGTTGAGGTCGACGAAGTTGCGCGAACCGTCATCCGACAGCGGATAGTAAGCGGCGCGCAGGCCGTCGAACAGCACCAGCGTCGAGTTGGTCGACAGGCCGCGCAGCGACACCGACGACGCACCCGAAGCGAACGCGCCATTGGCGGTGAACGAGTTGGTCAGCGCCGGGCCGTTGTTCGACGACAGCGCCTGGATGCCCGCCTGCACGGTGTTGATGCCGCGCACATCGAGATTCTCGGTCGTGATCGTGCTGACCGGCGACGGGCCGGCATCGGCGCCGCGGATGATCGAGCCGGTGACGACGATGTCGTTGCCGGTCGACGCTTCCTGCGGCTGGGCTGGGGTCTGCGGTGCGGCGGCTGCGGTCTGATCCGACGAATCGGTGGTCGGCTGCGGCGCCGGGGTGGTCTGCGCCGCGGCGACGCCGGCGGACAGCAGCACGAACGGCGTCGCGGCGGCGAGCAGGGCCGCCTTTCGCGTAAAGCGGTACATCGTGGTCATCGTCTTCCCTCGCTTGACCCGGATGGCCGGCCCGTTGTGACGGTGCCGGTTCCAGGCATGGCCAAGCCCCCTCAAGCCGCATTCGGCTTCCAAAGGACATTGGACAGGAATGCGTTCACGTATTTGGGGTGTAAAGCCGTCATTCATCCGCGGCTCATCTTTGCGCGCCGGTGTCGCCGAAATGACACAATGCCTGCCCTGCATGGCAGGCCGGATCGGAAATCCTGCCCGATAACGGGCAGAACGCGCTGACCGGCATCTTGGTTCACCGACCGGCTAATTTGTTCCGAAACGGCTTTTTATCATAGATTTATGTCGTCGGGTGTGGCGGAACACCCACATCGTCCGGCCTGCAAAGCCTGCGTCTGCGCGACGGGGTAAATTGGACGCATGCTGACCTAATGACCTGGTTTGGACCCTCCCCAACCGTCACCCGTCGCCATGGTCGAGTTGAAAAGGATAGGACATCTACTATGCCCTGCCTTTGCGGCACGCGGGTCCGCTACCGCGTGCCCTGCGAGCGCGCCATCATCCGATCGTGAAAAAGCCGGCTTACTTGGCCGGCATCGCCCCCGCGACGAGCATCGGGTCGAGGCGCGCATCGCGCCAGCGCAGGCTCCAGTGGAGATGGGGACCCGTCGCCCGCCCGGTCTTGCCGACCGCGCCGATCACCTGCCCCTGGCGGACGTGATCGCCCACTGCCACGTCGATGCGCGACAGGTGCAGGAACGCGCTGTTCAGCCCCATGCCATGGTCGATCATCAGCAGATTGCCCTCCAGCGTGAAGGGGTGATCCGCGGCCAGGATTACGACGCCGTCCGCCGGCGCGACGACGGGCGCGCCCACCGGCAGCGCCACGTCGGTGCCCGAATGATAGGCCCCCGGCTCGCCGCGATAGACGCGCTGCGACCCGAACCAGCCCGAAATGCGGCCGATCGCCGGCCAGACGAAACGCTGCCGCCACCCCTGCGCGTCGGTCTCGATCGCGCGCGCCGCAGCGATCTGCGCGAGTTCGGGCGGGCGCAGCTGCGCCATCACCGGATCGGGCGCCGGAAAGCGCGGAAGGGTATTGAGCCGCTCGATCCGCCACGCCCGCGGCGCGACGGTCAGCGTCGTGACCGCGCCCAGCGCGGTGCCGGCCGGTCCCGTGACACGCTCGGCGACCCGCATCGTGGCGGGTGCATCCCGATCGAAGCCGAGGACGAACGACCCGTCCGCGGCGACGGCCACCTCACGATCGTCCAGCGTCAGCCGTGTGCCGGGGCGGACGTGACCGCGCACCAGTCCGCCCTGTACCGGCGCGCCCTCCAGCCGCAGCGCGGAGGCGCCCGCCAGCTCAGGCAGCGGCGGTTCGGGCTGACGGACGATCTGCGCACCGGCGGGGACGCTCCCGGCCAGCAGCACGGCCAGCACCGGGCCGGCACGCCTCATTGCGGGCGCATCGCCTCGCTGGCGATCGCGGCGGTGGCATAGGCTTCCTGCCGGGCGACGCTCCAATAACGCAGCAGATCGATCGGCACGCGTGCCCCGCTCACCGCGCAGATGACATGATCACCGGGCGCCAGCACGCGAAAGCCATTGGCCATATAGTGCAGCCGCGCGGGCCGATCGGAATTGGAAACGAGCATGTCTTGTGTCCGTATCAGAGCCCAGCCGTCACAATAACGTCGGCTGGTCGGGCGTGGGGGCGACATAGGCGCGCGCCGCCTTGCGCTCAACCTTGGGGCGCTCAACCTTGGGGGGTACTGGAGCGGGCGCAGGCGCCGGCGCCTCATCGCCCACCACCGCATCGACGCTGTCGTCGCGGAAGCGCAGCGTCACCGCGCCCGCCGCGCGCACCGCCGCCGCCGAGGACAGCGTCGTGCCGTCGCGCGCCGTCACCCGTGCATAGCCACGGTCCAGCACCGCATCGGGGTTGAGCGACTGCACCAGCCGCCACGTCGCCGCCAGCCGCTCGCGCCCGCGCTCCACCTGTCGTTCCAGCACCGCCGGCCGCAGCGCGCCGGCCGACCGGTCGAGGCTGCCGCGCGCCAGCGTCACCCGCCGCTCGAGCCCCCGGTCCAGCCGCTGCCCGGCGTCGTCGGCGCGCTGCCGCTGCGGCCCCAGCAGCGCCTCGCGCTTCGGCAACAGCCGGGCAAGCGCGGTCAGCCGCTCGCGCCCCCGCTCGACATAGCGGTTGGCGCACCGCTGCGTCCGGCTACCATGGCTCTGGATCGTGTAGCGCAGGTCGGCGAGCACCGGCACCGCCAGCTCGGCGGCCGCAGTCGGCGTCGGCGCGCGCAGGTCGGCGGCGAAATCGCACAAGGTCGTGTCGGTCTCATGCCCTACGGCCGAGATAATCGGGATCGTGCAGTCCGCGACCGCGCGCACCACCACCTCTTCGTTGAACGCCCACAGATCCTCGATCGACCCGCCGCCGCGCGCGACGATGACGAGATCGGGGCGCGGCACCGGGCCATCGGCGGGGATCGCATTGAAGCCGCGCACCGCCGCCGCCACCTCCTCCGCCGCGCCCTGCCCCTGCACCTTGACCGGCCAGACGATGACATGGCTAGGGCAGCGATCCTCCAGCCGGTGCAGGATGTCGCGGATCACCGCGCCGGTCGGCGACGTCACCACCCCGATCGTGCGCGGCAGATAGGGCAGCGGGACCTTGCGCTCGCGATCGAACAGCCCCTCGCCCGCCAGCTTGGCCTTCAATTTCTCGAACAGCGCCATCAGCGCGCCCGCGCCGGCCAGCTCCATCCGCTCGATGACGATCTGGTATTTGGACCGGCCGGGATAGGTGGTCAGCTTCCCCGTCGCGATCACCTCGATCCCGTCCTGCGGCGCGAAGGCGAGCGCGTTCACCTGCCCCTTCCACATCACGCCGTCGATCACCGCGGCATCGTCCTTCAGCGCCAGATAGACGTGGCCCGAGGCGGCCCGCTTGTAGCCCGAAATCTCGCCGCGCAGCCGGACGTGGCCGAACTCGCCCTCCACCATCCGCTTCAGCTTGAAGCTCAGCTCGCCCACCGACAGCGCGAGCGCGTTGTCGCCGGGGCGCTCCTCGGCTAGCAGCCGGGCATCATCGGTATCGGATAGGAACTCTGGCATGAACGTCCTGCTGCTGGGCTCAGGCGGCCGCGAACACGCATTGGCGTGGAAACTGGCGCAATCGCCGACCCTCGATACGCTCTATGCCGCGCCAGGCAACCCCGGCATCGCGCAGCATGCGACGTGCGTCGCCCTCGACGCGACGGATCACGCCGCGGTGATCGATTTCGTGCGGGCGCAAGCGATTGGCCTGGTCGTGATCGGCCCCGAAGCGCCGCTGGTCGATGGGCTTGCCGACAGTTTGCGCGCCGCAGGCGTCCCCGTCTTCGGCCCCGACAAGGCCGCCGCGCAGCTGGAAGGGTCGAAGGGTTTCACCAAGGATCTGTGCTGCCGCGCCGACATCCCGACCGCCGGCTATGTCCGCGTCGACAATCGTCGCGACGCGGAGGCCGCCCTCGCCGCGACCTTCGGCTATCCCGTCGTCATCAAGGCGGACGGCCTCGCCGCGGGCAAGGGCGTGGTGATCGCGACCAGCGAGGCGGAGGCGGCGCAGGCGTTCGACGCGATGTTCGCGCAGGGCGACGCGCCCGTGGTGCTCGAGGAATTCCTGGAGGGCGAAGAGGCCAGCCTGTTCGTCCTGACCGACGGGACCGCGCTCCTCCCGTTCGGCAGCGCGCAGGATCACAAGCGCGTCGGCGAGGGCGATACCGGCCCCAATACCGGCGGCATGGGCGCCTACAGCCCCGCCCCCGTCCTCACCCCCGACCTGGAGGAGCGTGCGATCGCCGAGATCGTCGCGCCCACCGTCAAGGCGATGCGGGAGGAAGGCATGCCGTTCAGCGGCGTCCTCTACGCCGGGTTGATGCTGACCCGGACGGGTCCGAAGCTGATCGAATATAACGCCCGCTTCGGCGACCCCGAATGCCAGGTGTTGATGATGCGCTTCCAGGGCGATCTGCTTGCCGTGATGCTGGCCACCGCCGAAGGCCGGCTCGCGCTGCTCGGCGACATCGCCTTTTCGGACGACACCGCAATGACGGTCGTCCTCGCCGCAGCGGGCTATCCGGGCACCCCCAAGGCCGGCGGCGCGATCCGCGGCATCGATGCGGCGGAAGCGACCGGCGCGATCGTCTTCCAGGCAGGCACGAAGCAGTCCGGCGATACGCTGGCAGCGTCCGGCGGCCGCGTCCTGGCCGTCACCGCCACCGGCCCCGACATCCGCGCCGCCCGCGACGCGGCCTATCGCGGCGTCGACGCCATCGACTTCGCCGACGGCTTCTGCCGCCGCGACATCGGCTGGCGCGAACTGGCGCGATAAGGGACGCCAACCGACACCCTCGCCCACACCCACACCCACACCGTCATTCCCGCGAAAGCGGGAATCCATGACCTCTGACGTTTCGGCTGGAGGCGCGACGCTAGCGTGTCTGGATTCCCGCCTTCGCGGGAATGACGACGAAGGGTAGCGGGACACAAAAAAGGCCCGCCGGATCGCTCCGACGGGCCTTTTCTCATACCGAACGCACCGATCAGAAGTTGATCGTCGTCCCGATCGCGATGTTGCGACCCAGCGAGTCATAACGCTGCGGGATCGTGTTCCCGCGGGCCAGGCTGATATTGTACGAATCCGGCACGATCGGCGCCGCCTTGTCGAGCAGGTTGTTCGCGATCAGGCGCAGCGAGAACTGCTTGGCGATCGCGAAGTTGAGCGCGAGGTCGAAGTAATTCGCCGGGGCGACCCGGTAATAGCTCGTCCGTGCACGCGCCGCCGTGCCGCCGATCGCCGGATCACCCGAATTGTCGGCGTTGGTCAGCGACCCCACATAGCGCCAGTTGAACGATGCACTGAAGCCGCGCCCTTCGGTCGTATAGGTCGCGCGCAGGCCGTGGCTCCACTTCGGGATCAGCTGGCCGCAGCCGTTGCCGTAATAGCCCGCACAGTTGCGCTCGGGCTGCACCGGCGAATCCTGGCCCCCGGCGAAGGTGGTCAGCGAGCCGTTGAAGCTCCAGTCGATGCGGCCCGCGCTGCCCAGCTCCATCGGATATTGCGCCTGGAAGTCATAGCCGCGCGCGATCGAGGTGTAATAGTTGCTGGTGCCCTGACGGATAAAGCCCGTCGTCGGGTTGCTCGCCGCGTTCGAGAACAACGTGCCGTTCGCGTTGCGGACGATGCCCTGGCAGAAGAATTGGTCGCCGCCCGAGCGCAGACAGCCATCGGTGTAATAGCTGTAATCGTTGTAGCCCAGCGAGTTGTCGATCTTGATCCGATACCGGTCGACCGAGAACACCAGGCCGCGCACGAACCGCGGCTTCAGCACCAGGCCATAGGTCTGCGTGTACGCCGTCTCCGGATCGGCGGTGAAGCCGCCCGAGCGCACGGTGCAGGCTGCGGTGCCGTTCGGCGTCGTGCCGTTGCTGCACAACAGGCTGGTGCTGCCATATAGCGCGTCGGACAGGCCGGTCGCTCGGCACACCTCACGCGAGGCGAGCGGCGCGCCATAGGTCACGCCATTCGGGCCGGGGATCGGCGTCGGCGCGCAGAAGTCGTTGAACGTGCCCGCACCGCCGGCGGCGAAGTCGATGTTCGTCGCCTGCCGGATCTCGACCACCGTCGGCGCGCGCTGCGCCTTGTTGAACGAGGCGCGGAAGGTGATGTCCTTCACCGGTGCGTAGATGCCCTCGATCTTCCAGGTGTTGAAGGTCGACGGATTGCTGCTGTACTTCGACAGGCGATAGCCGCCGTTGACCTGCGCCAGCTCGACGAACGGCTTGTGCTCGATCAGCGGCACCTGCACTTCGGCGTTGGCTTCCCACACGTCCTGGCTGAGATAGCTGTCGGTGCCGCCCAGCGCGCTGCGATAGCTGGCGTCGGCGGTCGATTTCAGCGTGTCCATGCGATATTCGGCGCCCAGCGCGATCGCCACGCCCTGTTCGGCGAACGGCGAGGTGATGCCGTATTTGCCCAGGTCGCCGCTGACGTTGGCGAGCACGTCGTACAGCGTCCCCGTCGTCTGCGACGTGCCCGTCGTGAACAGATAGCTGATCAGCGCCGGATTGGTGTCGCCCGCACTGAAGATGTCGAAGGGCACGCAGCCTGCCGCGCCGCTCGCGCAGACGGGGTTCGCGGCGGTGCCACCGACGTTCACCGCATTCTGCAGATTGCCGGGGGTGCGGAAGCTCGGGATATAATCCTGATGGTTGCGCGCATAGACGCCGCCGACGTCATAGGTCCACGCATCGCCCACCTTGCCGCGCACGCCGCCGGTCAGGCGCACGCCGGTGTTGACGAAGGTGTCGGGGCGGTCGTTCATCTCGCCCAGGCGATAGGCGAGGCTGACCGGCACGCTGGTCGCACCCGCGACGCCGCAACCGATCGCGGTCGCTTGGCTGGCCGACAGGAAGGGGTTGGCGCAGGACACGTTGACCGTGCCGCTCGCGATCGTCGGATAGTTGGTGTACGACTTGTCGCGGAACCACAGGCCCGACGCGTAGAGCTCCGCCTCCGGCGCCAGCTCGGCGGTCACGAAGCCACCGGCGTTCACGCGCTCGCTGGGACGCTGATAGGCATAGCCGCTGAAATAGTTGGACGCATTGCCCTGGCCCGCGCCGAACGGCACGAAGGTGCGCGTGCCATTGGGGTTGTTGACCAGCTGCGCGCCGGCATTCGGGCCCGACTGCGGCGTGATGAGGCCGCTCGTCGAGCTGCTCGGCGTCAGGCCGCACGACAGCGGGCCGTTGAGCTGCAGCTGCGTCAGGTAACAGCCGGCGTTCGAGCGCGAGGTCAGCGCGATCTCGTCGGTGTTCTTGTAATTGACGAAGCCGCTGACATGGACCTTGTCGTCGAAGAAGCCGTGGCCCGCGGTCAGCGTCAGGTCGGCCCGGCCGCCGTCGTTGGTCCAGCCACGCGGCGACGTGAAGCCCGCCGCACGCGCCAACGGCGACACGACCGTGTCCTTGTTGTTATGATTGTAGAAATTGTAATTGGCGTCGAGCTGCAGCCCTTCGAAATCCTTCTTCAGGACGAAGTTGACCACGCCCGCAACCGCGTCCGATCCATAGACCGACGAGGCGCCGCCGGTCAGCACGTCGACGCGCTCCAGCAGGGTCGCCGGGATGATGCCCGTGTCCTGGCCGTTCTGCGTGCCCAGGCGCTTGCCGTCGATCAGCACCAGCGTGCGCTCGAAGCCCAGGCTGCGCAGCTTGATGCGCTGGCGCCCGTCGGAATCGTTGTAGGTCTGCTGCGCGTCCGGCGCGATCTGCGGCAAGCGGTTCAGCACGTCCTCGACGTTGACCGCGGCCTGCGCGCGGATGTCAGCGGAGGTGACCGAGGTGATCGGCGCGGCGGCGGTGACGTTGGGGCGAACGATGCGCGTGCCCGTCACGACGATATCGCCACCCGGCTGTGCGGCCGGCGGCGTCTCGCCCGCGGCGGTCGCGGCCTTGGCGGCGGCTTCCTGCGGCGATTGTCCGATATTGGTATCGTCGGTCGTGGTGGTCTGTGCCAGCGCGGGTGCGCTCACCATCGCCAGGCTGCCTGCCAGCGCCACGAGCGAAACCCCATTCTTCCCAATCATAGCCTTGCCTCTCACCGAGGCTCGCTACCATGGAGCCTCTTTACGTCAGACAAGTTTTCCTATCCGGGAGACGGCGTCAATACCGCAGTGATACCTTTGCATACCATTTTGTCACCGCTGTGACAGGAAAGCATCACTCACCCTTTCGCCACGCCGAGCCGTGCGACGCGGGCGCCGAACGCCCGCCCGCACGACGCACTCGTTCATGCAGCGTTCGGATTGTGGCGCGATCAGCCCAGTTCGGCGCGCAGCGGGCGGGCGAGCAGCGCGCCGATCACGTCCGCCGCGGGGGCGCCATCGAGCAGGCGGCACACCGCCGCGGTCACCGGCATGTCGACGCCGGCCTCCGCCGCCGCCTCGGCGAGCACCGGTGCGGTGAACGCGCCCTCCGCCACCGTCCGCCGGTCGGCGAGCAGATCGGCCGCGGCGCGCCCCTGCCCCAAGCCCAACCCCAGCGAGAAATTGCGGCTGCTCGTCGACGAACAGGTCAGCACCAGATCGCCCAGCCCCGACAGGCCGGCGAGCGTCTCCGCGCGCGCGCCACGCGCCAGGCCGAAGCGCGTCATCTCGGCGAAGCCGCGCGCGATCAGCGCCGCGCGCGCATTCTGCCCCAGCCCCGCGCCCTCCACCACGCCGCACGCGATCGCGAGCACGTTCTTCACCGCCCCGCCGATTTCCGCGCCAATCACGTCGCGGCTGGCATAGGGGCGGAAGTGCGGCGCCGCGAGCCGCGCGGCCAGCGCCTCGCCCAGCGCTTCGTCCGCCACCGCCAGCGTCACCGCGGTCGGCAGGCCCGCCGCCACCTCATGCGCGAAGGTCGGGCCGGAGAGCACGGCGATCGGCGCCTGCGGATGGACGGCCGTCGCCACCTCACCCACCAGCCGCCGCGTCCCCGCCTCGATCCCCTTGGCGCACAGCACGAGCGGCCGCGTACCGACGTCGACCTGCGCGAGTACGCCGCCCACATGCTGCGCCGGCGCGACGACCAGCAGCGCATCCGCTGCATCGAGGTCGCCGAAATCGGACGTCGCGCGGATCGACGGCGACAGCGGCACACCGGCCAGGAACAGCCGGTTTTCGTGGGATTCGTTGATCCCCGCCACCACCTCCGGCTCGCGCGCCCACAGCGTCACCGGTTCGCCGCGATGCGCCGCGACCTGCGCCAGTGCCGTACCCCAGGCGCCGCCGCCGATGACCCCGATCTTCATGCTGCTCATCCCTGGACGCCCAACCTCACACACTCCGTTCGCCCTGAGCCTGTCGAAGGGCACCGTGCCGCGGGCATAGCGTTCGCGGATGGCCGTGCTTCGATAGGCTTAGCACGAACGGGGATAAGACATCATGCCATTGCCGTCACGCGTCACGCGTCACGCCTTCACCCCCGCACCGCGCACCGCCTCTGCCCCCGGATCGAGCGGCCACCTGGCCCGCGCCGGCGTATCGAGCGGATCGGTCAGCCCGGCGGCGAAGCGCTCCGCCCCCGCCCAGCCGATCATCGCGGCATTGTCGGTGCACAGCCACAGGGGCGGGGCGACGAAGCGCAGGCCATGCTCGGCGGCGAGCGCCTGCAACGCCGCACGCACCGCACCGTTCGCCGCGACCCCGCCCGCGACGACCAGTGCCGTCGCTTCGACACCGGCGATTCCCCGCCGCGTCCGGTCGATCAGGCAATCGACCACCGCCGCCTGGAAGGATGCGGCGATATCCTCGGGCGCATGATGCCCCACCGCCCGCGCCACCGCGCTCTTGAGGCCGGCGAAGGAGAAATGCGGCTCGGCCGATCCCTTCAGCGGCCGTGGCAACGGCACGACCGGCTGCCCCAGCGCCGCCGCCTTTTCCACGTTCGGCCCGCCGGGAAAGCCCAGGCCCAGCAGCTTCGCGGTCTTGTCGAACGCCTCGCCCGCGGCATCGTCGATCGTCGTCGCGATCCGGCGATAGCGGCCGACACCCTCGACCAGCAGCAGCTGGCAATGCCCGCCCGATACCAGCAGCAGCAGATAGGGAAAGGCGAGGTCCGGATCGGACAGCCGCGGGCTCAGCGCATGCCCCTCCAGATGATTGACCGCGACGAACGGCTTGTTCGCGGCATGGGCCAGCGCCTTGCCGGTGACGAGGCCCACCATCACGCCGCCGATCAGCCCCGGCCCCGCGGTCGCCGCGATCGCATCGACCTGATCCAGCCGCAGCCCGGCATCCTGCAGCGCCGCTGCGACCAGCGGCTCCAGCGCCTCGACATGCGCGCGCGCCGCGATTTCGGGCACCACGCCGCCGAAGGGCGCATGCGCCGCCTCCTGTCCCGCAAGCCGGTGGCTGAGCACCTGCCGGTCGCTGGTGATGAGCGCGGCGGCGGTTTCGTCGCACGAGGATTCGAGGCCGAGGATGATCCGGGGGGGCATGGCCGGCCTTCTATCGCGCCGCACGGAGGTTGTCGAAGGGTGGGGGTTTGGGCATGGCTGGCGGCAGGATTGTAAAACACCCTCACCCTTCGCCGCCTTTGGCGGCTCTTCCCTCTCCCGGCGGGAGAGGGAGGGAGGCGCGCAGCGCCGGAAGGGTGAGGGTGTGAATGGATGAAACGATGGCGATCAGGTTCAAACTCGGCACGCGCGGATCGCCGCTGGCGCTGACCCAGGCCAATATGGTCCGCGATGCTTTGTGCGCCGCCCACGGCTGGGCGCCGGACGAGATCGACCTCGTCGTCATCCGCACCACCGGCGACCGCGTGCAGGACCGCGCGCTCGCCGAGATCGGCGGCAGGGCGCTATGGACCAAGGAACTCGACCGGGCGCTCGTCGCCCGCGAGATCGACGCCGCGGTCCATTCGATGAAGGACGTCGAAACGATCCGGCCGGCCGAGATCCGCATCGCCGCGATGCTGCCGCGCGCCGACGTGCGCGACCGGCTGATCGGCGCGGACAGCGTCGCGGAGCTGCCCCGCGGCGCCGTCGTCGGCACCAGCTCGCCGCGCCGCCGCGCGCAGCTGCTGCGGCTGCGCCCGGACCTCAAGGTCGTGCTGTTCCGCGGCAACGTCGACACGCGCCTCGCCAAGCTCGCCGCAGGCGAGGCGGACGCCACCCTGCTCGCCGCCGCCGGACTCGATCGGCTGGGGCGCGACGGCGTCGGCCGCGCGATCCCGACCGACGAGATGCTGCCCGCCCCCGCCCAGGGCGCCGTCGGGATCGAGGTGCTCGCCAGCCATGACGAAGCCATGATCGCCGTCGCCGCGATCGACGATCCCGCGACCAGCGCCTGCGTCCTGACCGAACGCGCGCTGCTCGCCGCCTTGGGCGCCGACTGCCACTCCCCCGTCGCCGCGCTTGCCGCTTTGTCGGGCGAGATGCTGACGCTACGCGCCGAACTGATCGCCGAGGACGGCAGCCTCCACGTCGACGGCACCGGCGAAGGCACCGACGGCGCGCTCATTGCCGCGGAGCTTGCCGCCGACCTGCTCGCCCGCGCGCCCTCCAGCGTCCGCAGCCTGTTCGCGCCGTGACGGGCATCGCGCTCTCGGGCGTGCTGGTCGTCCGCCCCGAACCCGGCACCGCGCGCACCCTCGCCCGCCTGCACGCGCTCGGCGTGGACGCCGCCGCCGTCCCGCTGTTCGCGACCGTGCCGGTGCCGTGGGATGCCCCCGACCCCGCCGCCCACGACGCGCTGCTGATCACCAGCGCCAATGCGGTGCGCCACGCCGGCCCCAAGCTCGCAGGCCTCGCGCATCTGCCCGTCATCGCGGTGGGGGCGCAGACCGCCGAGGCGGCGCGAGGCGCCGGCCTCTCGGTCGCGGTCGTCGGCACCGGCGGCGTGACCGAGGCCCTCGCCGCCGCCAGCTTCACCCGCCCGCTCCACCTCGCGGGCCGCGACCACATCGACAGCGGCCACCCGACGCGCATCGTCTACGCAAGCGACACGATCGCCGTAGACCCCGCCGCCTTCGCCCGCGCCGCGCGACACCGCATCGTCCTGCTCCATTCGGTCCGCGCCGCCACCCGCGTCGCCGCCTTGCTGCCCGACCGCAGCGCCTCCGGCATCGCTGCGCTGAGCCCCGCGGTCCGTGCCGCGGCCGGCGACGGCTGGGCGCTCGCGCTGACCGCCGACACCCCCACCGACGCCGCCCTGTGCCGCGTCGGGGCGGCGGCATGCACGCCAGCGATTGACCCTGCGGCGGGGGCCGGGGATAAGGCGCCATGAGCGATTACGTGCCGATCGATCCGCCGTCGGGCGCCCGCGGAGCGCAGGGCCTGCGCACCGGCGTCTTCCTGGCGATCATCGCGCTGGCCTTCGTCGCGGGCGCGGTGCTGACCGGCTATCTGATGCGCCACGTCCCCTGGCTGGGCGGGACGACAAGCGCGCAAAAGGCGACGCCCGAACCGGTCAACTACAACCCCGCCTTGCCGCTCAACGCCAATGGCGAGCGGACCAACCCGCAGCTCGACCCCAATGCGCTCGCCTCGCGCGAAGCGACGCTCGCCGGGCAATTGTCGGCGCTGGAGACACGCACCGCCGCCGTCACCACCGACGCCAACGCCGCCGCCGCGCAGGCGGGCCGGGCGGAGGGACTGCTGATCGCCGTCGCCGCGCGCCGTGCGCTCGATCGCGGTGTCGGCCTCGGCTATCTCGAGGAGCAGTTGCGCAGCCGCTTCGGCACCGCGCAGCCCAAGGCGGTCGCCGCGGTCATCGACGCCGCGCGCCAGCCGGTGACGCTGGAGGATCTGCGCCAGGGGCTGGAGGCGATCGCGCCCGACATCGCCTCGGTCAGCACCGACGGCTGGCTCGCCAGCCTGCGCCGCGAAGTCGCCGGCCTTGTCGTGCTGCGCCAGGCCGGCACCCCCTCGCCCCGCCCCGCCGACCGGCTCGCCCGCGCGCGCCGCCTGCTCGACGGCGGGCAGGTGGAGGCCGCCCGTGCCGAGGTCGCGCGCCTGCCCGGCGCCGCGCAGGCCGGCAATTGGATGCAGGCCGCCGACCGCTATATCGAGGCGCGCCGCGCGCTCGATCTCATCGAAAACGCCGCGCTGATGGGCCAGGCGGTCGCCCGCCCGATCCCGCCGACGACGGTGCAGGCGCAGACGCCCGCCGATACCACGCCGGCGACCGATCCCGATACGAACACGCAGGAAACCACCTCGGTCGGCATGTAACGGCGCGCATGATCGCCCCCGTCGTCACCACCGACCGGCTGATCCTCACCGGCCACCACCCCGATCACCTCGACGCGCTCGCCGCCATGTGGTCGGACCCCGCGGTCTACACGATGATCGGCGGCGTGCCCCGCAGCCGCGAAGAGGTATGGCTGCGCCTGCTCCGCTCGATCGGTCAGTGGCAGGCGTTCGGCTATGGCAGCTGGGTGTTCTGCGCGCCCGACGGCACCGTCCTCGGCGAAGGCGGCCTGATGGAGGCGCGCCGGACGATCGACCCGCCGCTGACGCTGCCCGAAGCGAACTGGGCCCTCGCTCCCCACGCCCACGGCCGCGGATTCGCCTATGCCGCGATGACGGCCGCACTCGGCTGGGCCGACGCCCAGGGCATCACCCGCACCACCTGCATCATCGACCCCGCCAACACCCCCTCGCTCCGCCTGGCGGCCAAGCTCGGCTACACCGCGGTGCGCGACGCCCTGTACAAGGACCGCCCCATCCACGTCCTCGAACGCTGATCGACGTCCACCCCCGTCGTGAGACACCGACGCGCACCCCACCCACACCGTCACCCCGGACTTGGTCCGGGGTCCACTGCGCGGCGAGGGGGATGGCCAGTGCCTCATGCCGCCCCCCAGCGGCCCGGTGGACCCCGGACCAAGTCCGGGGTGACGGAGGAAGTGTAGCAGGCTTCGTCACCCACCAAGCCGGGCAGTAGAGCGTGCGCAACGCGGCCGACAATCGCCGCCCCGTCCACGTTGAGTCGCACGAACCCTCGCCCCACCAACTCCGTCACCTCCGGTTTGGCCGAAAAGTCCTCCCCCGCCAGGGGGAGGTGGCATGCCGCAGGCATGACGGAGGGGGAGGTAAGGGCAGCGCTTCGACAGCCGGAGGCGTTCCTGTCCGCCCCCTCCGTCACCGCCTTCGGCGGCGCCACCTCCCCCTGGCGGGGGAGGAATGAGCGCAGGGCACCGACTATCCTTTGGCCCGGTGGCCGCCGGACCAAGTCCGGGGTGACGGAGGACGTGTGGCGGACGTCATCCCCACCGATCACCTCCTCGCCCTCCGCACCCCACGCCGTCGTCCCGGAACAGGGGCCTTCCACCAATTCCGCGTGACGAACGGATGCGGGCACCCCGTATCCCCCACCCCCACAATCCGCTACACCACCGGCATGCTGCTCGCCGTCACCCTGTCCGCTCTGGCGATGACGCTGATCGTCGGTGTCCGCTATCTGATCGTGTCGGGCGCCTTCGCCGCGGCGACGCGTCTGAAGCACCCCGGCCTCTACCGCGGGCTCGACGCGCAGATGCGCCGCGAGATCGCCTGGAGCCTCGCCTCCGCCGCCATCTACGGCGTGCCCGCGGGCATCCTCGCCTGGGGGTGGAAGGCGCATGGCTGGACCCGCATCTATGACGACGTCCACGCGCGGCCGCTCTGGTACGTGCCGCTGTCGGTGGTCGTCTACCTGTTCCTCCACGACACCTGGTTCTACTGGACGCATCGCTGGATGCACCGGCCCGCGGTGTTCAAGGCCGCGCATGCCGTCCACCACGCCAGCCGGCCGCCCACCGCCTGGGCGGCGATGGCGTTCCACCCGATCGAGGCGGTGACCGGCGCTGTGGTAATTCCGCTACTGGTGCTGCTGATTCCGATCCACATCGGCGCGCTGGGCTTCGTGCTCGGCCTCATGACCGTTATGGGCGTAACCAATCACATGGGATGGGAGGTTTTCCCGCGGTTCATGTGGGGGGGACCATTGGGGGGCTGGCTCATCACCGCGAGCCATCATCAACGCCATCATGAGCAATACGGGTGCAATTATGGGCTGTATTTCCGCTTCTGGGATCGCCTGTGCGGCACCGACCGGGGGGTCGGGGATTTCGCGCGGGCCCACGCCAAGGCGGCGCGCGCGCACGCTGGCGCTGGCGGGCCTGCTGCCGGCGGCGGTGGTGATGCTGGGCGCCGCGCCGATCGCGCGGCTTGACGTCGGCGTCAGCCAGATGCGCTCGGCCAAGGGATCCTTGCGCGTCTGCCTGACCGCGGACCCGGACAATTTCCCCGCCTGCGTCGACGATGCCAATGCCGTCACCCGCTCCGTCCCCGCCTCGACGCATGCGCTGCACTTCGACGGGCTGCCGCTCGGCAATTACGCGGTCGCGGTGATCCACGACGAAAACAACAATGCCAAGCTCGATACGCTCGCCGGCATCCCGCGCGAAGGCTTCGGCTTTTCGCGCAACCCGCCGATCCGCTTCGGCGCGCCGCGCTTCGCCGCCGCGCGCTTCACGGTGACGAGTGATGCAAATCAGCAACAAATCAGAATGCGCTATATCTTCTAATCGGTTGCTACGGGAAAGATTCCGCAACCGCTGCGTTACGGTCACGTAACAGGTTGGAGCCTTTCCCGTGTCGTTCAAGTATTTGGCCGCGCTCGCCGCGTCCGCCGCGTTCGCCGTACCCGCGTTCGCGCAGGAAACCCCTGCCGAGTTCGACACGAACCGCGACACGATCACCGCGGGCGTCGCCGGCGTGTACCTCAGCGACTATGAAGGCTCGAACGACTATCGCTGGGTGCCTGCGCCCGCCGCGGTCGGTTCGGTGAAGGGCTATGCCTTCCTGCTCGCCGGCAACCGCGCCAGCGTCGACCTGATCCGCAACGAACCCGGCCCCGTGTGGGATATCCAGGCCGGCCCGATCGGCGTCGTCAACTTCAACCGCTCCAGCCTCGACAGCATCGACGATCCGCGCGTGAAGGCGCTGGGCAAGGTGAAGACCGCGATCGAACTCGGCGGCTATGTCGGCATCGGCAAGACCGGCGTCATCACCAGCCCGTACGACAAATTGTCGGTTTCGCTCAGCTACCGCCACGACGTCGCCGGCGCGC
This sequence comes from Sphingomonas aquatilis, assembly GCF_014196115.1. Classification (GTDB taxonomy): domain Bacteria; phylum Pseudomonadota; class Alphaproteobacteria; order Sphingomonadales; family Sphingomonadaceae; genus Sphingomonas; species Sphingomonas aquatilis. Next base: position 84,557 of record NZ_JACIDB010000002.1, on the reverse strand, counting down.
ACGACAGCGGCATCTGGCAGCCGAGCATCAACTATCTCACCCCGCTCAGCACCAAGGCGGCGGTCGGCCTGTTCGCCACCGCCGAGCATGCCGGTCGCGGCTATGCGACCAGCTATTTCTCAATCTCGCCGACGCAATCGATCGCCAGCGGCCTGCCGACCTACAATGCGCGCGGCGGCTGGAAGAATTATTCGATCGGCGGCCTCGCCACCTATTCGCTGACCGGCAACCTGCTGCACGGGTGGAAGGTCGTCGCCGGCGGCACCTATCGCCGCATGCTCAACGACTTCGGCGACAGCCCGGTGGTCAGCATCGCCGGCTCGCGCAACCAGTGGCTCGGCGCGGTGGGCGTAGCGTACACATTCTGAGGCTGGAGTAGGTCACGAACCCTCACCCCAATATCCCCGTCACCCCGGACTTGGTCCGGGGTCCACTCTGCGGCGAGGGGAATGGCAAGAAGCTCCAGCCTCCCCCATGCGGCCCGGTGGACCCCGGACCAAGTCCGGGGTGACGAAGTTGGCGGGGCGGCCGTAACGCCCCGCACCTCACCCCGCCAGCTTACCCGCCGCCACCACCGGCCCGGTCGGCAACCCGGTCGGCGACCCGCCCGCCGGCTCGATCGAGATCGCCAGCACCGTATCCGCCGCCATCTCGGCCCGCAGCGCTGCCGGCACGACCACCCGGCCCGCCGCCATCACGCCCAGCGAGCGCGGCGCCGCGCTGCCGCGGATTGCCCATAGCTCGGCCGACCGCCCGGCCGGCACCGCCACCGCGCCGCCGATCCGCACCACGCCGGTCTCGCGATCATAAGCCGCGGCGATCGGCGCGCCCTTGCCCTCGCTCGGCGCCAGCGCAGCGAGCAACGGCGCCTGCGCCGCGACCGGCACCGGGACGCGCACGGGTTGGGGCGCCGGCCGCAGCGCCAGCATCACCGTCACCACGAGCAGCAGGCACGCCGCCAGCCCCGCCGCGATCGCCGCGCCGCGCCATGCGCCGACGCCCGGATTGTCGTTTGCGGCCATCACGCGTCGCCCGCCATCCAGCGCAAAGCCATCCAGTGACGCTTCGATCCGCCGCAGCACGGCGGGCGGCACCGCCACGTCGGCGCCATCGGCGAACAGCGCGGCAAAGCGCGCCTCCCACCATGCCACCGCCAGCGCGAACACCGGATCCGCCGCCACCCGCGCCAGCGCCGCGACGCGCGCCTCGCCGTCCAGCAGCCCCAGCGCCAGTTCGGCCGCGGCGAGGTCGTCGGGCCCGATATCGTCCGGTTCAGCGCTCGCCATCGAGGCATCCCTTCAGCGCGAGCAGCCCGCGCCGCACCCAGCTCTTCATCGTCCCCAGCGGCACCGCCGCTTGCACCGCCAGCTCGGCATAGGTCAGGCCGCCGAAGAAGGCGCGCCGGATCGCCCCGCGCTGCCGTTCCTCCAACCTTTCGAGGCACAGATGCAGCCGCGCCTGCGCCTCTTCGGCCATCAGCACGTCGTCCTGGCGCAGCGCGCCATCGGCCACCGCCTCGGCCTCCTCGATCGGCGCGGTGACGCGCCCGTGCCGCCGCCGCCAGTCGATCGCCCGGTTGCGCGCGATCGTCGCCAGCCACGAAATCGGACTCGCCCGCCCCGGCTGATACGCGCCCGCGCGCTGCCAGATGGTGATGTAGACGTCGTGCAACACGTCCTCCGCGGCCTGCCTGTCGCCGCAGATACGCAGGCAGATGCCGAAAAGCTTCGCGGAGGTCAGCGCATAGACGCGGCGGAAGGCCTCGCGGTCCGCCGCCCCTGTCGCCATCAGCGCCTCGACCAGGCGCGCACGCGCCGCCGCAGCGGGCAGGGGGGGCAGGTCGGCAGAATCGTCGGCGGGCACCACGGGGGCGAAGGCTAAGCGGCCGCCGCCGGCCGGGCAAGCCTCCAGCCCGTCATAAGCGGCTGCGCGTTATATATTTTTATTGCGCGCATCTTTTTGTCGCCGCCGAACGTACCTGCCGTTGGTCATCCCGATCCGTGCGCATCGACGCGCCCCGGGTCCGCGAGGCTGGCCGGGACAGGTGAGGAAAGGCAGGCTGACGATGACTCAAACGGATCAGCTCATCGAGGCGTTCGACGCCGAAGCGAGGCGCCGCGAAGACCGGCGCGACTTCTTCCGCAACATGATGGGCGCCGCTGCGATGACCGCCGCGGGTGCCGCCAGCCTTTCGCTGGCCACCGCCGCGCAGGCGCAGTCGACCGCGCTGTCGGAAGTCGACGTCCTCAACTTCGCGCTCAACCTCGAATATCTCGAGGCGCAATTCTACAGCTATGCCGCTTATGGCACCGGCCTGCCCAACAACCTGCTGACCGGCGGCGTGGGCACGCAGGGCGCCGTCATCACCGGCACCGGCGCCGGCTCGGCGCGCAAGGTCAACTTCACCGATCCCGCCATCGCCGCCTATGCGCGCGAAATCGCGGCGGATGAGGTGGCGCACGTCACGTTCCTGCGCACTGCGATCCGTGGGAGCAGCGGCAGCGACGCGCTGATCGCCGCGCAGCCGACGATCAACATCTCCGGATCTTCGGGTGGCGCCTTCGCCGCCGCGGCGTCGAGCACCAGCCCGTCGCTCGCCGGCTTCGATCCCTATGCCGACGACAACAGCTTCCTGCTCGCCGCCTACATCTTCGAAGACGTCGGCGTCACCGCCTATAAGGGCGCAGCGGGCGCGCTGATCAACAACAAGACCTATCTCGAGGCCGCCGCCGGCATCCTCGCGGTAGAGGCCTATCACGCCGCGCTGGTCCGCACCGCACTGTATGCCCGCGGCCTCAACGTCGCGTCGCTGCGCACCGCCGCCGATTCGATCTCGAACCTGCGCGACTCGGTCGATGGTTCGACCGATCTCGACCAGGGCATCTCGCCGACCACCCAGTCGGGGAACCTCGTGTCGAACATCGTGCCGCTCGACAGCAATGGCCTCGCCTTCAGCCGCACGTCCGCGCAGACGCTCAACGTCGTCTACCTGAACCGGTCTGCGGTTTCGTCGGGCGGGTTCTTCCCGGCCGGTATCAACAACGGCAACGCCGCCATCCGCACCAGCGGCGCGAACTGAGGGGACCCGACATGACCAAGGAAGTTTCGGTCCTCGAGATCATCGAGAAAACGACCGCCCGCCGCAACGCGCGTCGCGCCTTCATGAAGACCGCCGTGGGCGGTGCCGCCGCCGTCGGTGGCCTGTCGCTGCTCGCCGCCTGCGGTGACAACAACGATTCGGCGCAGACGCCGGCTCCCACCCCCACGCCGACGCCGACCGCGGTCAGCACCGACGTCGCGGTGCTGAACTTCGCGCTCAACCTCGAATATCTCGAGGCGCAATTCTACAGCTACGCCGCTTTCGGCACCGGCCTCACCGCCGCGCAGCTGACCGGCAGCGGCACGCAGGGCGCGGTCATCACCGGCAGCGGAGCGGGTTTCCCGCGTGCGGTCGACTTCAGCGGCGATCCGCTGATCGGCCAATATGCGCGCGAGATCGCCTATGACGAAATCGCCCACGTCAACTTCCTGCGCGCCGCCCTCGGCACGTCGGTGGTGGCACAGCCGGCGATCGACATTTCGGGCACCTCGACCGGCGCCTTCACCGCCGCGGCGCGCGCCGCCGGCGTGGTCGCGGCGGACGGCCTGTTCGATCCGTACGCCAGCCCGACCAACTTCCTGCTCGGCGCCTATATCTTCGAAGATATCGGCGTGACGGCGTACAAGGGCGCATCGCCGGTCATCTCATCGATGTACCTAGATGCGGCGGCGGGCATCCTCGCGGCAGAGGCCTATCACGCCGGCCTCGTCCGCACGATCCTGTACACGCGCGGCGTCACCAATGGCGACATCATCACCGCGACGACCAAGATCTCCGACGCGCGCGATCTGCTCGACGGCACGACCGGCGGCACCAACGGCGACGACGATCAGGGCATTGCCGGCAGCAATATCGGCAACCTCACGACCGGCATTTCGAACATCGTGCCGACCGACGCGAACGGCATCGCGTACAGCCGGACGAGCCAGCAGGTCCACAATATCGCCTATCTCAACGTCAATGGATCGAACCGCACGCGTGGTGGTTTCTTCCCCAACGGCACCAACAATCCCAATCCAGCCTTCACCGTCGGTCTCGGCTGACGGGTAACACCTCGGGCACCCGCTCCCCCTCCCCCCCTTTGGGTGCCCGGCGACCGTCCGTTCCTTCCGTGGACGGGCCGGTCATGGATCCTCCTCCACCTGCCCCCCGGGTGGGGGAGGATTTTCGTTTTTGGGATTTGCTCCACCACGGCGGAACGGTCACCCCAGCGCAGACTGGGGTCTTTCGCGGTTGCCAGCGCCCTGATCAAAAGCTTCAAGCCCACGCCAGTATGACGGCCGGAGTCAGTCCTCCCCCGCCAGGGGGAGGTGGCATGCCGAAGGCATGACGGAGGGGGAGGATACACCAACCGATGTGTCTCTTACCTCCCCCTCCGTCACCGCTTCGCGGCGCCACCTCCCCCTGGCGGGGGAGGAATTGGCGTCGTCTGCAAGCTCCCTTCGATCTCGATCTGCGCGATGCTCCTTTCCCCTCACCCCAAGGGCGCATAGCCCCCCCTCTGCGTCCTCCGCGCCTCTGCGCGAAATCCGTTCTTCCTTCGCGGCTTCGCGGCTTCGCACGAACCATCGCCGCCGCCGCCCCCTGACGACCGCACCCCGACCTTCCCCAAAGTTACGAAGACACGCCGAGCCGAGCGCTTTCCCCGCCATGCGGGGTTGACGCGTCCGGCGGGATGCGGAACGGCTGTTGCCATTCTCGGCGGTCCGCCGCCGCCCGCGTGTTTGGGGAGGACCCTGAAGTCATGACCGCCCGTACCGATATCGACAGCGACCGGCTGATCGCCGCCCTCGACGCCCGCGTCGACCGCCGCGAACAGCGCCGCGCCTTCTTCCGCGATGCTTTGGGCGCCATGGCCGTCACCGGGGCGCTGGGTCTCGCCAGCGGCGCGTCCGCCCAGTCGACGCCGACGCCGACGCCCACCGCGACCCCGACGCCCACCTATACCGATCAGGATATCCTGAACTTCGCGCTGAACCTCGAATATCTCGAAGCGCAATTCTACGCGTACGCCACCACCGGTGCGGGCATTTCGTCGAGCCTGCTCGGCGGCGCCGGCACGGCGGGGTCGGTGAATGCGACCGGCGCGACCGCGGTGCCGTTCGCCGATCCGATCGTTGCCCGCTACGCGCGTGAAATCGCCGCGGACGAGGTCGCGCACGTCACCTTCCTGCGCAACGCCTTGGGCAGCAGTACGGTCGTCGCGCAGCCCGCGCTCGACCTGTCGGTCGGCCCGAACAGCGCCTTCTCCGCCGCCGCGGTCGCCGCGAAGATCATCACCGCCGGCCAGACGTTCAATCCCTATGCGAACGAGGATGCCTTCCTCCTCGCCGCCTTCATCTTCGAAGACGTCGGCGTCACCGCGTACAAGGGCGCCGCGCCGCTGCTCACCAAGACCTATGTCGAGGCTGCGGCCGGCATCATGGCGACCGAGGCCTATCACGCCGCGACGATCCGCGGCGAATTGTACCGCAAGGGCCTGGTCTCGGGGTCGCCGCTGATCGGCTGGGTGCAGGGCATCTCCGACGCGCGCGACAGCCTGGACGGCGCGACCGACATCGACCAGGGCATCACGCCCGGCACCACCACCGCGCCCGCGGGCGGCGTCACCGCGACGCCCACCCCGACGCCGACGCCCACCCCCACGCCGACCCCCACCGCAACCGCCTCGCCGACGCCCGCGCCGACCTTCCCGGTGTCGAACATCGTGCCGGCGGACGCGAACGCCGTCGTCTACAGCCGCAGCCCCAACCAGGTGCTCAACATCGTCTATCTCAACGCCGCGGCGACGAGCGCGGGCGGGTTCTTCCCCGCCGGCCTCAACGGCACGATCAAGGCGGCCACCGCCTCCTGATCGCCGACGCGCTCCAACCGATTTCGCCAGGGACAGACCCGATGACCGATCTTCCGACCGATACCATCCTTTCCGCGATCGCCGATCGCCGTGCCGAACGCCGCGCCTTCCTGCGCTATGCCGGCGGCGCCGCCGCCTCGGCGGGGGCGCTCTCGCTGCTTGCCGCCTGCGGTGGCGACACCGGCGGCACCGCGACGCCGACGCCTACGCCCACCGGCAGCCCGACGCCGATCGCCGCGGATGCGGACGTGCTCAATTTCGCGCTCAACCTCGAATATCTCGAGGCGCAATTCTACAGCTGGGCCGCGTTCGGCCAGGGCCTCAACCCCGGCCTCACCACCGGCGTCGGCATTGGCGGCACGGTGACCGGCGGCGCGCAGGTGCCCTTCCAGGACCCTGTCGTCGCGCAATATGCGCGCGAGATCGCCAAAGACGAAATCGCCCACGTCACCTTCCTGCGCACCGCTTTGGGCGCTGGGGCGAACGGCGTCGGCGCGGCGGTGGCGATGCCGGCGATCAACATTTCGGGCGATGCCAACGGTGCCTTCACCGCCGCCGCCCGCGCGGCCGGCGTGGTCGGGTCGAGCGGCACGTTCAACCCCTATGCCGACGACATCAGCTTCCTGCTCGGCGCGTACCTGTTCGAAGACGTCGGCGTCAGCGCGTACAAGGGCGCCGCGCCCGCGATCGGCAACAAGGTGTATCTGGAAGCCGCCGCCGGCATCCTCGCCGCCGAAAGCTATCACGCCGGCCTGATCCGTTCGGTCCTGTACCGCAAGGGCATCGACGCCTCGTCGATCCTCTACAACCCGGCGATCCTCAACAACGCACGTCTCATCTCTGACGCGCGCGACAGCCTCGATGGCGCCAGCGACACCGACCAGGGCATCGGCGACACCACCACCGCCAACATCGTGCCGACCGACTCAAACGGCATCGTCTACAGCCGCTCGACCGGCCAGGTGCTCAACATCGTCTTCCTCAACAAGGCAGCGGTGACCGCGGGCGGCTTCTTCCCCAACGGCATCAACGGCAACATCCGCACCAGCGCCGCGAGCGGCTGACCCCCAACAAGTCCTCCCCCGCCAGGGGGAGGTGGCAGCGAAGCTGACGGAGGGGGAGGACGGCGGTACGTTGACGATAGTCCGCGCCGCCGACCTCCCCCTCCACCATTCGGCTGAAGCCGAACGGTCCCCCTCCCCCTGGCGGGGGAGGAATTGATTGGCGCCCTCCCGAAAAAGCGCGTAAACCCCTGTCATCCCCGGGGGAGCGCTACCGGGTTCCCATCAAAGTAATACTTTGATGGGGTCCCTATCGGCGCTTGAGAGGCGGCCACGAGGCCGCGACCCGCTGAACCTGATCCGGTTAAGACCGGCGGAGGGAGGGAGCGGTTTCACACCCATGAACCGCCCGCTCTCCGTATTTGGAGAGCAAGACCCATGGCCGACATCCCCGCCCGCACCGAAATTGGCGTCACCACCGGCCCGATCCGCGGCTCGAAGAAAGTCCACGTCGGCCCGCTCAACGTCGCGATGCGCGAAATCCACCTCGACCCATCGTCGGGCGAGCCCCCCGTCCGCGTCTACGACACCTCCGGCCCGTATACCGACCCCAACGCCCGCATCGACATCATGGCCGGCCTGCCGCAGCTGCGCCGCCAGTGGATCGACGCCCGCGGCGACACCGAGGCCTATGACGGCCGCGCCATCCGCCCCGAAGACAACGGCCAGCTCGGCCCGGACCGGTCCGGCGGCGTCCCCCAATTCCCGCACACCGGGCGCAAGCCGCTCCGCGCGAAAGCCGGCGGCAACCTCAGCCAGATGCACTATGCCCGCCGCGGCATCATCACGCCCGAGATGGAGTACGTGGCCACCCGCGAAAACCTCGGCCGCGAACGCCTGCGCGAATACGCCCGCGACGGCGAAAGCTTCGGCGCCGCCATCCCCGATTATGTGACGCCCGAATTCGTCCGCGACGAGGTCGCCCGCGGCCGCGCGATCATCCCCAACAACGTCAACCACCCCGAATCCGAACCGATGGCGATCGGCCGCAACTTCCTCGTGAAGATCAACGCCAACATCGGCAACAGCGCGGTCGCCAGCAACGTCGCCAGCGAAGTCGACAAGCTCGTCTGGTCGATCCGCTGGGGCGCCGACACGGTCATGGACCTGTCGACGGGCCGCAACATCCACGACACGCGTGAATGGATCATCCGCAACAGCCCCGTGCCGATCGGCACCGTGCCGATCTACCAAGCCTTGGAAAAGGTCGGTGGCATCGCCGAGGACCTGACGTGGGAGATCTTCCGCGACACGCTGATCGAACAGGCCGAACAGGGCGTCGACTATTTCACCATCCACGCCGGCGTCCGCCTGCCCTACATCCCGATGACCGCCAAGCGCGTCACCGGCATCGTCAGCCGCGGCGGCAGCATCATGGCGAAATGGTGCCTCGCGCATCACAAGGAATCGTTCCTCTACGAACGCTTCGACGAGATCACCGAGATCATGAAGGCCTATGACATCGCCTACAGCCTCGGCGACGGCCTGCGCCCCGGATCGATCGCCGACGCCAATGACGAAGCGCAGTTCAGCGAGCTCTACACGCTCGGCGAACTCACCCACCGCGCCTGGGCGCAGGACGTCCAGGTCATGATCGAAGGCCCCGGCCACGTGCCGATGCACAAGATCAAAGCGAACATGGACAAGCAGCTCGAAGCGTGCGGTGAAGCCCCCTTCTATACATTGGGGCCGCTCACCACCGACATCGCACCCGGCTATGACCATATCACCAGCGGGATCGGCGCCGCGATGATCGGTTGGTACGGCACCGCGATGCTCTGCTACGTCACGCCCAAGGAGCACCTCGGCCTGCCCGACCGCGACGACGTGAAGGTCGGCGTGGTGACCTACAAGCTCGCCGCCCATGCCGCCGACCTCGCCAAGGGCCACCCCGCCGCGCAAGTCCGCGACGACGCCCTCAGCCGCGCCCGCTTCGAATTCCGCTGGCGCGACCAGTTCAACCTGTCGTTGGACCCGGAAACCGCCGAACAATACCACGACCAGACGCTCCCCGCCGAAGGCGCCAAGACCGCCCACTTCTGCTCGATGTGCGGCCCGAAGTTCTGCAGCATGAAGATCACGCAGGAAGTTCGCGACTTCGCCGCGAAGCAGAATGCGCCGGCGGATACGTTCATCGCGGCGGACAAGGCGGATACCGATCGCGCTGCATTCGCCAACGGCGGAACCGTGGCGGATGCCGAAGCCGGCATGGCGGCGATGAGCGAATTATACCGCAAGACTGGACGTGAGCTTTACATGGGCGCTGGCAATCGGGAGCACGATTGACCGATAGAGTTCTATGAGGCGGCTCGCGTGCGCCGAGTCGCCAGTTGCCGGGCGTGGCAACGATTGATTTGTCAATGCTGGGACGCTATATCAGGAAGGCCGGGAGTGCGTCACTTAGCACGTTGGGGCTACGGCCTCACCCGGCGTCAATCTAGCACACGTCCTTGCCAGCCCTTCTTTGGGAATCGAACGAGGCCGTACCCGTCGATTTGGCCTTCATTCGACGTGCGAAACGATGGTCTAAGTAGATCATACCATGTCCGGTCGCCGTGGGACTGCGCGCGCCAAATAGCGCCAGCTATCATATCAACAAGTTGTATACCTATACTCAAATGAGATGGCGAAAAGAAAAGCCCCTCGATGAAATTTGAGGAGTCCGACGTATATCCGCCATTTTCACGAATAAGTCTTTCGTGACGTATGCGCATGCTATCATCATCGCCTTTTCCACGGTGATCAGCGACGATGATACCATACGTATCTCGTCCGCTTGTTCGCGTCACATCCTGAAGAAAATACTGAAAGCGTTCCGTGACCGGCTTGTATGTTCGAAAATATAGGTCATCCTGGGTGCTGACGTTTCCCAGGCCATAAGCCGTCATCCCCTCCGATGCGCAGGCAATGATGCGGCAGGATTTCGCCTCGGTGATAATTCTGAAAATTCTGTCGCGGAACTGGTTCTTCGCGTCCTTATCCCAATCACGCATCGGATTGTCGTCATCATCGTTTTTTGGAGCAAAAAACCGCCATTTTAGTTCACCGCGATATCCCGCAGCGCGCTTGGCTCCGATCAGCTTGTCTCTCAAACCTGTCCAGCGATCCTCAGGGATAACTAAACCAGCAATTACAAAGTAGCTTTGCTCTTGGGCGTGAGGCTTTGGAGGCGTACCGCTCTCGTCTACGAACAGAAGGTGCATGTCTCATGCATAGTTTGCCGATTGGCGAACCTCAATAATGATACCGGCACTGCGCCACTTGTAGCACCTACTCGTCAGGACTGCCCGCGGCGCGATACACCAGCCCATGCTCAGAAGTGATCCGGCGCGACAATCAGCCTACAGATTGCCGCCGAGCGGTTCTGGCTTCCCCGTCGCCTTGAATAGGTGACGCCGGCATTCCTCGGAGAGCGCATTGATGTTAAGGATGAGCGCCATATCATTATCCTGCCAATGGCGGTGATCGTCCCACGCCATCAATTAGAACGACACCTCACGGAAACGCGACGCCTTCCTCCTCCGCTTCGAACCCGCGCACCGCCTCCAGCAACCGTTCGGCATTCGCCGGCGATCGCAGCACATACAGCGTCTCCTCAATCGAAGCCCATTCGCTCGCCGATACCAGCACCGCCCCCTTGCCGCACTCCAGCGTGATCGCCAGCGGCGTACTGTCGGCAACGACCCGCTCGATCGCGCCCGCCAGATCGGCACTCACCTCGAAACAGCTCATCGCGCGCATACGGCAAATCTGCGCTTCGCCTGCGGCAATGGCAACCCACGCCGAAGACGACATCCACCCCTGTAGGACGCCCCCACCCCACACCTCGCAGAAAACCGCGCCTTTCCGCCACCCCCTGTCCTACACGCGCAAAACGTGCCCAATGGCGGCGCATGTCCCATGCACCCCATCGCTCGCCCCGCCGCCGCAAGGCCGCGCCCCGCAACCCGCTCGATTTCGACACCGTCGAACTCCGCCATCGCCACGATGGCTGGACGCCGCAGCGGCAGGTCGACTTCATCCGCGCGCTCGCCGAATGCGGCTGTGTCGACAGTGCATGCAAGCGCGTCGGGATCAGCACCAGCGCCGCTTATGCCCTGCGCGCGCGCACCGATGCGCAAAGCTTCCGCTTCGCCTGGGATGCCGCGCTCGACCAGGCGATCCAGCGCCTGTCCGACGCCGCCTTTTCCCGCGCGATCCACGGTGTCGCCACGCCGATCTTCTACAAGGGCGAACAGATCGGCGAACGCCGCCGCTATGACGAAAAGCTGACGATGTTCCTGCTGCGCTACCGCGATCCCGTCCGCTACGGCGCATGGATGGACACGGTGCGCGCCGAGCGCTCGCCCGATGCCGCGACGCTGTGCCTTAACCGCATGATCGATCAGGTCGAGGCGGACGCCTATGCGCGCGAGGCCGGCGATCCGCTGCCGAAACCCTTCGTTCGCTACCAGCCGCCGCGCTTCGTGTCGGAGGCGGAGCAGGATGCGATCGAGGAGCGGGCCGCGGCGGCGCGTGAAGAGGCGGCGCACCGCGCCGAGCTGCGCGCCAGCGACGAAGCGTGGGAGCGCGACCTCGCGGCGATGGGCGACGCCGGCTCGGCGTGATTCCGGACGATGACGTACCGTCCACTTCGTCCACTTCTGCGCGCAATCGGCCGGAGGAAACCGCCTGCCCCCACCCCGTTCGCCCTGGTGCGCAGGTCGCCCAGCCTCCCAGGATCGACTGAAGCCATCCGGGGGATGGTTTCAGCTACTCACTGTCGAAGGGCAGGTCCGCCCCCAGCGTCACGCTTGCGGACAAGCACCCTTCGACAGGCTCAGGGTGAACGGAAGGACGCGGCCATGCCTTGCCTCAGGCCGCCGGTAACGCCCAATCCACCGGCCCGCGGCCGTGCGCGGACAGGAAGGCGTTCGCCTGGCTGAACGGCTTGCTGCCGAACCAGCCGGTATACGCCGACAGCGGCGACGGGTGCGGCGATCGCAGCACCAGATGCCGCCCGCCGTGCGCCACGTCGGTGACGAACGCCGCCTTCTTCTGCGCATGCGCGCCCCACAGCAGGAACACGACCGGCTCCGGCTTGGCCGCGACCGCGCGGATCACCGCATCGGTGAACGCCTCCCACCCCCGGCCGGCATGCGCCGCGGCGCGCCCCTGTTCGACGGTCAGCACGCTGTTGAGCAGCAGCACGCCCGCCCTCGCCCAGCGCTCCAGATGCCCGTGGCCCGGCGGGGCAACGCCCAGATCGTCGTGCAATTCCTTGAAGATGTTGCGCAGCGACGGCGGCACCTTCACCCCCGGCTGCACCGAAAAGCTCAGGCCATGCGCCTGCCCCGGCCCATGGTACGGGTCCTGCCCCAGGATCACGACCTTCACCGCGTCGAGCGGCGTCAGCTCCAGCGCCCGAAACCAGTCCTGCGGCGGCGGCAGGATGGCCTTCCCCGCCGCCTCCTCCGCGCTCAGAAAGCAGCGCAGGTCCGCCATCGCCTCGCTCGCCAGCACCGGGTCGAGCGCCGCACGCCAGCTCGGGTCCAGCCGCCGGCCGATGTCCGTCCCGTCCATTCAGCGCTTCCGCACGAACTCAGCGCGCAGCACCAGCCCCTTGATCCCGTCGAACTTGCAGTCGATCTCCTGCGCATCGCCGGTCAGCCGGATGCTCTTGATCAGCGTGCCGCGCTTCAGCGTCTGGCCGGCGCCCTTGACGGTCAGGTCCTTGATCAGCGTCACCTGGTCGCCATCGGCCAGCAGGTTGCCGACCGCGTCGCGCACCTCGACGGCGCTGTCGCCGCCACCACCCGCGCCGCCGGACGCGGCCGCCTTCGCCGCCGCGTCGCTGGCGCTGATCCACTCGCCGCTCGCCTCGTCGTACACGAAGCTGTCGTCGTCCTGCATGTCACCCCCGATGTTGGTCGGGGGTGGCCATATCGGCAAAAGCGCGCGGCGTCAGTACAGCCCCGGCACCTCGCGCTGTGCCGGCGTACGGCGTTCGGCCGGCGGCATCAGCGCCTCGCGCTCGGGCACGTCGGTCAGCAGCGAGGCACGCGTTGCCATCGGGCCGGTTCCGCTGCCCGCATTCGCGCTCGCGCTCGCCGAAGCGGAAATGCGCGTACAGCTCTTGCCCTGCAGGAAGTCGAGCGCCGCCCGTGTCGATGCCTCGCGCGGATCGCCCATCGGATACGAAATGTCGTCGCCAGCCTGGCAGGTCGAAACCATCGTGCTCGCGAGGCCGTTATAATAGGCCCCCTGCCGCGCCGCATTCTGCAACGCGAAGGCGATCACGCGAAGTCGGTCGTCGCAGGACTTCTGGTCCAGCGCGATCTGCCCCACCGGCTTGCCATAGGTATTGCCGCCGATCAGCCCGTCGTTGGCGCCCAGATAGGGGACGAAGGCATTGATGACGAATTCGCTCGCCGATGCCGTGCTACCCGTGCCGATGAAGGCGATCTTGGTCGCCGCGATCGCGTTCGGCTCGGACTGGAACAGATAGGTCGTGTTCTCCGACGCCTTTTCCGGACGGAAGGTCATGTAGCTCATCACGTCGGTCGTCGCGCGGTTGCCACCCAACAGGTTGCTCATGACGACCGCAGTGTCGATAAGGCCACCGCCATTATAGCGCAGGTCGACGACGACGTTGGTGATGCCCGCCGCCTTGAACTGGGCGAAGGCACTGCGCAGCTGGTCGTTCGCCGTGGTGATGAACGTGCGCAGGTTCACGTAACCGTAGCGCTGGCCGTTGTCGGTGATGATCTTGACGCCGTACCGGTTGGACACCGGGCTGAGCGTGAAGTCGGTCTTCGTCACTGCCACCGTCCGCGTGCCGCTGGCGTCACGAATCTGGAAATAGCGCTGCGTACCGGTCGTGCTCGGCCCCAGCGAATCGCTCAGCGCGCTGCCGCCGGCATTGTACAGGCTGCTGACGGTCTGCAAATTGCTCGACGACGTGCCGATCGCCAGGATTTCCGCGCCACGATCGATCCCGGCGTTGAGCGCCGGTGCGCTCTCATAGGCTTCGGTGACGTACAGCCGCCCGGTCGAATCGAGCCCCAGCCGCCAGCCGAAACCCGCGCTGGACCCTTGGCTGTAATAGGCGTTTTCCTGCTGGATCGACGTCAGATAGGTGAAATACCGATCCTTGCGCTGCGACCGCGCCGTCGCGGTCAGCGCATCCAGATAATCGTCGACGTTGGTGTAGCCGCTCGGATCAAGGTTAGTCGGCAGGGTATCGTAGAACAGATACCATTCCTTCATCTGCGCCGCGACCCAATCCTGGCGGCTGCGCAGCGAACACCCATTGCTGGCGGTGGGAGTCGGCGTCGCCGTGGACGTTGGAGTCGGCGTGCTGCCCGTCGCCCCGCCGCCGCCCGATCCGCCGTCACCACAGCCCGACAACAGCGCCGCCAGCGCCAGAATCCCAACCCCACGCCGTACGCTCACACGTCTTCTCCCACCCCGAGACCTGTGCAGCCTATGCTTGCGCCGAAAGACACGCAACATGGATCGCAGTAACAAGCGAATTAATCTCGATCAGCGTCCTGTCTTGCCGCCGCAGCACGTCAGCGGCACATCTCGCCGATCGCTGACGGCAAGGACATCGGCACGTTCGACCGAAGTATTCGACGTCGGCAAACCTTTACGCCGATCGGGTCTCGGCTTGCGGTCCCCTTTGCCGTGATGGCCGCCCGATCACCCCAGGCTCTTCGAGGCCTGTTCGAACAGGTCACGCGACAGGCCGGGGACCGCGACGATCCGCTCCAGCGCGGCGCGCATCGCCGCCGACCGCGCCGAATCGAAGCGCCGCCAGCGCCCCAGCGGCGGCAACAGCTTCGCCGCGGTCTGAGGGTTCAGCTTGTCGAGCTGGATCAGCTGTTCGGCGAGGAAGCGATACCCCGAACCATCCGGTGCGTTGAACGCACGCTGGTTCGCCCCGAATGCCCCGATCAGCGAGCGGGCGCGATTGGGGTTGGCGAGCGTGAAATCGGGATGCCGCGCCAGATCCTCGACCAGCCGCCCGGTATCGTCACGGCTGGCAAGCGCCTGCGTCTGGAACCATTTGTCGATGACCAGGCTGTTCCCGGCATAGCGATTGTAGAAGATGTCGAGCGCCGCCTCGCGCTCGTCCGAATAACCGCTCGCCAGCGTCGTCAGCGCACCCTGCCGATCGGTCATATTGTCGGCGCGTTCGAACTGGCGGAAGGCAAGGCCCGCCGCATCCTCCGCACCGCTCGCGGCGATATAGCCCAGCGCCACATTGCGCAGCCGGCGCAGCCCCTTGGCGACCGGCGTATAGGCATAGGCCTCGCGCGGACCCGCCTCATAGGCATGCCGCCACACATCGGCGAGTTCGGTGCCGAGTGCCCGGCGCAGGCTTTCGCGCGCCGCGAAGATCGCATCGGGATCGACCAGCGCCAGCTGGTCGCCGATGAAGCTCTCGGACGGCAGCAGCACCGCCTCGGCGATGAAGGCGGGATCGAGGTCGCGATTGCCCAGCGTATCCGCGACCGCGGCGATCACCGCAGCATGATCGGCCTGCCCCTCGACCGCACCCGCCACCAACGTATCGAGCATCAGCTGCTGCATCGCCTCGTAGCGGGCGAACGGATCGTCGTCATGGCCGCTGAGGAAGGCGAGATCGGCGGCGCTGCGGTCGCTCTCGACGATCACCGGCGCCGAAAAGCCGCGGTTGATCGACAGGACGGGGCGTTCGGTAACGCCGTCGAACACGATCGTGCTCGCCGCCGCGTCCAGCAGCACCAGCCGCTCCGGCCCGATCGGCTGGCCCGTCTCGGCGCCGAACAGGCGGATCTTCAGCGGCAGCACCATCGGCTGCTTCGTCTCTTGGCCCGGCGTTGCGGGGACGTGCTGGGCGAGGCGCAGCGTGGCACGCCCCTCGCCCGCCTCATGGCCCAGGCTGGCGGCGACGCGCGGCGTACCGGCCTGGCTGTACCACAAGCGGAACTGGGCGAGGTCGATGCCGCTCGCCTCTTCCATGCAGGCGACGAAATCCTCGCACGTCGCCGCCGTGCCGTCGAAGCGGCTGAAATACAGGTCCGTCGCGGCGCGGAACGCCTTGGGGCCTAGGATCGTCGCCATCATGCGGATCAGCTCGGCGCCCTTGTTGTAGATGGTCGCCGTGTAGAAGTTGCTGATTTCGAGGTAGCTTTCGGGGCGCACCGGATGCGCGAGCGGGCCGGCATCCTCCGGAAACTGCGCCGCCCGCAGGCCCCGCACATCCTCGATCCGTTTGACCGCCGCCGAACCCTGATCCGCCGAAAAGCCCTGATCGCGATAGACGGTGAAGCCTTCCTTCAGCGACAGCTGGAACCAGTCGCGGCAGGTGATGCGGTTGCCCGACCAGTTGTGGAAATATTCATGCGCCACCACTGCGGCGATCGCGTCGTAATCGTAATCGGTGGCCGTGTCGGGATCGGCGAGGATGTAGCGGCTGTTGAAGATGTTCAGCCCCTTGTTCTCCATCGCGCCGAAGTTGAAATCGTCGACCGCAACGATGTTGAACACGTCGAGGTCGTATTCGCGACCATAGACGCGTTCGTCCCACGCCATCGACAGCTTCAGCGCGTGGAGCGCATGATGCGTCTTGTCGATATCGGCAGAGCGGACCCAGATGCCAAGCGCGACCTCGCGGCCCGATTGCGTAACGAAACTACCGCGATTGACCGCCAGATTCCCTGCGACGATCGCGAACAGATAGCTCGGCTTGGGGAAGGGATCGTTCCACTCCGCCCAATGCCGCCCATCCTCCAGGTCGCCGCTCTCGACCGGATCGCCATTGGCGAGCAGCACCGGATAGCGCGCCTTGTCCGCTACCAGACGCACGCTGTAGCGGCTCAGCACGTCAGGCCGGTCGGGGAAGTAGGTGATCCGCCGAAAGCCTTCCGCCTCGCATTGCGTACACAGGATGCCGCCGCTGGCGTACAGGCCCATCAGCTGCGTGTTGCGTTCGGGAGCGATCTCCACCTCGGTCTCGACCGTGTGGGCGTCGCCGGTTAGCGGCACGACCAGTTGCTCGCCTTCGATCCGCCAGTCGCGCACCGCAACGCCGTCCACCCGCACCGCGAGCAATTCCTGCCCCGCCCCGTCGAGCCGCAGCGGCTGGCCCGCACCCCCATCGGGATTGCGCGTCACCGACAGCGTCGCCGTCACACGCGTCGCGGCGGCATCCAGATCGAACACCAGCCGCGTTTCGGGCACGGCCCAGGCCGGCGGCCGGTAATCGTGCCGACTGATCGCCGTGGCGGGCGCAGAGACGGCGGGCTGGGCGATGCTGTTGGAAACGTCGAGCATGAGTCCTTTATAGGAGCCCCCACGCCCCCCGCCAGCCATCGCTTGCGGCCTTTTCCGGTATCTTGCCACCCGCGGCGGTGCCGTTACGCTGGCACGATCGATAGTCGGGACTTTCCAGCATGATCCGTATTTCCGGCGCGCTTGCCGCGCTGACCCTCGTCGCGTCCGCTCCCGCCCAGACCGGCCCTGCCAAAACAGCCGCGGCCGACACCGCAGCCGTCCTGCCGGCCGATCAGGCCGCGATGCGTGCGCACGTCATGTTTCTCGCCTCCGATGCCCTGCGCGGACGCGAGGCGGGCACGCCGGATTACGACGTCGCCGCGCACTATGTCGCGGCGCAATTCCAGGCGGCGGGCCTGCGCCCGGCGGGCGATGCCGGCAGCTACCTGCAACACGTGCCGCTGACGATCTACAAGGCGGCGAGCGAAGGCACGATGCGCTGGACCGACGCGGCAGGACGCGCCCGGCCGCTCGTGTTCGGCACCGATTACATCCCCAGCCCCAACCCGGCGCGTGCCGAGACCAGCGTCACGGCGCCGGTCGTCTTCGCCGGCCGCGGCATCGTCGCGCCGCAATTCGGCGTCGACGACTATCGGGGCATGGACGTGCGCGGCAAGGTCGTCGCGATCTTCGCCGGATCGCCGACGCGTTTCCCCGGCGAAGAGCGCGCCTATTTCGGCTCCGCTGCCACCAAGGCGCAGATCGCGGCGGCCCGTGGCGCCATCGGCATCGTCATGCTGGATGCCCCGCGCGCCGGTCCGCGCCAGCGCCCGTTCGCGGCACTGGTCGGCGGCTATGCATCGCCCAAGACCACCTGGGCCAAGCCCGACGGCACCGGCACCAGCGCCGCACCCACCACCCCGGTGCTCGGTACGCTGAGCCAGGCCGCCGCCGCGACGTTGTTCGAGGGCGCCGCGACGCCCTGGTCCGCGATCGTCGCCGAAGCGCAGCGCGCCGACCCGACCTACACGCCCGTCGCGCTCAGTGGCACGCTCGCGGCAACGACGCGGACCAGCTTCACCCCCGCCGCCAGCAGCAACGTCGTCGGCATCGTCCCCGGCACCGACCCCACGGTCGGCAAAGAGGTCGTCATCCTGTCGGCGCACCTCGACCATATCGGTGTCTCGCCCGCCCGCCCCGACGACGCGCCCGGCCGCGATCGGATCAACAACGGCGCGCTCGACAATGCGATCGGCATCGCCAGCCTGATCGAAGAGGCCAAACGCTTCGCCACGGCGCCCACGCGCCCCAAGCGGACGGTGATGTTCCTCGCCGTGACGGGCGAGGAGAAGGGGCTGATCGGATCGAGCTATTTCGTCGATCATCCCACCGTGCCGCTCCAGACGATCGTCGCCGACATCAACCTCGACATGCCGGTGCTGCTCTACACGTTCGAGGATATGATCGCCTTCGGGGCCGACCGTTCCAGCCTCGGCCCGATCGTGACAAAGGCGGTGAACGCGATCGGCATCGGCCTGTCGCCCGATCCAATGCCCGAACAGGGGTTCTTCACGCGTTCGGATCACTTCAACTTCGTCAAGAAGGGCATTCCCTCGCTCTTCCTGTGGCCGGGGGTCAAGGGCGCCGGCGCCAAGCCGTTCGAGGATTTCCTGGAGCACTGCTACCATCGTCCCTGCGACGACCTCAGCCAGCCGATCTTGTGGGATCAGGGTGTCCGCTTCGTCGCGACCAATTACGCCATCGCCCGCGCCGTCGCCGACGCGCCGCAGCGTCCGACGTGGAACAAGGGCGACTATTTCGGCACCACCTACAACGGCCCGATGGCGCAGTGAGCGGCACCTCCTTCCCGTCACCCCGGACTCGGTCCGGGGTCCACCGGGCCGCAAGGGAACGGCAAGCGGCGCCAGCCGTCCCCCTAGCCGCAGAGTGGACCCCGGAACGAGTCCGGGGTGACGGAGCATGCGGGGAAACCCCATGCTCCTGATCTTCGGCCTCGGCTACACCGCCGCCCGCATCGCCGCCGCCTGGCCGGACGCGACCATCGGCACCACCCGCGACGGTCGAAACGGCACGCTCCGCTTCGACGACGAACCCGCGGTCCGCGCCGCGCTGGCCACCGCCACCCATGTCCTGTCCTCGGTCCCGCCGGAGGAGGACGCCGACCCCGTCCTGTCCCGCTATGGCGACGTGCTACACGATCGCTGGCTCGGCTATCTGTCCTCGACCGGCGTCTATGGCGACGCGGGCGGCGCCTGGGTCGACGAAACCGCCCCCACCGGCTCAGGCCGCCGCTCCGCGCGTACCGCCGCCGATGCCGCCTGGCTGTCCCGCGGCGCGCATGTCTTCCGCCTGCCCGGCATCTACGGCCCCGGCCGCTCGCCGCTCGATCGCGTGGCGGCAGGGCGCGCCCATCGCGTCAACTTGCCGACCCAGGTGTTCAGCCGCGTCCACGTCGACGATATCGTCGCCGGCGTGCTTGCCGCCCGCAACGCCCCGCCGGGCGCCTATAATCTCGCCGACGATCGCCCCTGTCCACAGGACGACGTGGTCGCCTTCGCCGCCGGGCTGCTCCGCCTTCCGCCGCCACCGATCGTCGCGCTGGAGACGCTCTCGCCGATGGCGCGCGCCTTTTACGCCGAGAACCGCCGCGTCGCGAACGGCAAGGCCAAACGCCTGCTCGGCTGGCGCCCGGCCTATCCCGATTACCGGTTGGGCCTGCGCGCGCTCAATGCGATGACCAGTCCGATGCCGGCCAGCCCTGCGCCCGCCGCGGCGAGCGACGACCAGTGATAATCCTCGAACAGCGTCGACAGCAGCATCGCGATGACGGGGACGATGACGCTGGAATAGGCCGCCTTGGCCGGCCCGATCACCCGCAGCACGCGATAATAGAGCGGGAAGGCGAAGGCCGAGCCGAACAGCCCCAGATACAGGATGCCCGCCCAATAACCCGCGCGCATCTCGACCACCGGCGGTCCGGTCAGCGTCCAGGCGACCGCCCCATCGATCGCCGCCCCGATCAGCATCGCGACCGCCAGCGTCGACAGCATCGGATAGCGTTTCGCGGTCGGCGTCGCCTGCAACACATTGGCACCGGAGGCCGACAGGATCGCGATGGCGGTGAAGCCGATTCCCGCCAGCGTGGCCGCGGCGCCGGCCGGTCCGGTCCGCGCTTCGTGCAGGAACAGCAGCGCGATGCCGGCCATCGCCACGGCGGACCCGGCGATCAGCTGACGCCCCATCCGCTGGCCGAGAAACAGGCGCGCCAGCAGCGCATTGGGCACGAGCAGCATCGCGAACACCACCGCGACCAGCCCCGACGTAATGTAATGTTCCGCCCGATAGACGAAGTTGAAGTTCAGGCAGAATTGCAGCAGGCCGACCGCACTAGCGAACACCCAGCCGCGTGTATCGAGCGCCCACCGTTCGCCTTTCACCGTCGCGACCAGCGCCATCGCGATCCCGGCGACGATGAAGCGATACGTCACCGACCAGCTTGGCGGCACGACGCCCAGCTGATCGCGGATCACCAGCCACGTCGATCCCCAGATCAGCGTGACGATGGCGAACGGGATCAGGATCGCGGCCCGGGTCGATTGGGGCGGCGGCGCCCCTCCCGTCACGGTGTCGCTCACAGCGCCGCGATCGCCTTGGCGAGTGCCGCGACATGATCCGCCGCGCTGTCCCACGCCGTCACCAGCCGGATTTCGCCGGGCGCCCAATCGTAGAAGTCGAAGCCCTGCGCCCTCAGCGCCGCCGCTTCCTCGGGCGTCACCCGCAGGAACACCTCATTAGCTTCGACCGGATGGACCAGCCGGCCGCCGGCCGCCGCAGCGAGTGTGCTGGCGCAGGCATTGGCGGCGCGGGCGTTCGCCAGCCACAGATCGTCCTCCAGCATCGCGATCACCTGCGCGGCGAGATAGCGCCCCTTCGAAAACAGCAGTCCGGCCCGCTTGCGGCGATAGCGGGTCACGTCGGCAAGGTCCGGGCGGAAGAAGACGAGCAGTTCCGCACTCATCGCGCCGTTCTTGACGAAGCCGAAGCTGAGCGCATCGACGCCCGCTTGCCACGTCACCGCGGCGGGCGTGCAGCCGAGCGTCGCCACCGCATTGGCGAAGCGCGCACCATCCATGTGCAGGCCCAGCCCACGGCGCTTCGCCAGCGTGCCGATCGCCGCCACGTCGTCCGGCGTGTAGACCCGGCCATATTCGGTGGCGTTGGTGATCGAGATCGCATGCGGCTGCACACGGTGAACGTCGTTGGGGATCGCGTCGGCCACCGCCGCGATCGTCTCCGGCGTTACCTTGGCACCGTCGCCATCGGCCAGGAACAGCTTGGCGCCGTGGGTGAAAAACTCCGGCGCGCCGCCCTCATCGTTCTGGATATGCGCGTCGCGGTGGCAGATCACCCCGCCATGCGGCGGACACAGCGCGGCGAGCGCGAGGCAGTTGGCCGCGGTCCCGGTCGGCACCCACAAGGCCGCGACATCCGTGCCGAACAGATCGGACAGACGCGCATCGAGGCTGCGCGACAGGCCATCGCCGTCATAGGCAGTGTCGAGGTGGTTGGCGTCGGCCATCGCCGCCATCACGCGGGGATGCACGGTCGCGGCATTGTCGGAAAAGAAGCGCATGCCCCTGCCTTGCGGCGCAACGGGGTACAGCGTCAACCATGGCTATCGCATCCCCGCCCGGCCTTGCTAAGTGCTGCTGCAGAAGGGGATTTATAGATGCGTTTTCTTGCTGCGGCCTTGCTGCTCACCTCCGTCGCCGCGCCGGCCCTCGGCCAGGCGCTGCCGCCGCCCGCCCCGCTGCCCGGCGATGGCGCGGAGGACATGAAGCTCAAGCGCCTGTTTTACGACAGCGACGAACGCGATCTGGCGCTCAACCCGATCAGTGCGATCTTCCGCGGCGACCTGCGCTATGCCGATCGCTTCGGCGATTACATCAGCGATCCCGCGACCGCGCGCGACAAGCGTAACCTCGAATCCGACCTCGCCGCGCTGAAGGCGATCGACCGGTCGAAGCTGACGCGCGTCGACCAACTCGCCTATGACGTGTTTCGCAATCAGGCGGAGATCAACCTGCGCGGCTATGCCCCTGCGATCCAGGCGGTCGACCGGCTGCTGCCGATGGATCATTTCAGTGGCTTCCAGACCTTCTATCCCGATTTTGCGGGCGGCAAGGGTGCTGCACCGTTCAAGACGGTCACCGATTACGAGAACAATCTGAAGCGCAACGCCGGCTATGCCGCGCTGTACGATCGCGCGATCACCCGCTTCCGGGAAGGCATGGCGAAAGGCGTCGTCCAGCCGCGGCTGGTCGTCGAGAATATGATCGCGCAGTTCGACGCGCTGATCGCGCAGGGCGTCAAAGGATCGGTGTTCTACGCGCCGGTCACGATGTTCCCCGCCAGCATCTCCGCCGCCGACCGGCAGCGGTTGACCGCGGCCTATGCCGCGCAGGTTCGCGACGTCATCACCCCGGCGCACAAGCGCATGCGCGATTTCCTGAAGACCGACTATCTGCCCAAGGCGCGCGCGACCGTCGGCCTGTCGGCCCTGCCCGGCGGCGCAGCGCTCTACGCCTATCGCATCGAGCAGAATACGACGCTGCCACTACCCGCCGAGCAGGTCCATCAATTGGGCCTCAGCGAAGTGGCGCGGATCACACGTGAGATGGAGGCGCAGAAGACCGCTGCTGGCTTCACGGGCACGCTGCCCGCCTTTTTCGACTATCTCCGCACCGAAAAGCGCTTCCAGCCAACGAGCGCCGAAGCCGTGCGCGAAGGCTTTGAAGCGATCGGCAAGCGCATCGACGCCCGCGTGCGCGAACAGTTCGGCGTGATCCCCAAGACCCCGCTCGAGATCCGGCCGGTGCCCGATTACCGCGCGAAGAGCGATGCGGCGGGCAGCTATCAGGGCGGCACCCCCGACGGGACGCGGCCGGGCGTCTTCTACTACAACACCTACGACCTGCCGGTCCGCTACACCTGGGGCATGGAAACGCTGTTCCTGCACGAAGCGGTGCCCGGCCATCACTTCCAGATCAGCCTCGCGCAGGAAAACGCCGCGCTGCCCGCCTTCATGCGCTTCGGCGGCAACACCGCCTATGTCGAAGGGTGGGCACTCTATGCGGAAACGCTGTGGAAGCCGCTGGGCATAGAAACCGACCCCTACCAGCGGATGGGCGGCCTGAACGACGAAATGCTGCGCGCGATGCGCCTCGTCGTCGACACCGGCATCCATGCCAAGGGCTGGAGCCGCGAGCAGGCGATCGATTACATGCTGACCCACTCCGCCATGGCAAAGACGGATGCGACCGCCGAGGTCGAACGTTACATCGCCATCCCGGGGCAAGCGCTCGCCTACAAGATCGGCCAGCTCACCATCCTGAAGCTGAAGGCGGAAGCACAGGCCAAGCAGGGCGCTTCGTTCGACCCGCGCGGCTTCCACGCCGCGGTCCTCGACAGCGGCGCGCTGCCGATGCCCGTGCTGGAGGACAAGGTCCGCGCGTGGATGGCGACGAAGTAATCGATCACCGGACCGGGCCGGGATGATTCTCGGCCAGGAACCGTCCGACCATCTGACGCACCGTCTGATTGGGAATGCCCTCATAGGCCGCATTGAAGTCGTGGCCTCAAAAAGGAGAGATCACCAGTCGGATCGCATTCCCCTGGGCGGCCGAACGCGGCGAATTGGCGGCGGAGGTTATTGGTAGGATCGGATCGTCCTACGCCGCCAGGATCAGCGTCAGCGATAACGGGCTGGCACATCGAACGGCGACCCGAAAAGGCGGGCAGCCATCAGACGGGGTTGCGCGGCAGCATCGATCCTCCGCGTCATCGCCTTAGGAAAAATCCGTAAAGCTGAGGGTTGGGTTAAATCGTCGAAATGCCTTGGGTCGGCAGGATCATTCCCCTTCACCGCCCTCATCACCCCGTGCACGCGGCTCGCGAGGCTCTCGTGGGGCATCTGGTTCGCGGTCGCGGCCAGGCGTGATGCTGATGCTGCCGTCGCGCCCCATCTTCATCTGCAGGCCCAGGCCGTCGAGGGTTCCCTCGACCTCCGGCCCCGCCTGGTCGATCATGTCGCCGACGGGGTCTTCCGGCCCGACGATCGCTTCGGGATCGCTGGCATTCTCTTCGACCACCACCGGTGCCTGTGGCGGCGCGAGGCCGAGCGCGGAGACCATGAAGTTCCGCCAGATTTGCGCCGGTACGCCGCCGCCGTGCAGGCCAGGATTGGGCGAGCTGTCGTCATTGCCGACCCAGACACCGACGACCAGATCGCCGGCAAAGCCGATGAACCACGCATCGCGGCTTTGTTGCGACGTGCCGGTCTTGCCATAGGCATCCGTGCTCAGCACCGCCTCACGTCCCGTACCGCGCAGCGACGACGACAGCAGGTCGAGCATCTTCTCGCGGATGTCGTCGGGCATCTTGGTGGTGCCGCCGGTCAGCGATTCGTACCAGCTCTTGTTGTCGCCCGTTTCCTCCAGCCCGCGCGGGCGCACCGGATATTGGCCGTTGGCGATGGCGGCATAGGCTGCGGTCAGTTCGAGCAAAGAGACTTCGGCCGTGCCGAGGCCGATCGTCGCCTCGTTCGGGATCGGCGTCGTGATGCCCAGGTCGCGCGCCGCCTTGATAACGTTGCGCACCCCGACTTCCTGCGTCAGCCGTGCCGCGACCACGTTGGACGAACGCGCGAAGGCGCGGCGCAGCGGGATGGGGCCCAGATAGCGCCCATCATCGTTCTTCGGCTTCCACCCGGCGATCTCGACCGGCGTGTCGTCCGCCATCGTGTCGGGCGTCATGCCCTTCCGCATCGCGGCGAGGTAGACGAACAGTTTGAACGTCGATCCGGGCTGGCGCTGCGCCTGCGTCGCCCGGTTGAACGGGCTCTTGGTGTAATCCTTGCCGCCGACCATCGCGACGACGCGGCCGTCGCGTCGCATCGCGACCAGCGCCACTTGCGCCTGCCGCAGCCCCGCCTGCCGCACGACGCGTTCGGCGGTGCGCTGCAATCGGCGGTCCAGCGTCGTCTTCACCGTCGCTTCGGTCTTGATCTCGCCCGCCTGGTCGCGCGCCTGCGGCAGCACCCAATCGGCGAAATAGGTGCCGCTGGGCAGCGTCGTCGGGCGGCTTGCCAGCACGCGCTGTGGCTGGACATCGGCGGCTTCGGCCTTGGTCAGGAAACCCGCATCCGCCATCGCGCGAACGACGACCATCTCGCGCTTGCGCGCACCCTCCAGATTGCTCGTCGGGGCAAGGCGTGACGGCGCCTTGACCAGCCCGGCCAGCATCGCCGCCTGCCCGATATTCATCTTTTCCGGTTCGCGGCCGAAATAATGTTTCGACGCCGCGCGCAGGCCATAGACGTTGTCGCCGAAATACACATTCGACAGATAACGCGACAGAATTTCATCCTTCGACAGCCACGCTTCCAACCAGAACGCGATCATGACCTCGCGGATTTTGCGCGCCGCAGTGCGGTCTGAGTCGAGAAAGGCGTTCTTGGCGAGCTGCTGGGTGATCGTGCTGCCCCCCTCGCGCACGCCGCCCGATCCGACGTTGTGGACGAAAGCGCGCAGGATGCCGCGCGGATCGATGCCCCAGTGCGACCGGAAGCGCCGGTCCTCGATCGCCAGGAACGCCTCGGTGACGTGCGGGGGCAGCTTGGCGGCGTCGACCGGCTTGTCGATGATCGCCCCCCGCCGGGCGATCGGCGTGCCGTCGTCCGCGGTCAGCGTAATCGACGGCGGGGTCGGCGGCTGCAGCGACTTGCTCAGCGGCGCGGTCACGGCGAGCCAGCCGATCGCGATGACCAGCAGGACGATGCCCGCGGCGATGCCGCGTAAAATCCAGCGGCCGATATGGCGAGGCCGACGGGGGGGCAGCTCTGCCGCGGCGTCCTGTTCGGAATCGAGGAAGGCGTCGAACCGCCCGGCGTACCGATCCTCGTCCGGCGCCCGCGCCTCGTCGCGGCGCCAGCGCGGCGCCGCTTCGAAGCGATCCTCCCCGTCGTCGAGGTCGTAGCGCTGGCCGATGCTGCCGCGGCGGTTGGTATCGATCGGTTCGTGACGCATCGGCTCGTCCCAGCGGTCAGCCATGACGTGTATTACTATCCTATAACAGCACGCGCAAGGGCCGGACGCTGTGGGGGAGGTGCAGGCCCATTTACCCTTTTGCAGGCGCGAACGCCAGCGGCTGGCGCAGGCTCGCGGGGAGCGCTATCGCGGGGCCATGACCCAGCAGCCCTCCTCACCCCCGCTCGTCGTCGGTATCGGCGGCACGATCGGCGGAGTTTCCTCGACCGAGCGCGCGTTGCGCATCGCGCTCGACGCGGCGGAACGCGAGGGCTTTGCAACGCGGATGTTCGGTGGCGCCGACATGGCGCGCCTGCCGCTCTACGATCCGCGCGCGACAAGCCGGACGGAGGACGAACAGGCGTTCGTCGCCGCGGTGCGCGGTGCATCGGCGGTCATCATCGCCAGCCCCGGCTATCACGGCAGCATCTCTGGCGTGGTCAAGAACGCGCTCGATCTGCTGGAAGAAACCGCGCGCGACGAACGCCCCTATCTCGCCGACCTGCCCGTGGGGCTGATCGCCACCGCTTATGGCTGGCAGGCGACGGGATCGACGATTGCGGCGCTACGCTCGATCGTCCACGCGTTGCGCGGCTGGCCGACGCCCTTTGCCGCGGCGATCAACACGCAGATCACCAAATTCGACGACGAAGGCGGCGCGAGCGATCCCGCCGTCTACGATCAACTGTGCCTGATCGGTCGCCAGGTCGCGCGCTTCGCACCGCTGGTGGCGCCGCGATAAAGCCGATCAGCGCAGGCTGACCTGCAACCCGTCCATCACGAACTGCACCGCCAGCGCCGCCAGCAGCACACCGAGCAAGCGCGTGATCACCGCCTCGATCCGCGTACCGAGCAGCCGCATCAGCGGCCCCGCGGCGAGCAACGCGACCAGCGTAAGCAGCAGGATCGTCACCATCGCGGCCAGCACGACCAGCGTCGCTTCCAGCCCGTTGGTACGCGCCATCAGCAGCATCACGGTCGCGATCGATCCTGGGCCGGCGATCATCGGCATCGCCATCGGAAAAATCGACACGTCTTCCACTTCCGGATCGGCGGCGACCTCCGCGGCGCGATCCTCGCGGCGCTGCGTGCGCTTCTCGAACACCATTTCGAGCGCGATTAGGAACAGCATGATGCCGCCCGCGATGCGAAAGCTCGCCAGGCTGATGCCCAGGCCGTGCAGCAGTTTCTCGCCGAACAGCGCGAAGACGAACAGGATCGCGCTTGCCACGCCGACCGCGCGGATGGCCATGCTGCGGCGTTGCAGCGGCGACGCGCCCGACGACAGGCCGGCGTAGATGGGCGCGCACCCCGGCGGGTCGATCACCACGAAGAAGGTGATGAGCGACGAGACGAACAGTTCGATCACGATGCGACGCTCACGCCCTCGCGGCGGCAGGCGGATATGTACGTGTTGCGGATCAGACAGGCGATCGTCATCGGCCCGACGCCGCCGGGGACCGGCGTGATGGCGCCAGCCACGTCCTTGGCGGCGGCGAAGTCGACGTCGCCGACCAGCCCCGTCTCGGTCCGGTTGATGCCCACGTCGATCACCGTCGCGCCCGGCTTGATCCAGTCGCCCTTGATGAAATGGGGAATGCCCACCGCCGCGACGACGATATCGGCGGCCCGGCAATGCGCCGCGACGTCGCGCGTGCGGCTGTGGACGACGGTGACGGTGCAGCTCTGCTGCAACAACAGCTGCGCCATCGGCTTGCCGACGATGTTCGACCGACCGACGACCACCGCCTCCATGCCCGACAGGCTGGGATGGATGTCGCGCAGCAGCATCAGACAGCCCAGCGGCGTGCAGGGCACGAACCCTTCCGCCCCGATCGCGAGGCGTCCCGCGTTGACCGGGTGGAAACCGTCGACGTCCTTGTCCGGATCGATCGCGAGCAGCACCGCTTCGGCATCGATATGCTTCGGCAGGGGCAGCTGAACGAGGATGCCGTCGACGGTCGGATCGGCATTCAGCCGCCGTACCAGAGCCAATAGAGCATCCGCATCCGTGTCGGCGGGCAGGCGATGCTCGAAGCTCTCCATCCCGGCCTCACGCGTCGCCTTGCCTTTGGAGCGGACATAGACCGACGACGCCGGATCCTCGCCGACCAGGACGACGGCTAGGCCGGGCGCCCGGCCGGTCGCGTCGCGGAAGGCGGCGACATGCGCGGCGGTGCGGGTACGGAGCGCAAGGGCGTGCGCCTTGCCGTCGATGATCGTGGCGGTCATGGCGCCACGTCATAGAGGGCGGCAGCGGTTTTCGCCAGCACGGCCGCGTCCCCCGCAACATGCAGCCGCTTCAATCGCGCGGTGTCTCCGCCGATGAGCACGACCGCGCGCTTCGGAACGCCGAACCGGTCCGCCACCAGCGCAAGGAGCGCCGCATTCGCCTTGCCGTCGACCGGTGCGGCGGCCAGTCGCGCGGCAAAATGATCTTCGGTGCCAGCCAGTAAGGCATCGCGCCCGCTACGGGGTGTCACTCGAATGGCAAGGACAATGCCGTCGTCGCGCACCGTCCAGGCGGGCATCGGCGACGCCTCAGGCCGCGCCGTTGGTCAGGATCGCAGCGGCGATGTTGGGGAGGAGGACGGAGTCTAGGATGCGGATGATGATTAGCACCGCGAGCGGCGCCAGATCGATTCCATTTATGTTGGGCAGAACGCGGCGGAGCGGGCGGTAGAGCGGCTCCGTCAGCGAATCGAGCCCGTAGTGCAGCGAGCGCACGAAATTGTTCGACGTGTTGATGACGTTGAACACGATCAGCAGCGACAGCACGAACTGGACCATGATGATCCACCACAGCACGTCGAGCAGGATCGAAATGATCTGAATCAGGGAAAGCGCGACCACGCCTGGGCTCCGGATTATGGGTAGAGGCCGGACCTAGCGATTAAACCCGGCGCGGCCAAGCACTGTCGGTCAGGCGTGGACCAACGTCCCCGCGCCCGCCGAAGTGAAGATTTCGAGCAGCATCGCATGCGGCACCCGCCCGTCGAGGATCACCGCGGCGTCCACCCCCGCCTCGACCGCGGCGACGCAGGTATCCACCTTGGGGATCATCCCGCCCGAGATCGTGCCGTCCGCCTTCAGCGCCGCGATGCCCGCGGGGTCGAGGTCGGTGAGAAGCACCTTATCCTTGTCCAGCACGCCGGCGACATCGGTGAGCAGGAAGAAGCGCGAGGCACCCAGCGCCGCGGCGATCGCCCCCGCCATCGTATCGGCGTTGATGTTGTAGGTGTGCCCGTCCGCACCCGAGGCGATCGGCGCGACGACGGGAATGATGCCGCTGGCCGACAGCGTGTCGATGATCGTGCGGTCGACCGCCACCGGTTCGCCGACGAAGCCCAGATCGACGTGACGCTCGATCCCCTGCAACGTATCGGGCGTGTCGCGACCGACCTTCACCGCGGTGACGAGGTTCGCGTCCTTGCCCGAAATGCCGACCGCGCGCCCCCCAGCCTGCCCGATCCAGGCAACGATTTCCTTGTTGATCGATCCCGCCAGCACCATTTCGGCGATGCGCGCGGTTTCGGCGTCGGTGACGCGCAGGCCGTCGATGAAGCGCGATTCGACCCCCAGCCGCTTCAGCATCGCGCCGATCTGCGGCCCGCCGCCGTGGACGACGACGGGATTGATGCCGACCGCCTTCAACAACACGACGTCTTCGGCGAAATCGCGCGCCAGTTCCGGATCGCCCATCGCATGGCCGCCGTATTTCACGACGAAGGTCTGACCGGCATAGCGCTGCAGATAGGGCAGAGCCTCGGTCAGCGTTTCGGCCTTGGCGAGCAGGGCAGCGGTGGCGGCGGAGTCGGTCATGCGGCGGCCTTTAGCGGCCCAAGGGCGGTCCTCATAGTCCTGCCGCCGCCGGACAGAGGCCGGGCGAGTCATAACGGGCGGCGTCGCTGACCGCCCCCTCCGTCAGCTTCGCTGCCACCTCCCCCTGGCGGGGGAGGAATTGGGCTCGCGTGCAGCCGTCGGCGACGGAGCGCCTGGCGGGGAACTTAGGCCTGGCGGTCGAGCCGCTTGCCGAGGCCGACGAACACGTAGATCAGCGGCGGCACGAGGAGCGCCGAGAGCACGACCTTGACAATCATCTGACCGGCCAGCAGCTCGCCGATCGGGAAGACGCCGGCGAAGGCGATGGTGACGAACAGCAACGTATCGACGATCTGGCTGAGCATGCTGGCGATGCCGGCACGCAGCCAGAGGAGGCCGCCGCCCTCGCGCCCCTTCAGCGCCGCGAAGATCGTGACGTTCAGCGTCTGCGAGATGCCATAGGCGACGATCCCGCCCAGCCAGATGCGCCACGTACCACCGAGCACCAGCTGGATCGCATCGCGATTGGCCGGCTGCATTTCGGGCGCGGCGGGCAGCGCATGGACGATGAACGACAACAGGATCGAGACGATCAGCGGCACGAAGCCGATCTGCACCAGCCGGTTGGCGATGCTGCGCCCGTGCAGTTCGGCCATTGCGCTGGAGGTGACGACGAGCAGCAGGAAGGCGAAGATTCCCGCTTCGACCGCCAGCGGCCCCAGCCCGACCAACGGGCCCAGCGCGGACAACGGCCCCAGCGCCACCTGCTTGTTGCCGAGCACGCCCGCGATGCAGACCATGCCGCCGTAGAAGATCGAAAAGGCGAAGAGCGAGCGCGGGATCGGCGCGGCGTGGGTGTCGTCCATCGCGCGGACCCTATCGGCTTTGGCGCGCGCGTCAAAGGGATTGGCGCGTGTGGCGGATTCGGCGGCCTTTGCTTTCAAGAGGCTGGGGGCAATCGCCATGCGACGGTGCAGGTCGTTCCTCTCCCGCCGGGGATGGCGCTGTGGCAGGGGAGACGACGGCGGCGGATAGGAGTCGAAGCGCTGCGCTGACCTCCCCCTCCGTCATGCCTGCGGCATGCCACCTCCCCCTGGCGGGGGAGGACTTAGCATCGCTCCGGATATCGATCGGGACGAATCTACTTTATCATCGGCCCGGCGCAACTCTTTGAGCTGTCATGCGCTTCAGCATCTTGCGCGCGCGTGAGGGACGCGCTTTGCGCAGGAGGGGCCGGCCATGTTGAAGATCGCACCCGGCCCCGACGCCGCCCTTGCCGCACGTTATGATCGGGTTCGCGCCCTCACCGTCGCGCTGACCGCGCCGCTGTCCGACGCCGATGCCAGCGTTCAGTCGATGCCCGATGCGTCGCCGGCCAAATGGCATCTCGCGCATACCACCTGGTTCTTCGAAACCTTCGTGCTGCGCGATCATGTGGACGGCTATGTGCTGCATGACGAACGCTTCCCGTTCCTGTTCAACAGTTATTACGAGGCGGAGGGCCGCCGCCACGCGCGCGACCGCCGCGGCATGATCACCCGGCCGACGCTGGACGAGGTGCTGGCCTATCGCGCCTATGTCGATGCGGCGCTGCTGTCGGCATTACCCGACCTGCCCGATGCCGCCTGCGAGCTGGTGGCGCTGGGCTGTCATCACGAAGAGCAGCATCAGGAACTGCTCATCACCGATATCCTGCACCTGTTCGGTGAAAATCCGCTGGAGCCCGCGCTGTGGCCCGCCGCGCCCAAGGTGCCGGTCGCCATGCCCGGGCCGATCCGCTGGATCGAGCGCGATGCGGGAATCGTCCGCGTCGGGCACGATGGCGACGGTTTCGCTTTCGATTGCGAGGGGCCGCGGCACGATGCGTTGCTCGCCCGCCATGCGATCGCCGACCGCACGGTCACCAATGGCGAATGGGCGGCGTTCATTGCCGATGGCGGCTATGCGGACGCGCGGCACTGGCTTGCCGACGGTTGGGCATGGGTGAAGGCGAACGGCATCGCCGCGCCGCTCTACTGGGAACGTCAGGACGGCGTGTGGACGCGCTTCGGCCTGGACGGGCGCCGGCCGATCGACCCCGCCGCGCCGGTGACGCACGTCAGCCTGTATGAAGCGGACGCCTATGCCGCCTGGGCCGGCGCGCGCCTGCCGACCGAGTTCGAATGGGAGGCCGCTGCGCAAGCGGCCGACGCGGCGGGTGGCAACCAGATGGACGCCGCCGGCCCGGTCGAGCCGCGCCCCGCCGCCCCCGGCGATCCCGCCTTTTTCGGCGACGTGTGGGAATGGACGGGCAGCGCCTATCGCCCCTACCCCGGCTTTCGCACCGTCGATGGCGCGGTCGGCGAATATAATGGCAAGTTCATGAGCGGGCAGTTCGTGCTGCGCGGCGGCAGCTGCGCCACGCCCCGCGGCCATGCCCGCCCCTGCTATCGCAATTTCTTCTACCCCCACCAGCGCTGGCAATTCACCGGCGTCCGGCTCGCCAAGGATATCTGATGCTGAAGCCCGAAATCGAGGACGGTCAGGCGAGCCTCGCCGATCCGCAATTCCGTGCCGACGTGCTGTCGGGGCTGGAGCGGCGCCCGCGCGCGATCCCTGCGCGCTGGTTCTACGATCGCCGCGGATCGGAGCTGTTCGAGGATATCACCGTGCTGCCGGAATATTATCCGACGCGCACCGAAACCGCGATCCTGGAAGAGATCTGCCCCGAGGTGACCGAGGTCGTCGGCCGCGGCCGCGCGGTGGTGGAGTTCGGATCGGGATCGTCGACCAAGACGCCGCTGCTGCTGCGCTGTGCCGCGCCGTCCGCCTATGTGCCGATCGACATTTCGGGCGATTTCCTACGCGAATCGTCGCGCGTGCTCAGCGAAGCCTTCCCCGACCTGACCGTGCGGCCGTTCGAGGCGGACTTCATGCGGCCGCTGACGCTGCCGGCCGAGGTGGCGGATACGCCGAAGCTCGGCTTCTTCCCCGGTTCGACGATCGGCAACATGATCCCGTTGATGGCGGTCGACCTGTTGCGCGCGATGCGCGCGTCGCTGGGCGAAGGCGCGATGCTGCTGATCGGCATGGACCGGATCAAGGACGAGGGCACGCTGGTCGCCGCCTATGACGATGCGGCGGGCGTGACGGCGGCGTTCAACCTCAATCTGCTGGACCGGATCAATCGCGAGCTGGACGGCACGATCCCGGTCGACGCCTTCGCACACGAAGCGCGCTGGAACGACGATCGGGCGCGGATCGAGATGCATCTGGTGGCGCAGCGCGACGTCGCCTTCACCATCGAAGGGCGCCCCTTCACCATCGGTGCGGGTGAGAGCATCCATACCGAGAATAGCCACAAATACGCCTCGCGCGATGCGCGTATCCTGCTGCGCTCGGGCGGGTGGACGCCGATCCGCGAATGGACGGACCCCAAGGGGCTGTTCGGCCTCTACCTCGCCGAAGCGCAGCCGGAGCGGCCGGCGCCATAAGCGCGCCAGCCGCCGCGTCACGGCCGCATCGTGGCGCGCCATGTCGCGATATATTCGGTATTGCCGCGGCATTCGCTCATCTCGTCCTGCGACACCAGACGATAGCGGCTGCCGTCCCACGCGAAGGTCTGGCCCATACCGCAATCCCCCAGGCCACGGCCCTTGGCGTAGCTGGTCAGGACGTTGCGGTCGAAATCGCCGTTGACGACGCTGTGGACGGGGGTCTGCGAATCCGCGCCGGTCGCGTCGAAGCCGGCGGGCGCGTCGGTCTGCGCCGGGCGGACGTCGGTGCCGCGGACGACGAACAGCGCGCCGATGACGTTATACGCCCCCGCCGAACAGGGTTGGATCACCAGCAGGCGACCGTCTGGCGTCCTGGCGACCGAGGGGGTCGAGTCCATCCCTTCGGACAGGTCGCACCGGCCGATCCGCTTCATCGTCGCGACCACGGATGGCGGCAGCTTGGCGGTATAGTGTGTCAGCCGCTGTGCGGCGACGATCGGCAGCGCCGGTGCGGGCGGCACGCTCGCTGCGGGCTTGGCGCCCTTCGCGACGGTGGCCGTCACGGTCCCGGCGCGCCCCTGCATCGCATCGATGTAGCGCAACGCGGCCGAGGCGCCCTTTAGCGAGATCGTGCCGCCGGGCACCTTGAGAACCCGACCGTTCGCCATCGCGGCGGCAAGGGCATTCGCGTCGCTGCCCAGATCACGACCGTCGACAGTGAAACGGGCCGCGGGGGTGCGCCCCGACGCATCGGTCGCGCCCTCCCCCGACATCGCGTGATAGCGACCCTGCGGGCCCGGGTCGCGCGTGAGGTTGAGCGTCGCGCCCGCGCCCGCACCATCGTCGGGCAGCAGCGACGCCATGGTACACACCAGCCCATTGTCGCAGCCGACCTGCCAGTCGCCGAACGTCTTGAGCACGCCGGGTTTCGGCGTGACAGGCGCATCCGTCTTCGCCGTCGCGGGCTGACGTGCCGCCGTGCGGGGCGTGGCCTCCGGCGTCCGGGTTGGCGTCGCGTCGGCCTGCGGCTGGCTGGAGCAGGCGGCGAGCATCAGGGCGGCGAGGGCGACATGGCGGGTCATGATAGTCCTACTCCGTGAACGTGATCACGGTTCCAACGCCGCAGCGCCGTGCGCAGCACCACGACGAAGATGACGAAGCCGACGATCACCGCGGGCAGCGACGCTTCGGGTCCGAACGCGCCGCCGCTCAGCCAGTCGGGGCTGCCCTGTACGGGCGCGCTGACGAACAGGCTGCCCGTGTCGGTGCCTCCGGAGACGCGCGCGCCGAACACCGGCCCCTGGACGAAATTCCACGCGGCATGCACGCCCACCGCCATCCAGATGCGCCCGGTGACGAGGTAGAAGGCGGCGAGCATCAGCCCCGCCTCCACCGCGATCGCCAGCGCGGCGACCAGCGTCGCATTCGGGTTGGCGAGGTGCATCGCGCCGAACAGCAGCGCCGAGATCGCCAGCGCCGGCCACAGGCCGCCCGCGCGCATCAGCAGGCGGAACACGACGAGGCGCAGCAGCAGTTCCTCGGCGAACCCGGTGCGCAGTGCCCAGACGATATCGCTCGGCCAGTCGCCCCATTGGCCGGGCGCGAGTGTATAGACGCCGAGCAGGCGCAGGCGGGTGAAGACCAGCGCGAACATCCCCGCCCCGATCGCGAGGCCGGCGAACAGTTCGGGCAGCAACGGCCGGGCGGCGATCTCCACCGGCGCGCGTCGTTCGCCGTAGCGGACCGCCAGCGCATAGACCGCATAGGCGACCAGCACCGATCCGATCCGCACTGCGTTACGATAGGCGGGCGCCGCATGCAGCCAGCCGGGGAAGAGCAGCACGCTCATCACCGCGAACAGCGCGACCATCCAGCCGATCGCCGCCAGCCACCGCCATCGGCCCGGCCGCAACAGCCCGCTATCCCCCAATATGATCATGCCCCTCTCCTCTGTGCGCGCGAGCCTATCCGGCTGGCAGGCGGCGGGAAAGCGGCTATGGCGAACGGCAAAGCGATCGATGGAGAGACATGATGCAGGCAGTGGGTGTGATCGGTGCGGGCCAGATGGGCGCCGGCATCGCGCAGGTGAGCGCGGCCGCAGGCTATCGCGTGATCCTGTCCGACGTGTCGGTCGAGCGCGCCGAGGCGGGCAAGGCGGGGATCGCCAGGCTGCTCGCCCGTGCGGTCGAGAAGGAGAAGATCGACGCCGCGACGCGTGACGCGACGCTCGCCCGGATCGAGGCGGTGGGCGACGTTGCCGCCATGGCGCCTTGCGGCCTCGTGATCGAGGCGGCGACCGAGCGCGAGGAAATCAAGCGGGCGATCTTCGGCAATGTCGGCAAGGTGCTCGGGCCGGACGCGATCCTCGCGTCGAACACCTCCTCGATCCCGATCACGCGGCTGGCCCAGGCGACGCCCGATCCGGCGCGGTTCATCGGCGTGCATTTCTTCAATCCGGTGCCGGTGATGGGCCTGATCGAGGTGATCCGCGGCCTTGCGACGTCGGACGCCACCGTCGGCATCATCGAGGATTATGCCGAGCGCCTGGGCAAGGCGGTGGTCCGCGCCAACGACGCGCCGGGCTTCATCGTCAACCGCGTGCTGATGCCGATGATCAACGAGGCGATCTTTGCGCTGGGCGAGGGTGTCGCGACGATCCGCGACATCGACCTTGCCTGCCAATTGGGGCTCAACCATCCGATGGGTCCGCTGACGCTGGCCGACTTCATCGGCCTCGACACCTGCCTTGAGATCACCCGCGTGTTGTTCGAGGGGACGGGCGACCCCAAGTTCCGGCCGGCGCCGCTGCTGGTGAAGTATGTCGAGGCCGGCTGGTACGGCCGCAAGACCGGCCGCGGCTTCTACGATTACAGCGGCCCGCAACCCGAGCCGACGCGCTGAGGAGACTGGCCATGAGCCTGGACGACACGATCGTCGACACGCCCGAAGGTCCGATGACCTTCAAGGAATGGAAGAAGAAGAACCCGGTGCAGCTGCCTTCGCGCCGGACCAAGGGCAAGGATCTGCCCAACAAGGTGAAGACGCGGACGGGGGAGTGACCCCGTTTTCCGTCATCCCGGCGAACGCCGGGATCCACGGACTCGATGCCGTCGATTGGCGCGTGCTACGATCAGCCTCTCGTATCCATGGATCCCGGCGTTCGCCGGGATGACGAAGGTGGGCGCAAGCACACCGCATACACCCCCGCCAGCACCGCCAGCACCGGCACGCCATAGACCAGCGTCGGCGCGAAGGCGGCGGTGAAGGGCGTCGTCGCCAGGATCGCGAGGATCGTGGCTGCACCGGCGAGGCTCACCCACGGATAGCCCCACATCCGGAACCCCGCCGGCGTCCCGTGCCGCCGCCGGAAGGCGAGGTGCGTGACGAAAATCATGCCCCAGGTGAACAGCGCGCCGAAGATCGACACGGCGATCATCACGCCGAGGGCCGCATCGGGCCGCCACGCATAGACGCCGCCCGCCACCGCAATCCCCGCCGCCGACACGAGCAGCGCCGCGACCGGTACGCCGCGCGCATCGACCGCGCCCAGCCGCCGCGGCGCGAGGCCGCTGTCCGCCAGGCTGAACAGCATGCGTGAGGCGGTGTAGAGCTGGCTGTTCATCGCCGACAATGCCGCGACCAGAACGACGGCGTTGATGACGCCTGCCGCATAGGGCAGGCCGCTCGCTGCCATTACCGTCACGAATGGGCTGGTCGCGGTGCCAGCCTGCGTCCACGGCAGCACCGCCAGCATCACCGCGAGGCTGCCGAGATAGAATAAGGCGAGGCGCAGCATCGTCGAGCGGAAGGCGCGGACGATCGCGCGTTCCGGATCGCGTGCCTCGCCGGCTGCGACCGCGATCATCTCGATACTGAGGTAGCTGAAGATCGAGACGATCACCGCGCTCCAGATGCCGCTGAGGCCATGCGGCGCGAAGCCGCCATGCGCGGTGTAGTTCGCCAGCCCGACGCCCGGCGCGCCGCGGCCGATCACCCACAGGCCGAGCGCGATGAAGGCGAGGATCGCGGCGACCTTGATCGCCGAAAACAGATATTCGACCGCGCCGAACGCCCGCACGCTGACGAGGTTGACGGCGAGCAGCGCCAAACCGAACCCGCCGATCCACCACGCGCCGGCCACGTCGGGCAGCCAATAGCGCATGTAGATCGCGACCGCCGTGACTTCCGTCCCGATCGCCAGGATGATGCAGGTGACATAGGCGTAGCGGACGAGGAAGCCGGCGAACCGGCCGAGGTAGCGTTCGGCGAACAGCCCGAACGATCCGGTCGCGGGGTCGGCGACGGTCATTTCGGCGAGGCACCCCATCAGCGCCAGCGTGATGAGGCCGCCGATCGCATAACTGACCAGCACCGCCGGCCCGGCGAGCTGGATCGCGAAGCCGCTGCCCAGGAACAGCCCGGTGCCGACCGCCCCGCCGATCGCGATCATCGCGAGCTGGCCCGGCCCAAGCGTGCGCTTGAGGGCTTTTTTGGAACCCTGCGGAAGAGCAGGGTTCCCGGCGGTGCCGGCCCGCTCCCCCTCCCGGCCACCCATCAGGATACCGTATGGGTGGTCGGGAGGGGGAGCGGGCCGGTCATAGCGTTCGCCTTAGCCGATCAGCAGGCCGGCGAGCGCCGCCGACATGAGGTTGGCGAGGCTACCCGCGGCGAGCGCGCGCAGGCCGAGCTTGGCGATCATCGGGCGCTGGTTGGGGGCGAGGCTGCCCGTCACCGCCATCTGGATCGCGATCGACGAGAAATTGGCGAAGCCGCACAGCGCGAAGGTGACGACGGCGATGGTGCGCGGGCTGAGCTGCGCGGCCTGCTTGCCGAGATCGATATAGGCGACGAATTCGTTGAGCACGATCTTCTCGCCGAACAGGCCGCCGGCGATCCCCGCCTCGTTCCACGGCACGTTGAGCAGGAACATGACCGGCTGGAAGAGATAGCCGAGCAGCGCCTGGAAGCTTAAGCCCGGCAGGCCAATCATATTGCCGAACCCGCCGAGCAGGCCGTTCGCCAGCGCGACCAGCGCGACGAAGGCGAGCACCATCGCGCCGACCGCGACGGCGAGCCGCACGCCGGTCTGCGCGCCCTGCGCGGCGGCCATGATGAGGTTGGCGGGCTTTTCCTCGTCATGCGTCGCTTCGGGCAGCGGCTCGCCCGGCGTGCCTTCGGGAAGCAGCGCGGCGGGGCCGGCGCCGCTGATGCGATGGTCGGCGAGGGCGATCACGCGATTTTCGTCGGGCACGTCGCCCAGCGGCAGCTCGCCTTCGGGCGGCATGGAGCGATCGGGCATGATGATCTTGGCCATCAGGATGCCGCCCGGCGCGGCCATGAAGCTGGCGGCGAGGAGATATTCGATGCGGATGCCCATCGAGGCATAGGCCGCAAGGATCGTGCCCGCGACACCCGCCATGCCGCTGGTCATTACCGTGAACAGCTGCGGCGGGGTGAGGCCGGCGAGATAGGGGCGGATCACCAGCGGCGATTCGGACTGGCCGACGAAGATGTTGGCCGCGGCACACAAGGATTCCACCTTCGACGTGCCGATCACCTTTTCGATCGCGCCGCCGACCCAGCGCACCACGACCTGCATGACGCCGAGGTAGTAGAGGATCGAAACGAGGCTGGCGAAAAAGATGATGACCGGCAGCGCCGCGATCGCGAAGCTCTGGCCGCCGATATCGGGGCTGGCGAGCTTGCCGAACAGAAACTCCGTGCCCCGCTGCGAATAGCCGAGCAGCGCCGACACGCCCGCCGACGCCCCTGCCAGCGCCGCACGACCCGGCCCCCAGTAGAGCACGATCGTCGCGATCGCCGCCTGCAACGCGAACGCCGCGCCGACGACGCGCAGCCGGATCGCTTTGCGGTCGGTGGACAGCGCGAAGGCGATGCCGAGGATGACGAGGATGCCGGCAACGCCGATCAGGATACGGTTCATGGTGTTTCCGCGAGGATAGGGAAAAGCCGCGGCCCCCCGGCAGCGACGGGGCAGCATACACGCGCTTTTTGTCGAGGAAAGTGAGGATTGAAGCGCGGTGCTCCGGTGGGGCGCGACGGCGGCGCGAATCGGGGTTTGCGCGAGAGGGGGCTCGCGGAAGTGGACGAAGTGGACGGTACGTATTCGTCGGAAGCGAGAGGTCCGCGACGCCCGTCGCGCAGCGGCGGGGCGAAGGGCGGACGGGTCATGGCATGGGTGTAGCAGATGGGGGGCGTGTAGGACAGGGCGGTGGGGGTTGGCGGCTTCGTCGGCGCTATGGCGCGCCACCTTGCCGCACCCACCCCGTCACCCCGGACTTGGTCCGGGGTCCACCCGGCCGCGAGGGGGCGGCAAGAGGCTCCGGCCGTCCCCCTCGCCGCCGAGTGGACCCCGGAACGAGTCCGGGGTGACGGGGCTTTTTTGGGCTCGGTTCCGGCCGCCTCAGTCGTCTTTGCGGCGCAGGTTGGGGCATGGGGCTGTGGCTTGTGCCCTCCACCCGCAGGTCCTGCCTCAGGCGTCTGCTACATGCGTTGAAGCCGCCCCAGCCACGCCGTCACCCCGGACTTGGTCCGGGGTCCACCGGGCCGCGAGGGGGCGGCAAGAGGCTCCGGCCATCCCCCTCGCCGCAGAGTGGACCCCGGAACGAGTCCGGGGTGACGGGTCTTTTTTGGGCTTGGTTCCGGCCACCACCTTGGGTCGCCCCAGCGCGGGCTGGGGTCTCCCTGTGGCTTATCCGTGAAGATCCTGTCCTTCGATGCGTGGCGCGCGAGACGCCCCCGCGCCGCCCTATCGGCTGGCGCCGGGCTTCCACAGCACGTCGCCCTCGCCTGCGCCGTTCACCACACGGGTGGCGACGAAGAGCCAGTCGGACAGGCGGTTGAGATAGGCGAGGGCCTGTGTCGCTTCGCTGCCCATCGTCACGACGCTGCGTTCCGCGCGGCGGACGATCGCGCGGGCGAGGTGGAGGGCTGCTGCCGCGGGGGTGCCGCCCGGCAGGATGAAGCTGGTGAGCGGGGACAGGCCCTCGTTCATCGCGTCGATCTCCGCCTCCAGCCGCGCGACCTGGGCGGGCACGATGCGCAGCGCGCCCTCGATCCCCATCGGCGTGGCGATATCTGCGCCAAGATCGAACAGGTCGTTCTGGATGACGAGCAACCGGTCCGCGGGCGCGGCGCCCTGCAACGCGGCGATCGCGACGCCGATCGCGCTGTTTGCCTCGTCGACGTCGCCGATCGCCTGCATCACCGCGGCCGCCTTCGACACGCGCGATCCGTCGACGAGGCCCGTCGTGCCCGCGTCGCCGGTGCGCGTGTAGATGCGGTTCAGCTTGACCATCGTGCGGGCGTCAGCGGCTCAGGTGCGGCCGCCGACGAACAGGATGACGACGATGATGAGGATCGCCAGCGCCTGGAAGAAGACGCGCATCTGCATCATCTTGTTCGATTTGAGCGAGGCCGCCGATGGCCCTTCGCCATTGCGGACCTGGGCGTGACTATCCTGGAGGAAGGCGATGACGCCCCGCACCAGCGCGACCACCGTCGCCAGCATCGCCGCGATCAGCAGAATG
Organism: Sphingomonas aquatilis; assembly: GCF_014196115.1. Taxonomy (GTDB): domain Bacteria; phylum Pseudomonadota; class Alphaproteobacteria; order Sphingomonadales; family Sphingomonadaceae; genus Sphingomonas; species Sphingomonas aquatilis. The sequence continues at coordinate 43,345 of NZ_JACIDB010000002.1, read as the reverse complement.
ACGAGGAAGGTGTTCATGCGACATACTTAAGCATCGCGCGCGGCAAAGCCAATGGGAAGCCGCCCGGCGCGCAAGCGTTCGGCAAGGGCGCGTCCGTCCTCGCCCGCCTGCCGCAGATCGGCGAGCGAAGGGGCGCCGTTGCGCTTGGCGAGCCGCGTGCCGTCCGGGCCGGTCAGCAGCGGGTGGTGGCGATAGAGCGGCGTCGGCAAGTCGAGCAGCGCCTGCAGCAGGCGGTGGACATCGGTCGCCGGGTAGAGATCGACGCCGCGGACGACATCGGTGACGCCCTGCGCGGCATCGTCCACCGTCACCGCGAGGTGATAGCTGGCAGGCGCGTCCTTGCGCGCGAGCACGACGTCGCCGAACGCCGCCGGATCGGCGATGCGATCGCCCGCGTCACTATCGTGCCAGTGGAGCGGGCCGGTGCGGGCCAGCGCCGCCTCCATGCGCAGCCGCCAGGCGTGCGGCTCGCCTGCCGCGATCCGCGCTGCCGCCACGGCCGGGTCGAGGTGCCGGCAGAGGCCGGGATAGACCGGTCCGTCCGGTCCGTGGTGCGGCGCGCTGGCGCTCTCCGCAATCTCGCGCGCGATATCGGCGCGGGTACAGAAACATGGGTAGAGCAGCTCCGCTTCGCGCAGCCGGGCGAGTGCCGCATCGTACAGCGCCAGCCGCTGCGACTGGCGGACCACCGGGCCGTCCCACGACAGTCCCAGCCAGGCGAGATCGTCGAGGATGCCGGCGACGAATGGCTCGCGGCTGCGCGTCCCGTCGATATCCTCGATCCGCAGCAGGAATCGGCCATGCGCGGCATGGGCATGGTCGTGCGCCTGGATCGCGGCATAGGCATGGCCCAGGTGCAGCAGGCCCGTGGGGCTGGGGGCGAAACGCGTGACCACGATGCCGGCACCGGGGACGCTCATGCCGCGCGGCCCCGCCGGCCACCGCAAGCCGCTTGACCGCACCCAAGGGCGCGTGCTGTCATACCCCCGTCACTCTCATGGGCGACATGGCCCATGGGTAACCCGTGGGAGGAGCCGTGTTTCATCCCGATCTGATCCGCCATCCCGACAATTGCCCCGCGTTGGTGCTCAACGCGGACTATACGCCTTTGTCCTATTATCCCTTGAGCGTCTGGCCGTGGCAGACCGCAGTCAAGGCGGTGTTCCTCGACCGGGTCGACATCGTCGCGCATTACGAGCGCGAGGTGCGCAGCCCGAATGCGGCGATCAAGCTGCCCTCGGTCATCGCGCTCAAACAATATGTGCGCCCGTCCGCCTTTCCCGCCTTCACCCGCTTCAACCTGTTCCTGCGCGATCGCTTCGCCTGCCAATATTGCGGGGTCAGCCGCGACCTGACGTTCGACCATGTCGTGCCGCGCGCGCAAGGGGGCCGGACGACGTGGGAGAATGTCGTCACCGCCTGCGCGCCGTGCAACCTCAAGAAGGGCGGGCGCACGCCGAAGCAAGCGGGCATGCCGCTGTATGTCGAGCCGATCCGCCCGACCAACTGGCACCTTCAGGAACATGGCCGCGCCTTTCCGCCCAACTATCTGCACGACACATGGCACGACTGGCTCTACTGGGATGTTGAGCTGGAAGCATAAGCGGAGACGATAGTTGCGGCGACACGGAATGACGGCATCGCTGGTCCTTGCGGTGGCCCTGCTGAGCGCATGCGGCAAGAAGAGCGAGGAGAAAGCGGCGCAGGCGGATGCGGTCGCCAATGCGGCGGGCTTCGTGCCGCCCGCCGTGACCAGCCGCATCGATTTCTCGACCGCGATGGACCAGCGCTTCCGCAGCCTGGACCGCAACGGCGACGACCGCATCGACGCGACCGAGCTGCCGCGCCAGAACAGCCGCCTGATGGGGCTGGACCGCAACAAGGACGGCGTGATCAGCCAGATCGAATGGAGCGAAGGCACGATGCGCCGCTTCGACCAGATGGACCTCAACCACGACGGCACGGTGACGTCGGAAGAGGAAAGCGAATGGCGCGCCGCCCGCGACGCCGGCCGAGCCCCCCCGGCGCAGCCGACCACGCCGGTGCTGGGCGATACGCTGAGCAACCAGGGGACGCGGGCGCAATAGGGGGGCGGCGTAGGCCTCCCATCCACGCCGTCACCCCGGACTTGGTCCGGGGTCCACTCTGCGGCGAGGGGGGTGGCTGGAGGCTCTTGCCGCCCCCTTGCGGGTCGGTGGACCCCGGAACGAGTCCGGGGTGACGAGGAATTTGCGGCAAACGCTCCGCACCTCAGCTTTTGCCCCGCAAACCCCAAGCCCGGTTGACCCGGTCCCTGCCGCAGCGCAGCATGCGAGCATGGCCAATATCGACCCCGCTTCGCTTCCGCCGATCGCCAACAACCCCGACGTGCGCTTCCTGGGCGCGAAGCTCGGCGACGTCATCCGCGCCTATGGCGGCGAGGCGTTGTTCGAGGCGACCGAGGCGATCCGGCGGGCGTCGGTGGAGCGCCATCGTGGCACCGGCGATGGCGATGCGGTGCATCGCCACCTTCAGGACCTGGGCCTCGACGAGACGCTCGATTTCGTCCGCGGATTCATGCTCTTCTCGATGCTCGCCAACCTCGCCGAGGATCGCCAGGGGATCGCCGCCGAACAGGGAGCGGACGTCGCCGCCGCGCTCGCGACGTTGCAGGCGGAGGGGATCGACCGGGCCGAGGTGCAGCGCCTGCTCGCCCATGCGCTGATCGTCCCCGTGCTGACCGCCCATCCCACCGAGGTGCGGCGCAAGAGCATGATCGACCACAAGAACCGCATCGCCGAGCTGATGGCGCTGAAGGATTCGGGCCGCAGCGAGACGCCCGACGGCGATCTGGTCGACGATGCGATCACCCGCCAGATCGCGCTGCTGTGGCAGACGCGCGTGCTGCGCCGCGAGCGACTGTACGTGACCGACGAGGTCGAGACGGCGCTGAGCTATATGCGCGACGTGTTCCTGCCCGCCCTGCCAGCGCTCTACCAGCGCTGGGACCGCGCGTTCGGGGAGCGCGTGCCGAGCTTCGTCAAGCCGGGCAGCTGGATCGGCGGCGACCGCGACGGCAATCCCTTCGTCACCGCCGATTCATTGCGCACCGCGCTGGCCCGCGCGGCGGAGGCGGTGCTCGGCTTCTACCTTGATGCGGTGCATGCGCTAGGCGCCGAACTGTCGATCTCGACCGAACATGCCGCGGTGGACGACGCGGTGCTCGCGCTGGCGGACGCGAGCGGCGACACCGCCGCCAGCCGCAGCGACGAACCCTATCGCCGTGCGCTGTCGGGCATCTACGCGCGCCTTACCGCGACGCACGAGACACTGACCGGCAAGCCCGCCGCGCGCCCCGGCCGGCTGACAGGCGAACCCTATCCCGACCCGCAGGCGTTCCGCGCCGACCTTGCCGCGATCGCGCATGCGCTGGCGAGCGCCGGGGCGCTCAAGACCGGTGGCGCGCTCGGCCGGCTGATCCGCGCGGTGGAGACGTTCGGGTTCCACTTGGCGACGCTCGACCTGCGCCAGAACAGCGCGGTCCACGAACGCGTCGTCGCCGAACTGCTCAAGACCGCAGGCGTCGAGGACGATTATCTCAGCCTCGACGAGGCCGCGCGCGTCGCGCTGCTGCGCCGCGAACTGGCGCATGCGCGGCCGCTCGCCAGCCGCTTCACCACCTATTCGGACGAGACGCAGTCCGAATTGCAGATCGTGCTCGCCGCGGCGGAGGCGCATGCGACCTACGGCCCGGCGTGCATCACCAACTATATCGTGTCGATGGCGCAGTCGGTGTCCGACCTGCTCGAGATCAACCTGCTGCTGAAGGAAGTGGGCCTGTATCGCGGTGGCGACGAGCCGTCGGCGGCGATCATGGCGGTGCCGCTGTTCGAAACGGTCGGCGATCTGGAGGCTGCGCCCGGCATCATGACCGACTGGTTCGCGCTGCCCGAGATCGCGCACATCGCAGCAAAGCGCGGCCATCAGGAGGTGATGATCGGCTATTCGGACAGCAACAAGGATGGCGGCTACCTGACCTCCACCTGGCAGCTGTCCAAGGCGTCGACCGCGCTCAAGCCCGTGTTCGAGGCGGCGGGCGTCGGCATGCAGCTGTTCCACGGCCGCGGCGGTGCGGTGGGGCGCGGCGGCGGCAGCGCCTTTGCGGCGATCCGCGCGCAACCGCCCGGCACGGTGCAGGGCCGCATCCGCATCACCGAACAGGGCGAGGTGATCGCTGCGAAATACGGCACCCGCGACAGCGCGATGACCAATCTGGAGGCGATCGCTTCGGCGACCTTGCTCGCCAGCCTGGAGCCCGAGCGGTTGTCGAACGCGCAGAATGCGGACTTCACCGGCGCGATGGATGCGCTGTCCGACACCGCGTTCCACGCCTATCGCGACCTCGTCTACGGGACGGAGGGCTTCCGCACCTTCTTCCGCCAGATGACGCCGATCGGCGAGATCGCGGGGCTGAAGATCGGCAGCCGCCCGGCGAGCCGCAAGAAGAGCGACGCGATCGAGGATCTGCGCGCCATCCCCTGGGTGTTCAGCTGGGCGCAGGCGCGCACGATGCTGCCAGGCTGGTACGGCGTCGGGCAGGCGATTGCGGCGTTCGAAGACAAGGCGCTGCTGCGCGACATGGCGCAAGGGTGGCCGCTGTTCGCCGCGACGCTCGCCAATATGGAGATGGTGCTGGCGAAGTCCGACATCGCCATCGCCGGCCATTATGCCGAACTGGTCGAGGACAAGGCCCTGCGCGACGGCATCTTCACCCGCATCCGCGACGCCTGGCATCTGACGCATGACGGGCTGCTCGACGTGACCGGGCAGACGCGGTTGCTGGACAAGCACCCGGCGCTCGATGCCTCGATCCGCCTGCGGCTGCCGTATATCGAGCCGCTGAACTTCCTGCAGATCGAACTGATGAAACGCCACCGCGCCGGCGAGGACGATCCGCGCATCGGCGAGGGCATCCTGCTGTCGATCAACGCGATCGCGACGGCGCTGCGGAATAGCGGGTGAGACGGCGCGCGTCATGCCCTGAGGGCGTCCATAGCCGACGCTGCGGCGGCGCGCCAAGGCACGCCAGACACACCCCGTCACCCCGGACTCGTTCCGGGGTCCACTCCGCGGCGAGGGGGACGGCTGGAGGCTCTGGCCACCCCCTGGCGGCCCGGTGGACCCCAGCCTGCGCTGGGGTGACGTTAAGTTTGTGGAGAACGCATCAGCTGGCCAGGAACGGCGCCGCCACCTCGGGTCGCACGCGCATCAGGCGGCCGGTTACGCGTTCCAGCGCTGCGGAATAGTGGGTGATGCAAGTCCTCCCCCGCCAGGGGGAGGTGGCCGCCGCAGGCGGTCGGAGGGGGAGGATACGGCGAACGGACCGTATGCGGAAACGCCCCCTCCACCACCGCCTGCGGCGGCGGTCCCCCTCCCCCGCTGAAGCGAGGGTGGACTTACGGTAGGAACGGCGCCGCGACCTCCGGCCGGACGCGCATCAGGCGGCCGGTGGCGCGTTCCAGCAGGGCCCAGGTCGTGACCGCCTCCACCTTCACCTTGCCGTCGGCGCCGGTGAAGCGGACGTGGCGGTCGAAGCGGGCGCCCTTGGGGGGTTCGGGGACCCAGGTTTCGCCGGTCACCGTCTCGCCCGCGACGACGTTGCCGCGATAGTCGATTTCGTGGCGGGTCACGACCCAGACCATCGTCTCGCGATGCTCCGCCGGCGCCACCGCATCCCAATGGGCGACGGCGATGTCCTGGATCCAGCGCACCCACACGGCATTGTTGACGTGGCCGAGTTCGTCGATGTCCTCCGCCGCGGCGGTGATCGTCCTCGTGAAGCGCGCGCTCATGCCCGCCGGCTCCGCCACCAGCGGAAGGCGGCGAAGGCGCCGCCCAGCAGCACCGCCGCACCCGCGACCCACAGCCATTGCCGCCCGTGCGGGCGGTAGCGGCCGAGCAGTTCGGCGATCCCCGTGCCGAACACATAGCCGAGGCTGGTGAACAGCGCGCCCCACACGGCCGCGGCGACAGCGTTGATCCACAGGAACTGGCGCGTGCGGACATGCGTGGTGCCGATCGCGATCGGGCTGACGGTGCGCAGGCCATAGAGGAAACGGAAGGCGAAGATGAAGCCGACCGGATAGCGTTCCAGCGTCGTCAACGCCTTAGCGAAGGCGGGCTTTTTCTGCGCGCGCTGCACCCAGCGGTGCGAGCGGAAGCGCCGCCCCGCCGCGAAGAACAATTGGTCGGCGACGAACGACCCGCACGCCGCCGCGATCATCGCGCCGGGCAACGACAGCATGCCTTCATGCGCGAACAGGCCGCCGGCGAGCACCATCGTCTCGCCTTCGATCCCCGCGCCCAGGAAGACGGCGGCCAAGCCGTATTCGGCAATCAGTGTCTCGATGCTCAGCCGCTTATTCCCATCTGCCCCAATCCCAACTGCCACAGCACGAAGGCATGTTCCTCCGCGGCCTCGCGTAACGATTCGAAGCGGCCGGATTTCCCGCCGTGCCCTGCCCCCATGTTGGTTTTCAGCAGCAGCACATTGTCATCGGTCTTGGTGGAACGCAGCTTGGCCGCCCATTTCGCCGGTTCCCAATAGGTGACGCGGGGATCGTTCAATCCGCCCGAGATGAACATCGGCGGATAATTCTGCGCCGTGACATTGTCGTAGGGGCTGTAGCTGCGGATCAGGTCGAACGCCGCTTTGTCCTCGATCGGATTGCCCCATTCGGGCCATTCGCCCGGCGTCAGCGGCAGATCGGCGTCGAGCATGGTGTTGAGCACATCGACGAACGGCACGTCGGCGATCACCGCGCCCCACAGATCGGGATCGGAATTGACGATCGCGCCCATCAGCTCGCCGCCCGCCGAGCGGCCCGCGGTGGCGATGCGGCCAGCGCTGGTCCACCCCTGCTCGATCAGCCCCTTGGCGACATCGACGAAGTCGTTGAACGTGTTGGTGCGCTTTTCCAGCTTGCCGTCGTGATACCATTGCTGCCCGAGGTCGTCGCCGCCGCGGATATGCGCGATGGCATAAGCGAAGCCGCGGTCGAGCAGGCTGAGGCGCCCGGTCGAAAAGCCCGGCGGGATCGCATAGCCGTAGGCGCCATAGGCGTAGAGGAACAGCGGCTGCGACCCGTCACGCTGGAAGCCCGCCGGATAGACGATCGATACGGGCACCTGCGTGCCGTCGCGGACGGTGATCTTCAACCGTTCGGTGCGATAGCCGGCGGCGTCATAGCCTGCGGGAATTTCCTGAACCTTCAGGACGGTGAGGCCGCCGGTCGCGACGTCATAGTCATAGACCGTCCCCGGCGTGACCATCGATTCATAGCCCAGCCGCAGCGTCGCGACGTCATATTCCGGATTGTCGCCCAGGCCCGCGGCATAGCTCGCCTCCGGGAAGGTGATCGGCTGGGGCACGGTCGGCGCGTCGTAGCGGTGGATGGCGATCTGATCGAGGCCGTCGCGGCGCCCTTCGACGACGAAGAAGTCCCGATAGCATTCGACCCCGGTCATGTAGAAATGCGGATCGGCCGGGATCAGCTCGTGCCAGTCGCCGGGCGCGTCGAGGCTGGCGGTACACAGCCGCCACATCGGATCGGTATCGTTGGTGTGGATGAAGAGCGTGCCGTCGTGCGCGTCGACGTCATATTCGCGGCCTTCCTGGCGGGGGGCGACCAGGATCGGCGTGGCGAAGGGATCGTTGGCGGGCAGCAGCCGGACTTCGCTGGTGACGTGATCGCCGGTGCCGATGACGATCCACTGGCGATCGCTCGTCTCGGCGACGGCGACACGATAGCCTTCGTCATCCTCGTGGAACAGCTCGACGTCGTCTTCGATGGGCGTGCCGAGCCGGTGGAAGCGCGCATTGTCGGTGCGCCACTGGTCGTTGGCGACGCCGTACAGGAAGCCCGTATCGTCGGCGGTCCAGACGATCTCGGACAGCATGCCGGGGATGACCTCGGGCAGATGCTCGCCGGTGGAGAGGTCCTTCACGCGCACCTCGAACCGTTCGGCGCCGCTGTCGTCGATCGCATAGGCGAGCAGCCGCCCGTTGTTGCTGATCGCGAAGGCGCCGAGGCGGAAATAGTCCTTGCCCTCGGCGAGGGCGGGCTCGTCGAGCAGCAGTTCGTCCGGCCCGCCCGCGACGGGCTTGCGCCACCATTTGCGATACTGGCCGCCGGTCTCGAACGCGGTCCAGTAGAGCCAGTCGCCGTCCTTTTGCGGGACCGAGGATTCGTCCTCCTTGATGCGCGCCTTCATCTCTTCGTACAGCGTGTCGACCAGCGGCTGGTGCGGCGCCATGACGGCTTCAAAATAGGCGTTCTCGGCTTCGAGATAGGCGAGGACATCGGGGTCGGTGACCTCGGGATACTTCGGGTCCTTCAGCCAGGCATAGGGGTCGTCGATCGTCACGCCGTGCGTGGTGAAGCTGTGGGGGCGGCGCTCGGCGACGGGGGGCGTGGGGTCGGTCATCGCCTTGCTGTAGAACAGGATGGCGGGCGATGGGAACGCCATCCTGTCCGTCACCCCGGATCACGTCCGGGGTGACGATGCGGGAGGGCTGGCGGCCCGCTCCAGCAACACGCCAGCAACACGACCGCAGTTGAACCCGTGCGCGCGCGCCGCCATGCACATCGCGGATAACACAGGGGAACACACATGGCCGGCGGACTGGTCGCACTGCTCGACGATATCGCGGCGATGGCGAAGCTTGCCGCCGCCAGCCTGGACGATGTCGCGGGCGCGGCGGGCAAGGCGGGGGCGAAGGCGGCGGGCGTGGTGATCGACGATACTGCGGTGACGCCGACCTATGTCGTGGGCCTCAGCCCCGCGCGCGAGCTGCCGATCATCTGGAAGATCGCCAAGGGATCCCTTCGCAACAAGTTGCTGTTCCTGCTGCCCGCGGCGCTGATCCTGAGCGCGCTGGCGCCCTGGGCGATCACGCCGATCCTGATGGCGGGCGGTGCTTTCCTGTGTTTCGAGGCGGCGGAGAAGATCCTCGGCGCGCTGACCGGCCATGGCCATGGCGACGAGGCCGCGGCCGCCACCTCGCCGGAAGAGCTGGAGCAGCAGCAGGTGTCGAGCGCGATCCGTACCGACCTGATCCTGTCGGGCGAGATCATGGCGATCGCGCTCGCCGAACTCGCCGATCAGAGCCTCGTCAATCAGGCGATCGCGCTGGCGCTCGTCGCGGTGGCGATCACCGCGGGCGTCTACGGCCTCGTCGCGCTGATCGTGAAGATGGACGATATCGGCCTGCACCTCGCCCGCCGGCCGGGATCGGGCAGCCAGGCGCTGGGCCGCGGCCTCGTGGCCGCGATGCCTCGCGTGCTGTCGGCACTGTCGATCATCGGCACCGCGGCGATGGTGTGGGTGGGCGGCGGCATCATCGTCCACGGGATGGAGGCATTCGGCTTCACTGCGATCCCACATGTGATCCACCATGCGGCAGAGGTCGCTGCGGCGTCGTCCGGCGTGCTGGGCGGCGTCATCGGCTGGCTGGTCGGGGCGATCGGATCGGGGATCGTCGGGATCGTCATCGGCGGCGTCATTGCGGGCGTGCTCCACCTGATCCCGCGGCGCGGCCACTGATCCCGGCCGCCGATCGACATGCGACACCGTGCCCCTATTCCTCCCCCGCAAGGGGGAGGTGGCGCCGCCGGAGGCGGTGACGGAGGGGGAGGACAGAAACGTCCTTGGTTACAAAGCCCTACCCTTACCGCCCCCTCCGTCATGCCTGCGGCATGCCACCGCATCGGGTCGATCATGCCCCCGGCATGATCTTGAACGGCCGGGGGCCGTTCATCCCGATGCGCCCTGGCGGGGGAGGACTTATGATCACGCTCAGGCGATCACGCTCAGGGTTGATCCGGCCTGATGGAGTTGGCGCCGCGCGGCGGCGGGCGTATGCGCGCAGCTGAGTGATCACAGGACCCGACGCATGACCAGCACGCCCGCCGCCAACCTCGCCGCCCTCCGCGCAGAGCTCGCCGCCCGCGGCCTCGACGGCTTCGTCGTGCCGCTGACCGACGAGCATATGAGCGAATATGTCGGCGCCTATGCGCAGCGGCTGGGCTGGCTGACCGGCTTCGGCGGATCGGCGGGCAGCGCGGTGGTACTGGCGGAAAAGGCCGCGATCTTCACCGATGGGCGCTACACGCTGCAGGTGCGCGAACAGGTGTCGGCGGACGACTGGGCCTATGTCCCCGTACCGCAGGAAAGCATCGCCGGCTGGCTTGCCGCCAATGCCAGCGAGGGGAGCCGCATCGGCTACGACCCGTGGCTGCACACCAGCGCCTGGGCGAAGGACACCGCCGCCACGCTCGCCGACCGCGGCGTGACGCTGGTGCCGGTCGACAGCAACCCGATTGACGCGGTGTGGACCGACCGCCCCGCCCCCTCGCCCGCCCGGATGACCGTCCACGCCGATACGCATGCGGGCCAGTCCTCCGCCGCCAAGCGCGCCGCGATCGCCGACTGGCTGGGCGCGCAGCGCGCCGATGCGGTGGTGCTGACCGCGCTCGATTCGATCGCCTGGGCGCTCAACGTGCGCGGCACCGATGTCGCGCACACGCCGGTCGCGCTCTCCTATGCGATCGTCGGCAGCGACGGCACCACCGACCTGTTCGTCGCGCCCGAGAAGGTCGACGATGCGGTGCGCCAGCATTTGGGCAATGCGGTGCGCATCCATGATCGCGACGCCTTCGCGCCCGCGCTGCGCGGCTACGCCGGCCAGCGCGTCGCCGCCGATCCCGAGCGCGCCGTCGCCGCGGTGTTCGACGCGTTGACCGCAGGCGGCGCCAAGGTGCTGGCGCTACGTGACCCCGTCGTGCTCGCCAAAGCGCTGAAGAACCCCGCCGAGATCGCCGGCCATCGCGCCGCCAGCATCCGCGACGGCGCCGCGCTGAGCCGCTTCCTGCGCTGGATCGAGGCGGAGGCGCCCAAGGGCGGCCAGACCGAACTCTCCGCCGCCGCACAGCTGCTCGCCTTTCGCGAACAGACCGGCTGCCTGCTCGACACGTCGTTCGACACCATCTCGGCCACCGGCGCGCATGGCGCCAGCCCGCATTATCACGTCACCGAGGAATCCAACGCTCCGATCCTGCCCGGCCAGCTGTTCCTGATCGATTCGGGCGGGCAATATGCGGATGGCACCACCGACGTGACCCGCGTCGTGCCGGTCGGGCCGCCGACCGCGGAGATGCGCGACCGCTTCACCCGCGTGCTGAAGGGCCATATCGCCATCGCCACCGCGGTCTTCCCCGACGGCACCAGCGGCGCGCAGATCGACGCCTTCGCCCGCCGGCCATTATGGGAGGCGGGGCTCGATTTCGCGCACGGCACCGGCCACGGCATCGGCAGCTATCTATCCGTGCATGAAGGGCCGCAGCGGATCGCGGCGCCCAATTATCCCGGCGGCGCCAGCCTGGAGCCGCTGCGCGCGGGCATGATGCTGTCGAACGAGCCGGGCTATTACAAGGCCGGCGAATACGGCATCCGGATCGAGAACCTGCTGCTGATCGTCCCCGCCGCCATCCCCGGCGGCGACCGCGAGCGGACGATGCTGCGCTTCGAAACGCTCACCTTCGCGCCGATCGAGCGGACGCTGATCGACCCGGCGCTGCTGACCCGCGACGAGCGCGACTGGCTGGACGCCTATCATGCCGAGGTGGCGGCGCGGATCGGCCCCGAGCTCGACATTGCGGACCGCGCGTGGCTCAACGCCAAATGCGCGCCGATCGGCGGTTAATCGGTCGATCCGTCGGTCGGTGGCGGCACCGGCGCGGGTGCGGTGCCGCGATCGGTGCCCGCCGCCACGGCGCGCGCCTGCGCCTTGCGCCGATGCAGGTTCGCGCGCAGCTGCGCGGCCAGCCGGGCGGCCCGTTCGTCGCTATTTGCCATGCCCCGACCCTAGCCCCGTCCGGTAACGCTTGACAATCCGCCCCCGGTCGTCTCTAGGCGCCCTTCCCGCGGCGAACGCCGGCGGAAAAACGAGTGCTGCCGTAGCTCAGTGGTAGAGCGCATCCTTGGTAAGGCTGAGGTCGTGAGTTCAATCCTCACCGGCAGCACCATTTTTCAATGACTTAGCAGCCCTTCGGGGCCGGTCGGAAAACCCGGGCATCACCGGGGCATCACCAGATCACCACGCCGGACAGGTGGTCCACGAGGCGCGCCGCCGCGCGAACGGGACGAAGCGAGCCATCGAGGCCGCTCTTCAGGGTGCAGCATCCGGTGTCACCGGCCTTACGATGGCCGCTCCGTCACCAGCCTGCTCCCGTCGGCCGGCGACGCTTATAGACGATCGACCGCAGGGTGATCGCCGCTTTGGCAGCGGGCGCCGTCGCTGTCGCTGCCTTGACGGCTCCCGGAATCACTCAGCCGACCCCTGATCGGGATATGTCGACCGCATCGGCACGGCCGGACATATCCGTGACGACGAACGCGCTGGCGACATTGCCGCGTGGCGGCACGAACGCATCAGCTCAGCCGAAACCGCGAACGTCCTCACTATGGAGCGATGGGTAGTGCTCTGGTGATTGGCTGCTCCACCTGAAGACCGGCGGTCGGATGGCCTGACCGCCGACATGGCGGCCGCGGCGAAGAGCGGCATCGCCTTCGAGCCGCAGCGCCTCAGCAGCATGCTGGGCGATCGGAGTGCGAAGCGGGGCTGAGGGGAAAAACCGGAGGTCGGGCCCGGCCCCGTGACTTCGTCATGACCGGCAAGGAGTTGAGAAATGATGAACGAGACCGAGGAAATGCGCCAGGTGCGTCACGCGCTTCAGGATCTGTCGGCGTCGGATCCCGCGGCAAGCGCGAACATGCTGCGCCACGCGGCCGCCTACTCCCTCATGATGACCGGGCGGCGGGGCCGGGATCGCCTCAAGGGCGAACCGCAGATCGGGGCGGGCTTCGTGCTGATGCACGGCGAGCAGTGCATATGCGCCGACACGGTTCGCCGCAGCGGGACCGACTACGTCTACATCGCGTTCGACGTGGACGACGCGGCGGGTCCGCCCATCGCCAGCGGGGTCTTCAGCCCTCGCGGCGAGGACGTGGTCGTGTTCGGCAACTGCCGCCTGTGGTAGCCCACCAACGACGGGCGCGCGCTTCTGGTCCCCCGAGGCGGCGGTCGCCGCGGATACTTCGCCTTCCGCCCCGGGCGTCCGCTGAAATTCGTGGATGGCCCGCTGCCCGGCGACATCGAGGCGGGTTTCCGTCGAGCAGATGTCCGCTTGCGGCGGCTTCTCGCGTCCCAGGACCTGCGCAACCTGGACAATGGCTACATCTTCGTGCTGCGCAGCGAAGGCGGTCAGATCGTCGCCTGGGCCACGCCCGTGGCGGCCTGATCGAAGGGCCGGCTTCCAGCCGGTCGTCCGTTCTCGACATTGATCCACCTTGAGGCCGCGGACGCAGTCGAACGGTGATGAGCCGGCCCACAACAACTCTTGGACCAATGGGCGGAACCGCCTCCTCAGGTCGAAGCGGCCGATGACCTCGCATAATGGACTCGCATGCCGCCGCGGCCTCAATCGCCTGCGTATTCGATCCGGAGCTTCCCTTCGCGCTGAAACAGGAAGTACGCGCCGCTCTCGGGGAAGTTGACCATGACCGCGTCGGCACCAGCGGCGAACAGTCCCTGATCCGTCCAACGACCCCGGTGAGCGTTCGCCACCACGACGCGCCCACCACGTCCGTAGGTTATGCGGAGCGCCATCTGGCCGGAGCGTTCGACCATCTCCACGACGTCGGCTCGACCATCGTGGTCCAGATCGACGCTGGCCCTCCGGTGGAACCTGTACCCGGTCGGAGCGGAATAGCTCGATCTTCGGCGAAGCTCCTCGTCGCCGATGGTTCGCCAGCCTTGAGAAAGGGGATCGGATCGGTGGGCCGCACGACTCTCGACCGCCTCGCCGCGCCGTGCTCGGAAGAAGCCGCGCATGGATGCCGCGACTCGCGCGGCCGCATCATCGTGAACGGCCTGATCGACGGCGGCGGCGACGACGACCTGCATCGCGAGGGCCGAGACGATCACGACATCACCTCCAGCATGTAATCCTTGAACTGCCTTCGCTGGCGTGCCTGCGACCGCATCCTCCGCAAGCGGAGCAGAGGCGCCGCCGCCAGGGCCGCGGCCGAGCCGATCGCCAGGAACGGATGGGGCGAGAGGATCTGCGGAACCATCATCGCGGCTCCGATCAGCAGAAGCACGTGCCGCTTCGTCAGCGTGGTCCGATCGATGAAGGCAGACGGACCGACCAGGATCACGGGCTCCCGTCCGCCGGTCAGGTTGGTGGCGGCGACTACGCGACCGTTGATCCGGTCCAGGCGAACGATGCCGCCGTCGAGGACCGCCAGCTCCGCCGGCAGCTCGAGATTGGCATGCATGCCCGCCGCATCCTCCAGCACCACGCTGACGACGCCGCGATGCACCGTGTCGACGAAGCCGCCGCCGCCGGCCACGAACCCCGCGCCCCGACCGGCGAGTCCGAACACGCCGGACGAAGAACCGAACGTGGTGGATTGCTGCTGGTACGAAGCCAGCCTGACGCGGGCGATCAGGCAGTCGCCCTGGTAGCCGATGCCTTCGATGCGGCGCGATGGAACGAGCCAGCTGCGCAGCGGGATCGCAGGACCCTCGCCGCCCCGGATCGCGGGCGGTACGACCTCCATCTAACGGCCCCGACCGGAATGCAGAGGGGCAGTCCGAACAGGCGGCCGCGAAGCGGCACCAGCCTCCGACCGAATGCTAAGTCGTCTCACGAACAAGCCCATGCGCGATCTCCGCTCGGGTGCCGTTCGACCGTCCAGCCGGCGGCACCGCCCGTTGGTACGAGGCGGTGCCGGCCCGTGAGCCGGAAGTTGGAAACTCGCTATTAGACGAGCGCGGACGCCTTTGGGCCCGAAGGCCTTGGACATGCGCGTCCGCCTCCCGGCCGAAACTGGTTCGGGCCGGGCATACGGCTACTAATAGCGAGGTTTCCACGCCTCGGTCCGCCTGCTGACGAACATCCGCACTCTAGCTTCGGAACGTCACCGCGTTCAATCCGCCAAATCATCGGAGGCGGTAATCCCGCCGCGATTCCGGCCGCATCTGCCCACGTCTTCCGGACGATCCGCGAAGCTGCAGAGACGAGCGGAGCACCCCCGACCGGGCAAGTCCGACTCAGTAGCGACGGTGCGCCCGCAGGATCGTACCGGTCGGCCTTCCGCCGATCGGGTCGACGCCGACAAGAACGTCGACGCGCGGCCGTCTGAGTTGATCAATCCCGAGTGCGACGGGTTCCCCGTCCGCGATCGCGGCCCAGCGGGTCTCGACGTCCACGTCGGCCAGCATATCCGCGACGGTTCGCTCACCCGGCGCGAAGAGCCCCGCATTCCTTGCGGCGTCTATCGCGATGAAGCGCGTTACATCGAGGGCTGAGAAGGCAGCACATGGACGATCATCGTCGCCCACGCACACCGCCGCCTGCCGGTTACGATCGAGTTGAGAGATGACGTCCTGAAGCGTCGTCTCCCGCTTCACCAGTACGAAGTCGGGTGCCTGCCTGGCGGAGACCGTTGCTCCCGAACCTCCACGCGGCCTGCTCCTCATGACGGCGGCCACCGTCGAGTGATGCTTGGTCCACGCGGCCGTCTCGACGCATCGAAGGCCGATCAGCTCGAGGATGCTCTTCTGCACGTCGCCCACGTTCTGATCCAAGATCGGCTCATGATGCGCGACCCGGTTGCGGAACAGGTTGATCGACTTGGCGAGCTTCTGAACCTCATGACGACCGATTCCGCCGCGCACGTGGGGAAGCACGATGTTCAACCCCGTTCGCCAGAGCATGTGATACTCGGGCCTGAGAAGATTCGACCAGAAGTCGAAGGTGAGTTCCGAGACGATTTGGCCGCGGCTCGCCCCCGCTCCGGCGCGGGTCACGGCCTTATCAAGGTTCGCACGCCCGGGATCGCTCAGAACCCCATCGCGAAACGCGTTCTCGTGTGGCCAATTGATGCCGTATCTCGATACGAGGTATTGATCGATCGCGTTCCTCAACGTCACCTCCACCACGTGAAGGGGGTACAGGAAGGCCTTCGCCAGCCGCGCATTGTACAGGTACAAGCTGAGCGCGTACTCCACGTCGCCGCCGCCCTTGTACAGGTATGCGCCGAACCGAGGCTCCGAGATGGAGGCCCTTATCGCGGTGACCTGGTCGGCGAGATAAGGGTACGGAACTTGACTGTCGGCCATGCGGTTGTAGGCTTACCTGAGCAGTCGAAGTGGCCCCACTGGTCAACGCCAAGCGCCCTCGACAGGAATTCGGAGCACCAGGTCGGGCTAGTCCCCACCTGGTGTTTTCGCGTCTAGGGCAACCATGCATCGTCCGTCGATCCCTGCGGTACCATCCTCACTTGACATTAACTTCCGTGGAGGTACTCGGGAAACAGCAGTCGAAGTGGCCCCACTGGCTCGCGCCATGCGCCCTCGACATCGAATACGGTGCGCCAGGTCAGGCTAGTCCTCACCTGGCGTTTCCATGTCTGCAGCAGGGCGCAAACGATTCGAACTCGGCGAGACGTACGGCTGCCGATGGCTCGTCCAAGTGGTCGTGCACCGCTGGGCCACACCGGCGCTCCGCGATCTTCAAGCGTGAGGGGATGAACCCCCGGCACCCGGCCAGGTCGTCGAAATGAGGCCTGCGGCCCCTCCCGACAACATGGGGCCACGCCGACAAATTAGTTACTCGAAAGCACGAACTTCGGCGTCAAACTGGGGAAAAGGGGAAGCAGGCTCAAACCCCGTACCGCTTGTTGCCGCCGCTGGTGATGCAGTACCTCCCTCCACGCGGCCCGATGCAGATCTGCGAACCGGAGCACGGGCATCCGCCGCCGAAATAGGATCCTCCGCCGCGGCTACGACGTCCATGTCTTCCGTGCGACGTCGATCGACGCTTCGCGTGATGAACGCCGGCGCGCGTGGCTACGTACGCGCCTGCCGCACCGGCGCCCACGGCCGAACCCGCGGTCAGCAGACCGCGCGTACCGCCGGATCGGGTCGCCGCGCCGGCCGCATCGGCGGTGCCGCGGTCCAGGAAGTCTTCGGAAACCCAGCAGGTGCCGCCGGCACGGGTGAGACCGGCCCAACCATCGCGACGCTCGGCCACCACCACCTGCTCGTTCCTGCTCAGCGCTTCGACCACGCGTGCCGACGACGTAGGCTCGGCCCGGCAGTTGAGGCTCCGAGCGGACACGCGGGCCGGTTCCGAAGCGCCTGCCGCACCGACCATCGGCTCGGAGACCGTCGCGTCGTTCGGCGCGCTCGACGAACACTTCCCGATCGCGAAGAGGGCGATGGCGATCACCAGCACCACGCCGCAGCCACGACCGGCACCGGTAGGATCGCCCGCCGTCGACCTGCCGCCGGCTGGCCTCGGCGGCGTGATTCCGGCCATCTGCGATCTGCCGCCTCCGGTGCGGTTCATTCTCACCTGCCTGCGCACCGCCATGAGACTTCCCCCGTACGATCTCAGATCCCCGGAGCAGCCTGCCCGCCATTTCGATCGACGGCAACAAGCGCCTGTTCGCATTGTATTTAACTTCGGGGTCGATAGTCTTCGCCGACGCGCCGGAGCTGGGGACCGGTCGCGATGGGAGAACTTGCTTGAATGCGCATGACCTGAGGTCGCGCTGGGTGCGCGACCTGACGCGTTTCCTGCCGTTGAAGAGCCAGTTCGTCCTGACGGGCAACGTCAGGGACCTTCAGATCCGCGTGATCGACGGCAGGGCGGTAGCCGCGCCGATCGCGGACGTCATAACTTCCACCCTCGCCGAGGCCGGATACGCCGAGGTCGTGCATTACGATCCGCTCAAGGGCTTCACGGTCCTGAGCCGTCCGAACGGGACGCAGACCGACGGCGACGCGCTTCTCAGGAGGCTCGGGCTGACGCCCTCCAACGGCCGCGCGCAAGCAGGCCCGGACGTATTCGGCGCCACACTCGAGAAGATCGTGGCGCTCAAGGGCGAACCGATCGCGCTCGTCGCCGACTTCGCCTCCCGCATGATCGTCCGGAGCGATGCCCTGTCGCCCGCCGAGCAGCAGCTGTTCACACGGGCGCTGATCCTCAGCCAGACCGCCCGCGCGCGACCGAGCGGTCCTGAACGATCGCCGCGTTACAACACCGTCATCTGGATAGCCGAGAAGGAGGGAGACCTTCCCGACTGGCTCACCATCGACAACCCCCGCGTCAGGCACGTGCCGATCGCGCCGCCCGATCGGGCGGCGCGAAGCGCCGTCGCCCCCTCGCTGGTGAAGACGCTGCCCGGCGCGCGCGACGCCGAGGCGGAGGTTCTCGAGGACGCCGTCCGCTCGCTCGTCGATGCGACCGAAGGAATGCTGCTCGTCGACCTCAACGCGGTGGCGCAGCTCGCCCGAGCCGAGAAGGTGGCCGTCACCGACATCGGCGAGGCCGTCCGCCGATACAAGGTGGGCGTCACCGAGGACGCGTGGCTCAAGATCGAGCGGCGGAAGATCCGCGACGGCGCCGACATCATCCGCCGCCGCGTTGCCGGGCAGGATCACGCGGTCGTGCACATGCTCGACATCGTGAAGCGCGCGGCGACCGGCATCGGCGGCGGACGTCGCGGAGGCCGTCCCCGGGGCATCGCGTTCCTCGCCGGCCCCACGGGCGTCGGCAAAACGGAGCTGGCGAAGACCGTCACGGAGCTGCTGTTCGGAGACGAGAGCGCGTACATCCGCTTCGACATGTCGGAATTCAGCGCCGAACACGCGGACCAGCGCCTGATCGGCGCGCCACCCGGGTACGTGGGTTACGACGTTGGCGGCGAGCTCACGAACGCCGTGCGCGAGCGTCCCTTCAGCGTCGTGCTGTTCGACGAGATCGAGAAGGCCCATCCGCGCATCCTCGACAAGTTCCTCCAGATCCTGGACGACGGCGTCCTGACCTCGGGTCGCGGGGACCGCGTGTACTTCTCCGAAGCGCTGATCATCTTCACTTCGAACCTCGGCATCTATTCCGCCGGCGCGGATGGCGCCCGCGTCGCGAACGTCACGCCCGACCAGCCCTTCGACGAGGTGCGTTCGCGCGTCCGAGCCGAGATCTCGAACCACTTCAAGCTCGTCCTCAACAGACCCGAGATCCTCAACCGCTTCGGTGAGAACGTCATCGTCTTCGACTTCATCCGGCCGAGGATCGCCGACCAGATATTCGCCTCCATGGTGGACAGCGTGATCCGGGACGCCGCCTCGGGCGGACGCGACATCGTCCTCTCCGACGAGGCCCGCGAGGCCCTGCGACAGCTGTGCACGACCGATCTCTCGAACGGGGGTCGCGGCATCCGCAACATGATCGAGGCGCATCTCATCAATCCGCTGGCCCGCGCGCTGTTCGACCTGGACCGCGAAGGAGCGGTGAGGATCGCCCGCGTCGTCACGGGCGGCGTCACGACCCTCGAGATCGAACCGGCGTGACGCAGGTCTCGATCTCCCGCATCCACTTCCCCGTGACCACGCTCGGACCCGGACGTCGCATCGGGCTCTGGTTCCAAGGCTGCTCGATCCGATGTCCCGGCTGCATCTCGGTCGACACCTGGGACGCCGGCCGCAACCTCGTGGACGCGGCGGACGTCGTAGACCGTCTGAGGGAACTCTCGGGCTCGTGCGACGGCCTTACCGTCTCGGGAGGCGAACCGTTCGATCAGCCCGACGCCCTTGCCGAAATACTCTACGGGTGGCGCCGACATTCGGCGACACCCACTCTGGTCTTCACGGGCCGCGAAATGCAGGACGTGGCCGGCTGGTTCGACGTCCATCCCAACCTCGTCGACGTCGTCATGACGGGTCCGTTCCGCTCCGATCTTCCCCAGACCGCCGCTCTTCGGGGCAGCGACAACCAGACGCTGCACGTGCTCACCGAACGCGGTTCGGCCTTCAGGGCCTACGATCGCGTCGCCGGGGTCGGGGACCGGCGACTGGACGTCATGTTCGACGACGTGGGGGACGCCTGGTTCGCCGGCATACCGGCCAGAGGCGACCTGTCGAAGCTGCGCCGTCTGCTCGCCCGGGAGGGTCACTCGGCGTCGACGTCCGCATCCATCCGGGAGACCGTCCGATGATCCGCTTCTGCCCCAACTGCGAGACCGAGCGGCCGGCCGACGAGATCCTGTGCGACGGCGACATCGCGGGCCTGTCATGCGGATGGGAACTCTCCGACCTGCCCTTGCGACCAGCCGGCTGGACGCCCGCGGCCCAGGAGGCCGCGGCCAGCCCGGCATCGACGCCGACCTGCACGAACGGACACGCCCTCGAACTCGGCGACCTGATGTGCGGCGAATGCGGCGCCGATCCGCTGGTGCCCGACGACGCCGCGGACGCCGCCGTCGAACGGCACCCGCCACGGGACCAGAACCGGGACGCGGGCGGGATCGACGAGAACGCGACGCCGCCCATCCCCGAACCCGCACCCGCACCCGAGGTCGAGACGGAGATCGCCGGTTGGCGCCTGCTGCGACGGATACCGACGACCAGTCATGTCCGGGAGCGGTTCGAGACTGTCCGGGACGAAGACGGCCGGGAGGCGGTCCTGACGCTCTACGCCAACGGCAGCGAGCCGGATCCCGAGGTGTACGACGCGCTTAGCGTCCTCGACCGGGACCACGTGCCGGAGATCCTCGATACGGGAAGGTGGCGGGATCGCGCCTACGAGGTGTCGGAGGACCTGCGCGGCGGCACGCTCGCCGACCTGGGGCTGATGGCGACCGATCGGGCGACGCTCTGCCGCATCCTGGACGAAGTGGGCGGCGCGCTGGCGGCCTTCGCCGAACGCGGTCTGCGACATAGGGATCTGCGACCCACGGCGATCATGGTGCGGACGCGCGAGCCGCTGGACCTCGTCATCACCGGCTTCGGCTCGGCGCGCCTCTCGGACTACGATCTCGACGTCGTGTCCCCCCTGGAGATCACGCGGTACACGGCCCCCGAGGCGGTGGCCGGCGGCGTCGCGGCCGCCAGCGACTGGTGGAGCCTCGGCATGATCCTGCTCGAACAGGTCACCCGAGGCGCCTGCTTCGCCGGCGCCGACGACCAATCCTTCCTGATCAGCGTCCTAACGAACGGAGCGCCGATCCCCGACGGTCTACCCGACGAGGTGGACGCGCTTCTGAGAGGGCTCCTTGCACTCGACCGCCGGGAACGCTGGTGCTGGCCCCAAGTCCAGCGCTGGCTCGCGGGCGACGTTCCCCAGGCGCCTTCCCGACTGCGTCCGATGGGCGACGGGGCAGGCATGCGCGGCATCATGCTCGCAGGAGTGAAGCTCGACACGCCCGAACGCTTCGCACTCTCGGCGGCGGAGCCCGAACACTGGGACCAGGCCCGGTCGATGCTGCTCCGCGGCGAGCTGGCGACGTGGATCGAGGAAGCCGGACACCATGCCGACCTTCGCGCCGAAGTCAGGACGATCGCCGCGCTGGAGGACGTATCGGAGGACTTCAGGCTGGCGCTCGCGCTGAAGGCGCTGAACCCCTCGATGCCGCTCGTGGTGCGCGGCGAGATCGTCACGCCCGGGTGGCTGATCGACCATCCCGACGACGGCTACGCGCTCATCACCGGCCCACTGCCGGATCGCCTCGAACGCGACGACGACGAGGTGTGGCTGTCCCGCCTGAAGCGCCGCGAGGCCCGCGTGCGCGAGAGGGCGAAGCAGCTCGACGTCGAGATCGACGAGGGCCAGCTCCGGGCCTCGGTCCTGTCCACGTCGAAGTCGCGGCTCGCCGCCGTCTGGGCTGACCGCAGCCGCATCCTTCCGGACACAGATCACCCGGGCCTCCTCGCCATCGTCGAGCGCAGGATCACCGAGGAGGAGGACCTCATCCTCCTCGTGAGCGCGTCGGCCATCCACTTCCGATCCGCGGAGGCGATCGTCGACGAAGCGGCATCCGCCGCCGCCGCCGCCGGGCTCGCGGAGTTCGACCGTGCAGCGGCACTTGCGCGCACGGGCGCGCCGAGACGCGAGCTGCACGCGGAGATCGAAGGACGTCTCGAGGGCTTCGCCAGGTGCGGCCGGCAGCGCATCGACGATTGGGGCGACCAGTTCAGGCTTGAGAAGCGGCTGCCTCTCTCGCGCGCGCTCGCGCTTCTGGCGGTGCCGGCGGCTGAGTGGCGGCAGCCGCCGCGACAGGCGTACATCGCGACCCTGCTGGACTTCTTCTCGCGTCGGATAACGGGCACGATCATGCGTGGGCCGCTCACCCGGATGGTGATCGGCAAGACCACGGCCCGCCTCGATCTGATGGAGCTCGACAGTCCTCGCCGGAGGGCTTCCGAGCTGCTCGACCACGTCCTGCTCCGGAACGATCAGAGAATCGATCTGGACCCGACGCCCCTCGTCGACGATCCGCGCGTCGAGCGTCGTCTCCGGACCCTCCACAGCCACGCCACCCTCTACCGCCGCGACACCGGGATCGACGGCCTCTATCTGGGCTTCCCGTTCCTCGTCATGCAGGAGGCCCGGGCCTCAACCCGTCCCCGCATCGCCCCCGTCCTCCTGTGGCCGATCAGGATCCATCCCGAGACCGGATCGCGTGGGCGGGTCACCCTCGCGTTCGACCGGGACCGGGAGGAGGTCCGCCTCAATCCCGCCTTCGAGACGCTGCTAGGCGTCGAGACCGCGGCCCGCTGGCAGGAGGCGGCGGACGACGTGCTCGGCAGATCGTCCGTCACCGCGCAGGACGTGGTCGAGGCCTTCCGCGAGCTCGCCCGGGTCGAAGGCCGAGCGCTGGAGGGTATCCCGTCCAAGGATCTCCGGCTGCGGCCCGGCGAGGATCGCGTCGCCTGCGCCGCCGCCCTGTTCCATCTGGGCTTCATGGGTCAGGCCGTGATGGAGGACCTGCGGCAACTCAAGAGCAGGCCGCCTGCGGGCACCTCGCTCGAGACGGCGTTCCGCGCGGGCGAACAGATCGTCAGGGGGGAGCGGCTTCACGTCCCCGAGCGCGAGCGCTTCTTCACCGCCGACAGCGATCCCTCCCAGGAGGCCGCGGTCCTCGAAGCCAGGCAGGGTCGCGGGCTGCTCGTCGAAGGACCGCCCGGCACCGGCAAGAGCCAGACGATCGTCAACATGGTCGCGGACGCCATAGGCACCGGGCGCAGCCTGCTGGTGGTCTGCCAGAAGCAGTCGGCGCTGGAAGTCGTGCACAAGCGGCTCGAAGCCTCGGGCCTCGGAGAGCGCGTCGTCATGGTCAACGACGTCAACAAGGATCGCGAACCCGTCATCCGAGCCGTCCGCGAGCAGCTCGAGGCGCTGCACGCCAGGTCCGGAGGCGCAACCGGCTGGCGGCAGCTGCGTGATCAGGCGGCGGCCCGCATAGAGGCGCTCGAAGCCGATCTCGACGGTCAGCACCGCGCGCTGCACGCCGTCGACGAACGGACGGGCCTGTCCTTCCGGCTGATCCTGGGCGACCTCATCGGGTTGGCACGTGAAGGGATCACGCCCGCCCTCCCGTCGCTGCGCCCGGTGCTCGCCGACACAGATCCCGGAGCACTGACGGTCCTGCAGGAGATCTGCGCGCCCATCGCCCGTCTGTGGCTGCCCGCACGTTGGGAGGGCAGCGCCCTCCACGACACGCTTCCATTCGGGACCGATCCCGGCTCCGTGCAGACCTTCGCGGAAGATCTCGGAGCGTTCGCGGCAGCCGAGCAGGAGCGCCGGGACGTGATAGCCCGGACGCCCAACGCCCTCGAGATCGAGGATCCCCAACCCTACCGAAGCTGGTCGACGGAGCACGGCGCAGCGTTCCTATCGATCGACCATGAAGCGCGGCAACGTCTAGCACGCTGGCTTCCGCTCCTCGCGGGCGCGTCCGAGCGCACGCCCGGCGAAACCGAACTCCAGAAGGAGCTCGCTGATCTGGAGCGTTCGCTCCTCGCGCTGCCGGCGGACGACGCCCCGGACGACGCCGTGGAGGTCGCGCGGGGCCTCGACGACGTCGATCTCGCGGCGTGGACGGAAACCTCGGATCGGCTGCAGCGCCGACCGACGTTCATGGAACGCCTGACGCCATCCAGGTGGATGGCGCTCTGGCGACGACGGACGTTCATGAAGCAGGCCGGGTTGAGCGAGCCTGTCGCCTTCGGCACCGCGCTCCACCGCGAGGAAGCCTTGCGCCCGCTTCGCGGCAGGCTCGAGAAGGCGACCGCCGGGCTGGGCGAGGCCGCCGGCCACCTCGCCATCCTGCGCATCCCCCGGCTGATCGAAGAAACCCGAGCGTGCCGCGCTCTGATCGACGGGGCGGAAGGGCTGGCCGTCCGGCTCGAAGCCTACCCCGAACCCTCGGTCTCGGCGGCGATGGCGAGAGCCGCGACCCGTCAGGCCGTGGAGGACCTCATGGAGGGAATCGATCAGGGCCTCGCCAGGCACGCGGCCCGGACCGTAAGCCGTTCCGCTCTCGATCGGCTCGCGGCCTGGATGTCGGAGGCCTGGGTCGACCAGTGCCGCGCCGCCGTGACATCGCAGCAATCCAACGCGGCGAGGATCGAGCCTCTGCTCGGCGCAGTGCCCCACGTGCCCGCCTTCCAGCGCTTCCGGGCGCGGGTTCCCCAACTGGGCGAAGGGGCGATGAAGGTCTTCGCGCAGCTCTCCCGCATAAGGGAGGAACTTTCGAGGATCGAAGAGGTCGAACTGGAGCCGACGGTCCGGCGCATCATGGCGATCGAGGCTCGCCTGGCGTGGAAGAGCCGCCTGGAGACGGCGGATCCCACCCTCCTCCTCGAAGCGCAGGAGCTCGAGGCGAAGGCCGCGGCGCTGGCGCTGGCGGACCGGGACATGCGAGCGCTGAACCGCCGGCTGCTGGTCGAGGGGCTCGACGCGAGCCGCCTCAGGCCGCTTAGGGAGTGGGAGGACATCACGCGGCTTCGCGGGGCCAGGGCCCGCCGGCTGCGCGAGTTCGTCGATCGCGGGGTCGAACTGGGCCTCATGCGCCTGCGGCCGGTCTGGCTGGTCAATCCCGACGTGGCGAGCCGACTGCTGCCGCTCCGCAAGGGCCTGTTCGATACCGTCATCTTCGACGAGGCGTCGCAGATGCCCATCGAATACGCGTTGCCCACGCTGTTCCGAGCCGAGCGGATGATCGTCAGCGGCGACGAGAAGCAGATGCCGCCGACGGCGTTCTTCTCGAGCAAGGTCGAGAGCGACGAGGCCGAGATCTTCGAGGGGTACGCCAACGAGGAGGACCTGCAGGACGACGAACGCGAGGCCGCGGACGAGACGTGGAACCGGCGGGAGATCAAGGACTGTCCGGATCTGCTGCAGCTCGGCAAGTCCGTCCTGCCGGCGACGACGCTCCAGATCCACTACCGGTCGATCTACCGCGAACTGATCCAGTTCTCGAACGCGTCCTTCTATTCGAACCGCCTCAGCGTCCCCGCCCGCCATCCCGCCGACGAGATCAGACGCAAGCGCCCGATCGAGGTGGTCCGGGCGGAAGGAACCTACGTCGACCAGACGAACCCCGGTGAAGCCGTGCAGGTGGTGGAGAAGCTAGCGGAACTCTGGCGCAACGAGGGAACGCCGCCCACGATCGGCGTGGTCACCTTCAACCGCAAGCAGGCGGACGTCATCGAGGAGGCGCTAGAACGCCGTGCGGAGACGGACGCCGCCTTCCGCGCGGCGCTGACCCGTGAACGCGACCGCGTCGAAGGCGGCGAGGACATGGGGTTCTTCGTCAAGAACGTCGAGAACGTGCAGGGCGACGAGCGGGACGTCATCGTCTTCTCGTCGACCTTCGGGCGCAACGCGCAGGGCACCTTCCGTCGGTTCTTCGGCGTCCTGGGCCAGAAGGGCGGCGAGCGACGCCTGAACGTCGCGGTCACCCGGGCCCGTCAGAAGGTGATCCTCGTGACCTCCATGCCGATATCCGAGATATCCGATCTCCTGAGCACCCGCCGTCAGGCATCCTCGCCACGCGACTTCCTGCAGGCGTACTTCGAATATGCGAGATCGATATCCGAAGGCGATCTCGATGCCGCGGACGGGCTGCTGACGCGACTGACGCCGGAAAGACGACGCGGTGGAGGTGCCTCGTTCGACGATGCGGACGGCCTGCGCGTCTGCGTGGCGGAGGAACTGCGGACGATGGGGTGGAACCCGACCAGCGTCGGTGACGACGGCGCGTTCGGCCTCGACTTCGCGATCGAGGACCCGAGAACCGGTCTATACGGCATCGGCATCGAATGCGATGCGCCCCGGCATCCACTGCTGACCAGCGCCCGGGCCCGGGAGATGTGGCGGCCGCAGGTGCTGCGGCGCTCGATCCCCGTCATCCACCGTGTCTCCTCGCATCGCTGGTTCTCCGAGCCGGAGCGCGAGCGCGAGCGGCTGAAGGTGGCGGTTGAAACCGCGATGGGAGGACGGAGATGAGCGGCCCCAAGGTCGTGCGCATCGTGACGCGCGAGGAGATACTCGACATCTGCCGAGGACACCTCGCGAGGGTCGACGCCGCGCTGGAGGAATGGACGCGCGTCGGAACGCGCAACGAGTGCATCGACGAAGACGCGTTGGCAGCGGCACGGCGACGCAGGGCGGCCCTCGAGGCCCTCATCCGGACCGACCGCTTCATGGACCTTCAGAAGCAGGCTCCCACGGAGGAGGCGTTCCTCGAGGAGGACCTCAGACGGAGGCTGACCAAGGTCGCACAGGCGCAGGCGGCGGCGCGATCGCGGGACCGCCGGTCGAAGGAGACCGGCGCGGCACTTCTGCGCTCGCTCGAGCAGAAGGGGCCGGTTCCTCCCCAGCTCGCCGAGGACCTGCGGAACGGGCGTGAGGAGGCGTTTCCGCAGGCGTTCGAGATCATGTCGTCGGCCGCCTGGGAGCATAGCGCCTCATCCGAACTCGCGCGCAGATTGCGCGAGGAGGACGTCGACAGAAACTTCTCGAAGTGGATGGCCGACAGGCAGGGCGCGACCGACCCCGAGATCGACAGGCTCGAAAACCGCCTCTCCGAACTCGCCCAGATCGCGCATGCCATCAAGTTCGACGATCTGCATGCACGGCTCGAGGAGGCGCGTGGCGCTTCGGGAAGCCGACGCGGGCTGCTGCTGGACGGGCTGGAGGTAGAGATCGGACGCACGCTGGCGGCCGCGCGCCGCACGGCCGCCCTTCTGCACGAACTTCGGCTGCTGTCGGCCGAGGCTTCGGCCGCCGGTCTCGACGGGGCGGCCTTCGACGCCGGAGCGGAAAGCATGGACGCGGCCGCCTTGGAGCACGGCATAGCCGCCGCCCGGGCGGCCATCGAAGCCCACCGCACGGCCGCAGCCGCGCAGGCGCGACGAGCGGCGGTGCTGAAGGGGCTCGCGGAGCTCGGCTACGAGGTCGCGGAGGGGATGACGACGCAGGTCGCAGGCGACAGCCGACTCATCCTGAGGAGTGCGTCCAGGCCGGACTACGGGGTCGAGGTCTCCCCTGCGGGAGCGAAGATGCAGATGCGTCCAGTCGCCTTCGAGGGCGGAGGCCTCGGGCCCGACCCGGCCCGCGACCGCGACGCCGAGACGATCTGGTGCGGAGACGTGACGTCGCTCCAGGCCAGCCTCGCCGCCGTGGGAGCGGGACTCCAGATAGAGAAGTCGCTGCCTGTGGGTGCGGTGCCGCTCAAGCGGATGCGGCTCACCGGACCGGAGACCGTCGCGTCGGCCGCGACCCCCCAGTTGCGTGCGATCAGATCGGACCGATGACGGCGCGGCGACGCGCAATCACGATTGAAGAGGGAGCATTATCCATGACAGCGCCGTTCGGCATCGAATTCCACACACCTGTGGAGAATCTGGAAATCGTCAGGGAGCTTGGACAAGGCAAGTATTTCGTGACGCCTCCAAAGCTGCACCCCAGCTTCGAAAGCTACGTCGTGCAGGCAACCCCCTCGGTCGGGATCTGCTGGATCAAAGGCATCTCCCCCGCAATGAGCAACGACGCGTTCGGCGCGCAGGCCAGACAGCTGCATGGCACCCTGCGGTCGCAGCTCGAAAAGCGATACAGCACCGGGGCCTACACGGACCGATTGCTGTCTGGATCGATCTGGGATGAACCACGATATTGGACACAAGGTCTCACCGCCAACGAACGGCATTGCTACGTCATCTGGGAGCGGCCGGCAGCCCGACAACTTCCGGACGACGTCGACTCGATCTTCCTCGGGGTGAATGGCCTCAGTTCCGACGATACCAGCGTCAGCCTCGAATACGCGTCCGTCAGGATGAAGCAGGCCGAGGCCGAGCTCCAGGACATGCTGTCCGATCTCCTCTGATCGCCCGAGGAGCCGGTCGGAGCTCGCTAGCGGGCCGGTCTCCAGCCGGCCGCCTCGGCCTCGGCCTCGCTGCAGAACCAGCGTTCACCCTTCGGCGGAGCGATGCGCACCTTGGCATAGTCCCGGCCGCCGGGGACGTGATAGATCCTAGCGCCCTTCGAGCTGACGTTGCCCTTGATCGTGCAGGAGGGGTTCGGCGCGCTAACCGCTTCTTCCGGCTGCGCTCCGTCTCCACGGCGGAGGGCCCGGAACTCCGCCGGCGGTTGGAAGACATCGGACCACATGCCCAGGCGCTTTGCATGCGCGACGTCCTCCGTGCCGACGTAGCGGGTGCTGTAGCGGCGGTAGGCGACCGCCAGCCCCCGGCCGACCAAGTCCTCTCCGACGTCCCTTCCCCCGCTCCGGCACACGGCCACGGTCCTGCCGTAGCGATCGACGTCCATCGGCATGCAGGTCACCGTCTGACCCTCAACGGCGCGTCCGAGCGCGTCGGCGGCGGCGCGGCCGCATGGATTGCGTCGGGATCCGCTACCGCACAGCTGGTGCAGCTCAGGCGCGTCGATCCCGTACAGGCGTATGCGCGTCGCGCCGATCCGCAGCGTATCCCCGTCGATCGCCCGCGCCGAACCCACGATAGACGCCAACGCCGCCAGCGCAGCCAACCACGTCAACGCCGAACCTCCCTAGCTCCCCGGAACGGGCCGGCTATAAACCGCTGCCGGGGAACAACAATCCGGGGGAAGCGAAGGTGGTCACGTCGAGGCAGATCACGCGCGGCGTCGTGCGGACGATGAAGGCCATGGACCGCGCGGCCAAGCAGGCGGAGCGGCAGCGGATCGCGCGACAGAACGCGCTGCACAAGCAGGCCGTGCTCGACTCCTCGTCTCGAGCGGCGGCGCAGTACGAGGAGATCATCGAAGCGCTGATCGGCGCTCACCGCGTCGACTTCCGTCGTCGCGACTGGTTCAAGACGGCGACCTCACCGCGCGTCGCTCCGCCCGAGCGGCGATCGGACGCCGAGGACGCCGCTCAGGAGGAGTTCGACGCCTACGCGCCTGGTTGGGTGTCCCGCCTGTTCGGACGGCAGCAGCGGGATCTCGATCGACTCGGACAACGGGTGATGGAGGCTCGGGCTCGGGACGACGAGGCGCACATCCAGCTGGTGCAGGCGGCGCATGCCCGCAACGCCGAAATCGAGGCCGCCCAGAGACTCGTCGAACGGCAGCCCGATGCGATCGTCGAGGCACTGGAACTGCACAGCGACCTTGGCGATCTCCCATTCTCGGTCGAAGGCATGGACACCCTCTTCATCGACGATCGCGTGATCGCGGTAGTCGACGGGCTGGATCTGGAGGACATGCCGGAGGAGAGCATCTCGCTCCTGAAGTCGGGCAAGGCGTCCCTCAAGGCCATCCCAGCCGGAAAGCGGACGGAGATGCACCGCGACGCGATATGCTCCGCCGCCGCCCGCGTCGCCATGGAGTGCCTCACCATACTGCCCTTGGACGAGGTGGAGGTGCTCATGCTCACCGACATCCTGGATCGCGGCACCGGCCACATAACCTCCGCCCCGGTCCTGCACCTCCGGGTGAGCGCGCAGGCGCTTCAGGTCACCAACATGGCGCGCACCGACGCGGCGGCCTTCGTCGAGCGGCTTGGAGGCCATTACGAATGGTCGAAGCGCGACGGCTTCCGTGCGCTGAACCCCGCCGCGTTCGGCATCGATCTGAACGAGTGACGAACGCATCGAACGTCACCGCGTCTCGCCCGCGCTGCCAATCGCGTCATCGGCCAGCAGGCGGAAGTGCGCGCATGCAGGAGCCAAGCCGGCGAGGCTGCCGAAGGCCGTCGCGATGGACGGGCGACCAGGACGGATCCTTCCTTCATCTGGCCACCGCACCACGTGACAGGAATTGACACCCCCATGTGACAACAGGCGGATATTTACGATCGGGAGACTGCCATGCCTGCGCTGAAGATCGTCCACACCGCGGATTGGCAGTTGGGCAAGCCGTTCGGACGCTTCCCCGTCGACGTGGCCAATGCGCTTTCGGAAGCCCGTCTCGACGCCATCGACCGGCTGGGCTCGGTCGCCTCGGCGCACGGTGCACGTCACGTCTTCGTGGCGGGCGACGTGTTCGACAACGTCGATCCCGGCGACCGTATCGTCGGCCAGGCGCTCTCCAGGATGGAGCGCGCCGCCGTCACGTGGTGGCTGATGCCGGGCAACCACGACCATGCGCGTCCCGGTGGTCTCTGGAGCCGCGTGCGGCGGCTCGCCCCGCCGAACGTCCGTATCGTCGACGAGCCCGCGGCACTCGAGATCGAAGAGGGCGCCTGGCTGCTGCCCGCGCCGCTCGAACACAGGAAGACCGTGTCCGACCCGAGTGCCGGCATGGGCGACATGACGACGCCTTCCGGCGCGCTGCGGATAGGCATGGCGCACGGCTCCATCGCGGAGTTCGGGGCATCCGGAGGAGGCAGCAACCTCATTCCGCCCGACCGCGCCCGCTCGGCGGGTCTGGACTATCTCGCGCTTGGTGATTGGCACGGTTTCCTCAAGGTCGGCGACCGCACCGCGTACAGCGGAACGCCGGAAGTCGACCGCTTCGGTCGGG
Organism: Sphingomonas aquatilis; assembly: GCF_014196115.1. GTDB lineage: Bacteria > Pseudomonadota > Alphaproteobacteria > Sphingomonadales > Sphingomonadaceae > Sphingomonas > Sphingomonas aquatilis. Next base: position 12,446 of record NZ_JACIDB010000002.1, on the reverse strand, counting down.
AGGATCTCGGCGCATGCGCCTTTGTCGACGTCCGCACCGGCGACGCCCCCATCATCGAACGGATCGAAACCGGGCGTTACCGCTGGCTCACCAGGGAGTGGGAGGTGCGGACCGCCGAGGAAGTGGAGAGCCGGATCGCGGCGATGAGGTCCGAGGCGCGCCTTTCCGACGTCCTTCTGAACCTGAGGCTCACCGGCGTCGCCAGCCTCGCCGAGCGCGTGGCCGCCATCTCTGCGCTCGAAGGGCGATTCCTGCACGAGCTGCGGCATCTCGACGTCGACATGAGCGGACTGGCGGCACGACCCACGGACGAGGACGTCGCTCGGATAGACGTCCGCGGAGCACTCGCCTCAGCGGCCGCGACGCTGCAGGCCCGCGCGACCGGCGGCGGCCCGGACGCCGCGACGGCGGCCGCGGCACTCGAGAGGCTCTACGTCGAGGCCATGCGTTACGAAGGGGAGTCGAACCGATGATCATCCGATCGCTCGAAGTCGCCAACTTCCGCAAGTTCCGTGATCCGTTGCACCTCCAGGGCTTCACCGACGGCCTCAACATCGTCGTCGAGCCCAACGAGACCGGCAAGTCCACTCTGCTGGAAGCGCTGCGCGCGGCCTTCTTCATCCGCTACTCGGCGAAGACGGAGCTTGTCCGCTCCTACGTTCCGATCGGCGACGACGTCGCGCCGCGCGTCTCCATCGGCTTCGACGTGGGCGGGCAGGCCTGGACGCTCGAGAAGCAGTTCATGAAGGCTGCCAGCGTTCGGCTTAGCGGACCGTCAGGCCGCAAGGAGAGCGAATCCGCCGAGGATGCGCTGCAGCAGCTTCTCGGCTTCGAACGGGGCAACAACCGGGGAACCGACAACGACGTCCGAGGGCCGCTCGGCATGCTCTGGGTCGAGCAGATGAAGGGCCTCGAGATCGAGAGTCCCAATCGGATCGTGCGCGATTCCGTGCGCAGCGTGCTGGAGGCGGAGGTCGGTGCCGTGACGGGCGGCCGTCGGTTCGACGCGATCCGCAGCAGCGTGGAGATCGCGTACGGCAAGCTGCGGACCGCCGCCACGGGTAGATCCAGAGGCGATCTCGCCGAAGCCGAGGCGCGCCTCGTCCTGGCCACCGCGGCTCGCCAAAGCGCCGAAGGTTCGTTCCGCGAGTACGAGCAGTCCCTCAGCGATCTGGACAACGCAAGGGCTCGGCTCCGGATCGTCGAGCGCGATCTCGTGGATCCGGAATCGCTCGAACAGCGCAGGGCGCTGGAGGCAGACTCCAAGCTGGCCGAGACCGCCTCCCTCCGGTCCGCCACAGCCGAGGCTCAGTTCGACCGCGCCGACGAGTTGGCGAAGGGGGCCGCGTCCCGGATCGAGCGCCTCGATGCGGCGGAGGCGCGGATCGACGCGGCGAACCGCGAACTCGCTTCTCGTCTCTCCTCGAGAGCGGACGCGCTCGCTCGCGCGGAAACGGCCAGCCTGGACGAGAGAAGGCAGCGCGAAGCCATGGGTGAAGCGCGCGGCGCGCGCGAGGCGGCGGAGGCTTCGCTCGCCGCCGCCAGGGATGTCGCGCGCGCGTTTGCGGCAGCGGCGGCGGCGCGGCGCGCGATCGAGTCGCGCACGGCGCTGAGGGAGCTTGAGACGCGCGAGCGGGAGCTGCTCGGCGAGACGGCGCTCGCGCTCGATCGCGGATCGCTGGACGAGGCTGCGAGGCTGGAGCGCCAAGAGATCGCGGCGCTCGCCCGGTTCGAGGCCGGCACCGTCAAGATCCAGTTCGAGACCGCCACCGGCGTCGAGCTCAGAATCGACGGACAAGCGAGCAGCGCGGCGAGCATCGACATCGTCGCGACCACGCGGTTCGAACTTGGAGACGCCGGCAGCATCGTCGTACGTCCTCCCCAGGCTTCCGGTCGCTCGATCGAAGCGGATCTGGCCACGGCACGGCAGAATCTGGCCGCGCACCTTCGCTCGCTCGGAATCGCCTCCCATGCCGCTGGCCTCGCCCGGGCCGAGCGTGCCGACAGTGCGGAGCGCGAGCTTCGAGCGCTGAGATCGCAGATGGCCGCCGCATGCCCCGGGGATCCGACGATCGGGCTCGCTCCGGGTGCCGACGCCCTGCGGGCCTTCGTCGAAGGCCTCGACGTCGGCGAAGCGGAGCCACTCACCCCACCCCAGGACACGGAGGCGCTGGAGGCGGCGTTGGCGAAGGCCAGACTGTTGGAGGTTTCGGCCGCCGCGAGGCACGACGAAGCGCGCGGCGCCCTGTCGAAGGCGGAGAACCTGCTCGCGACGGCGGAGGCCAATCTCGCCGCCGCCACGCGCGAGCGGGACGCAGCCGTGGAAAGTCTCGGGGTCGCCTTCGAGGGCGAAGACCGCGCGGCCCTTCAGGAGAACCTGGCGGAAACGCAGAGGGACCATGCCGCCAAGCTCGAAGCTCTCGAGCAGGCCCGCATGGGGGCCAGGGCATTCGACCTCGCGGCGATCAGGCGCCGCATCGACAACCTCGATCGGGCGAACGCCCGCGCCGGCCAGGAGAGGCTCGAACTGACAGGTCGGATCGCAGCGCTCGAGGCCACCATCGTCCGCACCGGCACGACAGGTCCCGCCGGGCTGCTCGCCGAGGCGCAGGAGCAGGAGATCGCGGCGACCGCGGCTTGCGAACGGCTCACCCAGGAGGCAGACGTGCTGGAGACGCTGCGCAAGGTGCTGACGGATGCGGCCGGCGAGGCGACGCGGACGTTCCTCGCACCGGTCACCAAGCGGTCGGCGCGCTACATCGAGCGCCTTCTTCCCGGCTCTCAACTCTCGTTCGACGGAGAACTGCGTCTGACGGGGCTCGCGCGCACCGGGATTGAGGAGAACTGCGGCGATCTCAGCCGCGGAACGCAGGAGCAGCTCGCGATCCTGACGCGCCTGGCGTTCGCCGACATGCTGCTGGAAGACGGCGCGCCGATCTCGCTCATACTCGACGACCCGCTGGTCTACTCCGACGACGCGCGGCTCGAGACGATGACCGACATCCTGCAGGAGGCGTCGCAGAGGATGCAGGTCATCCTTCTGACCTGCCGTTCGAAGGCGTTCCGCCACGTGGACGGAAACAGGATCACGCTGCTTTGAGTCCGGGCGAGCATCGGCGGAGAGTACGGCCAAGCCTCAACACGTCGGGGTCGACCGCCGTCCGGAGAAGCTCCGTCCTGCCGACACGTCCTTTCGAATGACCTCCACCCACGGTCGGATAACGGGCGAGGCCGGACTCGTGACGCGGGCGTGCGGTCTCCCGATCCGGGCGCGATGGGTGAACCAGGCGCTGGTTTCCCCCCTTGGATCGCGGTGGCGACCGACGTCGCGTCGGGGTTCGTGCTTTCGCACGGAAAAGGAACCTCCCAATGGCCCGCCGGAACGGTCGTTCGGGTATCGCGCGCGACCACGTCATGGACTACGCCTCACCCATGACACCGGAAGCGAAGAGAGGATCCTATCACCACGGGTCGTTGAGGGAGGCTCTCCTGCTGGCGGCGGACGGGATCATCAGGGAGAAGGGGCACGAGAACTTCTCCCTGCGTGAGGCCGCCCGGCGCGCGGGCGTGTCCCCCGGGGCTCCTAAACACCACTTCGGATCGGTCGAGGATCTCCTGGGCGAGGTCGCGACCAAAGGGTTCGACGCCCTGGCCGCCCACCTGGAGGGAGTCCCTCTGACAGGATGCGTCTCGGGGGACATCAGAGCCTTGGTTCTCGCCTTCGTCCGCTTCGCGATCGATCAGCCGGAGCTCTACAAGCTGATGGCGAGGATGCATGGTCAGCGGGCGGGCGATCCACTCAAGGCGGCCGCCCGGAGATCCCTGGAGCGGATGGGCAGACTGATGGGGTCGTACGCGGGTCTGGAGATACCCGCCGAACTTCCGTCCGACGTGCCTCCGGAGGTCGTCGGCTCTCTGGCGCTCGCACATGGACTGGCTCACCTCGCGCTGGACCATGGCGTCGGGCCCGAGGACTTCGAAGAGGATCGGCCCGCGATCATGGGCAACTCAGTCCGCACGTTGGTCGCCCTGTCGTGGCCCGACGAAACCGTTCGTAGCGTCGAGGCCGCGGAGCCGATCGGCAACACCCGCTAACCGATGATCAACGGACGGCCAGCCGCCTTGGCGCTGGCCCATGCCCTACGAGCGTCCTCCTTCCGCGAAATCTGGATCGCCGACGCATCCTCGCGCTCCGGCGGGTCCTCTGAGGGCACGTGCTGCTCACCCGCGATCCGCCGGACGGCCTCCTTCGCACGGAAGACCCTGCTCTTGAGCGTTCCCAGCGCCACGCCGAGCCTGTCGGCCGCGTTCTCATAGCTCTCGCCCTCAAGGATCACGAGCCTCAACGCGGCCTGCTGATCGTGAGGGAGGTCGGCCAAGAGAGCGAGCGTCTGCTTGAGTTCGAGGGACGCGCTCTGGGTCTCGTTCCTCGAGAGGATCGCCTCGGCCGCGGTCTCGTCGTAGTCGGCGAGGAAGCGGTTGCCTCTCTGCTGGCTGAGGAAACGATTTCTGAGGATCGTGAACGTCCAGGCGCGCATGTTGGTGCCGGGATCGAACCTCGCCCGCGCGACCCACGCACGAAGCATCGTATCCTGCACCAGATCCTCGGCAAGATCCGGATCGCGGGTCCATCGTCTCGCGAACGCCGTCAACCTGGGTCTGAGCCGGGCGAGCTCTTCGCCGAACGCCGCGCGATCCGGCTCGTCACGAGCGCCGAGGTGTACCAGCAGCGCTTCGATCCGCTCGGAACGCTCGCTCGGAACCGCGAAGGCAAGTCGCAGCCTCGCACCCAGGCGGGCCAACACGCCCTGATCGAAACCGATCATCTGAACTCCAACCGGCCGCTCAAATCATACCGAGGCGCCGTCGGATCGGGCCTCCACAGCGACTGTGCAGCGGATCAGGAGCCCCTAGACCTCAATCTATGCAGTGTAAAGATTGCCGCATTCTCAGCGCGGGCGAAGTCGCTCCCGGTCCGACACGCGGTCGTTCACAGACGTCCCGCCCTCCGGCGCCCCGTTCTTCCTCGCAGCACGCGTGCGATCCTAGCGTGCGGTCAACAGCGCCGAACTCTCGATGATGCGTTCCCTCAACCAGGTGTGGGCGGGATCGCGCGTCCGGGACTTGTTCCAGTACAGATGGACGCGAACCTTCGGCAGTGCGGTCTCCGGCTCCACGATGCGCACGCGCGCCGAGGCGAGAAGACGTTCGGCCAGGCGCCGCTGGAGGAGCGCGACGTTCTGCGTGCCCTCCACGAAGAAGGGCACGAGGCTAAAGTGGGCGACGCGCACGGCGTCGCTGTGCTGCGCTCCCAACTGGTTCAGAACCAGTCCCTCGAAGGACGATGACGGATCACGGTCCGCGCAGAAGAAGGCGAACCTGCCGCCGAGCATCTGCGCTTCGGTCCGTTCCGGGGCATCGTCGGCAACTAGGAACACCAGATCGTCCTCGAAGAGGAAGCAGGAGTCGAACTCGTTCGCGATGCCATCGCGAAGCCCGCTCGGGACCGCGACGACGTCCAGCTCGCCCAGTCTCAGCGCCGTGAGACTGCTCGATGCGACGTTCACGAACTGGATCGTCAGCTCAGGAGCTTCGCTGCACACCCGTCGCGCCAGATCGGGGCCGAGCGTCAGGACCACGTAGTCCGCCGTCGCGATGACCATGGTGCCGCGCTGATCGGCGGCGTCGAAGGTCGGTTCGAGGAAGAGCGTCTCGATGGTGGCGAGCGCATCGTCGAGAGAGGCTTCGAGCCGCTGGGCATACGCGGTCGGCTCGAGACGCCGCCCCTGGGACACGAGTATGTCGTCATGCAGAAGCTCGCGAAGACGACCGAGCGCCTCGCTGACCGTGGACTGCCTCATGTTCAGGGCCTCCGCGGCCCGGGTGACGTTCCGTCTGCGCAGAAGCTCCCGCAGGATCGGGAGGAGGTTCAGGTTCAGCGAACGCAGCGAATTCGTCATCGGTCATCCCATCGCTCCCGCCGATCGACCAGGCGGCAGGCATCGGTATGCCCGATGGGTCAAAGGCATTCCAGCCCGCCGCGTCATCAACCCGAACCGGCAGAGTGAGACATGGGAGGTCGGCTGGAAGCGTCCCTCAGCCACCGGCCCCGCCGATCGCTCGTATCGCAACTATCGGCCTGCTCGGGATCAACGGCTCGGCATACGCACCGCATGCTGAAGCCCACAGGCGCGGAGAGGACGTGGCTACAATCGTGCATACGGACGCGACGAAATCGCGTGGGCGCACCGCCATCGTCACCGGCGGCGGGCGCGGCATTGGCGCCGCCGTCGCGCGGCGGCTCGCCAGCGACGGCGCGAACGTTGTCATCAGCTACGCGCGTTCGAGGGACTCCGCGCTCCGGACGTGCGACGAGATCGGGCGATCAGGCGGCCGGGCCGTCGCCCTTGCGGCCGACGCCGCCGATCCGCAGTCCGGCACGGCCCTTTTCGATGCGGCCGACGAACATTTCGGCGGTGCCGACATCCTCGTGAACAACGCCGGCGTCGGACACCTGGCGCCCTTCGCCGGAACGGACGAGGGGGCGTACGACCGGCTCTTCTCGATCACGAAGGGCACGTTCTTCACCCTCCAATGCGCAGCCCGCCGCCTCCGGGACGGCGGTCGCATCGTGAGCGTCTCGACCGGTCTGACGCGCAACTGGGCGCAGATGGCAGCCGCCTACGCCGGATCGAAGGCCGCGATCGAGCAGTTCTCCCGGTCCCTCTCGCGCGAACTCGGTCCGCGCGGGATCACCGTCAACGTCGTCTCGCCCGGCGTCGTGACCACCGACATGACGGCGGCCATGCCGCTTCAGATGAAGGAGGCGGCGGCGGCGCAGACGAGCCTCGGTCGTCTGGGACGGCCCGACGACATCGCCGACGTGATCGGCTTCCTCTGCAGCCCGGATGCGCGATGGATCACGGGCCAGGTCGTGGCGGCCAACGGCGGCAGCACGCCGTGAGGCGGCGGCCGTTGATCCGAAGCCTGGGCTATCTCGGACTCGGAGTCTCGGACACCGATGCCTGGATCGCGTTCGCCACAGACGTGCTCGGTCTCATGAGGGCAGAGAACGGCCGGGACGGCCGCCGCTACCGGCTCGACGACCTCGCCTGGCGCATCGCGGTCCATCAGGGCGACGACGACCTCCTGTACGCGGGATACGAGGTGGCCGACGCCTTCGATCTGGAAGAGCTCGTCGCCGCGATCGAGGAAGCGGGACATCCGGTCAGCCGGGCCGATGCGGAGCTTCGTGCGGATCGCGGCGTGATGGGCCTTGCGAGCTGCACCGATCCCGACGGCCTTCGCCTCGAGTTCTTCCACGGCCCGACCCAGCGGCGCGACCGACCCTTCGCCTCCCCGGCGGCCGTCTCGGGCTTCAACACGGGTGAGCAGGGGCTCGGCCACATAGTGATCTCGACTCCCGACATCGCCACGGCACGCGCCTTCTACGTCGGTGTCCTCGGATTCCGGCTTTCGGACGTCATCACCATGCGACCCGCGCCCGGCATCGCGATCGACCTCGAGTTCCACCACTGCAATGCGCGCCACCATACGCTGGCGCTGGTGCCCGCGGCCGCCCCGAAGCGCATGCACCACTTCATGCTGGAGGCGCGGACGCTCGACGACGTGGGCTTCGCGCTGGACCGTGCCCAGGACGCGGGTTCGCCGATCACGCAGACCATCGGCAGGCACACCAACGACGGCATGATCTCCTTCTACGCCGCCACTCCCTCGGGCTTCGAGGTCGAGTTCGGCTGGGGAGGCTCGACGATCGGCGCCGAAGGTCCGCGCGTCACCCGTCACGACAAGATGAGCAGCTGGGGGCACCGACGCCCTCGACCCAACGGAGCCTGATCGATGAGCGAGCCGCGCACCTCCAGCAACTTCGTCGAAGTCGGCGACCTCAGGCTGCATTGGAACGAAGTCGGCGAGGGACCCGCCCTGATCCTCCTCCACGGCGGCGGGCCTGGGTCGTACGGCCTGAGCAACTTCTCCAGGAACGTGCACGCGCTTGCCGCCGCAGGCTTCCGCGTCATCGCGCTGGACCTTCCCGGATACGGCCAATCGAGCAAACCGCGCATCAGGGAGCCCCTCTGGGGCTTCATGGCCAAGGCGGTGGCGGGCTTCATGGACGCCATCGGGATCGGACGGGCGCATCTGGTCGGCAACTCGCTCGGTGGAGCGACGGCGCTGAAGACCGCGCTGGACTTCCCGGACAAGGTCGACCGCCTCATCCTCATGGGTCCGGGTGGTGGCTACGCCACCCTGAACGCGTCGCCGACAGTCGGGATCATGCAGATCCTCACCTTCTACGGGCCGCCAGGACCGTCCATCGAGAAGCTCAGGAGCTTCGTGCAGCAGCTCGTGTACGATCCGAGCCAGGTCACCGACGACGTCCTCGAAGAGCGGTTCAAAGTCGCGATCGACCCCGAGACGGCAGAGAACTTCCCTCTGCGCCATCGGCCGGGCGATCCCACTCCGATCGAGGAACTGTGGCGCGAGCGGCTGGATCGGCTGCCCCACCGCACGCTCATCATCTGGGGCCGGGAGGATCGGGTCAACCCGCTCGAGCAGGGAATGATCCTCATGCGCCAGATCCCGGACGCGCGCCTCCTCGTCCTGCCGAAGTGCGGCCACTGGGCGCAATGGGAGAAGGCGGACGACTTCAACCGGGCCGTGATCGATTTCGCAACGCAATAGAACGGCGGACCCGGATCGCGAACACGCGACCGGCCCGCCTCCACGACGGGAGGATACATGAAGGTGAAGCTGCTCATCGGCTGCGCGGTCGCCGCGGTCGTCGCCCAACCGGCTCAGACTCGGGCCCAGGCGCAGAGCCAAGCCGGAAGCGCTTCGGGACGCGCGGCGTCCGAGGCGCCGGCCGACCCGACACCCGAGGCGTCGGCCGCCCCGCAGGCGGTGGAGGACATCGTCGTCACCGCGCAGCGGCAGTCGCAGCGGCTCCAGGACGTCCCGATAGCGGTGAGCGCCTTCACCTCCGAGACCCTCGAGCGCCAGCAGATCGTCAATCCGACCGCGCTGCAGCAGTCGCTTCCGTCTATCACCTTCACGAAGACGAACTTCACCGGGTCGAGCTTCACCATCCGAGGCATCGGCGACCTGTGCACCGGAACCACGTGCGACCAGGCCACGGCGGTCCACGTCAACGACATGCCGCTGCTGTCGACCAGGCTGTTCGAGAGCGAGTTCTTCGATCTCGAGCGCGTCGAGGTCCTACGCGGTCCGCAGGGAACCCTGTTCGGGCGCAACGCCACCTCGGGGGTCATCAACTTCATCACCGCCAAACCGGACCTCAACGCATTCCACGCGGCGGGCGAGATCGAGTACGGAAACTACGACTCCAGGCGCGCCCGCGGTATGCTCAACCTCCCCATCACCAGCACGCTCGGCATCCGCCTCGCCGGAACCTACCTGAAGCGCGACGGCTACACGTACAATTCCTACAACGACACGCACGTGGACGATCGCGATCTCTACGCCGTGCGGGGAACCCTGTCCTGGGAGCCCACGAGCGACACGCGGGTCGACCTCATGGGATACTACTTCCACGAGAACGACCGTCGGGCACGCATACAGAAGCAGTTGTGCCATAGGGATCCGACCGGAGTGCTGGGATGCTCGCCGGACCGGCTGGCCTTCGAACGGGGCAACGGCAACGCCGTCCTCGCCAACGTCCTCAGTTCGACGGAGTTCTTCCGCATCGCCACCGGCAGCGCGGCCGCAGGAGCGTTCGGCCTCGGCAGCATCTACGGCTCCGATCCGCTGGCGACCACGGCCAGTCCCGCGGACCTGCGGACGGTCTCGCAGGACTACGATCCGACGTACTTCGCCGAGGAGGAGCAGTATCAGCTGAAGCTCTACCACGACTTTGGAAAGGTGAGCTTCAACCTGACCGGCGGCTACACAAGGAACGTCGTCGACTCCACCACCGACTACACCCAATCGGTGGCCGCGCCGCTCACCAACAACGCCGGTCTGCTGCAGCTGCAGAACCTCGCGTCGCTGCCGACCGGGCAGTTCAACGCGCTCTTCCCCAGAGCGGGAGGCGTCAATCCGTTCGCTCCGCTCGCGCGTGTGCTGATACCGAACGGCGCGGCCGGCGGCTTCTGCCAGTCGGCGCCGACGACGAACGACGGCGGCGTCTACTCGGGCGCTTCGGCGGGTTGCCTACCCAACAGCCTCGACTTCGACAGGTCCACCGGCACCTACCGGCAGTATTCGGCGGAAGGGCACATCGACAGCGAATTCGCTGGTGCGTTCAACTTCCTGCTCGGCGGCATCTACGCGCACCAGAGCATCAGCGACAACGACTACTACGTGACCGCGGCCGGCGTCGACTACGGTCCCGGTCTGCTCCCCTCGCTCGCGAAGGCGAACGGGGCGCTCCCCGCGACGCTGCCGCCGGTGATGTTCTCGACGCCCTACTTCCGCAGCAATGCGGATGCATACCGTCTCAACTCCTATGGCGTCTTCGGCGAGGCCTACCTTCAGTTCAGCCCGAAGGTGAAGCTCACGCTCGGCGCCAGGTACAACCACGACGACAAGTACATCCGGGCGCGGACCACCTACCTCATCGACTCCGCCGGGGCCAATCCGCTGCTGCCCTACGGCGCGACCGCTCTCGACCAGGCGCTGAACTACGCCTCGCTCGACTACGACGTCACCCGCGCAGGTGCGCAGCCGTTCGCCGAGCAGAACGTTAAGTTCAGCCGACTGACCGGCCGAGCCGTTCTCGACTACCGGATCACGCGCGACAATCTGGTCTACGCCTCCTATTCGCGCGGGTACAAGTCGGGAGGAATCAATCCCCCGGTCTCGCCCATCTTCGCCGTACCGGTGACCTTCCGGCCCGAGTCGATCGACGCGTTCGAGATCGGCTCGAAGAACACGTTCGCAGGCGGGCAGCTGCGGCTCAATCTCACGGGCTTCTACTACCGCTACAAGGATCTGCAGCTCGCTAGGATCGTCTCGCGCACGTGTCAACGGCGGAGCAAAATCCGGCCACGGTGGCGGTGTAAAAGTAGGCCAGCGGTCGAGGTGTGATGACGACATGGAAAGGGCCCCGATCGGGGCCCTTTCCATGTCGTCGCGACCGTTTTCTCCCGGCTATGTCGGCGGGATCTCTCCGGTGTTCGGGTCGGCCGACACAGTGGCCTGGTTTTGCTCCGCCCTTCTGGCGGAGCGCCGGCCGGCGGACTGTTTGAGGCGGTAGCTGTCGCCATTCATGGTGAGGATGGAGACGTGGTGCGTGAGGCGGTCGAGCAGCGCGCCGGTGAGCCGCTCCGAGGCGAGCACTTGGGTCCAGTCCTCGAACGGCAGGTTCGACGTGATGATGGTCGAGCCGCGCTCGTATCGCTGCGACAGCACCTCGAAGAGCAGTTCTGCGCCGGTCGCCGACAGCGGCACATAGCCGAGCTCGTCGACAATGAGCAGCTTCACGGCCGCCAGTTCCCGCTGGAGTTTGAGCAGACGCCGCTCGTCGCGCGCCTCCATCAGCTGGTTGACCAGCGAGGCCGCGGTCGTGAAGGCGACGGTGAAACCCTTCTGGCAAGCCGCCAGGCCGAGCGCGAGGGCGACGTGCGTCTTGCCCGTGCCGCTGTTACCCAGCGCGATGACGTTCTCTCGGCGCAGGATATATTCCGAGCGGGCGAGTTCGAGCACCAGCATCTTGTTGAGGCTGGGGATGGCGGTGAAGTCGAAGGTGTCGAGACTCTTCACCGCCGGGAAGCGGGCGGCGCGGATCCGCCGCTCGACCGTGCGCCGCTCCCGGTCGATGAGCTCAAGCTCGATGAGACGCAGCAGGTAGCGCGGGTGGTCGATACCGTCGCGGGCGCATTCGCGCGCGACCTTCTCATATTCGCGCAGCACGGTCGGCAGCTTGAGCTGCTTGAGGTGGTGGGCGAGCAGCACCTGGGGTGTCCCGCCGGTCGTGCCGGTCGGCATCTTGTCGCTTGTCATGCCGCCAGCACTCCATAGTCCGCCGCCCGGGTCGTCTTCACGTCCGTCCGGGGCAGGTGCGGATAGGCGGCCAGATCGAGACGGGGCGGTCGCCGTTCGATACGCGCCAGCGCGATGAGCTTCACCGCGTCGAAGCCGATGGCGCCGAGCTGCACGGCCTGTGTCACCGCGTCGGTGACGACGGCGAGCGGCAGGGCTTCGAGCAGCCGCAGCACCTGGATGAACTCCCGCTTCCCCTTGTTGCCCATACGGGCTTCCAAAAGGTGGCGCAGATGCTGGAAGATCTCGGGCAGATCCCAGCCCTGCAAGGCGGCCGCCTGGTCGAGCGCGCCGGGCTTCTGCTCGATGAGCGCGAGATAGTGCAGCGGGTTGGCGACGAAGGCGCCCTCGCCATAGCTGCGCGGATGGCGGGCGATCTCCTCGCCGGCGATGCTGATGACGACCTCGTCGACGAACCCCTTCAC
>NZ_JACIDB010000001.1 GCF_014196115.1 Sphingomonas aquatilis | reverse complement strand
CGCGAACGGCACGCCCGCCATACCCGTCACACCGCTCGACAAACGGGGTCCCTTTTGGACGCCGATAGGGGGTCCTTTTTGGACGCCGATTGACACGTATTGATCGTACGCGCCCACCATCGCCGCAGTGCCGCGACCGGCCTGGAATCGTATTGATCCAGATCATGCCCGTACCCGACCGTCCCGACGGCTCGTTTGCAGTGTCAAAGTACGAGGAGCCATCATGACCGATACCACGCTACGCGCCCCCTATTCGGGCGGCGAGACCCATCAGATCACCGACGATGCGCATCCGGTACTGACCACCAATCACGGCACGCCGATCGCCGACAACCAGAACCAGCTGAAGGCGGGTGCGCGTGGTCCGGTTCTGCTGGAAGACGAGATCTATCGCGAGAAGATCAACCATTTCGACCATGAGCGCATCCCCGAGCGGATCGTTCACGCGCGTGGGAGCGCGGCGCATGGCTATTTCGAATGCACCGACAGCCTCGCCGACATCACCGTCGCCGACCTGTTCCAGAAGAAGGGGCAACGGACCGAGGTGTTCACGCGCTTCTCGACCGTCGCGGGTGGTGCGGGATCGATCGACACGCCGCGCGACGTGCGCGGCTTCGCGGTCAAATTCTACACCCGGCAGGGCAATTGGGACCTCGTCGGCAACAATATCCCCGTCTTCTTCATCCAGGACGCGATCAAGTTTCCCGATCTGATCCATGCCGCCAAGATGGAGGCGGACCGCGGCTATCCGCAAGCGGCGACCGCGCACGACACCTTCTGGGATTTCATCAGCCTGATGCCCGAATCCACCCATATGGTGATGTGGGCGATGTCGGACCGAACGCTGCCGCGCACCTTCGCCAATATGGAAGGGTTCGGCGTCCACACCTTCCGCTTCATCAACAAGGAGGGGAAGAGCACCTTCGTCAAGTTCCACTGGAAGCCGAAGGCGGGCCTCGCCTCGACGATCTGGGACGAGACGGTGAAGATCGCGGGCGCCGACCCCGATTTCCAGCGCCGCGACCTGTTCGAGCGGATCGATCGCGGCGACTTCCCGGAATGGGAGCTGGGCGTGCAGCTGTTCGACGAGGACTTCGCCAACAGCCAGCCCTATGACGTGCTCGACGCGACGAAGATCATTCCCGAGGAGGTGCTGCCGGTCCGCATCGTCGGGCGGATGGTGCTCGACCGCTATCCCGACAATTTCTTCGCCGAAACCGAACAGGCCGCGTTCGTGCCGAGCCATGTCGTGCCGGGCATCGGGTTTTCGAACGATCCGCTGCTGCAGGGACGCCTGTTCAGCTATACCGACACGCAGCTGTCGCGACTGGGATCGGTCAATTTCCACCAGCTGCCGATCAACAGTGCGAAGGGGCGCGCCGCCGCGGCGGGCTGCCCGTTCATGAACCAGCAGCGCGACGGCCACATGCAGATGGCGGTGCCCAAGGGCCGCGCCAATTACGAGCCCAACAGCCTGGCACAAGCGGGCGAGGAAGCCGGTGCGCGCGAGGACCCGGATGGCGGCTACAAGACCTTCCCGTCGGAAGAGCAGGGCCATAAGCTGCGCATCCGCCCGGAGAGCTTCGCCGACCATTACAGCCAGGCGCGCCTGTTCTTCCGGTCGATGGATCCGGCCGAACAGGCGCACATCGCCTCTGCCCTGGTGTTCGAGCTGAGCAAAGTCAGCCTGGAGCATATCCGCATCGCGATGATGGCCAATCTGCGCAACGTTGACGAGGATCTGGCAAGCCGCGTCGCCGACGGCCTCGCCATGGACCTGCCACCCGCGTCGAAGACCGCCGCGCCGGTGCTCGACATGGACCCCTCGCCCGCGCTGCGGATCATCCGCGGCCCGCTCGAAAAGCACACGCTGGAGGGGCGCACCGTCGGCATCCTGATCGCGGACGGCACCAACTCCGGCGAGCTCAAGACGGTGCAGAATGCGGTGAAGGGCGCCGGTGGCACGGCGATGACGATCGCGCCCAAGGTCGGCAAGGTCCCGCTATCCAATGGCAGCACGATCGCCGCCGACGCACAGCTGTTCGGTCAGCCGTCGGTGACGGTCGATGCCTGTGCGGTCATCCTGTCGGAGGCGGCTTGCGCCAAGCTCGTCAAGGAAGGCGCTGCGGTCCAATGGGTGATGGACGCCTTCGGCCATCTGAAAGCGATCGGGCACAATGCCGCAGCCAAGCCCCTGCTCGACAAGGCCGGCGTCGAGCCCGACGAGGGGATCACCGATCTGTCCGGGTTCGTCGAGGCGGCCAAGAAACGCTATTGGGACCGGGAGGCCAGCGTTCGCACTCTAGCCTGAGCGTAAGCGTGGCTGGCCCCGGCGTGCGGCCAGCCACGATCCGCCCATAGGCAGGCAGACATCCGGCAGCGGTGCCGATGGGCGGCTGCCGGATGTCTGCCAGCGCGCAAACCTTGCGCCAGCGTGCCGGCACACAGAAACCAACATGGATCACAAACATTGTAAGCGGCACAACCATTTGGGACTGCCGCGGATGATTCAGGACTATACGCGGCGGAACCGGCGTCCCTCCGCATGCTGACCGGGTTGATCGATCGCCTGCGTGCCCCGACCGCCGATCCGGCACATGTACGCACGGACGGCTATCTGCCGCTCGCCGGCTATGGCGCGCTCGGCGACGGGCGGTCGGTGGTGCTGTCCGGGTGCGACGGGTCGATCGACTGGTGGTGCGTGCCGAACCTCGATTCCCCGCCCTTGTTCGACCGCCTGCTCGACGCGGATCGCGGTGGCCGGTTCAGCCTGACCCCGGACGGGCCGTTTACGATTCAACGCCGCTACCGCGACGACAGCAACGTCCTCGAAACCGTGTTCACGACGGCCACGGGACGCGCCCGCCTGACCGAGTCGCTCAACAGCGGCACTGCAGGGCGGCTCCCGTGGGCGGAACTGGCCCGACGGATCGAAGGGCTGGACGGGGAAGTCCGGTTCGCGCTGACGATGCGTCCGGGACGGCGCGGCGATACGGTCAATCCCTATCATTCGACGATCGGCGAACACACCGTGTTCCACGTCGAGCGTGTGCTCGGCCTGTTCATCCATGATGACGCGGTCGAATGCCGCTGGTCCGACGAAGGCATCACCGGTTCGGTGACGGTCGCAGCCGGCGAACGGCGCACCGTGGCGATCGTCGCGGGCCGCGACGAGCCGCTGGTCGTGCCGCCGATCGCGGAGATCGACGCCCGCATCGACACGTCGGATGCCGAATGGCGCGACTGGGCCGCCGGCGTCACCTATCGCGGCGCCGATCGCCCCGCCTTCCTGCGCAGTGCGCTCGCGTTAAAGCTGCTGCTCTATTCGCCGTCGGGCGCGATTGCCGCTGCCGCGACGACGTCGCTGCCCGAGGGGATCGGGGGTGAGAAGAATTACGACTATCGCTATGCCTGGGTGCGCGACGCCGGCTATACGATCAAGGCGTTCCTGACCGCGGGCGCGCAGGCCGAGGCGAAGGCCGCGTTCACCTGGCTGCTCAACCAGCTGCGCGAGACGGGAACGCGCGTCTGCTACACGCTCGGTGGCGGCGTGGTGCCGAACGTCTCCGAATGGGCGATGCCCGGCTATCGCGACAGCCAACCCGTCGTCACCGGCAATCTGGCGACGGATCAGGCGCAGCACGGCGTCTATGGCGACATCTTCGAAACCGCTTCGTGCTTCGTCGCGTGCGGCAACATCCTCGACAGCGCCAGCGCCGAATTCTTCTCGCACCTCGCCGATCAATGCGCGGATCGCTGGCGCCTGCCCGATGCGGGCATGTGGGAATTGCAGGACGAACGGCATTATACGATGTCGAAGATCAGTTGCTGGCAGGCGCTCGCCCGCGCGGTCGAACTCGCCGATCAGGGCCAGCTGCCCACCACCTGCCGCGAACGCTGGCAGCGCGAGCGCGACCGGATCAAGGACTGGATCGAGGCGGAATGCTGGTCGGACGAGCGCCAGGCGTTCGTCATGTACCCGGGTGCCGACGCGATCGACGCTTCGCTGGCGCTCGCGGTTCGCTTCGGCTTCGACGGGAAGGAACGGCTGCGCATGACGCTCGACGCGATCGACCGTGAGCTGGGCGCCGGCCCCTTCCACTATCGCTACACCGGCATGCCGCGGGAAGAGGGCTGTTTCCTCGCCTGTTCGTTCTGGATGGTGGAGGCGCGCGCCCTGCTCGGCCAGCGTGATCAGGCGCGGGCGATGCTCGACGAGCTGACCGCCGCATTGTCGCATGGCCACGGCATTCTGGCTGAGATGGTCGACGCTGACACCGGCGCCTTCCTCGGCAACCTGCCCCAGGGCCTCAGCCACCTGGCGCATCTGATGGCGCTGTCCGTCCTCAACGACGAAGCCGCCTGCGACTGAGCAGGCGGCCCCCGGCTACGCCTAGCCGGCGATCGTGAACACCGATCCGGAGTCGACGCGGATGCCGGCGCCGTTGATGAAACTGGCGCGCTCCGAACACAGGAAGGCGACGGCCGCGGCGACTTCCTCGGGCTTGCCGCGCCGCTTCAGCACCATGCCGGGGCGCTCCTCCTCGAGGAAGCTCGCGATCGCCTCGTCGAACGACACGCCCTTTTCCTCGGCGCGCTTGCGCATCATCTTGTCGGTCATCGGCGTCGCGATAAAGGCGGGCGACACGGTGTTCACCAGCACATTGTCGCAGCCATAGGCCTTGGACAGCCCCTTCGCGAGGCTGAGGATCCCGGCCTTGGACGCGCAATAGGCGAGTTCGTCGATATAGGGCTGCACCGCATCCTCCGACGCGAACAGCACGATGCGGCCCCAGCCCTTCGTGCGCATCGCCGGGATCGCCTCACGGCACATGCGCACCGCACCCATCAGGTTGATGTCCAGCGTCTCCAGCCAGCCCGCATCGTCCACCTCCAGGAAATCCCCGGTCGCTCCGGTGACGCCCGCGGCGTTGACGTAGATATCGGGATCGCCCAGTTTTTCGCGCACCTGCCGCCAGATCGCCGTCACCTCGTCTACCTTGGTCACGTCGCCTGTCACCGCGACGATCTCGCCGAGCGGAGACAGCTCGCGCACCGCATCGTCCAGCGTGCCGCCCGGCTTGTCGGTGACGGCGACGCGTACGCCCGCTTCGAGCAGCAGCCGGGCGGTTTCCTTGCCCATACCCGAATCCGCGCCGCTGATCAGTGCGATCCGTCCCGTGATACCCAGATCCATGGTCTTCTCCTTAACGTCGATTGGCGAGGAAACGGTCGGCCGTTCGCAGCGACAGCGCCATGATCGTCAGCGCCGGATTGGCGGCGAGCGCGCTCGGGAACACCGAATTGTCGCAGATGAACAGGTTCGCGATATCGAAGCTGCGACCATCGGGATCGACCACCGCTCGGTCTCCGCTGACGCCCATCCGGCACGTGCCGATCGTATGGGCAGAGCGTTCCACCGCCAGAATGTCGCGAGCCCCCGCCGCTTCCCAGATCGCGGTCATCGTCGCGCGCGCATGGGCATCGATCGCACGTTCATTCTCGCCATAGCTGAAATCGATCCGCGCCTTGCGCAGCCCATAGGCATCGGTCTCATCCGACAGCGTCAGACGATTGGCGTCGGACGGCAGGCATTCGCCGTTGATGCCGATGCCGCCCAGCCGATTGTAATCGTCGAGCAGATCGACCAGCGCCTGCCCCCACAGGCCGCCCCCGCGCGCCAGATTGGTCGCCAGCGTGACGGGCAGCACGCCCAGACTCTGCATCAGATACCCACCCGCGGCATCGAGGTCTGCGGGGCGCATCATATCCTCGCTGATCAGCGACGAGGGATAGCCGCGGTTCATGCGCATGTCCGCGTCGAACCGACCCCACACCTGCGTCGCGACATGCGCCATGAAATTGCGCCCGACCTGCCCGCTGGAATTGGCCAGGCCGAGGTTCAGCAGCAGCCGCGGCGTTTCCACGCCGCCCGCGCACAGGAACACGGCGCCGCAGCGCTGACGGACGCGCTGGCCACGGCGATCGTAGACCACCGCCGTCACGCGGCCGCGGCCGTCGCGCTCCAGATCGATCACCCGGCATTCCGCGCGCACCTCGGCACCATGCGCCACGGCGAGCGGCAGCCAGCTCGTATCCGCGCTGGCCTTGGCGGCGACGCGGCAGCCTTGGTGGCAGGTGCCGCAATTGATGCAGGCTTGTCGGATGCCCCAGTGCGGCTGCGCGCGATCCCGCGACACGAGCGCGGCCGGCGCATCGGTCGCCGTAATGCCCAGCGCCGCACAGCCGCGCGCCATCGCGTCGGCGGACGCGTTGCGCAGCACGGGCGGCAATTCGTAACGCCGCGCCGGGTCCCAGGGATAAGTCGCCGGACCGGACACGCCGATGCACCGCTCGACTGCCTCGATATACTGGGTCAGCTCCGCATGCGCGATGGGCCAGTCCTCGCCGTGGCCACTGAGCGAACGCAGCCGAAGGTCCCGTGCATCGGGCCGCGGGCAGAAGGCGCCCCAATGCAGCGTCGATCCGCCGACGCCCATGCCGCTGTTGTTGGCGCCGAACGCGGTGGCATCGGCACCGCCGCTCAGCCGTTCCTCCATCCAGTAGATGTCGGCCGCCAGTTCGTCGGCGACATGCTCGTCCGGACGAAAGGCGCGCCCCGCCTCCAGCACGACGACCGAGACGCCCGCCTGTGCCAGCCGGGCCGCCAGCGGCGCTCCGCCGGCTCCGCTGCCGATGACCACGACGTCGACCGGATCATTGCCGGTCCCGATGGCAGCACTCACGCGCGCGTGCCCGCGAGCTGTTGCCAGGGTTCGATCGTATCCGCGGCGGCGCGAACATAGCCCCGTTTGCGCGCGCCATCGCCGCCGATCGCGAACCCGTCGTAACCGATGCGCGCCATCGTCGCCGGCAGCGCCATCCACTGGCGCGCGATCTCGCCGCGCGCCTCCGCGAACCACAATTGCAACTGACGGGGTGACAGCGTTCCGCCGGTTTCGGCCGCCTCGCCCGCGGCCAAGCTCCGCAAGCAGCGCTCACGCGCAGCAGGATCGGCATCCGCAAATCCGCCCCCCATCACGTCGAGCGTGTCGAGCGCCGCGGGCCAGCACGTGGCGTCCGCGGGCAGCTCCGCACGCCGCCAGCCATCGCCCTGCCCCGCCGCCAGCACCGCATCGATCCGCCGGGCAAGCTCGCAGGGATCGCACGCCCCCGGCAAGACGGCCTCGATCAGCGCCACCAGCGTCGCCGCCTGTCGTTCCGACAGCAGCGTTATCGGGCCCGGCACCGCGTGACGTGCCGTCAAGACCGCGCGCGTGCGGGAGCTGACGCGGTCCGACGCCAGCAGCGCGATCATTGCCGGCGGCAATGCGCGGGCAAAGGCCGCGGACACGTGATCTGCAATCGCCGTGGCGACAGCCTCAGGCTGCTCATACGGCAGCAGATGCGCCGCCCCCTCGATCACGCTGATGCGACCGGCGGGATAATGCGGCAGGTTGAGGCGGCGTTGCGCATCCTCCCCCAGATCGTCATCCTCACCGCCCGCCAGGATCAACGCGGGCACCGCAATCTGACCCGCGGCCTCCCGCCAGTCCTCGCGGCTGCCGCGTTCCAGCCAGCCCGTCCAAGCCTTGCGCCCGGAACAGCGGACATCGGCGATGGCCTGTTCGCGGAGTGGTTCGGGCAACCGTGCGGCGGTGTTGTCGTCTACGAATTGCGCAGCCTCGTCCGCATCGATCGCGCCATCGGCAAACCAGTCGAGCATCAATTTGCGCCGATCCTCGTCCATCGGCTCCGGCGCGGGCGGTGACGCCGCCAGCAGAACCACCGCGGCGAGACCAGTGAAGCGCGCATCGCCATCGCGGGCATGCGCCGCTGCCAAGGTGGCGATCTTGCCGCCCATGCTGTGGCCGACCACCGCCCAGGACTGCGGCTGATGCCGGGCCACTTCGCCACCGAACCAGTCCATCAGCCCCGCGACATCGCACTCGCTGTCCGCGCTGCCACCAAAGCCCGGTAGGTTGAGCGGAATACACTCATAGTCTTCGCCGAGGGCGGCGATCACGCCATCCCATTCGCGCGCGCTCGCACCCAGCGCGTGGAGGAAAAACAAACAGGCCACGCGCGTCGACTTTCATGTAGATCAGCAACTTATATTGAAGTCGCGCGGCAAGCATTCGGTTCCAGAAACAGTCGAAATGATGCTTGCCGATTACCGGTCGCGGCCGCAGATTTTGCCCGCGGCCGCGACGGCACGATTACTCGCCGGTCGGTGATGCGGCGTTGACGGGATCGGGCACCGATACCGCCCGCAGCGTCTGCTCCTGCGCGTCCGGATCGATCCGGCGCGTGCGACCGATGTGGGGCACCTTCACGGACTGGCCGGTGTCCAGCGCCTTCACGATCGCTTCGATGATCAGCAGGTCGGCCAACCCCTCCTCGCCGTCCGGCTCCGGGCTCCGATCGTCGAGGATACAGTCGGAAAAGTATTTCAGCTCGCCGCCGAACTGGTCCGTCGCCTTGAACGTCTCATGGCTGTCCTTGTCGCCAATACGTCGCCGGTGCGCGAGGCCCTGACCGAAGCCAAAGGCGGGATCCATCTGGATCGATCCCTTCGTGCCCGCGATCGTCAGAGTGTCGACCTGGTTCGCATAATAGCTGACCGTGAATTGGGCCAGGCGGCTGCCTGGCATGCGCAGCGTCACCGCGAAGGTATCGTCCAGATCACCAAAGCCCGATTCCGGGTGACGTGTTGCGACCGCAGAGACGACCTCCAGCGGCTCCGCCTCGAACAGATAGCGGATGGCATTGATTGGATAGGGCGCCATGTCGAACAGCGGCCCCGCTTCGATCCCGTTCTTCGCGCGATGGTTGGCCGGGTCGACCATCTGCGTGAAGCAGGCGGTGAAGGCGATCAGGTCACCCAATTCGCCCGCACGAATGCGGCGAATGGCATCCAGCGTCGCCGGTTCGAAATGCAGGCGATAGGCGGTCATCAGCTTCGCCTTGCCCTTGACCGCCGCCGCCATGATCTCCCGCGCCTTGGCCGACGATACGTCGAGCGGCTTTTCGCTGAGGACGTGGATACCCGCTTCCAGCGCCGGCACCGCAAATTCGGCATGCCGCCAGTTCGGTGTCGCCAGATAGATCGCGTCAATCTCTCCCGATGCCAGCAAGGCCGGAAATTGTTCGTACCCGTACAGATGCTTGACGCCATAACGCTTACCGAGCTTCGTCAATTTTTCGGGGTCGCCCGACACCAAGGCGGTGATCGTCGAATTGCCGGTATGCGACACGCCCGGCATCAACGCCTCCTGCGCAATGTCGCCCAGGCCAACGATAGCGTAGCGAACCTTGCGGCCACCGAGGCCGAGTGCCGAAGCGATGCTCATGCGAAACTCCTGATCGGGGAAAGTCAGGCGCAACCGCTCCAGCGCGGTATATGGTTCCCCCGACCGGACAGCGCGCACCGGCCAGCGGACACTAGGTCTGGATCCCTCCCCTAAAGGCTCGTTTTGTCCGTTCGGTGGTTTGGTCGCGCAGTCGAATCGCAGGACAGGTCGAGCGCATGAAGACAGGGAAACCCATGTATGCCGTTCTTGGAGCGGTAGCGGCGGTCGTGCTGGCTGCCCTGGTCGTAATCGGCTTCCTCGGCGATCGGATGCCGGAACGGTCAGACGGGAAGACTGCCCTCGGCAAACCGCTGTCCGAGCAACAGCAGACGGCACGACGTCGCGCCACGATTACAGCGGTGGGTGCCGTCACCGCGATGTGAAGGAGCCGCGCTTAGCCATTACCTCACGCATCGGGCATCGACCGGCCCAGCGAGGTCCTCCAGTTCAATCCGAGCGCTATAAAACTCCGGAAAACTCAAGCAGCTGAACGATTTACCAGCCGCCGCATAGCGTCGACGATTTCGTCGCGGTTGATGGGTTTGGGGTAGAATTCGGTTCTCTCGGGCAGGTGGACGCTGTCTCGCGTGAAATAGGCGGCGGTGAGGATGATTTCGATCGGTGGCCAGCGCTTGCGGATCGCCGCCGCGATCTCGATGCCCTTGCGGCTGCGGGGCATGTCGAGGTCCATATACACCAGACGGATGTCCAGCCGCTCTTCCAGCAGCCGGATCGCGTCGGCGCTGCTCATCGCCTCGACGGCTTCGAACCCCGCCTTCTCGACCATGCCGATCGCGTCCATCCGAAGGATCGGTTCGTCTTCGACCACAAGGACCGGCCAACGGGTAAGGGGTTCGGACTGTCCCATGTCGTGTGCTGACGCGCTACGCCTCTTGAACCTGATAGAGCGGGGCCGTCGCAGTGACCGTCAGGCCCTGCGCCTCGTACCGGAGTTCAACGCCGCCGGAGCCGGTAAGACCCATGTGGATCAGCCGCGACCCGAATCCCTTGCGCGTCGGCTCCGCTGCCGGCGGCCCGCCCCGCTCCGTCCAGCACAGATCAAGAATCTCCGTGTCGCCCTCACGGCGCACCACCCAATCCACCGCCACCCGGCCCGCCGGCGCCGTCAGCGCGCCATATTTGGCGGCGTTCGTCGCCAGTTCGTGCAGCATTAGCGACAGCGACAGCGTCGCCCTGGGCCCAATGACCACGTCGGGGCCAGACAGCACGAACCGATCCTCCCCAAAGGTCGCCAGCGCACCGATCGCGACGTCGCCCAATTTGGCCGTGGACCATTGGTCGCGCGTCAGCACGTCGTTCGCCGCCGCCAGCGCGGACAGCCGCTTGCCGAAGGCGGTGACGGCCTCCTGATCCTCGACCTTGTCGAGCGTCTGGTGCGCGATCGCCTGCACGACGCTCATCGTGTTCTTGATCCGATGCGCCAATTCCTCGTTCAGCAGCATCTGCTGCTCCGTGGCCGCGTCACGGTCCCGCCTGGCGACAACTTCGGACGTGGTTTCGGTGACGACGAGGAAGATACCCGCGACCCGGCCATCCGCATCCCACAGCGGGCTGTGCGAGTGCGTGAAGAAGGCTTCCTTCGACACGCCGTCGCGATCCGGCGTGTAGCGGCCGTTCTCGATGAACACCGTTTCGCCCGCCAGCACGCGATCGAAGATCGGCGTCAGCTGGTCCCACATCTCCGACCACCATACGCGCGCCGGCTGTCCCAGCATCCCAGGATGCTTGCGGCCGAGGATGCGCGCATAGGCATCGTTGTAGAAGGTGAACAGCTCCGCCCCCCAATGCACCATCATCGGGAAGGCTGAGGACAACACGATCTGTACGGCGGTCTTCAAGGGGGCCGGCCAGCCGATTGGATCGCCGAGCGGATGCGCGGTCCAGTCGATCGCCCGCAACGTCGCCGCGCAATCGCCCCCCGATGCCGGGAACGGTAAGCGGGGATCGTGGACGGCGGCGATGGTCACGGAACGGGTCTAGCCATCCCGCGGCCCTTTGGCAGCGTCTTTTTTTCCGGTGCCCCTGCACGACGGGGCCACAAACATCCGGCGACGCGCGGTCGAATGCGATTAGACTGCTTCGGCTCCATATCGCTGTATCGGCAGCAAGCATCGACCACGCCGTGTCACGACCGGGAGGCCGGAGGCCGTTGCCGGATAGCAATCGCCCATCCCATCGCGAGCCTGCGTCAAATATACATCCAGTTTAGACTATATTTCATTACATGACGAAGAGGTGTTGCCATTTGCGTACAATTGTCGATCAGCCCATAACCGACTTGCGGCTAAATTCGACTGATGTATGTTACCGATACGGGGTAACGGTGAGACAAATGCCAGCTGCACATTGCGTGTCTTCACTGGACGGGGTCATCCTTCAGGCCGACCAGGCCTTTCTTGATCTGCTCAAGCGCGGGGAGAGCGATGTCATCGGCGCCTCGTTTCGCGACATTACCGACCCGCGCGATTTGCAGCGCAGCGTCGATATGCTTGCGATGCTGGAGGACGGCGCCGCGCCGCTCCGGTTTCAGAAGCGCTATCTGCGCCCGGATGGCACGTCGATCGCGGCCAATCTGCTCGTCACGCGCTTCTCCGACCCCGATCGCCTGATCGCCACCTTGTTCTGGCGGGATAACGGGCGGCAATTGCCGCCGGCCCGGCTATGGGCGACCGCCCTCAGCATCCGCCATGTCCATGAGACGCGCGTCAGGCTGTTCGGACCCGATCTGAGCACGGACCCGATCGGATCGATCCTGATAGGCGTCTATCTGGCGGAAGCGGAAGGGCGCAGCATCGGCATCAGCCAGATCGCCGCCTATGCCGGCATCGCCCGCTCGACCACGCAGCGCTGGGTCGCGGTGCTGCAGCAACGCGGCATCATCGAACGGGACGGAGACCCGACGATCGACCTGTTATTGACCCAATCGGGGTTGCAGCGGGTCGAAGCGATGCTCGCGACCGTTTACGATGCGCCCGACGCTGCGGTGATGGTGGCCTGAACCATCTGCATCACGTGATCGAGCTGCGCCGCCGCAGCGGTTTGCCCCTCCGCATCCAAAATGGTCATCGCGGCCTCGAGGTGATCGAACGCCTTTTGCATGCTGCATTTGTCCACGGTACACCTCAATCCTAAACACCCGTGGTCGGGTACGTTTTCGCAAGTGTACGGGACATGACCGGGCGACACCACTGTCTTCGTGCGCGACTCGTCGCGTTCGCGCCGACCGTTCCCTCCCTGAAAGCCGGTCGTCGGATCGGTCACGCCCGGCGCGACGTCGCACGGGGATGCAGCGCGTCCAGCGCGTCCGCATTGTCCCGCCCCCAGGCGTAGAGCAGTTCGACGAACTCCACGAAGCGCCGGCCCAAGTCGGTCAGGCGATATTCGACGGCGGGTGGTATGGCGCTCTGCACGTGCCGGCTCAGCAATCCGCTCGCCTCCAGATCGCGCAGCGTCTGGGTCAGCATCTTCTTCGATATACCCGGCAGGCTGCGGTGCAGCACACCCGTGCGCGCGGCGCCGCCATGACGGGCGGACAGCGTGTGGAGCACCATGCTGGTCCACTTGGTCGCGAACAGCTCCAGCACGCGGCGCGGCGCGCAATCCTCGCGCCATTCCTCATCGGGCGTTCCCGGTTGCATGTGGTTACCTCCTGGTGCCTGGGTACGCGAATGGTGCCGTCTAGAAGCGTGTCGGGGCCGTGCCTAGCTTCCGCCTATCAAGGAGATAGCTATGACGAAGACGGCATTGGTGGTTGGCGCGAGCGGGATCGTCGGCAGCGCGACGGCGGCCTTGTTGGTCGAGCAGGGCTGGACGGTCCACGGCCTCGCCCGTCGTCCGTCCCGCCAGCCGGGCGTACAGCCGGTCGCCGCGGATCTGCTGGACGCGCGCGCCACGGCCGCGGCGCTGCGCGGCATCGCCCCCGACGCCGTCTTCATCACGACATGGTTGCGGCAGGACAGCGAGGCGGAGAACATCCGCGTCAACGCGGCCATGGTGCGCAACCTTCTAGACGGCCTCGCCAAGCCGACAGGCCCGCGCCATGTCGCGCTGGTCACCGGACTGAAACATTATCTCGGGCCGTTCGAGGCCTATGGGCAGGGCACGCTGCCGCAGACGCCGTTCCGCGAGGAGCAGGGACGGCTCGACGTCGAGAATTTCTATTACGCGCAGGAGGACGAGGTGTTCGCCGCCGCCGCGCGCGACGGCTTCACCTGGAGCGTCCATCGCCCGCATACCGTGATCGGTCTCGCCGTCGGCAATGCTATGAACATGGGCACGACGCTCGCGGTCTATGCGACGCTGTGCCGCGAGACGGGGCGGCCGTTCACGTTTCCCGGATCGGCGGCGCAATGGTCGGGCCTGACCGACATGACCGATGCGCGGCAGCTCGCCCGCCACCTCATCTGGGCGGCGGACACTGAAGCGGCGCACGACGAGGCGTTCAACGTCGTCAACGGCGACGTCTTTCGCTGGCAGTGGATGTGGCACCGCATCGCCGACTGGTTCGGCATCGCGGCGGCGCCGTTCGATGGCATCGTGCGGCCGCTGGAACAGCAGATGGCGGACGACGCCGCGCTGTGGCGCGCAATCGCGACGCGCGAGGGGCTGGCCGAGCCGGACCTCGCCCGTCTCGCCTCCCCCTGGCACACCGATGCCGACCTCGGCCGGCCGATCGAGGTGGTCACCGACATGAGCAAGAGCCGCCGGCTGGGGTTCACGGGATACCAGCCGACCGACGATGCCTTTTTCGCCTTGTTCGAACGCCTGCGCGCCGACCGGCTGATCCCGTAAAAGCCGCACCGGCGCATCAGCCGAACACGCGACGATTCCCGGGTCGTCGCGACAGCTTTGTCGCTTGCCGTCCGTCACCGGATCGGCAGGGCGGCATGCCATATCGCCACGCCTCTCCCGTCGCGGCACCCTGCCCTGTCCCTGCGTCACGACGGGGCGAAAGAGGGGTTGATCCCACGCCCCGGAGGCGTATCTGGCGCCATCGGTCGCGGCGGTCGCGACTCGATTCCACGGCGCGCGTCTGCGCGCCGAAGAAGGACAGCAATGAAACCTCGATCTACCCCCATGTCCAGCGAGGGCGACAGTAGGAGCTTTGCTCTGCTGATCGGCATCGCCGGACGTGACCCGGTCGGGGAGTTCGTGCCCACCGCCTGACGCGGTGCCGCGATCTCCTGGACCGGACAGCCACCGGAACCAAGGAGGTCGCCCATGACCATCTATCTCGCGCGTGTCGAACGGCACGTGGACACTACCCGCGTCGAAGCCTTCAGCCGGCGCATCCGCCTCGCCGCGTCCCGTCCCCTGCACGCGACGGACGATGACCCGCGCCGACGCGTGGCGGCGTTCCGCGCCGCCTGATCTGCCGCACCCCTGAAAGATTACCCGCACGCGGAGTTCGTGCCATGACCTTGCATGCCCTGGCCCTGAGCGGCCCTGGCGGTGCGCGCCCGCCGCGCGCCACCGCTCATCTCGACAGCGCCCACACGGGCGACATCATCGGTGCGTTCGGCACCATCGCCGAAACCGACACCGGCGCGCGCCGTGGCTGGCGGCGCCGTCTGCTGACGCTGGCCGCAATCGTCGGCCCCGGCCTGATCGTCATGGTCGGCGACAATGATGCCGGCGCGTTCGGCACCTATACCGAAGCCGGCCAGAATTACGGCACCAGCCTTGTGTGGACGCTGCTGCTGCTCGTCCCCGTCATCTATGTGAACCAGGAAATGGTGCTGCGCCTCGGCGCGGTGACCGGGGTCGGCCATGCCCGGCTGATCTTCCAGCGCTTCGGCCGCTTCTGGGGGGCGTTCAGCGTCATCGACCTGTTCCTGCTCAACGCCCTGACGATCGTCACCGAATTCATCGGCATCGCGCTGGGCCTCGACTATCTCGGCGTGCCGCGGCTTGGCGGCGTGGCGATCGCGTCGATCCTGATCGTCGCCGCCGCCAGCACGGGCAGCTTTCGCCGGTTCGAACGCTTCATGATGGTGCTGGTGTTCGGATCGCTGTTGCTCGTCCCGATCGCCGTCGCGATCCACCCGCCGGTCGGGCAGATCGCGCGCGACATGGTGGTGCCGCACATGCCCGCGGGCGGGCAGCTCGCCGACGTCATGCTCCTGATCATCGCGATCGTCGGCACCACCGTCGCGCCCTGGCAGCTGTTCTTCCAGCAGAGCTATTTGATCGACAAGCGGATCGGGCCGCGCTTCATGGCCTATAGCCGGATCGATCTGTGGGTCGGCATCGCCGTCGTGATCGTCGGCGCCGTCGCGATGATGGCGTTCACCGCCGCCGCGTTCGCCGGCACCGCGGGCGTCGGCCACTTCACGGATGCCGGCGCGATCGCCCGCGGGATCGAGGCGCATGCCGGTCGGCTGATGGGCATCCTGTTCGCCATCGCGCTGATCGATGCCTCGATCATCGGCGCGGCGGCGGTGTCGCTCAGCACGGCCTATGCTATCGGCGACACGTTCGGCATCCGGCATTCGCTGCACCGCTCGCCGAAGGACTCGATCCCCTTCTATCTCGTCTTCGCCGGGCTGATCGCAGTCGCGGCGGCGCTGGTGCTGATCCCGGGCACGCCGCTGGGTCTGCTGACCAATGCAGTGCAGTCGCTCGCGGGCGTCCTGCTGCCCAGCGCGACCGTGTTCCTGCTGCTGCTGTGCAACGACACGGCGGTGCTGGGGCCATGGCGCAACGGGCGATGGCTGAACCTGTTTACCGGCGCGGTGATCGCCGTCCTCGTCCTGCTGTCGGTGATCCTGACCGCTTCGGTGCTGTTCCCGACGATCGGCGCGGCGGCGATGCTGTGGATTTTGGGCGGGGGATCGGCGCTGGCGCTGATCGGCCGGGTCGGCCTGCGCCTGCTGACCGGCGGGACGGCGGAGGCGATCGACCGTCGCGGCCGCGCGGACTGGCGAATGCCGCCGCTCGATACCCTCGCGCCCGCCATGCTGGGGCGGGTGGAGAAAGCCTGGCTCGGCATCCTGCGGCTCTACCTCGTCGTCGCCGGCGGCTTCGTGCTCGTCCGCATCATTCACCTCGCGCTGACACACCAGCTGTAACCGGCACCGTCCAAGGGGACTTATCATGACCCGGCTTTTCCCACTGGCGGGCGCCTGCGCGCTCGCCGGCCTCATCCCGCACGCGCCCGCTGCGGCGCAGACCGTCCAGGACCGCGCGCCGGCCGTCACCGCGCCCGCCACGCCGATCGCGCCCGACGCCATGCCGGACGAGCAGCGCTACGCGGTCCATGGGCAGGCGACGGTCGTCCTGCAAGCCACGCCCGGCTTCACCTCGCCCTATGCCGGCGCCAACAGCCTGACGCCGCATCAGGCGAAGGAAACCGTCGACGTCACGCTCTATGCCGGCGTGCGGCCCTGGGCGGGCGGCGAGTTGTGGGTGAACCCGGAGATCGATCAGGGCTTCGGCCTGTCCAACACCTTGGGCGTCGCCGGCTTCCCCAGCGCGGAAGCCTATAAGGTCGGCCGCTCCGCGCCCTACACGCGCCTGCAACGGCTGTTCCTGCGCCAGACCATCGACCTGGGCGGCGCGCACGAGGCGGTGGCCGGCGTCGCCAACCAGCTCGCCGGATCGCGCACCGCCGATCGTCTGGTGCTGACCGTCGGCAAGTTCGGCGTCGGCGACGTGTTCGACACCAACAGCTACGCCCATGATCCGCGTGCCGACTTCCTCAACTGGTCGGCGGTCGACACGGGCAGCTTCGATTATGCCGCCGACGCCTGGGGCTATAGCACCGGCATCGCCGCCGAATGGTATCGGGCCGCCTGGACGCTGCGCCTGGGCGCCTTCAACCTGTCGAAGGTCCCGAACGGCGAGACGCTGGAGAGAGGCTTCGGCCAGTATCAGCTCGATGCCGAGGTGGAGCATCGCCACCAGCTGGCCGGCCGGCCGGGCGCGGTACGCGTCACGCTCTTCCGCAATCGCGGCCGGTTCGGGCGTTTCGACGAGGCGCTGGCGCTGGCGAACCGGACCGGCGACGCCGCCGATACCGGCCTGGTGCGCAGCCGCCGCACGCGGGCAGGCATCGGCGTCAACGTCGAACAGGCCGCCACCGACACGCTCGGCGTCTTCGCCCGCGCCGGCATCGCGGACGGGCAGGTCGAGCCCTATGACTTCACCGACATCGACCGGACGGCGCAGGCCGGGCTGTCGCTGCGCGGGGCCGGTTGGGGACGGAGCGGCGATACGCTGGGGGCGGTCGTCATCGTCAACGCGATCAGCCGCGACCATCAACGTTATCTCGATGCCGGGGGCCTGGGCGTCCTCGTCGGGGACGGCCGCCTGCCGAACCCCGGTGCCGAACGGATTGGCGAGGCCTATTACAAGATCGCCGCCGCGCGGGGTTTAGAGCTGACCGTCGATTATCAGTTTATCGCCAATCCCGGCTACAATCGGGATCGAGGGCCGGCCAACGTGTTCGCCTTCCGGGCCCACGGCGCCTTCTGACCGGGGACGTCCGCCGGAGCCGGACAGCAATGGCGGCGAGTCAGCGGCGCGCCGCGTCGCTCTTCGCGCGTTCGGCGGCGAACGGTTCGGAGGCGTTCCACATCGGCCAGGTCGCGCCGGCCGCGATCTCGCGGCCCAGCGCATAGGCGACGCTGCCCTCCTGCGCCGCGCCGGTCATGTCCCAGCCCGGTTTGAACGCGTCGCAGGTCTGGTGGTAGCATTCGGCATTGTAGCGCGCCCGCTCCCGCTCGCCCGCAGCGGCACCCCCGCGCACCAGATCGCGTCCCGCACGGAAATAGACGCCCGGCACGCCCTTTTGCGCGAAGGCATAATGGTCGGAACGGTAATACCAGCCCGCCTCGGTATTCTCCTCCGGCACGATCCGCAGCCCCTGCGCCGCGGCGACGCGGGCGAGGTCCTGCTCCAGCGGCGTACGGCCGACCCCGATCAGCTCCAGGTCGCGCGTCCGCCCCAGCACGACATGCGGGTCGAGGTTGAATTGCGCCGCCGTGGTGGCCAGCGGCAGCGCGGGGTGGTCGGCATACCAGGTCGCGCCGAGCAGGCCCTTTTCCTCCGCGGTCCAGAGGGCAAACACGACCGAACGGCGCAGGCGCGGCGCGGCCGCGAAGGCGCGCGCGATCTCCAGCAGGGTCGCGGTGCCGGTGCCATTGTCCACGGCGCCGTTGCGGATCCGGTCGGCGGGCGGATCGAACGCATTCTCGCCATAGGCATCCCAATGCGCGCCATACAGGATGCTGCCCGCAGCGGGATCGGTGCCGGGCAGGATGCCGACGATATTGTGACTGACCGCCCGGTCGAGGCTGGTGCGGACATCGGCGGACAGGGCGACGCCCTGCAACGGGACGCCGCGGAAGTCCGCCCGTTGTGCCGCGCGCTTGGCGGCGGCGTAATCGAGGCCGCCCTGCCGCAGCAGCGCGACGCCGATGTCGTTGCGCAAGGTGCCGCGGATGCCGAAGGCCGGCGGAACGCTGCCCGTATCCAGCGCATAGCCGGGCACCGCATCGCTGTTGGCTAATTGCAGCCAGGGGTAGCTCGACGGGAAGGTATCGTGGATCTGGAAGAAGGCGGCGGCGCCACGCTTCTGCGCCTCGGCCAATTTGGTGCGCGCCGCGGGGCTGGATGCGCGCCCGCCGAAGCCCAGATCGCGCCCCGCCTCGACATCGGGATCGCCCGCGAGCGCGACCACCACCTTGCCGCGCACATCGACGCCGCGATACGGATCATAGCCAAGCCGCGGTTCGACCACGCCATAGCCGACGAAGACGACGCCCGCGCGATCGAGCGTCGTCGTCCCGACGATACGCGATGATGCCGCGATCTCGACGCCGGGCCGCAGCGCCTCAGTCTTGCCGCCCAGCGACAGGTCGAACCGCGCGGTCTCGCGCGTCCAGCGCAGCAGCGGGACGGTCTGGCGATATCCCGCATCCCCCGCCGGTCGCAGCCCGAGCGCCGCGAACCGCTTTTCGAGGAAGGCGAGCGTGATCGCCTCACCCGGCTGGGTCGGCCCGCGCCCGTGAAAATCGTCCGCGCTCAGCGTCTTCACATCGGCCTTGATCCGCGCCGGCGACAGGATCGGCGCGCGGGGATCGGCCGACGCCGTCGTGGCGGCGGTCAGCAACAGAAGGGGGAGCCAGCGGATCATGCCGGCAGCGTGACCCAACCGCCCGCGACGCGCAAGCGCTACACGCCCGCGTCGCGGATCGTTTCCATCGCGACGAAAGTCGAGGTGTTGGCGACATGCGGCAGCGCCGAGATGCGCTCGCCCAGCACCTCGCGATAGCGGCGGATGTCGGGGGTGCGGACCTTCAGCAGATAATCGAAGCTGCTCGCGATCATATGGCATTCCTCCACCTCAGGAATGCGCAGTACGGCACGGCGAAACGCGTCGAGCGCCGCTTCCCGCGTGTCGGACAGCTTCACCTCGGTGAAGGCGATGTGATCGAGGCCGAGGCGCACCGGATCGATGACCGCGCGGAAGCCCAGAATATAGCCCTGATCGATCAATCGGCGCAGACGCACCTGGCACGGCGTCTTCGACAGGCCGACGCGGCGGGCGAGTTCGGTAACGGACAGGCGACCGTCGTCGCGCAAAGCCTCGATGATGCGCCGGTCGAACGTGTCGATCGGCGCGTTCTGGGATGGTTTGCCGTCCATTTGGCCTGTGCCGCTCTCGAAAATCGGGTCGTTCGGCGCGATCCTGCGCGCATTTCGGACGGATCGCCAGCGCGAAAGTCGATATGGGCGGATCGTAGAGAGGACCTTCGCCCATGACCCGCCCGCCCTTCGCCGATTTCGCGCCGCCCGTCCGCCCGCAGACGCCGCTGCGCGCCGCGATCACCGCCGCCTATCGCCGGCCGGAGGCAGAGTGCCTCGCGCCCTTGCTCGACGCCGCGACGCTGCCCGACGCGATCGGCCGCGACGCCGCCGCGACCGCGACGGCGCTCGTCACCGCGCTGCGCGCCAAGCACAAGGGCACCGGGGGCGAGGGGCTGGTGCAGGAATATGCGCTGTCGAGCCAGGAGGGCGTGGCGCTGATGTGCCTCGCCGAGGCGCTGCTGCGTATTCCCGATACGGCGACGCGCGATGCGCTGATCCGCGACAAGATCGCGGGCGGCGACTGGCGCAGCCACGTCGGCGACGGCCGCTCGCTGTTCGTCAATGCCGCGACCTGGGGCCTCGTCGTCACCGGCAAGCTGACCGGCAGCGTCAACGACAGCGGGCTGGGTGCCGCGCTCACCCGGCTGATCGCGCGCGCGGGCGAGCCGGTGATCCGCCGCGGCGTCGACATGGCGATGCGCATGATGGGCGAACAGTTCGTCACGGGCGAGACGATCGCCGAGGCGCTGAAGCGCGCCCGCCCGTTGGAGGCGCGCGGCTTCCGCTACAGCTACGACATGTTGGGCGAAGCGGCGACCACGGCAGCGGATGCCGACCGCTATTATCGCGATTACGAAAACGCCGTGCGTGCGATCGGCGAGGCGTCGGCCGGCCGCGGGATCTTCGACGGGCCCGGCATCTCGATCAAGCTGTCGGCGCTCCACCCCCGCTACGTCCGCGCACAGGCGGCACGGGTGATGGGCGAGCTGCTGCCACGCGTGAAGGCGCTCGCGGTGATGGCCAAGGGCTATGACATCGGTTTCAACATCGATGCCGAAGAGGCCGACCGGCTGGAGCTGTCGCTCGACCTGCTCGAAAGCCTCGCCACCGATCCCGATCTTGCCGGTTGGGATGGCCTTGGCTTCGTGGTGCAGGCCTATGGCAAGCGCTGCCCGTTCGTGATCGACTGGATCGTCGACCTCGCCCGTCGCGCCAACCGGCGGATCATGGTCCGGCTGGTCAAGGGCGCCTATTGGGACGCCGAGATCAAGCGCGCGCAGGTCGATGGCCTCGCCGACTTCCCGGTCTACACGCGCAAGATCCACACCGACGTCGCCTACATCGCCTGCGCCCGGAAACTGCTGGGTGCGCGCGATGCGGTGTTCCCGCAGTTCGCGACGCACAATGCGCAGACGCTCAGCACCATCTACCATCTGGCCGGCCCCGACTTCACCGTCGGCGACTATGAATTCCAGTGCCTGCACGGCATGGGCGAGCCGCTGTACGACGAAGTCGTCGGCGCGGAGAAGCTGAACCGCCCGTGCCGCATCTACGCGCCGGTCGGCACGCATGAGACGTTGCTCGCCTATCTCGTCCGCCGCCTGCTGGAAAATGGCGCGAACTCGTCCTTCGTCAATCGCATCGCCGATCCCGAAGTCTCGATCGCCGATCTGATCGCCGATCCGGTCGAGGCGGTGCGCGCGATGGCCGCGCCGGGGCAGAAGAACCCGCAGATCGCCTTGCCGCAGGACTTGTACGGCGCGCGCCGCAACTCCGCCGGGCTCGACCTCAGCGACGAAACCACGCTGGCGATGCTCAGCGAGACGATGGCTGGCGAAGGCCCGTGGGACGCGGGCGTCGTCGGCACGGCCCGCGCGGTGCTGAACCCCGCCGATCATCGCGACCGCGTCGGCACGGTGCATGAGGTGTCGGTGGAGCAGGCGCAGGCCGCCGCCCGCGCCGCGCAGGCCGCCGCGCCCGGCTGGGCCGCGACCGCCCCGGGGGAGCGTGCCGCGATGCTCGACCGCGCCGCCGACGCGATGCAGGCGCGCATGCCGCAGCTGCTGGCGCTGATCGTGCGCGAGGCGGGCAAGTCGCTGCCCAATGCCATCGCCGAGGTGCGCGAGGCGATCGACTTCCTGCGCTATTACGCCGAGCAGGCGCGCGCGACCTTGGGCACCGGCCATCGCCCGCTGGGGGTCGTCACCTGCATCAGCCCGTGGAATTTCCCGCTAGCGATCTTCATCGGACAGGTCGCCGCGGCGCTGGTCGCGGGCAATGCGGTGCTCGCCAAGCCCGCCGAGGAAACGCCGCTGATCGCCGCGCAGGGCGTCGGCCTGCTGCATGAAGCCGGCGTGCCGACCGACGTGCTGCACTTCGTGCCCGGCGATGGCGCGATCGGCGCGGCTTTGGTCGCGGCGCCCGAGACGATGGCGGTGATGTTCACCGGATCGACCGAGGTTGCCCGCCTGATCCAGAAGGAACTCGCCAAACGTCTGCTGCCCGATGGAGCGCCCATCCCCTTCATCGCCGAAACCGGCGGGCAGAATGCGATGATCGTCGATTCCTCTGCGCTCGCCGAACAGGTGGTCGCGGACGTCATCGCCTCCGCCTTCGACAGTGCGGGCCAGCGCTGTTCGGCACTGCGCATCCTGTGCCTGCAAGAGGAGGTCGCCGACCGCACGCTCGCGATGATCAAGGGCGCGCTGCACGAACTGTCGATCGGCCGCACCGACCGCCTCGCCACCGACATCGGCCCGGTCATCACCGCAGAGGCGAAGGCCAATATCGACGCGCACATCGCCAGGATGCGCGCGGGCGGCCACCGCGTCGAACAGCTATCGCTCGCGGGCGATACCGCGCACGGCACCTTCGTCGCGCCGACGATCGTCGAACTGTCCGACATCGCCGAGTTGGAGCGTGAGGTGTTCGGGCCGGTGCTGCACGTCGTCCGCTTCCGCCGCTCCGAGCTGGACCGGCTGATCGACCGGATCAACGCCACCGGCTATGGCCTGACGTTCGGCCTCCACACGCGCCTCGACGAGACGATCGCGCACGTCACCAGCCGGGTGAAGGCGGGCAATCTCTACATCAACCGCAACGTCATCGGCGCGGTGGTGGGCGTACAGCCGTTCGGCGGGCGCGGCCTGTCGGGCACCGGCCCCAAGGCGGGCGGGCCGCTGTATCTCGGCCGGCTGGTGTCGGGCGCGGACCTGCCGCCGGCGGTCGTGTCGGACCATGCCGATCCCGCCGCGCGCGACCTGGCGCTGTGGCTGGAGGATCGTGGCGAGAGCGCGCTCGCCACGCGCGTCCGCGACGCGATCGCCACGTCGATGCTCGGCGCGGCGACCGAGCTGGCCGGCCCGGTCGGCGAACGCAACCTCTACGCCCTTCACCCGCGCGGACGCGTACTGCTGCTGCCGCAGACGCGCGACGGCCTGATCGAACAGATCGGCGCCGCGCTCGCCTGCGGCAACGACGCGGTGGTCGGCGATGCAGGATCGCTGGCCACGGCGCTGGCCGCGCTGCCGCAGAGCGTCACCGCCCGCGTGCGGTTCGCCGACGACTGGCGGCGTGCGCCGGCCTTGGCAGGCGCGCTCATCGAAGGCGAGGCCGCGTACGTCTCCGCCGCGCTGGCCGCACTCGCCGAGCTGCCCGGCCCGATCGTGCTGCCCCAGGCGGGCTGCGCGGGCTATCGCCTCGATTGGCTGGTCGAGGAGGTGTCGACCTCGATCAACACCACCGCGGCGGGCGGCAATGCCAGCCTGATGGCGATCGGCTGACCCACCAGCTGGGGCGCGTCGGTCAGACGCGCTCCAGCATCAGCGCGATCCCCTGCCCCACGCCGATGCACATGAACGCCATCGCGTAGCGGCCGCCGCTGCGGTGCAGCTCCTCCACCGCGCTCATCACGATCCGCGCGCCCGACATGCCGAGCGGATGGCCCAAAGCGATCGCCCCGCCGTTGCGGTTCACCCGCGGGTCGTCGGCGGCGATGCCCAGATCGCGCAGCGTCGCGATCGCCTGCGCGGCAAAGGCCTCGTTCAGCTCAATCACGTCGAGCTCGTCGAGGCCGATGCCGGTGATCCGGCACAGCTTGCGCGCCGCCTCGATCGGGCCGACGCCCATGATCCGCGGTGCGATCCCCGCCGCCGCCATGCCCAGCACCCGCGCGCGCGGCGTCAGGCCGTGCTGCGCCGCCGCCGCCTCGCTCGCCACCAGCATCGCCGCGGCGCCATCGTTCAGGCCCGAGGCATTGCCCGCGGTGACGGTGCCGTCCGCCCGCACGACGGGCTTCAGCTTCGCCAGAGCATCCAGGCTGGTCGCGCGGGGATGCTCGTCAGTATCGAAGACGATCGGATCGCCCTTCCGCTGCGGGATCGTCACCGGCAAGATCTCCGCCGCCAGCCGCCCGCTGGCGATCGCCGCCGCCGCTTTCTGCTGGCTGGCGAGCGCGAAGGCGTCCTGATCCGAACGCGCCACACGCCACTGGTCGGCGACATTCTCCGCGGTCTGCGGCATCGTATCGACGCCATAGGCCGCGCGCATGGCCGGGTTGATGAAGCGCCAGCCGAGCGTCGTATCCTCGATCTGCTGCGCGCGATCGAAGGCGCCGGCGGCCTTGCCCATCACATAGGGCGCGCGCGTCATGCTCTCGACGCCGCCCGCGATCCCGAACGCCGCATCGCCGCAGCGGATCGCCTGCGCGAGGCTGCCGACCGCGTTCAGCCCCGATCCGCACAGGCGGTTGACGGTCGCGCCCGGCACACCGTCGGGCAGGCCGGCGAGCAGCACCGCCATGCGCGCGACGTTGCGATTGTCCTCGCCCGCCTGATTGGCGCAGCCGAGCAGCACATCGTCCACCGCGCCCCAATCGACCGATGGATTGCGCTCCATCAGCGCGCGCAACGGGATCGCGGCGAGGTCGTCGGCGCGCACGCTCGCGAGCGCGCCGTTCAATTTGCCGATCGGCGTGCGGATCGCGTCACAGATGAAGGCATCGGGCATCGGGCGTCCTCTCCAGCGTTTGCCGAAGGGCGTCGCCCCGAATGGCGTGCGTCGTCAAGCCGCTACGGGCCGGCGCGCGTCGCTTTGGCTAGGCCCGCCGCTCGATCAGCAGGCGGTACAGCCGCTGCGGGATGTGCCAGCGCCGGCCCAGCAGGATCGCGCCGATCAGGACCGCACCGGCATCGCGCAGCTGCGTCACCAGCGTCCGCGCCACCGGGCGACGCGTCGCCTCCGCCTCGACCACGGGCACGACGACATCGACCGCCTGCGACAGCTCGATCCCCTCATAACCCACCGCCATCGGCGGCGCGGTGACGACGATATAATCGAACCGCTCGCGCAGCTCGGCGAGCAGGCGCACGTCGCGCCGTTGCAGCGAACAGGCCGCAGTGCCGATGATCGTCGTCATCATGTCTTCGAACGGTTCGAGTTCCAGGCTCGCGGCCGTCTCCGGCACCGGCGCATCGCTGGCGAAGCGGACGAGCAGCACGCGCGCGCCGGCGCGGCGCGCCATTGCGCGGCCCAGCCCCAATGCGGCGGTTTGCAGGCTCATCCGCGAACTCGGCGCGACCAGCAGCACCGCCCGCCCGCTGCCCTGATGGTGTGCGTCGACCGCCGCGATCAGCCGGCTGTAATCGCGCGCCACGCCCTCGCCCTGCTCGGCGACCGGGGCGGCGAGCACCGGCAGGCCCAGTGCCCGCTCGACCTCCACCGGGGTCAGGAAGGTTTCGCGCAGGCTGCCGGCGATGAACACCGCCGCGCCCGCGATCAGGATCCCGGCGAAGATGCTGCCGGCGATCAGCAGCAGCGGCGGATTGGTGCGCCTGGTCGGGGGCGTCGGCGCCTCGATGACGCGGACGTTGGGGCTGCCCGCCTCGGTCGTCTGGTTGAGCTGCACGCGCGCCTGTTCGACCTGCGACGACAGCGACTTGAAGCTGTCCGCCAGCACGTCGCGGTCGAGCTTCATCGTCGTCAGCCGGTCGCTGATCGCATTGAGCTGCGCCAGCCGCGCCCGCGACTGGCCGAGCTGCCCCGCCAGTTCGGCGCCGCGCGCCTCCGCCCCGGCCACCGTCGCGCGCGACTGGATCAACTTGTCCTTGGTCGAATCGAAATACTGATTGCGGCCGGTGCGCTGCGTCATGACCAGCGACGATTTCTGCTGGGTGATCGTCGCCTGCAACGCGGCGATCTGCTTGTCGAGCTGCGTCACCTGCGGCGACGTCGCCATGAAGCGCGACGCCAGATCGGCGCGCTTCGCCTGAAGCCCCAGCAGTTGCGCCTGCATCTCGCCGAGCGCCCGCGCCGCCTCGGTATTGTCGTTGTACAGGCGGATATCGGCGGGCACCGATTTGGCCTGGCTGCTGAGGCTCGACAGGCTGCGGCGCCCGTCGGCCAGCTCCGCATCGCTTTCCAGCTTGCTCTTGCGCAGCAGGTCGTCCTGCGCGACCGCACCCGCCACCTGCGCGGCGATATCGACGATGCCGTTCTGCTGCTGATAGGCGGTGATCCGCGCGCTCGCCTCGTCCAGCTGGCGCTTGATCGCGTTGCGCTGCTGTTCGAGGAAGGCGACGCGACCCGAGGTCAGCACCGTCGCACGGCTTTCGAAATAGCGGCGGATCAGCTGGCGCAGCGCATCGGCGGCCTGTTGCGGATCGCGCGCCGTATAGGTCAGCTGGATGACGTTCGCTTCGTTCGCCTTGGTGACGTGCAGATGCGACTGGAATTTCTCCAGCGCCGCGTTGATCTCCGCCGGCGAGGCGGCAGGGCCCAGCTGCGCGCGCACCACGTCGCGGTGCAATTCCAGGCTGTCGAGCATCTGCAACTCGACATTGGCGACCGCCCCCGGGTCCAGCACCTGCCCCGGCAAGGGCGCGCGCCCGGCGTCCTGCATGTCGTAGATGCCAGCGCTCAGCGGCAGCAGCCGCGCCTCGGCACTATAGGTCGGCGGCAACAGCAACGCGACGAGGATGCCGAGTCCAATGATCGATCCCGCGACGATCAGCGCGAGTCGGCGATAATAGAAAATGCCGTTCAGCAGGTCGCGCAGTGCGAATTGCCCGTGGCGCGTCTCCGTTTCCTGCTGCTCGGACGAAGACGTGAAATCAAGCATCTGGTGGATTGTCCAAGGCTGCTGGAAAGGGCTGGTGCGCCTTATGGTCGGTTCCTCTTACCTTTCCATTAAGCCTTCCGCTATATCGACTTAGCGGAAGCGACCCGTCCCGTGTCTTGCAGTGGGACGGCCGGGTGGCGCGCGGGCAACGGGACGGTGACGATGGGCAGATACGGCTTGGCGACCATGGCGGCGGTGCTGGCGCTGGTTGCGCCGACGATGGACGCGCTGGCGCAGGTGGCGCCGGTCGGGCGGACGCCCGTGCGCGGGACGATGGCGGCGACTCCAACCCCTGCCCCTGCCCCTGCCCCGGTGGTCGATCGCACCGCCTATCGGATCGCGCCGGGTGACGAGCTCGCAATCAGCTTTCCCTATAATGCCGAACTGGATCATGCCGGGCCGGTCGGTCCCGATGGCCGCATCGCGATTCCCCTGGTCGGCAACGTCCCCGTCGGCGGCCGTACGATCGACGAGGTCGCGGCGCTCATCTCGGCCGATTTGCGCCGGCAGGGTGTGGTGGAGGATGCCCGCCCGACGGTGGCGGTGCGACAATATGGCGGCGTCGTCTATGTCGGTGGCGAGGTCCGCCAGCCCGGCCCGGTGAAGCTTACCGCGACGATGGACCCCATGCAGGCGGTGATCGGCGCCGGCGGCCTGCTCGACACCGCGCGCACGCGCAAGGTGGTGGTGATCCACCGCAATGCCGACGGTTCGATCGCGCAGCGTCAGGTCGATCTGAAGGCCTATACGAAGAACGGCTTCGCGACCGGCATCGATCTGCAATCGCAGGATATCGTGTTCGTCCCGCGATCGTCGATCGCCGAGGCCAATCTGTGGATCGACCAGCATATCAACAAGCTGCTGCCGTTCAGCCGCAGCCTGAACTACAATCTGGGCGGCGGAGCCGTCTTCGGCCGCTGACATGACCGCCGCGACGCGCGCCCTGCCCTTTCCGCGACGCAGCCTGCGCGGCTGGATGCAGGCGGCCGACGTCCGCTGGGCCTATGTCGCGTCGCTCGTCGCGCTGCTGCCGCTGTTCGGGCAGAGCTTTCACTACGTGAAGCTGCTCAAGCCCGCCTGGGCCTTGTCCAAGGCGTTTCCGCTGCTGTCGCTGCCGCTATGCCTGATCCTGTTCGCCGGGCGCCGGCCGGAAGGGTCGCGGCAGATGGTCGTGACGATCCTGTGGCTGGTGCTCGTCCCCACCTTCATATCGCTCTTCACCTTCCAGCAGACCTTCTTCATCGCGCTGGCATCGCAGCTGAAGCTGTTGCCGCTGCTCTACATCTTCTCGCTGCTCGGGCTCTTGCGCTGGCTGCGGCCGACGCTGCGCGAGATCGCCGCCGCCTTCCTGATCTGTGCGGTCGTCACCTTCGTCCTGTTGCTCGCGATCTGGCGGCTGGCGCCGCAATCGGCCTATGCCGAACATTATGTGGCGGGCGATTCCCCGCTTCTGTCGGCGGACGCCCGCGGCAATCGCATCCGCATGCCAATGTACTTCGGCCTGATCGGCATCCTCTACGCCTGGCGCCGCTTCACCGCGCGCTGGCAGCCGCGCTGGTTCGCGGCCTGGGGGGCGGGCTTTGCCATGGTGTTCGGCCTCGTCCGCATGCGCACCTTCGTGCTCGGCCTGACGCTGATGGCGGCGATCAACGGCTTTCTGGCGGCAGGCCCGCGCCTGCGGCTGCTGATGCTGGCGCTCATTCCCTTCGCGCTCGCCGCACTGTTCTCGGTGCCGTTCATGGCGTCGATCTTTAGCACCGACAAAGCCTTCGCGTTCGACGTCCGCTATATCTCGACGATGAAGGCGATCGGTTTTCTGGGCACCGATCCGTTTCGCTGGATCTTCGGCGTCGGCACGATCAGCCCGATCGATCCTGCCGGGTTGATGACCTATTTCAACCACTTCTTCTTTCTGGGTGACATCACCTGGATGGGGATCATCTTCGAATATGGGATCATCGGCGCGCTGCTGATCGCGGCCGTCCCCTTGCGCGGCGTACTGCTGATGGATAGCGCCCGCCGCCTGCATGACACGCCCTTCCTCGCCGCGTTGCGCGACTATCTCGTCTATTCGCTGCTGATATCGGAAATGCTCCCCATGACCCTCGCCCCCGGGGAGATTACGTCGATCATGGCGATCGCTCTCTACGCGCGCGAGCTGCCCGCAGCAGGGGGGCGCCGTCGATGAGTAGCGCGGCCGACCACTCCCTGCTGCGTCGCCTGCACCAGCGCTATGGCGGGTCGCTGGTGACGGTCGGCACGCGGCTGATCGACATTCCCTGCCGATACGGCATGCACCTGATGATCGCGCTGCGCTTGTCGCTCGATCAGGTCGGCGCCTTCTACATCGTGTTCGGCGCGCTGATGATCGCATCGGGCCTCGGCCGCCTGGGGATCGACCGCGCGCTGACCCGCGAAATGGCACGCCTGCTCGCGGCGGACGATGCGGCGGGCGCACGGGCGGCGATGCGGCGGGCGGCGGTCATGGTGCTGCTGCTGTCGCTCGCGCTG
This sequence comes from Sphingomonas aquatilis, assembly GCF_014196115.1. GTDB lineage: Bacteria > Pseudomonadota > Alphaproteobacteria > Sphingomonadales > Sphingomonadaceae > Sphingomonas > Sphingomonas aquatilis. The sequence continues at coordinate 1,251,058 of NZ_JACIDB010000001.1, read as the reverse complement.
ACCGCCGTCGCGCTGCTCGCGGCCTGGCCCCTCGCCGCCTATGTGATGCGCAAGCCCGATATGGCACCGCTGTTCGTCATCGGCGCACTGGCCATCCTGCCGCAGAATTTCGCCAATCTCGTCGCGGGTGCGCTCGCCGGGCTGCATCGCGTCACGCAGAGCCAGATCGTTTATACCTGGCTGTGGCCGGGGCTGTTCTGCGTCTTGGTGTTCGCGCTGCCGATGTCGGACGCGCATGCGCTGGCGGCCGTGGCGGCGAGTATGACGCTCGCGACGCTGATCGGCGGCGTGATGCTGCTGCGCGATCTGCCGGCGGTGACGCCGGGCCGGCCGTCCAATCCGCCCGAACCCCTGCTGGGCACCGGCCTGTCGCTATTCAGCCTGGAACTGGTGCAGCTTCTTATCAGCGCGGCACCGCCCTTCATCCTCGGCATCATGGCCTCTACGGACGAAGTGGGCCTGTACGCCATCGCCTGGCGGGTCGTGCTGGTGATCTACATGTTCGTCAGCGGCGTCGCGTCAATGGTCGCGCCACGCTTCGCCCGGCTCTACATGATCGGCGACCTCGCCGGCCTTCGGCAAGAGGCCGCGCGCGCCCTCGCGCTGGCACTGACGCTCGCGATCCCGCCGATCCTCGCCGTCATCGTGTTCCCGGACCGGATTCTCGCCCTGTTCGGCCAGCAATTCCTGCCCGCCGCCACCGCATTGCACATCCTGATCCTCGGTCAGATCGCCGCCGCGCTCACCACCACCACGCCGGAGCTGCTCGGCATGACCGGCTATGCGCGCGCACTGCTGCGCGTCAACGGCCTCGCGACGCTCGTCCTGATCGGCGGCCTGGTGCTTCTGTCGGAGCCTTTGGGCGCGCAGGGCGCAGCGATCGCGACGAGTGCGACGATGCTGGTCAACGCGATCGGATGCAGCCTGATCGCACGCGAAACACTGGGCTTCACGCCGCTGGGTGCCGTCTACGCGATGTGGCAGAACCGCCGGACAGCGTTACCGCAATGAGCGAACGGCTCGACGTGGCCGATAAACGCCCGCTATGTTGTCATAAATGCCTTGGTAACGGCAGTCGGAAAACGCAATGTTAAGCCTCTGTGGCCTAAGGACTTTTCAAGCCCATTTCCGGAGTCCGTGGTCTTGACGTCCGACACTACGACCGATCCGAACCACGGCGAACCCTATCAGGGAGTGGAGCGCCGCCTGCGTAAGCCGGTTCTGGGCATGCGGTTCCGTGATCTCGATGAAAACGGCGCGGCGCAATACATGCTGCAGGCGCCGCGCAGCACCGACGAAGGCCTGGGCGTCTTCGTCACGCCCAACATCCAGCATATCGCACTGGCCCGGAAGGACGACGAGTTCCATCGCGCGCTAGCAAGCGCCCAGATCATCGTCGCGGACGGGTTTCCGGTCTATCGCTTCGCAAAGCTGCGCGGCCTCTCGCTGCCGGGCCGCGTTGCCGGGCGCGCCGTGATCGAGCGGATGTTCGCCGACCCCGCCGCGCTGGCGGGCCACAGGGGGTTCTTCGTCGTCGACAGCCGCGCCACGGCGGAGGGCATCGAATGCTGGCTCAAGGACTTTGCGCCGGCCTTCACGGTCGAGACGCTGGTGCCGCCGTTCGGCTTCGAGAAAGACGCCGCCTATTGCCGCTCGCTCGCCGATGCGATCTCGACCTTCGATGCGACCCTGATCTTCCTATGCATCGGCGCCCCCAAGAGCGAGCTGTTCGCCTACCGCTATCGCGCACTGCTGCCGCCGGCGTGGGCCTTGTGCGTCGGCCAGTCGTTCCGATTGCTGATCGGCATGAATGCCCCCCCACCCGACCTGATGGTGCGCCTCAACCTGGAATGGCTGTGGCGCATCGTCCTAGAGCCGCGACGCATGCTACAGCGTTATGGGCCCAGTACGATCGGCTTTCTGCGTGCAGCGGTCGCAGACCTGCGTCAGTCGCGTTAAATCCATCTCATCTTGCTGAGGACATTTTCGTGGAAGACCAATTGCGCAACATCCTCGACGACGCCGGCGGGCTGTTGAAGCCGGCAGCGTCGCTGTCGCCGCGCGACGACCTGTTTGCCGCCGGCCTCACCTCGTTCAAGACCGTGGGCGTGATGCTCGCGATCGAAGAGGAATTCGACGTGGTGTTTCCGGACCAGCTGCTCACGCGTGCGACCTTCAGCAGCATCGCCGCGCTGACGGCGGCGATCGAGAGCATTCGGGGAGACGCCGATGCTGCATGATCCGTCCGCGACCGGACGTGCGATGGCCGCCGCGATCGAGCGGGTCGTCGCCGTCGCCGCCGCGCATGCCGACGCGGTGGATCGGGAAGGCCGTTTTCCCGCCGAGGCCGTCGCGGCGCTGCGGCAGGAAGGATTGCTCGGCGCGCTGGTGCCGGTCGCGCTGGGTGGCAGCGGCGCGACGATGGCGGAGATCGTCGGGCAATGCCAACGATTGGGCCGCGTCTGCGCATCGACCGCGATGGTCTATGCGATGCACCACAGCCAGCTCGCCTGCCTGGTGATGCATGCGCTGGACGACCCCTGGCAGCGCGATTTCGCGCGCCGGATCGCGACCGAGAATTTGCTGATCGCCTCGATCACGTCAGAAGTCGGCATCGGCGGCGACATGCGGTCGAGCCGGTGCGCGGTCGATGTGCAGGATGGCCGCTTCACGCTGGAAAAGCAGGCGCCCACCGTCTCCTACGGCGATTATGCCGATGTCTTCTTCGTGACCGCGCGCACCCATGCCGAGGCGCCGCCGTCCGATCAGGTCCTCGTCGTCGTGCCGCGCGAGGACGCCTCGTTCGAATCGACGGGCGGCTGGGACGCGCTGGGCATGCGCGGCACCAGCACGGTCGGCTTCACCTTCCGCGCCGAGGGCGTCGCCGCGCAGATCATGGCCGTGCCCTTCGCCGATATCGCCGCCGAGGCGATGGTGCCTGCATCGCACCTGATGTGGGGCGGCGTATGGACCGGCATCGCGGTGGAGGCGTTGACTCGCGCGCGCACCTTCCTGCGCACCGCCGCGCGCCGCCAGCCCGGCCAGACGCAGCCGGGCGCGCATCGCCTGATGCACGCCGCCGGCCTGCTCGACGGCATGCAGGCGCGACTGCGCACGCTAATCGACCAGTTCGACGCGACCTATGCGCTCGGCAGCGACCGCGCCGTGGCCGATCCGCAGGAGACGGGCTGGCCGCAAGGCATGGCGCGCGCGACCGTGCTCAACATGCTGAAGCACGACGTATCGACGCAAGCCCACGAGGTGGTGCTGGAGGCGCTGCGTATCTGCGGCATGGCCGGATATCGCAACGGCACCGAATTCAGCATCGGCCGTCATCTGCGCGACATCCTGTCGGCGCAGCTGATGATCAACAACGACCGCATCGCCAGCGGCACCGGCGCCATGCTGTTCGCACAGCGCGCCGAACTGGGAACGCTCTGAACCATGGACATGCCCACCAGCTTCCGCACCCGCCTGATCGAGGCCGGCCTCGTCTTCCCGACCGGCATCGACGGCCTGTGGGGTCGCAGCGGCACGTTCGAGGCGGTGTTCGACGGTCTTGAGCGCGCGATCACCGCGGCGGGGCTGAAGGACAAGCCGGAAGTCATGCGCTTTCCACCGGCCATGGCGCAGAAGACGTTCGAGAAGAGCGGCTATATGAAGAATTTCCCGCATTTCGCGGGAACGGTGCATTGCTTCTGCGGTGACGATCGCGCGCATCACAAGCTGATGGGCCAGATGGAGCGCGGCGAGGATTGGATGGGGAACCAGCAACCCGCCGACCTCGTGCTGACGCCCGCCGCCTGTTACGCGGTATACCCGATCGTCGCCGAACGCGGCGTACTCCGTGAGGACGGTCACCTCGTCGATGTCGCGTCCTATTGCTTCCGGCACGAACCCTCGCTGGAGCCGACGCGCCTGCAGCTGTTCCGCATGCGCGAATATGTGCGGATCGGCACGCCCGAACAGGTGCTCGCCTTCCGCGCCGACTGGATGGAGCGCGGGCAGGACTTCGTCCGCACGCTGGAGCTGCCGTTCGAGGTCGATGTCGCCAACGACCCGTTTTTCGGCCGTGCGGGTAAATTGCTCGCCGACAATCAGCGGATGCAGAATCTGAAATTCGAGCTGCTGGTGCCGGTCAATGACGGTGCCGGACCCACGGCCTGCCTCAGCTTCAACTATCACATGACCTATTTCGGCGACACCTGGAACATCCGGACGCCCGATGGCGCACCGGCGCAGACTGCCTGTTGCGCGTTCGGCATGGAGCGGCTGGTGCTGGCGTTGCTGCGTCATCACGGCTTCGACCTTGCCGCCTGGCCCGCAGGCGTGCGCGCGACGCTGGGCCTCGGCTGAGCGCATCCGATGGCGATGACCCCGATCTATATCGATGGCCGGTTCGGCTGGCTGCATGCGCCGACCGAAGGCGCACACGCGCCGGTCGGCGTCGTGCTGTGCCCCGCCTTCGCGCAGGAAGAGGTGTGTACCCACCACGGCCTGATGGCGCTGGGCGAGGCGCTTGCCGCGCGCGGGATCGCAGCGGTCCGCTTCGATTATGGCGGGACCGGGGATTCGATCGACGGGCCGGTGACGCTGGATGGGCTGATCGCCGATGCCGAAGCGGCGGCGGCATGGCTGCGCGGCCATGCCCACGTCGATCGCGTGATGCTGGCCGGCGTGCGATTGGGCGCGGCGATCGCTATGCTGGCGGCGAAGCGGCTCGATGATGTCAGTGCCCTCATCCTGCTCGCGCCGGCGCTATCCGGGCAGGCGTTCCTGCGCGAAACCCGCGCCTCGGCGGCGGTCGCGAGCCTCTCGGGTCTCGACCCCGTCCCGCCTCTGGAGAGCGATCAGCCGCTCAACACCAACGGCTTCCGCTGGACCGCCGCCTTCCAGCGCGAGGTGGCGGCGATCGACCTCACGGTCGTAGAGGCGCCCGTCGAGACGGCGCTGTTCGTGCCGCCGCGGACGGACCGGCGTTCGGGCAAGCTGGCTCAGCGCTGGCGCGACGCGGGCGGTGCAACCACCGAACTGCCCTTCGCCGATTACGACGGCTGGATGCAGGATCCCACAACCAACGAGACGCCGGTCGACACCTTCGCCGCCGTCGCCGATTGGGTGGCCCGGCATGCCGGAACGCCTGCGGGCGCTGCCATCGCGCCGCTGCGTGACGACCCAACGCTCGCCACCGATGCCTATATCGAAGAGCCGCTGCGCTTCGGTCCGGACGACGCGCTGTTCGGCATGCTGTGCCGGCCCGCCGCACGCCCAGCGGCGCCGGTCGCGGCATTGTTGATGCACGAGGGCAGCACCCATCACATCGGCAACGGGCGCGCCTATGTGCGCCTCGCGCGCCGGCTGGCGGCAGAGGGCTTCGCCTCGCTGCGGATGGACCTGACCGGCATGGGCGACAGCCCGGCGGGCGACAATCCGCGCCACCCGCATTACGACCCCGAACGCATTCCCGAAGGCGTCGCCAGCCTCGATTGCCTGGAGGCGCAGGGCTTCCCCCGCGCGATTGTCGCCGGCCTGTGTTCGGGCGCGCACACCGCCTTGCAGGTGACGCTCGCCGACGAACGCGCGGTGGGCAGCGTGGTGCTCAACCTGCAAAAGTTCATCTGGCATTATGGCGATGATATCCGCGTCGCGGTGCGCGATAACAAACGGTCGCTGAAGGGCTATATCCGCGCGATGCGCAATCCGGGCGAATGGCGGCGGATGCTGAAGGGCGAGGCCGACCTGCCCGGTATCGCCCGCGTCCTCGCCAAGCGGAGCGCCGTCCGCCTGCGTCACGCCGCGACCAGCCTGTTGCCGCCCAAGCCCGGATCGGAAGCCGCGCAGGTTCGCGAACAGCTCCAGGCGCTGTCGGCGCGCGGCGCCCACGTCCACCTCGTCTTCAGCGACGAAGACCCCGGCCTCGCCGACATGGGCATGAAGCTCGGCCGCGGCGCGCGCCTCCTGCGTCAGTATCCACCCGTCCGGATGGTCACGCTCGACCGCGCCGACCATCACTTCAACGGCACGCTCGCGCGCGACCGGCATATCGAGATGATGATCGCCGCGATGACCGACGCGGTCGCCGCGCATGGTGCGGGCCTGCCCCCCGTCTCGCCGCGGACGGAGTTGCCGGCGGCGGCCGAGTGACCCAGGCCGCTTCGGTGCGGCCCGACGCGGCCAGCGGCACGATCGCCGGGCGCGGATTTCGCCTTGGCATCTATGCGGCGCTGATCGCACTCGATCTCACCGCGCTGCTGGCGTCCTTCACCCTGGCCGGCGCGGTGACGTTGAACGACGCGCTCGACGTCTGGGTGGTCAACGATCTCGCCGTGCTGTTGCCGATCTATTTCGGCATCGTGCTGCAGCGAAAGCCGTACAGCGGCCGGTTCTTCCAGAACTGGCGGCGGACGACGCGGGATGCAGTGACGGCGCTGCTGACCGCGACGGGAACGGCGCTGCTGCTGGTGTCCTACTTGCATGCCGAAGTCGACGTGTCGTTCCGCCTGCTGCTGGCTGGCGTCGTAATCGCCGCCGCGCTGATGGTGGCGGGACGCTGGGCCCTCCACGAACTCGCCGAAGCGCATACCGGCGGCTGGCATATCGCCACCATGGTCGTCATCGACGGCATCCAGCCCGCTGCGCTGCACGATCCATCGATCGCGCGGCTGCCGGCGATCGACATGACCGGCATCGACATCACGGCACCTGCGCTGCCCCACCATATCCTGGCGACGTTCAGCGAACGGACTGCCGACGCCGAGCGCGTCATCGTCGCCTGCGCGGCGGACCGACGCGAGGCCTGGGCGCGGCTGCTCCGCGGTGCCAACGTCCAAGGCGAGGTGCTGCTGCCCGAATGGCAGAGCCTGGCGCCTGTCCGCCTCTCGCACCTTGCCGACATGCCCAGCGCGGTCGTGTCGCTGGGGCCGCTCGACACGCGCAGCCGCCTGCTCAAGCGCGCCTTCGACCTGGCGGTCGCGGGGGGCGCATTGGTGCTGCTCTCCCCGATCCTGTTCCTCACCGCGCTGGCGATCAAGCTCGACAGCCGCGGGCCGGTGCTGTTCCGCCAGCCGCGCGTCGGGCGCGGCAACCGGCTGTTCCACGTCCTCAAGTTCCGCAGCATGCGCGTCGATGGCGCCGATCTGGCAGGCGATCGGTCGACCCAGCGCGGCGACCCGCGCGTCACCCGCGTCGGGCGGTTCATTCGTGCGACCAGCATCGACGAGCTGCCGCAGGTACTCAACGTGCTGCGCGGTGAGATGAGCATCGTCGGTCCGCGTCCCCACGCGCTCGGCAGCCTGGCGGGCGACCGGTTGTTCTGGGACGTCGAGCCCCGCTATTGGCAGCGGCACGCCATCAAGCCCGGCATCACCGGCCTGGCACAGGTTCGCGGCTATCGCGGCGCCACGGAACATGCCGACGATCTACACGGCCGCGTCGACCACGACCTGGCCTATCTGCGCGGCTGGACGCTGTTCCGCGACCTGCGCATCATCCTGATGACGCTACGGGTGCTGGTCCACCGCAACGCCTTCTGACGCGTCAGTCCTTCGGCGCTTCGCGCACGTCGCCCTCGCCCGCCGTGCCGGCGCTGCCCATCGAACGGTCGATCAGGCCCGACCGGCTCATCCACCAGAACAGCAGCACACCGGGCAGCGCGGCAAAGGTCGTGCCCCAATAGAAGGCGACATAGCCGAAGCGGTCGACCAATTGCCCCGTCGTCGTCGCGGTCAGGATACGGCCGACGATACTCGCCGCCGCGGAGATCAACGCATATTGCGACGCGGTGAAGCGCAGGTCGCAGAGCGCCGAGAAATAGGCGACGACGGTGACGCCGCCGATGCCGCTCGCCATATTCTCGAACGCCATCGCGCCCGCGAGGCCGAGGTTCGAATGCCCCGATGCCGCGAGCAGCGCGAAGCTGGCGTTGGACACCATCATCAGGATCAGGCTGAGCATCACCGATCGCTTCAGGCCCAGCCGCGCATACAGCACGCCGCCGAGCGCCAGACCGATCCAGAACGCCCAGAAGCCGATGACCACGTCGTACAGCGCAATCTCGTCATTGGTGAAGCCCAGGTCGTCGAGCAGCAGACGCAGCGCCTGCTGCCCCAGCGTATCGCCGATCTTGTGGAGCAGGATGAACGCGAGGATCAGCCACGCGCCGTGGCGGCGGAAGAATTCCAGGAACGGCCCGACGATCGACGCTTGCACCTCGGCAAGCCCGCGCCGCTGCGCCGGCTCGCGCCGCCGCGCCGGCTCGCCGCGGGTCAGCGCGACGATCATCGCCGGCAGCGCGAACAGCACGCAGGCGAGATAGGCGACATGCCAGTTCGATCGCGCCGCGATCACCAACGCCAGCGATCCGGCCAGCACCGACCCGATCTTCCAGCCATATTGCGTCATGCCCGATCCGACGCCCATCTGTTCGGGCTCCAGCGTCTCGATACGATAGGCGTCGATGACGATGTCGTAGGTCGCGCCGGCAAAGCCGACCAGCACGACCGCGATGATCGTCGCCTGCAAATTCGCCGCCGGATCAACCAGTGCCAGATTGGTGACCGCCGCGATCACCATCACGCCCGCCAGCAGGATCCACGATACGCGCTGCCCCAGTGCGCCGATCAGCGGCAGCCGGACCCCGTCGACCATCCAGGCCCACAGCGGCTTCAGATTGTAGACGAGGAAGCCCAGCGTGAAGGCGGTGATCGTCGCCTTGTCCAGCCCGTCCTGCTTCAGCCGCGTCGTCAGCGTCGCGCCGATCATCGTAAAGGCGAGGCCGGACGAAATGCCCATGAAGAATACCGCGATCGGCCCGCGTTCCGCATAGGGCGCCAGCGGCGTCAGCCGTGCCCGGATTGCCGGGGAGCGGCGCATGATCGCGACGACGAGTGCGGCGAAGGCCGCGACGATGAGGAAGTAGAGATTGTTGCCGGTCAACATGGCGGCAACACTAACGGCTTATTCGCCGCCGACCAGCGGGATTACGCGGCGGGCGCTTCCCCCGGCGGTGCGGCGAACAATGCGAAGCCCGTGGGCAGCTTGCGCGGGCGCTTGCCGGCGAGCGCGGCGTCGATCGCCTCGATCGATCCGATCAGGTCGCGTTGCTGATAGGGTTTGACCAGGCGCCCGGTCGCCAGCGCCTCCGCCTCGGGCGGGAAGCGACCGGTGACGAACAGCACCGGCACCGCGGCGGCACGGGCACTGCGCGCGACGTCCAGCCCCGATCCGTCCGCCAGATTGACGTCGACCAGCACCAGGTCGAGCGCCTCGCCCGATTCCAGCACCGACACCGCCTCTGCCACGCGGTCTACCGTCGCAATGATCGTATAGCCCGCCTCGCGCAGAATATGTTCGGTATCGAAGGCGATGAGTGGCTCGTCCTCGACCACCAGCAGCCGTTCGATCAGCCGCTTCTTCCGCCCGAACAACATATGCCGCTATGCCCCTTGGTTGACGGCGTTATCCCATGTCACGCCCGATTCGGTTAACGCGCATCTGGCGGCAAGTGACGCAAATTTTTTCACGCGCGGCACAATTGCGCGTATGGGGCGACGATGGCCGACCCCAAAGACCCCCGCACCCCTGCCGCCGCGGGCAAGACGCCCGGCGACCGGATCGCGAAACTGCTGGCCCGCGCGGGCGTCGCCAGCCGTCGCGAGATCGAACGGATGATCGCCGAAGGGCGCGTCGCGCTCGACGGCAAGGTACTCGACACGCCCGCCACCGTGCTGACGTCGCTGCGCGGCGTGACCGTCGATGGCCAGCCCGTCGGCTCACCCGAACCGACGCGGTTGTTCCTGTATCACAAGCCGACCGGGCTGCTGGTCACCGAACGCGACCCCAAGGGGCGGCCGACGATCTACGATCGCCTGCCCCACGACCTGCCGCGGCTGGTGCCCGTTGGGCGGCTCGACCTCAATACCGAGGGGCTGCTGCTGCTGACCACCGACGGCGGCTTCAAGCGGCAGCTGGAGCTGCCCGCGACCGGTGTCGAGCGCAGCTATCGCGCGCGCGCCTATGGCAACGTCACGCAGCAGCAGCTCGAGGAGCTGGCCGAGGGCGTCGAGATCGAGGGCATTCGCTACGGCTCGATCGACGCCAATATCGAGCGGCGCACCGGCGCCAACGTATGGATCGAGATCACGATCACCGAAGGCAAGAACCGCGAGGTGCGCCGCGTCCTCGAACATCTGGGGCTGCAGGTCAGCCGCCTGATCCGCACCCGCTACGGCCCGTTCGTGCTCGGCGACCTGCCGGTCGGCGGGATCGGCGAGGTGAAGCAGCATGAGATCGTCGGCTTCCGCAAGACGCTGAAGGGCGGCGCGCCGGACGAGCCGATCGCGGCCGCCCCCCGTGCCGGCTTCCGCACCGCGCCCAGCGTCGATCGCACCACTCGCACGCGCCGCGGCGCCGAGCGCGGCATGGAGCGGCCGGCAACCGTACGGCCGACCACGCCAGACGAGCGCCCGACACGATCGCGCCCGCGTCCCGAAGGCAGCGCGGACCGTCCCGCCCCCGCCCGCACGGCGAACCCGCGCGCGCCCGCCACGGGCGAAGCGCCCCGCCCCGGCTTCCGCACCCCCGCGACGACCGATCGCGGCGCCCGCACGCGGACCCGAACCGACGCGCGCGCACGCGACGACGCCCGCGACGGCAAGGCCAACGTCCCCACCGGCGGCTCGGCGATGAAGCCGTGGGAGCGTCAGGATGAACGCGGCGCCGATCGCAGCGGCGACCGCAACCGCTCCGGCGCTCCCCGTGTCGGCCAAGGCAAGCCCGGCGCATCCCGCACCGGCCAGCGTCATCCCCGCGGCGACGCCCCGACGCGCGGCGGCCCCGCAGGCGGCGGCTCGCCGCGCCCATCGGGCGGGCGTCCGCCCAGCGGTGGCTTCAAGGGCGGGCCGAAGGGCGGACCGCGCGGAGGCCGCTCGTGAGGGTGATCGCCGGCCAGTGGCGCGGGCGTCCACTCGTCGCGCCCAAGGGTGATGCGACGCGCCCCACCGCCGACCGCACACGCGAGGCGTTGTTCTCGATGCTCACCAGCCGCCTCGGCAGCTTCGAAGGGCTCGCCGTCGCCGATCTGTTCGCCGGATCGGGCGCGCTGGGGATCGAGGCGCTGTCGCGTGGCGCGGCATCGTGCCTGTTCGTCGAACAGGACGGCGCGGCGCTGGATGCGCTGAAGGCGAACCTCGCCAAGCTCGGCACGCGCGGCGACGTGCGCAGTGGATCGGTGATGGCGCTGGGGCCGGCGCGCGCGCCGCTCGACCTCATCATGATGGACCCGCCCTACGGCACCGGCGCAGGCTTGGTAGCCTTGGATAAATTGGCGCGGCTGGGCTGGACGAACGCCGCGACCTGGGTCAGCATAGAGACCGCACGCGACGAGGCGGTCGAGGTCGCCGGGTTCGCCATCGACACCAGCCGCGTGCATGGGAAGGCCCGTGTGACACTGTTGCGGGCCGCCTGATCGCAACAGGAGGGAGCCATGGCGACGCAGTTCATTCCCCACCATTACGATGCCCCGCGGCGGTCGGGGCCGCAGGCGGTGGTCGGATGGGTGCATCACCCCTTGCCCAAGGGCATCGAGCTGGAGGTGCAGACGACGCCATCCGCACAGGCGCTCGACAATCAGCAGATCGCGACGACGCGGCTGGTGCTGAGCCGCAACCAGGCGTTGCTGCTCGCCAGCTTCCTGCTCAATGCGACCGGCTATTCCGAGGCCGACGTCCCGAAACGCAGCGTGTCGCGCTGGCCGCGCTGGTTCAGTCGGCGGTGATGACCCGCGGCAACAGCGCAAGGCCGGCGAGGCTCACGATGCCCGCCGCGACCAGATACAGGCCGATCCACCACAGCCCCCGCGCGGCCAGCGCCTGCGCCGCGATCGGCGCGAGCGCCCCGCCCAGAATGCCGCCGACGTTGAACGTCATCGACACACCGGTGTAGCGCACGCCCGCCGGAAACAGCGTCGGCAGCCAGCCGCCGAGCGGGCCATAGGCAAAGCCCATCACGAACAGTGCGAAGGCCAGCCACGCGAACACCACGACCAGCGATCCGGCGCCCAGCATCGGCCCCATCAGCGCGCCGGCGACGATGCAGCCCAGAAAGCCGATCACCAGCATCCGCTCCGCCCCCGTCCGGTCCGCCAGCACGCTCGCGACAATCACGCCTGCGGCCAGAAACAGGATCGCGACCAGCTCGACGCCGAGCAGCGCCGTCTTGTCATAGCCCAGCGTCGTCGTGCCGTAGCTGAGCGTAAAGGCGGTCGCGAGATAGAAGAGCGCGAAGCACGCCACCACCCCGCCGGTGCCGGCCAGCAGCGCGCGACCATGACCGGCGAACAGCGTCGCGAGCGGCACCTTGGGCAGCGCTTCGGCCTTGGCCGCTTCGACGAAGGCGGGCGTCTCGGTCAGCTTCAGCCGGATCCAAAGGCCGAGCGCGACCAGCACTGCGCTCACCAGGAACGGCAGGCGCCACCCCCAGGCGCGGAACTGCCCGTCGCTCAGCACCAGCCCCAGCAGCAGGAACAATCCGTTCGCCAGGATGAAGCCGACCGGCGCCCCCAGCGGGGGGAACATGCCCCAGGTGTTGCGCCGATGCGGCGGTGCATTCTCGACCGCAAGCAGCGCCGCGCCGCCCCATTCGCCGCCCAGCCCCAGCCCCTGCCCCAACCGCATCAGGCACAACAGCAGCGGCGCCCAGATGCCGAATTGTTTATAGGTCGGCAGGAAGGCGATCGCGACCGTCGATCCGCCCATCAGCAACAGGCTGGCGACCAGGGTCGACTTGCGCCCGATCCGGTCGCCGAAATGCCCGAACACCGCCGCACCGATCGGCCGCGCGAAGAAGGCCACGGCAAAGCTCGCGAAGCTCATCATCTGCCGCGCCGATGCACTTTCCCCCGGAAAGAACAGCGCCGGAAACACCAGCGCCGCGGCGGTGGCGTAAATGTAGAAATCGTAGAATTCCACGGCCGTACCGACCAGACTCGCGGTCAGGATCCGGCGCGGCGAGGCTGGCGTGACGGCGGCGTCCGGGACTTTGGCGGCGGGGAATTGGCTCATGCCGCCTTTCTAACCCCCAAACAAAGGCATCTGGCAACAAAGTTGCCATCCCTTCGCAACATTCCGCCGCTAGCGAGGTGCCACCGCGGCTCCCCTCCCCCTGTGGGTCGCGATGTATCGGTCGCCTTTCTGTCGACTGGTGCTCCCTGAACTACGGGGCGGCCGCACCGGTGGCTGCCCCGATTTTTCCGGGCTTGCCGCGCTCGCAGCTTGCCGAGCCAAGCGCCGTTCCCTACCTGTTCGCCGGTGACCGACACCGCCTCCCCCGCCGCCCTGCAGGATCCGCCGTATCTCAAGGGGTTGAACCCGCCGCAGCGCGACGCAGTGCTCACCACCGAAGGCCCGGTGCTGATGCTGGCCGGCGCCGGTACGGGCAAGACCGCGGCGCTGACCGCGCGGCTCGCGCATCTGCTGTGGACGCGCAAGGCGTGGCCGTCGGAGATCCTCGCCGTCACCTTCACCAACAAGGCCGCGCGCGAGATGCGCGAGCGCGTCGGCCGGATGGTCGGCGACGCGGTGGAGGGCATGCCGTGGCTCGGCACCTTCCACGCGATCGGCGCCAAGATGCTCCGCCGTCATGCCGAGCTGGTCGGATTGCAGTCGAACTTCACCATCCTCGATACCGACGATCAGTTGCGGTTGCTCAAGCAGCTGATCGTCGCCGCGGACATCGACGAAAAGCGCTTCCCCGCGCGCAGCCTCGCCGGCCTGATCGACGATTGGAAAAACAGGGGCCTGGTCCCCGCCGATATCGATGCCGGCGAAAGCGAACGCTACGCCAACGGGCGCGGTGGCGAGCTGTACGCGCAATATCAGGCGCGGCTGCGCAGCGTGAACGCCTGCGACTTCGGCGACCTGCTGCTCCACATGCTCACCATCCTGAAGACGCATGCCGACGTGCTGCGGACTTATCAGGACCGCTTCAAATACATCATGGTGGACGAATATCAGGACACCAACATCGTCCAGTATCTGTGGCTGCGGCTGCTGGCGCAGACGCGCAAGAACATCGCCTGCGTCGGCGACGACGATCAGTCCATCTATTCGTGGCGCGGCGCACAGGTCGAAAACATCTTGAAGTTCGAGAAGGATTTTCCCGGCGCCAAGGTGATCCGCCTCGAACAGAATTACCGGTCGACGCCGCATATCCTCGGCGCCGCATCGGGCGTCATCGCGCATAACGGCGGTCGGCTCGGCAAGACGCTGTGGACCGAACTCGATGTGGGCGAGAAGGTGCGCGTGCTGGGGGTGTGGGACGGCCCCGAAGAAGCCCGCCGGGTCAGCGACGAGATTGAGGCCGCGCAGCGGAACGGCACCCCGCTCGATCATATCGCGATCCTCGTCCGCGCACAGCACCAGACGCGCGAGTTCGAAGACCGCTTCATCTCGATCGGCATGCCGTACCGCATCGTCGGCGGCTATCGCTTCTACGAACGCGCCGAAATCCGCGACGCGCTCGCCTATCTGCGCATCGTCAACCAGCCTTCGGACGATCTGGCCTTCGAACGCATCGTCAACGTCCCCAAGCGCGGCCTTGGCGACAAGGCGATCGCCAAGATCCATCAACTCGCCCGCGCAGAGGGCGTGCCGCTCACCATTGCCGCCGCGCGCATCCTCGACACCGACGAACTGACCCCGCAGGCGCGCCGCGCGCTCGGCAATTTCGTCGGCGACATCGCGCGCTGGCGCGACCGGGCACGCGACCTGCCGCATGCCGAACTCGCGCGGCAGATGCTCGACGAATCGGGCTATACCGCGATGTGGCAGGCCGAAAAGTCGGTCGAGGCATCCGGGCGGCTCGAAAACCTGTCCGAACTCGTCCGCGCGATGGAGGAATATGAATCGCTCGGCGCGTTCCTAGAACACGTCAGCCTCGTCATGGACAAGGAAGGCGCAGTGCAGGCGCCCGAGGTGACGATCATGACGATCCACGCCGCCAAGGGGCTCGAATTCGACACCGTGTTCCTCGTCGGCTGGGAAGAAGGCCTGTTCCCCTCGCAACGCGCGATCGACGAAGGCGGCACGCGCAGCCTGGAGGAGGAGCGCCGCCTCGCCTATGTCGCGATCACGCGTGCGCGCCGCCGCGCGACGATCCTCCACGCCGCCAACCGCCGCATCTACGGCCAGTGGACCTCCAGCATCCCGAGCCGCTTCGTCGGCGAGTTGCCGCCCGAACATACCGACAGCGACACGACCATGTCGGGCGGCGAAAGCCTGTGGCGCGCCAATTGGAGCGAGCGCGCCGATCCCTTCGCCAATGTCGCGCGCGGCACCGGCCGCGGCCCGGGCTGGCAGCGCGCGGCGGGCTCCGGCTCCGGCTTCACCACCCAGCCGACGCGGATCGTCGAAAGCCGGGCGAGCGCGGTCAGCATCGGCAACAAGGGGCGCAGCGACCTCAGCGTCGGCATGCGCGTCTTCCACCAGAAATTCGGCTATGGCGCGATTGCCGAGATCGAAGGCAACAAGCTGGAGATCGACTTCGAAGCCGCCGGCCGCAAGCGGGTGATGGACAGCTTCGTCACGATCGGGTGATCGGAGCGCCCCCGCCCGAGGGCCACCCTCCTCGTCATTGCGAGCACAGCGACGGACTGAGGCGACGGACTGAGGCGGCCGATCCCACCTTGGCGTCGTCCGGCAACCGCGGCTCGCCGATACGCCGCCTACCATCCGTTCAGGAACCGGCAGGGTAGGTTCCGCGTATGGCCGTTACGGTTCCGAATCAACGGACTAAGAAGCTCAGGACGATCGCCATGCTCAAGTCGCTGTCCCTCGCCGCTGCCGCGGCCGCCGCGCTCACCGCCGCCACTCCGGTCGTCGCCCAGTCGGCACAGGACGAGGCGCGCTTCACCGCCGCGCAGCAGCGATTCGACGCCGAACTCGCCCGCTATCGCGCCGAAGTGGATCGCTATCGCGCGTCGCGCGGCGGCTACACCGGGACCGGCGGCTATCGCGAGGCACCGGCTGCAAACTATTACAACAACAATAGCTACCCCGGCGATCGCGACGAGAACGGCTACGATCCGTCGCGTTATTATCGCAGCGGCGACAATTATCGCGAGCGCGTGCTGAGCGCGGACGAGCGTGTCTATGCCGGCAATGACGGCCGTTATTATTGCAAGCGTAGCGATGGCACGACCGGGCTCGTCATCGGCGGCGCCGCGGGCGGCATTCTGGGCAATGTGATCGATGGCGGCCGTAGCCGCATCGTCGGCACCCTGCTCGGCGGCGCGGCCGGTGCGCTCGCTGGCAAGGCGATCGACCAGAACCAGTCGCAGGTCCGCTGCCGCTGAGGTAACGGGGCGCGCTGGTGACAGTGCGCCCCCGCCCGTCTTCCGTCACCCCGGACTCGTTCCGGGGTCCACCGGGCCGCTAGGGGGCGGCAGGAGACTCAAACCATCCCCCTCGCCGCAGAGTGGACCCCGGAACAAGTCCGGGGTGACGGGGGGAGTTTGCGGAAGCCGTAAGCGTGCCGAGCCTTACCCCAGCTCCACCGCCATCAGCGTCACGCCGACATATTTCTCCGCCTCGGGCTCGAACAGCGCACTCGGGCGGAAGGTGTTCGTGGTCAGCGTCGGATCGCCCAGGCCGTCGAGCTTGAACGTCCCCAGCTTCTCCTCGCGCGGCGGCTTGCCGTCGCGCTCGACCGTGGTCGCATCGACGTAGATCTCGCCGTGCCGTGTGTAGAGGATGTGGGGGGCGATCGTGACCGCACCCTTGTTGTAGGTGGCGGTGACGGTCATCTGCCGGACGATGGCTTCGAACATCGTCGGCACCGGTCCGGTCGGCGCAGAGGGCTGGTTCATCCTCGCATCCATAATCGCTGATGCTGCATCGCAGCAAGACGCTTTACGCGTCCGTCATAGCGCAGTCAGCGATTCTGCGTGAGCAATCTGTCGAAGACGTCGATTTCCAACGGCTTCTTGAACTGGCAGCCGGCGAGATAATCGTCGGACCACATCACGTCGGCCGCGATCGTGCCCGCTTCGGGCAAGGTCAGCCAGATCGTGCTGCCCTTGGCCAGCGCGGAATAGGTTTGCAGGCGAACGCCGTGGATCGAGAGATCGACCACCTTGCACAAGGTGCGAGCGGCCTTGCCGATATGCGCATCCAACGAAACCGGCGCACGCGGAGAGCGGCGCCGGCCATTGGGTTCTGCAGGTTCGAACTCGGCGGCAAACATCGATCAAGAGTATCGCGTCGATGGTTAACGCCGAGTCAACGATCCAATCAGTTCTTGCGGAGCGTGAGACCGCCACCGAAGCGCTTGTTGAAGCGTGCGACCTGGCCGCCCGCGTCGAGCAGCTGACCACGGCCACCGGTCCAGGCGGGGTGCGCCAGCGGATCGATGTCGAGCTGCATCGTGTCGCCTTCCTTGCCCCAGGTGGAGCGGGTTTCGAACACGGTGCCGTCCGTCATCTGGACCTTGATCATGTGGTAGTCGGGGTGGGTATCTTTCTTCACGTCACACGCTCCGTATGCGGCTGGTTCCGACCAGCCTGAAAGGGAAGCGGCGCCCGTAACGGAGCGCCGCCGAAAAGTCAAAAGTCAGCGAAAGTCACACGCGTTACGCCTTGGGCGGATCGGCGATCATCGCAGTAAAGTTAGCCTCTGCAACGACTTGCCCGTCAACCTTCGCAACACCTGCGAACTTGCAGACGCTGGAGCGCTTCTGGACGAATTCGACCTCCAGGCGCAGCAGCACGCCGGGCTCGACGGGCTTCCTGAACTTCGCGCCCTCGATCGCCATGAAATAGACGAGCTTGCCCGATCCGGCGAGGCCCAGGCTTTCGACCGCGAGCACGCCCGCCGCCTGCGCCAGCGCCTCGACGATCAGCACGCCCGGCATGATCGGACGACCGGGGAAATGCCCCTGGAAGAAGCCTTCGTTGATCGTCACCGCCTTGATTGCCGCGATCGACCGGTCGAGGACGATCTCCTCGACCCGGTCGACCAGCAGCATCGGGTAGCGATGCGGCAGCGCCGCCATGACCCGCCCGATATCGAGCGGCCCCATGGTCTGTGCGTCTTCGCTCACCGACGCGGGTCCTTAGCGGCCCTGCGGGGTGCCGGCGGCCGGCGCAGCGGCCGGAGCCGGAGCACCCGCCTGCTGGCGGCGCTGGGCGTTCGCGTAGACGATCTGGCGATACTGCTGCAGCAGCTCGACGGTCTGCTGCTGCGGCTGCCAGTTAGCTGGCGGCGTGATCGAGACGGTCGGCGTCGTGCGATCGATCTCGGCGATGATGTCGCGCGTGATGTCGGTCGCCGGCGGCGCGTACTGGATCGCGTTCGGCGACAGCACCAGGTTGATCTTCTTCGCCGTCACGACCGCGCGCAGCGCCGGGTCATACTTGGCGACGATCTGTTCCAGCGCATAGGCCTGCGCCTTGATCGCGGGGTTCTGCGCGGCTTCGATGCCGGGCTGCGCGGCAGCCTGGGCATCGCGCACCTGCTTGGCGATCGTCGGGTTCGATTCGGCCGCGGCGGCTTCCGCCTGGCTGATCTGGCCGTCCTTGTTGGCGTCGAGGATGCCGCGCAGCTTCGTGTTCAGCGCGTTCTGCGCCGCAGCGGCCTGATCCAGCTGCGCCTTGTAGGTCGTGCCGATCTGCGTGTTGGCGGTTTCGAACGCCTTCGCGCTGAAGATCGCCGCGTCGGGCTGCGCCGTGGCGATGCCGGCGGTCTGCGCCGAGGCGCCACCGGCGAGCAGGGCGACCGAAGCCGAGGCGATCGCCACGGCGCACGTCTTGGTAATCGTCTTCATTAGAACTGCGTCCCTACGTTGAAGGTAATGAGCTTGGGATCGTCGCCCTTCTGGGTGACGAGCGCCTTGGCGAGGTCGATACGCAGCGGGCCGAACGGCGACGTCCAGTTGACGCCGATGCCGATGCTGACGCGCGGCGTCGGGCTGCTGCCGTAATAGGTTTCCTTGAACGGCGAGATCGCCTGATCGAATGCGATCGTGTTCGTCTCGCTGCCCGAACATGCGCCGCCCGCAACCGCCGAATAGCCGATCGAACAGGTCGTCGCACGCAGCGCCGGCGCGGTCGCGCCGTCCGGCGTGTAGGTGTTGTAATAGAGCTGGCGGCCCGCCGAGTCGGTCAGCAGCCGCTGGATGGGCAGCACCGTCACGTTGCCCGCCGAATCGGTGATCGTCGGGAAGCTCGCGGTCGGCAGCGGCTTGGTCAGGCCCCACAGGCTGCCCGCCTGGACGTAGACCGACGGACGCAGGCCCAGTTCGCGCGCGCCGGAGCCCAACGGAATCTCCAGCTCGGCGCGGACGAGGTAATAGGCACGGCCGCCCAGCGCGTCGTCGACGATCTGGTCGCGATCGGTGACGAGGATCTGCTTGCCGTTCGCGTCCGTCGTATAGGCCTGACGCTGCACGCGCGGACCGACGCCACGGATGTCGAAGCCGCGGAACTGCGGTTCGCCGAGATAGAAGCGATCGGTGATGCGGACGCTGTCGATGCCGGGGCCGCGGCTCTTTTCCAGCGAGTGGATATAGCCGCCCTCGCCGACGATCGAGCCGATGAAGCCGCTGCCGACGTTCCAGAACTTCGAGCCTTCGAGGCGCGTACGGATATACTTCACGTCACCGCCCAGGCCCGCGAAGTCCTGGTTGAAGGCGAAGCGCTGGCCCGCGGTCGGACGCAGGCGGCTGTTGAGGCTGTCGTAGATCAGCGAATAGCCGACGGTCGACGTCCAGCGGTTGCCGATCGCTTCGCAGAGGTAACGGCCCGCCTTCAGCGGATCGCAGACGCCGTTGGTGAAATAGGTCGCCGAATCAAGACCGACCTGATCGTAGGACAGGCCATAGCGGCCGGCGAGCGACCAATATTCGGTCAGCGGCACGCCCGCGCGGACCTGGAAACCGGTCGACACCTGCGAATAGGTCGTCTGACGCTGCGTGCCGATATAGTTGAACGAGTTGAAGTCGCGGCGGAACACGTCGACGCCGATCGCGACGTTCTTGTCGAACAGATACGGCTCGGTGAAGCCCAGTTCGACCGACTTCGAATAGGTCGAATAGTTCACGCCCGCGCGCAGCACTTGGCCCTTGCCGCGGAAGTTGTTCTGCGTGATGTTCGCCTGGATGATGAAGCGTTCGAGGCTGGAATAGCCGACCGACAGCTGCAATTCGCCGGTGCTGCGTTCTTCGAGCGTCGTTTCCAGGACGACGCGATCGGGTGCGGAACCGGGGTTCTGCTTGATCTCCATCTTGTCCTGGAAGAATCCCAGGCTGTTGATGCGATCCTGGCTGCGCTTCACCTGGAAGCTGTTGAACGCATCGCCTTCCGCCAGACGGATTTCGCGGCGCACGACCTTGTCCTGCGTCTGCGTATTGCCGTTGATGTCGATCCGCTCGACATAGGTGCGCTGCGCCTGGCCGATGTGGAAGTTCATCCCCATCGTCAGCGTTTCGGGATCGCGGCTGTAATCCGGCTGCACGTCGGTGAAGGCATAGCCGAACAGGCCGGCCGACTGGCTCAGCTGATCGATCGAATCCTCGACCAGCTTGGCGTTGTACCAGTCGCCCTTCTTGACCGGCAGCGACGCGGCAAGCTTCTTGTTGTCGAAGTCGCGGATTTCGCTGTCGACGGTGATATCGCCGAACTTGTAGCGCTTACCCTCTTCGACGACATAGGTGATGATGAAGTCACGCTTGTCGGGCGTCAGCTCGGCGACCGCGCTGGTGACGCGGAAATCGGCATAGCCCTGCGTCAGATAGAATTGACGCAGCTTCTGCTGGTCGTAGTTCAGGCGATCCTGATCATAGGACGTGTTGGACGACAGCAGGCGGAACCAGCGCGATTCCTTCGTCGCCATCTCGCCGCGCAGCTTGCCGTCGCTGAACACCTCGTTGCCGATGATGTTGATCTGGCGGACCTTGGACTTCGGCCCTTCGTTGATCTCGAACACCACGTCGACGCGATTCTGGTCGAGGTTGACCATCTTCGGATTGACGACCGCGGCGAATCGACCCTGGCGGCGATACAGTTCCAGGATGCGGCTGACGTCCTGCCGCACCGCGGTGCGGGTGAAGATCTGACGCGGCGCGAGCTTGATTTCCTTGGTAATCTTGTCGCTTTTCAGCGCCTTGTTACCTTCCAGGATCACGCGGTTGATGATCGGGTTCTCGCGCACCTTCAGCACGATGTCGCCGGTCTCGACGCCCTCGATCTGATATTGGACGAACAGATCCGATGCCTGCAGGTCCTTCAGCGCCTGGTCCAGCGTTTCCGCGGTGTACGGAATGCCGACGCGCAGCTTGGTGTACGACAGCACCGTTTCTGGCTCGATGCGCTGCGATCCTTCGACGCGCAGCGACTTGATCGTGCGCACGGGCGCCGGCGTGGCGGCGGGCGCCGTTGCCGCCTGTGCGCCGGTCGCGGGTGTCGTTGCCGGCGCTTGGGCCGGCGCCTGGGCCGGCGCGGCCGCCGTCTGCGCCATGGCGGGCACACCCGACAGCATGGTGCCGGCGAGCAGCGCGGCACCCAGGCCGGCGAACTTGGAACTTGTCATCGCTGTCACTCAACCCACCCCAAAAACGTCAGGATACCCACGTAACGTCGGGAACCGCAGCGCAACGCCCTGCCCCAACCCGGTCAGCCGATCAACCCGGCCAACCGCTGCCACAGACCAACCGCGCCCAAATCGTTGAACGTGACGATCAGCATCAACGCCAATACCGCAGCCAATCCGCCGCGAAATGCCCATTCCTGTACCTGAGGTTCGAGGGGACGACGCCGCACCGCTTCGATCGCGTAGAAGAAGAGGTGTCCGCCATCCAGCATCGGCACTGGCAGCAGGTTGATGAACCCCAGATTGATGGAGAGCATCGCGACCAGCCAGACGAAGGCCGAAACGCCCAGCGCCATCTGCTCGCCAGAGATTTTGGCGATGCGGATCGGCCCGCCCAGTTCGTCGATCGAGCGGCGGCCGCTGATGATCTGGCCGATCGTTTCCAGCGTGCCGCCGATGATCTCGCCCGTCATGCGCACGCCGGCGATCGGCGCCTCGGCAAGGCTGACGGGGGCGAGCACGGGATCGCCGCTCTGCAAGCCCAGCCGGCCGATGCGATATTCGTTGCCGAACCGGTCACGCTGATGGACCGTGCCGATCGTCAGCGGCGTCTCGATATCACGGCCGGCGCGCGCCACCGTCACCGTGACCTGCTGGCCCGGCCGGATCAGCGCGTAGCGCGCGAGGTCGGAGAAGGTGTCGACCCCGCGGCCGTCGAGCGCGACGATCCGGTCGCCCGCGCGCAGGCCCGCCTTCGCCGCCGCGCCGCCCTCCACCACCGCACCGACGACGGCGGGGGTGCGATCGACGCCATAGCTATAGGCGAAGCCGGCGAGGATCAGCACCGCCAGGATCAGGTTCACCGCCGGCCCCGCCGCGACGATGATCGCGCGCTGCCACAGGGGCTTGGCCTGGAAGGTGCGCATCCGCTCGTCGGCGGGCAGCGACAGCCATGCCGCATCGGGCTGGCTCGCGGGGTTCATGTCGCCGGCGAAGCGGACATAGCCGCCCAGCGGCAGCCAGCCGAATTTCCAGCGCGTGCCACGGGAATCGGTGAAGCCCGCAATCTCGCGCCCGAAGCCGATCGAAAACGCCTCCGCCTTCACGCCGAAGACGCGGCCGGCGAGATAATGGCCCATCTCATGAATGAACACGAGCGGCCCGATGGCGCACAGAAAGGCGAGGACCGCCATCAGGATACCGGGGGACTGGATCAAGCTGCGCAATCCTTCACGCGTGAACCTCTACACGCCCCCCAGTCCGGCCCGTGCTTCGGCCCCGAACCTGCTCGTCCGCTATCCGCCGTGCCTCGGCATCGACCGCCAGGACCGATTCCACCGTGGCGGGCGCCTGCGGGTCGTAACGCTCCAGCGTATCGGCGACGATTGCGGCAATTTCGAGGAAGCCGATCCGTCGCGCCAGAAAGGCCGCGACCGCCACCTCGTTGGCCGCGTTGAGGATCGCCGGGCGCGCACCGCCCGCCTCCAGCGCCGCGCGCGCTAGTGCCAGCGCAGGAAAGCGCACCGGATCGCACGCCTCGAAATCGAGCCGGCCGATCTTCACGAGGTCCAGCGGCTCCATCGGCGTCGCCATCCGGTCGGGCCAGGCGAGCGTATGCGCGATCGGCACGCGCATGTCGCTGGGGCCCAGCTGCGCGAGCATCGACCCGTCGACATAATCGACCATCGAATGGATCACCGACTGGCGGTGCATCACCACCTCGATCCGGTCGTTGTCGACCGGGAACAGCCGTGCCGCCTCGATCAGCTCGAGGCCCTTGTTCATCATCGTCGCGCTGTCGACACTGATCTTCGCGCCCATCGACCAATTGGGATGCGCGACCGCCTGTTCGACCGTCACGTCCGCCATCCGCTCCAGCGACCAGTCGCGGAACGGCCCGCCGCTGGCGGTCAGGATGATCCGCCGCACCCGCTCGGGCCGCGCGAAATCGAAACATTGGTGGATCGCATTATGCTCGCTGTCCGCGGGCAGCAGCGTCGCGCCGGACGCCGCGGCGGCGGCGAGGATCACCTCGCCCGCCGACACCAACGGCTCCTTGTTGGCGATGACGACGGTGCCGCCGTGCCCGATCGCCGCCATCACCGGCTCCAGGCCGGCACAGCCGACGATGGCGCCCATCGTCCAGTCCGCGCCCGCCGCAGCGTCGCAGATCGCCTGCCGCCCGCCCGCGGCTTGCGTGCCCGTGCCCGCCAGCGCGGTGCGTAGCTCGGGCAGGCAGCTTTCGTCCGCGACGACCGCGATCTCCGCCTTCGTGCGGATCGCAGCCGCGGCAAGGTTGGCGACATCGCAATTGGCGGTCAGCGCACGGACGCGGAACCGGTCCGGCTCGCGCTCGACCAGATCGAGCGTCGACGTGCCCACCGATCCGGTGGCGCCCAAAATGGTGACGGTCTTCATGCAGGAAATCCCAGCGGCACCACGACGAGCAGCGCCGCGATCGGCAGCACCGGCACCACGCCATCCAGCCGGTCGAGCACGCCGCCATGGCCCGGAATGACGCTACCCGAATCCTTCACGCCCGCGCGGCGCTTCAGATGGCTTTCATACAGGTCGCCCGCCTGCGCCAGGATCGCGAGCACCGGCGTCGCCGCCACGAAGCGTACCGGCAGCAGATAGACGCGGCTCATCACGAGCGCGAGCACGGTCGCCGCGACGATCCCGCCGATCAGCCCTGCCCAGGTCTTGTTGGGGCTGATCGCAGGCGCCAGCTTCGGCCCGCCGATCGTCCGTCCGGCGAAATAGGCGCCGATATCGGTCGCCCAGACGAGGCTCAGCGCCCACAAGGCGTTGCGCAGGCCATCGGGCTCATGCCGGATCAGCAGCAGCGCATAGATCGGCAGGCCGCAATAGAGGACGCCGAGCGCCAGCGCCGGGCGCCGCGTGACGATGCCGAGGAAGAAGAAGGCGCCGGCCAACAGCCCGAGCGCGAAGAAATTGGGACCGGCCGCGATCGGGCACATGATCGCCAGCGGTACGAACAGGACATATTGGCCCAGCCGCTTGGTCTGCGGCGGCGCGCCGTTCAGCTCGCTCCATTCGGCCATCATGAACACGCCGATCACCGCGGCGAGCAGCCAGAGCGCAAAGCCGCCGAACGCCAGCGCGACCAGCGCGACGGCGATCATGCCGACGCCGGTCACCGCACGCACGGCCAGGTCCGACGGGCGCTTGCCCGGGGCGGCGTCGCTCACAGGCCGCCGTAACGCCGCTGGCGCTGCCCGAATGCGGTCACCGCATCGGCCAGCGTGTCGCCGTTGAAATCGGGCCACAGGGTCTCGACGAACAGCAGCTCGGCATAGGCCGCCTGCCACAGCAGGAAATTCGACAGCCGTTGCTCGCCCGACGATCGGATGACGAGGTCGAGCGGCGGCAGGTCCGCAGTCTGCAACTCCGCCTCGATATGCTCGGGCGTGATCGATGCAGGGTCGATCTCTCCCGCCGCCGCACGCGCCGCCAGTGTCTGCGCCGCCGCGACCAGTTCGGCCTGCGATCCGTAATTGAGGGCAATCACCAGCACCGGGCCGGTGTTGCCCGCGGTCTTGGCGACCGCATCGTCGACCAGGGCGACGAGATCGGGCGCGAACCGGCGATAGTCGCCGATGATGCGCAGCCGAACATTCTCTTCGACCAGCTCGGCAAGGTCGCTGCGGATGAACAGCCGCAGCAGGCCCATCAGCGCGCCCACCTCTTCCTCAGGCCGGCGCCAGTTTTCCGAGCTGAACGCATAGAGTGTCAGCGCCTCGATCCCCATCGCGCGCGCGGCGCGGGTGACGCGGCGCACCGCCTCCACCCCCGCCTTGTGCCCGGCGACGCGCGGCAGGTGCCGGGCCTTCGCCCAGCGGCCGTTGCCATCCATGATGATCGCAACATGGCGCGGCACGAGGCCTGCATTCGGAACCGCCGAGAGGAGGGGTGCGCTGCTCATACAGACCCCCGTTCGTGCTGACCCTGTCGGAGCACGTGCCGCAAACGATGCGCTCGGGACACGCCCTTCGACAAGCTCAGGGCGAACGGAACCTT
Source organism: Sphingomonas aquatilis (assembly GCF_014196115.1). GTDB lineage: Bacteria > Pseudomonadota > Alphaproteobacteria > Sphingomonadales > Sphingomonadaceae > Sphingomonas > Sphingomonas aquatilis. The sequence goes on along the minus strand of NZ_JACIDB010000001.1, from coordinate 1,225,439 downwards.
GGTCACTTACCCAGGATTTCCTTTTCCTTCGCCGCCGCCGCCGCATCGACATCGGCGATCGTCGCGTCGGTCAGCTTCTGCACCTCGGTTTCGTGGCGTTTGCGCTCGTCTTCGCTGAACACGCCCTTCTTCTCGTCGGTCTTGAGGTTGTCCATGCCGTCGCGGCGGACGTTGCGCACCGCGATGCGCGCGCCCTCGGCGTACTTGCCGGCGAGCTTGGCGAGTTCCTTGCGGCGCTCTTCGGTCAGGTCGGGGATCGGCAGGCGCAGCGTCTGGCCGTCGTTGATCGGGTTGAGGCCCAGGCCCGCCGAGCGGATCGCCTTTTCCACCGGCCCGACGTTCGACTTGTCCCACACCTGGACCGAGATCATGCGCGGCTCCGGCACGGAGACGGTGGCGACCTGCGTCAGCGGCATGTGGCTGCCATACACCTCTACGGTGACGGGATCGAGCAGCGCGGTCGACGCACGGCCGGTGCGCAGACCGGCCAAGTCGTGCTTCAGCGCTTCGACGGCACCCGCCATGCGGCGCTCGAGATCGGACTTGTCATAGGCAGCCATGGGTTACTCCACTTCCTTCTGCACGACCGTCGAGACGCCCTCACCGCGCAGCACCGCGGCGAAATTGCCGTGTTCGCGGATGTTGAAGACGACGATCGGAATGTTCGAATCACGGCACAGCGCGACGGCGCTGGCATCCATGACCTTGAGATTCTGGGCGAGCACCGTGTCGTAACTGACGGTCGCGAACCGCGTGGCGCTCGTATCCTTCTTGGGGTCGGCGTTGTAGACGCCATCGACGCTGGTGCCCTTGAACAGCGCGTCGCAATTCATCTCGGCCGCGCGCAGCGCCGCGCCCGAGTCGGTGGTGAAGAACGGCGATCCGACGCCGGCAGCGAAGATCACGATCCGTCCCTTTTCCAGGTGTCGCATCGCGCGGCGGCGGATGAAGGGTTCGCACACCGACGACATCGGGATCGCCGACTGCACGCGCGTCTCGACGCCGATCTGCTCCAGCGCGTTCTGGACCGCGAGCGCGTTCATGACGGTCGCGAGCATGCCCATATAGTCGCCGGTCGCGCGTTCCATGCCGCGCGCCGCACCGGAAATGCCGCGGAAGATGTTGCCGCCGCCGACGACGATGCACAGCTCATAGCCCTGTGCCTTCACGTCGGCGATTTCCTCGGCGACGCGCGCGGTGACGGTGGGGTCGATCGACAGGCCACCGCCCTCCCCCATCAGCACTTCGCCGGACAATTTCAACAAGATGCGTTTGTAGCGCGGCGCGGGGCTCATGGGGTCCTATCGCATGGGGGAGAAAGCGGCCGGACCTTAGGCGCACATCCGCGCCGGAGCAACCGTCGCCGCGCGGCCCCCGCGTGAGGAAATGGTGCAGAGGCACGGTAGGGACCGACGGATGGTGCAAAGGCTGAACCTGGGTTGACGAAGGGGTTCAGCAGATTTCAGGCTCTGCTCGCGTATCGCCGGGGCCATGGACAGGCTGACCCAATGGCTGAAGACGATGTGGCGCCGTTTCCGGCGTGCGTCGGAGGCCGCGTCCGAATCCCCGCGCCGTCCTCCGCCGAAACCCGCGCGCCGCGCACCGCGTCGGTTGCGACGCCGGCGCCCAAGGTCGCGGTAGGAGCGCCATCCTCCGTGTCGATTTGCCGTAGCAAACCCCTCAACCCCTGAACGAGGCTGCGCTCCGGCACCCGAGCGGCCGCCCCCTCCCGTCCATATTTGACTCACCTTTTGATGTTGCTATTGCGAATCGTAGTCAATTGGGGGCGGTAATGAAGTATCTGTATTTGACCATCGTGGGTGCGCTGTTGGGAACGACGGCCGCGACCGCGCAAACCGCTCCGCCTCGACAGGATGAGGCCAATGTCGACGACATCGTGGTCACGGCACAGCGGTCGCGCAGCGATATCGTCGCGTCGGGCCATCAGGTGACCACGATCGATCAGAGCCAGATCGAACTCGCCCGCTCGGCATCCGATACGCTGGCGACCATCCTTGCCAAGACCGTGCCGGGCCTCGCCGATTCCAGTCGCACGATCACCGATTTCGGCCAGACGCTGCGCGGGCGCGGCGCGCTGATCCTGGTCGATGGCGTGCCGTACAACACGAACCGCGACAGCGCCCGCGGCCTCATCGCCCTCGAACCCTCCGACATCGCGCAGGTGCAGGTGCTGCGCGGTAGCAGTGCGATGTACGGCAGCGGGGCGACCGGGGGCATCATTTCGATCAACACCCGCCCCGCCGGCGGGCCACTCCGGGCGGAAACGGTGCTGGCGGGCACCGGATCGCTCTCCAACCTGACGACGGACAGTCTGGGTGGCCGGGTGCAGCAATTCGTCTCGGGCTCGGCGGGCAGCTTCGATTTCATCGTCAACGGCGGCTATCAGCGGATAGGCGGCGGGTTCAACGGTAACGGCAATCGCCGCGCGCCCGAACCCAGCCAGGGCGACCTGTTCGACAGCAACGTGTGGAACGTCGGCGGCAAAGCCGGGCTGCGCCTCGGCGGAGCCTATGTCCAGCTGTCCGCCAGCCATTATCGCGCCGATCAGCATACCGATTTCGTATCCGACCCCGCGGTCGACCGCCTGCCCGCCGGCACAGCCGCTGCCCGCCCCCTGCGCGGGATCCAGCTCGCCAACCAGAACCAGCTCTACAGCACGGTGGTGACGGCCAACCTCGCCGCGCGCGACGTCCTCGGCAGCCGGCTGACCGCGCTCGGCTATTACCGCGACTTCTTCTCGCGCTACACGCCGTTCGATGCGCGCGGCATCGCGACGCGCGGGCGCAACGTCGATCAGGTGACGCAGAACAGCCGGGTCTTCGGCGGCCGGCTGACGATCGAGACACCGCTGGGGGAGCGCAGCTCGCTCACCTGGGGCGGCGACCTTACCCATGAACAGAGCGACATGCCGCTCGATGTGTTCGACCCCGTTGCGTATGATGCGAGCCGGGGTCTGGTGTTCAACCGGATTGCGACGCTCCTCTACATGCCGAAATTGACGACGCTGACCTATGGCGGCTTCGTCCAGGCGCAGCACCGATTCGCCGACTGGCTCGCGATCGAAGGGGGCGCCCGCTACGACCGCGCCCGCGCCCGCTTCGATGCCTTCGTCCCGCTCTCGCAATCGCGTGCGGCACGGCCGGGCACGATCCCCGGCGGCACCATTTCCTATGGCGCCTGGACCTTCAACGGCAGCGCGACGGTGACCCCGGTCGCGGGCCAGGATTTTTTCGCGACCTTTTCACAAGGCTTCCAATTGCCCGATATCGGGCTGCAATTGCGCAACGCGAACCTCGGCTTCAACATCCGCAATTCCGACCTGCAGCCGGTCCGCATCGACAGCTATGAGGTCGGCTGGCGCGGCCGGTTCGGTCGCGCGCGCATGACCGCGTCCGCATTCCGCACCACGTCCGAACTGGGCGATGTGCAGAGCCTCAACAACGGCCTGATCCTGGTGCGCACCGCCGAGCGCATCCGCGGTATCGAGGGATCGCTCGACGTCGGCGACCCGACCGACCGCGTCCGGGCCGGCGCGACCGCGACCTGGATCCGCGGCCGCGAACGCCCCGCCAATGCCGCCGCGTCGCGCCCGATGACCGGCTATCGCATCCCCCCGCTCAAGGTCACCGCCTATGTCGAGGTCACACCCGTCGACCGGATCGACATCCGCTTTCAGGGGCTGCTGTCGGGCGACCGCGACTATCGGCTGAACGGCGTGCAGAGCTTCGGCCGGCGCAAGGTCGAACAATATGCCGTATTCGACCTGACCAGCCGCTGGCGCCCGACCGAACGGGACACGATCACGGCGGGGATCGAGAACCTGTTCAAAACCCAGTATTTTCCGGTCTACAGCCAGCTGCTGCGCAGCAACCTCAACAGCAGCCGCGTGCCCGCCAACGGCGCCACGCTGACGATCGGCTACCGCCGCAACTGGTGAGCATGTTGCCTGACGGACCTGGCAGCGGGCATCCGGCGCCGCGCGAACCGATGCCCCCCGCGTCGCCGCGTCGCAAGCGTCAGAAGCCGACGATCAGGTCCGCGCTGGCAAGCCACTGACCGCGTCGGGTCCCGCCATCATAGGGGCGCGTCCCGTTCAGGGATCGATCGTAGCGGATTTCCGGTCGAACCGTCACCGCGACACGGCGGCTGTTGAGCGCCGCGGGGCGGTACGAGACGCCGGCGGTCACCGCGCCATAGGTCGTCGGCGGCGCGGTGTAGATCAGCGCCGGCACGCCACGGATCGCGTCGGCGAACGCGGTGTCGGACCCGTATGTGACGACGAACGCCCCCTGCGGATCGCGCAACGCATCGACGCGCAGATTGGCCGACCATTGCGGGTTGATCGTGTGCAGGACATAGGCCGTCGCGCCATAGGCCTCCGCGTTCAGCCCGTCGTCGCGCAGGTAATTCGCCTCCCCCGCCACCGTCGTGCGGTCGTCGATCTTGTAGGTCGCCGTGACGTCGTTCCACCAGCGCATCGCCCGGTTCGCATTGGGCAGGGCCAGACGCGAATTTTCCGGTCCGAAGCGCGTCATCGCGAGGACCGTCAGGCGATCGCCGGCCAGATGGCTCAGGCTGACCCCCAGATAACCCGCTGCGGCGCCGTTGTTGTCCGACCTGCCGGGAACCACCTCGTTCCCCGCATCGATGCCGGCGATGACATCCAGCTGGGGGCTGACATGCACCGTCGCGATCGCCCCCACCGTCTGGAACGCCAGCAGGTAATTGGTGACGTAGGACAAGGTATAGAACGGGCGCGTAGAGGGATCGAGCCCTTCATATCCCATGAGCCCCGGCGACAGCCCCAGTTTGAAATCGACGCCGCCCGGCGTCAGCACCGGCGTGTGGACCACGACATTGGCCTGCGTCAGGATGAACTGATAGCGGCCGGTGAACGTCCGATCGAACAGGCCGATGGTCGGTGAATAGCGCGCGTCGGTCCCGAACAGCCCCTGCAGGTTGAAGCCCACGTCCACCCGCGGACCACCGGCAACCGGGCGCGCGATCGTTCCCAGTATCTGGTTGAGCAAGGGGCGGTTCGCGCGGTCGGCAAATTCCTGTCCGAAGTTCACGCCGTTCGCCGGATGGACGGGATCGACCGCGATGCTCCCTTCGACCTGCAACGCATAGGTGATCGCCGAATGCTCGCGCGACGATAGCGTGTCCGCCGGTGCGTCGGGCGCCACCGGATCGGCATCTGGCACCCGCGCCAGCGGTTTCGACGTCTGCAGCGCGCCGACACCGTCAGCGGCTTGCGCGAGCGCCGGCGCCGGCGCGATCAGTGCCGTGCTGGCGCACAGGCTGAGGAAATGGATCGTCTTCATCGCTCGTTTCACAAGGCAGGGGCAGCCGGATGGCGCGCCGGCGCGCGGCTCTCCTCGCGTCGCCAGCGACGGCGCGATGGGTGCGCAACCGGCCGCCGTACCGGCTGCCGTGGTCGTCGGATCGGATGATGGGAAGCGAAGGCCCGGCCGGGCCTCCGCCGTCCCAGGCAGCGGTTCAGCTGGCGAGACGCAATGGAACCGAGGAGCGCGCGGCCCCTGCTGCCGCATAGCCGCCATGGGCCAACCGGAAGTGCGCGATCAGCTCGCCCAGCTCATCGGCCTGCCCGGCCAGGCTGCGCGCCGCGGCGGTCGCTTCCTCCACCATCGCGGCATTCTGCTGCGTCGTGGCGTCCATCTCGCTCACCGCGATGTTGATCTGCGACAGGCCCATCGCCTGCTGCTCGGCCGCCGTCGCGATCTCGCTGGCCAGACGGCTGATCTCGATGATCCGCCCGGTCAGGCGATCGAGCACCTTGCGCATCTCGCCGACCGCATCCACGCCGGTGCCGACCTGCGCCGTGCTCGTGGTGATCCGCGCCTTGACGTCGCCCGCCGCATCCGCCGATCGCTGGGCCAGCGCGCGCACCTCGCTCGCCACCACCGCGAACCCCTTGCCGGCCTCGCCTGCGCGGGCGGCTTCCACCCCGGCATTCAGCGCCAGCAGGTTGGTCTGGAACGCGATGCCGTCGATCACGCTGATGATCTCGGCGATCTCGTCGGACGATTTCTCGATATCGCTCATCGCGATCACCGCCCGCCCGACGACCGTATCGCTCAGCGTCACGTCCGCGCGGGCCGCCTCGACGACGCTGTTGGTCTCGCGCGCCGCCGCCGCGGTGGTGCGGACCTGCGAGGTGATCTCGTCCATCGCCGCCGCGGTTTCCTCCAGGCTCGCGGCCTGCTGCTCGGTCCGGCGCGACAGGTCGTCCGAGGCGGTGCTGATCTCGCCCGAGCCCGTCCGCACCTCCACCGCATTGCTCGCGACCGCGGACAGCGTCGTGCCGAGCTTGTCGATGGCGGCGTTAAAGTCGACGCGTACCCGATCGTAATCCCCGTTGAACGGCTGATCGATCTGCGCGGTGAGATCCCCCGCCGCGACCTTCTTCAGATGGGCGCCCAGCGTGGACACAACGAATGCCTGATCCTGTTCCGACCGGCGCTGCGCGATGGCGTTCGCCCGGAACACCGCCACCGCCTTGGCCATCCGATCGATTTCGGACGACACGATGGCGCGGACCGGCGGCTCCTCCAGATTGCCGTTGGCCAGTTCGTTCATCTCGCCAGCGATCGCATCCAGCGGTTCGCCGACGATCCGGTTCGCCGTCCGCCGCAGCACGATGATCAGCCCGCCGATGATCGCGATCGCCGCGATCAGCAGCGTCAGTTCCGCCTGGCGTGCATCCGCCATCACCGCGCTCATCGGCAGGTCGACCCTGACGAACCATGCGCCCTTGATGCCCTTGAAGTGGATCGGCGTCTCGATGCGCAGCACGTCGCCCAGCGCCGGGTCCGACGTCCGGCCGATGCTGCCCATGCTGGCCGGCGCGGGCTTGCCCAGCAGCGCCGCATTGCGATTGTAGACGAAGGTGCCCTTGTCGGTGACGACGGTCGCCGTCCCGCCGAACGGGACGACCACCTTGTCCAGCCGATCGCGCAAGGCGCTCAGCGCGATGTCGGCGGTCACGATCCCGATCGGCTTGCCCTGCTCCATGATCGGTTCCGCGATCGTCGTCATCAGCACGTCATGGCCTTCGACCGCATAGATATAGGGCTCGATCAGCACGGTGTGCCGCGCGCGCATCGGCATCAGATAATAGTCGCCCGGCCCTTCCTTGGCGTAATCCTTGAGCGGCTCCAGCGACACGCGGTCGCCCGCCCGATACAGATAGGGCAGGAACCGGCCCGTCTTGTCCGATGCCTTGCTGTCGACAAAGGCCGCATCGCGATTGTCGAACGCGCCAGGTTCCCAGCCGGTCGACATGCCGAAGATCTGCGGGTTGCCACGCACCTCCGACCGCAGCAATTCGATATGCGCGTCGCGATCCACCACCCCTTGCTGGCGCATCGACTGCATCGCGACGAGCGCCGAATGGACCAGCCCGATGGGACGTTCGAATTCGCCCTCCGCGCTGGATGCGATCTGCTTCGCCACGATCAGACCGGTCTCCGACGCGCGTTCCCGCGCCGCCCGGTCGATCAGCACACCCGTCGTCGCCGATCCCAGGCAGACGAAGACGGCAACCGCAATGGCGCCCCGAATGCTGATCATCGTCGCCAAAGATCGTAACGCTCGCATATTTCCCGCCATGTCTTGCTTCGTTGGCCAGGGCTTAGGTCCCGATTGTATAATTTTTGGTTCATCATGTTCAGAATGGACATCAGATCGGGCGCGTCGCCGTCGCGCTGACATTCGCCGTCACCGGCAGAAGACGCGCGAGTTGGTGTTCAAACGCGACCTCGCATCCAAAGCGCGCGGGCCATCCGTCACGCTAACGCAACCGTAAAAGGCGTCATCCGACACGACACGAACCGCGCGCACGGGGCACGCAGCCGCATGCGCAAGATGTGTACGGCGGGCATCGCGATTGCCGTGCTTCTGAAATGGAGAATGTCCAACCGCGGCTCGGAACCAGACCCCAAATCCGCCTAAGCCGTTTCAGTACTTAGGGGATTGGGAAGCGGTGGTGCCCCTGGCCGGACTCGAACCAGCATGCCTTGCGGCGTTCGATTTTGAGTCGAATGCGTCTACCAATTTCGCCACAGGGGCAGCGAAGACAGGGCGCGTAGCGGGTCATGCCGCGCACCGCAAGGGCATCGCGGCTCACCGCAGCAAGAAAGCGCATCAGGCCGTCGGCGCGCGTCTTCGATAGCTCAACGCCTCGGCAACATGGACGCGCCCCACGTCGTGCGCGCCGGCCAGATCGGCGATGGTCCGCGCAACGCGTAGCACACGGGTGTAGCCACGCGCCGACATGCGGGTCGCTTCGGCGGCCTGCGCGAGTAGGCGGCGGCCGGCATCGTCAGGCGTTGCGACCGCGTCGAGCAATGTGCCGTCCGCCTCGGCGTTCGTCCGCGGCGTCTCCCCCGCATAGCGTGCGCTCTGGATCGCGCGGGCGGTCGCGACGCGCGCGGCGACCTCGGCCGATCCTTCCTCGGGCGGCGGCAGGACGAGGTCGGCGGCGCTGACCGCGGCGACCTCGACATGCAGGTCGATTCGGTCGAGCAGCGGGCCCGACACCTTCGCCTGATAATCCGCCGCGCACTTCGGTGCGCGGGCGCAGGCGAGGCTGGCATCGCCCAGATGCCCGCACCGGCACGGGTTCATCGCTGCGACCAGCTGCACCCGCGCCGGAAAAGTAACGTGCGCATTGGCGCGCGCGACGCTGACCACCCCCGCTTCCAGCGGCTGGCGCAGCGAATCGAGCACCGCGCGCTGGAACTCCGGCAGCTCGTCGAGGAACAGCACGCCGAGATGCGCGAGGCTCACCTCACCCGGCTTCACCTTCAGCCCGCCGCCGGTCAGCGCCGCCATCGATGCGCTGTGATGCGGGCTGCGGAACGGCCGGTTGCGCGTCAGCCGCCCGCCCGCCAGCGTCCCCGCGACGGACTGGACCATCGACACCTCCAGCGCCTCGGCGGCGTCGAGCGGCGGCAGGATGCCGGGCAGGCACGACGCCATCAGCGATTTGCCCGCACCCGGTGGCCCGACCATCAGCAGATTGTGCCCACCCGCCGCGGCGATCTCCAACGCGCGCTTGGCGACCTCCTGCCCCTTCACCTGCCTGAGGTCCGGCCCGTGGCCCGATGGTTCGACCTCGCCCGGCACGGGCGCGCTCAGCAGGCCATGGCCTTTGAAATGGTTGATCAGCGCCAACAGGTCGGGCGCGGCCAGCGCCTCGACCGATCCCGCCCAAGCCGCCTCGCTCCCCTGCGCCGCGGGACAGATCAGCCCCAGCCCCTCGGCGCCCGCATGCAGCGCGGCGAGCAGCACGCCGGGCGATGGCGCGATCCGTCCGTCGAGTCCCAGTTCGCCGACGACGAGATACTCAGCCAGCGCCTCGACATCGACGACGCCCATCGCGCCGAGCAGCGCCAGCGCGATCGGCAGGTCGAAATGCGCGCCTTCCTTGGGCAGGTCGGCGGGCGACAGGTTGACGACGATCCGCTTGGGCGGCAGCGCCAGCCCCATCGCCGCGATCGCGCCGCGCACCCGCTCGCGGCTTTCCGCCACCGCCTTGTCGCCCAGGCCCACGACATTGAAGGCGGGCAGGCCCGCGATCAGCTGCACCTGCACCTCGACGCCGCGCGCCTCCAGCCCCAGATACGCCACCGTCCGCACGATCGCCGTCATGTCCCTCCCCCCCGGGAACCGGTCATAGCCGCTTTCGCGCAACGGGGAATGACCATTTCGGATCGATCGCGCGCCATCTCTTGAGCGCGTCTTGTAGATGTAACACACAAGCGCCACATCGCGCATCATGAGGGTCCCCTCTCCCACCGCAGCCCCCGTCACCGCATTGACTTCGCCGCGCCTGCTGGTTAAGCGCGCCCTATCACGGCCGCCTCTTCGGGGTGGCCCTTTTCTATTTCGACGTATCCGAGGGATGAATCATGAAGCGGACCTTTCAGCCGAGCAACCTGGTGCGTGCGCGTCGCCACGGCTTCCGCTCGCGGATGGCGACCGTCGGCGGTCGTGCGGTGATCCGTGCGCGCCGCGCGCGCGGCCGCAAGAAGCTGTCGGCGTAAGCACGCCCGTGGATGTCGGCACGCCTGCCGGCATCCGCACTCTTTCGCGTCGCAGCGAATTTCTCGCGGCGAATGCGGGGCGGCGTGCGCCGATGCCGGGATTCGTCCTGCTGGTGCACGATCGCAAGGATGGTGACCCCGCCATGGGCGTGGGCTTCACCGTCACCAAGAAGATCGGCAACGCCGTCGTCCGGAACCGCATGAAACGGCGGTTGCGGGCGTTGGCGCGCGAGCTGTTGCCCGCGGGCGGCATCCGCGGCGCCGACCACGTTCTGATCGGCCGGGACGGCGGGATAGAGCGCGACCATGCGCTGCTGAAGGCCGAATTCGCAAAAGCGCTGGGCAAGATCGCGCGCGGCGAGGATTCGCCCTCGCGACCGCGCGGCCCCCGAAAGCCGAAACGGTGATCGCGCGCCTTCTCATCCTGATCGCGCGCGGTTGGCAACTCGGCCCATCGCTGATCCTGCCGCCCAGCTGCCGCTACCAACCCTCCTGTTCGGCCTATGCAATCACGGCACTTCGCCGCTATGGCGCGGTCAAAGGGGGCTGGCTGGCGGTGAAGCGGATCGCGCGCTGCCATCCATGGGGCGGGCACGGACCCGACCCGGTCCCTTGAGCCAAGACGGGGCAAGACCTTGAACAAAGAACGCCAGAATTTCGTCCTGTTCGCGGTGATCGCGGCCCTGATCCTTTTCGCGTGGCCGCTGATCCAGGGCAAATTCTTCCCCGTGTCGAACCCGCCGGTGACGAAGATCGTCAACGGCAAGTCGGTGCCGGTGACCGCGAAGACCGCCGATCCAACCGCCGACGCGCCCGCCGCGATCCGCAGCCGCCAGGCGGTGCTGGGCGATTCCCCGCGCGTCCGCATCCAGACCCCGACGCTGCAGGGGTCGATCAACCTGAAGGGCGCGCGCATCGATGACCTCGTACTGGTCAAGTACAAGGAAACGATCGCCGCGAACTCGCCCCCGATCCGCCTGCTCTCGCCGAGCGGCGCGCCGGAGGCCTATTTCGCCGGCTTCAGCTGGCGCGACGACGGGCTGAAGCCGCCCGCGGGCGATGCCGTCTGGACCGCCTCGTCGCCGATCCTCGCGCCGGGCAAGCCGGTGACGCTCACCGCGACCAACGCCAGCGGCCAACGCTTCGCGATCGAACTGTCGGTCGACGATCAATATATGTTCACCGTCAAGCAGACGGTGCAGAACGCCGGCGCCGCGCCGGTGCCCGTCGCCCCCTATGGCTATGTCAACCGCGTCGGCGTGTCGAAGGACCCCGGCACGTGGCAAATCCACACCGGTCCGATGTCGGTCCACAACGGCGGCGCCGATTATGGCGTCAAGTTCAAGGACCTCGACAAGGCACCCGAAAAGTTCGCCACCACCGGCGGCTGGCTGGGCTTCACCGACAAATATTGGCTGACTGCGCTGATCCCCGATCAGCAGGCGCAGTTCGACGGCCAGTTCCGCGCCGGCGCCAACACTGCCTATCAGGCCGATTACGCCTTCGCGCCCAAGCTGTTGCCGCCGGGCCGCGCGATCACGCAGACGACGCGCTTCTTCGCGGGTGCCAAGGAAGTGAAGGCGCTCCAGCATTACGAAAACGACCAGGGTGTCACCAAGCTCGACAAGGCGATCGACTGGGGCTGGTTCGAAATCCTCGAAAAGCCGATCTTCACCTATCTCGACTGGCTGTTCCGCATGGTCGGCAACTTCGGCGTCGCGATCATCCTGCTGACGGTCACGATCCGTGGCCTGATGTTCCCGATCGCGCAGCGCCAGTTCGCCAGCATGGCCAAGATGCGCGCGCTCCAGCCCAAGATGAAGGCGCTGCAGGAACGCTACAAGGACGACAAGCCGCGCATGCAGCAGGAGGTCATGGGCCTCTACAAGACGGAAAAGGTCAATCCTGTCGCCGGTTGCGTGCCGACGCTGATCCAGATTCCGATCTTCTACGCGCTGTACAAGGTGCTGATGCTGACGATCGAAATGCGGCACCAGCCGTTCGTCGCCTGGATCAAGGATCTGTCCGCGCCCGATCCGCTGACCCCGGTCAACCTCTTCGGCTACCTGCACTTCACGCCCCCGCACCTGATCGCGATCGGCGTCGTGCCGATCATCCTCGGCATCTCGATGTACTTCCAGTTCAAGCTGAATCCGGCGCCGATGGACGACACGCAGAAGCAGGTGTTTGCGGTGATCCCCTGGGTGCTGATGTTCGTGATGGCCAGCTATCCGGTCGGCCTGCAGGTCTACTGGATCGCGTCCAACTTCCTCGCGATCCTGCAGCAGCGTATCCTCTACGCCCGCCACCCCGACCTCAAGATCGCGGCGGCCAAGTGAGCGATGACATCGTAGCGCCCGAGCATGAAGGCTTCACGCCCGACATGCTCGAGGCGGCGCGCAAGACCTTTGCGGGGCCGGTCGGCTTCCTGAAGTCGGCGCCCAGCCTCGAACATCTGCCCGCGCCCGTGGTGCCGGAGGTCGCGTTCGCCGGCCGTTCGAACGTCGGCAAGTCGTCGCTGCTCAACGCGCTCACCGGGCGCAACGGCCTGGCGCGCACGTCGAACACGCCGGGGCGGACGCAGGAGCTGAACTTCTTCGATGTCGGGTCGCCATTGGCCTTTCGGCTGGTCGACATGCCGGGCTACGGCTTCGCCAAGGCGCCCAAGGATGTCGTCAAGAAATGGCGCTTCCTCGTCAACGACTTCCTGCGCGGCCGCGACACGCTGAAGCGCGCCTTGGTGCTGATCGATTCGCGCCACGGCATCAAGGACGTCGACCGCGACATCCTCGAAATGCTCGACAAGGCCGCCGTCAGCTACCGCCTCGTCCTGACCAAGGCTGACAAGGTGAAGGCGACCGAACTCGCCGACGTCATGGACCGCACCGCCACCGAAGCCCGCAAGCGCCCGGCGGCGCACCCCGACATCCTCGCGACCTCTAGCGAAGGCGGCATGGGCATCCCCGAACTCCGCGCCGCGGTGATCGAAGCGATCGGGTAAGAGGCGACCGCCCTCCCCACCCACCCGTCACCCCGGACTCGTTCCGGGGTCCACCGGGCCGCAAGGGGACGGCAAGAAGCACAAGCCACTCCCCTCGCCGCAGAGTGGACCCGGGACCAAGTCCGGGGTGACGCGGTGAGTGAGGCCACCAACGCCCCCCAAGAATCCCGTCATCCCGGCCTCGAGCCGGGATGCCGCTTCTTCTGCGACGTCTAAAAGCGGGACCCCGGATCAAGTCCGGGGTGACGAAGGGAAGCAGACGGCGAGATCGTTCCCAACCTTGTTGGATCAAAACCCTCGCGAACCCCTGCACCCAAACCAAATCCCCCCCCTGTTCTACACCCCCGCGCCCACCCAACCCCACGGGCCGATGATCCCCCACCCCCTCCCCACCCCATCGCCACACAAACCGAAACGATCGCCCCCGATCGTTTCCGCCAAGCTGCCCATGTTGTCCATCTCCCACCCCCTCGCCCCGCTGGACCTCGCCCCACCCCGCGGCTAACCCAGCCCCATGAAGCTCATCATCGGCAACAAGGCCTATTCCAGCTGGTCGCTCCGTGGCTGGCTCGCCGCCAAGCAATCCGGCCTTCCCTTCGAAGAGGTCGTCGTGCCGCTGTACGACGCCGAATGGGATCGCCGCCGCGAAGGCGCCGAATTCGCGCCCTCGTCGGGCAAGGTGCCGATCCTGTGGGACGGCGACGCGGTGGTGTGGGACAGTCTCGCCATCGTCGACTATCTCGCCGACAAGGTCGGGCGCGACCGCTTCTGGCCCGCCGATGAGGCGGCACGCGCCATGGCCCGCTCGATGGCGGCGGAAATGCACGCGAGCTTCGTCGCATTGCGCCGCAAGCACCCGATGAACATCCGCCAGGTCTTCCCGGCCAAGCGCCCCGACGAGGACGTCATCGTCGATCTCAAGCGCATCGTGGAATTGTGGGCGCAGGCCCGCGCCCGCTTCGGCAGCGACGGCGCCTTCCTGTTCGGCGATTTCGGCGCGGCGGATATCATGTTCGCCCCCGTCTGCACGCGCATCATCTCCTACCAGCTCCCCATCGCGCGCTTCGCCGCTGCGTACATCGACGCGGTCGTCCAGCACCCCTGGATGCAGGACTGGATCGCTGCCGCGCAGGAGGAAGACTGGGTCATCGAACAGTTCGAGCAGCCCACCGCGTGAGGGCGCCCCTCGACGTCGTCGCGCTGACCCAGGCGCTGCTCCGCGCCGACAGCGTCACCCCCGCGCGCGGCGCGGTGTTCGACGTGCTGGAGGCGGCGCTCGCCCCGATCGGCTTCACGATCGACCGCGTCGTCACCGGCGACGCGCCCGACGGTCCGGTCGAAAACCTGATCGCGCTGCGGGAAGGCACGGGCGCGCATCTCGCCTTTGCCGGCCACGTCGACGTCGTGCCGCCCGGCGACGGGTGGCAGGGCTCCCCTTGGTCCGGCGATATCCGCGGGCCCCTGCTCTACGGCCGCGGCGCGGTCGATATGAAAGGCGCGGTCGCCGCCTTCGTCGCCGCGGCAGCGCGCGCGAGTGGCCCGACACTCAGCCTGCTGATCACCGGCGACGAGGAGGGCCCGGCGACCTACGGCACGCCCGTGCTGATCGAACGGCTGGCCGCGCTCGGCATCACGCCCGACCTCTGCCTCGTGGGTGAGCCCACCTCGGTCCGCCAGCTCGGCGACATGGTGAAGATCGGCCGCCGCGGGTCGGTCAACATCTGGATCGAGGTGCCGGGCCGGCAGGGCCACGTCGCCTACCCGCACCTCGCCGACAATCCCGCCGGCAAGCTTGCCCGCGCGCTCGCCGCGCTGGAGGATATGGCGCTCGACCAGGGCAATGCCTGGTTCCAGCCGTCGAACCTCGAGATCACCAACATCGCGATCGGCAATCCCGCACACAACGTCATCCCGGCGAAGGCCACCGCGCGCCTCAACATCCGCTTCAACGACGAACAACGCGGGGCCGACCTCATCGACCGCGTCCGCGCCGTCGTCCACACCCACGCCCCCGCCGCGATCGTCACCGGCAAGGCGTCGGGCGAGGCGTTCCTCACTCCGCCCGGGCCCTGGACCGCGATGGTCAGTGCCGCGATCGAGGCGCAGACGGGCCTCGTCCCCGAACTCTCCACCTCCGGCGGCACGTCCGACGCGCGCTTCCTGTCGAAACTCTGCCCGACGGTCGAATTCGGCCTGCTCAACGCGACGATGCACCAGGTCGACGAAGCCGTCGCCATCGCCGACCTCGAAACGCTCACCACCATCTACGCCGACATCATCACGCGCGCGGCATGACGCTACCGCTTGTCGCGGCGGCGATGATGATCGCGTCGGGCTCGCTCCACGCGGTCGTCAACGCCGTCATCAAGAGCGGCAAGAACAAGATGGCGGGCCGCGCGACGATCGACGGCACCGCCGCGCTGATCCTGCTGCCCGGCCTGCTGGTCGTGCCGCTGCCGCACGGCGCCTGGGGCTGGCTGGTCGCGAGCACCGCGATCCATGCGCTCTACCTGCTGGCTGTCGTGCGCACCTACGAACTGGCTGATTTCTCCGCCGCTTACCCCATCATGCGCGGCCTCGCCCCACCGCTGACCGCGATCGTCTCGGTCGCGCTGCTCCACGAACGGGCCAACGCTGCGCAGATCGCCGGCATCGCGATCGTCGCTGGCGGCATCCTGATCCTGTCGATCGGCCGCCATCTGTCGCGCCGGGCGCTGGGCTGGGCGGCGATCTGCGGCTGCTGCACCGCGGCCTATACCGTCGCCGACGCGCACGGCGTCCGCGCCGCGCCGACGGTGGCGAGCTTCATCGTCTGGGACTTCGTGCTGATGGGTCCGATGATCGTCGCCCAGTTCGCGGTGATGACACGCGGCGCGGTCTTTACCGACATGCGGCGACAATGGGGGCCCGGCGCGATCGCCGGCGCGCTGTCGATCGGCACCTATGGTCTTGCGCTCGCCGCCTTCGCCCGCGGCCCCACCGCCCCGCTCGCCGCGCTGCGCGAGACGGGCATGGGGACGGCGCTGTTGATCGGCGTGTTCTGGCTACGCGAACCCGTGACGGCGCACCGCGTCGCGGCGATCGGCGCGATCCTCTGCGGCGCGGCGCTGATCCTGCTGCGCTGACCCTACCGCCCGCGCCGCAGCACGATGTAGAGCGCGCCTTGCCCGCCGTGCCGCGGATGCGCCCCCCGCACCGCCGCGATGGCATCGGCATGGCGCGACGCGGCGAGCCAGTCGGCAATCGCCGCGCGGATCGCGCCGCGGGCGTGCGGGCGCTCGCTCTCGGGACGCGGCGGCTTGCCGGTCACGAGCAGCAGCACGCGGTCGCCGCGCGCGATGGCGCGGGCAAGGCCATCGTCGAGCAACGCATGCGCCGACGACAGGCTATGCCCGTGCAGGTCGATCGAGCTGTCGGGGATGACGATCCCGCGCGACAGCCTTTTGTCCCAGCCACCGTCCAGCGTGTTCTGCCGCGGCGGCGCGGGCGGGGCGACCATGCGCGCCACTGGTGCCGGCGCCGGACCGAGCGCGCGGGTCAGCGCCTTCGACGGTTTCGTCGCCTTGGTCGGTGCGACGGGGGTTGGGGCCGCCGGCCGCGCCGCTGCCACGACGCCGCGCAACGGCTTCACCGTCGCCATCACCCGCGCCCACAGGTCGGCTTCGTCAGGGTTGAGTTGGCGCACCGACCGTCGTTCCGAACGAGGTGCTCTGGAAACGCGCGAGCGTACCGCGGGGCAGCAGCAGGAACGCCGTGCCCCGCGCCGCCATGCCACCCGCGGTCGCCTCCGCCACCGGCCCTGCACCCCAATAGGTGTCGAACCGGTTGCTGCCCTTGATCGCACCCCCCGTGTCCTGCGCCACCCACAGGCCGCTCGCGTCCTGTCGATCCATCGACAGGAAGACGGGCGCGCCCAGCGGCACATATTTCACGTCCGCAGCCGCGCTGACCCCGCCGTTGACCACATAGCCCATCGCGCCCACCGGCGGCGTGTCGAGCTCGCGGAAGAAGACGAAGCTCTTATTCTCCTCCATGATCGCCCGGCCCTGCTCGGGGTGCGCGCGCAGCCAGGCGACGATGCCCTGCATCGACGTCTGGCCGGGCTGGAGAAGCCCGCGCGCCTTCATCAGCGCGCCGATCCCCGTATAGTCGCGGCCGTTCTGCGTATCGTAGCCGACCCGCATGACCTCACCGTTCGGCAGCCGCAGCCGACCCGACCCCTGGATCTGCAGGAAGAACACCGCCGCCTCGTCCGCGCCCCAGGCGAGCACCGGCGCCTTGCCCTGCAACGCCCCGCGATCGATCGCCGCGCGGTCGTAATAGGGCACCAGGGCACTGCCCTGCACCCGCCCGCGAACCTTCTTGCCCTTCAGCGCATCGCTGAACTGGCCGAGGTCGACATCGATCAAATCGTCGGGCCGGGCGTAGATCGGCACCTCATAACCGGCGCGCCGCTCCCGCGACGCCGCGATTTCGGGCTCGTAATATCCGGTGGCGAAGGCCCTGCCGTCGCCGACCTGCACCGCCTCGAAATAGGCGGCGAAGAACTGTCGTGCCCCGCCGCGCGGCACGGTCGCCGCCGCGGCACAGGCCGGCTGCCAATCGGTGCCGCGCGTCAGGCCGGAGGCATCGGTGCGGCGCATCAGGCCGGGGCAGCTGGTCAGGAACGCCTGACGGGCCGCCTCCGCCTGCGCCTCGGTGATCGGCAGCGTGTCGATCGCCGGTCCCGGCGTGACGCCTGCGGTCGCGGCCGTGGTGGCCGTCGGATCGACCGTCACCGGTGTCGCGAGCAACGGCGTCGACGGCTGGATGCGACCGTCGAAGCTGCGCCCGCTCGCAATGACGTTGGCCTGGCCTCCGCTACCGCCCCGACGCGGCGGCGTGACCGACGGTTGCAGTGGCCGCTTCGTCGTCGGCGGCGGGGCATAGCCGCCATCCACTGGCACGATGCGCCCGCCACACGCACTGAGGGCGAGAGCCAGCGTAACGCCGGCCAAGGCGCGATGCCCGTTCATACGAAAACCCCGATTGTCCGCCCGCCCTGCGCGGGGCAACGACCTATGGCTGTGCCGAAGCGGCGTGTCTGGGGCAAGGGTGATGCGGCTGTGCCGACGCCGTTCCGTCGCGCAGCCGGCACCGTGTGGCGTACGACGCTCACACCTCGTCGGTGTCGGCGAGCTTCCAATTGGGATCGCGGCTCTTCAGCGTCCGCGAGAAGGTCCACAGGTCGTGCGTCTCGACCGCATCGGTCAGCGACCCGGCGACCACCTGTCCCTCCGCATCGCGCGTCACCGCAGCGATATCCGCGTCGAAGCGCACCGTGATCCGGCCTTCACGGCCGTCGAGCGCCGCATCGGTGATGACCGCCCGTTCGATCGAGATCAGGCGGTTCTCCAGCGTCTCCCCTGCGTCACGGCGCGCCGCGATTGCCTCGCCAAAGGCATGCGCCACGTCGGGCTGGGCCAGTTCGGACAGGCTCGCTTCGTCGCCGGACCAGAATGCCTCCAGCGTCATGCGATACGCCGCCTGCGCGCCGCCCAGGAATTGCTGCACGTCGAAACCGGGCTCCGCGCCGATGATCGCGCGCAACCCCGCCTCGGCCTGCGGCTCGATGTTGCGGCCGACCGGCTCGCGCGTGTCTGCCGCGGCGTCCACCGGGCGGGCGACCACGGGCGCGGCCGCCGTCGCGCGATCGTCAGCGGCGCGAGGCAACGGCTGCTGTTCGTGGCCGGTGCGCTTGCCGAGCACGCTGTACAGGCGCAGCGCCAGAAACGCCGCCACCATTGCGAGAAGTACTACGTAGAACACCGTGCCTCCGATCTTGACCGATACATAGGCCGAAAGCCGTTACGTTTCAAACCACAGCATCGATCCGTCTCCGCGGCCTTTACCGCCGTTGAAACAGTCCACCGGCGCTGCTAGGCGCGGGCGCCATCGGCATCGAACGTGCGAGGGGCCGCTTCGGTCCCACGGCCTCGCTGCTTCTTCACCGCTTTTTCTCGCGAAGGATTGTCTCCATGGCCGACCAGGACAACGGCACCACGATCGACACGCAGCCGACCGGCAATGGCGAAGACACCGCACCCGCGGCGGGCCTGATCTCGCAATACGTCAAGGATCTTTCGTTCGAGAACCCGAACGCGCCGGCGATCTTCCAGAACCCGAACCCGCCCGCGATTGACGTGCAGTTCAACATCGGCACCGCGCAGGTCGGCGAGGAAGTCCATGAAGTCCTGCTCAAGATCGACGTGAAGGCAGAGGCCGAGGGCCAGACCGCGTTCATCGTCGACCTGACCTATGCCGGCCTGTTCGGCCTGCGCAACGTGCCGGCCGATGCGATCCAGCCGTTCCTGCTGGGCGAAGCACCGCGCCTGCTCTTCCCCTTCGCGCGCCGCGTCCTGGCCGATTGCGTGCGCGACGGCGGCTTCCCGCCGCTGCTGCTCGAGCCGATCGACTTCGGCCAGCTCTACCTCGCGCAGGCGGAGCAGAATGGCGCCTTCTCGGTCGGCGACGTCGGCCACGCCTGATTTCTGATCGACGGGGCCGGGCGCCATGAACCTTACCAAGGCGCTCGGCTCGGTCGGCGGGCTGACGCTGGCCAGCCGCGTGCTTGGGCTGCTCCGCGATTCGCTGTTCTTTCGCTTCGTGGGCGCAGGTTTCGCCTCGGACGCGTTCATGATCGCGTTCCGCTTGCCCAATTTGTTCCGCGCGCTCTTCGCCGAGGGCGCGTTTTCCGCCGCGTTCATCCCGATGTTCAACCGCAAGGTGGCCGAGGGTGACAAGGCTAAGGAAGGCAGCGGCCTGGCGCACGGCATCGCCTTTGCCGAGGATGCGCTGTCGATCCTGCTGCCGGTCCTGATCGTCATGACCGCGGTGATGGAAGTGGCGGCGTGGCCCGTCACCTACACGCTGTCGGGCGGGTTCAACGGCGTCGATCCGAAGCAATTCGATTTCGCCGTCCAGCTCGCGCGCCTCACCTTTCCCTATCTGCTGTTCATCAGCCTGGTGTCGCTGCTCGGTGGCATCCTCAACTCGCTGCACCGCTTCTGGGTGAATGCGGCGGCGCCGATCCTGCTCAACGCGACGCTGATCGCCGCGCTGCTGTTCTTCCATGACGATCTGCCGCTGATGACCGCGCGCAATCAGGCGATCGCGGTCACCGTCTCGGGAGCGCTACAATTGCTGTGGCTGTGGTATGCCTGCCGCCGGGCGGGCGTGACGCTGCGCCTGAAGCTGCCCCGCCTGGGCCCCGATGTGAAGCGTTTGATGGCGCTGATCGGTCCAGCCGCCGCCGGTGCGGGCGCGGTGCAGATCAACCTGGTTGTGTCGACCGCGCTTGCCGCGCGCCTGCTGCCGTCCGGCTCCGTCTCGTACATCTACGCCGCCGACCGGCTGAACCAATTGCCGCTCGGTCTCATCGGCATCGGCCTTGGCACCGTGTTGCTGCCGACCATCTCGCGTCTGCTCGGTCGCGGCGAGGATGCGGCGGCGATGACGACGCAGAACCGCGGCATGGAGCTTGCGCTGCTGCTCACCCTGCCCGCCACGGTCGCGCTGGTCGTCTGCGGCGCGCCGATCGCCGCGGCGCTGTTCCAGCATGGCAAGTTCGATGCGACCGATACGCATTTCACCGCGCAGGCGCTCGCCGCCTTTTCGATCGGCCTGCCATCCTACATCCTCGTGAAGGTGCTGACGCCCGGCTATTATGCGCGCTCCGACACCAAGACGCCGGTCCGCTACGCGACAATCTCGATGGGGGTGAACCTGGCGCTCAACCTCGCGCTGATCGTGCCGCTCCAGCATATGGGGCCGCCGCTCGCCACCGCGATCGCCAGCACGGTCAACGTCGCGCTCCTGTATCGCACGCTCGTCAAGCGCGGCCAGTTCGTCGTCGACGCGCAACTCAAGCGCCGCGCGCCGCGTCTGCTCGCCGCGGCCCTCGCGATGGGCGCGGTGATGTACTTCCTTAACGATCTGTTCCAGCCCTACAGCACCGGCGCCAGCCTGATCCGCTGGGCGGCGATGGCGGTGCTGGTCGGCACCGGCGCACTCGTCTATGCCGCCGCGGTGTTCGCGACCGGCGCCCTCAAGCCGCGCGACATCCGCCAGCTTCTCCGTTCCCAGTCCTAAGGTTCGTCCATGTCCGCTCAGCGCCCCCTCTCGAAAAGAGTGGTGTCCGGTATCAAGCCCACCGGCAACCTCCACCTCGGCAATTACCTCGGCGCGGTGAAGCAGTGGGTCGCGATGCAGGATGCGATCCAGGCGGAGGGCGGCGAGACGCTCTATTTCATCGCCGACCTGCACGGCCTGACCGAATTTATCGCGCCCGATCAGCTGCGCGCGAACACGATCGAAATGACCGCGACGATGATCGCCGCCGGCATCGATCCCGATCGCTCGATCCTGTTCAATCAGGCGCGCGTGCCCGCGCACAGCGAACTCAGCTGGCTGCTGAACAACGTCGCGCGCGTCGGCTGGCTCAACCGCATGACGCAGTTCAAGGACAAGGCCGGCAAGAACCGCGAAGGCGCCAGCGTCGGCCTGTACGATTATCCGGTGCTGATGGCCGCGGACGTGCTGCTCTATAACGCCACGCACGTGCCCGTCGGCGAGGACCAAAAGCAGCATCTGGAGCTGGCGCGCGACATCGCGACCAAGTTTAACACCGATTACGGCGTCGACCTGTTCACGCTGCCCGAACCCTTGGTCAGCGCCGCGGCACCGCGGATCATGAGCCTGCGCGATGCGTCGGCGAAGATGTCCAAGTCGAACCCGTCCGAACAGTCGGTCGTCAAGCTGATCGACAGCGACGAGACGATCGCCGACAAGTTCCGCAAGGCGAAGACCGACCCCGACCTGCTGCCCGCCACCGTCGAGGAACTGGCGGAGCGACCCGAAGCGCGCAACCTGCTGACGATCTTCGCCGCGCTCGCCGATCGCACGCCGCAGGACGTGCTCGGCGACTATGCGGGTAAGGGCTTCGGCGCGTTTAAGCCCGACCTCGCCGATCTCGCCGTCGCGAAGCTCGGGCCCATCCGCAACGAGATGGTCCGCCTGCTCGACGACCGCAGCGCGATCGACGCGATCCTCAACACGGGTGCGGAAAAGGCACGCGACCTCGCCGCGCCGGTGTTGCGGCAGGCGCAGGAAGCCATGGGCCTGATGCTTTGAGATCACCGCGCGCTAGCTGCGCGTCATTGCGAGCGCAGCGAAGCAATCCAGAGCCGAACCAAGACGCCCTGGATTGCTTCGCTGCGCTCGCAATGACGAACCAATCCTGTTTGCGCGGTCATTTCGATCCGCCGCAGAAGGCTGCGGCTTCAACCTACCTCGCGGTGCACGGCTGGATGATCCTCCGCTTCTGGAACGGCGATGTGCTGGATAACCTCGACGGCGTCTACGCCGCGATCCTTACGGCGGTAGCGCAAGCGGCCACCCACCCCCGGCCCCTCCCGTCCAGGGAGGGGAGAACCTACGCTTCCAGTTCCCGCATCAGCGTCCGCACCGCCGCATCGATATCGCGGTCCTGATCGCGCAATTCCTCGATCTTGCGCACCGCGTGGATGACGGTCGAATGGTCGCGCCCACCGAACTTGCGGCCGATCTCGGGCAGCGAGCGCGTCGTCAGGCGCTTGGCCAGATACATGGCGATCTGCCGCGGACGGGCGACGGCGCGGCTGCGGCGCGCCGACACCAGATCGAGCGGCTTCAGCTCGAAATGCTGGCTGACGAGCTTCTGAATCTCGTCGATCGTCACCCGCCGCTGCGCCCCGCGCAGCACGTCGCCCAGCGTCGTCAGCGCGAAATCCAGGTCGATACGGTCGCCGGTCAGCTGCGCATAAGCAATCACGCGGTTCAGCGCGCCTTCCAGCTCGCGGATGTTGGCGTGGATGCGCGCGGCCAGCAGGTCGAGCACCTCTGCGGGAACCTTTGCCTCGGGCAGGTCTGCGAGTTTCCTGTCCAGTATGGCACGGCGCAACGTGAGGTCGGGCGCCTTGATATCGGCGACGAGGCCGACCGACATGCGGCTGATGATCCGCGCCTCAACGCCGTCCAGCGCCTGCGGGCAGCGATCGGCGGAGATGACGAGGCGGCGCCCCGCCCCCATGATCTCGTTGATCGTGTGGAAGAATTCTTCCTGCGTCGAATCCTTGCCGGCAATGAACTGCAGGTCGTCGATCAGCAGCAGATCGGCGCTGCGCAGACGCTGCTTGAAGGCGTGTGTGTCGCGCGCGCGCAGCGCGCTGACGAAATCGAACATGAAGCGTTCGGCCGACATGCACAGCACCGTCGCGTCCGGATGCTGCGCCAGAAACGCATGGCCGATCGCGTGCATCAGGTGGGTCTTGCCCTGCCCCGTCCCCGAATGGAGGAACAGCGGGCTGAACCGCGGCACGCCCGGTTCGGCCAGCGCGCGCGCGGCATTGAACGCGACGCGATTCGCCGCATCGACGACGAAGCGATCGAAGGTGAAGCGCGGGTCGAGCGGCGGCCGTTCGGCACGCGGTGCATCGCTGGCCACGACGGCGGGGGCCGGCTGCATGAACGGCAGCACCGCGGCGGGCTGCGGCGCGGGGGTCGCAGGCGCCTCGGCAACCAGCTTCACCGCCGGGGCCGCCACACGCGTCTCGATCGACACGCTGCGCACGCCGGGCAACAGCGCACGGAATTCCAGCATCAGCCGGTCCGCATAATGGTTGCGGACCCAGTTGGTCATGAAGGCGGATGGCAGCGCGAGGCGGATCGCGTCGGGATCACCGTCCTCGATCAGCTCCATCGGCTTCAGCCACTGTTCGAACAACCGCGCACCGGCCGATTCGCGCAGGTTGCTGCGGACGCGCGCCCAGGCGCGTTGCGCCTCGCTCTCCGTCACCGCCGCTACCTGCCGATCGTTCAACGCACGCCCCTTCGTTACCGGAAGCGACGCGTGTCACCCCAGTGGCTGTAGTTCAGACAGACAGATCCCCCTTACGACCACCGGCCGTTCGGCATGCCCACGCTGTTCAAGTCCCCGCTGGCCCAGAACGGCGCCGCGGTGAAGGCGAGTTATGAAGCCTCCACCGAGTCGATCAAGCCCCCCGCAGGTCACATTCCTGAAATAAAGAGGATTGACAGCCCTCCGCCCGCGGAAATGCGTTCGGAAATCTTATAAGTCATTGATATTATGACATTAATGCACGCCGCCAGACCCGCGGGGGCGACGGACTCGAGGCACGAATCGCGGTGAGTCCTGCCTTTCACTTTTCGTTCCAAACCCATCCATTTTGGGCATCAAAAAAGCCCGCCGGGACGGTCCCGACGGGCTGATTTGCGGACGTGAAGGACGGCTCAGGCGAGCGCGGTCACGGCCTTGGTCAGACGCGCGAACTTGCGGCTCGCGGTGTTCTTGTGCAGCACGCCCTTGGCGACGCCACGGGCCAGCTCCGGCTGAACGGCCGACAGCGCCGTCGTCGCCGCAGCCTTGTCGCCCGAAGCAAGCGCCGACTCGACCTTCTTGACGAAGGTCCGGATGCGGCCGACGCGGTTGCCGTTGATTTCGGCGCGGCGTGCGTTGCGACGGATGCGCTTCTTGGCTTGCGGCGTATTCGCCATTCGGTACGTCCTTGCGAGTAATGTGGTCAGTGTAAAAGAGGCGCCGGGAACACCCTATGCCGTCTCGAAGGCAGCGCCCTTAGCGATTGCGGGAGGCGGGGTCAACCGTTTCGCCCCTCTTTCGTCATCCCGGCGCTCGGTCGTCATCCCCGCGAAGGGGGGGGGGATCCATAACCTCTAACGTCGGAGGGGAAACCGAAAGGGTAGCGTCTCTGGATTCCCGCCTGCGCGGGAATGACGAATGCAGGGCCCATGCGGAAAGCCAAGCCCTACCCCCTCTGACACTTGGGACAATAAAAGGTCGACCGCCCGCTATCCACCCGGCGCTGCACCGTCCCGCCGCATGCGCACGGTTCCCCCTCGCGGCCATAGACCAGAAATTGCTTGGAGAAATACCCCAGCTCGCCATCCGGCCGGGCATAGTCGCGCAGCGTCGATCCGCCGGCCTCGATCGCCGCGAGCAACACGTCGCGTACCGCCACCGCCAGCGCCTCGAGTCGCTTCGCTGAAATCTGCCCCGCCGGCCGCGTCGGCGAAATCCGGGCGACGTGCAGCGCTTCGCACACATAGATGTTGCCGAGGCCTGCCACGATCCGCTGGTCGAGCAGCATCGCCTTGATCGGCGCCGCGCGGCCCTGCAACGCATCGTGCAGATACGCGCCGGTAAATCCCTCCCCCAGCGGCTCCGGCCCCATCGCCGCAAAGGGCGGATACGCGTCGATCGCCGCCGTCTCCCACAGATCGAGGAAACCGAATCGCCGCGCGTCGTTGAGCGCCAGGCTGCGCCCCTCGCCCGTCTCGATCAGCAGATGGTCGTGCGCGAGTCGCTCGGCCGGGTCGACGCGCCAGCGCCCCGACATGCCGAGGTGGAAGATCAGGGTATCGCCGCGATCGGTGTCGATCAGCCCGTATTTGGCCCGCCGGCCCAGCGCCGTCACCATCGCGCCCGTCAGCCGCTGGCGCAGGTCGACGGGGATCGCCTTGCGCAGATCGGCACGGCGCGGCTCGACATGGGTCAGGCGCTGGCCGGCGAGCACGGGGGTCAGCCCGCGAACGGTGGTTTCGACTTCGGGAAGCTCTGGCACGCCGCCAAAGCTAGGTAGCGTTTGCTCCCGCCACAAGCCACGGCTAGGGCGGGTGCCATGACCGATACCGCCCCCACCGGAACCGTCTCCTTCGGCTACGAAGATGTCGCGCCGGACGAAAAAACCGCTCGCGTCGGCGGCGTCTTTTCCAGCGTCGCCAAGAACTACGACCTGATGAACGACGCCATGTCGGGGGGCATGCACCGGCTGTGGAAGGACCGCTTCGTCCGCCGGCTGCAACCGCGCGAGGGCGAGCAGGTGCTCGACATGGCAGGCGGCACCGGCGACATCGCGTTCCGCATTGCGGAATCGGGCGCGTCGGTGACGGTCGCGGACATCAACCCCGACATGCTCGCGGTCGGCATGGAACGCGCGGCCAAGCGCGGGCTCGACAGCCTCGTGTGGACCGAGGCGAATGCCGAGACGCTGACCTTCCCCGACACATTCTTCGACGCCTACACCATCGCCTTCGGTATCCGGAACGTCACCGATATCCCCAAGGCGTTGCGCGAGGCGCATCGCGTGCTGCGCCGCGGCGGCCGCTTCTTCTGCCTCGAATTCTCGACCACGACCTGGCCGGGGTTCAAGGAAGTATACGACGGCTATTCGCACAAACTGGTGCCCAAGCTCGGCCAGCTGCTGGCGCAGGATGCCGACAGCTATCGCTATCTGATCGAATCGATACGCCGCTTCCCCGACATGCCGACGTTCAAGGGCATGATCGCCGACGCGGGCTTCGTCCGGACGAAGGTGGAGCCGATCATGGGCGGCCTCGTCGCGATCCATTCGGGCTGGAAGATCTGATGGCGCACCGGCCATGCTCCTCCCGGGCGGGAGGGGCGCTCGCGTGACGACCTCCGTCGTCCATATCTGGCGACTGCTGAAGTGGGGCCGCATCCTGGCGCGCCACGGCGCGCTGCGCGGGATCGAGCAGGACCGCAACACGCCTGCCCCCGTCCGCCGCCTCGCCCGCGTCGCGCGCTTCGGCGCGCGCGTGCCGGCCACGCCGCGCTACGCCGATGCCTTCCAGGCGATCGGCCCCGCCGCGATCAAGCTCGGCCAGACACTCGCGACCCGGCCGGACCTCGTCGGCGACGTCGCGGCCAACGACCTGCTGCGCCTGCAGGATCAGCTGCCCCCCGTCCCCTTCGAGACGATCTGCGCCGCGATGGAGGCCAGTCTCGGCCGTCCGCCGAGCGCCGTCTTCGCCCAGATCGACGAAACCCCCGTCGGCGCCGCGTCGATCGCACAGGTCCATCGCGCGATCACCACCGATGGCCGGCAGGTCGCGGTGAAGGTGCTGCGACCGGGCGTCGAGGCCGATTTCACCCGCGCCATCGACACCTATCAATGGGCCGCCGCACAGCTCGAAGGGCTCGGCGGCGAGGCCAAGCGCCTGCGCCCCCGCCTGACGGTCGAGAATTTCCGCCGCTGGACGCTGCGCGAACTCAACTTCCAGCGCGAAGCCGCCTCCGCCTCCGAACTCGCCGAGGCGATGACCGCGGAACCGGACTTCGTCGTCCCCGCAATCGACTGGCAGCGCTCGTCCACGCGCGTGCTGACGATGGAATGGATCGACGGCATCAAGCTGTCGAACCGTCAGGCGCTGATCGACGCCGGCTATGACGTGAAGAAGCTCGCCAACACCTTGGTGCAGGCGTTCCTGCGCCAGGCGATCGCCGAGGGTTTCTTCCACGCCGACATGCATCAGGGCAATCTGTTCGCCCTGCCCGGCGACAAGATCGCCGCGATCGATTTCGGCATCATGGGCCGGATCGACCGGCGCGCCCGCGTGTGGCTGGCGGAGATTCTCTACGGCCTGATCACCGGCAATTACAAACGCGTCGCCGAAATCCATTTCGAGGCCGGCTATGTCCCCGCGCACCACAATGTCGCCGAGTTCGCGACCGCGCTGCGCGCCGTGGGCGAACCGATGCGCGGCCTGCCGGTGAAGGACATGTCGATCGGCATGATGCTCGACGGCCTGTTCAGCATCACCCGCGATTTCGACATGGTGACGCAGCCGCACCTGCTTCTGCTTCAGAAGACGATGGTGATGGTGGAGGGCGTGGCGACCAGCCTCGACCCCGATATCAATCTGTGGGAATCGGCCGCGCCGTTCGTGCGCGAATGGATCCGCACCGAATTGGGCCCCGAAGCCGCGATCGCGGATCGCCTGATCCAGGACGTGCGTACCATCGCCGGCCTGCCAGAACTGATCCGCCGCATCGAGGCGCGCTACCCTGCCCCCGGCGGCGAGCCCCCCGCCCCCCCGCTGCGCGAGATCGAGGTCGTGCGCATCGGCGGCGGCTGGCGCTATGCCGCGGTCGCCGTGCTGACCGCCTGCGCCAGCGTGGCGGCGACGTGGCTGGTGCTGCACTGACGCCGATGCTGCGCCGGCCGCTCGTCCCGCGCTGGATCGCGCGCCCGTCGCGCTTTGCCGGGCTGAACGTGCGCGATTCCTGGTTGGTGGTAGTGGCGCTCGTCGGGCTGCTTCTCGCGACGTTGCTGGTGTTCGCGACGCCGGTCCCGGCTGCGGCGGCCGATGGCGCGCGGGCCACCGACGGCCAGACCGACATCGCCTTGTACGACGGCATCGTCGAGGCGGTGCGCCACGGTGCGTCCTATTATCCGGCCGCGATCGATGCGATGCGCGCGGGCGACTATCCGCTGCGGCCCTTCGTCACTGTGCGACTGCCGACGCTCGCCGCCGTGGAGGCCGCCCTGCCCGGACCTCTTGTACTGGTGCTGCTCGATCTGCTGGCGGCGACCGTCGTCGTCGCCTGGTGGGTGCGGCTGCGCGGCGTGTTCACACGCCTGCCGCCGCGGATCGTCGCGATGATGCTGCTCGCTGGGGGGCTCATCCCCTTCGTCCAGCCGAGCCTGTCCGCCTTCCATGAAATCTGGGCCGGCCTGCTCCTGGCGCTGTCGCTCGCGCTCTACCGCAGCCGCGATCCGCTGCCCGCCATCGCCATCGGGCTTGCCGCCGCGGTGATCCGCGAGACGGCGGGGCTGTACCTCATCGTCATGCTAGCGATGGCGCTAGTCGAGGGACGCGGGCGTGAGGCGATCGGCTGGGCCATCGCCTGCGTGCTGCTCGCCGCGGTCCTGGCCCTCCATGCGCATGCCGTCGCCGCCTTCATCCGCCCGCTCGATCCCGTGTCGCAGGGATGGTCGGGACAACTCGGCTTCGGCTTCTTCGTGCGGACGATGACGCTGTCGACGGGGCTGGCGCTGTTGCCGATGTGGCTGGCGGCCCCCCTCGTCGGCCTGTCGCTGTTCGGCTGGGCGGCGTGGCATACGGGGCTGGGCCTGCGGATCGTCGTCCTGCTCAGCGGCTATGCGCTGGTGCTGAGCGTCTTCGGCCGGCTCGACACCTTCTATTGGGGCCTGCTGATCGCGCCACTACTGCTCGTCGGCCTCGTCTTCGTGCCGGATGCGCTGCGGGACCTGTCGAGCGCGGTGTTCGACCGGCGACGGATCACGGTGAAAAGGATCGTGCGATGAAACGTGTCCTGCTGATCGTCGGCGGCGGCATCGCCGCGTACAAGGCGTGCGAGCTGATCCGCCTGCTCAGGAAGCGTGGCTATGCGGTGCGCTGCGTGATGACCGAGGGCGCGAGCCATTTCGTTACGCCGATGACGCTGGCGGCGCTTAGCGAGGATCAGGTCTACACCAGCCTGTGGGACCTGAAGGACGAGGCGGAGATGGGCCATATCCAGCTCAGCCGTCAGGCCGACCTGATCGTCGTGGCCCCCGCCACCGCCGACCTGATCGCGCGCATGGCGGCCGGGATCGCCGACGATCTTGCAACCACGCTCCTGCTCGCGACCGACACGCCCGTTCTCACCGCTCCAGCGATGAACGTGAGGATGTGGCAGCATCCCGCCACGTCGCGCAACGTCGCGCAGTTACGCCGCGACGGCATCACGGTGCTTGAACCCGACGAAGGCACGATGGCCTGCGGCGAATATGGCCCCGGTCGCCTGCCCGAACCCGAAGCGATCGCCGCCGCCATCGACCGCGCGCTCGCCCCGGCCGACACGCGCCTTTCCGGGCGCCATATCCTCGTCACCGCGGGACCGACGCATGAGGCGATCGATCCGGTGCGCTACATCGCCAACCGTTCGTCCGGGAAGCAAGGCTTCGCCATCGCCGGCGCGCTTGCGGCACTGGGAGCCGAAGTGACGCTGGTGGCGGGCCCCGTTGAGCTCGCCACGCCGGAGGGCGTCCGCCGCGTCGACGTGGTGTCGGCACAGGATATGGCGGACGCGGTGCAGGCCGCCCTCCCCACGGATGCGGCCGTCATGGTCGCCGCGGTCGCCGACTGGCGGGTCGAGGCCGCGCCGCAAAAGGTCAAGAAGGGCAAGGCCCCGCCTGCGCTCACCCTGACCGAGAACGTCGATATCCTCGCCACGGTGGCGCAAGGGCCGAACCGCCCCCGTCTCGTCGTCGGCTTCGCGGCAGAGACCGAACAGGTGATCGACCACGCCCGCGCCAAGCGCGATCGCAAGGGGGCCGACTGGATCGTCGCCAACGACGTGTCGGGCGACGTGTTCGGCGGCGACGCCAATACCGTGCATCTGGTGACGGCCCAGGGCGTCGAATCATGGGAACGGATGGGCAAGGACGCGGTCGCACTCCGGATCGCAGACCGCATCGCCGATGCGCTTATGTGTTCTTGATACGTTCCGATTCGTTGATAGCCTCTCCCCTGACACAAGGGGAGACAAAACATGAATCCGTACGTGACGCTGGGCGCTGCCGATACCGATGTGGCGCATGCTTTCTACGATGCCGTGTTGGCGACGATCGGCTGGTCGGCGCATGCCAGCTTTCCCGATTGGCGCGGCTATTCCGCGGGCGTCAGCGGCGACGGCCTGACGCTGTGGATCTGCAAGCCGTTCGACGGAGCGCCGGCAACCGCGGGCAACGGCACGATGATGGCGTTCGGCGCACGGACGCGCGACGAGGTCGACGCCTTTCACGCAGCGGCGATGGCGCACGGCGCGCAGGATGAGGGCGCACCCGGCCATCGCGATCATTACTGTCCCCATTGGTATGCGGCCTATCTGCGCGATCCGACGGGCAACAAGCTGGCCATCGTCCATAACGGCTGATCGTACCACATTCGACAAGCCCCGCGCCGGGGCGCTAAGAGCGATGCCATGACCGCCATGACCATCCGCATCCAGCGCCTGCCCCATGGCGAAGGCCTGCCCCTGCCCGCTTATGCCACCGATGGCGCCGCGGGCATGGACGTCGTCGCGGCCGAGGCATTGACCCTGGCGCCTGGCGCGCGGGCGGCGGTCGCAACCGGCTTCGCCTTCGCCATTCCCGATGGCTTCGAGGTCCAGGTGCGTCCGCGCTCGGGGCTTGCCCTGAAACACGGCATCACCTGCCTCAACACGCCGGGGACGATCGACAGCGATTATCGCGGCGAGGTGAAGGTGATCCTGATCAATCTGGGCGACGCGCCGTTCCCGATCGCACGCGGCGACCGGATCGCTCAGATCGTGCCCGCCCCCGTCCAGCGCGCGGCACTGGAAAGTGTTGAAATTTTGGAGGATACTGCGCGGGGTAGCGGAGGATTCGGGTCCACCGGACGATGATGATCGCATGGTTCCTTGCAGCGCAGCTTGCCGTGGCATCGCCCGCACCGATGCCGCCGCAGGATTGGAGCACCTTGCGACCGCTGCCCTTCGCCCGGGCTGTCGATGATGGCATGACCCTGTCCGCGTTCGTGCGGAGCGAGGTGCAGGCCGGCCGATGCACCGCCGCGATCCAGACGGCCGCCGGCTGGACGCTCAAGGTCGATCTCGCGGTCTTGTTCTCCGCGGCGTCCCAGCCGCGACGCATCGTCCCCCGCGCCATCGGTTGCCCATCGGTCGAGCAATATTCTGCCGGCCTCGTGTCGAGCATGATGCGCAGCGGCACGCCTGTCGGCACGGTCGATCCCGGCAACTGGTATCGCACCAGCCTGACCTTTTCATGGCCGCAATGACGCGCCGGTCGAGCCGCTGCGCGTGATCCTGTCGG
This sequence comes from Sphingomonas aquatilis, assembly GCF_014196115.1. Classification (GTDB taxonomy): domain Bacteria; phylum Pseudomonadota; class Alphaproteobacteria; order Sphingomonadales; family Sphingomonadaceae; genus Sphingomonas; species Sphingomonas aquatilis. The sequence goes on along the minus strand of NZ_JACIDB010000001.1, from coordinate 1,193,631 downwards.
ACGCCGAACTCACCCGCTACGCCCGCCACATCATCCTGAAGGACGTGGGGGGCGCGGGTCAGCAGCGCTGGAAACAGGCGCACGTGCTGGTGATCGGCGCGGGAGGGATCGGCTCGCCCGCGATCCAATATCTCGCCGCCGCCGGGATCGGCACGCTCACGATCGTCGACGACGATTCGGTCGATCTGTCCAACCTGCAACGCCAGACGATCTACACGACCGGAGACATCGGGCATCGGAAAGCCGAGACCGCCGTCGCCGCCGCCCGGCGGCTCAACCCGCATGTCGAGGCGCATGCGGTGTGCCAGCGGATCGATGCCACCTCGATCGCCCCCCTGCTCGCGGATGCACATGTCGTTCTGGACGGCTGCGACAATTTCGCGACGCGGCTGGCCGTGGCGGACGCCGCTTATGCCGCACGCGTGCCGCTGGTGTCGGCGGCAATCGGCCAGTTCGACGGACAGCTCGGCGTGTTCCGGGGTTGGGAAGCGGACAAGCCCTGTTATCGCTGTTTCGTCGGCGACGATCCCGAACGCACGGGCGTCAGTTGTTCCGAGGACGGCGTGTTGGGGCCGATGGCCGGCATGATCGGCAGCTTGGCGGCGCTTGAGGTGCTGCGCGCGCTACACCCCTTTGGCGCGGACGCGGCCGGCAAGCTCCTGCTCGCCGACACGCTCGACCTGCGCTTCCGCACCCTGCTGCTGCCCAAGGACCCCGGCTGCCGCACCTGCGGCGGCTGACGGATCAGCCGAGCAGCGTCTGCGCGAAACTGCGCACCGCCGGGCCGATGTCCGGCCGCGCCAGCGCGAGCGCCAGGTTCGCCTGGATGTAGCCCGCCTTGTCGCCGCAATCGTAGCGTGCGCCATCGAAGGTGAAGCCGTGGAACGGCTGCTGGCCGATCAGCTGCGCCATGGCGTCGGTCAGCTGGATCTCGCCCCCCGCACCCTTTTCCTGGCGCTCCAGGATGCGCATCACTTCGGGCTGCAGGATGTAGCGCCCGGGGATCATCAGGTTCGACGGCGCGGTGCCCTTCTCCGGTTTTTCGACCAGCGCCGTGACCTCGGTCAGCCGCCCGTCGACCTTGCCCGGTGAGATGATGCCATATTTGTCCGTCTCGCTGTCGGCGACTTCCAATGCACCGACGATATTGCCGCCGACCTTGTCATAGGCCGCGACCATCTGTGCGACGAAGCCCGGCGTACCGACCATCAATTCGTCGGGCAGCAAAACCGCGAACGGCTCGTTGCCGACGATCTCGCGCGCGCACCAGACGGCGTGACCGAGGCCCAGCGGCTCCTGCTGGCGGATATAGACCGGGCTGCCCGGTTTCATGCGCGTGCCATCGACGATCTCGAGGCTCTTGCCCCGCGCACGCATCGTATCTTCCAGTTCGTAGGCGATGTCGAAATGATCTTCGAGCGCGTGCTTGCCGCGGCCGGTGACGAAGATGATCTGCTCGATTCCCGCCTCGAGCGCCTCGTCCACGGCATATTGGATCAGTGGCTTGTCGACGACCGTCAGCATCTCCTTCGGCATCGCCTTGGTCGCCGGCAGGAACCGGGTGCCGAGGCCTGCGACCGGGAAAATCGCCTTGCGTACGCGCTTGATCGTCATCAGTGCCCCTAAATTCGGCATGACGCCGCAGAAAAGCGGCGCCAACGTTTACTCGCTTATTAACGGGCGCCGCACTAACCTTCGGCAATGACTACGACAAGCCGCCCCCGAACTTTGGTCATCTTCGGCACCCGCCCGGAAGCGATCAAGTTGTTCCCGGTCGTCCGGGCGCTGCAACAGGTCGATGGTATGGACGTCGTCACCTGCGTGACCGCGCAACACCGGGGCTTGCTCGATCAGGTGCTGGCGATCGCAGGCCTCACCCCGGATGTCGACCTCGACCTCATGGAGCCGGGCCAGTCGCTCGACCGGCTGACCGCGCGCCTCCTGACCGCGCTGGGCGAGGTGATGGATCGCGTCGCCCCCAACCGCGTCATCGTCCAGGGCGACACCGCGACCGCCATGGTGGGGGCGTTGGCGGCCTATTATCGCAAGATTCCCGTCGCGCACGTCGAAGCAGGGCTACGCTCCGGCGACATCTATCATCCCTGGCCCGAAGAGGTGAACCGCCGCATCGTCGCGCCGATCGCCGACCTGCACTTCGCACCGACCGAGACTGCGGCGGCCGCTTTGGCGCGCGAGAATGTGACGGAGGGCGTCCATGTCACGGGCAACACCGTGATCGACGCGCTGCACTGGACCCGCGCACGCATCGCCGAACAGCCGGACCTCGCCAGCGATCTCGCCCCCCTGCTCGCGTGCTTCGCCGGCAAGCGGATCGTGTTGGTCACGACGCATCGCCGCGAGAATTTCGGCGACGGCATGGCGGCGATCGGGCGGGCGATCGCGCGGATCGCGGCACGGCTGGACGTGGCCGTGCTCTTCCCGATGCACCCCAATCCCAATGTCGCGGCCGTCATGGACGCCGTTTTGCCGGCCGCCCCGAACGTCGCGCGGATCGCGCCGCTCGATTATCCGCATTTCATCCGCGCGCTCGACGCCTGCACGATCGCATTGACCGACTCGGGCGGCGTGCAGGAGGAAGCACCGGCACTCGGCAAGCCCGTGCTGGTGATGCGCGACACGACCGAGCGGCCGGAAGGGGTCGCAGCGGGCACCGCACGGCTCGTCGGCACCGACGAAGCGCGCATCGTTTCCGAAGTGTTCACCCTTCTCGACGACAAGGCGGCCTATACCGCCATGGCCCGCGCCCACAATCCGTTCGGCGACGGTCATGCCAGCAGCCGGATCGCAAGGATCGTCGCCGATGGTTTCGGACTCTGAATTGAAGGTCGTCGTCCTGGGGCTGGGCTATATCGGGCTGCCCACTGCCGCCGTGATCGCGCGCACCGGCGCGCGCGTGCTGGGCGTCGACGTCACACCATCGGTGGTCGAGACGGTCAATTCGGGCCGCGTGCATATCGAGGAGGTCGACTTGGACGGCCTCGTCTCGGGCGTGGTTCCACGTGGATCGCTGCGCGCCTCGCTGACGATCGAGCCGGCGGACGTCTTCGTCATCGCGGTGCCGACGCCCTTCGCAGACGATCACGCGCCCGACATCCGCTTCGTGCTCGACGCAGCAACGACAATCGCCGCCGTGCTGAAGGCGGGCGATACGGTGATCCTCGAATCGACGTCGCCAGTCGGCACGACCGAGCGGGTCCGCGACCTGCTCGCCCAATTACGCCCCGATCTGCGCGTGCCCGGCCGCGCCGGCGAAGCCGCCGACGTCGCCATCGCTTATTGCCCGGAACGCGTGCTGCCCGGCCGCATCCTCGTCGAGCTGATCGACAACGATCGCGTGATCGGCGGCATCACCCCACGCTGCGCGCGCAAGGCGCTGACCTTCTACCGCCGCTTCGTCCGCGGAGCGTGCGTCACCACCAATGCCCGCGCGGCGGAGATGACGAAGCTCACCGAAAACGCCTTCCGCGACGTCAACATCGCCTTCGCCAACGAACTGAGCCTCGTCGCAGATACGATGGGCGTCGACGTGTGGGAGGTGATCCGCCTCGCCAACCGCCATCCGCGCGTCAATATCCTGCAACCCGGCCCCGGTGTCGGCGGCCATTGCATCGCGGTCGATCCCTGGTTCCTGGTCCATGCCGATCCCGCCAACACGCCGCTGATCCGCACCGCCCGACTGGTGAACGACGGCAAGACCGACCACGTCATCGCCCAGGCTGCCGCGCTGATCGAGGCGCATCCCGGCGCGCCGGTCGCGTGCCTGGGCCTCGCATTCAAGGCGAATATCGACGACTTCCGCGAGAGCCCGGCGCTCCGCGTCGCGCAGGCGCTCAGCGAACGGTTCGGTGCGCGTGTAAAGATCGTCGAGCCCTATGCCGACCGCCTGCCGCCCGCGCTGGAAGCCCATGGCGCGACGCTGATCGACATCGACGCGGCCATCGACGCCTGCCCGATCATGATCGTGCTGGTCGACCATGACGTGTTCCGATCGGTGCCGCTGGAGGAGCGCGCCGACAAGCTGGTGCTCGACACGCGCGGCATCTGGCCGGACCAGCCAGCCCCCCGATCGCCGCGCGACGCGCTCCGCCTCGCGGGTTGACGCCTGCCCGTCAGGCGCGGTTCAGGGTGTTGCCGCCACCGGTGCGGCGCCCTATCTGCCCTGCCTGCTCGACTGACGGGATTTCATGCTCAAAAAGTTGCTTCAGGGGCGCCGCGCGGCGGCCGCTCCCACCCCTGCGATCCCCGATGGCGAACGCGTCTATGCGGTGGGCGATATCCATGGCTGTGACGACCAGCTAAGCCGCCTGCTCACCGCGATCGACGCGGACGACGCGGCGCGTGGGCGCGCGCAAACGACGCTGATCTTCCTCGGCGATCTGGTCGATCGCGGCCCGGCGTCGGCAGGCGTCATCGAGCGCCTGTATCGCCTGGCCGCGGACCGCCCCGCCACCCGGTTCCTGCTCGGCAATCACGAAGAGGTGTTCCTCGACGCGCTGAAGGGCGATCCCAAGGCGCTGCGCATGTTCTGCCGCATCGGCGGGCGCGAGACGATCCTGAGCTATGGCGTCGATTCCACCGAGTATGACCGAATGGACTATGACGAACTGCATCAGGCGATGCAGCGCCATGTGCCAGCCGAGCATCAGGCGTTCGTCGAGCGATTCGAAGACCTGATCGTCATCGGCGATTATGCCTTCGTCCACGCCGGCGTCCGCCCGGATACCGATCTGGCGGCCCAGCGCAGCGCCGACCTGCGCTGGATTCGCAAACCGTTCCTCGATCACAACGGCCCGCTGCAAAAGGTGATCGTCCACGGCCACACGATCAGCGAAGACCTCGACGTGCAGGGCTATCGCATCGGCGTCGATACGGGCGCCTACCAGACCGGCCGACTGACCGCGCTGGGACTGGAGGGCACCGAGCGCTGGACCGTGCAGGTCGGCTGACGGGCTGAAGGGATACTCTGGCCCGGTCAGGCGTTGTTGGCGCGGCATATGGGGGGGTTCATGCCGGACCGACCCCTGCTATGACCGCGGAGACGGCATCATCCGGTGTCGTATGAAATGCTGTCCGCGAGCGTAAACGGCCGGCGTGAGTGGTTGTCTTGTTTACCTGTTTATGGCAGGGCGACCGTGACGAACATGAAGAGGGAGTTTTTATGCGTCTTGGGAAGTATCTGATGGCCGCTGCGGCCGCGACGATGGCTGTTGCTCCGGCGGTTGCCGCTCCGGCGAACCCGGCGGCGAGCCTGTCGGTCGCCAAGTCGGTCCGCACCGGTTCGGTGTCGGGCAAGAAGAACGAGCTGGCCGGTGGCGGCATCCTGATCGCCGTTCTGGCGGTCGCTGCCGTGGCTGCTGGCATCGTCGTCGTCGCTGACGACAACAGCGGCAAGGCCGACAGCAACTAAGTTGCTGTGACAACTTCGGTTGGGAAATAGCGGTCTTCGGGCCGCTATTTTTTTGCCTGCCGTCTGCCGCCCGGTTCGCGGCCAGTGCATGATGACATGGCGTTCATCCCCCTTCTCCGTTCGCCCTGAGCCTGTCGAAGGGCGGGGCGCCACGGGCGAGGTCGGCACATGCGGGCACCTGTGCTTCGACAAGCTCAGCACGACCGGTTCTATCTCATGTCATCCGGCTCTAGCCCATGGCGGCGGGCTATCGTGATGATGCGACCCCGGCCCTTCCCGGTTGCTCCTGCCCCGCGCGCCCGCTAACCGGGCGACTTGATGCATGCCTCCGATCACAGCCCCGCCGCCCAGCTTCCGGGCGGCGCCGTTTTCCCGCACCGGCACCTGACCGGTATCGACGGCCTTCAGCCGCATGAGATCGCCTTTCTGCTCGACGAAGCGGAAACGTGGATCGCCGCAAACCGCAACCATGCGGCGCCGGACAAACGGCTCGACGGCCTGACGCAGATCAACGCCTTCTTCGAAAACAGCACGCGCACGCTGCTCAGCTTCGAAATCGCGGGCAAGCGCCTGGGCGCGGACGTCGTCAACATGCACGCCGCGCAATCGAGCGTGAAGAAGGGCGAAACGCTGATCGACACCGCCCAGACGCTGAACGCCATGCGTGCCGACGTGATCGTCATCCGCCACATGGCGAGCGGAGCGGTGCGGCTGATCGCGGACAAGGTCGACTGCCCGGTGCTCAACGCCGGCGACGGTCGCCACGAACATCCGACGCAGGCGCTGCTCGACGCGCTCACCATCCGCCGCCGCCGCGGGAGCATAGCCGGCCAGCGCGTGGTGATCTGCGGCGACGTGCTGCACAGCCGCGTCGCGCGATCGAACATCCTCGCGCTCACCGCGCTCGCCGCAGAGGTCCGCGTCTGCGCACCCTCGACGCTGATGCCCAAGGCGATCGAGCGGATGGGCGTCACCCCCTTCACCGATTTCGACAAGGCGCTGGTCGGCGCCGACGTCGTCATGATGCTGCGCGTGCAGAACGAGCGGATGGCGGGCGATTACATTCCATCGAGCCGCGAATATCGGCTCCGCTACGGCCTGACGCCGGAGCGAATCGCCCGGCTGCCCGACCCGTTGGTCATGCACCCCGGCCCGATGAACCGCGGTGTCGAGATCGATTCGAGCGTCGCGGACGGGCCGCAATCGGCGATTACGGAACAGGTGGAGATGGGGGTGGCGGTGCGCATGGCCTGCCTCGATGTTCTCACCCGCCGCGCACGCAAGGTGGAGGGCTGGGCATGAGCGTGATTGCCTTCACCAACGCCCGCCTCGCCTGCCCCACCGGCGGCGTCCGCGACCGCAGCCTGCTGGTCCGCGACGGCGCGATCGTCGCCAGCGGCACGATCGACGTGCCCGCCGATGCGACGATCGTCGATTGCGGCGGCAAGATGCTGAGCCCCGGCATCGTCGACCTCGGCGTATTCCGCATCGATCGCGCCGCCTTCCGGGCAGGCGGCATCGTCCGCGTCGCGCTGATGCCGGATGGCAATCCAGTGCTGGACGATCCCGGCATCGTCCAGCGCGCCGCGCTGATCGGCAAGCCCGACCTGTGGATTCACCCCATCGCCGCGGCAACGCGCGGCCTGGCCGGGGCAGAGATGGCGGAAATGGCGATCTGCGCCTCCGCGGGCGCGCGTGCGGTTGGCACGGGTCGCGGCTGGATCGCCGATTCGGGCGTGATGCTGCGCGTCCTCGCCTACGCACGTGACCTCGACATCGCCGTCGTTGCCCATGCGGAGGATGGCGCATTGACCGCGGGCGCCGTCGCGACCGATGGCGAGACGGCGACGCGGCACGGCCTGCCCGCCGCCCCCGCGATCGCCGAAGCCTTGGCCGTCGCGCGCGACCTGATGCTGGCGGAGGAAACCGGCGCCCGGCTGCACATCCGGCAGGCGACCACCGCTGCGGCGTTCGACCTGATCCGCGCCGCCAAGCGCCGCGGGGTCCGCGTCACCTGCGGCATCACGCCCGCCCATCTGCATCTGTCGGATATCGCGATGAGCGATTTCCGTACCTACGCCCATGTCTCCCCGCCGCTGCGTAGCGAGAGCGACCGGCAGGCCGCCCGCGCCGCGATCGCGGACGGCACCATCGACGTGCTGTGCTCGGGCCACGATCCGCACGGCCCGGAGGCCAAGCGCCTCCCCTTCGTCGATTCGGCGGCCGGCATGGCGGGTGCGGAGACGTTGTTGCCGCTGGGGCTCATGCTGGTACGCGACGGGCTGTTGCCGCTCGAACGGCTGCTGGCGATGCTGTCGGTCAACCCTGCGCGCGTGCTGGGACTGGAGACGGGCACGCTCGCCGCCGGGCAGCCGGCGGACCTGATGCTGTTCGATCCGGAAACGCCGTGGCAGGTCGATGGCACCGCCTTCGCCTCCGAAGGCAACACACCCTTCGACGGCCTGCCCGTACAGGGCCGGGTGCTCCGCGTGTGGAAGGGCGGACGCGAGATCGCCTAGGCGACCCGCGCTCCGCTTGCTCGTCAGCGCGACGCCAGTTGCACCGGCGTCCGGAGCCATTGCGCGATACGGTCCCCCGCCTCGCGGCGGACGAAGCAGGCGCCGCCCTTGGCGCGATAGGCGCGGCACATCTGCACCGCCGCATCGCGGGTAAAGCCGCCCACCGACAGGCGGTACAGCGCCCCCTGTTCGGCGGCGAAGCGCGCGCCCGTCGGCTGATGACCGGACAGCGAGGCGAAACGGCGCGTCGCATTGGCCCAGCCAGACCGGGCCACCGCCGGGTTGCTGAACGCACCTAGTTGGACGAACCAGTCGCCGGCCGGCGCGGATCGGGCGAGCGGCGTCGCCGCAGGCACGTCCTGTACCACATGGCGCTGACCACTGCCGGCAAGCGCCAGCTTGGCGGGGGTGGCGTCCGCGCGGATCAGCATCGTCGGCGCTGGCTGCACCGCATCCTGCTGCGGTGGGAGGTCGACCTTTGCGAATTGAACCGCCGGTGCGGGCGCCTCAGCGGCAACCGGCGTAGGCGTCTCGACCGCGGCCGTCTGCACCGGCGCGTCCGGCATCGGCGTCACCGGCGTCGGCGCGTTGAGCGCCAGCGCCACCGGCCGGCCCGCATCGGCAACCGGCCGCACGCCGAGCAGGCTCGCGACTTGATCCGGCGCGCCCTTCGGCTGGGTGAAGGCGGCCCATTGCTCCATGCGCGCGTCAAGATCGGCGGACGACATATCCGCCGCCGCGGCGATCCGCGCCATGTCCCAGCGCCCGGCGAGCGCGTAGCTCAGCGCGAGGTTCTGGCGGATCTTCGCGGTTGCGCCCGGCGCGCGTGCCGCAGCGTCGAGGATCGTGATCGCGCCCGCCGGATTGCCGGCCAGCGCCGTGGCAAGGCCCAGGTCGGCGGCGGGGATATCCTTGGCATGGGCATCCAGCGTCGCCCGCGCCGCGGACCAGTCGCCCGTCGCGATCTGCGCGAGCGCGAGGTTGAGCGCGGCCTTGCCGTTGCCCGGCATCAGGTCGACGACATCGGCAAAGGTGTCGCGCGCGGACGCGAAGCGCCCTGCCTGCAGATAGCCCTGGCCGAGCAGCATGCGATAGCCCGCGTCGCGCGGCGCCTGCGATACCGCGCTTTCGGCATAGGCCACCGCGGACGGGTCCCGCGTCGCCAGCGCGCGCGCGGCCTTTTCGGCGTCGCGGTGCGCCGCCTTGGCGGTACGCGCCGCCGCGCGGTCGCTCGCCTTGGCGAGGTGATTGCCGGTCGCGGTACAGCCGACCATCGTGCCGCCGAGCACGAGCGCGGACAGGCCGAGCGACAGGATGAGACGCGGTGTCATCGGATAAACCCCCAGTGTTTCGCGACCCTGGTGCGGTGCGGCCGGGTCATGGCCGAGTCCTTGCGCGCGACAATTGCGCGACGAGCGTATCGACCTCGGGCACCGCGACGAGCAGCGCGTCGAGGGCGTCGGTCAGCAGATCCTGTGCGGATCGATCGGTGATGGCGCTGGCCAGCCGCAGCCGCAGATGCCGATCGGCATCGATGCGCAGCGTGAACGCCGTCTGCCCTTCGGTTGGCGTCTCGCGCCGGATGCGCTGGGCTGCCGCGAGCGAGACCTCGGCCACCGCGGCAGGTCGGCCGATTTGCGCCGCCAGCAGGTCGCGCTGAACGAGCACGGGTGGAACGCTGTCTGCCGCCCCCATGTCGTTCCAGCCGAGGTCATCGCTCTGGCTGGGGGGAAAGCTCATCAGCGCGCCGCTGCGCATCGCCGGCCGCGCCCGTCCCTTGCGGGCGAGCAGGCCGGACGACAAGGCGGCCATCGGCTTGGACGATGCGGTCACGCGATCAGCCCCCGATCACCCGGCGACCGAAGCCACCACCCGCCGGACGCGCGCCGAAACCGGCATGGCCCGACGCATTCGGCACGCTGAACACGGTCCGGCGGAAATTCTTCTCCAGCCGGTCGGCGACAAACGTCCACAATTCCGTGATCTCTGCCGCGGATCGTCCGTCCGGGTCGACCTCCATCACGGTTCGACCATCGATCATCGATGCCGCGAAATCGGTGCGCTGGTGAATGGTGGTGGGGGCGACGGTGCCGTGCTGCGACAGCGCGATCGCGGCCTCGCTGGTGATCCGGGCATGCGGCGTCGCGCCATTGATGACGAACACCACCGGCTTGCCCGCCCGCTCGCACAGATCAACGGTCGCGCCCACGGCGCGCAGATCGTGCGGGCTGGGCCGCGTCGGCACGACGACGAGCTCGACGACGGCGATGACGCTCTGGATCGCCATGGTGATCGCCGGCGGCGTATCGATCAGCGCCAGCTTGAATCCCTGCTGCCGCAAGACTTCCAGGTCGGCCTGTAACCGCGCGACCGTGGTCTGCGCGAAGGCGGGAAAGTCGGCGGTCCGCTCGTTCCACCATTCGGACAGGCTACCCTGCGGGTCGATGTCGATCAGCACGACGGGACCATTGCCGGCCATCTGCGCCTGCACGGCGAGATGCCCCGACAAGGTCGTCTTGCCCGACCCACCCTTTTGCGATGCCACCGCGAGGACGCGCATAGCTTCCCTTCGAACCGTCCAAATCTGTCGCGATACCTGTCAGATCGAGGCTAAGAACCGGTTAATGGGACGATGTGCGGCGATCCCACTTTGCCTTGCGCGGTCTGGCGGGGCATGGTGGCGGCGACACGAGATCAAAAAGGGCAGCGGAATGCGGAACTTCGGTGGACTCGCACGCGCGGCGCTGGCGGCGGGCATGGCGCTCGCCACGCCGGCGGGCGCGCAGAGCGTCAAGGCGGGCGTCGACGCCTGGGGTCGCGGCGATTACGACGGTGCGGTGGCCCAATGGCGCGGGCCGGCGGTGGCGGGCGACGCCGATGCGCAGTTCAACCTCGGCCAGGCGTATAAACTCGGCCGCGGCGTGCCGGTCGATCCGGCGCTTGCGGAAAGCTGGTTCCGCAAGGCGGCGCTCCAGGGCCATTATCAGGCGCAGGACAATTACGGGCTCGCGCTGTTCCAGTCGGGTCGCAAGGCCGAGGCTGCACCGTGGCTGGAAAAGTCGGTCGCCCGCGGCGAGCCGCGCGGGCAGCTGGTGCTGGGCACGATGCTGTTCAACGGTGACGGCGTGCCGCGCGACTATCCGCGCGCTTATGCGCTGATGACGCTCGCCTCGCAGGCCGGTCTGAAGGCCGCGTCGGAAACGCTGGCGCAGATGGACCAGTACATCACCCCGGCCGACCGCGAGCGCGGCACGGCGCTGGCGCAGCGGTATCGCGACGAGTTGCGCAATGCGCCGCCTGCCGCCCAGCGCAACACTGCCGTGGCGACGACCAGCGTGCCGCCCTCCCGCACGGTCGAAACGCCCCGTCCCGCCAAGACGCCGCCGCGCAAGCCGGAGGACGTCATCCCGCCGCACCAGCGCTCGCCCGATCGCCCGGTCAACGACCGGATCGCACCGCATGAACCGATCCGCAAAGCGCCTGCCGCCGCTGCTACCCCCGCCGCCATGGGCGGATCGTGGAAGATCCAGCTCGGCGCGTTCAGCACCCAGGCGAATGCCAGCACGCAATGGGCGCGCGTCCGCGGCAAGCTGGGTGGCGCGCAGCCCGTCTACGCGAAGGCGGGCAACGTGATCCGGCTGCAAGCCAGCGGCTTCGCCAACAAGGCCGCGGCGCAAAAGGCATGCGCGGCATCAGGCGTGTCCTGCGTGGTGGTGGCGCCCTAACGTCGGCAAGGTTCGGGCCGCCTGCCCTCCCCGTCACCCCGGACGAGTCCGGGGTGACGGAAGTGGATTTGACGCGCCTACGCCACCCAATCCCTGCGCGCATAGCCCTGCGCGTAGAGCAACGCGCTCAAATCCCCATGATCCACCCGCGCCGCGGCCGCGGCGGCGACGATCGGCTTGGCGTGATAGGCCACGCCCAGCCCCGCCGCGCCGATCATCGCGAGATCGTTCGCGCCGTCCCCCACCGCTAGGCTCAGCGCCGGGTCCATCCCCCGCGCCACAATCGCGGCACGCAGCGTCTCCTCCTTGGTCGCCGACCCCACGATCGGCTTGGCGACGGTGCCCGTCAGCCGGCCGTCCTCGATCAGCAACACGTTGGCAATCGCCCGGTCGAAGCCGATCTCCGCCGCCACAGGCTCGGCGAACCGCGTGAAGCCGCCCGACACCAGCACCGCATGCCCGCGGTGCGCGCGCATCGTCCGCACCAGCGCCTTGGCACCCGGCATGATCGTCACCCGCTCGGCAAGGCATTGCGCGATCACGTCTTCGCTCAGGCCCTTTAGCAGCGCGACGCGGGCGTCCAGCGCCCCTTCGAAGTCGAGCTCGCCGCGCATCGCCGCCTCGGTGACGGCGGACACCTCCGCCTTGATCCCGGCATAGTCCGCGAGTTCGTCGATGCATTCGACGGTGATCATCGTCGAATCCATGTCGGCGACGAGCAGCGCTTTCCGCCGCGACGCGGTCGGTTGAACGATGACGTCGGTGGCGGCGAACGCGCCCTCCAGCGCCCCGCGCCCCGCTGCCGCATCGCGAGCGAACGGGACATCCGCCGCGACGCCCTCGTCCAGCCACGCCGCCGCGCCTGGCGCGCATCCCGCCGCCGCCAGCCGGTCGACTGCGGCCGAAAGGTCGCCTCGCGTCAGCGCTTCGCCTATGAGCGTCGCCGTGAACATGTCCGTCTCCCACCCCAAACCGAGCGTCGCGCTCATCGCAGGGCCGACCGCCAGCGGCAAGTCCGCTGCGGCGATCCGGATCGCCGAGCGCCACGACGGCGTCGTCATCAATGCCGACGCGAGCCAGGTCTACGCCGACCTCCGAATCCTCACCGCCCGCCCCGATGCGGCGGAAGAGGCGCGCGTGCCGCATCGCCTGTTCGGTCATGTCGATGGTGCCGACGCGCACTATTCCGCCGCGCGCTGGGCGGACGAGGCGCGCGCCGCGATCGACGCGGTCCACGCCGAGGGCCGCCTGCCCATCCTGGTCGGCGGCACCGGCCTGTACATGCGCACGTTGCTCGACGGTATCGCGCCCGTGCCGCCGATCGACCCCGCTATCCGCGCCGACGTGCGCGGCCTGCCGGTGGCCGAGGCGCATCGTCTCCTGTCACAGGAAGACCCCGCCGCCGCCGCCCGCCTCGCCCCCGCCGACACCACGCGGGTGGCACGCGCACTGGAAGTGGTGCGCGCGACCGGCCGGCCGCTCGCGCATTGGCAGGCGCAGCGGGTCGGCGGTATCGGCGACCGCATCCGGCTCGCCGCCGCGATCCTGCTCCCCGACCGTTCGTCGCTGTTCGACCGGATCGACGCCCGCTGCGCGACGATGTTCGCCAACGGCGCCATCGAGGAAGTCGCCACGCTGCTCGCCCGTAAAGACCTGCCCGCCGACGCGCCGATCCGTCGCGCGATCGGCGTGCCGCCGATCGGCGAATATCTGCGCGATGCCGTCTCGCGCGACGCCGCACTGGCGCAGGTCCAACTCGACACACTGCGCTACGCGAAGCGGCAATATACGTGGTTTCGCCATCAACCGCCCGAAGAATGGCACATCGCGACAGAATCGAATGAAATCGATGTCGCCATAGCAAGTTTATTATAGAAAAGGGTTGACCCCCCTGGCCCGTCCGGCTACCCGCGCCGCACCAAACGCAATTCTGGTGGAGACGAACCGTGGGCGAAAAGAGCGGAGCAGACATCCTGGTCGAGGCGCTGTGCGATCTCGGCGTGGAGGTCGTGTTCGGCTACCCCGGCGGGGCGGTCTTGCCGATCTATGACGCGATGTTCCGGGCGAACGCCAACGGCACGCGGATCAAGCACATCCTCGTCCGCCACGAACAGGCGGCGACGCATGCGGCGGAGGGCTATGCCCGCTCGACCGGCAAGCCCGGTGTCGTCCTCGTCACCTCCGGCCCCGGCGCGACCAACGCGGTCACCGGCATCACCGATGCTTTGCTCGATTCGATCCCGATGGTCGTCATCACCGGCCAGGTTCCGACCGGGCTGATCGGCACCGATGCGTTCCAGGAAGCCGACACGGTCGGTATCACGCGTCACTGCACCAAGCACAATTATCTGGTGAAGGACCCGGCGAAGCTGGGCCCGACGATCCACGAGGCGTTCCATATCGCGACCAGCGGCCGCCCCGGCCCCGTCGTCGTCGATATCCCCAAGGACGTCCAGGTCGCGACCGCGCGCTACACCAAGCCCGGCCCGATCCAGCACAAGACGTATCGTCCGCGCGTCAAGGCGCCGCAGAGCGAGATCGAGCAGGTCGTCGACATGCTCGCTGCCGCCGAGCGCCCGATTCTCTACACCGGTGGCGGCGTCATCAATTCGGGTCCGGCGGCGTCGCAGCTGCTGATCGAGCTCGCCCGCATCTCGGGCGCGCCGGTCACCTCGACGCTGATGGGTCTCGGCGCCTTCCCCGCCTCGTCGCAGCAGTTCCTCGGCATGCTCGGCATGCATGGGACCTACGAGGCGAACATGGCGATGAACCAGGCCGATCTGGTGATCGCGATCGGCAGCCGCTTCGACGACCGCGTCACCGGCCGCCTCGACGCGTTCAGCCCGAACAGCCGCAAGGTCCATATCGATATCGATCGGTCGAGCGTGAACAAGAACGTCCGCGTCGACCTCGCCGTCATCGCCGACGCCGGCCATGCGATGGAAGACATGGTCCGCATCTGGAAGGCGCGTCAGCATCCGAAGCCCGACACCACCGACTGGTGGCGCCGTATCGCCGGCTGGCGCGCGGTCGGCTGTCTCGACTTCCCTGAAACCGCCAGCGACATCATGCCGCAGCGCGCGATCCGCGTCTTGTGGGAGGCGACACACGCGCGCAATCCGATCATCACGACCGAGGTTGGCCAGCATCAGATGTGGGCGGCACAGCATTTCGGCTTCGAAAAGCCCAACAAGTGGCTGACCAGCGGCGGCCTCGGTACGATGGGCTATGGCCTTCCCGCCGCGATCGGCGCGCAGCTCGGCAACCCCAATGCCTTGGTCATCGACATCGCGGGCGAAGCCAGCATCCAAATGAATATCCAGGAGCTGGCGACGGCGACGCAATATCGCCTGCCGGTCAAGATCTTCATCCTCAACAACGAATATATGGGCATGGTTCGCCAGTGGCAGGAACTGACCTATGAAAGCCGCTATGCCGAAAGCTATTCGGACAGCCTGCCCGATTTCGTGAAACTGGGTGAGGCATACGGCTGGAAGGGCATCTTGATCGACCGCCGCGACCAGCTGGAGGACGGCATTCAGGCGATGCTCGACCACGACGGCCCGGTGATCGTCGACTGCCGCGTCGCGAAGCTCGCCAATTGCTTCCCGATGATCCCGAGCGGCGCCGCGCACACCGACATGATCCTGCAGGCCAATGAGGTCAGCGGCACGATGGACGACGAGGCGAAAGCGCTGGTTTGACCCTTTATTCCTCCCCGGCACGGGGAGGGGGACCATGCGGAGCATGGTGGAGGGGGAGTGCGGCAAGCGATGGCGCCGGTGGAGGGCCCCCTCCACCACTCGCTACGCGAGCGGTCCCCCTCCCCGTTCCGGGGAGGAATTTGACTTGCACATCAAGACCGAAGCCACCGAACGCCACACGCTGGCGGTCATCGTCGACAACGAACCGGGCATCCTCGCGCGGATCGCCGGCCTGTTCACCGCACGCGGCTATAATATCGAAAGCCTGACGGTCAGCGAGATCACCGCCGACAAGACGGTCAGCCGCATCACCATCGTTACCAGCGCCTCGCCGGCCACGATGGAACAGATCATCGCCCAGCTTGATCGGCTGGTGCCCGTCCACAAGGTGACCGACCTCACCGCGCAGGGCGCGCACGTCGAACGCGAGCTCGCGCTGGTGAAGGTCGCGGGTAGCGGCGATCACCGGATCGAGGCGCTGCGCCTCGCCGACGTGTACCGCGCCCGTGTGGTCGATGCGACGACGACCAGCTTCGTGTTCGAGGTGACGGGATCGATCGAGAAGATCGACAAGTTCGTCGAGCTGATGGGCGAAGTCGGCCTGATCGAGGTCGCCCGCACCGGTATCGTCGCCATCGCCCGCGGCAAAGAGGCGGCGTAAGTTTTACCACCCGTTCCCTACAACCCTCCCGTCACCCCGGACGTGATCCGGGGTCCCGCTTCTTCAACTGGCGGGACAACAGCGGGACCCCGGCTCACGGCCGGGGTGACGAAAGGAAGTACAATGAAGGTCTATTACGATCGCGACGCCGATCTGAACCTCATCACCGACAAGAAGATCGCCATCGTCGGCTATGGGTCGCAGGGCCACGCCCATGCGCAGAACCTGCGCGACAGCGGCGTCAAGGACGTGGCGATCGCGCTGCGCGAAGGATCGGCGACCGCCAAGAAGGCGATCGACGCCGGCTTCAAGGTGCTGTCGAACAAGGAAGCGGCGGCATGGGCCGACATCGTCATGATCCTGGCGCCCGACGAGCATCAGGCGGCGATCTGGGACGCGGACCTCAAGGGCAATATGAAGCCCGGCGCGGCGCTCGCCTTCGCGCACGGCCTCAACGTGCATTTCGGCCTGATCGAGCCGCCCGCGGACATCGACGTCATCATGATCGCGCCCAAGGGCCCGGGCCATACCGTGCGCAGCGAATACGTCCGCGGTGGCGGCGTGCCCTGCCTGATCGCGATCCATCAGGACGCCAGCGGCAATGCGCATGACGTCGCGCTCGCTTATGCCTCGGGCGTCGGCGGCGGTCGCTCGGGCATCATCGAAACCAACTTCCGCGAGGAATGCGAAACCGACCTGTTCGGCGAGCAGGCCGTGCTGTGCGGCGGCATCACCCACCTGATCCAGGCGGGCTTCGAAACGCTGACCGAGGCGGGCTACGCCCCCGAAATGGCCTATTTCGAATGCCTCCACGAAACCAAGCTGATCGTCGACCTGCTGTATGAAGGCGGCATCGCCAACATGCGCTATTCGATCAGCAACACCGCCGAATATGGCGACATCGTCACCGGCCCGCGGATCATCACCGAAGAGACGAAGAAGGAAATGAAGCGCGTGCTCGCCGACATCCAGTCGGGCCGCTTCGTCAAAAACTTCGTCCTCGACAACCGCGCCGGCCAGCCCGAGCTGAAGGCCAGCCGCAAGCAGGCCGCCGCGCATCCGATCGAAAAGGTCGGCACCGAACTGCGCGCCATGATGCCCTGGATCGGCGCCAACAAGCTGGTCGACAAGGCGAAGAACTAAGCGATCCTGTAAATCCTCCCCCGCCAGGGGGAGGGGGACCGTTCGGCGCCAGCCGAATGGTGGAGGGGGAGGACGGCGCCGCCCGTCCAGCCGAGGCGTGTCGCTTCCCTCCCCCTCCGTCACGGCTTCGCCGTGCCACCTCCCCCTGGCGGGGAGGACTACGACAGCCAAGCGCGCAACCGACCGTTTCCGAACCGGCACTTTCCCCCTGCGCGGCGTTATGGTCAAACCCGGAACGATTGTTCCCAGGGAGACCCACCACATGCGCCTGATCCTCGCCGCCGTCCTGGCCGCTGCCGCCGTGCCCGCCATCGCGCAGGCCCCCGCCGGCCTGCCCGGCTCGCCGAACGCCGCCGCCGTGACCGCTGGCACCTATGCCGTCGATCCCGCGCACACGCAGGTGACGTGGACGCTCAACCACATGGGCTTCAGTATGCTGTCCGGCCAGTTTGGTGCGGAAGGCGGCTCGCTGACCATCGATCCCAAGCGCCCCGCCGCGGCGAAGCTCGACGTCACGTTCGCGATCAACAAGCTGTCGACCACGTCGGAACAGTTCAATCATCATCTGGAATCGAAGGACTTCTTCGACGCCGCCACCTATCCGACCGCGCGCTTCGTTTCGACCTCGGTCGTCGCCAACGGCGATCGCGCGAAGATCACCGGCAACCTGACGATCAAGAACGTCACCAAGCCGGTGACGATCGATGCGACCTTCGTCGGTGCGGGCACCAACCCGATGAGCAAGAAGCTAAACTTCGGCTTCCGCGGCACCGCGATGATCAAGCGCAGCGATTTCGGCCTCGGCTATGCGCTCCCCGTCGTCGCCGACGACGTGAAGCTCGACATCAACGCCGCCTTCACCGCGCAATAAAATGGTCGTGCGCGCGGGATGGCCTGAAACTTTTCCGCACGCACCACCCGTTTGGCGGGTGGACAAAGCTGCCGCGCTCCGTCATGACGCAGCCGTGATGATGAGCGCCGCCGCCACCCTGCGACTTACCCGCCCTTAGGGGCGGCCACTGCTCATGCATGCTCCCCTAAGGGCCGGATAACGCTTCAGCGCCACCTTGCCGCGCCAGCAGCGCGCGGCCGACGACGGGACTCCCCATGCTTCGCGATCCTTCGACCAAATACCGCCCCTTCCCCACCATCGACCTCGCCGACCGGCAGTGGCCGTCGCGGGTGATCACCCAGGCGCCGCGCTGGCTGTCGACCGACCTGCGCGACGGCAACCAGGCGCTGATCGACCCGATGGACGCGGAAAAGAAGACGCGCTTCTTCGACCTGCTGGTGAAGGTCGGCCTCAAGGAAATCGAGGTCGGCTTCCCGAGCGCCGGTGCGACCGAGTTCGACTTCATCAGCGGCCTGGTGAAGACCGATCGCATCCCCGACGACGTGTTCGTGCAGGTGCTCACGCAGTCGCGCCGCGACCTGATCGAAACGAGCTTCGCGTCGCTGGACGGCGCGAAGCAGGCGATCGTTCACCTCTACAACGCCGTCTCGCCGGCGTGGCGCAAGATCGTGTTCGGCATGACCCGCGACGAGGTGAAGCGGATCGCGATCGAAGGCGCGAAGGTGCTGCGTGACGAGGCCGCCAAGCGCCCCGACACCGACTGGCGGTTCGAATACAGCCCCGAAACCTTTTCGACCGCCGAACTCGATTTCTCGGTCGAGGTGTGCGCCGCGGTGATGGACGTCCTGCGACCCACCGCCGACAAGCCGATCATCTTCAACCTGCCCGCCACCGTCGAGTGCGCGACGCCCAACGTCTACGCCGACCAGATCGAATGGTTCGGCCGCAACATTCCGAACCGCGACGCGGTGGTGATCTCGCTCCACACCCACAACGATCGCGGCACCGGCGTCGCCGCAGCGGAGCTGGGGCTGATGGCCGGCGCCGATCGCGTCGAAGGCTGCCTGCTCGGCAATGGCGAGCGCACCGGCAATTGCGATCTGGTGACCGTCGCGCTCAATATGTACACGCAGGGTGTCGACCCGCGGCTCGACCTGTCGGACATCGATGCCATCGTGAAGACGGTGGAATATGCGACGCGCATTCCCGTCCATCCCCGCACCCCCTATGCTGGCGAGCTGGTGTTCACCGCCTTTTCGGGTAGCCATCAGGACGCGATCAAGAAGGGCTTTGCGGCCCGCGAACAGCAGAACGACGAGGCGTGGGAAGTCCCCTATCTGCCGATCGACCCCGCCGACCTTGGCCGCAGCTACGAAGCGGTGATCCGCGTCAATTCGCAGTCCGGCAAGGGCGGCGTCGCCTGGGTGATCGAACAGGACAAGGGGCTGAAGCTGCCCAAGCGCCTCCAGGCCGATTTCAGCCGCCATGTTCAGGCGCTGGCCGACGAAACCAGCCGCGAACTCGGCGCCGCCGACATCTGGGGCCGGTTCGAAGCGACTTATCTGCCCCGCGAAGGCGACCGGTTCGTGCTGCGCGATTACGAGGAGCGCGGCAGTGCCGGGGATCGGCTGTTCGTCGGCCGTGTCGCGGTGGATGGCGAGGAACGCTCGATCTCCGGCCGCGGCAATGGCCTGATTTCCGGCGTCATCGCGGCGCTCGGCGAGACGACGGGGCCTGACCTCGACGTGGTCGATTACAGCGAGCATGCCATCGGCCATGGCGCCGATGCGCAGGCCGCGGCCTATGTCGAATGCCGCACCGCCGACGGGCGGACCGTGTTCGGCGTCGGCCTTGATACCGATATCGCCACCGCCTCGGTCCGCGCGGTGCTCAGCGCCGCCAACCGCGCCTGAAGCCCCAGGAGGCGCCGCCCCCGGGGTGGCGCCTCAGACGGTGAAGCTCTCGCCGCAGCCGCACGCGCCCTTCGCGTTAGGGTTGTTGAAGACGAAGCCGGCGGTGAAATCGTCCTCCACCCAGTCCATCGTCGATCCGACGAGGTACAGGATCGACCCGCCATCGACGAACAGCGTACCGCCGGGCGTCTCAATCCGCTCGTCGAAGGGCTTGGCTTCGGTGACGTAGTCGACCGAATAGGCGAGGCCCGAGCAGCCACGGCGCGGCGTCGACAGCTTGACGCCGATCGCGCCGTCGGGCGCGCGCGCCATCAGGTCGGCGATGCGCGCATCCGCCGATGGGGTGAGGATCAGCGGCGCCGGGCGCTGACGGAGCGTGGTGGCCATCACAGCATCCCCAATTCGAGTTTCGCCTCGTCGGACATCTTCTGCGGATCCCACGGCGGATCCCAGACGAGGTTCACGTCGGCGAAGGCGATACCCGGCACCGCGGCGACGCGCATCTCGACCTCGGCCGGCATCGACTCCGCGACCGGGCAATGCGGCGTGGTGAGCGTCATCGTCACCACCGCCTGCCCTTCGGCCGTCACCTCGACGCCGTAGATCAGGCCGAGGTCGTAGATGTTGACCGGGATTTCGGGATCGTAGATTTCCTTCAGCGCGTCGATCACGCCTTCGTACAGCGCGCCGCCGGGCTCGCCGGGCGCATCGCCCTGCGGCTTCTGCTGGAGGAAGCCCGACAGATAGTCGCGCTGGCGCGGCTCGACAGCGTCTTCGACGCGCGCGCGCGGCGGCGTTTCTACCGCGTCCACCTCTTCGATACGGATCGTATCGCTCATCCGAATATCCTCGTTACGCGTTCGACGCCCTTCACCAGCGCCTCGATATCCTGCGGGCCGTTATAGACCGCGAAGCTCGCCCGCGCGGTCGCGTCGACGCCCAGCGCCTCCATCAACGGCTGCGCACAATGGTGGCCGGCGCGGATCGCCACGCGGCCTTCGTCCAAGATGGTGCCGACGTCGTGCGGATGCACCCCCTGGACCGCAAAACTGACGATGCCGGCGCTGTCCTCCGGCCCGAACAGCCGGACAGAGTTGAGCGACGACAGCGCCGCGCGCGCGTCGCGGACCAATGCGGTTTCGTGCGCGTGGATCGCGGCGAGGCCGATGCCCTCGACGTAATCGATCGCGGCGGCGAGGCCGAGCGCGCCGACGATATGCGGGGTGCCTGCCTCGAATCGGCCCGGCGGGGGCGCATAGGTCGTCTTGGCGAAGGTAACGCGATCGATCATCGATCCGCCACCCTGATAGGGCTGCATAGCGGCGAGCAAATCGCCCTTGCCCCACAGCACGCCGATCCCGGTCGGGCCGTAGAGCTTGTGACCGGAGAAGACATAGAAGTCGCAGCCGATCGCAGCGACATCGACCGCGACGCGCGGCACCGCCTGGCAGCCGTCGAGCAGGATTTTCGCACCCACGGCGTGCGCGAGGTCCGTCGCGCGCTTGGCGTCGAGCACCGAGCCGAGGACGTTGGAGACATGCGCCAACGCGACCAGCTTGTGCTGCGGCGTCAGCATGCGCTCCATCGCGTCGAGGTCGATGCGATGGTCGTCCGTCAGCGGCAGCACGTCGATCGCGGCGCCGACGCGTTCGGCGACCATCTGCCAGGGTACGATGTTGCTGTGATGCTCCAGCATCGACAGCAGGATGCGGTCGCCGGCCTTGAGTTGCGTCGCCGCCCAGCATTGCGCGACGAGGTTGATCCCTTCGGTC
The DNA here is from genome assembly GCF_014196115.1 of Sphingomonas aquatilis. Classification (GTDB taxonomy): domain Bacteria; phylum Pseudomonadota; class Alphaproteobacteria; order Sphingomonadales; family Sphingomonadaceae; genus Sphingomonas; species Sphingomonas aquatilis. The sequence continues at coordinate 1,171,913 of NZ_JACIDB010000001.1, read as the reverse complement.
GCGCCACGGACGAAGACGATCTCGTCGGGGGTCGTCGCGCCGATGAAGCGCGCGACCTTCTGGCGCGCCGCCTCATAGGCCAGCGTCATGTCGGCGGAGCGCTGGTACACGCCGCGGTGGACGGTCGCATAGGTCTCGCCATAGGCGCGCGCGATCGCGTCGAGCACAGGTTGCGGCTTCTGCGCGGTGGCGGCGGTGTCGAGATACGCCCAGCCGACGGGGATCGCGGGAAAGTCCGCGAGCCGGTCGAGAGGGGCTTCGGTGGCGGTCATGCGACAGCTCCGCACGCGCGGAAGTGGACGAAGTGGAGGGTACGTAACCCTTCAAAACGCCCTCTCCCGGCGGGAGAGGGAGGGAGCCGCAAAGCGGCGGAAGGGTGAGGGCAGTGGGCAGCGTCGATCATGCGCCGCCCTCACCCTCCCCACCCGGCTGCGCCGGGCGGGTCCCCTCCCTTTCCCGATGGGAGAGGGCTTTATCCAGCCAGACATCGGCGTCGGCTGCGAACATCTCGCGCACTTGCTCATCCGCGATCCGGTCGAGCGCATCCGCCACGAACGCGCGGGTCAGCAACGCCTTCGCCCGCGCCGCGGGGATGCCGCGGCTCTGCATGTAGAAGAGAGCGCGCGCGTCGAGTTCGCCGACCGTGGCGCCGTGCGCGCACTTCACGTCGTCGGCGAAGATTTCGAGCTCGGGCTTCAGGTTCACCGTCGCGGTGCGTTGCAGCAGCAGGCCGCGCAGCGACTGTTCGCCGTCGGTCTTCTGCGCATCGCGTGCGACCTCGACCGCGGCGGCGAGGCTGACCGTCGAGCGATCGGCGGCGACCGCGCGCCACAGCTGGTGTGACTGACCGTTGGGGTGGGCGTGGCGGACGCGGACCGCGCATTCCTGGCGCTGCTCGTCACGGGTCAGCAGCGCGCCGCCGAGTTCGGCATAGGCGCCGTCGCCGTTCAGCGTTAGCGCGGCGTCGAGGCGGGTGCCGGCAGCGGTGGCGCCCAATGCGACGCTGACGAAGCTGGCAGCTTCGGCGATGGCCACCTCGTCGCGGGTCGAGACGAAGCCGGCGTCCTGCACGATCCGCACCGCACGCATGACGCGGGCGCCCTTGCCCAGATCGAACCGGGTCAGCGTGTTGGTCCAGCCGGCGCCGGTATAGGTTTCGACCAGCGTGAGAACGGCGTCTTCGCCAAGCGTGATGCTGAGCGGGGTGTGGCCGTCACCGCCCGCATTAGCGCGTACGATCTCGAGGCGGGTGACGCTCTGGGGCGCGAGCGTCACCCCAAGCCCCTGCCCCGCCGCATGGCGGGCGAGCGGGTGGTCGCTGGCGAGCGTCGTGGGCGCGATGTCGAACCCGGCAGGCTGATCGACCAGATCGCCGTCCACGAACACCAGCCGAATGGCGTCGGCCAGGATCGGTTGCGGGATCGCTGCCGTCGTCGCGGACAGCGTGCGCGCGGCCTGCAGCGCGGGCATGTCGGCCCAGCGAAACGCCTCGTCGCGGGTGGTGGGAAGGTCGAGGACGTCGGTCATGCGGCGAGGCTCTTTTGATCGCGCGACAACGCGAAGACGCGAAGAGGGAGCGAGGTGATGCCTGCGGCGCTCGGCTTCCAGTCCCTTCCCGCCAGGGGGAGGTGGCGCGGCGCAACCGTGACGAAGGGGGAGGATGCGGCGAGGCTCACGTATGCGGAGACGCCCCCTCCACCATTCGCTGCGCGAACGGTCCCCCTCCCCCGCTTCGCGAGGGAGGACTTTGGGACGACCATCACGCGATCACCCCCGCATAGCCTTCCTTTTCCAGCTCCAGCGCAAGTTCCGGCCCGCCCGAACGGACGATGCGTCCATCCGCCAGCACATGGACGTGGTCGGGCTGCACGTAGTCGAGCAGGCGCTGGTAGTGGGTGATCAGCAGCACCGCCTTGTCGGCCTTGCGCATGATACGGTTGATGCCGTCGCCGACGATGCGCAGCGCATCGATGTCGAGGCCCGAGTCGGTCTCGTCGAGGATTGCGAACTTGGGGTCGACGATGCCCATCTGCACCATCTCGTTGCGCTTCTTCTCGCCGCCCGAAAAGCCGACGTTGACCGGGCGCTTGAGCATCTCGGCATCCATTTCGAGGCTGGCGGCCTGCGCGCGGGCGAGCTTCAGGAATTCGGCGCCCGACAGCGGCTTTTCGTCACGCGTCGCGCGCTGGGCGTTCAATGCCTCGCGCAAGAACTGGACGTTGCTGACGCCGGGGATTTCGACCGGATACTGGAAGCCGAGGAACAAGCCGGCGGCGCCGCGCTCGTTGGGCTCGAGCTCGAGCAGGTCCTGACCGTCGAAGGTGATCGATCCCTCGGTCACCTCATAGCCGGGACGGCCGCCGAGGACGTAGCCGAGCGTCGATTTGCCCGCGCCGTTCGGACCCATGATCGCATGGATCTCGCCCGCGTTGACGGTGAGGCTGAGGCCCTTGAGGATCGGCTTGCCGTCGATCTCGGCGTGGAGGTTTTCGATTTTCAGCATCAGCGGGAACGCTTCTTCTTTGAAAGATGGATAACGAAAAACAGGAACGAGAAAACGATTGCCAGCGTGCTCACCAAGCTAACCGCAATTGCCACCGCCAAGCCTGACCAGCCGGCAATCGTCACTCGCTAAGTCCGCCGCAGCACAACACGCCACCGTCACCCCGGACTTGTTCCGGGGTCCACTCCTCCACTCGGGCAGCGCCCCCTTGTGGCACGGTGGATGCCGGAACAAGTCCGGCATGACGGGGTACTTGGGTCATCCGACGGAGCCTTCCAGCGAAATCCCCAACAGCTTCTGCGCTTCGACCGCGAACTCCATCGGCAGCTGTTGCAGCACTTCGCGGGCGAAGCCGTTGACGATCAGCGCGACCGCCGCTTCCTGATCCAGGCCGCGGCTCATCGCGTAGAAGAGCTGGTCCTCGCTGATCTTCGACGTCGTCGCCTCATGCTCGATCTGCGCGCTGGGGTTCTTGACCTCGATGTACGGTACGGTGTGCGCGCCGCACCGGTCGCCGAGCAACAGGCTGTCGCACTGGGTGAAGTTGCGGACGTTCTCCGCGGTCGGCGCGACGCGCACCAGCCCGCGGTAGGTGTTGTCGGAGCGACCGGCGCTGATCCCCTTCGACACGATGGTCGATTTGGTGTTCTTGCCAAGGTGGATCATCTTGGTGCCGGTGTCGGCCTGCTGGCGATTGTTCGTCACCGCGACCGAGTAGAATTCGCCGACAGACCCATCGCCTGCCAGCACGCAGGAGGGATACTTCCAGGTGATCGCACTGCCGGTTTCGACCTGCGTCCACGACACCTTGCTGTTCTTGCCCTGGCAGAGCGCGCGCTTGGTGACGAAATTGTAGATGCCGCCCTTGCCGTCCTCGTCGCCCGGATACCAATTCTGGACGGTCGAATATTTGATCTCGGCATCGTCCATCGCGACGAGTTCGACGACCGCCGCGTGCAGCTGGTTCTCATCGCGCATCGGGGCGGTACAGCCCTCCAGATACGAGACGTACGACCCCTTGTCGGCGACGATCAGCGTGCGTTCGAACTGGCCGGTGTTTTCGGCGTTGATGCGGAAATAGGTCGACAGCTCCATCGGGCAGCGCACGCCCTCCGGGATGTAGACGAAGGTGCCGTCGCTGAAGACCGCGCTGTTGAGCGTCGCGAAGTAGTTGTCGCGCTGCGGCACGACCTTGCCGAGCCACTTCTTTACCAGCTCGGGATATTCGCGGATCGCTTCGCTGATCGAGCGGAAGATGACGCCCGCCGCTTCCAGTTCCTTGCGGAACGTCGTCGCCACCGACACGCTGTCGAACACCGCATCCACCGCGACGCGGCGCTTGGGCTCGCTGCCATCCTCGACGCCGGCGAGCATCTTCTGCTCCTCCAGCGGGATGCCGAGCTTTTCGTAGACGCGCAGGATTTCGGGATCGACCTCGTCGAGGCTGCCGAGCTTCGGCTTCGCCTTGGGCTCGGCGTAATAATAGGCGTCCTGGTAATCGATCGGGGGGACGTTGAGCTTGGCCCAGTCCGGCGCCTCCAGCGTCTGCCACAGGCGGAAGGCCTTCAGGCGCCAGTCGAGCATCCATTCGGGCTCGTCCTTCTTGGCGCTGATGTAGCGGACGGTGTCTTCGCTCAGCCCCTTGGGCGCGAAGTCCTGTTCGATGTCAGAGGTGAAGCCCCATTCGTAGGTCTTCGAGACGGCCGCATAGGCTTCGGCGTTCTTGGTGGCCATGGGTTACACCTGTACAGGAATGCGGGGCGCGGCGGCGGCGACCGGCGCGCGGGAGAGATGGGCGAGGCTAACACCGGCGAGCGCGCCGCGGACGGCTTCGTTGACGATGCCCCAGTGCGGGCGGACCTGGCACGCGCCTTCGATCGCGCAGTCGTGGCGGCTGCCTTCGACGCAGGAGGTCAGCTGGATCGGGCCCTCGACCGCCTCGACGATGTCGGCGAGGCTGATCGCGGAGGGCGGGCGCGACAGGCGAAAGCCGCCGCCAGTGCCGCGCGTGCTTTCGATCAGGCCGGCGGAGGACAGGCGGCTGACGAGCTTCTGCGCGGTGGGCAGCGGCACGCCGGTTTCCTCGGCGAGCAGCGTCGCGTTGAGCCGGCCCGCCGCACCGCAATGGCGCGCGGCGGCGGACATCATCACGACCGCATAATCGGCGAGGCTGGAAAGGCGCATGGCTCCGAACTGCTTGTCGCGCGCCGGTTGTTGAGAACGGCTCGCAAATCGGATCAATTCGATCCGATTGCCAGATAGGGGTTTGTGTGGCGGGGTCAAGCGGGGTGTGGCGTTTGGGTGCATGCGGTGCGGAAGGGGCGCGAATTTCGCACGGGGGGCGCCCCTCGCTGCGTCATTCCCGCGGAGGCGGGAATCCAGACGCGCAGGTATTCGCTGGGGCCGCACCGGTAGCGGTTATGGATTCCCGCCTTCGCGGGAATGACGGATGGGGTGTGGCCACCGTGCGCGCCCCCTCGTCATCCCGGCGAACGCCGGGATCCATGGATGCGGGACGCTGATGTTGGGCAGAAGCCGCGGAAGGCATCGTGTCCATGGATCCCGGCTTTCGCCGGGATGACGAAGGAGAGGATCAGGGAGGGAGCGACGAAGCGGAAGCGGACCGCTTTGACCTTCGCCCTCCCCAATGCGATGGGCGGCACCATGTATCAGACCCTGCGCCCGCTGCTGTTCACTCTCGACGCCGAGCGCGCGCATGGGTTGACGTTGAAGGCCTTGGCGGCACGCGGAAAACTGCCCGTCGTGGCTCCCACCTCAAACCCGCGACTCGCGACGCAGATCGGCGCTCTCCGCTTCGCCAATCCGCTTGGCGTCGCGGCGGGCCTCGACAAGGATGGCGTGGCGGTTGACGGGCTGTTTGCGATGGGCTTCGGCGCGGTGGAGATGGGGACGCTGACCCCCCTGCCCCAGGCCGGCAACGCCAAACCGCGGCTGTTTCGGCTGGTCGCGGATCGCGCGGTCATCAACCGGATGGGGTTCAACAACGGTGGCCTGGACGCGGGCCTCGCCAATGCCCGTGCCGCAAAACGGCGCTCCGGCCGGCTCGGCATCAATGTCGGCGCCAACAAGGACGCGACCGATCGCATCGCCGATTACGTCACCGGCGTCACCGCCGCGGCCCCCCTCGCCGATTATGTCACGATCAACATCTCCTCGCCCAACACGCCGGGCCTGCGCGACCTGCAGCATGGCGCAGCGCTGGACGAGCTGCTCGCCGCCTGTACCGAGGCGCGGGGCAGCACGCCGCTGTTCCTGAAGGTCGCGCCCGATCTCGATGCGGCCGCGATCGATGGCATCGTCCGTGCGGCGATCGAGCGGCGGATCGATGCGATCATCATGGGCAACACTACCGTCTCGCGCCCACCGCTGCGCAGCCCGCATGCCGGCGAAACCGGCGGCCTGTCGGGCGCGCCGCTTGCCACGCTCGCCCGCCAGCGCCTCGCCGATGTGCGATCCGCCAGTGGCGGCGGCATCGCGCTGATCGCGGCAGGCGGCATCGATAGCGGCGCGGAAGCTTATGCGCGCATCCGGGCAGGCTCATCGTTCGTGCAGCTCTATTCGGCGCTGGTCTTCGCAGGACCCGGCCTCGCCCGCCGCATCCTGACCGATCTCGACGCACGCCTTGCCCGCGATGGCTTCGCCAGCGTCACGGATGCCGTAGGGGCGTAACGGCTTGCCCTGACGCGGCGAGGCGTTAGGTTTCGCCGCGATGACCAGACTTGCCCTGACGCTCGCCCTCCTATCGCTGCCGCTGCCCGCCCTTGCGGCACCGGCGAAGACCCCGGCCGGCCCCAAAGCGCCCGGAGCGACGGTGCCCGCTAAAGTACCTGGCATGGTCAGCGCCGCCGATCCGCGTGCGGCGGCGGCGGGCGTCGAGATGCTGAAGGCTGGCGGCAGCGCCACCGATGCGGCGATCGCCACGATGCTGGCGCTGAACGTCGTCGAGCCGCAAAGCTCTGGCCTGGGCGGAGGCAGCTTCTGGGTGCGCCACGCCGCCCGCACCGGCCAGATCGACACGATCGACGCGCGCGAAACCGCACCGCACGCCGCCACCCCGCGCTGGTTCTACGCCGCCGACGGCACGCCGCTGTCGCATGCCGATGCCGTCCCCGGCGGCCGCAGCGTCGGCGTTCCGGGTGCGCTGCGCGGTATGGCGTTGGCGCATCGCAACGGCGGCAAGCTGCCATGGGCGCGGCTGTTCGCGCCCGCGATCCGGCTGGCCAAGCAGGGATTCCAGCCCTCGCCGCGCTTCAACAATGCGGTCCGCTCGTTTGGCGGCGACCTGACGCCGCAGGGCAGCGCCACCTTCACGCCCGGCACCGACGGCCTGATCCGCAATCCGGCGCAGGCGGCGCTGCTCGAACGGATCGCCAAGCTCGGCCCGGACAGCTTCTACGTCGGTCCGCAGGCGCAAAAGCTCGTCGCGACGGTCAACGGTGCCGCGCGCAACCCGTCGCAGATGACCACCGGCGACATCGCCAATTACGAAGCGAAGCCGCGCCCGAACCTGTGCGTGCCGTATCGCACCTACAAGATCTGCGGCATGGGCCCGCCCTCGTCGGGCGGGATCACCGTGCTGATGATCCTGAAGCAGCTGGAACGGTTCGACATGGGCAAGCTCGGCCCGGCCAGCCCGGTGGCCTGGCATCTGTTCGCCGAAAGCTCGCGCCTCGCCTATGCCGACCGCAACATGTACGTCGGCGATCCCGATTTCGTGCGCGTGCCGATCACGGGCATGCTCGATCCCGCCTATATCGCACAGCGGTCTGCGCTGATTTCGCCCAGCACGACGATGGCGACGGTCAGTGCCGGCACGCCGCCGGGCGCGCCGCCGCGCACCGCGGCGCCGGTCAGCGAGGTGCCCGGCACCACCGACCTCGCCGTTGCCGATCGTGACGGCAATGTCGTCGAGGTGACGACCACGATCGAAGGGCCGTTCGGATCGGGGCTGATGGTCGACGGCACGATGCTGAACAACGAACTGACCGATTTCGACATCGTGCCCGTGGATGCAGGCTATCTGGTCGCCAACCGGGTCGAGGGCGGAAAGCGCCCGCGCAGCTCGATGGCGCCGACGATCGTTTATGACGCGCAGGGCAAGGTGCGCCTTGCGCTCGGCGCGGCGGGCGGATCGACGATCATCGCGCAGATCGCCAAGGCGCTGATCGGCGTGCTCGACTGGAATCTGTCGGCGGAGGACGCGATCCGCCTCGGCCTCGTCTACGCACCCGGCCCCGTCGCGACGCTGGAAAAGGGCACGCCCGCCGAAGCGCTCCAGCCCGCGCTCGCCAAGCTCGGCGAACGGACGCAGATCGCCCCGCTGGGCCTCAAGGCCAACGCGATCGAATGGAAGGGCAACCGCTGGGTCGGGGCCGCCGATCCGCGCAGCGAGGGCGCCGCGATCGACGAGACGGGCCGCGTTACCAAACCGCTGCCCATGGCCCCCGTCGCCAATCGCCCCTCGGAATAAAAAGCGCGTCACGGACGTTACGGCAGGCGCGGGATCCACACGCGCCGCCGGCATGCAGGAGAGAGCCATGCGCACCCTCGAACACTTCCCCAATCTCGTCACCATGTTCTTCACGCGCGCGGCGGAAAAGGGTGACTCCCCCTTCCTGTGGGCGAAGCGCGACGGCCAATGGGTCGCCACGAGCTGGGCAGAAGCGGCGCGGCAGGTGTCGAGCCTTGCCGCCGGCCTGAAGGCGATCGGCATGAAGCGCGGCGACCGGGTGATGCTGGTCGCCGAGAACCGGCCGGAATGGTGCATCAGCGACCTTGCCATCATGGCGGCGGGCTGCGTCACCGTGCCGACCTACACGACCAACACCGAGCGCGACCATGCGCACATCATCGAAAATTCGGGCGCCTGCGCGATCATCGTATCGACCGAAAAGCTCGCCCGGACGCTGATGCCCGCGGTGCTGCGATCGAACCAGGGGCAGACGGTGATCGGCATCGACCCGATGCGCGCGCCGTCGACCAGCATCGATTTTCACGACTGGCACCGGCTGATCGCGGATCATCCCGCCGATCCCGTGCGCGTCGCGGCGGAGGCGGATTTCCAGCGCAACGACCTGGCCTGCATCATCTACACCAGCGGCACCGGCGGCGCGCCGCGCGGCGTGATGCAGCACCATGGCGCGCTGCTGCACAATGTGAACGGCTGCGCCGCGCTGATCTCCGAGGATTTCGGCTGGGACGACGAGGTGTTCCTGTCGTTCCTGCCGCTCTCCCACGCCTATGAGCATACCGGCGGGCAGCATTTCCCGATCGGGCTGGGCGGCCAGATCTATTACGCCGAGGGCCTCGACAAGCTCGCCGCCAATATCGAGGAAGTGCGCCCGACGATCATGTTCGTCGTGCCGCGCCTGTTCGAAGTGCTGCGCACGCGGATCAGCAAGGCGATCGAGAAGAAGGGCGGCATGTCCGCCTGGCTGTTCGACAAGGCGCTGGAGATCGGCGCGAAGCAGAGCGCGGGGCGGCTCTCGCTCACCGACCGGCCGACCAAGCTGTTGGTCGATACGCTGTTCAAGCCCAAGATCGCCAAGCGCTTCGGCGGGCGGATGAAGGCGATGGTGTCGGGCGGCGCGCCGCTGACGCCGGAGGTCGGGTTGTTCTTCCAGAGCCTCGGCCTCACCTTCCTGCAGGGCTATGGCCAGACCGAGGCGGCGCCGGTGATCTCGTGCAACCGGCCGCGCGTGGGCGTGAAGGTCGACACGGTCGGCCCGCCGCTCGAGGCGACCGAGGTGGTGATCGCGCCCGACGGCGAAATCCTGGTGCGCGGCGAGCTGGTCATGCACGGCTATTGGCGCAACGAGGCGGAAACCGCGCGCGTGCTGCGCGACGGCTGGCTGCACACGGGCGACATCGGCGAGATCGACGCGGCCGGCCGGATCAAGATCACCGACCGCAAGAAAGACCTGATCATCAACGACAAGGGCGAGAATGTCGCGCCGCAGAAGGTCGAGGGCATGCTGACGCTGCAGCCTGAGATCGTCCAGGCGATGATCGCCGGCGACCGCCGCCCCTATATGGTGGCGGTGATCGTGCCCGACCCCGAATGGACGCAGGAATGGTGCGCGGCGAACGGCACCGCCTGCAAGGCAGCGCGCCTTGCGGAAAACAGCGAATATCGCACCGCGATCGGCCATGCCGTGGAACGCGTGAACAAGGACCTGTCCGTCACCGAACGCATCCGCCGCTTCATCCTGGCGGACGAACCCTTCGCGATCGAAAACGAACAGCTGACCCCCAGCCTGAAGATCCGCCGCCACGTGATCCGCGGCGTGTACGGCGAACGACTGGATGCGTTGTACAAGGGGTGAGCGTAAAAGGGGGGGAGCGAGGCTAATTCTCGGTCGCAGGCGCACCGCTGACCTCCCCCTCCGACACGCCTGCGGCGTGCCACCTCCCCTGGCGGGGGAGGACTTAGTTGCAATTCCTCCCCCGCCAGGGGGAGGTGGCAGCGCAGCTGACGGAGGGGGAGGTCAGGATGAAGCTCGGCGGCACCAAACGAAACCTCGCCGACGCAAAGGCACTGAGGCGAACCTCACCCTCCCCGAGATCCTGCTCTGGCGCGAACTCCGCAAACTTCCGCTCCGCATACGGAAGCAGGTCCCCGCCGCTCCATACGTCCTCGACTTCTACTGCGCGAAAGCCCGGCTGGTAATCGAAGTCGACGGCGAAGCACATGACCGCGGCGACCGCCCCGAACGCGACGCGAGGCGAGACGCGTGGCTCGCCGAACAGGGCGTCATGACCCTGCGCATCCCGGCCACCGACATACTCCGCGATCTCGATGCGGTGATGCGGCTCATCCTCCCCGAGCTGAACGCGCGCGGAAACGCCCCCTCCACCACCCGCTGACGCGGGCGGTCCCCCTCCCCCGCTAAAGCGAGGGAGGACTTTTCAGCCATTCCTCCCCCGCCAGGGGGAGGTGGCAGCGTAGCTGACGGAGGGGGAGGTCACGGCGCGCTCGCGTCCCCGCCCCCTCACTTCTTCCGCGGCAGCACCGCAAGCGTCCAGTCCTTCTCCGGCACCAGATATTTCGCCGCCGTCGCCTGCAATACCTGCGGCGTCACTTCGCCGAAGTCGCGGCCCAGGCGGCGGACCGCGTCGATGCGGCGTTCGTCGAACGTGCCGCCCGACATTTCGCGCAGCCAGAACAGGCTGCTGGTCGCGGCACGGGCGTAGCTTTGCTGTAGCGGCCCCTTCACGCGTTCGAGCTCGTCGGCGGTGACCGGCGTCTTGGCGAGGTCCGCGGCAATCTTGCGGGCGAGGCTGAAGAACAGCGGCACGTTGGCGGGCGCGACCTGGCTCACCGCCATCAGGCGGCCGCCGCCGGGCAGGCCGCGGGGCCAGCTGCTCGCGACGCCGGGGCTGTAGCTCGCGCCCTCCGCCTGGCGCATCTGTTCGAACAGGCGGTCGCTGAACACCTGCGCCAGCACGTCCAGCCGCCGCGCCTCGGCGATGTCGGTCAGACCCGCGCCGGTCGGCCAGGCGATGACCGCGCTCGCCTGATTGTCGGGACCGTTGTGATAGCGCAGCACGGGGCTCGCGACATGCGCGGGGAAGCGCACCGGCGGCGGCGCGGTCGAGCTGTCCACGCGCGGTGGCAGCGCGCCGAAGCTCTTGGCCACCGCGGCGATCGCCTCGTCCGGGTTGATCTGGCCGAACACGTCGACCTCGATCGGACCGCTGGCGAGCAGCGGCGCCCAGAACGCCTTGAACTGCTCCGGCGTCAGCGACGACACCGTCTTGGCACTCGGCGTCAGCCAGCGCTGGTCGCCATCGTGCAACAGCCCTTCGAGGTCGCGCGACAGCACGCCGTCGGCCGACGAATCATAGCCGGGGATCGCGGTCAGCGCCGACGACTTCGCCCGCGCGACCGGCGCCGCATCCCAGCGCGGATAGGCGAGCTTCGCCGCCGCCAGCGTCAGTTCGTCGGCATAATCCTTGGGGCTGCTCAGCGTCGCGATCGAAAAGGCATCGTCGTCGATCCCGAAGTCTAGGCCGAGTTGCCGCCCCGCGGTCAGCTGATCGAGGTCGTCCTGGCTGAGGGTGCCGATGCCGCTTTCCATCAGCGCAAGGTCGCCCGCCCAGGCGGGGCTCGGCTTGCTCGCGGGCAAGGCATTGTAGCCGCGCCCGAAGCGCACGCGCACGAACACGCGCCCCGTATCGTCGGGATTGGCGAAGGTCAGCAGCCGCACGCCGTTCGAAAACACCACCTTTTCCGATGGCAGCCCGGCGATCTGCGTCCGCGACAGGACCGTACCGGGCTTGCCCAGCGCGGGCAGCTTGCTGAAATCGACCGCCGCCTGCGATGCGCGCTTGATCGTCAGCGTCGACACGTCGGCCTTCAGCGCCGCCGCCAGCTTTTCCGCCGCGCCCTTCTCGGCGGTGCGCGTGTTGACCAGCGCGCGCGTCGCGACGCCGGCGAAGATTTTCTTCGTCGAGGCGAGCACATCGGCGGGGTTGAACATGCCCTTCGCCTTGGCGTCGGTCAGGATGGCATAGCTGTTGGCGGGTGCGGTCACGGTTTCGCGGATGTCGAGCGCGCCGGCCATGTCGTCGGCCTGCTTGGCGCTCGCCTCGACCTGCGCGGTCTCCACGCCGTTGCGGATCGCGACCTCGTAATCGGCATATTCGCGGTCGATCTCGGCCTGCGTCGGTGGCGTCTTCTGCGCGTCGGCGATCACCGCGCGCACGTCCTTCAACGCCTGTTCCCACTGATCGCCGACGGGCAGGATCATGACGGTCGTCATGTTCGCTGAGCGCGACCGGTCGTCGAGGTCGACGCCCGCCTGCACGAAGCTGGCGCCCGCGCGCGCACGCCGCTCCAGCCGGCGGCTGATGACGCGTGCCGCGATCGTGTCGACCATCCGCTTCTGATTGAAGATCTTCGTGTCGTCATTGTACTGCCACGGCCGCACGACGCCCATCATGACGAGCGGCGGCATGCCCGGTTCGACCATCACGGCAGAGGTCGGCTCGTTGGGCGACGGCTTGCCGAAATCGGGTGCGGGCGTCGCCGGGCCATTGCCTTTCCAGCCGGCGAAATGCTGCGTCACCATCCGACCGAGCGTCGCCGGGTCCATGTCGCCCGAGATGATCACGACCGCGTTTTCGGGCCGATACCAGCGATCGTGGAACGCCTTCACGCTCGCTCCATTCGCCGCCTCCAAAGTCTGGAGCGTCCCGATCGGCGACCGTTCGGCGAGCGGCTGGCCGGCGAAGAATAATTTGCTCATCGCCTCCTGCAACTTCACCTGCGGCCCCGGCTGTTCGCGGCGCTCGGCCAGCACGATCGGCCGTTCGGCGGAGACCGCCGCATCGGTCAGCGTCGGCTGTTCCATCATGCCCGACAGGATCTTCAGGCTTTCATCGACCGTCTGCTCGGTCGCGGATGGCAGATCGAGCTTGTAGAGCGTCTGCGTCGGCGTGGTCGAGGCGTTGCTGTCCGACCCGAAGGTCGCGCCAAACCGCTGCCACACCCGCTTCGCCTCGCCATCGGGCACATATTCCGATCCGCGGAACGACAGGTGCTCGATGAAATGGGCGTAGCCGCGCTCGCTGTCTTTCTCGTTGAGCGACCCGGCGTCGATCCGTACGCGGATCGACACCTGGCCCGGCGGCACCCCGTTCTTGCGCACGGCATAGCGCAGGCCGTTGGGCAGGGTGCCGAACACCCAGGCCGGATCGTGCGGCAGGTCGCTGCCCTTGTAGAGCCAGGCGGTCGGATCGACCTTGACCGCGGGGGCCGCCTGGGCCGCCACTGCGGAGCGGGGCGCCTTGACCTGGGCGATGCCACCGGTGGCCAGAGCGAGGACGAGTACGGGCGCGAATGCGCGGGAAAGATACGCCATGGCCCCTGCTGTAGCGTGGCACGACGGGCGCCGCCAGCGAGGACACCATCTGTGCCGACGCTCCATGTTTCGGTCATGATTTGGCCCCGGTATGCCGATACCCAAGCCCCGCAAAACAATCAGGATGAGCGGCGCATACGGCATCATGGCCGCGCGTACGCCAGGATGACGACGGCAGGGGCATGACGATCGCGACGACCAGGACGGCATCGGCAATGTGGCGGGATTCGGGCGCCCCGGCCCCGACTCCCCCGACGCAGCCACAGCCGCAGGGCCTGCTGCGTGGGCTCGACCTGCCTGCGGGCCTGCGCCGCCGGATCGATCGCGTGATCGCCGCCTCGTCGCTGGTCGCCACCGATCCGGTGCTCGACATGCGCCAGTTCGCCTGGACCGCCTTGCTCCGCGATCACTGGCGCACGATCCGCGACGAAGCGATGAGCGCGCTGTCGGGCGACGCGATCCCCGCCGACCGCACCGTGACGCTGTGGAGACGCGACGGCGACACCCACGCCCCCTGCCCGCAGACGCATCGCATCGTTTCGACCATCCCCGGCCTCGACAGCGCCGCGCTCGCCATCCTGCCGCCGGGCGCGCATCACGCGATCCGGCGCGGTGCCACCAAGGGGCTGATCACCTGCCACCTCGGCCTCGTCGTGCCGCGCGACGGCGACGTCCGCATGCGCGTCGGCGATCGCGTCGTCCGCTGGTCGGAGGGCGAGACCTTGGTATTCGACGACACCTACGACCACGAAGTCTGGAACGAGGCGAGCGGCACCCGCATCGTCCTGCGCATCCGCTTCGACCGCCCGCTGCGCAACCCCGGCAAATGGGTCGCCGACCGCGTCCGACGCCTGCCGGGTCTGCGGGCAGCGGACGAGGCGTAACGGTCGATAGACGAGCTTCAGTACTCCCCCGCCAGGGGGAGGTGGCATGCCGCAGGCATGACGGAGGGGGAGGTAAGGGTAGCGCCTCGTTACTGGGGACGTTCCCGTCCGCCCCCTCCGTCACCGCCTTGCGGCGGCGCCACCTCCCCTGGCGGGGGAGGATTTGCCCCGCGCCGAACGTCGATCCGCCCCTACTCCCGTCACCCCGGACTTGATCCGGGGTGACGATGGACGAGGGACCCACTGATCGCCTCGGCCGATCACAGCCTTCGCGATTAAGCGTTATCCCGATCAGACGGACTGCGATATCCCTTGGCAACAGCATCGCTGCGGCGGCGTTCATGCCCGCAGCGGACGTAGCGTTTTGAGGGAGAGCAGGACATGGACGCGATCACCGAAGGCAGCCCACTCAGCGACCCGAACAAGAAGCCCGCCGCGCTACGCAGCCTGCTGGGCCGCACCTCGCGCGACTGGTGGCCCGAGGCGCTGTCGGTCGACATCCTTCATCAGAAGGGCGTCAGCGGCAATCCGATGGGCGACGACTTCGACTATCGCTCCGAATTCCTGACGCTCGACTATGACCAGCTGAAGCGCGACCTCACCGCGCTGATGACCGACAGCCAGCCCTGGTGGCCGGCCGACTACGGTCACTACGGCCCCTTCTTCATCCGCATGGCCTGGCATTCCGCCGGCACCTATCGCACCGGTGACGGCCGCGGCGGCTCGTCGGCGGGCCAGCAGCGCTTTGCCCCGCTCAACTCGTGGCCCGATAACGGCAACCTCGACAAGGCGCGCCGCCTGCTGTGGCCGATCAAGCAGAAGTACGGCCGCAAATTGAGCTGGGCGGACCTGTTCATCCTGGCGGGCAATGTCGCGATCGAATCGATGGGTGGCCCGACCTTCGGCTTCTCCGGCGGCCGCGAGGACGTGTTCGAGCCCGAAAAGGACGTTTATTGGGGCACCGAGGAGGAATGGCTCGGCCAGACCCGGATCGAGGAGCAGGAGGGCCGCGCGCTCGAAAATCCGCTCGCCGCGATCCAGATGGGCCTCATCTACGTCAATCCCGAAGGCCCCGGCGGCTGCCCGATGCCGCAGGGTTCGGCGCGCGACATGCGTGAGACCTTCGCCCGCATGGGCATGAACGACGAGGAAACCGTCGCGCTCACCGCCGGCGGCCATACCTTCGGCAAAGCGCATGGCGCGGGCGATCCGAAGCTGGTCGGCGTCGAGCCGGAAGGCGCGGACATCGCCTCGCAGGGCCTCGGCTGGGCCTCGACGCACGAAAGCGGCATGGGCGATCACACGATCACCAGCGGCATCGAAGGCGCGTGGACGCCGACGCCGACGACGTGGGACATGAGCTATTTCGACATGCTCTTCGACCATGAGTATGAGCTGACCAAGAGCCCCGCCGGTGCGCATCAATGGCACCCCGTGGGCGATCCCGATGAGACGCTGGCGCCGGCCGCGCACACTGCGGGCAAGCGCGTGCCGACGATGATGACCACCGCCGACATGGCGTTGAAGGTCGACCCGTCGTACAATGCGATCTGCCAGAAATTCCGTGCGGACCCGGCTTACTTCGCCGACGTCTGGGCGCGCGCCTGGTACAAGCTGACGCACCGCGACATGGGGCCGAAGATCCGCCTGATCGGCCCGGAAGTGCCGCAGGAAGAGCTGATCTGGCAGGATCCGATCCCGGTCGCGGACTATCCGCAGATCGACGACGGCGACGTCGCCGACCTCAAGACCGCGATCGCCAATTCCGGCCTGTCGATTGCCGAGCTGGTCACGACCGCCTGGGCGTCGGCATCGACGTGGCGCGGATCGGACCATCGCGGCGGCGCCAATGGTGGCCGCATCCGCCTGGCGCCCCAGAAGGACTGGGAGGTCAACAACCCCGAACAGCTCTCCAAGGTGCTCGGCGTCTATGAGGGCATCAAGGCCGACTTCGATGGCAAGGGCGACAAGAAGGTCTCGATCGCCGACCTGATCGTGCTCGGCGGTTCGGTGGGAATCGAGGCGGCGGCCAAGGCCGCGGGCCACGCGATCGCGGTGCCCTTCGCGCCCGGCCGCACCGACGCTTCGGCCGAGCAGACCGACGCCGAAAGCTTCGACGTGCTGGAGCCGAAGGCCGACGCCTTCCGCAACTATCTGCAGGTCAAGTATAACGTGCCGACCGAGGAGCTGATGATCGACCGGGCGCAGTTGCTCGGCCTGTCGGCGCCCGAGATGGCGGTGCTGGTGGCGGGCCTCCGCGTCCTCGGCACCAACCATCCCAAAGCGGGCCAGCATGGCGTCTTCACCGACCGGCCGGGTCAGCTGACCAACGACTTCTTCGTGAACCTGCTCGACATGGGCACTGCGTGGAAGCAGGTTAGCGATGACAGCGACGAGGAATTCGTCGGCACCGATCGCCACACGCACGAACAGAAGTGGACCGCCTCGCGCACCGACCTGGTGTTCGGCTCCAATTCGCAGCTGCGGGCGATCGCAGAAGTCTATGCGTGCAGCGATGCCGCGCCGATGTTCGCCGATCACTTCGTGAAGGCGTGGACCAAGGTGATGAACGCCGACCGCTACGACCTGCTGGTCGGTTCGCCGGCCTGAGACATACGGTTCGTCCCGGCCACCAGGAAGGAGCGACCCTTCCGGCCGGGATGACGGACCGCCGGTGCGATCCCCTCTCGCACCGGCGGTCTTTTTTCGTAGGTGTCTGAGATTTAGGAACGTCCTCGGCCCGCTCGTGCTGAGCCTGTCGAAGTACGGGTGGCCGCGGGCGGCCGCCGCCCGTGTGGGAACACGCCCTTCGACAGGCAACGCGCCGCTGCCCCCTTCCCCGCCAGCCCCGCTCCTCTTATCGTAGTGCCATGCTGAAGCACGTCCTGCGCGTCGCCGCGCTCATCGCCGTCATCGCCGTGGCGGTCGTCGTCTATCTTGCCTGGCCGGATACGGCGAAGCTGTCGGTCGATCAGGTCGCCGGCAAGCGCCCCGCCATCACCGAACCGCGCGACCAGACGCTGCCCACCGTCAAGGTCGCCGACGTCGTCGGCTGGCAGGGCAATGAAACGCCCACCCCCGCCGCGGGCCTGACGGTGAAGGCCTTCGCGCGCGGCCTCGACCATCCGCGTTGGCTGTATCGCCTGCCCAACGGCGACGTGCTGGTCGCCGAAACCAATTCGCCGCCCCGCGACGGTGGCGGGATCGAAGCCTGGGTCATGGGCCGCCTGCTCAACAAGGCGGGCGCGGGCGTGCCCTCTGCCAATCGCATCACGCTGCTGCGCGATGCGAACGGCGATGGCGTTGCCGAGGAACGGCATGTCTTCATGACCGGGCTGAACTCCCCGACCGGCATGGCGCTGCTCAATGGACAGCTCTACATCGCCAACACCGACGCGCTCGTCCGCGTGCCTTATGCCGACGGCGCGACGCAGATCACCGCCAAGCCCGAACTGGTCGTCAAGCTGAACGGCGGCGGCAACCATTGGGCGCGCACGCTGATCGCGGCACCGGACGGCAAGACGCTGTTCGTCGGCGTCGGCTCGGCCTCGAACATCGCCGAAAAGGGGCTGGAGGCGGAGAAATTCCGCGCCAACATCCTGCAGGTCTATCCCGACCAGAAGACGTTCCGCATCTACGCATCCGGCCTGCGCAATCCGCAGGGCATGGCGATCAGCCCCTACAATCAGCAGCTGTGGACCGTCGTCAACGAACGCGACATGCTCGGCTCCGACCTCGCGCCCGATTATTTGACGCAGGTCGAGCTCGGCGACCAGTTCGGCTGGCCGTGGTTCTATTGGGGCGGCTACCCCGACAATCGCGTCGATCCGCAGCGCCCGGACCTGCAGCAATATTCGAAGCGCCCCGATTACGCGCTCGGGCCGCACGTCGCCGCCCTCGGCCTCGCCTTCGCCAACGGCATGAAGCTCGGCGACCGCTACGCGCAGGGCGCGCTGATCGGCGAGCATGGCTCGTGGAACCGCAAGCCGGTATCGGGCTATAAGGTCGTCTTCGTGCCCTTCGCGGCGCGCGGCTTCCCCGTCGATGGCGTCAAGCCGCAGGACGTGCTGACCGGCTTCCTCAACGCCGACGGCAAAGCCCGCGGCCGCCCGGTGGGCCTGGAATCCGATCGCACCGGCGCGCTGCTGGTCGCCGACGACGTCGGCAACACGATCTGGCGCGTCGCGGCGAAGTAACGCTCGCTCGCCCCCAATCCCCCGTCACCCCGGACTCGTTCCGGGGTCCACTCGTCACCACGGGGACGGCCAGAGGCTCCAGCCGCGCCCTCCCAGCCTCATCCGTCATTGCGAGCATAGCGAAGCCATCCAGGGCGTCTTGGTCCGGCTCTGGATGGCTTCGCTATGCTCGCAATGACGAGACCGGTTCAACCCGCGAGTATCCCTGCCGGACAAACGCCGCGCCGAACCGCGCGCGCCTATTTCCCCGCGTCGATAAACTTCACCGCCGTACCCGTGGCATTCGTCTTGCCCCAGCTAATCGCCGTCACGTGCGCCTCGCCATATTTGGCGTTGATGACTGCATCGGCGCCCATCTTCTTCGCCCGCTCCCACAGCTCGCGATAGATTTTCGCTTCGGACGACGCCTTGCTGAACACCGTCGCCTTGCGCACCCCGGCCTTCACCTCGCCGATCACCTGATAGGGCCGATCCGTGATGTCGCCGGCAAAGACGGGCACCCCCGCCTCCGGATTGACGAGCGGCGCCTTCGCCTCCTGCGCAGCGGCGACCCCGGCACACCCCAACAGCGCGGCGCACAACGCCATGCGGACAATCGTCATGAATTCCCCTCCTGCTTCACCGCACGCCTGATCCGCGCGGCCGCCCGAATGTGCCCAAGGTCGCGCCGCGAATCCAGCGCCACCGGATCACCCCGAGGCGCATCGCCCGCCGCCGAAGATCGTCCTCGCGATACCGCTCCCAACCGCCTAAAGATCGGACGATATGGCTCCGCTCGATTCCGTTCCTGCCCATCCGTCTCAACCGGACGCCAGCGTGACGCCCACCGGCGATGCCGCGAAGCAGCTTGCCACCGTCATGGCGCATATGCGCCACGGCATGGTCGTATACGGCGCCGACGAGCGTATCCGCCTCATCAATCCTCAGGTCAGCGCGATCTTCGGTCTGGAGCCGGCCAATCTGCCCGTCGGCACGATGCTGGGCGACTATCTTGCGCAGATCGGCCGGGCCGTCGGCTGGTCGAGCGATCGCGTCGCCCGCGTGCTCGACAACCACCGTATCTGGCTCAAGCGGGGCGAGCGCCAGACGCTGGACCACCATTTCGACGATGGGCAGGTTTTCGAGATCATCTTCACGCCCGGATGTGGGGGCGGCGCCGTGCTGACCTATGTCGACGTCACTTACGAACGCTCGATGCAGCGCGTCGTCGACGAGCGCGCAGCCCTGACGCGCCGCGCGCATGCCATGCTCGCCACGGTGACGAAGATCGCCGCCGACACCCGCGTCCTCGCCTTCAATGCCCGGATCGAAGCCGCCCGCCTTGGCGACCATGGCCGCGGCTTTGCCGTCCTGGCCGATGAAGTGCGCGAATTGTCGCGCCAGACCTCCGACGTCCTGCTCGAAATCGCCCAGGTCAACGAAGCCTCGCTCAACCTCGCTTAGGCTCGGGCAAGGGCGCGACAGCCCACGTCCTGCTACACTCGTAACGGTCGCTCAGGCAGCAGGATTATCGGGAAAATTTAGCAGGCTTGTCAGCCTCTTCGGAACGGATGGTGGAGCCGAGGGGGATCGAACCCCTGACCTCTGCAATGCCATTGCAGCGCTCTCCCAGCTGAGCTACGGCCCCATCGTTCCGGGAGGCGCCCCACTAACCGGGGCGCCCTGGCATGGCAAGCGCCGATTTGCGCCTGCCATGCACTTATCCACAATTATGTTTGAAATTCGCGGAAGAGCGAATTTGCGGCGGTTCCGGCCCGCTCCCCCTCCCGGCCACCCATCAAGGATACTTTGTGGGTGGCCGGGAAGGTTAGCGGGCCGGAACCGCGAAACGCGCCTCGGCGCGTTTCAAAACTTAGTGATCGTCGTCTTCGGTCGGCGCTTCCACGCCGAGGTCGTCGTCGCCGCCGAGGTCCACCTCGTCGTCGGCCGAGGGTTCTTCCTCCTCGCCCAGTGCTTCCAGATCCTCGTCCTCACCCTCGAGATCGCTGTCCGCTTCCTTCGAATCGGGCTTGATCTGCTCGAACGGCAGCGGCTGCTTGGACTTCAGGATCGGCTCCGGATTCCACGTCGTGCCGCAGTTGATGCAGGTGACGGGATCGTCCTTTTCGAGGTCGTAGAAGCGCGTCGCGCATTTCGGGCACGTACGCTTCGTGCCCCACTCCGGCTTGACCATGCCGTCTGATACCTTTCGGAAATGGGTTTCGCGAGCCAAAGGTCGCCCTTGGCCCGAGGTGGAGCGCGCCTTGCCATAGCGCAAGGGGACTGTCAAAGCCCGCGGCCAGCCATGTCGAACGCCTCCCCTCCCCGCCCGCTCTCCATCGCCGCCGCAGGGCCCCTGCGCGGCACCGTCGCCGTGCCCGGCGACAAGTCGATCAGCCACCGCTCGCTGATGTTCTCCAGCCTCGCGGTCGGCGAGAGCCGCATCCAGGGCCTGTTGGAGGGCGAGGACGTGCTCGCCACCGCCGCCGCGATGCGCGCGATGGGCGCGCGCAGCGATCGCAGCGACGACGGCATCTGGACGGTCCACGGCGTCGGCGTCGGCGGGCTGCTCCAGCCGCAGACCGCGCTCGACATGGGCAATTCGGGCACCTCGACCCGGCTGCTGATGGGCCTCGTCGCCAGCCATCCGATCACCGCGACCTTCGTCGGCGACGCCAGCCTGTCGAAGCGGCCGATGGCACGCGTCACCGAGCCGCTGGCGCAGATGGGGGCCGATTTCATGACCAGCCCGGGCACGCGCCTGCCGCTCACCATGAGCGGCGCCTGCCCGGCAGTGCCGATAACCTATACGCTGCCCGTCGCCTCGGCGCAGGTGAAGTCGGCGGTGCTGCTCGCCGGCCTCAACACCCCCGGCATCACCCGCGTCATCGAGCCCGTACCGACGCGCGACCATAGCGAGCGGATGCTGCGCGGCTTCGGCGCGACGCTGACGGTCGAGGACACGCCCGAGGGCAAGCTGATCGCGATCCACGGCGAGGCCGAGCTGAAGCCGCAGGACATCACCGTCCCCGGCGATCCCTCGTCCGCCGGCTTCTGGATGGTCGCGGCGTCGATCGTGCCGGGATCGGACGTGACGATCCGCAACGTGCTGATGAACCCGACGCGTACCGGTCTACTGACCGCGCTGCGCCTGATGGGCGCATCGATCGACGAGGTCGATGGCCGCGAGATCGGCGGCGAGCGCGTCGCCGACCTGCGCGTCCGCCACGCGAGCCTGTCGGCGATCGAAGTCCCGGCCGATCTCGCCCCTAGCATGATCGACGAATATCCCATCCTGTTCGTCGCCGCCGCCTTCGCGAAAGGCACGACGATCGCCCGCGGCGCCCACGAACTGCGCGTCAAGGAATCGGATCGCATCGCCGCCATGGCCGCCGCGCTCGGCCTCGCCGGCGTTAGCGTCACCGAGCACGAGGATGGCCTGTCGATCGAGGGCCGCGACGGCGAGCCCCTGCCCGGCACCGGCGCCGACCGCGTCGCCTCGCTGCTCGACCACCGCATCGCGATGAGCATGGCGGTCGCCGGCATGCACAGCACCCGCCCCGTCCGCATCGACGACGCCGCGCCGATCGCGACCAGCTACCCGGCTTTCGTCGACACCGCCAAGCGCCTTGGCGCCGCCCCGCAATGGCTCAACGCATGATCATCGCCGTCGACGGACCCGCCGCGAGCGGCAAGGGCACGATCGCCAAGGCGCTCGCCCGCCATTATGGCCTGCCGCATCTCGACACCGGCCTGCTCTACCGCGCCGTCGCGCTGACCGTGCAGCGGATGGAGTTGGACCCGGCGATCGAAGCCGACGCCGTCGCTGCCTGCAATTTCGACGAAAGCCTGCTCGACGACCCCGCGCTGCGCCAGGACGCGATCGGCCAGCTCGCCTCGATCGTCTCTGCCCACCCACTCGTCCGCGCAGCCTTGCTCCAGCGCCAGAAGCGCTTCGCCCGCCAGCCCGGCGGCGCCGTGCTCGACGGCCGCGACATCGGCACCGTCATCGCCCCCGACGCCGACGCCAAATTGTTCGTGAAAGCCACCCCCCAGGTCCGCGCCCAACGCCGGCACCGCGAATTGCAGAGCCACGGCAGCGACGTGTCCTTCGACAAGGTCCTCGCCGACATCCGCGCCCGCGACGCCCGCGACAGCGCCCGCTCCACCGCCCCGCTGACGATGGCCGCCGATGCTGCCCTGCTCGATACGAGCGCGCTCACCATCGAGGCGAGCGTGGCCAAGGCAATCGCACTGGTCGAGGCGCGGCGGGCCGGCCGGGCATAACGCCCCGCCGATCCGCCGCACGCCCGCTCAGAACTCGAAGTGCAGGCTGGCGACGACCGTGCGCCCGTTGCCGAAATTGACCCAGCCGCCATCCCGGATCCGCGCCGCCGTCCCGACATTGCTGTAATAGCGCGTGTCGAGCAGGTTGGTGACGTTGATCTGCAGATAGGTCTTGGGCAGGCCGGCCCAATCCAGCTTCGCCTGCGCATCCAGATCGACCAGCGTATACCCCGCCGAAATGGCGTCATTCTCGTCGGTGATGAAGCGATCACCGACGTGCTTGGCCGCCGCCCCCATCACGACGTGCGGCAGCGTCACCTGCGCGCGGCCGCCGTATTGCCAGTTCGGCGTGTCGACCAGCGACTTGCCCTTGGTGGCGATCAGCACCGCGCCCGTCGCGGCGTTCAGGATATTCTCCTTCAGCTCGGCCTTCAGATACGATCCGAAGCCGTACAGCGACAGCCAGCGCGTCGGGTTGACGATCAGCGTCGCATCGATCCCCTTGCTGTCGACCCGGCCGACGTTGCGGCTGGCGCTGATGGTGCCGCCGCCGTCGAGCGGCACCGTCGTGCTGACGATGCGGTTGTCGTAGCGGATGTACCAGCCGCCAAGCTGCGCCTGCACGATACCGCGCGAATAGCGCAGGCCCGCATCGTAGGAGTCCGCGCGCTCGGGCACCGCCTCCTGATCCTTCAGCGAGATGACCTTGTCGTCATAGGCGTAGATGTCCGTGGTCGGCGCCGAGAAGCCGCGGTTGTAGCTTGCGTACAGGCTCGTCGTCGGCGTCATCTGCCAGACCAGGCCGGCATTGGGCAGGAAGGCGTGATATTCGCGGATGCGCCCCACGTACGGCGCGCCGAACGTCGCGCCGCGGCTGTCCGCCGCGACCTGCTGCGCGCTCTGCGAGGTGCAATAGGCCTCGTTGCTGCTGCCCGGGATCGTGTAGCAGGCGTTGCTCATATTGCGGCGGAAGAAGGCCGCCCGCAGGCCCAGCGTGATCGACAGATCGTCCGAGAAAGGCCGGCCGCGATATTCGCCCGACAGCTGGTGCAGGATCGAATAGGTCAGGCGGTTGCGCTTGTTCAGCACGTTGCCCGCCGCATCGCGCACCGCGACCGATCCGTCGCGTCCGCCGAAGTCGGCGGTCGGATAGCCGTTGACGCCCAGATACGCCGCCTCGCCCGTCTGCGCGGTCCGTGCGCGATCCCAGGTATAGGCGAGCCGCAGCAGGTTGGCGGCATCGATATCGTACCGCAGGCCCGCGATCGCGATCAGCCGGTGCGTCTGCGTGTTGGAGGGGTAGAAGACGCGGACATAGTCGAGCATGTCGCCATCGCCGTTCAGGTCGCGCCCCGCCGCGATGCCTGCACCGATACGGCCGATCTGGTTACGCGACACGCCGCGCGCGCCAGCATTGGCGTCGCTCTCGGCGAACACGGTCGAGCCGCCGCCATTGGCCATCGTGTAGCTATAGCCGCCGTCCAGCGTGAAGGTCAGCCGGTCCGACAGCGTGAATAGGCTGTTGAAGCGGGCATTGCCGGTGTCGACCGGGTTGATCCCGACCTGACGCGTGTTGGTGCACAGCGACCGGTCGTCCTGCACCGTGCCCTTGCCGGGCGTCGCGGAGGCGAGCGTGCAGTCTGCCGTGTTGGTGAACGTCGTCGCCGCGCCCAGCACGCGGTCATATTGCGCGCGGGTCAGGTCGACGCGCACCGGCGTCGCGGTGGTCGCGGTGGCGATCGGCAGCACGCCGCCCAGGATCGTGTTGACCGTGGCAACCGACGGCCCGCCAAAGCCCATGTTGCGATGCTGGTAGAAGAAGCCGGCCAGCGACAGGAAGTCCTTGCCCGACCCCAGCGGCTGATAGAGGCGCGCATTGTACTGGCTCTTGCGCACGATCGAATAGGGAAAGAGGGCGTAGCTCTGGTGGCTTGCCGACACCCAGGCCCGCGTACCGCTGGCGTTGAGGTCGCCGGTGTTGATGAGGCCGAACACGCGGTTCATGTTGCCGCGGCCGTGCGAATAGACCGCGGTCGCGCTCACCTGTTCGGTCGGCATGATCGTGCGATAGTTGACCGTGCCGCCGGAAGCGCTGGCGGTGGGCGTATCGACGTCAGTCGACCCGAAGCTGACGTTGACCGTCTGCACCAGTTCGGGATCGATCTGCTGGCTCGAATAGATGGCGTAATTGCCGGCATCGTTCAGCGGCAGACCGTCGAAGCTGAAGGCGATGCGCGACGCATCGAACCCGCGGATACGGATACTGCCGCCGTTGCCGCCATAGGGATCGCCCGCGACGTAATTGACGCCCGGCACCATGTTGATCGCATTGAAGATCGACTGCCCCGGAACGGTATGTTCGATATAGTCCCGCGTCACGATCGCGCGCGCCTTGGGCGCATCGACGATCTCGATCCCCGCGGTCAGCAGCTTCTTGCCCGACACGATGATGTCCTCGCCCGCCTTGTCCTCGGCAGCGATCGTTCCGGCCGTTTGCGCCAGCACCAGTTGCGGTGCGACGAGCATCAGGCACGCGCCACCGACCCCGGCGACGCGGATGAATTTGGATGTCATGATGTTCCCCAGACGACCTTATTGGCCCGCTGGGTCCATTATGGACCGTTTGCGACGGGACAGTTACACAGGCGCAAATTGGCGGCGATAGTCCGACATCCGCGACTGCGCCGCTGCGGCGCTGATGATCGCGGAAGAAGCGGCAAATGCGATCGCGCTGGCCGGGGCTAGACCAGCGATCCGCGGCATCGACGGCGATTAATGCCGTGAAAACGCATATTCGCTACCATCAAGTCGAATGCCGCATCGCACGACCGTCGAATTGCACCGTTCGCCAATCGTATCGGGTGGAGGATCAATTGAATTTCCCCTCAGCAGAGAACCAATGGGAGTTGCGGACGGAGAGGCTCGTCCCCTGCAAACGTCATCATGCCCACCGTGTCTTGGTCAACAACTTCGACGACCTTTGGTGGCATCGATCGGATCGATCGGATTGTGCCTTCCACGCCGACATATGGTCCGGTGGACGCTTCTCATTGCGAAGCTCTGAACGAGAATTCATGAATGCAGGCATGGTTTTCAACAAGCGGCCGGGATGGTTCTTCAGCATCACCGATGCCATTGCCCACGGCCGTCCGGGAATAGCATCGATGGTTGCACGCTGGTCTATCGTCACCACGCCGCGCAACGATCCTGGCTACTCACAGTGCAACCGGTCGACCTATTCCGTCACGATCCACCATTTTTCGGAATCGGCTTACCGACGCAACATTTCTCTTGGTATCGAGCGGTCGTTGAAAGACTCCGCAGATCGCTTCGTCAAGCTCTGCGAGGAGCGGGCGCTCAAATACAATTAGGACCCATTCCAGTCAGTCCCTTCTGTGTTGCCACCTGTCCCACACCCCCCGTTTCTGCTACACCCTCCCCATGACCCGCCCGCCCCTCGCCCCGCCGCTCCCGGCCGGGCGCTGCGGACCCCTGGTTTCCGACGATTACGTACCATCCACTTCGTCCACTTCCGCGGGCCCTCGCGCCCCCGAACGGCGATTCGCGGCCACCCCGCCCGCCCCGCCCCCGCTGCGCCTTGCCAAAAGCCCGCATTTCCCCTATGGCGCGCCGGTCCGGCGAGCAGGTGTTCGGCGGGGGACGGCGCGCCCGCTTGGCGGACCGCGCCCTTTTCGCATTCAGCGCATCGCATTCCTCCGCTTAGCGCCCGCCCGATGGATGCCGCGACCGGCATGGGGTCGCCGCGGCGTTTTCAGCCAAGACCAGCGGACCCAACCGCTTGGCCGGAAACAGAATAACTCGAGGACACTCTAACCCTATGGCTACCCAGCCCCAACCCACCCGCGACGATTTCGCCGCGATGCTCGATGACATGTTCGGCGGTGCCGACAGCTTCGAGGGCCGTGTCGTTCACGGCACCGTCACCGCGATCGAAAACGACATGGCCGTCATCGACGTCGGTCTGAAGTCGGAAGGCCGCGTGCCGCTGCGCGAATTCGCCGCACCGGGCCAGAAGGCCGATCTGAAGGTCGGTGACGAAGTCGAAGTCTATGTCGACCGCGTCGAGAACATGCATGGCGAAGCGATGCTCAGCCGCGACCGCGCGCGCCGCGAAGCCGCCTGGGACAAGCTGGAGCTGGAGTTCAGCAAGACCGCCCGCGTCGAGGGCGTGATCTTCGGCCGCGTCAAGGGCGGCTTCACCGTCGACCTGTCGGGCGCCGTCGCGTTCCTGCCGGGTTCGCAGGTCGATATCCGTCCGGTGCGTGACGTCACGCCGCTGATGGACATCCCCCAGCCGTTCCAGATCCTGAAGATGGACCGCAAGCGCGGCAACATCGTCGTGTCGCGTCGCGCCGTTTTGGAAGAAACCCGCGCCGAGCAGCGTTCGGGCCTGATCCAGAGCCTGGCGGAAGGCCAGATCATCGACGGCGTCGTCAAGAACATCACCGATTACGGTGCGTTCGTCGACCTGGGCGGCATCGACGGCCTGCTGCACGTCACCGACCTCAGCTACAAGCGCGTCAATCATCCGTCGGAGATGATCGCGATCGGCGACACCGTGAAGGTGCAGATCATCCGCATCAACAAGGACACGCAGCGCATCAGCCTCGGCATGAAGCAGCTCGAGTCCGATCCGTGGGATGGCGCGAGCGCGAAGTATCCGGTCGGCGCCAAGCTGTCGGGCCGCGTCACGAACATCACCGAATATGGTGCGTTCGTCGAGCTGGAGCCGGGCATCGAAGGCCTGGTCCACGTTTCGGAAATGTCCTGGACCAAGAAGAACGTCCATCCGGGCAAGATCGTCTCGACCTCGCAGGAAGTCGATGTCGTGGTGCTCGAGGTCGACGAGGACAAGCGTCGCATCAGCCTCGGCCTCAAGCAGGCGCAGAACAATCCGTGGGAAGCGTTCGCCGCCGCCCATCCGATCGGTTCGACCGTCGAGGGCGAAGTCAAGAACGCCACCGAGTTCGGCCTGTTCATCGGCCTGGACAACGACGTCGACGGCATGGTCCACATGTCGGACATCGCCTGGGGCGTGTCGGGTGAGGATGCCCTCAACCTGCACCGCAAGGGCGAGACCGTTCAGGCGATCGTTCTGGACATCGACGCCGAGAAGGAGCGCATCAGCCTCGGCATGAAGCAGCTCGAGCGCGGCGGCCCGGCGGCCGGCGGCATCGCGGCAGCGGGCGACCGTCTGAACAAGAACGCGATCGTCACCGTCACCGTCCTCGAAGTCCGCGATGCGGGCCTCGAAGTGCAGCAGGGCGACGATGGCGCGACCGGCTTCATCAAGCGCACCGATCTCGGCCGCGACCGTGACGAACAGCGTCCGGAGCGTTTCCAGGTCGGCCAGAAGTTCGACGCGATGGTCACCGGCTTCGATCGTTCGAAGAAGCCCACCTTCTCGATCAAGGCGATGCAGATCGCCGAAGAGAAGCAGGCGGTTGCTCAGTACGGCTCGTCCGATTCGGGCGCGACGCTCGGCAACATTCTGGGCGAGGCGCTGAAGGCCCGCTCGGACGCCGAAAAGAAGTAAGCAACGCTTACCCATGTGTCAGGTCGGGGCAGAAATGTCCTGACCTGACATATTTTTCATTGGATCGGCTTCGTTGCGGCCCTATACGTCGTGGGCATTGATCTTCATCAATCTCCGCAACCTGGCGCCGGGGGGAGCCCGTACCGTGATCCGATCTGAACTCGTTCAAAAACTCTGCGATCTCAACCCTGAGCTGACGAGCCACGACGTCGAGGCGATCGTGAGCACTTTCTTCGATGAGATCACGCTGCGGCTTGCCGCGAACGGCCGCGTCGAACTGCGCGGCTTCGGCGCCTTTTCGACCCGCGCCCGCGATGCCCGCGTCGGTCGCAATCCGCGCACCGGCGAAACCGTCGATGTCGACGCCAAGCGCGTCCCCTATTTCAAGCCCGGCAAGGAAATGCGCGCCCGTCTCAACGTGTGACGCTCGGCATGACATCATCGTCCGGCGGGCTATCGTCGCTCCGCACGGCGATGAAATGTCGGTCGTGACTTGACGCCCGCACCCACGTGCGCTTGTCGTGCCTCTGTGTGCGGACGTGGCGAAACCGGTAGACGCAGCCGACTTAAAATCGGCTTCCTATGGAGTGCGGGTTCGAGTCCCGCCGTCCGCACCATCCCTGCTAAGCCCTTCGTTTAGCAGCGGAAATACCTACAATCTTGGCGGGGCTTGCCACCCCGTCCAAAGGCCCCGTGTGTAATTCCGGTGTAATCGCGTCAGAAAATGCGCTGTCGATCGCGGCAATCGCGTCATCAATGTGCTGCCCGTGGATGTGCACATAGCGCAGCACCATCGCGAGCGTCTTATGCCCGCTGATGCGCTGAATGGTGGGCAAGTCGACCCCTGCCCTCACCAGACGCGTGATGGCCGTATGCCGCATGACGTGTGGCGTTACCTTCTTCGGCAATAAGCCCGCGCGCACGACAGCCCGTTGGAACTGGTCGGCCATGCTGAGTCTGTGGGGGTGCTTCGCCTTCGCCCGCTTGCTGGGGAAGATATAGCCGTCCGAGTCGCTGACCATGGCGCGTTGCTTCTTTAGCATTTCGGCCAGTGCTGGCGTGATGGGCTGTTCGCGTTCGCCCGCCTTGGCCTGGGGGATGAAGATGCGCCGGCTGTCAAAGTCGATCTGGTCGAATCGCACGCGCAGTATCTCGCTGTGCCGCATGGCGGTGTTGAGGCCGAACGCGACGAACAGCCATAACAGGCCATCCTGATCCGCGACCGCCGCTTTCATCAGCTTGGCGGCGTTCTCGTCAGACAGCACAACGATCAGCTTGCGCGGCTCGTCGCCCTTCTCGATCTCCGGGACAGTCTCGGCTTTGATCCACCCCCACTTCGCCATGCGGCGAAACATATGTGAGAGGGTCGCAAGCTCGCGGTTGACGGTGGCCTGTTTCAGTCCTGACGCCAGCCGATCGCGGACGAAGTGCTGCACGAGGAAGGACGAAACCCGGTCGGCACGGTGCGTGCCGAAGTAGGGCTTTAGAACCTCGGCCACATGATAGCGCTTGGCCTTCATGTTCTTGCCGCCGGTCTCCTCCATGCGCTGGAGGTATTCGGTCGCCGCCTCGGCAAAGCTGCGGTGGTTCTTGCGTCCGGTTGGGAGGTCTAGCCGACCTTCCCTCGCCTTGGTCCTGAACGTCTCAATGGCGCGCTCAGCCTGCTCGCGGGTAACGCCTTCGCTCTCCCGCCCGACAACGCGATGGATGCGCTGGCCATCGACCATGATGTTGACGGTGTAGCGAACGTCGCCGTTGCTCTGCCGCTCGGCGGTGATGCCGTGTTCTGCCAGCTTCTCGCCGATCGCGAGGGCGCGGATAGCAGGCCGGGTGAGGCGGGCGAATTTAAGCGCCATCGCCGCGGCTCGCTTCCTCCGCCTCGGCTTTCTCAGCTTCTGCGAGCATCAGCCGAAGCGTGTGCGACTTCGACGCGCCACCGGGGTAGGCCGATTGCATCACGTCATTCACGGCGGCGGCAGCCACAGCCCATGTCGCTGGGTCGCGTTGGAAGTCTCTTCCCCACTTTTCCTCTGCCTGCCGGATGCGATCGGCGAGGTAAGTCATGAAGATCAGGCGGCGGGGCTCACCGAACAGCTCTTCCAATTTGAAAAATCCGCTCAAGCGCGCCTCGACCTCTTGAGCGAGGGAACGCCCGTTCTCGGCAATTGCCGCGTCCAGCTTCGCCATTACGTCCGGCGTCACCCTGCAACTCACGACGTGGCGCTTCGCCTCGGCACCATCGGTGGGACGCCCACCCGCCTTCGGCTTTCGAATAGTCGGCATCGTGTAACCTTCCCGATTGTTCCCGTGTTTGATAGGCGCGACAAAACCCCTTGGCAATAGGGTTCCTTCGGGCTAATTCGGGTTTCGTCTGATAGACGATACACGGAGGTTGATATGCAGACGCAGGCAGTCGAACCCGAAATTTGCCGGGTGTCAAAGCTCAAGGTCGTGGTTCGGCCAGACGGTGCGATTGACCGCAAAGGCGCAAGCATCGTGCTGAACAAGACGCCGAAGACGCTGGCAAATTGGGCGGTGATGGGCATTGGCCCGCGATCTTGGTTGATCGGTGGGCGCCGTCATTATGACTATGCGGAATGCCAAGCCTTCGCTCGTGGCGAGGCCGCGTGATCCATGCTGGCAACCTCGGCGCGGGCGCGGACGCCTAATAAGCGGAAGGGCCGGACTGTGGCGGTCCAGCCCCTCCAGAAACTACAACACCTCAGCGACTGCACAGATACTATTCCGCCGCTCCAACTGCAATGCCTTGCACGCTATGGCGTGACGGGTGCGCAGGCGGCAATGCTCGCCCCCCTGATCTGGGGCGCTGACGGCGGTAACGCGCTGTTCGGGGGTGTCGCATGACGGCTCCCGTGGAACGCACCATAACCATCGCCGCGACGGCCAAGGGCTTTGGCGTAACCGTCACCCCTGACGACGAGGCGGCGCCCTACAGCAAGGGCTATGACAGCTACCCGGAGGCGCGCGGCTATGCCCGTGGGCTGAAGCTCTACAAGGGGTGGGCGCTGATCGACACGACGGGAGGCGGCAATGGCTGATCCCTTCTTGTCGCCCCGCGCTGCGGCGCTGGCCCTGCTGAACAGCGGCGGCACCTTCACGCGCAAGGCCGGGTCTTTCCTCGGTCAACTCGTGGTCGATCCGACGCCGCTTACCGACAAGCAAGCCGACTGGCTGGGCACTCTGCTCAACCGCGCTGGCTTCCCCCCTCTCGCCGATGGAGGCGAAGCATGACCCATTGTCACCAGCCTACCAGCAGTGCCGCCTATGCGGCCATCCTGCCTGAGACAGCTCGTCTGGAACGAGTAGTCTTGAACGTCCTCGCGCAGTACCCGGCGGGGCTTACCGTCGATGAGACGTGCGCTGTGGCGGAATATCCACGGTATTCGCTGCAACCGAGATTTACTGCCCTGAAGGATCGGCGCGTCATCCGCGATACTGGCGTGCGTCGGCCGAACGTGTCGGGCCGCAACGCTATCGTCTGGCGTGTCTGCCACCTCGACCGACAGGAGGGGCAGGCATGAACGGCTATGTCACGCCTGAAGCTGGCGAGTTTCTGATGCTCATGACCGATGAGGTCAGCTTGCCGCCGGAATGGGAGACGTCGGGCCTCTGGCTCACGTACGCCCAGCAACTCGCTCAGGCTATGGCTGATCTGCGCGGGCGCATTTCTCTTAAGCATGCCTCCCTGCTGGTCGGGATCGGCGGCATGATGGTCGAGATGGCCCGCCGGGAACGCGAAGCCACCGATGCCGCAGCTTGTTTGATGGATCGAGCGGCGAAGGGAGGTGCGTCATGAGCGCGCCCGCGATAATCGTCGTGTTGCGACAGGTCGAAGGGCCGCGGTGGTGCGTCGTGCGCCGGGCGCTGCGGGACGGGAGGGTATGCTTCCATGATCGCATCGCCACTGCGCGCCCGTATGCCGACGCTGCTCGCATCGCAGTCGATACCGCCAAGCGGACCGGCCAGATTCTCGCCATCCATGCCCACGGCATGCAGCCGCGCCGCTTCGACCATACCCGCGATGCGCCACGGGACACCTCGCCACGGAGCAGCGATTTTCGCGAGCCTTACGACCGGGGAGATGGACGATGAGCGCGTCTATCACTCCGCTGCGTCCGGCCCCGCCGGCGCGTCCGTACAACGGCACCGTCTGCGTGATGGGCACCAAAGCGACCGGCTTCCAAGTCGGGCACGAAAGCGCGTCGGGGAATAGCTGGGGAAACTTTTCCGGCCCCTTCGCGAACGGCGTTGACGCCATCACCACCGCGTTCGCGCTGAACCGCGACGAGTACAACGGCGGGTGCGACGTGCAGATTTGCCCCGATGCCCTGGCCGATCGTGACGGCGTTACGGCGCGGCTGCGCTCTGACGAGGGAGAGTTTTGATGGCCCTCCTAGATGTGCAGGCGATCCGGCAAGCGCATCCGGTCGGAACGGTTGCGGGTGCGGTCATGCACCTACGCCCCAAGCAAGGCGAGCTGGTCGGCTGCTGCCCCTTCCACAAAGATCGGACGCCCTCGTTCTACGTATTTGCAGACGGCAAGCGGTGGCATTGCTTCGGCTGCGCGGCCACCGGCGACGTTCTCGACTTCGTGCAGCGCTACTATTCGCTGTCGATGCGGAAAGCAGCCGAGCATCTGTGCGGCGGCAGCCTGCCCGTGGTCGAGGCGCCCAAGGTCACGGCCAAGGCCGAACGGGACAACGCCTATGCGCTAGACCTGTGGCGGTCGGCTATCGCGATCGATGGGACGCCAGCGGAGGCATATCTACGGCGGCGCGGGATCACGATCGATCTGCCGTCGTCGCTGCGGTTTGCGCGCCTCAAGCCGCCCAAGGAAAGCGGGGTGGCCGAAGCGAACGGGCGCGTCCTGTTGCCCGCCATGGTGGCGCTCGTGTCGGGCGCTGATGGGGAGCCTGCGGGGATCCAGCGCACGTTCCTGCGTGACGATGGGCGCAAGGCCGCAGCGGCGGACGGCAAGGTCAAGTTCTCGCTGGGCAACCTGCGTTGCGGCGCGATCCACCTCGGCCCCGCACTGGCGCGCGATATGGTCCTGAGTGGCAGCGTAGAGGATGCGCTGTCGCTGATGGAAATGGGCGCGCCGAGTGCCTGGGCCGGGGCTGGCGAGGGCAACCTTGCAGGCATGCAACTCCCGCCGCTGGTGGAGAGCGTCGTGATCGGCGGCGATGCAGATGCGGAAGGCCGGCGGCATGCCGAGAACGCCGCAACCGCTGTCGTCGCGTCGGGTCGAACCGCCCGGATTATCTATCCTGACGACGGCGCCAAGGACTGGAACGAAAGCCTTATGGGGGTGGCGGCATGAACGCTCGTTCTTTTGCAGCGCTGGCCGCTGACGCCCGCCCATTCGCGCCGGTTCCGCTGAACGGGGGGGCTGATAGCCCGCCCGCGTGGGGCAAGCCGGATATGTCCGTTACCAAGGCGAACCTCGCGCCAGCCGTCCCGTTCCCGAACGACGTGCTGGGCGATCTGTGGCCGCTCGTTGCCGATCTGGCGGCGGGTGCTGGTGCGCCGGTCGAATACGTCGCGACCAGTATGTTTGCCGTCGCCGCGTCGCTGATCGGTGGTAAGCGGTGGGTGCGGGCGTGGGAGCAGTTCGAACAACCCTGCATCCTTTGGGCTGCGGTGGTGGGCGATCCATCGTCTAACAAGTCGCCGGGCATCGATGCCGCGAGGTTCCCACTCCGCGCGATGGAGGATGAGCTAGCCGAGCAGCACAAGGCGACGCTGATGAGCTTCGCCGCAGTCGCTGAGCGAGCGAAGGCCGAGCGCAAGCAGTGGGAGGAAAAGGTGAAGCAGGCGACGCGGGATTGTGTCGCCACGCCTGACATGCCCGACGCCGCAGAGACACCCGATACGCCCGAGCGCAAGCGCCTCGTAACGATGGACATTACGCCCGAAGAAATGGCCGCGGTTCTGGCTGCGAACGTCAACGGCGTCCTCAATCTCCGCGACGAGCTGGCAGGATGGCTTGAGGGGTTCGAGCGGTACAATTCTGGTGGTCGGTCGTTCTGGCTTGAAGCCTATGGCGGACGTTCCTTCACCGTCGATCGCAAGAGCAACACCAAGCCGTTACAGGTGCCGTTCAACGGCGTCAGCGTTCTTGGGGGCATCCAGCCCGAGAAGCTGCGGGACTCGCTGCTTGGGACGTCCGACGATGGCCTGATTGCTCGCTTTCTGTGGGTGTGGCCGGAGGCGATCCCGTTCACCCGTCCTCGCAGTGTGGCGGATATGGGGCGGCTTGATAGCATCTACCGCCGGCTGCACCAGTTGCACCGGCCGCTGTCTGAGCAAGTTATCATCCCGCTTGATCCAGAAGCGGTGGAGATTTTCACGGCGTGGATTGACGAAAACGATGCCGACGTTCGGGAGAGTGCTGGGCTCTATGCCTCGTGGGCCGGCAAAGCCCGCGGTCTGGCGCTGCGGCTGTCAATCGTTCTGGAATTTCTCGGCTGGGCTGACGGCGCCGGACGCGAGCCGCAAAGCGTGTCGGTGCGATCGATCGTCAACGCGCTGCGGCTGATTGACGACTTCCTGAAGCCACACGCCCGGCGGGTCTTCGGTGATGCCGCCTTGCCGCCGGTCGAAAAGGACGCGGCGGCGCTCGCCCGGTTCATCCTCAAAGGCAAGCTGGAGCGGATCAACGCGCGCAACGACGTGCAGCGCAACAGCAAGCTCCCGACGCTGAAGACGAGCCAAGACGTGGATGCGGCGCTTGAGGCGCTGATGGATGCGGGGTGGCTGCGGGAGGCGCCAAGCCGGCAGGGCGATGCGCCGGGGCGGCAGAAAAAGGACTATCTCGTCAACCCCGCCGTTCATGGAGGGCTGAATGGCTAGCTGGCGTGAGATGGCAGCGGCGGCGCTGGCGGAACCCGTGCCGCCGCCTTTCGCCCCTACCGGTGCGATTCCGTCCGCACTGGCGGCGGGGCTGCGATCCTTGGCAGCTCGAACCCCGCCGCGTCGTGCCGATCCTGCGGAATGGCGATGCGTGGTGCAGGATGCGCAGCGCCTGGCATCAGACGGTTGGGTCGCAACGGCGCTCGCGTTGGGCTGGTCGGAGGCGGATCTCTTCGGGATCGGGCGCAACGGTAGCGACGAGTGGCTTTCACTCGCCGTGTGGCTGGCCGGGCGCACCGTCGTGCTGATGGACGATCACCGCGCATTCACCGCTGACGATGCGGTCTATTACCTCGAACGCTGGGGCCGTCCTAATACCCCGTTCGCTGCGCCGGTGATGCTGTGGGAGGTGGGGCGATGACAGGGCTATTGTCCCTATTGTCGCTATTGTCACGGGGTCGCGCGCTCAATCTCTCCCTGCCTCGGCCCTCGCGACATACCCTAAAAAAGGGTATTTATTTATATATATCGGGGGATTGGGACGGACCTACGGAGGCCCTGACAATAGGGACAATAGCGACAATAGGTCTGGCGGCAGCAAGCTGGGGGAGGTTCTGATGGTGTTCGATTCTGACTTTGGGAAACAGGGGGTCGCCCGTGACCTGTTCCGGCTTCGCTTTCGCCGGCTGCGGATCGAGCAACCTGCCTTCGCCGCACGCTTCGGTCTGACGTTCGGCATGGTGAAGGATCAGGAGCAGGCGCGGGCCAAGCCGTCCAAGGCGTTCAAAGTGCTGGTGGCGGCGATCGAGCTAGACCCGGCGCTGATGGAGCGGGCAGCGCGGATCGCGCAGGAGCGGTGGCCGGACTGAGGGGTATTGCCATGATGGCAATCCCTGCCGCTGCGGGAGGGCCGTAATTTACGGAGCGTAACACGCCTGCGCGCGCGTGATGTATATGCGGCGGGGCGCCCGTTGTTCTGCGGCACGGTAAAAAAGGGGGGCGCCCGATACGCACCCTTGGCGGCGTCCGGTTTTTATAACCTGCGGGAAACCAAGCCGGCCGTGGTGCTGATACACCGGCGGAACACCGTGCAGGTGCCAATAAAATACGGGCGATTTACGGAGCGTCGAACCATCGGAAAGTCGGGATTTGTCGGGGTGCGAGGTTTGCTGAAGTAGCAAGCGAGTAGCGGACGCTCAGTAAAATAGAGGGGGTTTACAGGACTGGACGTGGTTCGCGGAGGGCGCGCGTTTCCCGCTCCCCCGCTTTGGTGCGCCGGGTATGGCCCCGCTGATCCTTGGTAAGATCGAGCCGCTGGTGTCCGTGTCATACGGATACCCTAAGTTTAAGTTAGAGTGTCGGTTCGCTGCGCTGTGCGGCAAACCAAGGGTGTCCGGAATTTGAACGCCCTTCGTACGCTATTCGTCCGAAGGCGGAGGGTGAAGCGTCCCCGGCCGACTGCGTACGAAATTCGTCGGCAGTCAGTTCGCGCCACCATGGCGCAAATTTGAGCCATGTCGCGACTATGGCCCAAAGCTGGACCATCCTAGCGCCAGAACGGGCGGAAACCCTCCGTGGCATTTATTGGCGTTTTCCGAAAAAGTCTGAGCCGGCTGGTTCCGACGCTTTTCGTCGGTTCATTTTCCCCGGATCGGGGGATTAGTGCATACGTCGCAGGTGCGACAAACGCCTACCGTGATTCAAACGATCCTCGTCAAATGCAAATGGGTCAGTCCCTTTGAAAGAGCCGACTGATGCCATTAGCCTACGGCTCTCTTCGCTAGCGTAAACCGTAACCGCCTTGCGCTAAAGCAAGCCGCACAGCATTCTCCCTTCATGACCGCAAAGCCCAAGCTGACGAAGACCGAGCGAATCATTCGCCAGTGCATGATGAGCAATGCCTCGAATGAAATTGTCTATCGTCAGCAGCGCTACTGGGAGTCTGTCGAGCAAGGTTTGAGCAAGAGCATTCAAGATCGTCGGCACCGCGAGTTTATGAAGGCTTGCGAGGGGTTAATCGAGGTTGGCACCTGTAGGCTACCTGATGCTTACCTACGATCCGTGTATGGCGAGAAGGCCGTGATTGAGCGCGACAAACTGCTCGGTGCCGGCGGGGGCGTGGTCCCGCTTAAGCGCAATGGACGGCCGCTGCGGTGAATGCTGTGAATGGCGATGATCCGTATGCCCGTTTTTATCACCTATCCCTAGCCGATGGGCCGCGTGTGGCCGAGATGTACCAGACGATAGGCAGGATCGTCGTCGCCTGGGGCGCGGCGGAGACGGTGCTGGCAAAGCTATGGTTCCACAAGGCGTTAGAAGCCGGGAAAGAGATGCGGTCTGACAAGGTCTATAGCGCGACGACCTCAGGCAAGCTGAAGGCCCTGCGCAAGCTTATCCCTGTCGACGGCAGCCGGGCCGACGTTCAATTACAGCGGGTCGAGTCTGCCATGCCTGATCTGGAGCCCGATCGGCACGCGCTGGTGCATGGCTACCTGTCGGTGACGGCGAAGGGGCTGGCGGTGCTAAACCTCCGAAACGATCGCCTCGCCTTCGCGATCGATCTGCCGGCCCTTCTCGCTTGGGCCATCTACCTCGCCGATGTTGCTCATCAGATGTTTGAAGAGGCGACCGTCCACACCTATCGCGGCGCGAATAAGTTGCGCTTGCCCGATCCGGTGCCACCGCTCCCGTACATCCGAACGTCGGTCGAAGGCTGGCCGCGCTAAGCCGGCGGAGAACAGTCGTCCGGCACAGTCGGCGATGACCTAAGAAAGTTCGGCGATCTAAGCCGCGCTCGCGCGCGCGCGTTGCTTTTACCCGAGCAATTCGCTTGATGACGACGAGTCAAATATGCGTATTGGAGTCGGCTCTTTTTACGGAGCCAACTCCATGCATGATTTGAATCGCGCCCTGACGGTCAAGGAATGGTCGCAGACGAACCGCAAGCTGCGCCTGTCAGCCCCGCATAATCTCCAGCAATGCCGTTCGTGTGCTGATCGACAAGCGCCAGCCCGCGGGGATCGAGTCAGCAGTTTGCCGGTCAAGTGCTGATGGAATGGGTAAGCCGGCGACTAGTCCACACTCCTCGTCTGGCTCGCGCTCGTCTATGTGCTCGGCGTCGCCGTTATCCTCGTCGTCGGCATCGCCGTCCATTTCGTCCAGGCGGTCAATCATCTGGTCGACAAGGCGGGCGAGCATCGGGCGCGGCAGGCTGGGGATCGCGGCTAGCATCTGCTCGGGGGATATGGGACGGCTTGCCATCATGCCGCCTTCCCGATCTGGCGTAGCGGTTCGGCGTCGGCGGCTTGAAGGATGCCGACGATCTTTCCACGCAGCTTGCGGTTGAGCGCGCCTGCGTGCGGCCCCTCGGTTGGATAGGGGCCGTCGACCCAACCCACGGGCTGACCGGCTCGCAGGCGGCGCAGCACGTCATCCGCCGATCGAGCGCGGTTCGCCCGGGCGACCTTCCAGCAAACCGTGTCGATCATCTAGCCCGCCAGTCCGCAACCGACTTTCATGTTCTGGCTCCACGTCTCCACGATGGCGGAAGCTCCACTCTGCCAGTCGATGACGAATAGTTCGCCCGGTGCAGGCTCGCGGTCGCTGGGATCGATAATCGCCACATCGCCGGCACAGAGATAGGGCGCGTTCGCATCGTCTTTCACAGGATAGGCGGCGAAACCGGCCGGAACATGGTCATAGACGATGAAGGCGCGGAGGTTGGGTTGCTGCGGGTGTGCAATAGTTGCCATTGTGTCAGCCCTCCATCACCGGCGCGGATTGAGCGGCATTCGCCCGGAGAAGCCGCGTCAGGGCCTTTTGCGCCTCGGGGTGGATGATCGGCGCCCGAAGGTTGTTGAGGCGTTCTGTGGCCTGCCTGTCGAGGACCGGCGCGCGGCCGATCCACAGACGGTCCCCCATCAACATCGCTATCCCGCCATGGTCGGACCAAGCGGCGAACCATGCGGCGGCATCGAATGCAGGGGCGCTAGGTCCCTGCTCGGTGATGGTAGCGGCCATGTCAGCGCCCCTCCGCGTTGAGGCGGTCGAGCGCGCGCAACAGGTCGAATTGCTGACCCAAGTTCAACCGGTTGACCTTCACGGCAGTCACGGCTTGGCAGTGTGCCGGCCGACCGGCCACCGCACCCGGAGCCAGCTGCTCCAGAACCTTCGTGACCGCCTCACTGTCCATGCTGCGCAGTATTGCAGAGACAATCAGCAGGGCAGGCGTTTGCTGGATTGCTGTGAAGTCAGCGGCGAGATGATCGGCTTCTCTTTCCTGATGGTGCTGGTAGCGATCAGCAAACGGGTTGCCTTTGCGAGCGCTAAGAGCTGCGCGGCGCTGTTCGGCAAAGCGATAGTTGTCGACTTTGCGAGCGGCGGCGGTGGGTAGGGCAATGACCTTGCCGTCTGCGAGGGTGGCTTTCGGTAGACGGGCCATGCTTACGCCTCCCCGCCGGAGAGGCGCCGAACGTCATCGCGAATGATGCGCTGGTATTCATCGGGGTCGCTTTCACACGTCCCGACCTGTTCCATGTGAGCCAACTTAGCGTTGAGGTCGAGGACGTGCGCAACCGGGAACGCGATGATGGCGTCTGTGGCGGCGTGGATCGGAACCCACAGCTTGTCTTCCTGCTGCTGAAGGCCGCGCGCCTCGAATGCGCGATCGATGCGAGCCAGCTTCCGCTCCCGCCACCGGTTGGCGATAGTCAGGCGTCGAGCCGCGCGGCGCGTTTCTTGCCACCGGGGATCAGCGGTTTGGAGGTCGGTGGGCGTCGACATGATGCTCTTGGCGCGAGACACCGCGTAGGGGTTTGCCGTATCGAAAGTGTACGGTGGCGTGTCCTCGTCCAGCACGTTGCGATAGCCCGGCACCGAAATTCGGGTGTGAGGAATTGCCTCTTGTGCGGTTCGATTTTCTTCGACCGCGGGGTTCCAGACGTCCTTGTACCACTGGCACAAGACGGCATCGGCCTTCGCGTACTGGTCCAATAGGCCTGACAACGCCGGACTGACCGTCAGCGGCTCGGCGCCCTTTGCTTCGCCAGCGAGGGCAAGGCCACCGGCGACGGCAGCAGCGCCGGCACCGTAGGCGAGCGCGCCAGTGCCGAGACGTAGGAGGGAGCGGCGGGTGGTAGATGTGGTCATGTCAGCGCTCCCCTGCGAGGAATGGGGCAATATCCACCATGATCTCTGCGGCTTCGTCGCCCGTGAGCTGCGAGCCTTCAGCATCCAGCACGGTAGCAAGGCGCAGCTTCGCTTTTGCCTCTGCGACATTGGCGGCGGGCGTGTGCATGATGCGGCGTTCAAGACTACCCATCGCGAGGCAGGCGCTATCGAACGCCTTGCTCTCGCAATCGATGCTGTTTGCGTAGGCCATCAGACGGGCGCGTTCGGCAAGCCATGCTCCGTGACGATCGGCGGCAGGGAGCAGGGCAGCGGCGGGCGCGATCAGTGCGACGCCAGCCAAGCCGGCGCCTCCAAGAAGGGCGCGGCGGGTGGTGTTGGTGCCCATCGGATCAGCCCTCCATCTGCGCGGCAAGGGCTGTCTCGGCGGCGGCGTCGATCGCGTCGGTAACGCTCACAGACCGGCACCACGCGCTGAAGAGCGGGTAAGCTGCGTCCCCGTGGCTGTGGTAGGCGTCGAGAACCTGTTGACCGAAAGCGGTGCGGATCGCTTCCAGCGCCTCGGCGCGGTAGCCGACATAGCGGAACGCCGTCCCGTAGCCGTAGGCATGGTAGGCGCGCTTCCATTCGCCCTGGGGCATGGAGGCAGCGCAGGACGCGAGCAGGCGCTTGGCGCGCGGGTCGGCGGTCCAGCAGGGCAGATTGTCGTTGGTGGGTGCGAGCAGCGCGATAGGCGCGGCCGGGGTGGCAGCATCGGGCACGATGATGCTAAGGGCGCGTGTAGCCATGATCGATCTCCAGATGATCGGTTGTGGTCAGACCGGGCGGGAGGGTCCTAAGCCTCTCGTTCGGTCGCTTACCGCTTCAAGCGGTGATAGAACCTCTATCAGCGCAGCAGGGTTGCAGCAAGCCTTTTTGTGAGATAATCTCTATCACATGACATCGGAACAATGCCGGATGGCGCGGGCTGCGCTGAAGTGGTCCGCTACGGACCTCGCGCGCGAAGCATCCATTGGTTACGCGACGGTGGCGCGTTTCGAGTCTGGCCAGACCGTGCAAGCCGATAGCATCGCAAATATGCGGGGCGCACTGGAGCGCGGGGGCGTCGAATTCATCTCTGCGGGCGCGACGGTAAAAGACGGCAAGGGATCGGCTGGCGTCGGAGTCCGCCTTAAAAGTTAGCGGTTCGGCTTGGGGCAGCCCTTCTCTGCAATATCCGACGCGACTTCATAGACGTAATCGGGGTCGTCATGCACCTTCGGGTCTTCCGCCACGCGACTGATTGCGTCCGCCCGTTCTTTGGGGTCGCCGCACATGGCTTCCGTCGTCGTATTCTTCGCGGGATCGGGCGTCGCGACTTCCGCGCTGTTCGCATCCCCTTGCGGCTCGTCCGATTGCCGCCCGCATCCTGCCAGCACAAGGGCGATCGGTACGAGTAGAAGGAGCGAAGTAGCGCGTGCCATGGCGCAAGCCTGCCGCACTTTCCGTATCAGTGCAAACGCCAGCCTGACGTTCCCCGCTGTGGACGATCGAATCGCTGTGCCATAGCGCTCGGCCTGTAGGGACATTTGCCAATAGTCATATTGACATTTGGCGGTACGGCAGTAGCTTAAGATCAACTGGCCCATCTGCCTTGCAGAAGCCGTTTCCAACCTCGGAGACTGGCAGGCCATGAATCCACATCACGACATTTGCAACGCCGCGGCTCTTCTCGGTCAGGGGGGTTGCGTCTGCTTCGCGTCCTCTTTGTCGGGCGCCGCGTCCTCATAGGAAGGCCATCATGTTGGTGCATGACGCGCGCATAGACTTTCGTCTTAACTCTGCCCTGGCGGCGTCGGTGGCTGCCAAAGCGCGCCGCGAGCGCATGAGCGTGCCGGAATACATGCGGCACCTCGTCCGCAACGACGTGAGGGCGTCGTGATGGAAGCGGCTCCCATGATGGAAGACCCGAGCGTCGAACACTATCGCGCCGCGGTCTGTGGATCGGTCGAAGCGTACCGGGCGCTCCGCGAGCAGGCCTTGGAGTTGGGCTTGGCCGGCGAGGTGTCCCGCCTGGAAAGCCTCACCGCGGCAGAGTGCTACGCCTACCTTGCCGCCTCGATCGGCGACGCTCAGGATCGTCGGAGGCTCGCGGGTATCCTCATCGCCCGTGCCGATTATCGCGCGATGCGGGGCTGTACTAACCCGTTTTTCCGTATGGAGGCGGCGCACTGGCTGCGCGGTCTGGCCGATGCTGGCGACGTAGAGGCGGCTGACCAACTCGACGCTATGGGCGTCGGGCCGGTGTGGGAGGAAGACCGGGCGCAAACCGAATTGCGCACGAACATCCTTGCAAACTTTGCCGACGCGGCGCGCGGGGATCTCAACGCCCTGGCGAGTATGAGCGAGAACAATCTACGCAGCGTCGCCGATGGGGACGGCCGGCTTGAGGCGCTGGTGAAAGCCGAGCAGTTCGCGCGCATCGGCAGTTTCTCGGGCGATCCCCTTATGCGGATGCGTCTCGCAGGCGTGGTCCTGCTGCGCCGCGAATACGAACTGCGCGACGGAGGTAGCCGCTTCCGCGCGTGCTGGGCAGCGAATGAGAGTGTCGGCCTGCTTCTCACGCTCTGCAACGAGGGCATTGCCGACGCATGGCCCCCGCTGGCCAACCTCATCGCGTCACTGTCTCGGCCTGAGGTCGCGTTGATCGCGGCCGACATTCCTGAAGTCCTGAGCGTCATCAACCCGGAAGGTCACGCCTGATGTTTGCTAGTTCGTCTCCGCTCAACCGGCGTCTCCTTGGCGGCATTAACCCCGTGGTTCCGGACGACGGCACCGAGAATAATCCTGCCCTGATGCGCAGTCAGATGCCGGGCATGATGTTTCGAGGGTTCGAAGGGGCTGCTCCCGTCCCAAGGGCGGACACCATCGGCGCCGCGGATCGTAGCCTCGCCATGCCTCCACCCGACCTAACGGCAATCAACCCCGACCTGACGAACGCGACGGTGCAGAAGCCGGGATTTTTCAAGCATGGAGGGCTAGGCGAGAAAATCCTAGGGGGGGTCGGCGAATTTGCCCTGCGCTA
Organism: Sphingomonas aquatilis; assembly: GCF_014196115.1. Taxonomy (GTDB): domain Bacteria; phylum Pseudomonadota; class Alphaproteobacteria; order Sphingomonadales; family Sphingomonadaceae; genus Sphingomonas; species Sphingomonas aquatilis. Next base: position 1,128,557 of record NZ_JACIDB010000001.1, on the reverse strand, counting down.
CTCGGCGAGCCAGGGGAACCCGTTTGCGATGGCGACCATCCAAAACCGCCTCTCCCGCCAACGGGCTCAGGATGAAGCGGTGCGTCAAGATCAATTGCGCCAGCAGGATCGCCAGTGGCAGATTGAAGACCGCGATGCGATGCTCAACAAGCCGCAGTTCTTCAACGCCGGCAACGATCGGGTGCGCTATGATCCGACGACGGGACAGTCTGAGGTCGTCTACGACGCGCCGGAAGACTATCAAACCTATGCCTCGACGCTCGGCCTGAACCCCGGCGATGCGGGTTACGACAATGCCGTACAGGATTACGTCCTGCGAGGCAGCGGCCCGACAGCGCAAAAGGCCAAGCTGGGGCTTGAAGGCGTTCGGCAGGACAATCGCCTGCAACTCCGCGGCACGCCAACTTATCTTCAGGCGCACCCCGCACCGCCTCGCCCTCGCGCCTCGGCCGGCCCCCGTGCGCCCTCGACCATGGGCGGTGTCGTCGCGCCGATCCTTGCCAAGATGGCGCAGGGGCAGCCGCTGTCGGCTGGCGAACAACAGGCGCTGTCGACCTATCAGGCTGGCCGTGGTGGCCATCGCGGCGGCGGCGGCGGTCGTTCGGGCGGTGGAAGCATGCCGACAGTCCGCACGCCAGCGGAAGCGCGCGCGCTGCCCCCTGGGACGCGGTTCCGCACTCCTGACGGGCGGGAGATGGTCCGTTGATCGATGATCCGTGGAGCGAATTTCAGCCGGCGCCGTCTACCCGCACCGCACCGATGGTTGCGCCCGCGGACCCGTGGGGCGAATTCAAACCCGCTCCCGGTAAGCGCCGGAAGCCAGACTATGCGGCGGCCGGGGCAACACTGGTGCCGACCGGGCAGGCGCATGATGGTGACACATTCGCGCTGACCAATGGACAGAACGCGCGATTGTACGGCGCCGATGCGTTCGAGCTGGCGCAGACTGGCCGCGCTCGCGATGGCACCGCGGTGCAGTTGGGGCAGATGGCGCGCACCAGCCTGTTGCCCTACCTCCAGCCGGGGGCGGTCGTCACGCCCACCGGCGCCGCGACTTATGGCCGGCCGGTGGCGTCTCTCGAACGGGGCGGCGACGCTGCGGACGGATTGCTACGGCAGGGGTTGGCCGTCGCTACCCCGTCGTTCCTGAAGGGCGATCCCAACCGTCTGAGCGCGTACATGGAAGCCGAGCGCTTCGCGCGCCTGAATGGCAAGGGCGCCTGGCAAACAGCATTCCAGCAGCCCGCAAGCTATCGGCACAAGACGCCGGACCCGTGGGCCAAGCCTGAGACGGGACAGGCCGGTGATGCAGTCGCCGTGTTCAACGATGAGCCGATGCCGTTTCAGGGGCTGCGCCCTGAGATTGCACAGGGCTACGCGGCAATCTTTCAGAACATGGCGTCCAAGCCTGAGGATCTGTTGGCCTATGCGAAGGCGAACGGCTTTCAGATCGATGAAGGCGAGACGCGCAAGCTCTACGCCCGCCGCGCGAAGGCCGGCGGCGCGGGCAACGTGGTCAGCTACAAGGATGCGCCGCGCGTCCTCACCGACAACAAGGACGGCGCTACGGGGTCGTTCCTGCGCGGTGTGGCCGATCCTATCAACATGCTGGATGAGATGGGCGCGGTGGTGGATACGGTCGTGCCGAACGCCCGCGAAAACGTGTGGTCGTCCGACCGGCGCTTTGGTGACATTCTCGCCAACAACCTCGATCAGAACCGCAGTATCCTCGCTTATGACGACGCGAACCATCCCTATGCCCGCTTTGGTGGGCAGTTAGCCGGTGGCCTTATCACCCCCGGCGCGTCTGTTGAGGGATTGGGCTATCGCGCGGCGGCGGAAGTTCTGCGCAATGGGGGCACGCGCTATGCCGCAGAGCAGGCGGCGCGGCAGGCAGTGGTCCGCCGTCTCGGTGTCGCTGGTGCGATCGAGGGCGGTCTAGCCGGCGTCGGACAGGGTGAGGACGCGCGGGGGCGGTTTCAGGGCGCATTGATCGGCGCGCCGGCTGGTCTGGCGCTGGGGACGGCGGCGGGCGCTCTTGCCCCTGCTGTAGGCCGTCTGATTGGCAGGCCGTTTAGCCGACTGGCTGGGCGTGACGGCGAACAGGCCGCGCAGGACTTGGCAGACGGGGCGATTGACAGTGCCAAGAGCCGCGCGTCCAACGATCTTCCTCGCCCGCGTGACGTGCTGGATATTCAACCTGCGCCCTTCACTGCGCCCGACACGGCAGCTCGTCAGCCCGATTTTCTGACAATGCCGCCTCGGTATCGCACGCAGCCGTCCACCTCTGCGCCCTCGATCAACACTGCCGCACCCATCCGTTCGGCTCCCCCTGCTCGCACCCTCGCGGACGTGCAGGCCGAAGCTGCGGAGTGGGCTGCGCAGCGTGGCTGGCGCAGGCAGGAAGGCGACGGGCTGCCGCCGATTATGCTCCACGGGTCGCCGCGTCCTGACATTCAGGAATTTGATCCCTACGGGCGCGGTGGTTACGGCCTCTTTGGCGCTGGTACGTACCTGACCGATAGTGCGGACATAGCCTCTCAATACACCGGCAAGGGGCTGAGCAAGGCGGCGCAGGAAACTGCTGCTGATCGCACGCTATATGCGGTGCGGCAGGCGGTGAAGAACCCGCTCGATATGGACAAGGCGGCTGATCGCGAGACGTGGGAAGCAGTCGCGAAACGGGTGGTCGGTGACTACGGCAGCCGGTACTTCGATGATCTGCCGCAGGGCGCCACAAATGAGCAGATGTTCCGGGAGGTGGAAGACATCCTGTCGTCTGAGGGTGTGACGGCAAGCGAAGGCCGCGAGACGATGGACGCGCTGGTTCGATCACTCGGACACGACGGCATCACTCATATCGGCGGTGGGCGGGTCAACAAGGATGGTCCGCGGCATCGCGTTGTCATCGCGCTTGATCCCGAGCAAACGGAGATTGTCGACCGCCTTTCCATTGGCAAGCTCATGCAGCCGCCGGGTCCGCGAAACCCTGACTGGATCGACGTGGGCCAAGTCGCTCCACGCAATGGCGGTGTTGCTCCCTTGCCTTCGTTGGACCCGCTCGCTGCGCGCCGCGGCGCGCCCGTCGACTATCTCAACGTTGGCCGACCAGCGCAGGCCATGGCGAACGAAACTCCGTCGCCGTCGCTGACTGGTCCGGTCGCCGACGAATGGGCCGAATTCACCCCTGCCGCACAAACAGGTGCCAGCGCTGAGCGCATTGCCCAGGCGGAAGGCGTGACGTCACGTGACATGCTGCCGCTGCCGGCGAACACGGTTGATGGCGTGGACGAGGCGGCACGGATCGAGGCGGGGCGGTATGCCCCCGTGCGCGCGCCCAACGAGGACGCAGCGCCTGTGCGGGCCTATGAGGAATGGGGCGAGAACGCGCCGAACCTCGCTGGCAATATCCGCCTGGATAAGCTCGACAGTCCGCAGGCGATAAAGCGGGCACTCGCGCAGACCGATCGCATCGCCGGCGGCTTCGATGCCGCGCGCCGCGGTCGCATCACACAGGCCGAAACCAAGAGCCTCGCTGAAGACCTTGGCATGACGGCTGACGATCTGTTGAAGCGCCGCAAGGGGCAGGCTTTCAACGCGGAGGAAGCGCTTGCCGCTCGCCAGTTGCTGGCCCGTTCGGCGTCCGATCTGGTCAACATGGCCAAGCGCATGGCGCGGGTTCAAACCCCAGGCGACGAGCTGGAGGCGGCTTTCCGGGGTGCATGGCTGCGGCATGCCGCGATCCAAGAGCAGGTAGCCGGCATGACGGCCGAAGCAGGACGGCTGTTGCAACAGTTCCGCATGACGGCCGACAGCCGCGACGTGTCGCAGGTGCTGTCCTCGCTTGGGGAGACGCTGGGTGGAACGGCCCGCATGAAGGACGTGGCCGAGCGCATTGTTGATCTGGAGAAGGTCGGGACCACGCCGGCCGGCATCAACCAATTTGCCTTGCGCTCCCTCCTGCCGAAGTGGCGGGACAAGGCTATTGAGCTTTACATCAATAGCCTGCTGTCCGGGCCGCAGACCCATGCCGTCAACATCCTGTCGAACACGCTCACCTCGCTCGCACAGATCCCCGAACACGCCGTTGCCGCAGGAATTGGCGCCGTTCGCAAGGCTCTGCCGGGGCAGGCTGAAACGGACCGCGTGCTATTTTCGGAGCTTGGCACGCGCGCTGCCGGCATGGTGTCGGGCGCCCGGGAAGGCATGGCCGCGGCTGCGCGGTCCTTCCTGACCGGCGATGCTGCCGACGCGGTAACAAAGGTCGAGTCGCAAATGTCCGCGATCGGTGGACGGGCTGGGCGCATCATTCGCACGCCTACGCGGCTGCTGACGGCGGAAGACGAGCTATTTAAAGGCATTGCGAGCCGCATGGAGTTGAACGGCCTCGCGATGCGGCAGGCCGTCAATGAGGGCTTGAAGGGGCAGGCGGCGCGCGATCGTGCAGCCGATCTGGTTCTGAACCCGACCGACGAGCTGTTGCAGCGGTCGATGGACTATGCCCGCTATCTGACGTTCCAGACGCCGTTGCGGCATGGCAGCTTCTCGGCCGGGCTGTCGGCAGCGACGCAGGGCCAGCCGCTCGCCAAGCTGCTCCTGCCGTTCATCCGCACCCCCATGAACCTCCTGAAGTTCGCGGCCGAACGCTCGCCCGCGGCCTTGGCAATGAAGTCGTGGCGCAAGGAATATGCGGCCGGCGGCGCGCGTCGTGACATGGCGATCACGCGGGCCGTCGTCGGCACCGGTGTTGGTGCGGCCATCTACGAAATGGCGCTTGCTGGGCATATCACGGGCGGTGGGCCGGCCGATCGCAGCGCGCGCCGGCTCTTGGAGGCTAACGGTTGGCAGCCCTACAGCCTCAAGATCGGGGACCGGTACTACAGCTACGCCCGGCTTGATCCGTTCTCCACGACGATCGGCACCGTCGCGGATCTGGTCGATCTGCGCTCACACATGACGGACGCGCAGCAAGAGCGGTCGGGGACGTTGGTTCTCGCCGCCATCGCAAACAATCTCACGTCCAAGACCTGGCTGTCGGGCCTCAGCTCGGCGCTGGAAGCGGTGAACGACCCTGGCCGATACATGGACAACTTCGTGTCGCGGACGGCTGGCGCAATCGCAGTGCCCGCCCTCGTGGCGCAGGTGGCCCGTGAGACAGACCCGCTGATGCGTGAGGCACGCGGGCCTATGGATCGCATCCGTTCGCGCATCCCCGGCGTGTCGACCGGCCTTTATCCGCGGCGTGACGTGTTCGGGCGCCCGATGGAGGCGCAGGACGCGATTGGGCCGGATATTATCTCCCCGGTCTACACCGGGCAGGATCGCGGGGACCCGACGATTGCCGCGCTGGTCGATGCTGGCGCCACCATGTCGATGCCAGCCAAGACGTACAAGGATGGTGGCAAATACAAGAAGTGGACGCCCGAGCAGTACGATAGCCTGCAAGCCGCGGTCGGCGAACTGGCCAAGCCTCGGCTTGATGCGCTGGTGTCGTCGCCCTCGTGGCGGGCGAAGGATCGTGAGGGGCAACAGAACGCGGTCGGTACGGTGATGAAGAATGCGCGGATGGAAGCCAAGCGCCGGATCATGGGCGGCATGATGTTCTCGGGCTTTCCCGCGGCACGCTCGGCTGATCCTTGGGCGGAATTCAAGCCAGCGCGGTAATCAGGTGCTGCGGCGGACACTCCGATCAATCACGGAGCAACCGCGATCTGGTGGGTATCGCGAGGGTGCTTTGCCCCGCCGCAGCAGTCTGAACTTGGAATGGCACCATAACCAAAGCGTTATTCGTCGGGCGATCATGCGAGCAATTTTGTCACGACCGGCAGGCATATTCCCGCGAGCCAGCAGCCATGAGCGACGTTCTGGAAGGCGACTGATGCGGCGGAATACTGGAAGTCAACAAGCGGTGATTCGTGATGCTCGTTCATCGCGGCGCCCGCCTGATCCCAATCACCACCCTCGTATGTCGCGGCGAGCCGTTTTGCGGTCATGTACCTTTTGAAGGCATCGCCAGATTCCGTTGTGTACTTGTTCGACGCGATCAGAGCGGCAATGCCTGCACACGTTATACCGGATGAAAGCCGTAGCCGACCACAGCGCTACTGTTCCGCTCAGGCCCGCCCAACTAGCCGCCTTTCCATCGCCCCCCATAGCGGCCATCAGCCCGGCAAGAGAGGCCCCGTTGAGCGCCATTGCTCCAAACCTAAGCCGATCTTGCATCTGATCGCGCCGGGTCACGAGATACTCGTAGCGGGCACGTGAAAAATTGTGGTCCGCGACGACGATGTAACCGTTGACTGCGTCGCGTTCGCGGATGCCTTTGACTGGGCTGACGGGCTGATCCATTTTCGGCTAGCTCACCTTCAAAGCGACGGCGGCGAACGCCACCAAAAGCGAGAGGATCGACACGGCCAAGGCCTGCCTCGCCGTCTTCCCCTCCCGGCGGCGCTGCTCTGCCTCCAATACGGTATGCAACACACTGTCATTGGTGCGCACCTTCGGCATGAGGTGCAAATCATAGTCGCTGAGCCTGCGGGCCAAAGCCGGAGTGACTTCATGCAGGCCAGTTATGTGATCGATGCGGAGGGTGCCGCGTCGGTCCCACGGCTTCCACCACGGGCCGAAGCGACGCAACTCGATCACTCTCCCCGTTGTCGCAAGCTTCACCTTCATGTGGCCCCCCTGTAAATTCCTGTGTAATTCGGCCGGGAATTACACGGAAGTTCCGGGAATGTACCAGCGGCAGAACAGATCAGGAAGCCGACGCATATCTGCCGAGTCGGGAACGCTGCGGAACGGTCGGGAACTGAGAAACCATAGACTTAAAATCGGCTTCCTATGGAGTGCGGGTTCGAGTCCCGCCGTCCGCACCATGGCTTTTGGGCTGGCGTTGACCGCGACGCTGGCCGGTTGCGACCGGCGGCCCGATTCGGGGCCGGTCGTCGCTAGCGCGATCGGCACCGCACCGCGGCTTGCCGATCCCAGCCGCACGTTGCCCAATACGCCGACCCGGCTGCTGCTCGATGCGACGGCAGAGGGGCTGGTGCGGTTCGACGCCAGCGGCCAGATCGAACCGGGGCTCGCCGAACGCTGGATCGTCATCGATCAGGGCACCAGCTACATCTTCCGGCTCCGCGACGGCCAATGGCCCGATGGCAGCGCGGTCACCGCCGACCAGGTCGTCGCGCAGTTGCGGCGCCAGATCGCCCCCGGCTCGCGCAACCCCCTTGCCCCGTTCCTGACGGCGATCGACGAGATCGTCACGATGACGCCGCAGGTCATCGAAGTGCGGCTGCTGCGCCCTCGCCCCGATCTGCTCAAGCTGTTCGCCCAGCCCGAACTCGCGCTGTGGCGCAGCGGCGGGATCGGCAGTGCGGGCGGCGCGGGACCGATGCGGATCGTCAGCGCCGCCCATCGCAGCCTGTTGCTCCGCCCGGCGTTCGACCGGACGCGCGCCGATCCCGAGGATCACCGCACGACCCGCCCGGAAGACGACGTGCGGCTGATCGGCGAACGGGCGGCACGCGCCATCGTCCGCTTCGTCGCCCGCGATTCGGATTACGTCACCGGCGGCACCTTCACCGACTGGCCGCTGCTCAGCCTGGCACAGGTCGCGCCGGCCAATCTCCGCCTCGATCCCGCCGTCGGCCTGTTCGGCTTCGCCATCGCCTCACGAGACGGCTTCCTTGCCGATCCCGGCAATCGCGCCGCGCTGAACGGCGCGATCGATCGCGCCGCGGTGACCGCGGCGGTGATGCCGGGCTGGGAAACGGCCGAGCGCATCCTGCCAGAGTCGCTCGATTCCGGCGCCCCACCCGCCATCCCCGGCTGGGCGCTGCTGTCGCCCGAGCAGCGGATCGCGGACGCTCAGGCGCGGGTCGCCGGGTTCGGTGCGCCTGTGCGGATGCGGATTGCCCTGCCGCCGGGGCCCGGCGCGACGTTGCTTTATGGTCAGATGGCCGCGGCGCTCTATGCGATCGGGATCACGCCGGAACGCGTCGCGATGACCGCCCCCGCCGAATTGCGCCTCGTCGATCAGGTCGCCCCCTATGACAGCGCGCGCTGGTATCTCGCCACCGCCTGTGCGCCGTGCGGGGACGAGGCCCGTGCCGCACTGATCGCCGCCCGCGATGCGCCGACGATGGCCGACCGCGCCCGGCTGATCGGCCAGGCCGATGCGGCGCTGGCAGTCGACACCGCCTTCATCCCGATCGCGCGGCCCTTGCGCTGGTCGCTGGTCGCGCTGCGGCTGAGGCAGTGGCGCCCGAACACGCGCGCCTGGCACCCGTTGAACCGGCTGCGCGACGACACCAATTAAGCGGCATGGCACAGACCACGCCCCGCCGGCCCCGTCCCATGGACATGCGTCCGCTGATCGCAGCCTTGCCGACCGGGCGTGACGCCGCCTCGGTCCGCATCCGCCTGGAAGCGATGGAACGCGTGATGGAGGGGCTGTTCACGCTGCCCGGCACCAATCGCAAGGTTGGCATGGACGTGCTGCTCGACCTCGTGCCCGTCGTCGGGACGACGATCGCGGCGCTGATCGGGTCGTGGCTGGTCTGGGAGGCGCGCAACCTCGGCATGTCGAAGCTGCAGATGGCGCGGATGTTCGGCAATGTCGGGATCGACTGGGCGCTCGGCCTCATCCCCTTCGTCGGCGCGGTGCCCGATTTCTTCTTTCGATCCAACACGCGCAACCTGCGGATCATCCGCAAGCATCTGGACCGTCATCACCCGGCGACGGCGGCGATCATCGGCTGACCGCCGGGCCGGTGCGTACCGGCCCGGACGGCAACGGGATCATCGCATGCCGCGCCAGATCTTCACGCTGGCATTAGGCGCCAGTCCGCCCTGATGCGCCGGACAGCGTTGGTAACGGAACGTCTTGTCGAGGCAGAGCCAGATTTCGTCCAGCCAGCCGCGACGGTTCGCGGTGATCCGCATCATGTCGGCGGTGAGGCCGGGATTGGCATCCGCCACCGCCTGCGCCAGCTTGCCCGCGGTCAGCGGACGACGCGACAGCGCATTCATGTCAGGATAGCGCAGCTTCGCGTACAGGCCGGTGGACTGCGCGAAATAGCGCTCCGGCGTATAGCCCGACATGCAGGTGCCGTGCTTCGACCATTCGTGCTGCAACAGCTGCGCCGACGGCGTCGAGCAGATGTTCTGCTGGATCACCTGTCGCGACAGCAGCGGCGTCGCCTGGCAATATTGCGGCCAGTCCTTGCCCACGCCATCCGGCCACAGGCCGTGCAGCGTGAAGCCGAAGCGATTGCCGCTACCGCACTGGAAACGGGCCGAGGCGTCGCGCGCATGCTCGTGGCAGAATTGCGGGGCCCAGGTGATCGCCAGCGTATAGCCGCCGATCGGCAGCAGCCGCTGCGGCTGGCGGGCGTCGGCCAGATCGGGGCGTGGCCGATCGATCTGGGTCGGGGCCGAGCAGCGATAGCTTTGCGCCTGAGCCGCGGCCGGCGCCGCGATCGCCGTGGCGGCGAGCAGAAGCCGGCCGATCATACGCGCGGCGCCTCGATATCGTCGGGGTCGCGCCCCTCGCCCAGCCATTCCTTGGCGTCCGGCTTGAACAGCATCACCGCGGCGGCGATGTAGAGAATGTTGGCCACGAGCCCGAGCACGACCTGGATGGTGACCGGCACACGCCCCATCGCCAGCATGAACAGCGCCGAGGCTATGCCGAACGCGCCGAGAGCAGCGAAGACGACCTGGATCCACTTGGCGACGACGCTGGGCCGGCGGACGATGAAGAACCAGAGCAGCACGGCGATAATCAGGCCGATCACTTGCGTTACCGGCACGATCCAGCTGGCGCCGGCGAGGACCGGATTGGCGGCAATCAGCGCCTGCGAGGTCTTCCAGTTGAGGGCGGTGTTGATCAGGCCGAGGATGACCGAGGCCCAGTAGAATTGTTCGAAACGCGCGATCGACGGTGGTTTGATCATGGGTGCCCCCAAGCAGAACAGATGCGCGGCAGCCTAGCCGCGCAGCGGCGCCGTGCAAGCCGCCACGATCACAGCAGCGCGAAATCCAGCCCGATATCCGCCGCCGGCGCCGACTGCGTGAGCCGCCCCACCGAAATATAGGTCACGCCCGTTTCGGCGATGGCGCGGATCGTGTCGAGACGGACGCCGCCCGACGCCTCGGTCGGCACACGGCCACCGATCATCGCCACCGCCTGGCGCAGCATATCGGGGGCCATATTGTCGAGCAGCAGATGCGTCGCACCCCCGTCCAATGCAGGCGCGATCTGGTCGAGCGAATCGACCTCGACGATGATCCGCTCGATCCCCGCGCCAACCGCGCGCTGGACCGCCGCGGCGATGCCGCCCGCGACCGCGACGTGATTGTCCTTGATCATCGCGGCATCCCACAGGCCCATGCGATGGTTCTGCGCCCCGCCGACGCGCGTGGCGTATTTTTCGAGCCGGCGCAGCCCCGGGATCGTCTTGCGCGTATCGAGCAGGGTCGCGCCCGTACCCGCGATCGCATCGACGTACTGACGGGTCAGCGTAGCGATGCCGGACAGATGCTGCACGGTGTTCAGCGCCGAGCGTTCGGCGGTCAGCATCGCACGCGCCGATCCCTCGATCCGCATCAGGTCTGTGCCGGCCGGCACACGATCGCCATCGGCCGCGAGCGGCGTGATCACCGCCTGCGGATCGAGCGCGTGAAAAAAGCCCTCCGCCAGGCCCAGCCCCGCGACCACGATCGCCTCGCGCGTGTCCATCACGCCGGCGAAGCGCGCCTCTGCCGGGATCACCGCGGCAGAGGTGATATCGCCCGCCTCCCCCAGGTCCTCCGCCAGGGTGGCGGCGATAAAGGCGTCGGTATCGAAGCCGTCCAGACGGAAGCGCATGGCTGGATCATCCTATTGGGGGGCCGGAAGGAAAAGCGGCGATCACATGTGACGGGAACGGGAGGGCGACAGATGGATGACGATGCTGACGAGGCCGAATTGCGCCGGTTGCTCGCGGCTGCTTTGGCCTTGGCCGATACGCTGGAGCTGACGATGGTGGCGATCCACCTCGGTGCCGCGCACGAACTTCTCGGCGCGTCGACCCCGACATCGTCGCGCTGACGCGTCAGTCCCCCGTGACAGGGACCGGCGCCACCGGCGCCGGCCCCAGATCGCCCTTGCCGACGCTGGTCGAGGCGAGCGCCAGCATGGCATCCAGGCTCTTCTTCGCCTTGATCCGCAGCCCTTCCTCGATCTCGATGCGCGGCGTGAGGTCACGCAGGGCGATATACAGCTTTTCCAGCGTGTTGAGCGCCATGTACGGGCAGATGTTGCAGTTGCAATTGCCGTCCGCACCCGGCGCACCGATGAAGCGCTTGGTCGGCATCGCCTTTTCCATCTGGTGGATGATGTGCGGCTCGGTCGCGACGATCAGCGTGTCGCCGGGCATCGCATTGGCATATTCCAGGATGCCGCGCGTCGAACCGACATAATCGGCGTGATCCAGGATCACCGCGGGGCATTCGGGGTGCGCCGCGACGGGGGCGCCGGGATATTGCGCCTTGAGCTTCAGCAGCTCGGTCTCGCTGAATGCCTCATGCACGATGCACACGCCCGGCCAGAGCAATAGCTCGCGCCCGGTCTTGCGCTGGAGGTAGCCGCCGAGATTGCGGTCGGGGCCGAAGATGATCTTCTGATCGCGCGGCAATTGGGCGAGGATCGTTTCCGCGGACGAGGAGGTGACGATGATGTCGCTGAGCGCCTTCACCTCGGTCGAGCAGTTAATGTATGTCAGCGCGATGTGATCGGGATGCGCGGCGCGGAAGGCGGCGAATTGTTCGGGCGGGCAGCTGTCTTCCAGGCTGCACCCGGCATCCATGTCGGGCAGCACCACCGTCTTGTCGGGGCTGAGGATCTTCGCAGTTTCCGCCATGAAGCGCACACCGCAAAAGGCGATGACGTCGGCATCGGTCGCCTGCGCCTTGCGGCTGAGATCCAGACTGTCACCGACGAAATCGGCCAGGTCCTGCAACTCGGGCTTTTGATAGTAATGCGCGAGGATGACGGCGTTGCGCTCCTTGCGGAGGCGGTCGATCTCGGCGCGCAGGTCCAGCCCTGCCAGATTGGTCGTCAGTTCCATGACACCCCCGTTAGGCGATACCCACGCCGGGCTCAACGCCGGGCCTCACTCTGCGTTGCCAAGAACTTCCTGCAACGACCGGCTGGTATCCCAACGCTCGCCCGCTGGCGTCGGATCATCGGCGAAGCGTACCTTCACCTGGGCGTCGATCCCGGCAGCGCGCAGCGGCATGGCGAAGCTGGTCTCCACCGCGCGGCGCGTCGCATCGCGGGCGAGCTTCATCGGAGCAGCGTCGCGCGCCTGCCGCACCAGTTCGGCCTGCCCGGCCCGCCGGTTGGCCGTATCGAGTTGCGCCTCGGCATCGGTGACGTGCGACAGGATGCCGCCGCTGCCATATTCGCGCAGCTGCGCCAGATCGATCTGCGGCCCGTCGATCTCCACCGGCGGCAGGCGCACCGACAGCGTCTTGGTGCCAGCGTCCCAGATAACGTCGGAGGGCGTCAGCTTGGCGAGGTCCACTTCGTAGCGAACGGTGCCCGGCATGATCAGCGTCTTTTCGGTCGACAGGCCAAGCTGCGACTGGCGTGAGGTAGAGACGGCGACGAAGCGCGCCGCGAAGGCCGACAGCCGGTTCTGTTCGCGCAATCCCTGCAGGCTGGCGCTGGCGACCGTGGTGGGATCGGGCGCGAGCCGCCGTTCGACATAGCGCTGGATCGCCCACAGGCCGAGCAGCACCGCGAGCGCCAGCAGGACGATAACGCCCGCGGCCTTGCCCAGAAACGATCCGATCGATCCGCGGGCCGGCGGCGTTGCGGGATCGATCACGCGCGGATCCGCCATGCGTCTCCCTCCTCCTCCACCAGTGCGCGATCGCGCAGGTCGTACAGATGCGCGAGCACCGATCGCTCCGCCGCGCCGAGCAGCCGTGGGTCGAGCCCGACGTACATGCGCGCGGTCATCGCCGGGATGGCCATCGGGGCTTCGCGGAGCAGGCGCAGGATCTGCCCTTCGCGCTGCTTGCGATGGCCGAGCATGCCGCGCACCAGCCGCTGCGGATTGTCCACCGCCTCACCATGGCCCGGATAATAGACGCGATCGTCGCGACCCATCAGCTTGTCGAGGCTCGCCATATAGTCGCCCATGTCGCCATCGGGCGGCGAGACGACACTGGTCGCCCAGCCCATCACATGATCGCCCGAAAACAGCGCGCCGCTTTCGGGCAACGCATAGGCGAGATGGTTGGAGGTATGTCCGGGCGTCGCGATGGCGCGCAATGTCCAGCCATCGCCGCTGACGGTGTCGCCCTCCTCCAGCACGCGATCGGGCGCGTAATCGGCGTCGAAGGCGGCATCCAAAGGCAGGGCATCGTCCGCGACATGGTGCGCGCGGGGGCCGACGATCGGCGCGCCGGTGGTGGCGGCGAGCGGCCGGCTGGCGGGGCTGTGATCGCGATGATGATGCGTGATGACGATCGCCGTCACGGGCCGGCCGGCGACAACGTCCAGCAGGGCGGCGATATGCGCGGGATCATCGGGACCCGGATCGATGATCGCAAGATCGGTGGTGCCGACGACGTGCGTCTGCGTGCCGCTATACGTGTAGGGCGAGGCGTTGGGCGCGAGCACGCGGGTGACGAGCGGCTCGAGCCGGATCGGGATTCCGGTCGGATGCGCGGGCATTGTCCATGGATGTGGCGTGCGGTGGCCCTGGGCGCAAGCAAAACCTCCCCACGCGGGACCGTGCGCGGGGAGGTTCGAGGCCGGTATCGGATCGGGACGTCAGTCCTTGCCGATATCCGCCATCTCGTTGCGCAGCTCGACCAGCGCGTCATCAATATCTTTCAGGGCGGAGGCGCGATCGGCGGGCGGGATGCTGGCGTTATTGGCGATGCTGGCGCGCGTCACCATGACGCTCGACAGCGCCGTTTGCAGCGCGTCGCGCTTGTAGTGAAGCATCACACCCGCCTTGGCAGTCGCATAGGCACCGGCCGCTGCAGCGGACGCCGATGCCGCCTCGATGCGATTATTGCACACGATCATCGCGCGCTTGCCGTTCCTGACCGTCTGGATCACGAACTTGCGCGGGTTGCCATCGACGCCGTCGGTGCAGTTGCGCGACGTCACCTCGGGCGTGTTCGCCTGTGCGTCGGCCACCATCCTCTCGATCGCGGCGTCATCGAAATGGCCGTTAATGTCGGAGGTGAAGGTCGCCGTCTTGCCGTCTTTCTCCGTCTTAATCACGACGCGGCGCGCCTTTGCGGGAACGGGCGGTGCGGCAGGCGCGTCGGGCGCCTCGAGAGCCGGTGGAGGCGCCGGCACGGCCGCGATCGCCGCCACATCGGGCGCGGTAGCGGGTGCCGGGTGCGCGGGAGCGACGGGAGGGGCCGGCGGCGCCGGCGGCTGCGCTTGCAGATCGACGCCGATCGTATCGCCCACCTTGCCGCTGATCGCCTTGGCAGCGCTGGTGCCCGAGGCGGTGAGACCAAGGCCGGTAAGGACGACGGCGGACATCAGCACGCCCCCGGTCGCGAGACGCCGACGCGAACGCGGCATGGTGGTCAGCATACGGATTCTCCCCTTCAGATCGTCGATGGTGTGCAGGTGGCAGGCGGCGGACACGGCCCCGCCGTGCGCGGCCTTCACGATGGCGCAGGCATAGGCGTGACGGTCGATGGCGGAGCGGCCGGCGAGTACGCGGGCGTCGTTGGCCAGCTCCTGATCGGCGCGGAAGGCGCGGAAGGCGCGCCAGGCGACGGGATTGAACCAGTGGAGCGCAAGCACCGCCAGGGCGATCCAGTTGGCGATCAGATCGCCGCGCTGGTGGTGGCCGATCTCATGCTCCAGCGCGAGTTCGCGCTCGTCGGCATCGTAGCGATCGGCGAAGTCGAGCGGGAAGGCGACATAGCGGCGGAGCACGCCGAAGGCGAGTGGCCCGGGCGCCGCATCGCTGGCGATCACGCGCACGCCTCGCATCTCCTCGACGTGCGCGGCGGTGCCGAGCAGGCGACGGCAGAAGCGCGTATGGCTCGTGAGATGCCACAGCAGGAAACCGAGCGCGCCGACGCCCCACAGCAGCGCCAGCGTTCCACCGACGATCGGGCCCCAGGCGATCGGCGCACCTTCGGCCAGTGGTGCGACGGCGGGCGCGACCGCGGTGGCGCCCTGCCCCACGACCATGATCGTGATCGTCTCGCTCGCCTGGCTGAGCGGGGTGGCTGCCGCCTGCCGCAGGCCTGCCGGCAAGGGCGGCAGCAACAGGCGGAGCAGTGGCAAGGCCCACAGCGCATAGGCGATCTGCGGCCCGAATGCCTCCCGAACCGGGCGGCGGATCAGCAGCGCTAGCCCCATCAATAGCGTGGAGGCGGCCAGCGCCTCGATGAGCCAGCCGAGGAACGGCGCGCCGGGCAGCAGCGCGCTCATTGTTTCAGGTCCTTCAGCAGCGCCTCGATTTCGGCGATATCCTGCGCGCTCAATTCGTCACGCTCGGCGAGGTGGGCGACGAGCGGGGTCAGCTTGCCGCCGAAGAGACGGTCGATCAGCCGCTTCGATTCGCCGGACACGTAATCGTCGCGCGCAACGATCGGGCGGTAGAGATACCGGCGGCCATCCTCCTGATGCGCGATCGCGGATTTGGCGAGCAGCCGGCCGAGCAGTGTCTTGACCGTATTGGCGCTCCAGCCCCGCGCCGGATCGACCCGCTCCGCCACGTCCTGCGCAGTCAGCGGCGATTCGTCCCACAGGACCTCCATCACCGCATGCTCGGCATCGCTGATTCGTTCGGCCACGGTTACGCTCCTCTATCGACTACAGCTGTGATCGCTCCGATTACGAGCGTAGTCAATAGGGGACGTGGCGGGTCCAAACCGCGAGAGGCGACGGTGCGCGGCGCTTGTCGAAGAATTTTACAGCTGCGTCTACGAGCCTAGTGGCGTTAACCAAGCAGGTGCAGCCATTTTCGTCGGTTGGCGCAATTGGCACGCCGGATGCTTATGTCAGGGCAGCCGAGCGTTCGACGCTTCAGCAGGGTGGGCCAGCCGCGGGATCGTATCACGTACCGGCCCACCCGCACCCGGCCGACGTGGCCACGCGAGGCCGATCCTCTCTTACCGGACCGCCAGACCGCTAGCGAACCTAGCGCACAACAGCCACAAAAACAGAAAGGCGGACGCCATACGGCGCCCGCCCGATGCCCGATCTCGCCGGGCAGGCATCGAAGCCCGCGCTTACTGCGCGGCGGCTTCGCCCTTCAGCAGCGTCGCCAGTTCGCCGCTTTCGTACATTTCCATCATGATGTCTGACCCGCCGATGAATTCGCCGCCGGCATAGAGCTGCGGGATCGTCGGCCAATCCGAATAGGCCTTGATACCCTGGCGGATCGCCTGGTCCTGCAGCACGTCGACGCTTTCGTAGCTGACGCCGAGATGGTCGAGGATTGCCACCGCACGGCTGGAAAAGCCGCACTGCGGGAACAGCGGGCTGCCCTTCATGAACAGCACCACGGCGTTGTTCTTAACGACGGCGTCGATGCGGGCGTGGGTATCGTCGGTCATGGTCTCTATCCTCAGGCTGCTGCGGTCTTGAGTTGCAGCGCATGGAGTTCGCCGCCCATCCGGCCGCCGAGCGCCGCATAGACCGCCTGATGCTGCTGGCGCAGCGGCAGGCCCGCGAAGCTCGCCGACACGACGCGTGCGGCATAATGGTCTCCGTCGCCGGCAAGATCGGTGATCTCGACCTCGGCATCGGGAATGGCGGCGCGGATCAGCGCGGCGATATCGTCAGCGGCCATCGGCATCGCGGTACTTACTCCGGCTGCATCAACTGGCGACGCGCTTCGATCGCCTTGTCGGCGAGTGCGCGGCGCACGGTGGCATCGTCGGTCTCGACACGCGCGGCGGTGAGGTCACCCAGCAACTTGCGAACCACGTCTTCATCGCCCGCTTCCTCGAAATCCGCCTGCACGACCGACTTCGCGTAGGAATCCGTTTCCTCCGGCGTCAAACCCATCAATTCCGCGGCCCACTGGCCCAGCAGACGGTTGCGGCGCGCGGTGATGCGAAATGCCATTTCTTCGGCGCGGGCGAACTGCCCTTCCAATGCCTTTTCCCGATCGTCGAACATCGTCATCGCGGCCATTTCCCCCGGGTCGGTCTACTTCGGTCTCCACATAGGAGCGGGTGACCGCCCGCGCAACGCACGCTGCTGTGCCGCACGATCAGCCCTCGAGACGGGACATGCAAAATAAGTAAAACGTAACGCCTACGTTATGGAACCGTTAAGCGGGTTATGAGATATTGAATATAGGGTACGACGTAAAGATCGACCCGCTGGAGAAGGACAATGACCAACGCGCCTCTCATCGCCGGCACACATTCCGGCACTCACGACCACCGCGCCACGCCGCTGACCGGCGTAATGATCGGCACGGGGATCTCGCTCTTCTTGTGGGCGATGATCCTGGCTGTCGTATTCGCGGTACGCTAACCGCCCCGCCCGGTGGCCGAGGTCAACCGACCTCGACCACCAGTTTGCCGATCGCCCCGCGTGCGGCCATCTTGGCGATCGCATCGCCACCCCGTTCGAACGCAAAGGTTTCCGTGACGCGCGGCGCGATGCGCCCCTCCCGCCACAAACGGAACAAAGTGTCGACATGCGCAGCATTCGCCTGCGGATCACGGGCAGCGAACGCGCCCCAGAACACGCCGCAGACATCGCAGCTCTTCAGCAGAGTGAGATTGAGCGGCAGCTTTGGAATACCCGCCGGGAAACCGACGACCAGATAGCGCCCTTCCCAGGCGATCGAGCGCAGCGCCGGCTCGGCATAGTCACCGCCCACCGGATCGTAGATCACATCGAAGCCGCCGCGGCCGCCCGCCGCCTTGAATTGTTCGGCGAGCGCCTTGGACTGATCCTTATCGAACGGCGCGCGGCCATAGAGGATCGTTTCGTCCGCGCCCGCAGCCTTGGCAGCCGCTGCTTTTTCCTCCGACGACACCGCCGCGACGACCCGCGCGCCATAGGCCTTGCCGAGTTCGATCGCCGCAAGGCCGACGCCGCCGGCCGCGCCAAGCACGAGCAGCGACTGCCCTTCCGCCAAGCGTCCGCGGTCGAGCAGCGCATGGATGGTGGTGGCGTAGGTAAGGATCAGTGCCGCGCCCTCGGCGAAGCTACGGTCTTCGGGCAAGCGGTAGAGGCGCTGCGGCTCGGTGGCGATCTTGGTCGCAAGGCCGCCGTGGCCGATCACGCCCATCGCGCGATCGCCGACCTGCCAGTCGGTGACACCCTCGCCCAGCGCCTCGATCACGCCCGCGATCTCACCACCGGGTGCAAACGGGCGCTGCGGCTTGAACTGATATTTGTCCTCGATGATCAGGACATCGGGATAGTTGATCGCGCAGGCCTTCACCGCGACCAGCACCTGCCCCTTGGCAGGTACGGGATCCGGCGATTCCGTCAGCTCTAGAGTTTCAGGTCCGCCCGGCGCCTTCGACAGCAATGCTCGCATACCCGCTCCTACTCCCGATCCAGGGGCGGCTCTGCTCGACCGCACCTTCGAATTTCGAAATCGCGGTATCTCTTGCCAGTGTCAGACCGACTTCGTCCAGCCCCTCCATCAGGCAACGGCGACGAAACGGGTCGAGTTCGAAGGTGAAGCGATCCTGATAGGGGGTCGTGACCGTCATCGTCTCAAGATCGACGGTAATCGGCTGCTCCTTCGCCACCTCGACCAGCCGGTCGACCGCTTGCTGCGGCAGCACTACCGGGACGATGCCGTTCTTAAAGGCGTTGCCGGAGAAGATGTCGGAGAAACTGGGCGCGATGACGGCTTTTACGCCCATGTCGGCGAGCGCCCAGGCGGCGTGTTCGCGGCTCGATCCGCAGCCGAAATTGTCGCCGGCGATCAGGACCGGCGCGCCGGCATAGCGGGGATCGTCGAAGACGTTACCCGGCTGCGCGCGCACCGTTTCGAATGCGCCGCGGCCGAGCCCGGAGCGCGTGATGGTTTTCAGCCAATGCGCTGGGATGATGATGTCGGTGTCGATATTCTTGGCACCCCAGGGATAGGCGGTGCCACTGACGGTCGTGACGGGCTGCATCGGCGTCAGCGCTGGGTCGCGGCCGGATGGGTGAGCACACGCGCACCGGCGACATAGGCGGCGACGCCGCTCATCATCGCGCCCGCGACCAGCAACACCAGAACCTTCTTCATCATCGTCCTCCCATCACATCGCGCACATCGGCGAGCCGTCCCATGACTGCGGCAGCAGCCGCCATTGCCGGCGACAACAAATGAGTCCGCGCGCCAGGTCCTTGACGTCCCACGAAATTTCTATTGGAGGTGGAGGCACAGCGCTCGCCCGCGGGCACCTTGTCCGGGTTCATCGCGAGGCACATGGAACAGCCCGGCTCGCGCCATTCGAAGCCCGCCGAGACGAACACGCGGTCGAGGCCCTCCGCCTCCGCCTGCCGCTTAACCAGCCCCGATCCGGGCACGACCATTGCGCGCACGCCATCCGCGACGCGGCGTCCGTCCGCCACCGCCGCGGCGGCGCGCAGATCCTCGATTCGGCTGTTGGTGCAGCTGCCGATGAAGACGTGCTGGATCGCGACGTCCTGCATCGCGGTGCCCGGCGTCAGGCCCATATAGTCCAGGCTGCGTCGCGCCGCCTCGCGCTTGGCGGGATCGGCGAAGCTGTCGGGTTCGGGGACGACGCCGGTGATCGGCACAACATCCTCGGGGCTCGTACCCCAGGTGAGCGATG
Source organism: Sphingomonas aquatilis (assembly GCF_014196115.1). Classification (GTDB taxonomy): domain Bacteria; phylum Pseudomonadota; class Alphaproteobacteria; order Sphingomonadales; family Sphingomonadaceae; genus Sphingomonas; species Sphingomonas aquatilis. The sequence goes on along the minus strand of NZ_JACIDB010000001.1, from coordinate 1,108,745 downwards.
GTGCGATCTCACTGGCGTGGAGGGTGACGCTCTTGTCGTAGCGCGCGCCGGCATCGGTCGCGAGGCTGCGCCACCAGGCCACCGCCCGATCCCACTCGTCGCCCTTGGGCGCCATCGGCCGGCCCTTCAGATAGGCGAAGGTCGTGTCGTCCGGCGCGACGAGGCCGGCACGCGCACCGCCCTCGATCGACATATTGGCGAGCGTCATCCGCCCCTCGATCGACATGTCGCGCACGACGTCACCGGTATATTCGAAGACGTGGCCGGTGCCGCCCGCCGCGCCGACGCGGCCCATGATCGCGAGGATCACGTCCTTGGGGCTGACGCCATAGCCGAGCGTGCCGTCGACGCGGACCTCCATCGTCTTCGACGGGCTGAGCAGCAGCGTCTGCGTGGCGAGGACATGCTCGACCTCGCTGGTGCCGATCCCGAAGGCTAGCGCGCCGAGCGCACCGTGGGTCGACGTGTGGCTGTCGCCGCAGACCAGCGTCGTGCCGGGCAGCGTGAAGCCCAGCTCCGGGCCAACGACATGGACGATGCCCTGCTCCGCCGCGGTCGCATCGATGTAATCGACACCGAATTCTGCGGTGTTGCGGCGGAGCGCGTCGAGCTGCTGCGCGCTTTCGGGGTCGGCGATCGGGATCAGGCGCCCGCTGGCATCGACGCGCGGCGTCGTCGGCAGATTGTGGTCGGGCACCGCCAACGTCAGCTCCGGGCGACGGACGCGGCGCCCGGCGGCGCGCAGCCCCTCGAATGCCTGCGGGCTGGTGACTTCGTGGACGAGGTGGCGGTCGATGTAGATCAGGCACGTGCCATCGTCGCGCGTTTCGACGACGTGCGCGTTCCAGATCTTTTCGTACAGGGTCTGTGGTCGGGATGCCATGATGGCGCTCGCGTTAACCGAAACGATGCGTCGGCGAAAGGCTGTGCGACAGATTATTGCCGGGAGGATCGCCTATTTACGATGGTCCGCCGTTATCGTCCCGCAGGCGCGAATATCCGCCTCATGCGCCTGCTCACGCCAGGTCTCGGTCAGCGCCACCGCTTCCCAGCGAAGGACGTCGGGATGCGCCAGGATCGTAGCGACCCAGCGCTGCCCCGCCTCACCCACGTCGATCCCATAGGTGCGCACGCGAAAGGCGACAGGCGCGTAGAAGGCGTCAACCGCGGTGAAGGCCTCGCCGCCCAGCCAGGGACCACCGAACCGCTCGAGCCCCTCGTCCCACAGCTCGGCAATCCGCGCGACATCGCGCGCCAGAGCGGCGGAACCCGGCTTGGGATCGGCGCGCACCCCGACGTTCATCGTCCGCTCGTTGCGCAACGCTGCAAACCCGCCGTGCATCTCCGCGACCGCGCTCTGCGCCCAGGCGCGCGCATCCTCGTGCGCCGGCCAGACACCCTCGTGCCGATCGGCGAGGTACATCACGATGCCGAGCGAGTCCCAGATCGTGCGGTCGCCGTCGATTAGGACCGGCACCTGACCGGTCGGCGAGAAGGCGCGGAACGCCTGCCAGCTGTCGGCCTGCGCGAAGGGTTCGATCCGATCCTCGAACGGAATGCCGAGCGCCATCATCAACAGCCAAGGCCGCAGCGACCAGCTGGAATAATTGCGGTTGGCGGTGATCAACGTATAGCTCATGGCACCCTCCCCGTCCCCAACATCCGATCCAGGAACGCGACGCTGTCGTGCAGCACCGGCGCCTTGCCGCGGAACGGCACCGAGAGCGCCATGACGACGTCCTCGTGGCTGAGGCCGCTATAGTTGCGTAGCTCCACCGGCGCACCCGCCGCTTGCAACCGCTGCGCCAACGCGATGGCGTTGCGCGGCTTCACTTGCGTGTCGGCGCTGCCCGTCACCAGCAGCATGGGCGGCAATCCGGGGCGGGCATAGTGGACCGGCTGTGTTGCGGGGCCATCAACTACGCCTGTGAAAGCGTCGATCGATCGCTTCGAATCGAACGGGAAGAAGTCGTACGGGCCACACAGCCCCACCACCGCCTTGATCGTATCGGGCGCCAGACCGACGTCGCGCAGCCAGCGTGGGTCGATCGCCAGCATCACCGCATTATAGGCGCCGGCCGAATGACCCGCGACCGCGATCCGCTCCGGATCGCCGCCGTATTGCGCGACGTGATCATGCACCCAGCGCAGCGCATCGGCGCCGTCCTGAACGAAGGCCGGGAAGCGCACGCCCGGCACCTTGCGATAATCGGGCACCACCACGACGAAGCCTGCCTTGGCGAAGGCGCGTGCGGCGAAGGCATAGGCGGCACGGTCGCCATTCACCCAGCCGCCGCCATAGATGAAGATCACGACGGGCCGCCGGCTCGCTGCCCCGCTGGGCCGCCACACGTCGAGCGTCTGCCCGTGCGACCCGAACGGCACGCCGTCCGCGACCCGCTCGACCCCGCGGCCACCGCCCATCACGCCATCAGCTATACTCAGCCATCGCGGCCCGGACACGGTCGCGTAGAGGATGCCGACGATCAGCCCGATCAACCCGATCCCGATCAGCCAGCGCATCGTCCCTCCTCAGGCGTCCGGGCGCAGCGTGCCGATCGTTACAGCGCCACCTGATAAGCAGCCGTCGTCTTGGCCGCGACCTCGTCAGCGGTCACGCCGGGTGCGAGTTCGACCAGCTGGAAGCGCGAATCGTGATCGGGCCGCCGGAAGACGGCGAGGTCGGTGACGATCATGTCGACGACGTTCTTGCCCGTCAGCGGCAGCGTGCAGGCGGGGATGAACTTCGGGCTGCCATCCTTGGCATTGTGGTCCATCACGACGATGATCTGCTTGACGCCGGCGACGAGGTCCATCGCGCCGCCCATTCCCTTGATCATCTTGCCGGGGATCATCCAGTTGGCGATGTCGCCACCCTCGCTGACCTCCATCGCGCCCAGCACGGTCAGGTCGATATGCCCGCCGCGGATCATCGCGAAGCTTTGTTCGCTGCCGAAATAGGCGGATTGCGGCAGTTCGCTGATCGTCTGCTTGCCGGCGTTGATCAGATCGGGATCGACCTCGTCGTCATAGGGGAACGGTCCGATGCCGAGCATGCCGTTCTCGCTCTGCAGCGTCACGGTCATGCCGGCGGGGATGTTGTTGGCGACCAGCGTCGGGATGCCGATGCCGAGGTTGACGTAATAGCCGTCACGCAGTTCCTGCGCGGCGCGTGCCGCCATCTGATTGCGGTCCCAAGCCATTAATGCACATCCCTGTTGGCGGTGATGGAGATCGGATCGGTCGTGGGCGCAGCGCGCTCGGCATCCAGCCCTTCCCAGATGCGCGCGAGCGCTGCCTCCTCGTCGATGTTCACCGCACGGGCATAGGCCCTGGCGGCGTGGCGGACGCAATCGACCATGGCGAGGCCGAAGGCGAAGGGATCCGGCCCGATCGGCACCGGATTGACGAAGCAGGTGACGGGGCCGTCCTGCTTGGCCCAGACGCGCAGGAATTCGGCACTGCCGCCGATCATGTCGGCGTAGCGATCGAGGTTCATCGGAACGGGCTTGTCGCTCATCGCGCACCCCCGTCGACCCAGCGCTTGTCGGCCGGGAAGACCTCGTCGAAGCCGCCCTTCAGCCCGGTGCCGTAGACGGGATTGGGCAGGACGAACCAGCCATTGCCCCACATCTCGCCGATCGCGCCCGCATCCGTGGCGCGACGACGGTCCGCCGGAGAGGCGATCGCACCGAACAGGTCGCTGAAATCGCCGAGCTGATCGCCCGCCATCGCGACGACGCAATAGCGCTGCGCAATCGCGGCGCGGCGTGCGTCCTTGCCGTTGATGCCCTGGCGCAGGAACAGATTGTCCCCCGGCGTGAAGTCACCGAGACCGGCAGCCTTCAGCGTGGCGACCGTGCCCGGCGCGGTGGAGGCATCGCGATTGGTGTTGATGATGATCGCGATGTTGGCGGCGCGCAGCGCGGCGAAGGCCTCGATCGCGCCGGGAGCCGCCACGACGGCCTTGGCGCCCGTCCGCTCCCATCGCGCCCATTGCGCGGCATCGAAGGGGGCGGCGGGATCGCGTGCCGCCAATGCCTCGACCCCGAGATTGAGGATCACGGTTTCGTCCGCGTCGAACACGGCCGCGCGCGGCTTGCCGGAGCAGGCGGTCCAGCTCGGCGCGGCGAGCGTGGCGTTGGGTGCGAGGACGACGCTGTCGCCCGCCGCCTTGCGATAGGTGGCGTAGGAAACGAGCGCGCGGAACGCCTGCCGGCTGAGCGCCAGCGCTTCGCCCGAACCGTAGAGGAACTGGAACTGCGGCGGGACGACGGCCGTATCGGCGCCGACGGCAGAGCCCGGCGCTGGCAGCGCCTTAAGCCGGGTGATCTGCACGACCTTGCCGTCGGCGGTGTAGGTCTGCCCCGGCGCGGGCAGCGTCGCCACGCGTTCGCCGCGCCCGCCACAGGCCGTCAGCAGCGCCGTGGTGGCCAGCGCGAGGACCAAACGGCGCATCATGCGCTCTCCCGCTCGCGGACGGTGCGGAACTCGATCTTCTTGTCGTAAGGGCTGCCGACGATCATCCGCTTCACGTAGATGCCGGGCAGATGGATGTGATCGGGGTCGAGGCTGCCGACCGGCACCACCTCTTCGACCTCGGCGACGCAGATCCTGCCGGCGGTGGCCATCGGCTGGTTGAAGTTGCGCGCGGTCTTGCGGAAGATGAGGTTGCCGCTTTCGTCCGCCTTCCACCCCTTGATGATGCTGAGGTCGGCGCGGATGCCGCGTTCGAGGATGTAATCCTGTCCGTCGAAGGTCTTCACCTCCTTGCCCTCGGCCACCAGCGTGCCGACGCCGGTCTTGGTGTAGAAGCCGGGGATGCCCGCGCCCCCTGCCCGGCAGCGTTCGGCGAGCGTGCCCTGCGGGCAGAACTCCACCTCCAGCTCGCCGGAAAGATACTGACGCTCGAACTCCTTGTTTTCGCCGACGTAGCTCGAGATCATCTTCTTGACCTGGCGGCTGCGCAGCAGCTTGCCGAGGCCTTCGCCGTCGATGCCGGCATTGTTGCTGGCGATCGTCAGATCCTTGACGCCCGAGGCCTGGATCGCGTCGATCAGCCGTTCGGGAATGCCGCACAGGCCGAAGCCGCCGGCGCAGATCGTCATGCCGTCATGCAGCAGGCCTTCGAGGGCCGCGGCGGCATCGGGATAGAGCTTCTTCAACGCCTCTCTCCTGTCGTTGCCGCGGCGATAGCGGGGCCGACGGCGCGGGGTCAAGCAAACCTGAATGAGGTTTCAGGTTTGCTGTGGGGGCCGTCACCCCGGGCTTGCCCCGGGGTCCCGCTTCTTCCTCTTAGCCAGGGCAAAAGCGGGACCCCGGCTCTTCGGCCGGCGTGACGTGAACAGGTTTACTTCAGTGCCGCCTGCGCCGCTGCGAGGCGCGCGATCGGCACGCGGTAGGGGCTTGCCGAGACGTAATCGAGGCCGACCTTTTCGCAGAAGGCGATGCTCGCCGGGTCGCCGCCGTGTTCGCCGCAGATGCCGAGCTTGATGCCGGGGCGCGTCTTGCGCCCGCGCTCGGCCGCCAGCTCGACCAGCTCGCCGACGCCCTCGACATCTAGGCTGACGAACGGGTCCTTGGCGTAGATGCCCTTTTCGACATAGGCGCCGAGGAAGCGGGCGGCGTCGTCTCGGCTGACGCCCAGCGTCGTCTGCGTCAGGTCGTTGGTGCCGAAGGAGAAGAATTCGCCCGTCTCTGCGATCTCGCCTGCCTTCAGCGCGGCGCGGGGCAATTCGATCATCGTTCCAACAAGATAGTCGATGGTCTTGCCACGTTCTGTGAACACCGCCTGCGCCGCCTGATCGACCACCGCCTTCATCAGATCGAGCTCGCGCTTGGTGGCGACGAGCGGGATCATGACCTCGGGGATCGGCGCCGCCCCCGATTTGTCGGCGACGTCGAGCGCCGCTTCGAAGATCGCGCGCGCCTGGGTTTCGTAGATTTCGGGATAGGTGACGCCCAGCCGACAGCCGCGGTGGCCGAGCATCGGGTTGAATTCGTGCAGCTCGGCGGCGCGGCGCTTGAGCACCTCGACGTCAACGTCGGCCGCCGCGGCCACTTCGGCGAATTCGTTTTCCTCATGTGGCAGGAATTCGTGCAGCGGCGGGTCGAGCAGGCGCACCGTCACCGGCAGGCCCGCCATCACCTCGAAGATCGCGGTGAAGTCGCTACGCTGCGCAGGGAGCAGCTTGGCGAGCGCAGCGCGGCGGCCGGTCTCGCTGTCGGCGAGGATCATCTGGCGGACCGCAGTGATGCGGTCGGCGTCGAAGAACATATGCTCGGTGCGGCACAGGCCGACGCCTTCCGCGCCGAAATCGCGTGCGGTCTGGCAGTCGAGCGGGGTTTCGGCGTTGGCGCGCACCTTCAGGCGACGCACCCCGTCGGCCCATTCCATCAGCGTGCCGAAGTCGCCGGCGAGCTCGGGCTGCACGGTAGCGACCGCGCCGAACATCACCTCACCCGACGCGCCGTCGATGGTGATGACGTCGCCTTCGCGAATCTCGCGACCGGCAACCTTCATTACCTTGTCCTTGGCCGAGATCGAGAGCGATCCGGCGCCCGAGACGCAAGGACGGCCCATGCCGCGCGCGACGACGGCGGCGTGGCTGGTCATGCCGCCGCGGGCGGTGAGGATGCCCTCCGCGGCGTGCATACCGTGGATATCCTCCGGGCTCGTTTCGACGCGGACGAGGATGACCTTGTTGCCCGCCGCCTTGCGCTTTTCGGCGGTGTCGGCATCGAACACGACTGCACCGGACGCCGCGCCCGGCGAGGCGGGCAGGCCCTTGGCGATCACGTCGCGCGGGGCGTCGGGGTCGAGCGTCGGGTGGAGCAATTGATCGAGCGCCATCGGATCGACGCGCAGGATCGCCTCTTCGCGGGTGATGAGCCCTTCGCTCGCCATGTCGACCGCGATCTTCAATGCGGCCTTCGCGGTGCGCTTGCCCGAGCGGGTCTGGAGCATCCAGAGCTTGGCCTGTTCGACCGTGAACTCGATGTCCTGCATGTCCCGATAATGCTTTTCGAGCCGGTCGAAGACCGCCGCCAGCTCGGCATACACCTCGGGCATCGCCTCTTCCATCGAGGCGGGCTTGGCGCCGGCCTCTTCGCGCGCGGTCTTGGTGAGATATTGCGGCGTGCGGATGCCGGCGACGACGTCCTCGCCCTGCGCGTTGATCAGGAATTCGCCGTAATAGGCGTTGGCGCCGGTCGAGGGATCGCGGGTGAAGGCGACGCCGGTGGCGGACGTGTCGCCCATGTTGCCGAAGACCATCGCCTGCACGTTGACCGCGGTGCCCCAGTCGGCGGGAATGTCGTTGAGGCGGCGATAGACCTTGGCGCGTTCGGACTGCCACGATCCGAACACCGCACCGACCGCGCCCCACAATTGGTCATGCACGTCCTGCGGGAAGGGCTTGCCCCATTCCTTCTCGACCAGGCTCTTATATTCGGCGACCAAAGCCTTGAGATCGCTGGCGGACAGTTCGGTGTCCAGCGTGAAGCCGTTGTCTTCCTTGGCGATCTCCAGCGCCTCTTCGAAGGCGCCGTGGTCGAGTTCGAGCACGACGTCCGCGTACATCTGGATGAAGCGGCGGTAGCTGTCCCAGGCGAAGCGTTCGTCGCCGGACTTGGTCGCGAGGCCCTCCACGGTCGTGTCGTTGAGGCCGAGGTTGAGGACGGTGTCCATCATGCCCGGCATCGAGACGCGGGCACCGGAGCGGACGGACACGAGCAACGGATTTGACGCGTCGCCGAAGCTCTTGCCGGTAACCCCTTCGATATGGGCGATACCTTGCGCCACTTCGTCGCGCAGCGACTGCGGGAATTGCTCACCCTCTTCGTAGTAGCGCGTACACATGGCGGTGCTGATCGTGAAGCCGGGGGGCACGGGCAGGCCGATCGACGCCATTTCGGCAAGGTTCGCGCCCTTGCCGCCGAGCAGATTCTTGTCGCCCTTTCCGCCGTCCGAAACTCCGCCACCGAAACGGTACACGTATTGGGTCATCGCTGGTCCTTAAGAGCTGACGTGTTGGCCTGATCCCCGGGGAGGAAAGAGCATACCGAACGTTCGGAAGTGGACGATGTGGAATAGGCGTGGGGGTTTGGTTTCTACCCCTCGATTTTCGAAAAGTCGGCGACAGTGTGGACCGCGGCGCGGACACGGGCGAGCAGCGCGAGGCGCGCGGCGCGCTTCGCCGGATCGGCATCGTTGACGGTCACACTGTCAAAGAACGCATCGATCGGCGCGCGCAGCGACGCGAGGGCCGCCATCGCGCGCTCGAAATCCTCGGCCGCAACCGCAGCCGCGGCGGCAGGTTCGGCCGAATCGAGCGCGGCGATCAGATCAGCCTCCGCCTTTTCGGGCGTGTAGGACAGCGTTTTCGGATTCCCCTCGGTATCGGGGGTATAGGCTTCCTTCTTGAGGATGTTGGCGGCGCGCTTGTAGCCGGCGAGGAGATTGGCGCCGTCGTCGGTGGTAACGAAAGCTTGCAGCGCGTGGACGCGGGCGAGCAGGCGGACGAGGTCGTCCTCGCCACCCAATGCGAACACCGCGTCGATCAGGTCGTGGCGGACACCGGCTTCGCGTTGCTGGACCTTGAGGCGGTCGGCGAAGAAGCCTGCCAGAGACGGCAGCCCTAAAAGTACGTTGGTTCTAAAATACGCCCCCGGCCCAAAGACCTCTGCCGGATCAGAGAGATAAGGCACACGCGTCTCGAACCCATGACGCACGAGTGCAACCGGATCATAGGCGCTTCGGTAGGGATCGTCCAAAAGCATCTGCAATATCGGTCGGGACCCTGCCGAAAGTACTTCAACCATCGACATCCGCAAATTTGCGGTCTCAAGCGTGCGCAAAATCGCCAGAGCGGCACGGCGGATAGCAAAAGGATCCTTCGATCCGGTAGGCTGCTCCCCGGCGGCGAAGAACGCCACCAGCGTATCCAGCTTGTCCGCCAGCGACACCGCCACCGTCACCGGCGCGGTCGGCACGTCGTCGCCCTGCCCTACCGGCTTGTAGTGGTCGCGGATGGCGTCGGCGACTTCGCGGGGTTCGCCTTGGGCGGCGGCATAATAGCCGCCCATCAGGCCCTGGAGTTCGGGGAATTCGCCGACCATGCCGGTGACGAGGTCCGCCTTGGCGAGGCGCGCGGCGCGTTCGGCCATGTCGGCGAGGGACGGTCCCTCTCCCCCTGTGGGAGAGGGAGGGAGCGCCGTAGGCGCGGAAGGGTGAGGGGGAGTTTGGGGCGCGACAGTTGCCGCGTCCCCCTCACCCTTCCCACTCGCTGACGCGAGCGGGCCCCTTCCCTCTCCCACGAGGGGAGAGGGAGATTGGATGATACCCTCTTCGACCAGCCAGCGGGCGAGTTTGGCGACGCGGTCGACCTTGTCGGCGACGGTGCCGAGCTTTTCGTGGAAGACGATGTTCGAGAGCTTTGCGGCCTGTTCCTCGAGCGGGGTCTTCAGATCGGTGTCGTAGAAGAAGCGCGCGTCGGACAGGCGGGCGGCGAGGACCTTGCGATTGCCCTCGACGATCTTCGCACCGCCGTCGGTCGCTTCGATGTTGGCGGTACAGACGAAGGCGTTGGCCAGTGCGCCGTCCGCCGAACGGCAGACGAAGTACTTCTGGTTCACGCGCGCGGTGAGCTGGATCACCTCGGGCGGGACGCTGAGGAAGTCGGCGTCGAAGCGGCCGAGCAGCGGCACGGGCCATTCGGTGAGGCCCGCGTTTTCGGCGACGAGGCCTTCGTCTTCGACGAGGGTCAGGCCCGCATCGGCGGCGAGCGCGGTGGCACGGTCACGGATCAGCGCGCGGCGCTCGTCCTGATCGACGATGACGTGACAGGCGCGCAGCTTTTCGACGTAATCCGCGGCCGAGCCGATGGTGATCTGGCCCGGGTGGTGGAAGCGGTGGCCGTAGGTGGCGACGCCGGAGCGGATACCGGCGATCTCGACGTCGACGAGGGTTTCGCCGAGCAGCGCGACGATACCGTGCAGCGGGCGGACCCAGCGCAGCGATTCGGTCGAGGCGGAGGCAGCGCCCCAGCGCATCGACTTCGGCCAGGGGAAGGCGCGGACGATCGCCGGGATCGCTTCGGCGAGCACGGCGGCGGTGGCGCGGCCAGGCTTTTCGGTGATGGCGTAGAGGACGCCGTCACGCTCGGTCAGCTGGTCGCGCGTCAGGCCGGTCTTGCGCAGGAAGCCGGCGAGCGCCTGTTCGGGGGCGTTGGCCTTAGGGCCCTTCAGCTCTTCGCTGACCGCCTGCGTTTCGGTCGGCAGGCCGCGCGCGATCAGCGCGAGGCGGCGCGGCGTGGCGTAGGTGACGGTTTCTGTGGCGGCGAGGCCGGCCTTGGCGAGTTCGGCAGCGAACAGGCGGGCGAGATCCTCCCGCGCCTTGTCCTGCATACGCGCGGGGATTTCTTCGGAGCGGAGTTCGAGGAGGAAGTCGGTCATTGGGCGGCGCCGAAGAAGAGGTTTGATTCACGCGAAGACGCGAAGACGCGAAGAGGATTTGGTTCGCGCAGAGGCGCGGAGAGCGCAGAGGTGTTACGCTCGACGCGGAGCGTCCCTTCACAACCGCTACCGCTCGACATGTGCTGGCCGCTCATGCGGCCGGATTGCCGCAGGCGGCTCTGCGTCCTCTGCGCCTCTGCGCGAAACCCCTTCGCGTCTTCGCGGCTTAGCGTGATCATCAAGGCGCTCACGCCGCCCATCCGTTCTTTTCCATCCAGGCGCCGCAGGCGCCTTTGGCGAGGTCGCGGACGCGGCCGATATAGGCCTGGCGTTCCGCCACCGAGATGACGCCGCGCGCTTGGAGCAGGTTGAAGGTGTGGCTGGCCTTGATCGCCTGTTCGTAGGCGGGGATCGGTAGACCGGCCGCGAGGCTGTTCTCGCATTCCGCCGCGGCCTTCTTGAAGGCGTCGAACAGCGTGGCGGTGTCGGCGACCTCGAAGTTCCACGTCGACATCTGCCGCTCGTTTTCGAGGAAGACGTCGCCATAGCTGACGCCGTGATCGTTGAAGCGCAGGTCGTAGACGTTGTCGACGTCCTGGATGTACATCGCGAGGCGCTCGAGGCCGTAGGTCAGCTCGCCCGCGACCGGCTTCATGTCGAAGCCGCCCATCTGCTGGAAATAGGTGAACTGCGTCACCTCCATGCCGTCGCACCACACTTCCCAGCCAAGCCCCCAGGCGCCGAGCGTGGGCGATTCCCAATCGTCTTCGACGAAGCGGATATCGTGTTTGGTCATGTCGACGCCGATCGCGGCGAGCGACCCCAGATACAGGTCCTGCAGGTCGGGCGGCGACGGCTTCAGGATGACCTGATACTGGAAGTAATGCTGCAGGCGATTGGGGTTTTCGCCATAGCGGCCGTCGGTCGGCCGGCGGCAGGGCTGGACGAAGGCGGCGTTCCATGTCTCCGGCCCCAGCGCGCGCAGCGTCGTGGCGGGATGGAAGGTGCCGGCGCCCATTTCCATGTCGTACGGCTGGAGGATCACGCAACCCTTGTCGCTCCAGTAATCGTGGAGCGTCAGGATCATCTTCTGGAAGGAAAGCGGTGTGGCAGCCATGACGCGCCCGGCTTTGGCCGATGGCGCCGCGTCTAGCAAGTGGTGCGGCGCGGCATTAGGTGAAGGTCTGGCCCCACCACCCGGATACGTCCCCGCATGATACGAACCCTTGCCGCCGCCGTGTCCGCGGTCGCCTTGTGCCTGTCGCTGCCGGCCTGTGCGCAGCAACCCGCCCAGGCGCCCGCGCGCGCCGCGAACGATGCCGATCCGGCGCTGTGGGTGGTGAAGGGCAAGCAGACGACCATCTATCTGTTCGGGACGATCCATGTGTTGAAGCCGGGCCTCACCTGGTTCGACGAGGCGGTCAAAAGCGCGTTCGACAAGGCGGACGAGGTGAAGCTGGAGATCGTGATGCCCGATCCCGCCACAATGCAGGGGCTGGTGCAGGCGACCGGCGTCGCGCCCGCCGGCACGCCGCCGCTGACGCAGCGCCTGCCCGAGGGCAAGCGCGCGGCCTTTACCAAGGCGGTGACCGATCTCGGGCTGCCGGCCAATGCGCTCGACCGGTTCAAGCCGTGGCTCGCGGCGACGCAGCTGTCGGTCGCGCCGCTGTCGAAGCTGGGGTACGACAGCGCCAACGGGCCGGAAGAGGTGATCACCGAAGCGGCGAAGCAGGCGCACAAGCCGCTGTCGGGGCTGGAGACGCCGCAGCAGCAACTGGGCTTCTTCGGCAGCCTGTCGGATCAGGCGCAGCTCCAGTTCCTGGAAAGCACGGTCGACGAATTGCCGACGCTGGACAAGCAGATGGCATCGATGGTCGACGAATGGGCGCGCGGCGACCCCGAGGCGCTGGCGCGCGAGATGAACGACGAGCTGAAGAGCTCGCCCGAGGTCGCCAAGGTCCTGCTGGTGGATCGCAACCGCAACTGGGCGCAGTGGATCAAGCAGCGGATGACCAAGCCGGGAACGGTGTTCATCGCGGTGGGCGCGGGGCATCTGGCGGGACCGGATTCGGTGCAGGCACAGCTCGCCAAGCTGGGGCTGAAGGCGGAGCGGGTGAAGTATTGAGCACGAGACCGTAACCCGACACCCGTTCGCCCTGAGCTTGTCGAAGGGCGGGTTTCCACAAGCGCCGTCGTCGCCTGTGGATACCCGTGCTTCGACAGGCTCAGCACGAACGGAAGAAAGGTCATGCCCGAGCAACTCGGTTGCTTTTTCCCGCCCTTCCCGCTATGCGCGCCCGCTTCCGGCCTTGGTCATCCCTGGAGGCGAGGCTGCGGAAAGACACTTTAGCACGTTTCGGAAGGTATTCTGCATGAGCGACACCATTACGCTCGCAGCCGAGACGCGCGACCGGGTTGGCAAGGGAGCCTCCCGGGCGCTGCGTCGTGACGGCCGCGTCCCCGCCGTTATCTACGGCCAGAACAAGGAGCCGGCCTCGGTTCATCTCGAGGAGAAGGCGCTGGTCAAGGCGCTGATGACGGGTCACTTCATGAACTCGGTCATCATGGTCGGCGGTCAGCGCACGCTGGCGAAGGACGTTGCGTTCCACCCGGTCACCGACCGTCCGGTCCATGTCGACTTCCTGCGCATCGGTGAGCACACCACCGTCACCGTCGCGGTGCCGGTCGTGTTCGCGGACGAGGACGAGTGCCGTGGCCTGAAGCAGGGCGGCGTGCTCAACATCACCCGCCACGAGGTCGAGCTGGTCGTCGACGCCGCCGACATCCCCAGCGAGATCACGATTTCGCTGAAGGGCCGCGAGATCGGCGATTCGATCCACATCAGCGACGTCAAGCTGCCCAAGGGTGCGACGCCGGCGATCGAAGACCGCGACTTCGCGATCGCGACGATCGTGCCGCCGACCGTCCCGACCGCCGAGGACGAGGCGCTCGAGGCCGAGGTCGCCGAGACCCAGGCTGCCGAAGCCGCCGCAGAGTCGGATGCCGAGAGCGACGAGGATTCGGCCGAGGGCTGATCCGGATCGATCCGGTTTGCGAAAGGGGCAGGGTGGCGAGCAGCTCCCCTGCCCTTTTTGTTATCACCGTCATTCCCGCGAAGGCGGGAATCCATAACCTCTGACGTCTGCGCTCCTGCCGTGAGGTCAGCCAGTCTGGATTCCCGCCTTCGCGGGAATGACGAATACCGGTAGGAGGGCGCGCCTTGCGCCAACGTTGAGGAAAGACACCGCGCCATGCAGATCTGGGCAGGCCTGGGCAATCCGGGGCCGCAATATGCGATGCACCGGCACAATGTCGGGTTCATGGCGCTCGACCTGATCGCCGACATGCACGGCTTCGGGCCGGTGAAGAAGCAGTTCCAGGGCTGGACGCAGGAAGGGCGGATCGGCAGCCATAAGGTGCTGCTGCTGAAGCCGGCGACCTTCATGAACGAGAGCGGCCGCGCGATCGGCGAGGCGTTGCGCTTCTACAAATTGGGGCCGGATGCGCTGACCGTGTTCCACGACGAGCTCGACCTCGCGCCGTTCAAGGTGAAGGTGAAGCGCGGCGGCGGCACCGCGGGGCATAATGGGCTGCGCTCGACCGACCAGCATCTGGGGCCGGAGTTCCGCCGGGTGCGGATCGGCATCGGCCACCCGGGGCACAAGGATCGCGTTACCGGATATGTGCTGGGCAATTACGCCAAGGCGGAGATGGACCCGCTGTCCGACATGCTGGGCGCGATCGGGGCGGAGGCGCCGTGGCTGGCGGAGGGCGACGACGTGCGGTTCATGAACGACGTAGCGATGAGGTTGGCACAATGACCGTGAGGACGCTGTTCGCGACGCGCTTCTATGAGGGCGAGCTGGGCGATGCCGGGCTGATCGAGGAGCTGGAGGAGGCGTGCCTCGATCTGGCGCGCGAGGATCGCGCCGGCGTCGCCTGGTCGAAAGCGCATGGCTATCGCGGCTATACCTCCTATGCGTCGCTGAACGACCTGCCCGCGCGCGACCCGCGCTTTGCCGACCTGGTCAAGCTGCTGAACAAGCATGTCGCGCGCTTTGCGGAGGCGTGCGCGTTCGATCTGGGCGGGCGCAAGCTGAAGCTCGACAGCCTGTGGGTCAACGTGCTGAAGCCCGGCGGCACGCATTCGGGGCATATCCACCCGCATAGTGCGGTAAGCGGCACGATCTATATCGCCACCCCGGCGGGCGCCGGCGCGCTGAAGCTGGAGGATCCGCGGCTGCCGATGATGATGGCGGCCCCAACGCGGCGCGCCGATGCGGGCGAGGATCACGCGACCTTCGTCTATGCCGAGCCGAAGCCGGGCAGCGTCTTCCTGTGGGAAAGCTGGCTGCGGCACGAGGTGGTGCCCAACGCCGCCAAGGGCGAGCGGATCAGCATCAGCTTCAACTATCGGTAAGGCCGGCCATGGCTTTGCCGTAATCGCCGGTCAGCTTTCCCCGAAATCGGGAGAGCGAACCCCATGCGGCTGGCGATGATGATGGCGATGCAGGCGGTCGCGGGCCCGCCGCTGCCGGCGGACATGCGGCCGGTGAAGCCCGCCCCTGCCCCGGATGCGCCCAAGGCCACGTGCGGCGAGCCCGACGCCGACGGCACGATCGTGATCTGCGGACGACCCGTCGATGCCAACCGGCTGCGCCCCGTCGACGAGACGCGCTACGCCGAAAAGCCGATCCGCGCGCGGACGACGATCGGCAAGGTTGGGGTATCGGGCGAGGCGGAACAGGGCAGCCTGCCCAACGGCATGAGCAGCCCACGCGCGATGATGAAGTTCAAGGTGCCGTTTTAGAGGTCTCTCATCACTCCTTCCGTCACCCCGGCTCAAGGCCGGGGTGACGGGCTGGGAGGGGTACAGCGCGACAAGCCGTCGTTCACCTGTCGCTGCTATCCTGCGACTCATGTCCATCACCAAACGCCAGATCGGCCTTGCCGCCGTCATCCTACTCGCACCCGGCGGGTTCATCCTGGGGGCGGCGTTGCTGGCCAATCGCTATCGCAAGCCTGCTGCGGAACCAGCGACGGAATCCGAAACCCCGCCGAAGTCCTGAATGGTTTCCTGAACGGAACGTTGTGCCCAGTTCATGCAACCGTCATTATAGCCCGACGTTATCGAAACCACAGTCAAACGATGACGGGAGATTCAGATGCGTAAGTTGATGCTGGCGATGGGGTGTGCCGCGATGGTCGTACCGGCGACGATGGTCGTTCCGGTCTCGCAGGCGGGCGCACAGCGCTACAAGTATCGCGAATGGCGCGACAACCGCGGTCGCCTGCGCTGCCGCAAGCCCGATGGCACGACGGGTGCCGTCGTCGGCGCGGTCGGTGGCGCGCTGCTGGGCCGCACGATCGACACCCGCGGCGACCGGACGCTGGGCACGCTGGGCGGCGCAGTCGCCGGCGGCCTGCTGGGTCGCGAGATCGAGCGCAGCGGTGGCAACCGTCGCTGCCGCTAAGCTTCGGATAAATTAGACCGGAACGGGCGCTGTGGGGCAACCTGCGGCGCCCGTTCTGCGTATGGCCTCGTGAAACACGAGGAGACGTATATGACGACCCGCAGCGCATCGGCCCGGTACGAGGGCCTGGGCAAGGACGGCAAGGGCCATATCTCGACCCAGTCGGGCCTGCTGACCGACGCCCAATATGGCTTCAACACGCGGTTCGAGGACGGCCCCGGCACCAATCCCGAAGAGCTGATCGCCGCGGCCCACGCCGGCTGCTTCACGATGGCGCTCGCCTTCGCGCTGGCTGGCGCCGGCAAGACGCAGGGCAATCTGGAAACCAAGGCGAAGGTGACGCTGGAGAAGGACGGCGACGGGTTCACCATCACGCGGTCCGACCTGACGCTGACGGGCCATGTCGACGGCATGGAGCGCGACGAATTCGAGCGGATCGCCAATGAGGCGAAGGCGGGCTGCCCGGTGTCCAAGGTGCTCAACTGCGACATCACGCTGGATACCACGTTCGGCTGATCGACCGCGCCGCCGGCGCCTGTCGCGGGGATGAACCGACGGTAGTTTTCGGTTCACGCAACTCCTTGTGCGCGATGGCGGTTCTTTGCCCACATCATCCGAAAGGAGCCAAGACGATGCGTATTACCCTTCTGACCGCCGCGCTGGCGGCGACCACGCTGAGCGCGATCCCCGCGCAGGCGCAGGACACGCGCCGCGAAGCGGATCGTGAATATCGCAACGAGGTGCGCGATGCGCGCCGCGACTATCGCAACGACCTGCGCGATGCCGATTCGCGTCGTGACGTGCGCGATGCGCGCCGCGAATATGCCGAGCAGGTGCGCGACGCCCGCCGCGATCGCCGCGAGGACCTGCGCGATATCCGCCAGGATCGCCGCGACGATTGGCGCCGCTATCGCAACTACGACTATAACCGCCTGCCGCCGGGCCAGCGCGCCTATTATGCGGAAAACTATTATCGCGATGGCCGCTATTACCAGCCGCGCCGGCTGACCCGGAACGACCGCATCTATCGCGGCGGCAACGGGCGCTATTACTGTCGTCGCAACGACGGAACGACCGGCTTGGTGGTCGGCGGCCTGGCCGGCGGTGCGCTGGGCAATGTGATCGCGGGCGGCGGATCGCGCCTGCTCGGCACGCTGATCGGTGCGGGCGGCGGTGCGCTGCTAGGCCAGTCGATCGATCGCGGTCAGGTAACCTGCCGCTGATCGTTCAGCGACGCTGACGATACGGGCTCGGTCGAAAGACCGGGCCCGTTGTCGTTTAGAAGATGCCGCCGCCGAGGCTGAGGCGGATCGCGAAGATGACGATCAGCACGAGATTGAGGTTGCGCCCGCTGGTCGAGGACGACAGCGCGCCCACTGCGGCGCCGAGGATGCCGATTGGGATGACCAGCCAGTTCATCCAGCCGAGCAGCGGCACGAACGCGACCAGACCCAACACCAGGGTGACGAGGCCGATCGCAACGGAGATGATGTTCAGCATGACACGAACATGGCCCCTGCCCCATCGCACGGCAAGATGCGGGGGCAACCGGCGAAGCGCGCGTTAACCAAGCCCGCGGATAGCGACTTAACGGCCGATGCGCCATGGTCGCCCGCGATGCATGCGAATCGCCTTCTTGTCGCCGCTGCGCTGTTGCTCGCCGGATGTGCCAAGCCGGCGGCGACGCAGCAGGACCTCGACAGCCTGGACAAGGAACTGACCGCGGGCGCGACCGGGAACGAGCGCGACCCGGCGCTGACCGCGGCGCTGCGCGACCAGATCATGGTCGATCCCGCGCTGACCCAGACCGCCAATACCGACGCCGTGCGCCCCCCGAGCCGGCCGGACCCGCTGTCGATCCCCGCCGACCCCACCGCCGGCCGGCTGGATGGCGTCACCGCTGCCGACCTGAAGCCGACGCCGCCCGCCAAGGGCGACTGCCCGTCGTGCAAGGCGGCGGCGGGGGCGCTGACGCTGGCCGAGCTGGCGGCACGGCAGCGGCCGGCGGATGCGGGCTGTGCGCAGCGCGTCTCCTATTCCGCCACCTGGGCGGCGCGCCTGCCCGCCGCGGTGCCGCTTTATCCCGACGCGCGCGTGCAGGAGGCGGCGGGCAATGATGCGTGCGGACTGCGCGTCGTCAGCTTTGCGAGCAGTGCGCCGGCTGCGCGCATTCTCGACTGGTACAATGCGCGGGTGACGCGAGCGGGCTATAGCGCGGAGCATCAGGCTGAGGGCGACGAGCATGTCCTTGGCGGCACCCGCGGCGATGCGGCCTATGTGGTGCATGTGACGCCGGGGCCGGGCGGCGGCAGCCGGGTGGACCTGCTGGTCCGGTAGCGCACGTACCGGCCGCGGGACCGATCGGCGCTTGCCTTCGGCTCGCCCACGCCCATATTGTGCGATGCAGCAAGACGGGTTCGCCGATGATCCCGCCCGGTCGGAGACCCCAACATGCCCCGCTTGTCGGACACGATCGGTCGCCTCGTCGGCCAGCGCATGGCCGATGCCATGACGGTCGCCCATGGCGAAGACCGCCTGAGCGACCTGACCGATTTCGGCCCCAATCCGGGCAATCTGCGGGCGCGTGTTTATGTGCCGGCGCAGCTGCAACCCCGGCCCGCGCTGGTGGTGGTGCTGCACGGCTGTACGCAGACCGCGGCGGGTTATGACATCGGCGCGGGCTGGTCTCAGCTCGCCGACGAAGCCGGGTTCGCGCTGCTGTTCCCCGAGCAGCGGCGCGCCAACAATCCCAACCTGTGCTTCAACTGGTTCGCGCCCGAGGACATGGCCGGCGGCCATGGCGAGGTGGCGTCGATCCGCGCGATGATCGCGGCGATGGTTGCGGCGCATGGCATCGATCCGTCGCGTGTGTTCGTCACCGGCCTGTCGGCGGGCGGCGCGATGGCGGCGGCGATGCTGGCCAATTACCCTGAGGTGTTTGCGGGCGGCGCGATTATCGGCGGCCTGCCCTATGGCACCGCGCAGGGCGTCAGCCAGGCGCTGGAGCGGATGCGCGGGCGCGACCTGCCCGATGGCCCGGCGCTGACCGCCGCCGTGCGGGGCGCCAGCCGCCACGACGGGCCGTGGCCGACACTGTCGGTCTGGCATGGCGGCACCGACGCCACCGTCCACCCCGCCAATGCCGAAGCGCTGCTGAGTCAATGGCGCGGGCTGTTCGGGATCGGCGAGACACCTGCCGAGGAGGCGCTGGTCGGCGGCAATCCGCATCGCGTGTGGCGTGACCGGCATGGCCGCGCCGTGATCGAGGATCATCGTATCCTCGCCATGGGCCATGGCACGCCGATTGCGACGCAGGGTGCCGAGGCCGCCGGTCAGGCTGGGCCGTTCATGCTGGATGTCGGCCTGTCCTCGACCCGGCGGATCGCCGCCTTCTGGGGCATCGCGCGGGCGGTCGGCCCGGCGCAGGCGCGCGCGGGCGGTGCTGGCGGCGTGCGGGATGGCGGCGTGGCGGGGATCGTGAACGATGCGCTGCGGGCGGCGGGGTTGTTGCGGTAAGTGATCGGCTGAAGCGCCGCCCCCCCTTCGTCACCCCGGACTTGTTCCGGGGTCCACCGGGCAGCGGGGGGATGGCTGGAGCCTCTAATCGCCCCCCTCGCCGCGGAGTGGACCCCGGAACAAGTCCGGGGTGACGGGGTGGAGGGGGCAGCGTCGCCCAGGATCGCACCCCCGCATTTCCTCTTTGTGCGAACTTGCTCTAGGGCAGCGATCATGCCTCCTCTTCTTCTCGTCATGGCCGGCGGTGCGCTGGGTTCGGCGGCGCGGTATCTGACCGGCCGGATCGCCCTCACCGCGCTCGGCCCGAACTTTCCTTATGGTACGCTGGCCGTGAACCTGATCGGCGGGCTGCTGATGGGCCTGCTGGCGGGTGTGCTCGCACGGATCGGGGGCAGCGAGAACTGGCGCCTGTTTCTGGGCATTGGCGTGCTGGGCGGGTTCACGACCTTTTCGTCGTTCAGCCTCGACGTCGTGACGCTGGTGGAGCGTGGCGCGGTCGCCACGGCGGCACTGTACGTCTTCGTATCGGTCGCGGGCGCGATCGGCGCGCTGTTTGCCGGGCTGATGCTGGCCCGCGGCCTGTTCGGGAGTGCGGCGGCATGAGCGGCGACGAGGGCGGCATCCGCCAGTTCAACGTCGGCTATGACGACGATGGTATCCGGCTGGATCGCTGGTTCAAGCGGCATCTGCCCGACACGAGCTTCACCACCGTCGCGAAATGGGCGCGCACCGGCCAGCTGCGCGTCGATGGCGCGCGCGCGACGCCGGGCGACCGGATCAAGGCGGGCCAGACGCTGCGCGTGCCGCCGCCCGAACCCGAGGTGAAGGACGAGACGGGCGCCATCGTCGCCAAGCCGAAGCGCGAACGGCCGCCGCTGAGCGAGGACCAGATCGCCTTCGCGCGCGAGATGGTGATCCACAAGGATCTGCAGGCGCTGGTCCTCAACAAGCCGCCGGGCCTTGCGACGCAGGGCGGCACCAAGACCGCCGAGCATGTCGACGGGCTGCTCGATGCACTGCAATATGATGCCGAAGGGCGGCCGAAGCTGGTCCATCGCCTCGACAAGGATACGTCGGGCGCGCTGCTCATCGCGCGCACCAGCCGTGCCGCCGCCTTCTTCGCCAAGGCGTTTTCGGGGCGGACCGCGCGAAAGGTCTATTGGGCGCTGGTCGTCGGCGTGCCGTCGATCGAGGATGGCATGGTCGACCTGCCGATCGCCAAGCAGCCGGGCACCGGCGGCGAGAAGATGCACGTCGACGAGGAGAACGGCCAGGCCGCGCGCAGCCGCTATCGCGTGATCGAACGCGCGGGCAACCGCTGCGCCTGGGTGGAGCTGCAACCCTTTACGGGCCGCACGCACCAGCTGCGCGTACATATGGCGGCGATCGGCCATCCGATCGTCGGCGACGGCAAGTACGGCGGCGCGGCGGCGTTCCTGACCGGCGGGATCAGCCGCAAGATGCACCTGCACGCCCGGCGCATCCGCGTCGACCATCCCGATGGCGGCAGCATCGACGAGACGGCGAGCCTGCCGACGCACTTCGCCGAAAGCCTGAAGAGCCTGGGCTTCGAAGAAGCGCAGGGCGATGCGCTGCCGCTGGAGGAGCCCAAGAAGGGCCCGCCGCCCAAGGACGTTCTGAAGCAGCGCGCCAAGGCGCATGCCAAGACAATGCGCAAGGAAAACCGCGGCGAGCGACGGCGGCGTGGCGCGGCATCGACCGGCAAGGATGGCGGCAAAGGCAGCGGTCCAAAGGCGGGTAAGCCGAAGACGGGTGGCCCGAAAAGCAGTGGTCCGGGCGGCCGCCGGGGCTGATGCACCCCAATCCGCTCTTCCGGCCGGAGGCGGCGGCACTGCTGGCGGAGGCCGAGCGGATCGGCTTCGCGCATATCTTTGCCGCGACCGCCGATGGCCCGATGGTGGTGCATGCACCGGTGACGCTGCATGCCGACGGTTTGCGCTTTCATGTCTCGCGCGCGAATCGGATCGTCCGCCATCTGGAGGGCGCGGCGGTGGTGGCGAGCGTGGCGGGGCCGCACGGCTATGTCAGCGCCAACTGGTATGCGGTGCCGGGCGACCAGGTGCCGACGTGGAATTACCAGACGATCGAGATCGACGGCGTGGCGCATGAGGTGGATGCCGCGGGCCTGACCGAACAGCTGGACCGGCTGGCGGCGCTCCACGAGCCGCAAGACAATCCCTGGGATCGCGGCAAGCTGGCGCCCGAGGCCTTTGCGAAGCAGCTGTCGGGGATTCGCGGCTTCGCCATCACCGTCAGCGCGGTGCGCGGCACGACCAAGCTGAGCCAGAACAAGACCGCCGCCGACCGGGCGGGAGTGATCGCGGGCTTCGATCGACAGGGCAAGGACGACATCGCCGCGCTGATGCGGTGGGCGGCCGCGAAGGACTAAAGTCGGGATTCGGTGGCTGAGCGGTTTGGGACGAAGCGGGGCCCCGACTCAAGGCCGGGGGTGACGGTGGTTACATGGGGGCGAGCGATTTGCGCTTTCCGCTTGCGCCCTTGCCCGGTAGGCGTCGGGGGATGACCAAACTCGCC
Source organism: Sphingomonas aquatilis (assembly GCF_014196115.1). Lineage (GTDB taxonomy): Bacteria > Pseudomonadota > Alphaproteobacteria > Sphingomonadales > Sphingomonadaceae > Sphingomonas > Sphingomonas aquatilis. The sequence goes on along the minus strand of NZ_JACIDB010000001.1, from coordinate 1,086,744 downwards.
GTGTTCGACTGCGACGGCACGCTCGTCGATAGCCAGGCCAATATCTGCCAGGCGATGGAGGATGCGTTCCGGATCGCCGCTCTGCCTGCGCCGCCGCGCAGCGCGATCCGCCGGATCGTCGGCCTGAGCCTGGTCGAGGCGATCGCGACGCTGCTACCGCAAGCGGAGGATTCGCTGCACCGGCAGATGGCGGCGGATTACAAGGCCGCCTTCTTCCACCTGCGGACGACCGGCGCGATGGCGGAGGAGCCGTTGTTCGACGGGATCGCCGCGGTCTTGCAGGGCCTCGCGGACGATGGCTGGCTGCTGGGTGTGGCGACGGGCAAGTCGGACCGCGGTCTTGCGCATATTCTGGCGCATCATGGCCTGACCGACCATTTCGTCACACTGCAGACCGCGGACCGGCACCCATCCAAGCCCGACCCCGCGATGCTGATTGCCGCGATGGACGAAGCGGGCGCGACGGCGCAGGAGACGGCGATGATCGGCGACACGAGTTTCGACATGGCGATGGCCAAGGCCGCGGGCGCGCGGGCGGTGGGCGTCGCCTGGGGCTATCACGACGTCCGCGATCTCGCCGACGCGGGCGCGGACGTGGTGGCGGAGCGCGTGGCCGCGCTGCCCGGGCTGCTGGCATGAGCGGCGATGCCCTCGCCCGGCGCCGCTGGCTGGCGATGGTCGGCAGCCGCATCGCCGGCAGCCTCGGCGCGGTGTTCGGCCTGATACTGGCCGTGCGCGCGCCCGATATGGTCACCAAGGTGCTGGGTGTCGCGATCACGCTGTCGGCGCTCGTCGTCGTCGCCACGGTGCCCGCCGCCCTCGCCCACCGCTGGCGGACGCCGCCGACGTCATGAAGCGCTTCTGGACAGAGGTGGCGGTCGACGCCGATCGGGTGGTGACGCTCGACGGGCGGCCGGTGCGCACGCCGGGACGCGTGCCGCTGGCGCTGCCGACCGACGCGCTGGCAGAGGCCGTCGCGGGCGAATGGCGCGCGGTGCCCGAGGTGGTGGATCCGCGCGCGATGCCGCTGACCGGCCTGGCGAATGCGGCGATCGACCGGATCGCGGCCGACCCCGCGTCCTTCGCCGCCGGGCTGGCCGCCTATGGCGCGAGCGACCTGCTTTATTATCGGGCCGAGTCGCCCGACGATCTGATCGCGCGGCAGCAGGCGGCATGGGACCCGTGGCTCGACTGGGCCCGGACCCGCTACGACGTCCATTTCGAGCCGACCGCGGGGATCATCCACCGCGCCCAGCCGCCCGCGACGCTGACGCGCCTCGGCGAGGCGGTGGCGACGCTCGACGCCTTCCACCTCGCGGGCCTGTCGCCGGTGGTGACGATCACCGGGTCGCTGGTGCTGGCGCTCGCGTTGATCGAGCAGGCGGGCGATCCCGATACCCTATGGGCCGCCGCGCATGTCGACGAGGATTGGCAGGCGGAATTGTGGGGCAGCGATCTGCTGGCCGAACAGGCGCGGGCGAACAGGCGGCGAGAGTATGACGCCGCCGTCGCGTTTCTGGCCGCGCTCGACTGACCGGCGTCAGGCGGTGACTGCCCTCGGCATCACCGCCGCCTCGTAATCGCTCTCGGCCAGCCGGATCAATTCCCGGTCGTCGTGCTTCCATGGGTGGAAGCCGGGCAGGAAATAGGCGGCCCAGACGCCCGCAACCTTGCGCGCCATGCCGGGATTGCCGAACGCATACCAGGCGAGCCGCGCCCAGACGCGCGGACCGGTGAGGCCATCCTGCCGCAACAGCTCCAGCATGCCGCGCGTCCGGCCGACGAAGAAATGCTTGGTCGTCATCAGCATGACGAACGACTTGACCCACCAGCGGCGGAAGCGCGGCCAGTCGCGCGTGGCATGCAGCCAGGTGTCGTAGGCGACGCCCTTGTGTTCGATCTCCTCGGCCGCGTGCCACAGCCACAGAGCGCGCGCCTGTTCCTCGCCGCCCGCAAGATGGCGGGGATTGGCGATCAGCTCATGCGCCAGCATCGCGGTGAAATGTTCGAGCGCGGTCGTCGCCGCAAGGCTGGCGATCGGCGGGCGGCCCTTGGTCAGCGCCAGTGCCGCGTCGACGTCGCGGTCGAGCCGCGTCACGTCATAGCCCTGGTCGGTGACATGGCGGTTGAACGCGACATGTTCGCGCGTGTGCAGTACCTCCTGCTTGATGAAGGCGTTGATTTCGCGCGTCAGGCGCGGCGACGTGCCCTCGCGAAAGCGGCGCACGCTGTCGACGAAGAAGCCCTCGCCCTTTGGAAAGGTGACGGACAAGGCGTTGTAGAAGGCGGTCGCGATCGGATCGTCGTTCAGCCACCAGCGCCCCATCCGGGCGCCACGACCGAAGCGGCGATCGCGCGCGGTGATGACCAGATCGTGCGGCGTGGTTGCTTTCGCCATGATTTCCTCCGTACTAGGACGATATCCGCATTTGCTTACACCAATGTAAATAGGCCATCGTCCTGAGCGCTTCAACCCCCGTCCCGGCCCCTTTGCGCCGCCGCCTGTCCCCCACCGAAAGCCGGGAAGCCGCGCTGATCGCCGCCCAGCAATTGCTGGTCGAAAGCGGCCCGCAGGCGGTGACGCTGAAGGCGGTCGGCGCGCGGATCGGCCGCACGCATGCCAATCTGCTGCATCACTTCGGATCGGCGGAGGGGCTGCAACAGGCGCTGATCGCGCGGATGGCGGCGCAGATCACGGGGGTGATTCGCGATGCGGTGCTGGGCAACCGCGGCGGGGAGCCCGATCCGCGGCGCATCGTCGACCTCGTCTTCGATGCCTTCGACAGCGGCGGCGCGGGTGCGCTGGCGAGCTGGATGATCCTGTCGGGCAATCGCGATGCGCTCGATCCGATCCTGTCCGCCGTCCACGATCTGGTCGACGAACTTGCCGATGGCGTGCAACCACCCGAGCGGCCGATCCAGGAAGAGACGCTGCACCTGATGCTGATGGCGCTGGGCGATGCGCTGCTCGGCGCGGCGATGGCGCGCGCGCTCGACCTGCCGCGCAGCAAGGCGCGCGATCTGGCCGTGGGCATGCTGCTGCGCAACGAAGCACCGGGCGAGACGCCCGCGTGAGACGCGATCAATAGCGCCTGCAACACCGACAATGGCCAAGCCCCTGATGCGGCACGCCCTCTTTCCCTAAAGAGGCCGCATCGAGTGGATGACCTGGCATGAAACGCGTTTTAGCTCCCATCTGTCTGGTCATCGGCCACAAGCGTTCGCGTCGTCGGGTCTGGTCGGACGGATCTCGGTGGCGGTGTACGTGCAGCCGCTGCGGCACCGAATTGGTCAAATCCCAGAGCGGTGGAACGTGGGGCGCACTCGATCGGTCCGAACGCGATCCCGCCTGATGGCGCCGATCGTGGGACGGATGCGCGTTGCTGCCGAACCGCTTGTCGCGGCCTAGGGAGTGACGATGCGGCCGGCCGGCGTTGCGATGGGGGTCGCGATGCCGGTCGGTGGCAGGCCGCTGGCATGCATCGCGTGATAGTCGCCCGGCGTCATGCCATAGGTTTCGCGGAACGCGCGGCCCAGATAGGCGGCGTCGCAAAAGCCCCATCGGTCGGCGAGCGCTGCGATCGTCTGGCGGTCACCGCGCCGCTGCAAGGCCTCTGCCACCTTGGCCAGCCGGCGCGCGCGGATATAGGCCTGCACGCCGCCCTCATCCTGCAACAGGCGATACAGCGTCGAACGCGACACACCGAGCGTGCGGCTGAGGCGGGCGACGCTGAGCGAGGGCGAGCCGAGGTTGCGTTCGATTTCGTCGCGCAACTGGACGCGCAGCGCGCGGTCATGCTGTTCCTTGTCGCAGGGACGCTCGCCGAGGCTGGCATGGACCACCAGCGCGAGCAGGTCGACGACGGTCTGCGCCAAGGCGGGGCCGCTGCTTGCAGGCAGGTGACGGGCATGGTGCCGCAGCGCCCTGAGGTGGCTGGTCAGCAACGCCGCCTGCTCGGCGGGCACGACATGGCCGTGCAGGCTGCGGACCGAGGGCAGGACACGTTCGGCGAGCGCGCGCGGCAGCACGAAGCTGGTCGAAACCGAGGCTTCGGACACATGCGTGTTGCCCAGCGCCATGTCGGTCAGCACCACCGCGCCATCCCGCGCGCGGACGTCGCGATCGCCCATCCGACCCCAGGCACCGCCGGCGTGCCGCACGTTGACGACGAGCCCGTCGGCCTGATCGCGCAGGTGCGCTGCACCGCGGTGCCAGTCCTGCGCCGAGATATGGACGTGGTTCAGCAACATCGTGCCGAGATCGAGCCCTTCGATCCGCGCCTGGAACGGCTGGGTCGGCCGGGTTTCGAAATGCTGTGAGAGATTGCGGATGTCGGAATCGCGCCACGCGCTGAACCGGTCCCGCTCCGCCAGCGCTGCCGTATCGAAAAAGGGAATCCAGCCCAAGCGGGAGGATGATGGCGCCGAAGGGAAGCGTTCGTTCTCAGGGACCTGCGACATGGTGCTGACGATAGAGTTTGGTCCCGAACCGGTCCATAGCCATGACGGCCTATATCCTGCCGCCGGTGCGCGTCAGACCCGCGGATGGGCGGCGTGCATCGCGTGATAGTCGCCGGGCGTCATGCCATAGGTCTCGCGAAAGGCACGCCCCAGATAGGCGGCGTCGCAAAAGCCCCAGCGCTCGGCCAGCGCCGCGATCGTCCCCCGCCCGCCCTCACGGCGCAGCGCCTCCGCGACCTTTTCCAGACGGCGCGTGCGGACATAGGCCTGCACGCCTCCTTCGTCCTGCAACAATCGGTACAAGGTCGAGCGCGAGACGCCGAGCGAACGGCTGAGGCGTGCCACGGTGAGCGAGGGGGAGCCGAGATTGCGTTCGATCTCGTCGCGCAGCTGGACGCGTAAGGCGCGCTCATGCCGATCGCGATCCACCGGCCGCTCTGCGAAGCTCGCCGCGACTGATACCGAGAGCAGATCAAGGATCGTCTGCGCCAGCAGCGGCCCGCTGGCCGCCGGCATATGCTCCGCCTGCCCGCGCAACAGCGCCAAATGCGACACGAGCAAAGCGGCATGTTCGGGCGCAACGACATGGCCGTGCAGCGCGCGGGTCGATGGGAACAGACGCTCCACGTCCGCCCGCTTCAACGCCATGCCGGTGCTGATCGAGGCTTCCGAGAAATGGTGTTTCGGACGCGCCATGTCGGCGATGACGATCGATCCGGTCGGCGCGATGGCCTCCCGCCCGTCCATCTCGAAGATCGCGGCGCCGGCATGGCGCACGCTGATCACGAAATCGTCATTGTCGTCGCGTGCCGCTTTCTGGCGCGTGCGCTCCCACTGCTGCGACGTGAACACCGCGTGGCCGATCCCGAACGTGCCGAGATCGAGCCAGTCCATCGCCGCCGCAAAGGGTTCTTCCGGCACGGTTTCGTAGCGGGTCGACAGATTGGCGACGTCGTCATCGCGCCAGACCTCATAGCGCTCGTTTGCCGGCAAGGCGGCGGTATCGAAAGCGCGCACCCACCCCAGCCGAGCGGGGGGTGGCAACGGGGCTTGGGGATCAGACGCCGACTTCACTGTGCCCCTCATAGCGCTACTCATTCTGGCGGTACAACCTCGTCGCCATGCGGGGCGTGGGGATGCGCCGGCAGGGGTGGCCGTTCGCGCGCCTTTCGCTAAAGAGGCGGCATGCATTTCCTCGACCAAGCCAAGATCTTCGTCCGCTCGGGCACCGGCGGCCCCGGAGCCGTCAGCTTCCGGCGCGAAAAGTTCATCGAATATGGCGGCCCGGATGGCGGCAACGGCGGCAAGGGCGGCGACATCGTCTTCGAAGCGGTGGCCGGCCTGAATACGCTGATCGACTTCCGCTACACGCAGCACTTTCGCGCACAACGCGGCCATGGCGGATCGGGCAGCAACCGCACCGGTGGCGGTGGCGACGATCTGGTCATCAAGGTGCCGGTCGGCACGCAGGTGCTGTCCGAAGACAAGGAAGAGGTGCTGCTCGACTTCACCAAGGTCGGCCAACGCGAGGTGTTCCTGCGCGGCGGCGACGGCGGGCGCGGCAATGCGAGCTACAAGACCTCGACCAACCGCACGCCGCGCCAGCACGGCACCGGCTGGCCGTGCGAGGAGGCATGGGTGTGGCTGCGGCTGAAGCTGCTCGCCGATGCCGGGCTGGTCGGGCTGCCCAACGCCGGCAAGTCCACCTTCATCAACGCCGTCACCAACGCGCAGGCGAAGGTCGGCGCCTATGCCTTCACCACCACCCGCCCGCAGCTGGGCGTGGTGCGGCACCGCAACCGCGAATTCGTCGTTGCCGACATCCCCGGCCTGATCGAGGGTGCGGCGGACGGCGCCGGCATCGGCGACCGCTTCCTGGGGCATATCGAACGCTGCCGCGTGCTGCTGCATCTGGTCGATGCCAACGACGCCGATGTCGCCGAAAGCTATCGCATCGTCCGCGACGAGCTCGAGGCCTATGGCGGCGGGCTGATCGACAAGCCGCACGTCATTGCGCTCAACAAGATCGACATGCTGGACGACGAACTGATCGAGGCGCTGTCCGCCGAACTCGCCGAGGCGAGCGGCGCGGACGTCATCCCGCTGTCCGGCGCGGCCGGCACGGGCGTCGACTGGGTGCTCGACCGCCTGCTCGACAGCATCGGGCCCGGCCCCGAAGCGGTGCCCGACAGCGACGAGGGCGAAGACGAGATCAGCTGGTCGCCGCTCTGATCCCATGCAGGACGCACTCTTCCCGCCGACCGCCTGCTCTCGCCTGATCGTCAAGGTCGGGTCGGCGTTGCTCGTGGCGCCGGATGGGGCGGTGCGGCGCGCGTGGCTGGCGACGCTGGTGGCGGATATCGCCGCGCGCGTCGCGGCAGGGCAGCAAGTGGCGGTGGTATCGTCCGGAGCGATCGCGCTGGGTGCGCGGCGGCTGGCCCTTGCCAAGGGCGGGCGCGCCAGTCTGGAAGATGCGCAGGCGGCGGCGGCGACCGGGCAGATCGCGCTCAGCCAGACATGGGCGGAACTGCTCGGCGCGCACGGGCTGACGGCGGCGCAGATGCTGGTGACGCTCGACGACCTGGAAGACCGGCGGCGCTATCTCAATGCCGCGGCGACGCTGGGGCGACTGCTGGGCCTGGGCGTCGTGCCGATCATCAACGAGAATGACAGCGTCGCGACCGAGGAAATCCGCTTCGGCGACAACGACCGGCTGGCGGCACGCGTCGCGCAGGCAGCGGGCGCGCAGGGCGTGGTGCTGCTGTCGGACGTCGATGGCCTGTACGACGCCAACCCGCACACCAATCCCGACGCGCGTCACGTCGCACGGGTCGAGCGGATCGATGCGGTCGCGGGGATGGCGGACGGTGGATCGGCGTCGGGCATGGGATCGGGCGGCATGGTGTCGAAGATTGCCGCCGCGCGGATCGCGACCGGGGCGGGTGCGCATCTGGCCATCGCGAGCGGGCGGATGGAGCATCCGTTGGCCGGCGATCCTCGCCATACGCTGTTCGTCGCGGAGCGGGCGGCGTCGGCGCGCAAGGCGTGGCTGGCGGGCGGGCTGACGGCGCGCGGGCGCGTGCATGTCGATGCCGGGGCAGCGCGTGCTTTGGCCGCGGGGGGCAGTTTGCTGGCGGCGGGCGTGACACGGATCGAAGGCGCGTTCGGGCGCGGTGACCTCGTGTCGATCGAGGGGCCGGACGGGACGGTCGCGCGGGGCCTGTCGGAATATGACGTCGCCGAGGCGGTGCGGCTGGTGGGCACGCGGTCGGAGGAGCAGGCGGCGATCCTGGGCTATGCGCCGCGCGCGGCTCTGGTGCATCGCAACCATCTGGCGTTGGTGTGATGCGGCCCGCCCCGTCATCCCCGCGCAGGCGGGGATCCATAACCTCCGGCGTTGGCGATGGAGCCGAAAGGTTTGCCAGTCTGGATCCCCGCCTGCGCGGGGATGACGGTGGGTGTGGGGCGAGGGTTGGGTCGTGACCACCCTCGCCATCACCGGGGCGACAGGCTTCGTCGGCGGGGCGCTGGTCGAGCGGGCGCTGTCCGCCGGCCATGGCGTGCGCGCGCTCACCCGCCGGCCGCAGCGCGCGCGGGACGGCGTGACCTGGGTCGAGGGCGCGCTCGATCGGCCCGACAGCTTGGCGGCATTGGTCGAGGGGGCCGACGCCATCGTGCATGTCGCGGGTGTCGTCAGCACGCCGACGAAGGCCGGCTTCGTCGCCGGTAATATCGACGGCACGCGGGCGGTGATCACCGCCGCGCAGGCCGCAGGCGTCCGGCGGTTCGTCCATGTCTCGTCGCTGTCCGCGCGCGAGCCGGATCTGTCGATCTACGGCTGGTCGAAGGCCGAGGCGGAGACGCTGGTCGAAGCGAGCGGGCTCGACTGGAGCATCGTGCGGCCGAGCGGCGTCTATGGCCCCGGCGACATGGAGATGCGCGACCTGTTCCGCGCCGCGCGGATGGGCATCGCCCTGCTGCCGCCGCGGGGGCGCGTGTCGCTGATCGCGGTGGACGATCTGGCGCGGCTGCTGCTGGCGCTCGCTACGGCAGAGGTGTCGCCGGCGTTGTATGAGGTCGATGACGGCCATGTGCTGACCCATGCCGCGATGGCGCAGGCGATCGCGCGCGCGGTGGGGCGGAAGCGCGTGCTGACGCTGCATCTGCCCAAGGCGGCGCTGATGCTGGGCGCCAAATTGGATCGCGCGGTCCGCCGCGACGGGGCGAAGCTCACCGCCGATCGTGTCGGCTATCTCGCGCACCCGGACTGGACCGCCCACCCCGCGATGCGACCGCCCGCCGACCTGTGGACGCCGGAGATCGCGCCCGAGCATGGCCTCGCCGCAACGGCACGATGGTATCGCGCCCGCGGGCTGCTATAGCGCCGCAACACCGCCGCATTTGGCCGCCATTCGGATGACCATCATGACCGACCGCACCCAGATCCTCGATACGATCAAGAGCCAGATCGAACCGTTCAACAAGAAGGGCGTAGCGCTGACCGAAGCGACGACCTTTCAGGGCGACCTCGAATGGGACAGCCTGACCGTGATGGACTTCGTCGCGGCGATCGAGGACGAGTTCGACATCATCATCACGATGAACATGCAGGCGGAGATCGAGAATATCGGCCAGCTGACCGATGCGGTCGTCAAGCTGAAGGCCGAGGCATGACCGAGACCGGCCTGCAGCCCGAGGCGCTGGACCTCGACCCCGCCCCGGTCACGCCGGAACGCGACCTGATGTCGAAGTTCGACGGCCTGATCGCCGAGCGGCAGGCGCTGATCGATACCGGCGTCACCGATCCGTTCGCGATCGTGATGGAGCAGGTGAAGAGCCCGACCGAGGCGGTGATCGCCGGTCGTGACACGATCCTGCTCGGCACCTACAATTACATGGGCATGACGTTCGACCCGGACGTCATCGCCGCCGGCCATGCCGCGCTCGACCAGTTCGGATCGGGCACCAACGGCAGCCGCATGCTCAACGGCACCTTCCGCGACCATATGGAAGCTGAGGCGGCGCTGCGTGACTTCTACGGCGTCAGCGGTGCGATCGTCTTTTCGACCGGCTACATGGCCAATTTGGGCATGATCTCGACGCTGGTCGGCAAGGGTGAATACGTCATCCTCGACGCCGACAGCCACGCCTCGATCTACGATGGCTGCAAGCAGGGCGTCGCCGAGATCGTCCGCTTCCGCCACAACAGCGTCGAGGATCTCGACAAGCGGCTGGGGCGCCTGCCCAAGGACGCGGGCAAGCTTGTCGTGCTGGAGGGCGTCTATTCGATGCTCGGCGACGTTGCGCCGCTGAAGGAAATGGTCGCCGTCGCCAAGAAGCATGGCGCGATGGTGCTGTCCGACGAGGCGCATTCGATGGGCTTCTACGGCCCCAACGGCCGCGGCGTGTACGAGGCGCAGGGGCTGGAGGGCGAGGTCGACTTCGTCGTCGGCACCTTCTCCAAATCGGTCGGCACGGTCGGCGGCTTCTGCATTTCGAACCATCCCAAGTTCGAAGCGATCCGCCTCGCCTGCCGCGCATACATCTTCACCGCCAGCCTGCCGCCGAGCGTCGTCGCCACCGCGACCGCATCGATCCGCAAGCTGATGACCGCGACCGCCAAGCGCGAGCAATTGTGGTCCAACGCGCGCCAGTTGCACGGCGGGCTGAAGGCGCTGGGCTTCCGCCTCGGCACCGAACAGCCGGACAGCGCGATCGTCGCGGTGATCCTGGACGACCAGACGCAGGCGGTCGCGATGTGGCAAGGGCTGCTGGAAGCGGGCGTGTACGTGAACATGGCGCGCCCGCCCGCCACGCCGGCCGGCACGTTCCTGCTACGCTGTTCGCTCTGCGCGGAGCATACGGTGGCGCAGCTGGATACGGTGATCGAGCGATTCCGGGCGGCGGGGCAGGCCGTGGGCGCGATCGGCTGAAGCCGGTCGCCCTCACCTTTCCTTGACCGGACAAACGCGTTAGCGTCGCTGCCGTGATGCGGGACGGCGCCGAGATGGCCCCGGGGGGGGATTCCGAACGCAATGCGGCGTGGCGGACCGTCACGCTGGTCGTGATGGGTCTGCTCGGCGCAGCGGTGCTCGTCGCACTGATCGTGACGCTGGGCGAGGCGAACCGCCAGCGCGACCGCGCGCTTGCGGCGCAGGCGCATAGCTATGACGTGATGATCCTGGCCCGCACCCTGTCGGGCACGATCGCCCGATCGGAGGCGTCGCTGGGCCGCTACGTCATCAGCGGCAAGGCAGAGCAGGAGCTCGGCCAGCTCTATTACGATCAGTGGCGGCTGGCGGGTACGCAGCTCAACAAGCTGGAAGGGCTGACGCGCGAGACCGGCGAGCAGAGCGCGCGCGTGGCGCGGCTGCGCGAGGCGTACCAGCAGCGCGGCGAGGAGCTGTCGCTGACCGCGCTCAGTACCACTTATGGCAAGAACGCCCAGGCGCTTGCCCGCTATTACAAGGCGCGCCAGTCGCCGACGCTGGCGGCGATCGACCGGACGCTGGACGAGATCATCGAGGGCGAGCGCGCCCTGCTTGATGCGCGCACCGCGGATGCAATGCGCACCGTCGACCGGTCGAGCCGGATCGCGGGCGTGCTGGCGGTGTTCGGCGGGCTGATCGTGATCGGCGCGGTCGTGCTCGGCTGGCTGACGGTGCGGGCGATCGGCGAGCGGGCGCTGGCGCGGGCCGACGCCGATGCCGCACGCGAACGGGCCGAGGCACTGGCGAATGCGGTGCGGCAGGCGACCGACGAGCTGCGCGTGCAGGAGGCCAAGCTGCGGCAGGCGCAGAAGATGGACGCGGTCGGCCAGCTGACCGGCGGTATCGCGCACGACTTCAACAATATGCTCGCGGTGGTTCTGGGCGGACTGGAGTTGGCGCGACGATCGCTGGTGGGCGATCCCGACGCCGCGGCGCGACACCTGGACAATGCGGCCGATGGCGCCAATCGCGCGGCGGCGCTGACCCGGCGGCTGCTCGCGTTCAGCCGCGAGGAATCGCTCAAGCCCGAACCGATCGCCGTGGCCCAATTGGTGTCGGGCATGTCGGAGCTGATCGACCGGACGCTGGGCGACGGCATCACCGTGACGACGCGCGACAGCGCCGGGGGATGGCAGGTGCGTGCCGATCGCGTGCAGCTGGAAAATGCGATCCTGAACCTCGCGGTCAATGCGCGCGATGCGATGCATGGCCGGGGCGAGCTGGCCATTGCGACCGGCGCGGTGACGCTGGACGAGCATCAGGTCGATCATTGCGCGGCGGGCGATTACGTGACGATCGCGGTGGCCGACACCGGCGAGGGCATGACCCCCGAAGTGGTCGAGCGCGTCTACGAACCCTTCTTCACCACCAAGGCTGCGGGCAAGGGCACGGGCCTGGGCCTCAGTCAGATCTTCGCGTTGGTGCAGCAGCTGGGCGGCGCGATCGCGATCGACACCGCGCCGGGCGAAGGCACCACCGTGACGCTGTACCTGCCGCGCGACCGGCAGCAGCCGCAGGCCGAGACGACCGTCGTGGCCGCGACCCCGCCGGCACCGGCCGTCGCGCCGGAGGGCCTTCACGTGCTGGTCGTCGAAGATGACCCGCGCGTGCTGATGGCGACGATGGGCGCGCTCGACGAGCTGGGCCACCACGCCATCGCCTGCGACGCGCCGACCAAGGCGGAGGGGCTGCTCGCGAGCCATGCGGGGATCGACCTCATCATTTCCGACGTGCTGATGCCGGGGCAGACGGGGCCCGAGCTGATCGCAGAGATCGGCCCCGCCTATCCGCATATCGCCGTGCTGTTCGTCACCGGCTTTGCGGGCGAGGCGAATGCGAGCGAGTTCGGCCACCATCAGGTGCTGCGCAAGCCGTTCACGCTGGGCGGGCTGGAGCGCGCGATCGCGACCGCCATGGCGCAGGGCGACCGCCCCGCCCCGCCGCACCAGATCGCCGCGGAGTGACGGGCGGCGACACAGGCTGTCGCCGGGGGCTGACGTGCCCCGCCATCCCGCTTATAGCCTTGGCTCCTTTCCCTGGCGCGAGCCTTCGTTCAGCATGACTTCCCTCGATCGTTACATGGCCCGGCTGATCGCGTTGCCGTTGTTTTCGACGCTGACGATCGCCGCCATGCTGCTGGTGCTCGACCGCATCCGCCGGCTGTTCGACTTCGTCGCGACCGAAGGCGGGCCTATCAGCGTCGTGTGGCGGATGCTCGCCAACCTGCTGCCCGAATATCTCGGCCTGGGCATCCCGATCGGCCTGTTGCTCGGCATCCTGCTCGCCTTCCGCCGGCTTGCCGCCAATTCGGAGCTGGACGTGCTGCGTGCGGTGGGCGTCAGCTATTCGCGGCTGCTGCGGGTGCCGTTCATGTATGCGCTGATCCTCGCGGCGCTCAACATCGCGATCGTCGGCTTCGTCCAGCCCAAGGCGCGCTATTATTACGAGCAGCTGCGCTTCGAGCTGCGCACGGGTGCGCTGGGCGCGTCGATCAAGGTGGGCGAGTTCACCCATTTCGGCGACCGCATGACGCTGCGCATCGAGCAGAGCCATGACAGCGGGCGCAAGCTGGACGGTATTTTCGTGCGCTACAGCGACAAGGGTACGACCTATTCGGTGACGGCGCAGTCGGGCCAGTTCTTGGCGACCGACGATCCCAACACGATCATCTTCCGCCTGACCAACGGCACGTTGGTCCACAAGGCGCCCAATTTCGCCGTGCCGCGCGTGCTGACCTTCACCAGCCACGATCTGCCCATCCCCCTGCCCCGTTACGAGAATTTCCGTCAGCGCGGGGGACGCAACCTGGAGTTCACGCTGCCCGAACTGGCCAAATTAGGCCATGCCTCGGCCAGCGAGCAGCAGCGCGACAGCAGCCGGTCGGAATTCCACTTCCGCCTGGTCGAGGTGGCGACGATGTTCCTGCTGCCACTGCTCGCGGTGGCGCTGGGCGTGCCGCCGAAGCGATCGAGCTCGGGCGTCGGCGTGTTCCTGGCGATCGTGATGATCGTCGCCTACCACAAGGTGAACGAATATGCCGCGTCGATCGGCGAACTGGGGCGGATCGACCCGCTGATCGCGCTCTGGGTGCCGTTCGTGATCTTCGCCGGCCTGATCATCTGGATGTACTACCAGATCGCCTATGTGCCCGGCGGCCAGCCGATCGGCGCGATCGAGCGCGCGTTCGGCAAGATCGGGAAAGCGATCACCCGCTACTTGCCCGGCCGGGGTCGCAAGAAGGGAGTGGCGGCATGAGCAGCTTCTTCCCGTCGCGCACTGTCGCCATCTACATGGGCCGGATGTTCCTGGTGCGCACCTTCGGGTTGCTCGCCGCGCTGCTGCTGATCCTGCAGACGCTCGATCTGCTGAGCGAATCGGGATCGATCCTGGCGCATCCCGGCAACACGCAGGCGCAGGTGTGGACGTACGTGACGCTGCGCGCGCCGCAGATCATCGCGTTCCTGCTGCCCTTCTCCGTCCTGCTCGGCACGATCCTGACGCTGATCACGATGAACCAGAACAGCGAGGTCATCGCACTGAAGGCCGCCGGCCTGTCGGCACACCAGGTGCTGGCGCCGCTGCTGGTCGCGAGCCTGGGGGTCGCGGCGGTGAGCTTCGTGTTCAACGAGCGGATCGTGACGCGCGCGACCGCGACGCTCGACCGGTGGAAAGACGTCGATTACGGCGCGCTGCCGATCGATCGGGGCGAGCGCACCAACGTCTGGGTGCGCGATGGCGACGACCTGATCGCGGTGCAACAGGTGCGCGGACGGGGCAATGCCACGCGCCTCGGCAACATCACCGTCTACGACCGGACCGCCGGGCGGCTGGAGGCGATCATCACCGCGCCGCACGGCCACCGCGTGGCCAACGGCTGGGACATCGAGCCGGCGACGCGCTTCGACGTGGCAAGCGGCAAGCTCCAGTCGCTGGGCCGGGTGACGATCGCCGGCGATGTGCGCCCCGACCAGTTCACGCTGGGCAACGTCAATCCCGACGGGCTGGACTTCACGCAGCTCAATGCCGCGATCGGCGACCTGCGCGATGCGGGGCGGCCGACCAAGTCACTGGAGGGCACGCTGTGGCACAAATTCTCCGGGCCCCTCTCCGCAGTGCTGATGCCGTTGCTGGGCGCGGTGGCGGCGTTCGGCATCGCGCGATCGGGCCAGCTGTTCGTGCGCGCGGTGATCGGCATGGCGCTGGGCTTCGCCTATTTCGTCGCGGACAATTTCGCGCTGGCGATGGGCAATCTGGGCGCCTACCCGCCCTTCCTCGCCGCCTGGGCGCCGTTCCTGCTGTTCCTGCTGATCGGCGAGGCGGTGCTGATCCGCACCGAGGAATAGGGGCACGCGGTAAGTCACAAAAGTCTCACCCGCGCAGGTGTTTTTCGTATCCCGGGTCGGGGAGTGAAAGAGCGGTGGCACATGACCGATACACGGGTGGCATATCCCGTTGTGTGTAGGACAGCGGCATATCCGCCGATCCTATGATGAGCTGGCGGCCCAAGGACTTAGAGCATGATATTCGGGTCTGTTCACGACCCGCGATCCAACAGCACCCGGTCCTGACGCTTCGTTAACCATGGAGGCCTATCCTCCTCCTGCGTCGTGCGCTGTGTCGCACGGCGGCAGGGGATATCGGGCGATGGCCAATCTGACCGGAACGGGTGCTGCGGCACTGATGCAGGCGCAACTGGCATCACGCTATGGCGTGGCGGCCCGAACGTCGACCGCTGCCGTCACCGCGACCGGCACGTCGCCGGCGGCGCAGCCGGCCAAGACCGCGACGAGCGCGAGCAAGGGGGACGTCGCGACGATCTCCCCCGCCGCCAGGCGCGCGTCCGCCCAGATCGCCGACGCGAAAAAGGATTTCACCGTGCTATCCAAGGAGGTCCGCGCGACGCTGGACGCGCAGTACAAAAGCGCGGGCAAGACGGCGACGCCCAAGCTGGACGAGCTGTCGGGCCGGGCGCTGGCGGCGATCGCGCTCAACCAGACCGGCGGCTTTTCGCGGACCGAGGTGAGCGCCGCCAAGGCAGCCCTGCAATCGCGCGAGCGGGAGAGTGCGACGGGCGCGATCAAGGGCGGCAGCTTTGCGGCCTACAGCCAGACACTGGTGACGCAGTACGATGCGATGAGCAGCGAAGAACGTCAGGCACGCGGGTGGAGCGAGCGCACGCGCGATGCGGCCGCGACGCTGGCGGCGCAGACGAATGGAGCGATGCCGAGCCTGTTCGATCAGATGGGGTGATCCGCCGGTCAGGGGATCGACAGCGCACCATCCAGAATGGCGGGCATGCGCACGACGAGCGCATCGGCGAGTTTCGTGCCGAGCACGTGCGGTTCGTCGGCAGGCGTGCCGCCAACCTGCGTCGTCACCGCGGTGCCGGTCCAGAGGGTGCGATCGCTGCGCACGTCGACGAAGGTCAGCGTCATCCGCGTCACGACCAGGGGCCGCAAATCCTGCTTGCGGGTCGGCAGGCTGATCCGGACGCCACTGCCCCAATTGCCGACGCTGACATCGGGGCCCGCCACCGGCGCGGGTGCCGTGACGAGGCCGCGGACGTCGCGATCGATCGTGACGCGAGCCTGATAGCGGCTCGGCCCGGCCGGCGGGAGAACGAGGAAGTCAGCGGCGGAGAGCGACGATCCGACCGTTTCGGCAAAGGCCGCCGCCTGATCGTCGTCAGCGCGTATCGCGATCGTGACGGTGCCCTTGGGCAGCGAGTTCGGCGTTGCGGTGACCGCTTCGGCGAGCAGGGCCATGGCCAACACGATGCTCATGCGGCCATTCCCTCTCGACATGCCCCAATCGGGCGATCCTACGCCGGTTTAGCGGGCGACGAAAGTGCTCCGCACGATCTTGTTCACCAGGCCCGGCAGGCCGGCGTAGCTCGCCTTGTGATAGGGCGAGTCCTGCTCCAGCGCGGCGGTGATGCGGCGGTGCGCCTCGCCCAGCGAATGGTACGGCAGGCTGGGCAGCAGGTGGTGCAGCGCGTGGTAACGCAGGCCGACGGGCGCCCACAAAGCCGGCAACAACGCGGGCGGGGGCACGTTGACCGAGTCGAGATATTGCGCGGTGACGCTCATCGGCTCGCCGTCATTTTCCCACAGATGCGCGACGAGGGTGCGCACCTGATTGACCACCGCAACGCCCGATCCGATCGCCAGCGCGATCAGCACGCCACGCAGCGAGAAGACGCCGGTCGCGGTCAGCACGACGATCGCGATCGCCCAGACGCTGGCAGCGGTTTCGACGCGGTTCCACAGCAGCTTCGCCTCGCCCTCCGGCGCGCGGCGGCGGAACGACGGGTTGATCGCCAGCGCCGAATAGCGTTCGACGATCGTCGTGCGCAGCTTGGGCGACAGCAGCGAAACCGGCGACAGGATCGCATAGCGGATCAGCAGACCGATCGGCGCGAGCGCGGAGATGACGACGAAGGCGGGCAGCGTCCACGGCTTCATCAGCGCGAGCGGCAGATATTCGGGATCCTCCGACGTGCCGTAGCGCGTCTTGGCATGGTGCAGGTTATGCACGCCTTCGTACATGAAGCTGGGGGTGAGCATCGGCACGCCGACCAGCGCGTTCCAGCCGCCACGGAAGCGCGGCAAGGCGCTGTGCTTCATGTGGCTGACTTCGTGGATGAAGCTGAGCGCGCGGTACAGCGCCAGCGCCGACACCACCGCGGCCAGCACGACCCAGCCGGTGCCCTGCACCGACACGGCGACCGCCAGCGCACCATAGCCGATCACCGCCGAGGCGATCAGATCGGCCCAGTAGATGCCGGGGCGCGGCGCGATGAGGTCGCGCGTCAGTTCGGCAGCGGCGCGCAGCATCGCCTTGTCGTCGGCGATCCGCGGGCGCGGGGTCCGCGCGGCGGCTGCCGCCGGAGCGGGGCTGCGCGAGAGGGTCAGCGAGCTTTCCATGGCGTGGTCCATTGCCCGTAGATAGTGGCGACAGCGTGGCATTTACAGGCGCGCGACGGTGCATCCTCTCGATCACAGATGACGGAATCGTCACTCGACCCTGTTGCCCGACGTGCTAGAGCCGACCGATGTTCGGCGCCGCAGCTTAGTCCTCCCCCCCCAGGGGGAGGTGGCGCCGCCGAAGGCGGTGACGGAGGGGGCGGACAGGAATGTCCTCGGTTACGAGGCACTTCCCTAACCTCCCCCTCCGTCATGCCTCACGGCATGCCACCTTCCCCTGGCGGGGAGGATTGAATGGAGTGCATGGTCCGACATGGGAGGGATATGTTGAGCGACCTGACGATTACGCCCGTCACCAGCAAGAGCGACCGCAAGGCGTTCGTCGACCTGCCGTTCCGGCTGTACAAGGACGATCCCAATTGGGTGCCGCCGCTGAAGGGCGAGGCGCTGGGCCTGATCACGCCCGAAAAGAACGGCTGGTACAGCCATGCCAAGGCGCAGCTGTTCCTTGCGTGCGAGGGCGACCGCGTGGTCGGGCGCATCTCTGCGCATATCGATACGCTGGCGCTGACCATGCCGGCGGTGCAGGGCTTCGGCCCCGGCGTCGGCCAATGGGGCCTGATGGACGCCGAGCGCGAGGATATCTTCGTCGCGCTGCTCGCCAAGGCCGAGGACTGGCTGCGCGCGCAGGGTATCACGCGCGTGCTGGGGCCGATCTCGCAATCGATCTGGGAAGAGCCGGGCCTGCTGGTACAGGGATTCGACCATGCGCCGACGATCATGATGGGCCATGCCAAGCCCGAGTATCAGGGGTGGATCGAGCGCGCGGGCTATACGGCGGCCAAGCAGCTCTTCACCTATGAGCTGGATATCACCCAGGAATTCCCGCCGATCGTCAAACGGATCATCAAATCGGGCGAGAACAATCCGCGCATCGTCGTGCGCGAGGTCGACAAGCGTAAGTTCGAGGAAGAGGCGGCGATCATCCTCGCCATCCTGAACGATGCGTGGAGCGACAATTGGGGGTTCGTCCCCCTCACCCCCCCCGAGATCAAGGACGTCGGCGTCAAGCTGAAGCCGATCGTGTTCAACGACCTGATCCGCATCGCCGAGCTGGACGGCAAGCCGGTGGCGTTCATGATCACGCTTCCCGACCTCAACGAGGCGATCAAGCCGCTGAACGGATCGCTGCTGCCGTTCGGCTGGGCGAAGCTGTTGCTATGGCTGCGCCATCCCAAGGTGCGCACGATGCGCGTGCCGCTGATGGGCGTGGTGAAGGAGCTGCAATCGTCGCGGATGGCGAGCCAGCTCGCCTTCATGATGATCGAATATATCCGCCGCGCCTCGGTGGAGCGCTATGGCGCGAGCCGCGGCGAGATCGGCTGGATCCTGGAAGACAATCAGGGGATGCGGTCGATCGCCGAGACGATCCAGAGCCGGGTCAACAAGACCTACACCGTCTACGAAAAGACGCTGTAGGCGGTAGCGTCAGGCCGCGTTACGCGACGCGGCCTGACGGGCGGCCTGTCGGTGGCGACGGCGCTTGGCGGCATAGAGCGCAGCGTCGGCATCCGCGAGCAGTCGCGCGGCGCCATCGACCGCGAGCGAGCCGCTGGCGCAGCCGAGGCTGACGCCGACGCTGACCAGGGCGCCGTGTTCGCGCAGATGGATCGGGCGGGTGATGGCTTCGCGTACGGCGGCGGCCATGACCTCCGCCATCTGGGCGCCGGCATCGGGCAGGACGATCACGAACTCGTCGCCGCCGAGCCGCGCCACCACCTGTTCCCCGGCCACCGCGCGCAGGCGCGCGCCGATCTCCACCAGCAACCGATCGCCCGCGGCATGGCCGTAGCGATCGTTGATGCCCTTGAACCCGTCGAGGTCGAGGAACAGCAACGACACGGATCGGGTGCTGGTGCCGGCGAGGCGTTCGAGCTCGATATCGAGGCCGGCGCGGTTGACCAGCTGAGTCAGCACGTCGGTGCGCGCGAGCTGCTGCGCCTGGCGCTTGGCGGCGAGGACCGCCAGCAGCGTGCGATTGTTCTGGATGGTCAGCACGATCGACCCGATCGCGAGCACCGCGAACAGCAGGAGTACGAACGCGCCGATCCCGGCGAGTGCGCAGGCCATCGGCGCGCCCACGACGACGTGCATCGCGATGCTGAGCCGCGGCAGGGCGGCCCAGCGGATCGCAAGGCCGGTGAACAACGCCATGACCGCCATCGTCGCGGCCAGCTGCAATTCCTGGATACCGGTCGCGAAGCTGAACGCACAGCCGACGCCGAAGGTCGCGAACATCAGGCTGGCCAGCAAAAGGATGATGCGGGCGATGCGATAGGGCACGCGGCTGTTCGTCCGCCACGCGATCCACGCCGGCACGATGCGCGCCGCGAGCAGGACAAGGTCCGTGACGAGCCAGGCGACGGCCCAGCCGGTCCGTGCAAACCAGCAAGCCGACGCGCTCATCAGCAGAAAGCCGAGGCTTGCGGTCAAGACGCCGACGGGGCGCAGCATCATCGTGTCGATCAGATCGGCGCGCAACGCTATATCATCACGTGGGACACCCAGCGCGTGATCGAACGCCCGCTCCGCCCTGCGCAGGAATGTCCCGATGACCGACACAACCAACTCCGTTCCGGCGAGACTCATATCCGGCGCGTATTAACATTTTGTGCAAAACGGACCAATTCTGCGTGGTTGCGATCGCGGCGACGCACCGGCGGCGTCACACCGTGACGCTGCGCGCCGGCCGGCCCTCATCACCGAAGATGCGACGATAGCGGGCGATTTCAGCAGGATGGCCCGTCGCCTTGGCGGGATTGTCCGAGAGTTTCACCGCCGGGCGGCCGTTGGCGGCGATGACCTTCGCGACCAGCGAAATGGGTTCGAGCGCATGGCCGCCCTCAGGGTCGCAGCCCCGGAAGTCGTTGGTCAGGTTCGTACCCCAGCCGAAGCTGGTCCGCACCCGGCCGCGGAAATGGCGCGCGGTCGCTTCGATACTGTCGACGTCCATCCCGTCCGAAAAGATCAGCAGTCGCTGACGCGGGTCGACGCCATGCGCCTGCCACCAGGCCATGATCTGTTCGCCCCCCTCGATCGGCGGCATCGAATCGGGGCGGAACCCGGTCCAGTCGGCCAGCCAGTCGGGGGCGTGCCGCAGGAAGGCCGCGGTGCCGAAGGCGTCGGGCAGCGCGATCAGAAGATTACCGTCGTAATGCGCGCGCCATTCCTCCAGCACGCGATAGGGCGCAGCGGCGACCCCGCCATCGTCGCCCGCCAGCGCAGCCAGCACCATCGGCAGTTCGTGCGCGTTGGTGCCGATCGCCTCCAGGTCGTTGTCCATCGCGAGCAGGACGTTGGAGGTGCCGATGAAGCGACTGCCCAGCCCTTCCTTCACCGCCTCGACGCACCAGCGCTGCCACAGGAAGCCGTGGCGCCGCCGCGTCCCGAAGTCCGACAGGACCAGGTCGGGGATCGCGCGCAACCGCTCCACCTTGTCCCACAATTTCGCCTTGGCGCGGGCATAGAGGATGTCGAGTTCGAATCGCCCCCTGCCCTTCAGCGCGGCGCGCGAGCGCAATTCGTTGACGATGGCGAGCGCCGGGATTTCCCACATCGTCGTGTGCGTCCACGGCCCGTCGAAATGGAGTTCGAACTGGCCGTCGATGGTGCGCAGCTCGTAATCGGGCAGGCGGAACTCGGCGAGCCAGGCGAGGAAATCGGGCGCGAACATGCGCTGCTTGCCGTAGAAGCTGTTGCCGGCGAGCCAGATCAGCTCACGCTTCGAGAAGCGCAGCGAACGGGCGTGGTCGAGCTGTTCGCGCAGCTCGCGTTCGTCGATCACCGTGCCGAGGCGCACCGACGTGGTGCGGTTGATCAGCGCGAAGGTCGCCTGCACGTCGGCATGCCGTTGCCAGATGAGCTGCAGCATCAGCAATTTGTAGAAATCGGTGTCGAGCAGGCTGCGCACCACCGGGTCCAGCCGCCAGCCGTGATTATAGACGCGCGTGGCGATGTCGGTGACGGGCATGAGAAGTCCTGAGGCGCGAAGGGTGTTTAGCGACCGGGTGTAGCCGATCGCCGGGCGAGGTCACACACGCGACGGCGCGGCTGCCGCGTCCTGCTCCAGCGCGCGTATTGGGGCGGCGAACACCTTGGGGCCCGCCAGCGCCGCGGCGAGATCGGCCTCGCGGAACGGCTTGGGGAGGTGGGCGAGATCGGGGGAGAGCGTCTCGACATCGGCATAGCCCGAGACGATCAGCACGCCCAGATCGGGCCGGTCGGCGCGCAGGCGGCGCGCCAATTCGGTGCCCGTCATGCCGGGCATCAGATGATCCGACACGAGCAGGTCGGGCGACAGGCCGTCGCGCATCAGGCGCAGCGCCGCGTCCGCATTGTCCGCCTCGACCACGCGATAGCCGATATCGTGCAGCATCTGCGCCGCCGCGGCCCGTACCGCGCCCTCGTCGTCGACCAGCAAGACGCAGCCAGCACCATACACCGGCGCCGCGCCGGTCGCGTCGGGAACGGGCGCGACGGATACGGGACTGGCCGGGAGCCACAATTCGGCGACCGTCCCCGCCCCCGGCGTGCTGGCGAGCCGGAACGTGCCGCCAAGCTGGCTGGCGAGACCATGGACCATCGACAGGCCAAGCCCGGTGCCACGGCCGACGCCCTTGGTGGAAAAGAACGGCTCGATCGCGCGGGCGAGCGTGGCGGCGTCCATGCCGTGGCCGGTGTCAGAGACGCTGAGACAGACATAGTCGCCGGGTGCGAGCGGGTCTTCCGCCTCTGTCAGGTGCGTGTGCCCCAAAGCGACGCGCATGACGCCGCCCCTGGGCATGGCGTCGCGCGCGTTCACGGCGAGGTTGAGGAGCGCCATTTCGATCTGGTTGCGATCGGCGATCGCCGGCAGCAGCCGTTCGGGCGCGTCAATGACCAGCTGGATCTGCGGGCCGACCGTCGTCGTGAGCAGCGCCGCCATGTCGCGCGTCAGGGCGACCAGATCGACCGCATCTGGCTGCAACGGCTGGCGCCGCGCGAAGGCGAGCAGGCGCTGCACCAGGGTGCTGGCGCGCTCGGCGGACTGGATCGCGCCGTCCAGCAGGCGGAGGCTGCGGTCGCCATCGGGGAGCTGGCGGCGAACGAAATCGAGACCGCCGAGGATCGGGGTCAGCAGATTGTTGAAATCATGCGCGACGCCGCCGGTCAGCTGGCCGATCGCCTCCATCTTCTGGCTCTGCCGCAGCGCCTCTTCGGTGCGCTGCAGCGCCTCGTCCTTGCGCCGCGCCTCGGTCACGTCGCGGCCCGAACCATAGATCAGGCCGCCCTCGGTCGAGGTCAGCCAGGAGATCCAGCGCAGCGATCCGTCATGGGCGAGATAGCGGTTTTCGACGACCGGTACGTCCGCGCCCGATGCCGCCGCCGCGAGAGCCGCCTGGGTCATGGCGACATCGTCGGGGTGGACGAAATCCGTTACGGGACGCCCCGCGACATCGTGCTGCGAATGGCCGAATAGCGCGGTCCAGGCGGGGTTGACCGAGCGGAATCGGCCATCGGGTTCGACCACCACGAGAAGGTCGCGCGAGAGGTTCCAGACGCGGTCGCGCTCGGCAGTGCGTTCCTCGACCCGCCGTTCGAGCCGTTCGTTGGCGGACTGAACCGCGGCGAGCAGGCGCGCATTCTCGATCGCCACCGCCGCCTGCGCGGCAAGGCCGAGGATCAGGTCCTCGTGACGCTGCGAGAAGCGGTCGGCATGGGGGTGGCCGAACAGCAGGCCGCCCAAGACCTGCCCGTGCCGCGACACCACCGGTACGCCGAGGTAGCTCGTCACCTCGGGATGGCCCGGCGGCATGCCGGCAAAGGGCGCGTTGGCGCCGTAGCGGGGATCGCGGGTGATGTTGCCCGACCGGATCACCTCGTTGCGGAAGATCGGGCCCAGCACGTTGGTGCCACGCGGCCGGCCCAGCCGGATGAAGTCGCCGCGTTCGCCGCCCGACAGCGTGAACAGGTGCAGCCGTTCGCCGCTGTCGTCCATGACGTTATGGAAGAACGCGCCGACCGACGCGCCGGTCAGCTCGACCCCGGCATCGGTGACCATCTGTACGAGCCGTTCGAGATCGTGTTCGGCCGCGAGCGCGGTGTTGATCCGGTTGAGCGTGGCGATGGCGCGTTCGGCGCGACGTTCCTCCGTCACGTCCTGCACCGACACGCCGATACCGGTCAGTTCCCCCACGTCATCGCGGATCGGCAGCCAGTTCTGCCGCCACATACTGGTGCCGTCGGGGCCGGTCATCTCCAGCCCCTTGACCGTTTCGCCCGCCAGCACCCGGGCGGCGAGCGCTATGGCAGAGTCGGCACGGTCGGGCGTGATCTCACCCACGGTGCGCCCGATATGATCGGCGACCGGCACGCCGCTGAGCCGCGCGAAGCGATCGTCCACCCAGACGTAGCGCAGATCGGGATCGAGGATGGCGAGCCCGACCGACGATGCCGCATACATCGCCGCCAGCTGTTCGGCCGGATGCGCCTTAGACCCCGAATGCCTCACTCGACCCTCACCTCGAAGGCGCCTGCCTTCCGAACCGCACGCACAACGCCGTTGCGCCGCGGAAGTTCTGAGGGTCTGCTTTAACGCCTTGAAGGGCAAGCGCTATCCGTCATTCGGCCAGCGGGGCCGTTCGCCGGCGCGGCCGATGTCGGCCCGTTCCAGCGTCAATGTCGCGCATAGGCCATGGCCGTTCGCCCCGGTCGACAAATGGAGCGCGCCGTCGTGCGCTGCCGCGACCCGCGCGACGATCGAGAGGCCCAGGCCGCTGCCGCCGCTGCGCGTCGCGCTGCCGCGCCAAAAGCGCCGCGTCATCTGCGCCAGCGTGGCAGGATCGATCGGCGGTCCATCGTCGGTGACGCGCACCTGCGCGCCCGGCCCGACCGCGACGGTAATGCCGGTGCCCGGCGGGGTGTGGCGCAGGACGTTTTCAATGAGGTTTTCGACCGCAAGCTGAATGGCGTGGGCGTAGCCGCGGACCGGCGTCGGCCCGCGATCCTCCAACGCGATACGATAGCCCGCATCGATGACGATCGGTGCGCGGTCGGCGACGACCTGTTCGGCGAGCGCGAGCAGGTCGACCGGCGTGCCAGCGTCCTCCGGCGGACGTTCGAGGTCGGCGAGCGCGAGCAACTGGGCGATGACGTGCGCGGCGCGGTCCACCTCGGCAAGCAGCGCGGTGCGCACCGCGGGATCGGTGACGCCGTCGGCGCGCAGGCGGATGACCGACAGCGGCGTGCGCAGTTCATGCGCGACGTCGGCGGCAAAGGCGGCCTGGGTGACGAACGACTGTTCGAGGCGATCGAGCGCGGCGTTGGTGGCGATCGCCAGCGGCTCGACCTCGGCGGGCAACGTGCCCTGCGGCAGGCGGCGATCGAGCGTGCGCGGGCCGATATCGGCCGCGATCGCCGAAACCGCGCTCATCCGCCGGGTCAGCCGCCGGGCCATCCATGCGCCGACCAGCGGCACGATGAGCGTCACCGGCAGCAGCAGCCACACGAAGCGCGACAGGAAGGTGCGGACGATATCGTCGGTCACCACCTCCGGCGCGGCGGCATCCTGCGACACCACGACCCAGCGGCCACCGACCGGCCGGCTGACCGCGGCGAGCGCGCCACGGCGGACATGCCGGGTGCGCGAATCGAGCGCGATTCCCGTCACCAGTTCCGGCCGCGCGGGCCCGCGCTCGGCGAGGACGTGGCGCGACCGGTCAACGACCGCGAGCGTCAATCCGCCCGCCAGCAGGTCCACCGCGCGCACCGCGCGATGCGGCCGGTCGCCGGGCAGCAGCATCGCCACCGCATCCGCCTGCCGTTCCAGCATCACGCGCTGATATTGGCCCGCGATCTGGTGGAGCAGCATCGCCGTACCGAAGGGCAGCAGGATCGCCGCGGCGAGCGCCGTCGCGCCGTAGAGCAGCGCCACCTGCCCGAACAACGAGCGCGGCAGGCGCAGGCGCCAGCCCTTGCTCATGTCGCCGGGCGGAGCAGGTAGCCGACGCCGCGCACCGTCTCGATCCGCACGCCGCTGCCCGCATCGTCCAGTCGCTTGCGCAGGCGGTGGACATAGACCTCGACCGCGTTCGAGCCGAGATCGCCGCCGACGCCGAACAGATGGTCCTCGACCAGGCGCTTGGGCACCACCTTGCCGAGGCGGCGCAGCAGCAGGTCGAGCAATTCGGTTTCACGCGCCGACAGCGTCAACCGCTGGTCGCCGACCCAGGCGACGCGGGTGTCGAGGTCGAAGCGCAACGCCCCGCACGCCAGCGCATTGCCGAGGTAGCCGCCCTGCCGGCGCAACACCGCGAGGATGCGCGCGTGCAACTCGTCCGGGTCGAACGGCTTGACCAGGATATCGTCGGCACCGTCGTTGAGGCCGCGGATGCGCACATCGACGCCGCCGCGGGCGGTGAGCACCAGCACGGGACAGGTGTTGCCGCGCGCGCGCATGCGGCGCAGCACCGCGAGGCCGTCGTCGTCGGGCAGGCCCAGATCGAGCAGAACCGCGGCATGGCCGGCGGTCGCCAGATAGGCCTCCGCCTCCTCGGCATCGGTGGCGAGATCGACCGTCAGCCCGCGCTGCACCATCGCCGCCGTCAGGGCGTCGGCCAGCCCGCGATCGTCCTCTACCAACAAAATCCGCATCGGACCCTTTCGCGCCGCAGCATTTGTCAGCATTCTGTAAGCGAGCCGGCCTACCGGCTCCAGCCTCATTGCCTGCGAGACGCATCATGCACGCCACCGACACCCCGGAGACGCTTCCCCCCGCCACGACCCTGGGTCGGTCGGCGCAATGGCGGTGGCTGGGGATCGCCGCGGCGGTGTTGATCGGCATCGGCCTGCTCGTCTCGCTGATCGGCAAGCTGACGCACCATGAGGAGGCTCCGCCGCCCGCGTCGCCGCCGGGCACCTTCCGCCCCAGCGCCGAACAGATGGCTGCGCTGACGACGATGCGCGTCGGCGATTCGCTGTCGGACGCGGCGACGCTGGCGAGCGGCGCAATCACCGTGGACGGCGATCGCAGCACACCGGTGGTCATGCCCTATTCGGGCCAAGTCGTGCGCGTGCTGGTCGATGCGGGCCAGCGCGTCAGCAGGGGCCAGGCGCTGATGCTGGTGCGGACCACCGACTTCGTCGATGCGCGCAGCGGCCTGTTTGCGGCACGCGCGGCGTATCAGAATGCGCAGGCGCAGCTCGCGACGGCGCAGCGGACCGCGGAACGGCAAAAGCAGATCTATGAAACCGCTGGCGGCGCGCTGAAGGATTATCAGCAGGCACAGGCCGACCTCGCCGCCGCACAGGCGACCGCGCGCACCAATGCCGCAGCCTTGGGCGCGGCGCGCGACAAGCTCGCGGTGCTGGGCAAGTCGCCGGGCGAGATCAACCGGCTGGAGGGCGTCGGCGAAGTCACCGGCATCCATGACGTCACCACGCTGCACGCGCCGATCAGCGGCCTCGTCGCCTCGCGCGACGTGGCGCCCGGTCAATATGTCACGCAGGGCGGCGACAAGCCGGTGATGACGATCACCGACCCCTCGCGGGTCTGGCTGGTCGCGCAGGTGCCTGAAACGCAGGCGGCGTCGATCCATGTCGGCGATGCCGCGACCGTCACCACCCCCGCCCTGCCCGGCCGCCAGTTCACCGCGCGCATCGATCTGGTCGGCGCCGCGCTCGATCCCGTGACGCACCGCCTGCCGGTGCGCGCCGCGATCGCCAATCCCGACGGCGCGCTGAAACCGCAGATGTTCGCAAGCTTCGCGATCCACCGCGCCACCTCGACCAAGGCCATCATCGTGCCCGCGGTCGCGGTGATCCATGAAGGCGACAATGCGCGCGTCTGGGTCGTGCGCCCCGACGGGCTGCTCGCCTCGCGCAATGTCACCACCGGCGATGCGCAGGACGGCAAGGTCACGATCACGTCCGGCCTGCAACCGGGCGAGCGCATCGTCACGGCGGGCGCGCTGTTCGTCAACGAAGCGGGCCTGGGCGAATGAACCGGATCGTCGCCTTCGCGCTGCGCCAGCGGCTGCTCATCGTCGGCGTCTTCGTCACGATGCTGCTCGCCGGCGTCATCGG
Source organism: Sphingomonas aquatilis (assembly GCF_014196115.1). GTDB lineage: Bacteria > Pseudomonadota > Alphaproteobacteria > Sphingomonadales > Sphingomonadaceae > Sphingomonas > Sphingomonas aquatilis. The sequence goes on along the minus strand of NZ_JACIDB010000001.1, from coordinate 1,059,245 downwards.
CTTCATCAACCTGAATATCGAGGCCTATCCCGATCCCGTCCCGCCGATGGTCGAGGTCATCACGCAGACGCAAGGCCTGTCCGCGGAGGAGATGGAGCGCAACGTCACCATCCCGATCGAGGTGCAGATGGCGGGCATTCCGCACCTGACCGCGATCCGCGCGATCAGCCTGTTCGGCCTGTCCGACATCAAGATCCAGTTCAGCTACGATTACACCAACGAACAGGCCAAGCAGCAGGTCATCAACCGCCTGTCGCAGCTGCCGCCGCTGACCGGCGGGGCGCAGCCGACGCTGTCGCCGACGAGTCCGGTGGGCGAGATCTTCCGCTACAAGCTCACCGCGCCCAAGGGCTATTCGGTGATGGATCTGAAGACGTTGCAGGACTGGGTGTTGCAACGCCGCTTCAAGCGCATTCCGGGCGTGATCGACGTGACCGGCTGGGGCGGCAAGCTGCGCGCGTACGACGTGGTGATCGACAACGACCGGCTCGCCGCGCACAACGTCACCGTCAGCCAGGTCTTGCAGGCGATCGCCAAGAGCGACGGCAACGTCGGCGGCCAGACGATCAACTTCGGCAGCCAGGCCGCGATCGTTCGCGGCGTCGGCCTGATCCAGTCGGTCAGCGGCATCGAGAACGTGCTGGTCGGCAGCGCCAACGGCCAGCCGATTTTGCTGAAGGACGTGGCGCACGTCACGATCGGCAACAGCCCGCGGCTCGGCATTGCCGGCTACAACGACCAGGACGATATCGTACAGGGCATCGTGCTGATGCAGCGCGGCGCCCAGTCGATGCCGACGATCAAGGCGGTGCAGAAGGAGGTCGCGGATATCAACGCCTCCGGCATCCTGCCGCCGGGCGTCCAGTTACAGCGCATCTACGACCGGTCGGACCTGATCAACCTGACCATCCACACCGTGCTCGAAAACATGGTGGTCGGCATCCTGCTGATCTTTGCATTGCAATGGCTGTTCCTCGGCAATCTGCGCAGCGCCATCATCGTCGCCGCGACCATCCCCTTCGCGCTCGCCTTCGCGATCCTGATCCTGGTGTTGCAGGGGGAGAGCGCAAACCTGTTGTCGGTCGGTGCGCTCGACTTCGGCCTGGTGGTCGATGCCAGCGTCATCATGGTCGAGAACATCTTCCGCCACATGGTGGAGCGATCGGCGCACGTGGAAAGCGGCAAGGGTCACTTCACGCTCGCCAACCGCTTCTCGGCGGTGCTGGGTGCGTCGAGCGAGGTCAGCCGCGGCATCTTCTTCGCCGCCGCGATCATCATCGCCAGCTTCCTGCCGCTGTTCACGCTGACCGGCGTCGAAGGCCATATCTTCGGGCCGATGGCCAAGACCTATGCCTATGCCATCACCGGCGGCCTGATCGCGACCTTCACCGTCGCGCCGGTGCTGGCGACGCTGCTGCTGCCGGACAAATTGTCCGAGGTGGAGACGTGGATCGTCGGCAAGCTGCGCCGCGTCTACGAACCCGCCGCCGCCTTCGCGCTGGGCAACCGGGTGATCGCACTGGGCGGTGCGGTGCTGATGCTGCTGGTCGCCGTCGTCGGCGTGCGCTCGCTCGGCATCGAGTTCCTGCCGCACCTCGAAGAAGGCAATATGTACATCCGCGCGACGCTCCCTGCGTCGATCAGCCTCGAAGGCGGCCAGCCGGTCGTCAACGAGGTGCGGCGGATCATCATGAAATATCCGGAGGTCCAGTCGGTCCTGTCGGCGCAGGGTCGCCCTGACGACGGCACCGATTCGACCGGGTTCTTCAACGCCGAATTCTTCGTGCCGTTGAAGCCCTTCGACAGCTGGCCCAGCGGGGTGACCAAGGAAACGCTGACCGAGGAACTGTCGAAGAAGCTGCAACAGCGCTTCCCCGGCGTCGATTTCTCCTTCTCGCAATATATCGAGGATAACGTCGAAGAAGCGGCGTCGGGCGTGAAGGGCGCCAATTCGATCAAGCTGTTCGGTCCCGACCTGCCGACGCTGGAAAAATACGCCGATCAGATCAAGGACCAGATGAGCAAGGTCCGCGGCATCGAGGATCTGGGCGTATTCCAGTCGCTGGGCCAGCCGACCGTGCGCGTCGACGTCGATCGCGCCAAGGCCGCGCGCTACGGCCTGACGCCCGACGACGTGAACCAGACGGTCGCCGCGGCGATCGGCGGCAGCTCGACCGCCGACCTGTACGAGGCCGGCACCGACCGCCACTTCCCGATCATCGTCCGGCTGAAATCGGAACAACGCGATTCGATCGAGGCGATCCGCCGCATCACGATCGGCGCGCCAGCGACCGACGGCAGCAACACCACGATCCAGGTGCCGCTGTCCGAAGTCCCCAACGTCCATCTGACCAGCGGCGCGTCGTTCATCTATCGCGAGCATCAGGAACGCTACATCCCGATCAAATTCTCGGTGCGCGGCCGCGACCTGGGCGGTGCGGTGGACGAAGCGCGCGCACGCATCCAGCGCACCGTGCATCTGCCAAGCGGCTATCACCTGGAATGGGCGGGCGAGCTGGACAATCTCAACAACGCCATCGCGCGATTGGAGATCGTCGTGCCGATCAGCCTGCTGCTGATGCTGCTGCTGCTCTACGCCAATTTCGGGTCGATCCGCGACAGCCTGCTCGCCTTTGCGGCGATCCCGCTCGCCGTCGTCGGGGGCGTGCTGGCGCTGGCGTTGACCGGCACGGCGTTCAGCATCTCGTCCGCAATCGGCTTCGTCGCCTTGTTCGGCATCGCGGTGATGGACGGCATCCTTGTCGTGACGACGTACAATAACGCCGTCGACGAAGGGCATGACCGCAAGACGGCGCTCGCCACCACGGTGCGCCACAGCCTGCGCCCGGTCGTGATGACCTGTCTGGTCGCGGCGATCGGCCTGCTGCCCGCGGCACTGTCGCACGGCATCGGCAGTCAGGTGCAAAAGCCGCTGGCGCTCGTCGTCGTGGGTGGCATGACGCTGGCGCCGGTGCTGATCCTGCTGATCCTGCCGGTGCTGATCGACCGCTTCTCGAAGCGCGTGCCGCCCGAGGATCGCGGTGCGCATGGTCGCGACGTCGGCCACCATTCGCACCCCGATCCCGATGCGCCCAATCCCGATGCCCCCGGTGAGGAGGCCCTCGCATGACCCGCACCCTTGTCATCCTGCTCGCCTGCTCGACCGCGGCGTGCGCGAGCACCGTCCACGACCTCGACGCGCATGCGCCGCTGCCCGTCGCCGCGACGCCCGCCACGATCGCCCCCGCGACCGGGCCGGCGCAGGGCTTCACGGCCGCGCCGGTCGCCGCCGACTGGTGGACGGCGTTCGGCAGCCCGCAGCTCAACGCGCTCGTCGCTGAGGCGCTGGCGCGCAACAATGACATCGCCGTCGCCGACGCCGCGCTGCGGCAGGCGCGCGAGCTGGCAAACGCGGCGGGCGGACAGGCCCTGCCGCAGATCGACGGCAGCTATCAGGCGGAGCGCACGCGCGTCTCCAATGCGCTGTCGCCCGCGGTCGCGGATCAGAACCAGCAGCTCTACACGCTGCACACCGCGCAGGTCGCGGTCAGCTATCCGGTCGACCTGTTCGGTGGGGTGCGATCCAAAATCCGGTCGGCGCGGGCGCAGGCGGAGGTGCAACGCCACCGGCTGGATGCCGCACGCGCCAGCGTCGTCGCCAATCTGGTGCAGGCAATCGTCCAGCGCGCGGTGCTCGCCGACCAAGTCGAGGCGGCGGAGATCGCCATCACGGTCAATCGCGACATCCTGAAGAGCCAGTTGCAGCGCCAGCGCCTGGGCGCGATCGGCGCCGCCGACGTGGCGACGCAGCAGACTGCGCTCGCGACCGCAGAAGGCGCGTTGCCGCCGCTCGTCCGGCAGGAGGCACACCAGCGCGTCGTCATCGCAGCGCTGCTCGGCCGGCCGGCGGGTGATCCCCTGCCCGCGCTGCCGACGCTGGCGGCGCTGCAATTGCCGACCAGCCTGCCCGCCGTCCTCCCCTCCGACCTCGTCGCGCGGCGGCCGGACGTGCGCGCCGCGGCGGCACAGCTGGAGGGCGCGGGCGCCGACGTGCGCACCGCGATCGCGGCGCGGCTGCCATCGATCACGCTCAGCGGCACCGCGGGCGGATCGGCGCAGCGCTTCGGCGACATGTTCAAGGACGGCAATCCGTTCTGGACGCTGATCGGCGGCCTCACCCAGCCGATCTTCCACGCCGGCGCGCTCCGCCATCAGCAGCGCGCGGCCGAAGCAGCGCTGGACGGCGCCAAGGCGCAGTACCGCACCGCGGTGCTGACCGCGTTCGGCGACGTGTCCGATGCGCTGACCGGCCTTGCGACCGATGGCGTGGCGCTGGATGCCGCGACGCGGGCGAGCGATGCGTCGAACCGCGCCCTCACCTTCACCCGCCGGCAGCTGGCGCTGGGCGGGGTCGATTCGCTGGTGCTGCTCAACGCCACCGCCGCCGATGCGCAGGCGCGCGCGCAGCTGGTGCAGGCGAAGGGTGCGCGGCTGAGCGACACGGTGGCGCTGTTCCTGGCGAGCGGTGGTCCGGTCGCCAGTCGGTGATCGGTCACCGCGAGCGGGTATCGAAGCCAACGAAAAAGGCCGGCGCTGGGGATACCAGTGCCGGCCTTTTCATGTGTCGAAAGCCCGGATCAGCGGCGGGGCTGCGTGCCCGGGGGAACCGCACCCGGGGGCATCGCGCCGGGCATACCGGGCATGCCGCCCTGCTGGGCCTGCATCTGCATCTGGCGGACCACCGCTTCCGGCAGGAAGTCGATCAGGTCGATGTCGAAGACGAGCGTCGAATTACCGGGGATCGGGCCCTTGGTCTCGGCGCCATAGCCGAGCGACGGCTTGATCCATACGCGGTACTTCGAGCCCTTGGGCATCAGCTTCAGCGCTTCGGAGAAGCCCGGGACGACGCCGGCGACGGGCATCGGGGTCGGCTGCTGCGACTTGTCGAAGACCGTGCCGTTGAGCAGCTTGCCTTCGTAATTGATCAGCGCGACGTCCGCGTCGGTCGGCTTGGGCGCACCCGGCGCGCCGGGCTGCAGCACCTTGTACTGAAGGCCGGACGGGGTGGTGACGACGCCGCGGGCGCGGGCGTTGCGGGTCAGGAAGTCGTCGCCCTGGCGCGCGAGCGCGAACGCCGCGATGCAGGCGAGCGCGATGCCGACCCAGAGGTAGACGAGATAGCTGCGCTTGACGGGCTGCAGCGGAACGGCGGTGACGGTGGACATCAGAGCACCTGGAGCTGTGGTGCCGGGCCGGCCGTCACCGGTTCAAAAGTCGCAAAAGTCACGCCGACGCGCGTGTTTCGCACACGCACGCCGGTGATTTTACAATGACTTACCGTGCGCCGTCGCGCTCAGCGCGCTTGCGCTCGAGCTTGCGGGCGCGACGGACCGCAGCGGCACGCTCGCGCGCACGCTTTTCCGACGGCTTCTCGTAGTGACGGCGCAGCTTCATCTCGCGATACACACCCTCACGCTGCAGCTTCTTCTTGAGCGCGCGAAGAGCCTGGTCGACATTGTTGTCGCGGACGACGATCTGCATAAAACCCAATCACTCCGGTCAATAGCTAATGCGGCCGCAGACAAGGGGTCCGCGCCGTGCGAACGGTGCCCCTAGCAGCGACATGCCCCATTGGCAACCCGTGACGGCACGCGATGCCCGATCCGCCGCGGCCGGCATGGCGGCAAGCGTTGACAGGCTGGCTGAGAACAACGAGTGGTAACGCTAACCGCTAAATTGACAGACAAATAACAGGAGAGTGCCGGTCCATGACTGCCTGTGTGTTCGACCCTGCCGACGCGCTGGGCGCGGAATGGCGCGAAGGCCGCTGGATCGGCCGCATCGATCGCGGCGAAGGCCCCTGCCCCGTGCTGGTGGTGGACGGCATCGTCCATGACATGAGCCGCGTCGCGCCGACAGTCGCCGATCTGGTCTCCGCCGCCGCCTTCGATCCGGCGGCGGGCGAGGTGATCGGTGCGCTGGATGCGATCGGCCTGTCTGTCGATGGCCCGGTCCGCCTGCTCTCCCCCATCGATCTGCAATGCGTGAAGGCGGCGGGCGTGACCTTCGCCGTATCGGCGATGGAGCGCGTGATCGAAGAGCGCGCCCGAGGCGATTCGAGCGCAGCGGCCGAGGTGCGCGGCCGACTCGAGGGGCGGATCGGCGGCAGCATGCGCGCGGTGGTGCCGGGATCACCCGAAGCCGCGGCGCTGAAGCAGGCGCTGATCGACGAGGGCCTGTGGTCGCAATATCTGGAGGTCGCGATCGGCCCCGATGCGGAAATCTTCACCAAATCGCCCGTGCTGTCGACGGTGGGCTGGGGCGCGGATGTCGGCGTGCGATCCGATTCGACGTGGAACAACCCGGAGCCGGAGGTCGTGCTGCTGGTCGATGCCCAGGGCAAGGCGGTGGGCGCCACGTTGGGCAACGACGTCAACCTGCGCGATTTCGAAGGGCGATCCGCGCTGCTGCTGGGCAAGGCGAAGGACAATAACGCGTCCTGCTCGCTGGGCGCGTTCGTGCGATTGTTCGACGACCAATTCACGATGGACGACGTCCGCAATGCCGAGATCACGCTACGGATCGAGGGCGCGGACGGCTATACGCTGGATGGCAGCAGCGCGATGAGCCAGATCAGCCGCGACCCCGAAGAGCTGAAGCGGCAGGCGCTGAGCGAGCATCACTATCCCGACGGCTTCGTGCTGTTCCTTGGCACCTTGTTCGCGCCGACGCAGGATCGCGACGTCGCGGGTCAGGGCTTCACCCACAAGGTCGGCGATACGGTCGAGATCGCGACGCCGCGGCTGGGGCGGCTGGTCAATCGCGTCGTCCATTCGAAGGATGCGCCGGCATGGGAGTTCGGGATCGGTGCGCTGATCCGCAATCTGGCGGCACGGGGGCTGTTGCAATGACCGACACGACGATGACCGACACCCGGGCGATCTACCCCTCGCTGCGCGATCGGCGCGTGATCGTGACCGGCGGCGGATCGGGGATCGGCGCGGGACTGGTCGAGGCGTTCGTGCGGCAGGGTGCGAAGGTCGCCTTCGTCGACGTTGCCGAGGCCGAATCGCAGGTGCTGGTCGAGCGGTTGAGCGCAGGTGCAGCGCATGTGCCGCTGTTCCGGCGGCTGGACCTGACCGACCTCGACGCGGTCGCGCGGGTGTTCGCCGACATGCAGGAGGCGCTGGGCGGGGTCGACGTGCTGGTCAACAACGCCGGCAACGACGATCGCCACACGGTCGCCGACGTCACGCCCGCTTATTGGGACGAGCGGATGAACGTCAATCTGCGCCATCAGTTCTTCGCCGCCAAGGCGGTGGTGCCGGCGATGCAGGCGGCGGGCGGCGGCGTGATCGTCAACTTCGGATCGATCAGCTGGCACTTGGGCCTCGAAGACCTGATCGTCTACCAGACCGCCAAGGCCGCGATTGAGGGCCTGACGCGCAGCCTGGCGCGCGATCTGGGCCGCAGCAACATTCGCGTGAACGCGGTGGTGCCGGGCAATGTGAAGACGCCGCGGCAGGAGAAATGGTACACGCCGGAGGGCGAGGCGGAGATCGTCGCAGGCCAGTGCCTGGACGGGCGCATCCTGCCCGAGGACGTGGCGGCGCTGGTGCTGTTCCTCAGCTCCGACGATGCGAAGATGTGCACGGGGCATAATTACTGGGTGGATGCCGGCTGGCGGTGACGGGTTTGGGGTTACGACCTGTTCGGTTCCGTTCGTCACCCCGGACTTGGTCCGTGTTCCACGCCGCGGCTAGGGGGACGGCAAGAGGCCAGCCGACCCCCTGCGGCCCGGTGGACCCCGGAACAAGTCCGGGGTGACGGTGTGGGTGGGGCTGCCGTCCTCTTACCCCGATCGGTGCGGGCCAGTGCCTGGACGAGCGCATCCTGCCCGAGGACGTCGCGGCGCTGGTGCTGTTCCTGGCGTCGGATGATGCGAAGATGTGTACGGGACATAATTACTGGGTGGATGCCGGCTGGCGGTGAGGGGGTTGGGGTGACGGCCTGTTCGTTTCCGTTCGTCACCCCGGACTTGGTCCGTGCTCCACGCCGCGGCTAGGGGACGGCAAGAGGCCAGCCGACCCCCTGCAGCCCGGTGGACCCCGGACCAAGTCCGGGGTGACGGTATGGGTGGCGTGGCCGTCCTCTTACCCCGATCGGTGCGGGCCAGTGCCTGGACGGGCGCATTCTCCCTGAGGACGTGGCGGCGCTGGTGCTGTTTCTGGCATCGGATGATGCGAAGATGTGTACGGGGCGTAATTGTTGGGTGGATGCCGGCTGGCGGTGAGGGGTTTGGGGTGACGGTCTGTTCGTTTGCCTTCGTCACCCCGGACTTGGTCCGGAGTCCACTCCGCGGCTAGGGGGGCGGCAAGAGGCCAGCCGCCCCCCTGCGGCCCGGTGGACCCCGGAACAAGTCCGGGGTGACGGTGTGGGTGGGGCTGCCATTGCCCCTCCCCGCGTGACTTTCCGCCCCCTCTTCGACTAGGCAGCGGGCTTCGCAACGCATGGGAGCTGGCGGCTTGGGCAGGGTGATGAGGGCGGTGGCGCAGACATGGGCGATGCTGCTGCTTGCCCTAGCGATGCCGGCGCTGGCGCAACCCTCGCCCATCGACACCGCGAGCCGCGAACTCGCCGGGGCGGAGACTGACCTTGCCGCGGTCGATTCGGCGCTTGATGGCAAGGTCGATCGGGCCGGCCGTGCCGACCTGCGCACGCGGGCGCTCGCTGCGCAGAGCGATGCGCGCGATGCGGCGGATCAGCTGCGCGGGCAGCTCGCGCTGGTCGATGCCCGGATCGCCGGGCTGGGGCCGCCCGCCGCTGGCGTCATCGAGGCGCCCGACATCCGCGCCGAACGCAAGGCGCTGGCGCAGGCGCGCGATGCGCTCGATTCGAAGGTGAAGCGCGGGCAGCTGATCGCGGTGGAGGCGGGGCAGCTGGTCGCCGAGATCGACGAGGCGCAGGCGGCGGAGATCGGGCAGCGTATCTCGGTCCGGTCGCCCTCCCCCGTCTCACCCGCATTCTGGGAGGAGCTGCTCTCCGCGATGCCGCGCGATGCGCGCCGGGTCGCGACGCTGATGCGGCGCGAATGGTCGCAGGGCGATGTCGCGCTGCGCGCGGGCAAGCCGTGGACCGCGCTGCTCGGCGCGATGCTGGCGCTGCTGCTGCTGTTCCCCGTGCGGCAGCGGCTGCGCGGGATCGGCCAGCGCTATCTGGTCAGCGACGCGCCGGGCCACCGCGTGCGCCGATCGGCCAATGCGATGTGGCGGGTGCTGATCGGCACGGCCATGCCGACCGCCGCCGCATTCGTGCTCATACAGGGGTTGCGCTGGGCGGCGCTAATCGCCCCCGCCTGGAGCCAGCTGGCCGACGCGCTGATCGGCGCTGCGGGCTTTTCAGGCTTCACCGCCGCGGCGGGCGCTGCCTTCCTGATGGCGCGTCAGCCGTCGTGGCGGGTGGTGCCGCTGACCGATGCGGTCGCGACCGCGCTGCGTCCGACGGTGTGGGTGTTTGCCGCGCTGACCTTCGTCGTCATCCTGCTGGATGCGTTCAACACCGCGATCGGCGCCAGCCCGCCCGTACTGCTGGCGTCGCAGGTGGCGGAGGCGATCGCCAATCTGCTGCTGATCGGCGGCACGCTGCTGGTGATCGGGCGGCTGCGTGCGCGCGCTGCGGCGAATGGCGCGGATGCGCAGGAGGCGGCGACCAGCGTCGGCGTGGGCGCGGCGACGGTGGCGCTGTGGCTGGTCGTCACGGGCGCGGGGCTGGCGCTGCTGGCGGGCTATATCGGGCTGGCGGCGACGGTGTTGCAGTTCGTGCTGTGGGCGACGCTGCTCGGCATCTGCACCTATCTGCTGATGATCGTCATCGACGATGTCGCGACCAGCCTGTTCCAGCGCGACAGCCGCGTCGGCACGACATTGCGCCACGGTGTTGGCGTGGGCGGCAGCGCGGTGGACCAGTTCGGCGTGCTGCTGTCCGCCGCATTGCGGCTGGCGATCCTCGCCATCGCGCTGGGGCTGGTGCTGTATCCGTTCGGGGCGGGCTTCGGATCGGTACTCGACCGGCTGAGCGGGCTTGCGCGCGGCGTGCAGATCGGCGGCATCGCGATTTCGCCGGGCAGCATCCTGCGCTTCATCGCCGTGCTGGCGATTGGTCTGTTCCTGGTGCGGCAGTTCATGGGCTGGCTCGACCAGCGCTATCTGCCGACCACCGACCTCGACGGCAGCGTGCGCAATTCGATCCGGCTGGTCGCGCGTTACGTGGGCATCGCGCTGGCGGTCATTTGGTCGCTCGCCTCGCTCGGCATCGGGATGGAGCGGATCGCGCTGCTGCTGTCGGCGCTGTCGGTCGGTATCGGTTTCGGGTTGCAGGCGATCACGTCCAACTTCGTATCCGGCCTGATCCTGCTCGCCGAGCGGCCGATCAAGATCGGCGACCTGATCCGCGTCGGCACCGACGAGGGCGACGTGAAGCGGATCAACGTCCGCTCGACCGAGATCGAGCTTGCCGACCATTCGACGCTGATCGTCCCCAATTCGGAGCTGATCACGAAATCGGTGCTCAACAAGACGCTGGGCGCGCCGCTGGGGCGGATCCAGGTGCAATTCACCGTGCCGATCGAGGCGGATGCCGATCGCGTGCGCGAACTGGTGCTGGAGACGTTCGCGGCGGAACCGGCGATCCTGGATACGCCCGAGGCCAAGGCGTTCATCGACGGGATCGCCGACGGGCGCGTGCGCTTCAATTGCTTCGCGCATGTCGAAAGCCCGCGCGCGGCATATAGCGCCCGCAGCAACGTGCTGATCGTCCTACTGCGGCGGATGCGCGAGGCGGGGATCGAGCTCGGCACCGTGCCGCAGAAGCTGGAGCTGGTGTCCGCACTCCCCGCCCCCGAACCGGCCGCGGCCGAGCCCAGCGCGCCCTGACCGGCTTGCCCGGCACCGGCGAAGGGGATAGCGCTCCGCCCCATGACCAGCCTGCCGGACTGCCCGCCCGCCCCGCCGTCGAGCCACGAGCACGTCGTCATCGTCGGCGGCGGCTTTTCGGGGACGCTGTTCGCGATCAACCTGCTGCGCCACGAAGGGCCGCGCGCGACGCTGATCGAGCGGCGCCCCCATCAGATGGCGCGCGGCGTCGCCTATAGCGCGGCGCATGCCGAGCATCTGCTGAACGTGCGCGCCGGCAACATGAGCGCGTTGCCCGACGATCCCGGCCACTTCGTGCGCTGGTTGGAGGCGGAGGGACTGGGCGATGCCAAGACCTTCGTCTCGCGGCGCATCTATGGGCGCTATCTGCGCGGGTTGCTCGACGCGGCGATGGCGGCACATCCGGGGCGGATCGCGCTGGTCGAGGGCGAGGTGTGTGCGATCGACCGCAGTGGCGCGGGCGTGACGCTGTCGCTGCAGAGCGGCGAGGCGATTGCCGCGGATGCGGCAGTGCTGGCGCTGGGCAACCTGCCGCCGCATACGCCGGGCGGACTCGATCCGGCGGCGCTGCCGGCGGGCTGCTATCTGTCCGATCCTTGGGCGGGCAACATTGCGGCGGAGCTGACCGACGCCGATCGCGTGGTGTTGATCGGCAGCGGGCTGACCGCGATCGATGCGGCGCTGACGCTGGAGGCGGCGGGGTTCCGCGGCAAGATCCTCGCGCTGTCGCGGCGCGGTCTGTCGCCGCGGGCGCATGCCGACCTGCCGGGGCAGCCGGGGCTGCGCGAGAAGCCGGCGGGGACGCTGTCGGCGCTCGTCCGCCATGTGCGGACCCGGGCCGAAGCGATCGGATGGCGCGCCGCGGTGGACGAGTTGCGCCCCGTCACGCAGCTGATGTGGGGCGCGGCGGATGCGGCGACGCGGGCGCGGTTCCTGCGGCATGTGCGGCCGTATTGGGACGTGCATCGGCATCGGCTGGCGCCCTCGATCGCGGCGAAGATCGATGCGCTGGTCGCGGAGGGGCGGCTGCGGTTCGTGGCGGGGCGGATCGTCGGGGCCGAGGCGGACGGCGATAGCGCGTCACTGACGTGGCGGCCGCGGGGCAGCGAGGGAACCGAAACCACGTCGGCGCGGCGGATCGTCAATTGCACCGGGCCGCAGGGGGATCTGCTGCGGTCGGAAGAGCCGCTGCTGCGGCAGCTGATCGCCGCGGGGTTGGCCCGCCCCGACAGTTTGCGCATCGGGCTGGACGTCGACCACCAGTCGCAGGTGATCCATGCCGACGGGACGGTCGACGACCGGCTGTTCTGCATCGGACCGATGACCCGTGGCGACCTGTGGGAGGTCGTGGCGGTGCCCGATATCCGACAGCAGAACTGGACGCTCGCGCGGCGGTTCGCGCATGCGCAATGGGTGGGTGGCGAGGGACTGTAACGTCCCCCGCCGCTCCCGATTTACCAGTTGATGCCGACGCGGGCGTACAGGTAGCGGCCGTTGAACCCGAACGGCGAATAATAGGGGAAGCCCAGCACGCCGGTGGAGTTGTTCGCGGCGATCTGGCGATCGGGATAGACGTCGAACAAATTGCTGACGCCGAGGCCGATCTGCGCGCCCTTGGGGGCCGAATAGCGCAGCTCGAAATCGGTGATCGCATGCTGACCGGTGTGGACGTCGGCGGTGCCGCTCGCCAGCGTGCCCGGCTGATTGACGTCGCCGTAATAGGTGACGCGGGCGAGCGCGCCGAGCTTGTCGAGCGACCAGTCGATCGTGCCGGTGATCTTCTCGCCCGGCGTGCCCTGTTCCAGCGTCAGGATACGGCTGCGTGCGAACAAGGTCGGCGCCGGGTTGAGCGTCGCGGTCGAGGTGGGGACGCGGGTGACGTCGATCTTGTTGATATTGCCGGCCAGCGTGAAGTCGAACGCGCCCGCGCTCTCCGTGCGCCAGCGATAGTGCGCGACGGCGTCGATGCCCTTCGTGGTCGAGGCGAGGCCGTTGATGAAGAAGCGTGCCGCCGTTGCCCCGGTATTGGTGCTGGCGAGCAAGCGCGCGATCTCGGCATTGACCGCGGCCGATTGTGACGCGCTCTGCGTAATGTTCTCCGACAGGCCGATCTGGTTGCGGATGCGGATCGAATAGGCGTCGACGGTGAGGTCAAAGCCGCCGGCGCGGATGACGGTGCCGAGCGAGATGTTGGTGGACTTTTCGGGTTCGAGCGGCAGGCCGCCAAGCGCTGTGCCGACCGGGCTGACCGAGGGATAGGTGCCGGTCAGGATCGGCACGCCGTTGGTGACGACCGAAGCGACCTGGGTGAAATATTGCTGCTGCAGCGACGGCGCACGGAAGCCGGTGGAGATGGTGCCGCGCAGCGCGAACCAGGGCGCGACGTCGTAGCGGGCCGAGAACTTGCCGTTGGCGGTGCTGCCGAAGTCCGAATAATCCTCCGCGCGGCCGGCGAGGCCGATCAGCAGTGCATCGGTCAGCTGCGCTTCGAGGTCGAGGTAGACGCTGCCGCTGCGGCGGTTGCGCTTGGTGGCGTTGCGGGGGGCGAAGCCGCCGAAGCCCTGCGCGCCCGGTGCCGACCCGGCGACCGCATCGGTCGCACCGGCAGGGTAATCGTAGGAGGCGCGCTCGCCCGGCGTGATCTTATAGCCTTCGCGGCGCCCCTCGATGCCGAAGGCGACGTTCAGCGACTGGAAGACGTCGAACTTGCGGGTGACGTCGAGGCCCGCCACGTACTGGTCGTAGGCGACCGCACCGTCGTAGAAGTTGCGCGGGGTGCTCGACCCATAGGCGTAGTTTGCCGAATTGAGCGTGCGGAAGTCGACGGTGTTGCGGCCGTAGCTCAGCGACAGGTCGACGTCGAAGTCCGACACGGTGCCGCGCAGGCCGACCGCCGAATTGATATCCTTCGACTTGGTATTGATGATCGGCAGGAAGCCGTTGGGATAGCCGGCAAGCGTCAGCTGGGTGATGGTCGCAGCGCTGGCATTGTCGGCGCGGACGCGCGGGAAGGCCGCGCCGCGGGTGTCGCGGTCCTGATAGCCGCCGAACGCATACAGCTTCAGGTTGTCGGTCAGCGAGGTGCCGGCGTTGACGAAGCCGGTGAACTGTTCGACCTCCGGGTCGCCATAGCGGCCGGTGACGCGGGTCGGCGTCACGCGCGGATCGAAGTCGGCGCGGTTGGTCGGCTGGCGCTTCAGATATTCGCCCGAGACGGTGACGAAGCCGTCGCTGCCGAAGCCGATGCCCTGCCAGGCCGAGGCAGTGACGGTGTGTTCGCCGGTGACGTGGCGGCTGCCGCGTGCCGTATCAACCTGCGTGTCGTAGAAGCCGTAATTGACCTGCGCGCCGCCGCCCGAGCGGGCTTCGCGAAGGCGGAGGTTGACGACGCCGGCAATCGCGTCCGAGCCGTACTGCGCCGAGGCGCCGTCGCGCAGCACCTCGATCCGGTCGAGCGCCACCGTCGGGATGGTGTTGAGGTCGACCGCCGCCGAACCGCGGCCCACGGTGCCGTTGGTGTTGAGGTTGGCGGAGGTGTGGCCGCGGATACCGTTGATGAGCACCAGCGTCTGGTCGGGCGACAGGCCGCGCAGCGTCGCTGGGCGGATCGCATCGGTCGCGTCGTTAGCGGAAGGCCGCGGGAAGTTGATCGACGGGGCGACGGTGGCGAGCGCGGTCGCGAGTTCGGTGGTGCCCTGCCGCTGCAGGCTGGCGCCGCTCAGCACGTCGACCGGAGCGACGCTGTCGAGGCGGCTGCGGCCGGTGGCGCGGGTGCCGGTGACGATGATGTCCTGGCCCCCATCTGGATTATTGGCATCAGCCGTTGAGGCGGCGTCGGCGACGGGGGCCGACTGGGCGGCTTCGGTCTGTGGTGCGGTTTGCGGAGCAGCCTGAGCAAGCGCTGCGGCGCTGGCGGCGGCGAGGAGTTCGCTGATGATGGTCACGGTTCAGCCCCTTTTGGAATCGTTGCGCTGGGTAGCGGATGGGGCGGGATAGCCCATCGATCCGGTGGATGAACCGCAAGAAAAACTTTGCTGCGGTGCGGTAGGGGTTCTCCTCTTCCTTCGTCACCCCGGACTTGGTCCGGGGTCCACTTCGCGGCGAGGGGGGTGGCTGGAGCCTCTTGCCGTTCCCTTGCGGCCCGGTGGACCCCGGAACTAGTCCGGGGTGACGATATGGGTGGGAAGGCGTTACGCCCCCTTCCGCTTGAGCAGCGCCTTCCGCAGGCACTGGCACACCGGTTCGTCGCGCTGGTTGAGGAGGACGTGGCGGAAGGTGACGAGGCCGGCGTCGAGGCGGGACTTGCTGTCGCGCAGTTCCACGACTTCGGTTTCGGCGCGGAGCGTGTCGCCGATGAACACCGGCTTGGGCATCACCAGTTTGTCGTAGCCGAGGTTCGCGACCAGCGTACCGAGCGTCGTGTCGCCGACCGACAGGCCGACCATCAGCGCGAAGGTGAAGGTGCCGTTGACGAGGATCTGGCCGAACTCGCTCGCCTTCGCCGCTTCGGCGTCGAGGTGCAGCGGCTGCGGGTTGTGGGTCATGGTCGAGAACAGGAGGTTGTCCGTCTCGGTCACGGTACGGCGGATGTCGTGCGTCAGGCGGTCGCCGACCTGCCATTCGTCGTAGAAGCGGCCGGCCATTATTGCTCTCCCTGCGGTTCGATGCGGACAAGCAGCGTGCCTTCGGGCACCTGCGCCTCGGGCGTGGCGGTGAGGTCTGCGACCACGCCGTCGAAGGGGGCGGTGAGGCTGTGTTCCATCTTCATCGCCTCCAGCGTGACGAGGCGCTGGCCCTTGGTGACGGATTGGCCGGCGGTGACGTCGACCGCGATGATGCGGCCCGGCATGGGGGAGAGGATCGCGCCGTCCCCTGCCCCGCCGGCCGCGGCGGCGGCGGCGCGATAGGGGGTGATTTCCCACGTTTGGCCGCCTTCGGTGACGAGGAGGCGGTCGGGGGCCGTACCTCGGTGAGCCGCCCCAACATCCGTTCGGGCTGAGCCTGTCGAAGCCCGGGTTGCCGCAGGGGATGCCTGCGTTTGTGGCACCCCGCCCTTCGACAGGCTCAGGGCGAACGGAGTGTGGGGTTGGCTCAGCCCGAACTGGATGTGGGATTGGCTCAGGGCGAACGGGGGTGAGGCGGGGTGGCTGAAGTCCACCTCCACCGGCTCCCCCGCCACCGACAGCATCGCGATCTGGCGCGGCGCGGCGTTGAGGCGGAAGCCCGGCACCGGCTGCGGGCCGGCGAGCGCCTGGGCGGCTTCGACCAGCACCTCTTCGCTGGGCAGCGCGGGCGGCATCAGCGCGTCGCCTTCGCGGGCGATGAGGCCGGTGTCGAGGGTCGCGGCGACGAAGGCGGGGTGGTCGAGCGCCTCGACGAGGAAGCCCGCATTGCTGCGCAGCGGCCAGACGATTGCGGCGTCCAGCGCGTCGGCAAGCGTTTCGCGCGCCTCTTCACGGGTGTCGCCATGGGCGATCACCTTGGCGATCATCGGATCGTAATAGGGGGTGATCGTGGCGCCCTGTTCGACGCCGGTATCGACGCGCACGGTGTCGCCAAGATCGAAGGCGTCGAGGCGGCCGATGCTGGGCAGGAAGCCCTTGGCGGGATCCTCGGCGTAGAGGCGTGCTTCCATCGCGTGGCCGTGGATCGCCAATTGGTCCTGACGGCAGGGCAGCGGCTCGCCGCTGGCGACGCGCAGCTGCCATTCGACGAGGTCCTGGCCGGTGATCATCTCAGTCACCGGATGTTCGACCTGCAGGCGGGTGTTCATCTCCATGAACCAGATGCGATCGGCGTTCAGGCCCTCGCTGGCGTCGGCGATGAATTCGATCGTGCCGGCGCCGACATAGTCGACCGCCTGCGCGGCGCGGACGGCGGCGGCGCAGACCGTTTCGCGGGTGGCGGCGTCCATGCCGGGCGCGGGGGCTTCCTCGATCACCTTCTGGTGGCGGCGCTGGAGCGAGCAGTCGCGTTCGAACAGATGGACGACGTTACCGTGGCTGTCGCCGAAGACCTGCACCTCGATATGGCGCGGGCTCAGCACGTATTTTTCGAGCAGGACGCGGTCGTCGCCGAACGAGGCCGCCGCCTCGCGCTGGCAGCTGGCGAGCGCTTCGGCGAAATCGGCGGCATCGTCGACGCGGCGCATGCCCTTGCCGCCGCCGCCCGCCACCGCCTTGATGAGGACGGGATAGCCGATCGCGTCGGCCTCAGACCGGAGGCGATCGGGCGACTGGTCTTCGCCGAGGTAGCCGGGCGTGACGGGCACGCCGGCGGCGATCATGCGCGCCTTGGCAGCGTCCTTCAGGCCCATTGCGCGGATGCTGTCGGGATTGGGACCGACCCAGATCAGGCCGGCGTCCTGCACCGCCTGCGCGAAGTCGGCATTTTCGCTCAAGAAACCGTAGCCGGGGTGGATCGCCTGTGCGCCGGTGGCCTTGGCCGCGGCGATGATGCGCTCGCCGATCAGATAGCTTTCGGCCGGGCGCGGGCCGCCGATCGCGACGGCTTCGTCGGCCTCGCGGACGTGGAGCGCGGTCGCATCGGCATCGGAATGGACCGCGATCGTGCGGATGCCGAGGCCGCGTGCGGTGCGGATGATGCGGCAGGCGATCTCGCCGCGATTGGCGATGAGCAGCGATTCGATCACGGGGCGCTCCGGGGGAAGTGTTGCTGGAAGTGGACGAAGTGGAGGGTACGTCGTGTCCCGGACACCGGGGGCTGCGGGGGCGAGGAACGTACCGGGGTGTGCGAGGGCGAAGCGAGGAGCGCGGCCATGCACGTTCCCCTTACCATATTTGATGGCGTGTAGGACAGCGCCATCGGGCCTCGCCCTATCCTCCCCGAGCTTGTCTCGGGGAGGGGGACCATGCGAAGCATGGTGGAGGGGCCTGCGCGATGCTCGACAAGCCGGGAAGGACAGTGCGCCACGCGCGCCAGTTGCGCCGCACGATGACGGTGCCTGAGGTGGCGTTGTGGGCGACCTTGCGCGCGCGGCCTTCGGGTTTGAAGTTCAGACGGCAGCATCCGGCGGGGCCGTTCGTACTGGATTTCTATTGCGCGGCGGCGCGGCTGGCGGTCGAGGTCGATGGCGAGGCGCATGATCGCGGCGATCGGCCGGAGCGTGACGAGCGGCGGGATGCGATGCTGCCGGCCTATGGGATCGAGACGTTGCGGGTGTCTGCACGCGAGGTGCTCCGCGATCTGGAGGACGTCGTCCGGCTGGTGGTGGCGGCCGCACAGGTGCGCATGCCCCTCCACCACCGGCCTGCGGCCGGCGGTCCCCCTCCCCAAGCGGCGCTTGGGGAGGAATAGGCGGGTCCCGCCGATCACATCCGGAACACGCCGAAGCTGGGGCGCTCCGGGATGGGGGCGTTGAGGCAGGCTGCGAGGCTGAGGCCGAGGACGTCGCGGGTCTGCGCGGGGTCGATGATGCCGTCGTCCCACAGGCGCGCGGTGGCGTACCAGGGGTTGCCCTCGTCTTCGTATTTGGCGCGGACGGGGGCCTTGAAGGCTTCGGCCTGATCGGGCGTCCAACTGTCCGCGTCGCGGTGGACGGTGGCGAGGACGCTGGCCGCCTGTTCGCCGCCCATCACGCTGATCCGGCTGTTGGGCCAGGTGAACAGGAAGCGGGGCGAATAGGCGCGGCCGCACATGCCGTAATTGCCCGCGCCGAAGCTGCCGCCGATCAGGATGGTGATCTTCGGCACGCTCGCGGTGGCGACGGCGGTGACGAGCTTTGCGCCATGTTTGGCGATGCCTTCCGCCTCATACTTGCCACCGACCATGAAACCCGAAATGTTCTGGAGGAACAGCAGCGGGATTTTGCGCTGGCAGGCGAGCTCGATGAAATGCGCGCCCTTTTGCGCGCTTTCGCTGAACAGCACGCCGTTGTTGGCGAGGATCGCGACGGGCAGGCCGTGGATGGTGGCGAAGCCGCAGACCAGCGACGCGCCGTACAGCGCCTTGAATTCGTGGAATTCGGAGCCGTCGACCAGGCGCGCGATCACCTCGTGGACGTCATAGGGGGCGCGGACGTCGTCGGGGATCAGGCCGTAGAGGTCCTCCGCCGGGTAGAGCGGGGCGCGGGCCGGCGCGATCTGCGGGCCGGTCTGTTCGGGCAGCGTCGCGACGATGTCGCGGACGATCGACAGCGCGTGGTCGTCGTTTTCGGCAACGTGGTCGACGACGCCCGAGCGGCGGCCGTGCGTGTCGGCACCGCCTAAGTCTTCGGCGCTGATGACCTCTCCCGTCGCGGCCTTCACCAGCGGCGGGCCGGCGAGGAAGATCGTGCCCTGGCCGCGGACGATGATCGTCTCGTCGGACATGGCGGGGACATAGGCGCCGCCCGCGGTGCAGCTGCCCATGACACAGGCGATCTGCGGGATGCCGAGCGCCGACATGTTCGCCTGATTGAAGAAGATGCGGCCGAAGTGATCGCGGTCGGGGAACACCTCCGCCTGATGCGGCAGGTTGGCGCCGCCGCTGTCGACGAGGTAGATGCACGGCAGGCGATTTTCCTGCGCGATTTCCTGCGCGCGGAGGTGCTTCTTCACGGTCAACGGGAAGTAGGTGCCGCCCTTCACCGTCGCGTCGTTGCAGACGATCATCACCTGCCGGCCCGACACGCGGCCGATGCCGGCGATCATGCCGGCGCCGGGGACGTCATCGTCATAGAGGCCGTAGGCGGCGAGCTGGCCGATTTCGAGGAAGGCGCTGCCAGGATCGAGCAGGCGTTCGACGCGATTGCGGGGGAGCAGCTTGCCGCGGGCGGTGTGGCGCTCGCGCGATTTGGCATTGCCGCCGAGGCCCGCCGTCGCGACGTCGGCGCGCAGGCGGTCGGCGAGCGCGCGGTTGTGCGCGGCGTTGCGGGCGAAGGCCTCGCCGTCGCGGGTGACGGTGGTGGGGAGAACGGGGCCCATCAGATCCTCCCCAAGCTTGCTTGGGGAGGGGGACCGCCGCGTAGCGGTGGTGGAGGGGCGGTGCGAAGCACCGGCTGCGCCGGCCCCTCCACCACCGGTCTGCGACCGGCGGTCCCCTTCCCCGCGCTGCGCGCAGGGAGGAATTGGGAGGCCCTCACTGCGCCACCTTCGGCGCGGCGCCGATGAGTTCGCGGCCGATCAGCATGCGGCGGATTTCGTTGGTGCCGGCGCCGATGTCGAGCAGCTTGGCGTCGCGCATGAAGCGTTCGACCGGCCAGTCCTTGGTATAGCCGGCGCCGCCCAGTGCCTGGATCGCCTCGAGCGCGACCTTCACCGCATTTTCGCTCGCCAGCAGGATCGCGCCGGCGGCATCGAAGCGGGTGGTCTTGCCGGCGTCGCAGCTCTTGGCGACGGCATAGACATAGGCGCGCGCCGAGTTGAGCGCGACGTACATGTCGGCGATCTTGCCCTGCATCAACTGGAACTGGCCGATCGGCTGGCCGAACTGCTTGCGATCGCGGACGAAGGGCACGACGACGTCGAGGCAGGCCTGCATGATGCCGAGCTGGATGCCGGCGAGCACCGCGCGCTCATAGTCGAGGCCGCTCATCAGCACGCCGACGCCGCCGTTGAGCGGCCCCATGATCTGTTCGGCAGACACGTAGCAATCGTCGAACACGAGTTCCGCGGTCGGCGAGCCGCGCATGCCCATCTTGTCGATCTTTTGCCCGATGCTGAAGCCGGGCATGTCCTTTTCGATCAGGAAGGCGGTGATGCCGCGCGACCCCTCACCCGTCTTCGCATAGACGACGAGCGTGTCGGCGTAGGCCGCGTTGGTGATCCAGAATTTGGTGCCGTTGAGGACATAGCCGTCTCCTCGTGCCTCGGCGCGCAGCTTCATCGAGACGACGTCGCTGCCCGCGCCCGCTTCGGACATGGCGAGGCTGCCGACGTGTTCGCCGCTGATGAGCTTGGGCAGGTATTTCGCCTTTTGCTCCGCGTTCGCCCAGCGGCGGATCTGGTTGATGCAGAGGTTCGAATGCGCGCCGTAGCTGAGGCCGATCGAGGCCGACGCGCGGCTGACTTCCTCCACCGCGACGACATGTTCGAGATAGCCGAGGCCGAGGCCGCCGTCGGCTTCCTCGACGGTGATGCCGTGGAGGCCGAGTTCGCCCATCGCGGTCCACAGTTCGTCGCGCGGGAACCAGTCGTCGGCGTCGATCCTGGCAGCGAGCGGCGCGATCCGGTCGGTGGCGAAGCGCTGCGTCGAGTCGCGGATCATGTCCGCGGCCTCGCCGAGGGCGAAATCGAAATCGGGTGTCACATCCGCTCCTTATGTCTTTGCACCCCTGCTACCACAGGCACGGGCGCCAGGGAAAATCGACAGCGGACGCGGCGACGTATAGATGGCATCTATGATCGACCGCTATCTGATCCGCTATTGTCTGGGCGTCGTCGATCAGGGGAGCTTTTCCGCGGCCGCCGCCAGCGCGCGGGTGACGCAGCCGACGCTGTCGGCGGGGATCGCCAAGCTGGAGGCGTTGCTTGGCCAGCAACTATTCGATCGCAGCGGGCGGCGGGTGCGATTGACCGACGCGGGGACGCGCTTCGTCGATCATGCCCGGCGGATCGAAGCGGAGTTCGCCGCCGCCGAGCGCGCGGTGCAGGCGACGCCGCCGCATCGGCTCATCCGCATCGGGGTGGCGCCGACCGTCTCCACCATCGCGCTGGGCGCGGCGCTGGCGGCCGCGCGGGCCGCGGCGCCGGATGAGCGGATCGAGATCGTCGAGGGGCGGACGAGCGAGTTGCAGGGCAAGCTGGACCATGGCCGCATCGATGCGCTGCTCGGCCCCGGCGTGGCGCGCGATGCGGATGACGTGCGGTTGTTCGAGGAGGGCTATGGCGTGGCGATGGCGGTGACGCACCCCCTCGCCCACCGCGCCAGTGTGACCGCGGAGGATATCGCGGGCGAGACGATGATCGTGCGGCGCCAGTGCGAGGCGCTGCCGCTCGTCAGCCGCTTCTTCACCGCGCGCGGCGTGCGCCCGTTCATGGCGGCGCGGACGGTGAGCGACGATCGCGCGGGCGCCTATGTCGCGGCGGGGCTGGGGATCACGGTGATGCCGTACAGCCTGCGCACGCCGGGCGTGGCGATGCCGGCGCTGGCGGGGTTCGAGCTGACGCGCGTGGTGGGCCTGCGCGTGCCGGCTGCGGCGAGGGCGCGGCTCGAGCCGAGCGAGGCTTGGCAGGCGTTCGTGGTGGGGATGGGCGGCGGCGAGCAGGCGCATTCCTGACGCCAGGCGCTCAGGAAGATAAACGAACCCGCCGGCTAGACTCGGACGCAGTCGAACCCGTCATTGCGAGCGTAGCGAAGCAATCCAGAGCCGGACCAGGACGCCCTGGATTGCTTCGCTACGCTCGCAATGACGGATTAATCCGAAGGTCGTCGGCGACCGGGCATTCCAGCCCCTTCCCCACGCCCACGCACGAAAAAGGGCGCGGGAGTTGCCCCCCGCGCCCTTTCCATGTCTCGCGACGCTGCCGGAATTACTCCGCGGCGGCGGTGCCCTTCGCGGGGCGCGTGTCGCGGCGTTCGGCGATACGCGCCGACTTGCCGGTGCGGCCACGCAGATAATAGAGCTTCGCGCGACGCACGGCGCCCTTGCGGACGACGTCGATCGAATCGATGTTCGGCGAATAGAGCGGGAAGACGCGCTCGACGCCCTCGCCGAAGCTGATCTTGCGGACAGTGAACGAGGAACCCATGCCCTTGTTCGACCGCGCGATGCACACGCCTTCGTAGTTCTGGACGCGGGTACGCTCGCCTTCGACGACCTTCACGCCGACCTTCAGCGTGTCGCCGGGACGGAATTCGGGGATCGCGCGCTTGGCGGTCAGCTTTTCGATCTGCTCGGCTTCGAGCTGCTGAATGAGGTTCATGACTTCAGTCCTTACGTCGCCGCGCGCCAGAGGGAGGTTGGACCCGAGCGCCCTCATGGCGCTCCCAAAGGTCCGGCCTCCGTAGCCGTGTATCGACCTCTGCCTGGTGTTGCCGCCAGGCCGCGATCTTCGCATGATCCCCCGATCGCAGCACTTCGGGGATCGTGCGCCCTTCCCATTCATAGGGGCGGGTATATTGCGGATATTCGAGCAGCCCCGTTTCGAAGCTCTCGTCATCCCCGCTGGAAGGCGCGCCCATTACGCCGGGACGCAGCCGAATGCAAGCGTCGAGCAGCACCAGCGCCCCCATCTCGCCGCCCGACAATATGTAGTCGCCGATCGAGACCTGCTCGATCTCGCGGCCGTCGAACAGGCGTTCGTCGAAGCCTTCGAACCGGCCGCACAGGATGATGACGCCAGGGCCGTTCGCGAGCGCGCGGACGCGGCTCTGGGTGAGCGGTGCGCCGCGCGGGGTCATGGCGAGGATCGGGCGACCGTCCGCGACGCTGTCCACCGCCGCCGCCAGCACGTCGGCGCGCAACACCATGCCGGCGCCGCCGCCCGCGGGCGTGTCGTCGACCGAGCGGTGCTTGTCGGTGGCGAAGTCGCGGATCTGGACGGGATCGCAGGTCCAGCCCCCTTCCCGTAGCGCGCGGCCGGCGAGCGAGACGCCAAGCGGGCCGGGGAACATCTCCGGGTAGAGGGTGAGGACGGTGGCAGCGAAGGTCATTGGGTCCAGTTTTCGATTTGGAGGCCGGGGATGTCGGCGAAGTCGGCTTCGTTGTTGGTGACGATCGTCAGGCCGGTCGCCAACGCGTGGGCTGCGATGAAGCGATCGAGCTTGCCGCGTCGGAACGGCACATCCGGAAAACGCCGGGCTTCCGGCATACCGAAGGGTAAGGGTTCGATGACGGTCAGCAGCCGACCGAGTGCGACCTTCTGGTCATCGTCTGTAATGCCGGACAGCGCCTCAGCCACGCACAATGTCGACGTCACGATCGTGCCCGGCTCGTGCTGCTGGACGCGATCCCGGAGCAGATCGCGTTCGCCGGCAATGAGATAGACGAGGATATTGGTATCGAGCAGAAAGCGCGGCGCGGTCATGGGCGAAGGAGCTTCCCTTCCCAATCCAGCTCGCGCGGCGCCATGTCGAGCCGCTCCACCGGCTTGATCCCCGGGCACGAGCCGTAGATGCCGGTGAGGTCGATCTTCTTCGGGACGACCGGCGCGGGTTCGACGATGAAACTGCCCCGCTCTTCGCGCAGCAGCATCTCGTCGCCTTCCTTCAGGCCGAGCGCCTTCGGCAGGCGCAGTGCGACGGAATTGCCTGATTTGAACACCTTGGCGCGATATTCGTTACCCATGCCATGCCTCCGTATAGACAGGATGTATATACATGACGGACGTGGGGCAAGGCGACGGTTCAGGGGACGACGGCGTGGACGATTGCATCATCATCGGCGCGGGGCCGGCCGGGCTGACCGCGGCGATCTATCTGGCGCGCTTTCACCTCTCCATCCGGCTGTTCGACAGCGGGTCGAGCCGTGCGGCGATGATCCCATGCACGCGCAACCACGCCGGCTATCCCGAGGGGATTGCGGGCAAGGAGCTGCTGCGGCTGATGCGCGAGCAGGCCGAAAAGTACGGTGCGTATCGCGAGGAGAAGAAGGTCACGGCGGTTGTGCCGGAGGGCGACGATTTCCGCATCGTCACCGACGATGGCGACTTTCGCGCGCGCACCGTCTTGCTGGCGACGGGGGTGGTCAATCATCGGCCCAACATCCTGCCCGAGGTGCACGACCCGGCGCTGGAGCGCGGGCTGATGCGCTATTGCCCGATCTGCGACGGTTATGAGGTGACCGACAAGCGCGTGGGCGTGATCGGCACCGGCGACCATGGCATGCGCGAGGCACTGTTCCTGCGCGGCTATACGCGCGACGTGACGCTGATCGCGCCCGAGGCGGAGCACGCGCTGGATGCGGCCTGCGCGGCGAAGCTGGACGAGGCGGGCATTACGCGTGTCGATGGTCCGTGCGGCGGCTGGGCGATCGAGGGCGACCGGATCGCGCTGGATACGGCGCAGGGGCGGATGGCGTTCGACAGCGTCTATCCGGCGCTGGGGTCGCGGATCCGGTCGCACCTGGCGATCGCGGCGGGCGCGCGGGCGAGCGACGAAGGGTGCCTTGAGGTGGACGACCATCAGCGCACCAGCGTGGCCGGCCTGTTTGCGGCGGGCGACGTGGTGAAGGGGCTGGACCAGATCAGCCATGCGATGGGTGAAGCAGGCGTGGCGGCGACGACGATCCGGAATTTGCTGGCGGAGCGTGGGCGGTTGTGGCGGTGAGGTGATGGGGGCGGCGGCCACCCTCGCGCCGTCACCCCGGACTTGGTCCGGGGTCCACTCCGCGGCGAGGGGGGCGGCTAGAGGCTCTAACGACCCCCCGTGGCCCAGTGGACCCCGGAACGAGTCCGGGGTGACGGGGGGTTTGGGGAAGCGTTACTCCACGAAGTCGGCGTTTACCGTCAGCGCGTTTGCGCTCCACTCCGGCACGGCGTCGGCGTTCATGGGGATCATGAAGCGCTTGCCATTGGCGCGTTCGATTTCGAGCACGTCGCCCGCGCCGAAATTCTCGACCAGCACGACGCGGCCCAAGTCTTCGCCTGTCGTCGACACGGCAGCCAGGCCGATGAGATCGGCGTGGTAATATTCGCCCTCCCCCAGCGGCGGCAGTGCCGAGCGGGGGACGGTGAGTTCGGTGCCGCGCAAGGCCTCGGCGGCGTTGCGATCGGCGACTTCGGCGAAGCGGGCGATCAGGCCGTTGTTGCCCGACTGCGTCAACTTTAGCGTCAAGGCGCCGCCGTTGAAGCTCTTATAGGTGCCGAAATCCTCGGCGAAGACCTTGAGCCGCACCTGGCCGTTGACGCCATGCGCGCCAATGACGACCGCGAGAACGACGGGCGCGTCAGCCTTGGTCGGGTGATCCGTCGGTGCCTGCTGGGGCATCGTCATCCCCTTCTGCGGGATCGGTGGCGGAAACGCCCTCGTTGGGCGCGTTCACCGCAGCGTCCTCGAACGTCTCGTCGGGCGCGGTGCGGGGATCGGGATCGATGGCCATGGTGCGTGAACCTCCTCGGGTAAGGACGGCTCAACGCACCAGTTTCACCTTCGATGCCTGCGCATCGGAGGGTCGGCCTCGAAGCTTACGCCTCGGTGGTCTCTTCGGCCGGAGCCTCTTCCGCCGGGGCGGCGGCAGCGGCGGCGGCCGCTTCTTCCTGCGCCTTCAGCTTCTCGGCACGCTCTTCGGCGCGCTCGGTGGCCTTTTCGCCCGGCTTGCCCTTGTTCGGGTTGTTGCGCGCCGCGCGCTCACGCACGCCGGCCTGATCGAGGAAGCGGGCGACGCGGTCGGTCGGCTGCGCGCCGTTCGACAGCCAGTACTTGGCGCGCTCGGCGTCGAGCACGATGCGGTTCTCGGCGTCCTTGGCGAGCAGCGGGTTGTAGTTGCCGATCTTCTCGATGAACTTGCCGTCGCGGGGGCTGCGGGCGTCGGCGACGACGATGCGGTAGTACGGGCGCTTCTTGGAGCCGCCGCGCGACAGACGAATGCTGAGTGCCATGGTAGATAGTCCTTCGTTCTAAGGCAGTTACGGTGTTCTGTTATTTCTTCTTGAGAAGATTTTCGAAGCCGGGGGGCAGCTTGGGCATGCCGTCCTGACCGCCGCCGAGGCCGGGCAGGCCCTTGGGGAGGCCACCGCCCGCCTTGTCCATCATCTCGCCGAGGCCGGCGCCGCCGAGCGCGTTGCCGAGGCCGCCCATGCCGCCCTTGCCGAGCATGGCCATCATGCCCTTCAGCCCGCCCATCTTCTTGATCTTCTTCATGGCGGTGGACATTTCCTGGTGCATCTTCAGGAGCTTGTTCACCTCCTGCACCGTCGTGCCCGATCCCTTGGCGATGCGGATCTTGCGCTTGGCATTGATCAGTTCGGGCTTGGAGCGCTCCTTCACGGTCATCGACCCGATCATCGCGTCCATGTGGATCAGCACCTTGTCGCCGCCCGCCTGCGCGAGCGCGCCCTGCGCCTTCTTCATGCCCGGCATCATGCCGGCAAGCGCACCGAGGCCGCCCATGCGGCGCATCTGCGCCAGCTGGCCGCGCAGGTCGTTCATGTCGAACTGACCCTTGGCGAGCCGCGCGGTCATCCGCTCGGCATCTTCCTGCTGGATCGATTCCGCGGCGCGCTCGACCAGGCTGACGACGTCGCCCATGCCGAGGATGCGGCCGGCGACGCGCGACGGGTGGAACGCTTCGAGCGCATCCATCTTTTCGCCGGTGCCGGCGAACTTGATCGGCTTGCCGGTGACGGCGCGCATCGAGAGGGCCGCACCGCCGCGTGCATCGCCGTCCATGCGGGTCAGCACGACGCCGGTCAGCGGCACCTGTTCGGAGAAGTTGGTCGCGACGTTGACCGCGTCCTGGCCGGTCAGGCTGTCGACGACGAGCAGGATTTCCTGCGGGGTCGCGATGTCCGCGACCGCCTTCATCTCGTCCATCAGCGCCTGATCGACGTGCAGACGACCGGCGGTGTCGAGCATCAGCACGTCGAAGCCCTGGAGCTTCGCCGACTGGAGCGCGCGGCGGGCGATGTCGACCGGCTGCTGGCCGGCGACGATCGGCAGCGTCGCGACGTCGATCTGCTTGCCCAGCGTCGCAAGCTGTTCCTGCGCCGCCGGGCGATTGACGTCGAGCGACGCCATCAGCACCTTCTTGCGATCACGGCCCGACAGGCGCTTGGCGATCTTGGCGGTGCTGGTCGTCTTGCCCGAGCCTTGCAGGCCGACCATCATCACGACCGCGGGCGGCGTGACCGACAGGTTCAGCTCGCTCTCGTCCGCGCCGAGCATCTCGACCAGCGCGTCGTTGACGATCTTGACGACCTGCTGCCCCGGCGTGACCGAGCGCAGGACGTTCTGGCCGACCGCTTCCTCGGTGACCTTGTCGACGAACTGACGGGCGACCGGCAGCGCGACGTCGGCCTCCAGCAGCGCGACGCGCACTTCGCGCATCGCGGTCCGCACATCGGCCTCGGTCAGCGCGCCACGGCCGCGGAGGCGGTCGAATACGCCGCCAAGCCGGTCGCTCAGACTGTCGAACATCGCCTCAAATCCTCATCATACCACACAACGCAAAAGACGCCGGCGGGCGAAACCTCGCCGGCCAGCGTGCACCCGTGGGCGCGTCCTCAATCGCATTCCGTGGTGGAACGTGGGTGGGCGTGTAGGGGAAATGGGGTGTGGTGGCAAGGGGTGGGGTTTGGCGGCGTCCTCACGGGCTTGATCCGGGGCCCCGCTACTTGCCGGCCGTGGGGAGGAAGCGGGACCCCGGCTCAAGGCCGGGGTGACGAGAGGGGTGGGTGTGGCGGGGTGCCGCTGCCCCACAATCCACGTCATTCCCGCGGAGGCGGGAATCCATAACCTATGCCGTCGGCGATGGAAGCGTGAGGTTTGCCAGCCTGGATTTCCGCCTTCGCGGGAATGACGGGCTTTTTCGGCGGGCGCGCGCCCTCTCCTTCGTCATCTCGGCGCACGCCGGGATCCATGGTTGCGACGCATCTCGAGCGGGTGCGCAACGCTGGCCTTGCCGTGTCCATGGATCCCGGCGTGCGCCGGGATGACGAAGAAGGAGGGGTTCTACCAACCCGCATCCGGCTGCGCGAGGTACGTCTGTTCCGCCTCGGTCGACTCCCGCCCCAGCGCGGCATTGCGGCTGGGGAAGCGGCCGTATTGGGCGATGACGTCGCGGTGGTCCTTGGCGAAGGCGATGTTCTCGGCCAGCCCCAGGTCCTCGAACTTCTCGACCGACAGGTTCTGCAGGCCGAGATTCTCTGCGTGCATCAGCGGCATATACAGGAACACGCGCCGTTCCGGGGGAAAGCGCCCTTCCCAGCCCTTGGCGATCGCCTCCAGCGTCAGCTCGACGGCGAGGTCGTCCGCCGCGAACGCCTGCGCCGTATCGCGATGAATGTTGCGGGAGAATTGGTCGAGCAGGATGATCGCGGCGAGCAAGGCGTCGGGATCGTCGCGCCACCCCTCCGCATCGCCGCGCAGCACGCCGTCGCGCATCGCGCCGAAGCGGTCGGCGATCTGCCGGTCGAGGCCATCGTCCTTGGCGAAATGCTGTTCCTGGGTCAGGCCGAACCAGAAGTCCAATACCGCGGCCGCCATGTCATGGACTTGGGCGCCGTCCCTCACTAGATCGCGCGTCATGTCTGCTCCCGCGCCAGAGGTCATCTCCCTCGGCTGCCGTCTCAACATCGCCGAGAGCGAAACGATCCGTGCCCTGCTGGCGGGGCGCGATACCGTGGTCGTCAATTCCTGCGCGGTGACCAATGCGGCGGTGAAGGCGAGCCGCCAGGCGGTGCGGCGGGCGCGGCGCGACCGGCCGGATGCTGAGATCGTCGTCACCGGCTGCGCGGCGCAGATCGACCCCGCCGGCTTCGCCGCGATGGCGGAGGTGGACCGGGTGATCGGCAATGGCGAAAAGCTGAACCCCGCCGCCTGGGCGAGCCTGGAACCCGTCGTCGTCGGCGATATCATGGCGTTGCGCGAGACGGCGCCGCACCTCGCCGCGAGTTTCACCGGCCATGCGCGCGCGTTCGTCGAGGTGCAGAACGGCTGCGACCATCGCTGCACCTTCTGCGCCATCCCCTTCGGCCGCGGTCCCAGCCGATCGGTGCCGGCGGGCGCGGTGGTGGAGCGGATCGCGGGCCTGGTCGATGCGGGGCATCACGAGGTGGTGCTGACCGGCGTCGACCTGACGAGCTATGGCCACGATCTGCCCGGCGCGCCGACGCTGGGCCTGCTGGTCGAGCGCATCCTGCGGCATGTCCCGGCGCTGCCCCGACTGCGGCTGTCGTCGCTCGATTCGATCGAAATCGACGATCGGCTGTTCGAGCTGGTGACAAGCGAGGCGCGGGTGATGCCGCACCTGCATCTGTCGTTTCAGGCGGGCAGCGACATGATCCTGAAGCGGATGAAGCGGCGGCATTCGCGTGCACAGTCCGTGGATATGGTCGCGCGGCTGAAGGCGGCACGTCCCGACATCGCGATCGGCGCGGACCTGATCGCGGGCTTCCCGACCGAGGACGAGACCATGTTCGCCGACACGCTGGCACTGATCGACGATGCCGATATCGTCCATGGCCATATCTTCCCCTATTCCCCGCGCGCCGGCACCCCCGCCGCGCGCATGCCGCAGGTCGCGCCCGCTGCGATCAAGGACCGCGCCGAACGGCTGCGCGCGAGCGCCGGCCGGCGCCGGGCGGCTTGGCTTGCGGGCCTTACCGGCAGCGTGCAGGACGTGCTGGTCGAACGGCCGGGAACCCGTGGCCACGCCGGCAATTTCGCCGAGGTGCTGCTGACCGACTGCGCCCCCCTCCCCGTTCGGGCTGGTGGACAGGTGGAACGTCCCCCGGACGTTCCAGTCGAGGCCGGGGGCCTCGACGACCTGTCCACTGTCGAAGCCCAACTATCCGCAAGCGTGGCGCGTGTGGAAAGCAGCCCTTCGACAGGCTTAGGGCGAACGGTAATGGAAGCGCGAACGGGACAGGTGGTGCAAGTCCGCATCACCGCTGCAACCGACACCCATCTGCTAGGTACGATTTCATGAGCACCACCCCCTCCTGGCACGAGCGCCTGCTCGGTGGCTTCAAGAAGACGTCCGACCGGCTGGTCGGCAACCTTGCCGGCCTCGGCGGCGCGCGGCTGGACGATGCGACGCTGGACGAGGTGGAGGAGGCGCTGATCGCGTCCGACCTCGGCCCCGATACCGCGGGCAAGATTCGCGCGCGCCTGGCCGAGGGCACGTTCGAGCGGAACATGGAAGAGCTGGGCATCCGACTGGTCGTCGCCGAGGAGGTCGAGAAGGCGCTCGCCAAGGTCGCCAAGCCGATCGAGATCGAGGCCTTCCCGCGGCCGCAGGTGATCCTGGTGATCGGCGTCAACGGATCGGGCAAGACGACGACGATCGCCAAGCTGGCGCACCTGCTGATGGAGCAGGATTACGGCGTGATGCTGGCCGCGGGCGATACGTTCCGCGCCGCCGCGATCGGCCAGCTCGCCACCTGGGCGGAGCGGGTCGGCGTGCCGATCGTCACCGGGCCGGAAGGCGGCGATGCCGCGGGCGTGGTGTGGGATGCGGTGAAGAAGGCGACCGAGACGGGCATCGACGTGCTGATCGTCGACACCGCCGGCCGCCTGCAGAACAAGCGCGAGCTGATGGACGAGCTCGCCAAGATCCGGCGCGTGCTGGGGCGGATCAACCCGGCCTCGCCGCACGATGTCGTGCTCGTGCTGGATGCGACGACGGGGCAGAATGCGCTGTCGCAGATCGAAGTGTTCAAGGAAGTGGCGGGCGTTACCGGCCTCGTGATGACCAAGCTCGACGGCACCGCGCGCGGCGGCGTGCTGGTCGCGGCGGCGGAGAAATACGGCCTGCCGATCCATGCGATCGGCGTGGGCGAAGGGATGACCGATTTGCGCCCGTTCGACGCGAACGAGGTGGCGCGGATCATTGCCGGTGTCGATGCGGGGGGGCGGAAGTGATGGTGCCTGTCGCCTTCCACGTTCGTCATTCCCGCGAAGGCGGGAATCCAGATTGGCGAACGTCAGCGATGGAGTTGCAAGGCCAGCCCGTCTGGATTCCCGCCTCCGCGGGAATCCCGATGGAGGGGACGGTGACGTCGCCTGTACTCCGTCACCCCGGCCTTGAGCCGGGGTCCCGCTTATCCGCGCGGTTCAAAGAAGAAGCGGGACCCCGGATCACGTCCGGGGTGACGGGTGGGGAGCTCGCGGCGTGACTCAGATGACCCAGAAATCCTCCCCCGGCGTGCGGCTGGGCGTCGAATACGGGCCATTGCTCGTGTTCTTCGCGGTCAATTTCCTGTTCCCCGCTGCCCTCGCCATCCGGCTGGTGGGCGCGAGCACCGGCTTCCTGTCCGACCTCGACCGCGCGGGCGCGCTGGTGATCGCCAAGGTGATCGTCGCGACCACCGCCTTCGTCCTCGCCACCATCGCGGCGATGATCGTGTCGAAGCGCAAGCTCGGCCACATCTCGCCGATGCTGTGGATTTCGGGCGGGTTCGTTGTCGTGTTCGGCGGGCTGACCGTCTATTTCCACGACCCCAAGTTCATCCAGATGAAGCCGACCTTCGTCTATGCGATGTTCGCGATCGTGCTGGGCTTCGGCCTGCTGACCGGCCGGCCGCTGTTGGAGGGGCTGCTCGGCACCGCCTATCCGGGGCTGACGGCCGAAGGATGGCGCAAGCTGACGCGCAACTGGGCGCTGTTCTTCGTCGTGATGGCCGCGCTGAACGAAGCGGTGTGGCGCAACACCAACTGGGATTTCTGGGTCGGGTTCAAGCTGTGGGGCGCGATCCCGCTTACCCTGCTGTTCGCGTTCGCGAATATCCCGATGCTGCTGCGGCACGGGCTGAACACCGAGGCTAATCCGGAGGCGGATATCCCGCTGGAGTAAGTCCTCCCCCGCCAGGGGGAGGTGGCGCCGCCGCAGGCGGTGACGGAGGGGGCGGACAGGGCGAACCTTGCGTTCGCGGAGACGCCCCCCTCCACCACCGGCTGCGCCGGCGGTCCCCCTCCCCCGCTAAAGCGAGGGAGGAATTTTGGGCGTTACGCGGCGTCGAAACGCTTGCCGGCCTCGTCCCAGTTCACCACGTCCCACCACGCCTTCAGATAGCCGGGGCGGTCGTTCATGTAGGTGAGGTAATAGGCGTGTTCCCACACGTCGTTGCCCAGGATCGGCGTGCCGGGTTCCTTGGCATCGTCCATCAGCGGATTGTCCTGGTTCGGCGTCGACGTCACCTTCAGCGCGCCCGACGAATCCTTGATCACCCAGGCCCAGCCCGAGCCGAACTGGCCCGCGCCCTTGGTGTTGAAGTCTTCCTTCAGCTTGTCGAGGCCGCCATAGGCATCGATCGCGTCCTTCAGCGCGCCCGACGGCTGGGTCGAACCCTTCGGCCCCATGATCTTCCAGAAGAAATCGTGGTTCCAAAAGCCACCACCGTTGTTACGGATCAGCGGGGGCAGCGACGAGATCATGCCGAGGATCTCCTCGATAGTCTTGTCTTCCAGCTTCGGGTCGGCGGCGACGCCTTCGTTCAGCTTGTTCGTGTAGGCGGCGTGATGCTTGTCGTGGTGGAAGGTCATCGTCTCCTTCGAGATGACCGGCTCCAGCGCGTCATAAGCGTAGGGCAGCGGCGGCAGTTCGAATGCCATGGGAAAGGCTCCTTCCAAAAGGTGGGGACGTTGCGTCCCCGCGTTAACGCGGAAGCGGGCCTAACGCTCCCGCGCCGTTACGCAAGCGTGATGAGCTTTCCGTCCGTCACTCCGGACGTGATCCGGGGTCCCGCTTTTTACGACGGGCGGGGAGAAGAAGAAGCGGGACCCCGGCTCTGCGGCCGGGGTGACGGTGATGGCGGGTGGCGGAGTGCCCCCCCCTTACTTCGTCACCCCGGACTTGGTCCGGGGTCCACCGGGCCGCAAGGGGCAGGCAAGAGGCTCCGGCCGTCCCCCTCGCCGCGGAGTGGACCCCGGAACAAGTCCGGGGTGACGAAGTATGGGGCGGGCGGCCGCGCCTACCCGTTCGCGTTGATGAGGTCGTGGCGCCGCAGCGCGTGGCGCAGCTGGTCGTAGCTCAGGCCCAGCGCCTCTGCCGTCGCGCGCTGGTTGAAGCGGTGTTCGGCGAGCGCGCGGGCCAGCAGTTCGCGTTCGAAGCGGGCGACGCGTGATTTGAAGTCGGATGGGCCGGCATCGCAGGCCGCGACGGGGCTGTCCTCCACCTCCGCCGACGGGGAGGATGGCGCGGGGGCCGGCGTCGGCGCACCGCCGCCGCTCGCCCCGCGCCGGGCACCATCCTGCGGGCGATAGGGCGAGGCGAAGGGGTCGATCTCGATCCCGTCGACCGGCCCCTCGCCTTCCCAGCGATAGACCGCGCGCTCGACGACGTTGCGCAGCTCGCGCACGTTGCCGGGCCAGCGGTGCGTCAGCAACTGGTCGAGCGCGCGCGGGCCGAAGCCGGGCCAGCGTTCCCAGCCGATCTCCGACGCCATGCGCCGCCCGAAATGATCGGCGAGCACGGCAATGTCGCCCGATCGCGCGCGCAGCGGGGGCAGCGTCACCACCTCGAAGCTCAACCGGTCGAGCAGATCGGCGCGAAATTCGTGCGCGTCGACCTTGTCGGGCAGATGTTCGTTGGTCGCCGCGACGATACGCACGTCGACGCGCATCGGCCGCGACGATCCGATCCGCGTCACCTCGCCATATTCCACCGCGCGCAGCAGCCGGTCTTGCGCCGCCATCGACAGCGTGCCGAGCTCGTCGAGGAACAGGGTGCCGCCATGCGCCTCTTCGAACCGCCCGGCGCGCGCCTTGGTCGCGCCGGTGAAGGCGCCCGCCTCATGCCCGAACAATTCAGCCTCGATCAGCGATTCCGGCAGCGCGGCGCAATTCATGATGACGAGCGGCTGGTCCCAGCGCGGCGACAGGCGGTGAAGGCGTTCGGCGACCAGCTCCTTGCCGGTGCCGCGTTCGCCGATCACCAGCACCGGTCGGTCGAGCGCGGCGGCGCGACTGGCGCGTTCCAGCGCGTCCAGAAAGGCGCCTGATTGACCGATGACCTGTGTCGTCCGCTGCATCGCCAACTTCTGGCGGAAAACACCAAGAATGCGCAAGTGTTCATCGGTGGTTCAGGAAAATAATACACCCCGAAACGACGGAAATCCGCCGTTTTCGGAATTGGCACGCCTCCTGCAATG
This sequence comes from Sphingomonas aquatilis, assembly GCF_014196115.1. GTDB lineage: Bacteria > Pseudomonadota > Alphaproteobacteria > Sphingomonadales > Sphingomonadaceae > Sphingomonas > Sphingomonas aquatilis. The sequence continues at coordinate 1,024,624 of NZ_JACIDB010000001.1, read as the reverse complement.
CTGCTGGCATACCGCCATCGCGGCAACACGAAACACGGTTTTTGAGGAGGTTCCCATGTTCAACACCGAGATCGGTCGCAAGTTTGCCGCCATCGTCTGCACCGTCCTGTTCAGCGCGACCTGCGTCGCTGGCGCGGTGGGACCGGCGACGGCACACCAGACCAGCGTGACGACCGCCCGCCAGGTTGCGTAAAGCGGTCCCAAACCGGGGCGGGCCACGGTCCCGGCCCGCCCCGGCCATGATTTTGAGGAGCACCGACACGATGGGCATCTTTTCCCGCACCCGCGACATCGTCGCCGCCAATTTCGCCGACCTGCTGGAAAAGGCGGAAGATCCGGCGAAGATGATCCGCATGATCATCCTCGAAATGGAGGAGACGTTGGTCGAGGTGCGCGCCAGTGCCGCCCGCACGATCGCCGACCAGAAGGAAATGCGCCGCCACATCAACAAGCTCGACCAGCTGCAGGCGAGCTGGCAGGAAAAGGCGGAGCTGGCGCTGTCGAAGGACCGCGAAGACCTGGCCAAGGCCGCCCTCGTCGAGAAGCAGAAGGCCGGCGACATGGCCGAGCAGCTGATGATCGAGGTGAAGGTCCTCGACGATGCGCTCCGCGCGTCGGAAGAGGATATCGCCAAGCTGCAGAAGAAGCTGACCGAGGCGCGCGCCAAGCAGTCCAACGTCCAGACGCGGCTGGAAAGCGCCAACAACCGCTACCGCCTGCGCGAGATGTACGCCGGCCCCAAGACGCACGAGGCGTTCAGCCGCTTCGACATCCTGGAACGCCGCGTCGACGATGCCGAGGGTCGCGCGGAAGCGCTGGGGCTGGGCGTGCCGAAGACGCTGGAGGAAGAGATCGCCGAGCTGCGCCAGAGCGACAAGGTGGATGCCGAACTCGCCGCGCTGAAGGCGCGCCTCAAGAAGGAGGATTGAGATGGAGGATATCGCCGTCCCGGCCATCCTGTTCGGATCGCTCTTCATCGGCGCGCCCTGGGTGATCCTGCACTATGTCACCAAGTGGAAGCAGGCACCCAAGATCACCGACGAGGACGAGAAGCTGCTGGACGAGATGTATAATCTCGCCCGCCGGCTGGAGGATCGCCTCAACACGGTCGAGCGGATCGTCGCCGCCGACAACCCCGACTTCAAGCCGAGCCTGACCGCTCAGCAAACCCACTATCAGCTCGACCGGAGGAACTGAGATGTCCGCCCGCACCCAATTCTACCTCGACAAGCCGAACGGCAAGGTGTCCGGCGTGTGTTCGGGGATCGCCGACTACACCGGCTTCGACATCACCCTGGTCCGCGTCGCCATGGTCATCCTGACCGTCGCCACCTCCGGCTGGGTCCTGCTGGGCTATATCGCCGCCGCGTGGTTGGCGCCCAAGAAGCCGGTCGACCTGTACGAGAGCCACGAAGACGCCAAATTCTGGCAGGGCGTGCGCACCAACCCGAAGCGGTCGACCACCGAGGTTCGCAGCAAGCTGCGCGATATCGACCGCCGGCTCGCCGACATGGAACTGCACTACACCAGCCGCAACAGCCGGCTGGCCGAGGAAATCGACAGCCTCCGCTGAGCCTTTGCCTCGCGAGCTGAAAGAGGGGATACGACCATGAGTAACTTGGGGATACTCGTACCGATCGCGATCTTCACGATCGGGCCGGCAAGCTGGGTCATCAACAACTGGATCCGCGTTCGCCACGGCTATGAACCCGATCGCTGGCGCAGCCGCCACGAGCGCCGCCACGGGGGTTCGCCCGACGCCGAGCGCACCATCGGCCTGCTGACCCAAGAGAATGACAAGCTGACCGGCCAGGTCAGCCGCCTGGAGGAACGGATCGCCGTCCTCGAACGCATCGCCACCGATCCCGCCGAGCGCACCGCCCGTGAGATCGAAGCGCTCCGCGACCGCTGACGCGAAAGGGAAAACGTCATGTCTCCCGAAGTCTATTCCATCGTCCAGGGTATGTTTCCGCTGACCGCGCTCATCATGGTGATGGCGATGGCCGGCTGGATCATCACCACCTGGCTGCGGGTCAAGAACGGCTATCCGCTCGACGGCGCCTGGGGCCAGGCGGTCTATCCGCAGAAGAACGAGGAGACGGCCGAGCGCGTCAAATTGCTCAGCCAGGAAAACGCGCAGCTGCGCGCCGAACTGGGGTCGATCAAGGACCGGCTCGCCGTCATCGAACGCATCGCCACCGATCCTGCCGAGCGCACCGCTCGCGAGATCGACGCGCTGCGCAGCCATTAAGAAGGACACGCAACATGGGTCCCGATCATGTCTTCTGCATGGCGCTGGGTGCCGCGATCACGCTGGCGATCCAGTGGTACGGCCAGCGCAAGGTGAAAAAGGCGATCTCCGCCCCCGATCTGGCGGCGCGCCACGATATCGAACTGCTCGACGCCGAGAATGCCCGGCGCATCGGCCAGATCGACCGGTTGCAGGAACGGCTCGCCACCGTCGAGAGCATCGTCACCGATCGTTCGCACCGCCTCGACCGCGAGATCGAAGCGCTTCGGCTGGAGGCCAACTGACATGTCCGCCATGCTCATCCCGATCCTCGGCATCTGCTGCGGCCTGCTCGCGATCTTCGGCGGCGTCTTCGTCAAGCCCTGGTTCGCGCTGCAACAGCGGCGGATGGAGATCGAGGCGGACAAGGTCGCCGAGAAAGCGGCGCAATATGCCGCGCAGACCGAACGGCTGGAGGAGCGCGTCCGCGTGCTCGAACGCATCGTCACCGATCGCGGCGCCGACCTGGCGCAGGAGATCGAACGGCTGCGCGACGAGCCGGCGGCGAAGCGCCTGCCCGTCAACTGATCCCCTCCCCCCAGTTTCTGTCACAGGGAAGGACAGACCCATGAACCCCGCAGAAATGATCGTCGCGATCGTCGCGCTGGTGGTGATCGGCGGCGTGCTCCGCGCCCGCTTCAACGCCTTCGGCCCGCGCCATTCGGACCAGTTTCAGCCCGACATGACCGACGACACCCGCCGCCTCACCCAGGAGGTGCGCGACCTGAAGGAGCGCATCCAGGTGCTGGAGCGCGTGATCACCGACAATCGCAGCACGTCCGATCTCGACCGCGAGATCGAGCGCCTGCGCCACCGCTGAGGAGACGGACGATGACCGATCCCGAACTGTATCTGACGCTGTCGCTGTCGGGCCTCGCCGGCCTGGCCATGGTGACTACCGCGGGCCTGTCCGGCTGGCGCAGCTGGCTGACGCTGAAGCATTCGCAGCTCGATGCGCAGGCCGACGCGCTGCCCCCCGTCCATTCCGCGGGATCGCGGATCGAGATCGCGGACCTGAAGGAGCGCATCCGCAAGCTGGAAGCGATCGCGGCGGGCGTCGACCTGTAAGGCGAATCCCCATCCGGCCAAACGATAAAAGGTCCTCATACGCCAGGTGGGCATCGGGATGAACGGCCCCCGGCCGTTCAAGATCATGCTGAGGGCATGATCGACCCGATGCGGTGACGGAAGGGGCGGACGGCAACATGCCCTGCGGCCAAGCGCCGCCCTGACCTCCCCCTCCGTCATGCCTGCGGCATGCCACCTCCCCCTGGCGGGGGAGGCGTGAGTTGGCCCTGTGGGATCGGGATCAGCCACCGGTGGCCGGCTTCAATGTCGCTGAATCGAGATGCCAGCGCAATTGTGCCGCGCTCGCACCGTCCACGCCATTGACGCGGCGGACGACATAGCTTCCCGCAAAGCGCTGGCGCGTGCCGCCATCCGTCGTTGCCTCCACCGTGACGGGCACGGTCTGGTAGACGGAGCCGGCGGCACCCTCCGCCGGGGGCAGCGTGCCGATCGTCACGCGGGTGGCGCGGGTCTTGGCGAACCCCTGTTCGAAGCCCTTGAAGGTCTGGCCCGGTCGGCCATCGTCACCCCATTGCGTCCAGGCGGTGGCATAATCGCGCGCGTTGATCGCGGAATAATAGCGCCGCACCACATCGGCTGCGGCCTGTCCGCTGGTCGGATCGACGGTGCAGCCGGCCATGCGCGATCCCTTCCCGTCGAACAGCGCGCAGGACCGGGCGATCTCGTCCTCGATCATCGCGCAGCTGTTGGCGGCGTTGCACGGCGGATGCGTCGCGGGCGAGACGTTGCGGCAGATCGCCACCCGCTTTGCTGCGGCCGCGGGCCCGATCTCGGCGGCGCAGGACAGGGGCTGCGATGCGGCGACGCTGGTGCGCGCCGGCTTGGGGGTCGATAGCGCGCGCGGGGTGGCGCTCGCTGCGACCATGGGCGTCGCCTCCGCCTCGCCGGTCGTGGAGGCGGACTCCCCGCCCGACCCGCAGGCGCCGAGTGCCAGCAACGGCAGCGCGATCAGGCAGCGGATGGCGGTCATGGCAGGCTCCTTCACGATTCGGTACGGCGGCGACAACGTCCGACACCGCCGAAGGTGTCGCGCTGTGCGACGACCTGCTAGGCGCGCAGCCCCGTTCACCAGGATTCGAACACACGTGGTCGACAAGAGCTGGGGCGTCGGCCCCTCCACCGGATTGCGCGTCCGCAGCAACGCCAGCCCCGACGCGCGCGCCGCCGAACGCGCACAGGCCCGAGAGGCCCGGGCTGCCGCGCGCGTCGCCGATACCGAGCGCCGCCTCGAAACCCGCGCCGCCGAGCGCGAGGCGGAGGCCGCGCAGCGCGAACAGGCGCGCACCGCCCGTCGCGAGGCCGAGGAAAAGGCCGCCGCCCGCGACCCCCATGCCCGTGAAGCACGCCGCCCGCGCGGCTCCGGCCGCAAGGATGTCGTCCGCGAACAGCGCGACACACATGGCTACACGACGCTGGTCGACGCCGACCGCATCCGTGTGTTGGCGAAGCGCGGCGCGTCGATCACGGGGCTGGCCGGCGCGTTCGGGATTTCGGAGGACGAGGTGGCGGCGGTGCTGGCGGCGGGGGACTGAGCCCTCAACCAGCCCGCCACCCCAACAATCCCGTCACCCCGGACTTGATCCGGGGTCCCGTTTCTTCACCGGTCGGCCAATAGCGGGACCCCGGATCAAGTCCGGGGTGACGAAAAGCGAGCCCTACCCCGCGCCACCCAATCGCCCAGCGTAATTGCCGCCGTCGGCTCGACCAGCGCGTCCATGCTGTTGCGCATGATCTCCAGCGCCCAACGCGTCCGTTCGGGATGGTTGCCCGCGACGGCATCGCCCGGCACCCACAGATCATATTGCCGCATATGCGCGTCCGCCGCGGTGAACAGCACGCAGATGTCGGCGGCGACGCCGGTCAGGATCAGCCGGCTCACCCCCAGTTGCGGTAGCAGCACCGGCAGGTTGGTGGCGTAGAATCACGAAAACTGCGGCTTGATGATGAAATAATCGTCGTCGCGCGGGCGCAGCGCCTGCGTCACCGCTCGGCCGGGCGTGTCCTTAGCCAGCGTGTCCTCGACCAGCCGCGTGCGTTCCGAATGCCATTGGCCGTTGTTGTCGTTGACGTAGATCACCGGCACGCCCGCCGCATCCGCCGCCGCGCGCAGCGACAGGATCGGCGCGACGATATCCTCGGTCGCCGCGCGCAGATCGTCGCCGCCCTCGAAATCGAGCGCGTTGACCATGTCGATGAGCAGCAGCGCGGTCTTGCCCGGGGCCGGGTCGGGTGATGGGTTGATCATGCTTCGTTCTACCGCAAACGCAACGGCAACGCCTTGATCTGCGATGGGATTGGCGGGATGGCTGCACGATGGCCGACGGCGCGACGCCCCCCATGCGCAAGATCATTCACGTCGACATGGACGCCTTCTACGCCTCGGTCGAACAGCGCGACGATCCGGCGCTGCGGGGCAAGCCGGTGGCGGTCGGCGGCAGCCGGGCGCGCGGCGTGGTGGCGGCGGCGAGTTACGAGGCGCGCGCGTTCGGCGTGCGATCGGCGATGCCCTCGGTCACCGCGATCCGGCGCTGTCCCGACCTCGTCTTCGTCCGCCCGCGGTTCGAGGTGTACAAAGCCGTGTCGAACCAGATTCGCGCCATCTTCGCCGATTACACCGACGCGGTCGAACCGCTCTCGCTCGACGAAGCCTATCTGGACGTCAGCGAAGACCGCCACGGCCTGGGATCGGCGAAGGCGATCGCCGAGCAGATCCGCGCGCGGATCAAGCAGGTCACCGGGCTCACCGCGTCAGCGGGGGTGAGCTACAACAAGTTCATCGCCAAACTGGCATCGGACCAGAACAAGCCCGACGGCCTCTGCGTCATCCCGCCGCACAAGGGCGCCGCCTTCGTCGCCTCGCTGCCGGTCAAGCGCTTCCATGGCGTGGGGCCGGTGACGGCGCGGCGGATGGAGCAATTGGGCATCGTCACCGGCGCCGACCTGCGCGACCGGCCGCTCGCCTTTCTGCAACAGCATTTCGGCTCCTATGCGGATTATCTGTATGGTGCTGCGCGCGGGCAGGATTTCCGCCCAGTGCGCGCGCATCGCGCCGCCAAATCGATCGGCGCGGAGCGGACGTTCGAAACCAACCTGACCGATCCCGCCGACCTGCACGCCGCGCTTGCCCGCGTCGCCGATGCGGCGTGGGAGCGCGTCGAACGCTCAGGGGCGCAGGGCAAGACGGTGACGATGAAATTGCGCCACGCCGACTTCCAGACGATCACCCGTGCCCGCTCGCTCGCCGTGCCGGTGGCGAGCAAGGCGGCGTTCCTCGGCATCGGCATCGACCTGCTGACCGCGCAACTGCCCGTGCCGGGCGGCGTCCGCCTGCTCGGCCTGACGCTGTCCGGCATCCTGCGGCCGGGCGCCGAGCCGGCGGACGACGCGGTGCAGCCGAGTTTGCCGTTGTAGGGTTTGCTGCGGTCCGCCGTCGCCCCAGCCTTGAGCCGGGGTCCCGCTGTTGGTGGTCGGGCAAGAAGCGGGACCCCGGACTGGTTCCGGGGTCCACTCCGCGGCTTGGGGGACGGCAAGAGGCTCCAGACGTCCCCTCGCGGCCCGGTGGACCCCGGATCAAGTCCGGGGTGACGGGGTGGGTGGGCGAAGGCCTCGGATGAAGCCGGCCATCCGTTCTGCCGCCGACTTCGCGAGACGCCCCGCCCCCTCGACGGATTTACCATCATCGTTTACGCCCTGTTTACCAAGAAGGTGGGGGAATGACGGTCGAGCCTTGGTTCATCGTGGCGATGGTGCTGAGCCTGTCGGGCTATGCCATTTATCTGGCAGGGCTTCGGCGGCATCTGCTTGAGCCGAGCCGCGCGTCCTGGCTGATCTGGACGGTCGCGACGGGGGTCGAGGCCGCCACCTATGTCGCGGTCAATCCTGGTGAGCCGCAGGGCATCGTCTTCATCGTCTCCGCGCTTGCCTGTATCGTCGTGACGCTCGCGATGTGGCGCCGCTCGCGCTGGACTCGGCCATCCTCGACCGAGACGATCTGCATGGCGGCGAGCCTCGCCGCGATCATCCTGTGGCTGCCGCTACAGGAAACGTTCTGGGCGCATATGCTCGTCGTCGCGGCGGTGCCGCTGGGCTTCTGGCCGACCTGGGCGAGCGTGTGGGAGGATCGCGCGCGCGAACGCTCGCCGGCCTGGGGGCTGTGGACGCTGGGCGACATGGCGACGCTGCTGGTGACGATGCGCAGCCCCGGCTCGGGCGTGGGCGAATATGGCTATGTCGTCGTCGAGCTGCTGTGCCACGCCAGCGTGTGGTTCATGGTGGGGCTGGCGACGCTGAACCCGATCCGTTCGTTCGGGCGGCGCGAGGGCAAGCTGCGCGTGCTCGACGCCTATCTGCCCGCCAACCCGTTCGCGGTCGGCGAGACGCATATCGGCAAGGCGGTGTTCGCGGCACAGGGCTTCGCGCAAGCCGAGACGATCGTGCGCTTCTCCGGCCCGATCGTCCCCGCCGCGCGTCTGCCGCAAGGGTTGAGCGGCGCGTCGGACCGGTATCTGCAGATCGGGCGCGACCGCTACATGGGGCCATCCGGGCGGATCGACGATCTGATCAACCATAGCTGTTCGCCCAATGCGGGCCTGCGCTTCACCGACGACGGCGTCTTCCTGGTCGCGCTGCGCCCGATCGCGCCGGGCGAGGAGATCGCCTGGGACTATTCCACCACGCTCGCCGACCCCGACTGGTCGATGCAATGCGCGTGCGGCAGCCCCGAATGCCGCGGCGTCATCCGTGCCTTTGCGCTGCTGCCGGCCGAGGTGCAGGATCGCTATCGCGCAATGGGGATCGTCGCGCCGTATCTGGACGAGCGCGACATGGGACGCCGCGTCGCGTAGATTTAGACGCGTGCAATGCCCCGCGCGCGCCCAACCCCGTCACCCCGGACGTGATCCGGGGCCCCGCTTTATCAACGGCCGAAGAAAGAAGCGGGATCCCGGCTCAAGGCCGGGATGACGGGTTACGGACACGTCGATCGCTTTGTACAGCCTCCCCCGTCATAGCCGCCGGGCGGTCCATGTTGCCCCCCCTTGCCCCCGCGCGCCTTTGCGCGTAAGGGCCCGCGCTTCCATGCTCATGCCTGGAATGCTTGCGGGAGGGGCTTGCCCCGTCTGGACCGCTAAACTTGAAACGAGAGTGACATGGCAAAGAAGATCACAGGTTACATCAACCTGCAGGTTCCTGCAGGCGACGCCAAGCCCGCCCCGCCGATCGGCCCGGCGCTGGGTCAGCGCGGCGTGAACATCATGGAATTCTGCAAGGCGTTCAACGCGCAGACGACCGACATGGACAAGGGCACGCCGCTGCCCACCAAGATCACCGTCTATGCCGACCGTTCGTTCAGCTTCGAGATCAAGACGCCGCCGGCGTCGTTCCTGATCAAGAAGGCCGCCGGCCTGAAGTCGGGTTCGAAGGAGCCGGGCAAGGTCGTCGCGGGCAAGATCGCGCGCAGCAAGCTCGCCGAGATCGCCCAGACCAAGATGAAGGATCTGAACGCCAACGACATCGAGGCTGCGACCAAGATCATCGAAGGCTCCGCCCGCGCGATGGGCCTCGAAGTGACGGAGGGCTGATAGAATGGCCAAGCTGACCAAGAAGCAGAAGGCGAACGCCATCAACCCGGAAACGCTGCACGGCGTCGATCAGGCGATCGCGCTCGCGAAGCAGAACGCCACCGCCAAGTTCGATGAGACGATCGAAGTCGCGCTGAACCTGGGCGTCGATCCGCGCCACGCCGACCAGATGGTCCGCGGCGTCGTGACCCTGCCCGCCGGCACCGGCAAGACCGTCCGCGTCGGCGTCTTCGCCCGCGGTCCGAAGGCTGACGAAGCGCGCGCCGCCGGCGCCGACGTCGTCGGTGCGGAAGACCTGATGGAAACGATCCAGGGCGGCACGATCGACTTCGATCGCTGCATCGCGACCCCGGACATGATGGGCGTCGTCGGCCGCCTCGGTAAGGTGCTGGGCCCCAAGGGCCTGATGCCGAACCCGAAGCTCGGCACCGTGACGATGAACGTCGCCGAAGCAGTGAAGGCCGCCAAGGGCGGTCAGGTGGAATACCGCGTCGAAAAGGCCGGCATCATTCACTCGGGCATCGGCAAGGCGTCGTTCAGCCAGGAAGACCTGCGCCGCAACTTCGACGCGCTGGTCGATGCGGTCGTCAAGGCCAAGCCGTCGGGCGCCAAGGGCAAGTATGTCCGCAAGGTCGCCGTCAGCTCGACGATGGGCCCGGGCATCCGCGTCGATACCGCCGAGGTCGCGGGCGCGTAAGCCTTTCCGATCGTTCGGAATACGAAAAGGGCCGGGAGCGATCCCGGCCCTTTTTGCGTGTGGGCTCAATGCGCGAAGGCCCGCCCTACCCACGCCGTCACCCCGGACTTGGTCCGGGGTCCACTCCGCGGCGAGGGGAACGGCCGGAGGCGAGAACGTCCCCCCGCGGCCCGGTGGACCCCGGAACACGTCCGGGGTGACGGAGCGTTTGGAGCTGTCCGGCTGGTCCTATCGGCTTCCCGCGTATGGCGGGCGATCCCGGCCCGTCTCGCGTTGGGCGTGGTTCGGAACGCCTGCCCCACCCACACGTCACCCCGGACTTGGTCCGGGGTTCACTCCGTGGCGAGGGGAACGGCCGGAGGCGAGAACGCCCCCGCGCGGCCCGGTGGACCCCGGAACAAGTCCGGGGTGACGGAGCGTTTGGAACGACCCGGCGGGCCCAAATTGGCCTCCAGCGCACGGCAAGCGATCCCCGGCTCTTCGCACGCTAAACGTAGTTCGGAACGGCGGCCCCACCCGCCCGTCACCCCGGACTTGGTCCGGGGTCCACTCCGTGGCGAGGGGGATGGCCCGAGGCGAGAACGCCCCCCCACGGCCCGGGGGACCCCGAAACACGTCCGGGGTGACGGAGCGTGTAGAACGACCCGGCGGCCTTACTTGCCGTCGAGCGCGGCGCTGACGGCGGCGAGCGGGGTGGACAGCACGCCCGAGACATATTGCACCGCGATCAGTCCCGCAGCGCCGATGCCGATCAGCATGACGACGAACTGGAAGCGCGCGGCGAAGCGGCGGCTCTTGGCTTCGCGCTCGGCGACCGAGACGGCCCGGTTGGCGCCACGCCGATCCGGGCCGGATGCGCCCGCCTCGGTCCCCGGCTTCTGCGCCGGCGGCTTGGCCGACACGATGCCGTCGATGTCGATCTTGTCCTGCGTGCGGACGCCGAAATACTGGCCCTTCGCCCACACGACGCGGCCGACGATGATGTGATGGATGCGCCGGATCTCGATCACCGTACCCGGGCGGAACTCCTCGTCCGCGGTGGCGAGCAGTCCGCGCGACGACATATTGTGGATCGTGACGTCGCCCCAACCGGTGCCCCGGCGCATGCGCGCTCGCACCATCACCTTCCGGCGCGGTTCCCGCTGCTTCACGGCCGCTCCCCTGGGCGAACGGGGCCCACGATCGGCGACAGAGGGGTGGCACTCGGGATCATAGAGCCTGCTATGCCGCGCCAGTCTTTAACGGGAGGTTCCCGACACGGGTCGAAAGCGGACTTTTTTTGAAGGCAGCGACCGCGGGTGGTGGTCCCCGCGGTCGCCCCGGTCCGATTACAGGCCGATGATGCCGCCATCCGTCTTGGTGATGACGATCGTCGCCGAGCGCGGACGACCGGTGCCGGTGCCGGTCGCCTGGCTCTGCGGCCAGTTGCTGGTGATGTTGGTCGGGCCGCCGTTTTCGCCAGGATGCTGGATGTTGACGAACAGCGTCCGGCCATCCGGCGTCGAATCGATGCCGGTGATCTCGCACTGCTTCGGGCCGACCAGGAAGCGTTTCAGCGACGTGCCCGGCGCCTTGCCGATGCGCGTCGTCTGGCTGGCGGTGACGCCGTTCAGGCTGTTGGTGATCGTCCGCGTTCCGCCATCGCCGACGGTGCCGGGGATCGCGGCGAGCATCATGCAATTGGTGACGTCGGTATAGGCCCCGTCGTCGGTCTGGATCCACATCAGCGGCGTCCCCTGCCCCGCGACGTTGCTGGGCCGGGCGAACCACAGGCCGTCCGGCGACGAGAAGTCGTTCGTCGCGTCGAGGTTCGACAGATTGATGTTGGCGGGGTTGAGGTCCGCGCCCGCCCCGAAGGCGTAGATATCCCAGGTGAAGCTCGTCGCCTCGCTGGTGTCGCCGGTTTCGCGCAGGCGGATGACATGGCCGTTGGGATTGCCGTTGGTCTGGCCGCCGGTCGTCTTGGGATCGCTATAGGCGCGCGGGTTGGCGGCATCGGTGTTGGCGGCGGTGCGCGACGAATTGTTGGTCAGCGTCAGGTACATCTGGCCGTTGACCGGATTGACCGCCGTCCATTCGGGACGATCCATCTTGGTCGCGCCCAACGCGTCGCCAGCCAGGCGGGCATGGGTCAGCACATCAGCCTGATCGGCGAAGGCATAGGCCGGATTGCCCGCGGTCAGCGGCCCCTGCCCGAACACCAGCGGCAGCCACTGGCCGCTGCCGTCCGCGTTGAGCTTGGCGACGTACAGCGTGCCGCTGTCGAGATATTTGTCGCCGATCGCCAAGCGGTTGCTCGCGGTGGCGTCGGCATCGGACCAGGGCGTCGCGGAGACGAACTTGTAGAGATATTCGTTCTGCGCATCGTCGCCCATGTAGAAAGCCGGGCGGACGCCCGCGATGGTGCGGCCGACGACGCAGCCTTCGTGGTTCATCCGGCCGAGCGCGGTGCGCTTGCGCGGGGTCGACGACGGGTCGAACGGATCGATTTCGACGATCCAGCCGTACTGGTTGGGTTCGTTGCGGAAATCCTGCGTGCCGTCGGCCGCCTTGGTCGGATCGATCGTCGCGTTGAACTTGGCGATCCGGGTCGTGTCGCCCGAGGTCGGCGCGTCGGAGAAGGTCCAGCGATAATTGCCGGCGCGTTCGCTGAGGCCGTAGCGCGAGAAGGCAGTGACCGACTTCGCCCCCACCGCGGCGGCGCGGCGTGTGTTGTCGCCCGAATCGCGGCGGAAATAGCCCGCCCAATTCTCTTCCGCGGTCAGATAGGTGTTCCACGGCATACGACCGTTAGCGCAATTGTTGATCGTACCGCGACCGGTGCGGCCGTTGGTCGCATAGGCGGTGTACAGCAACGCGCTGCCCGCGACCGGCCCCGAAAAGCTGGTCGGCGTGAACGGCGTGATGCGGCGGTTGAAGCTGCTGGTGCTGCTATAGCTCCAGGCGCTGGTGCCGCGCGTGATCTCGATCACGCTGACGCCATGGCACTCCATCTCCTTCAGCACCTCGGCGGTCGGGCGGACGCCCGACGACAGGTTGGTCGGGCCGTTGGGGTGCAGGTAGCTTTCGGTGATATTCTCGTGGTTCATCACCAGCAGGCCGCGGCTGCTGTTGCTCGCGTCCGGCGTGGTGCCGCTGGCGGCGAGCCCGAAATAGCTCATGCCGTCGTGATGGTCGCCCGCGCGCGCCGAGAAGGTCGTGTCGCTGCCGTCATTGGCATAAGCGCCGACGCTGCCGTTGATCGGATCGCCGAGGCGGTAGAGGACGGCCACCTGATAGCCCGAGGGTACGGCGACGACGTCGGCCAGGCTCTTGGACACCGCGGTGAAATCGAGGATCGCGGGCGCGACGGTGACGCTGGTATCGGCGATCGAGCGGATGCCGTCCGACGAGGTGCTGGCAAACTGGAAGCCGAGGACGGTGCTCTGCGTCACCGCGGGTGCGGTGAAGGTGGCGGTGCCGGTCGAATTGGTGCTTAGCGCGACCGTCGGGCCGCTCGTCTGCGTCCAGCCCGTGCTGCTTGCCATACCGCTGGTGACGGTGCCGACCAAAGTCACCGTCTTGCCGCTGGTGGTGCTGGTGGCGTCGCCCGCGGTCACCGTGGTCGCGCGACGGGTGTCGTCCTGGTCGCAGCCCGCCAGCATCGCGCCACCGAACACCGCGATGCTCATCGCCGACAGGCCGCCGCGCAGCGTCTGGCGGCGCGAATAGCGGAGCGCGATGAGATCGTTGATATGGCCGTTCGTGCTGACATTGGTATCGATGTCGCCGTCGTCATAGCCGATGGCCGGCTGGTCGAGCATGGTCATGATGGAATTCCCCCTTGATCGCGGCCCGTTGGCCGGCGGTGCGATCCCCATTTTGGCGGGGGAAAGCGGCAGGGGGATTGCGATCGGATGACGGCCGGATGAAACGAACGTGACGAATTGAAGACACGTAAATTCTCCCCGCCAGGAGAGGTGGCAGCGCGCAGCGCTGACGGAAGGGGGCGGTCGGCGATGATATTTGTGACGGGGGACGCCGTTTTCCTCCCCCTCCACCACTCGGCTTGCGCCGAGCGGTCCCCCTCCCCCTGGCGGGGGAGGACCTATGCGCATGATTGACTCGCCCCGTATTTCCGCTATGTGCGCGGCCTTGCCGGCGGGTTCGCTCGTCGTGCATCCGTCCAAGACAGCAGGTGCTGCGGAATATGCCGCGGCTTAATGTCCTGCCGAGACGGGGACAGGAATTTGACGGACCGGTCGGGCGATAGCCTTGCGTCGGTCTGCTACACCTTCACGGGTGCCCTTCCCCATCGATGGACAACCCCGGCCGGGGTTCTCCCCTGCCGGTTTGTAACCGGGAGGGCCGCTTTGCGTGGCCTTCTCAAACGTGGAGAATGGCATGGATCGTGCTCAAAAGGCCGCGGCCGTTGCCGAGTTGAATCGCACCTTTTCCGAGGTCGGCGTGGTGGTTGTCACCCGCAACAACGGAATGACGGTGGCGCAGTCCACGCGACTGCGCAATCTGATGCGTGATGCCGGCGCGACCTACAAGGTCTCGAAGAACAAGCTTGCCAAGATCGCACTCGATGGCACCGACTATGGCGCGCTGGGCGATATGCTCACCGGCCCGGTCGGCCTTGCCTCCTCGGTCGATCCGGTCGCCGCAGCCAAGGTTGCGGTCGAATTCGCGAAGACGAACGACAAGTTCGAAATCGTGGGCGGATCGATGGGCGCGACGGCTCTCGACGTAGCCGGTGTGCAGGCGCTCGCCACCATGCCGTCGCTGGACGAACTGCGTGCGAAGATCGTGGGCCTCATCGTTGCTCCGGCAACGAAGCTCGCGACGATCACCCAGGCTCCCGCGGCGCAGATCGCGCGCGTGCTGTCGGCCTATGCCGAGAAGGAAGCCGCCTGATCTTTCAGGCGCTTGGCCTCAAGCGATTTTGTGAACGACACTCCGGGGCGATGCCCCGAACTATGAAGGAAGTACCATGGCAGACCTGAACGCGCTCGTTGAGAGCCTGAGCGAACTGACCGTCCTCGAAGCCGCTGAGCTGTCGAAGATGCTCGAAGAGAAGTGGGGCGTTTCGGCCGCTGCGGCTGTTGCCGCTGCTCCGGCTGCTGGCGGTGGCGCTGCCGCTCCGGCCGCTGAAGAGAAGACCGAGTTCGACGTGATCCTGACCGGCGACGGTGGCAAGAAGATCAACGTCATCAAGGAGGTCCGCGCGATCACCGGCCTGGGCCTGACCGAAGCGAAGGCTCTCGTCGAGGGCGCGCCGAAGCCGGTCAAGGAAGGCGTGAACAAGGACGAAGCCGAGAAGATCAAGAAGCAGCTCGAAGAAGCCGGCGCGACCGTCGAGCTGAAGTAAGCTGCAGAATTGGGATCGCTTCTGCGATCCCAATTCCAGGCCGGCCGGGCTCGGCTCCGCCGAGCTTCGACGTCATGGGGCTTGCCCCCATGACGGCCGACCGAAGCGATACGAAGAGGGCGGCCCCCGCAAGGAGGCCGCCCTTTTTCGTCGGCGGAGAAGCGCGGGATATCTCGTGCCAAATCCCCCGTTCGTGCTGAGCCTGTCGAAGCACGATCATCACCGCAAACCTGCCGCGCTTGTGGCAGCCCGCCCTTCGACAGGCTCAGGGCGAACGGACGTTCGGCGAGATGTGCGTGAAAGCCCCACGCCCGGTTGCCCCGCCCCGCCCCCGCCTGTACCGCGCGTCGCATGACCAACCTCGCTGACCTTCGCGACGAATACGACTTCTTGGATGCCGACGATCGCTATCGGCTGCTGATCGATCTCGGCCGCGCGCTCGAACCGATGCCGGATGCGTTGAAGACGGAGGCGACGCTGGTGCGCGGCTGTTCGGCGTCGGTGTGGGTCTATCCGACGCGGCGCGACGACGGCACGCTGCATTTCCTGGCGGACAGCAATGCGGCGATCACCAAGGGGATCATCGCGCTGGTGCTGCTCACCGTGCAGGATCGCGCGCCGGGCGATATCCTGGCGGCCGATATCGAGAGGGAACTGGCGTCGTTCGACCTCAAGAACCAGCTGAGTTCGAACCGGACGCAGGGGATTCCGAACATGATCGCGCTGATCCGCGAGACAGCGGCGCGGTACGTTTGAGGGGTTCGGGGCGCGTCCCCAACCCACCTCGTCACCCCGGACTCGGTCCGGGGTCCACCGGGCCGCTAGGGGACGGTCACGCCTCCAGCCATCCCCCTCGCCGCGGAGTCGACCCCGGACCAAGTCCGGGGTGACGCGGGGTGTGGGGCGACCGTCAGCGCGCCTCGGGCTGCGGTGCCAGCCGCGCCGCCAGTTCCGCCACGTCGGCGCCCTGCGGCACCACCAGCCAGCGGTGGGGATCGCGGCCATCGATCAGTGCCACCGCACCGCGCGGGCAGACGCCCAGGCAGCGCGTCTCCACCACGCCGAGCGGCGCCTTGCGCCCCTTCTTCAGCCCCAGGATCTTGCGCAACACCTTGGCGAGCGGCGTGCGGCCCTTCTTGCCGAAGCCGCCGTCGATCTTCTTCGAACATTTGCCGCAGACCAGGACCGCGCCGGACCAGGCGCTGGGGACGTGTTTCAGCTGGGGCGCCACTCGCGCCGCTCCTCTGCCGTCCGCAAGACCTCATAGGCCGCCTGTACCGCCTGGAAGCGGACCGCCGCATCGGCATCGCCGGGGCGGACGTCCGGGTGGTTCGCCTTGGCCAGCCGGCGCCACGCCGCCTTCACCGCATCGAAATCGGCGTCGCTCTCCAGCTCGAGCGCCTCCAGCGCGCGCATCTCGTCGCGCGAGCGGCTGCCGTCGCCGGGGCCGCCCCAGGCATAATGGCTGGCATTGGCATAGCCCGATGCGGTGCGGCTTTCCGATGCCTCGCGCTGGGCGGCTTCCTCGGCCGACAGACCTTCGAAATAATTCCAGCCGCGATTGTATTCGGCGGCATGCGCTTCGCAGAAATACCAGCGATCGGGGCTGTTGGGCGATTTGGGCGCGGGGCAATTGCCCGGCGCGTCGCAGCCATGCCGGTCGCACAGGCGGACCGTGGTCGCCTCGCGCGACGAGCCGTAGCCGCGCCAGCGGGGAAAGCCCCAGTCGTTCGAACGGGTGGGATTACGCGCCATCCCCGCCCACATAAGCGCTGGGCGGCGGCGCGCAACGTCCTACCGCCACGGCAATAAACGCCAGAGGGTCTGTAAGCCGGGTTCTGTCCATCCCCGAAGGGACTGGGCGACCATTCCTCTAGGACGACGCTTGCGCGCCGCCTCCAGCAACCAACCCGGACGACGAGCTGAAACGAAGCCCCTGTGCCGTCCCTATTCGGTTTTGCTCCCGGTGGGGTTTGCCGTGCCGCTTCCGTTACCGGTCGCGCGGTGCGCTCTTACCGCACCCTTTCACCATGACCGTCCCGAAGGAGTGGCCGTCTGCTCTCTGTGGCACTGTCCCTGGGGTCGCCCCCGCCGGGCGTTACCCGGCACCGTCGTTTCGCGGAGCCCGGACTTTCCTCGCGCATCTTGCGATGCCCGCGGCCGCCCGACCCTCTGACCGGGCCTCTCTACTCATCCCCCTGCGGTTTGGGAAGCAATAGCGCGAGCAGGATCATGCGGCATTCCGCATCGATCTCGCCATCGATCAGTTCGGGGCGGAAGCGGCGCTGGAACGCCATGATCGCCGCCATCGGATCGGTGACGTCATAGCCGAAGCGTTCCAGCGCAAGCAGGAAGCCCGCCTGCGTCCACATCGGGTCGAGCAGATTGCGCGTCGGCCGCGGTAACGCGAGGCGCAGCCGGGCGAGCCGGTGCCAGGGGAAGAGCTCGCCCGGATCGCGCTTGCGCACCGGCGCCACGTCGGAATGGCCGACGATATTGCCGCGGGTGATGCCGTGGCGATCCTTGATGTCCGCGACCAGCGGCAGCAGCGCCTCGATCTGCGCCTCTGGGAACGGGCGATAGCCCCATTCATGCCCCGGATTGACGATCTCGATCCCGATGCTCGCCGAATTGACGTCGGTGATGCCGCGCCAGTGCGATGCGCCGGCATGCCAGGCGCGATGCTCCTCGGCGACGAGGCGGTGGAGCGTACCGTCCTCGTCGAGCAGATAATGCGACGAGACCTTGGCCTCGGGATCGCACAGGCGGGCCCGCGCGGAGGCGGCATCCTGCATGCCGGTGTAGTGCAGCACGATCATGCTGATCGGCAGCGTCCGCTCGTCGAAGTTCGGCGAGGGCGTGTCGAGACGGTCCATGGCGATGCACGTTAGCCGAGCCGCACGCGCGAGGTAAGAGGGGCTGGACGATCCGCGGTCAGGCGCCGCCGCGGCCCTGGGCTGCGCCGGCGATGCCGCCGTCGGACGTTGGCACGGCCGACCGTTCGTAGAAGCCCCGCAGCGTCCGGCTCGGCTGGAACAGCTGCGTCTGGCCGATGACCGTCTCCCCCGCCCCCAGCACCAGCAGACCGTCGGGCCGCAAAGCGTCGGCGAAGGTGCGGAAGACCGCCTGCTTGGTTTCGGGCGACAGATAAAGCAGCACGTTGCGACACAATATGACGTCGAACGCGCCCGCCGGTGGGCGGTCGGCGACCAGATTGTGCTGCCGGAACATGACGCGCCGGGCGAGGTCGGGCTTGATCGTCCATTCCCCGCCCTCGCCATCGAACCAGCGCATCAGCTGGCGGATCGGCAGGCCGCGCTGGATTTCGAACTGCGTGTACCGGCCGGCACGGGCGCGGGCGAGCGCGAGGTCGGATACGTCGGTCGCGAGGATTTCGGGCATAGGGGCGCCCGCCTCCGCCCGTTCGGCGAACAGCATCGCCAGCGATTGCGGCTCCTGCCCGGTGGCGCAGCCGGCACACCAGATGCGCGCACGGTGGCCGCGCCGTTCCGCGGCCGCCACCGCCTCGACGACGAGATCGAAGATCGGCGCATCGCGGAAGAACGAGGTTTCCTGGTTGAGCAGCGCGTCGACCACCTCGTCGGCCAGCGGGCGATCGCGCCCCTCGCGCAGCAGCGCGACGAGCTGGTCGAGCGTCCCGAGGCCGCGATCGCGCATCAGCGATTTCAGCGCCGTATCGATCCGCCAGGATCGATAGCTGGCGATCCGCTGGCCCGTCCGCGCCTCGAGCAACGCGCTGAACATCTGCAGCGTCGCGGGCGATACGGTGCTGCCAGCCGCGGGCGGGCGCACGGCGGTCGCGCGCGACGGGGCGATCATGGCCGCTGTCCGGCGGCGGCGAACAGGCCGATGTCGCGCGGCGACAGGACGACGTCCGCGTGGCCCGCCTGCACAATGGTGCCCGGCATGCCCCACACGACCGAGCTGATCCGATCCTGCACGATCACGCTGCCTCCCGCCTCATGCACCGATCGCGCGCCATCGGCGCCGTCGCGCCCCATGCCGCTCAGCACGATGGCGAGCACGCGGGGCCCGAAGATGTCGGCGAGCGACGCCAGCATCGGATCGACCGACGGCATGCAGCCGCTGTCGCTCGGCTGGTCGGTCAGGCGCACCGCGGCCGACCCGTCGGGCAGGCGGACGCAGCGCATATGCGCATCACCCGGCGCCACGATGATCCGCCCGGGGCGCACGCGCATTCGGTCGCAGGCGACATCGCACGGCCGGCCGCCGATCACCGCGAGTTGCGCGGCGAAATAGGGCATGAAGGCCGCGGGCAGATGCTGCGTGACGAGGATCGGCAGACGGAATTCCGCCGGTATCGCCCGCAGCAATTCGCTGAGCGCATGGATACCGCCGGTCGAGGCGCCGATCGCCACCACGTCGTAATCCGCCGCAGCCGTGGCGAGCGGGACGGTCACACCCTTCGCATCGCGCACGGCTGCCGGCGTGCGGATCGCCAACGCCGGGGGCTGCTCGTCGACCGCGGCGGGTGCGGGATCGACGGCCAGCAGCCGATCGATCTTGCCGAGCAGCGATTCGCTGAACTGGGTGATGCGCTGGCCGGCCTCGGGCTTGAACAGCGTGTCGATCGCGCCGGCGTCGAGTGCCTGCTGCGCGACGTCGCCGCCCGTGTTCAGCGCGCCCGAGACGACCAGCACGTGCGCCGCATTACTGGCGGCGAGCAGCGCCGGCAGGGCGGTGAGGCCATCGGTGTCGGGCAAATTGATGTCGAGCAGGATCAGGTCGATCTGTTCCCGCGCCAGCGCCGCCAGGCCCGCCGCGATCGTGCTGACGCTGGCGACGACGACATAACGGCCGCTGGCGGTGACGATCCGCTCCATCACCGCGCGTGTGACCGCCGAATCGTCGACGATCAGGATGCGCGGCAGGGGCCGGGGCGGCGTTGCGGGACTGTCGTCCTCCGCCTGCACATCGTCACGTAAAGGTTGGGGAAGCGGCGCCATGCACCCGGACCGACTCAGGCGAGGCCGACGATCTGGAGCTTGGATTCGAGCGTATCGCGGTCGAACGGCTTCATCACATATTCGTCCGCGCCGGCGTCGATCGCCGCGCGGATATAGGCCATGCCGTTCTCGGTGGTGCAGAACACGACCTTGGGTCGCGAGGGGATCGCCGATTCGCGCAACGCGCGCAGGAAATCCATCCCGCTCATCACGGGCATGTTCCAGTCGAGCAGGATCACGTCAGGGGCAGACGCCAGGCAGGCGTCGAGCGCCTCACGGCCGTCGCAGGCCTCCGTCACGGTAAAGTCCAGCGTTTCCAGAATGTGCCGGGCCACCTTGCGGATCACCTTCGAATCGTCGACGACGAGGCAGGTCTTCATGGATACGCCTTTTCACGAAGGAAGTGTTCGTTCTGACGCCTGTGTGACAGGCAAGGGTAAGCGGGCCGTTAAGCCGCCACCGCCTGTTGCGGAACAATCGCCGCAAGATCGACGATCAGCAGCGCCTCGTCGTCCCGTTCGATCAACCCGACGCCCACCCGCGCCCAGCCGCGATCGAGGGCGAGGCCGGGAGAGAGCGACTGACGATCGAACAGCGCGACATCGTCGAGCGAGTCGACCAGCACCGCATAATCATGGCCATCGACCCGCGTGATCACCGCGCGCCGCGCATGGGTTGGCATCGGCGCGAGGCCGAGCGCGGTGCCCGTGTCGATCACCGTCACGACGCGGCTGCGCAAGGCGACCAGCCCACGGATCGCGCGCGCGGTGCGCGGCACGGCGACCGTTTCGGCGATGTCGACCACCGAATCGATCTGCGACGTGGCGATCGCGACGCCGCGGCCGGCGATCTGGGCGATCAGGAACAGCTCCATCATCGTTCCCCCACCGCGCGCGCCAGCGCATCGAACAAGGCCGACCGGTCGTAGCGATAGATGCCCTCGCCCACCCCCGGATCGCGCCGGAGCCGCACGACATTGCGCGCGACGGCGGGTGCGACGGGTCGATCATCCATCACCAGCGCGACGTCGACCGGCACGTCCGCCGGCGGCTGGGTGACGCAGCGATAGCCCGCCGCATCCAGCATCGGCCGCAGGAAGGTTTCCATCCAGCCGCTGCCATCCCCCTGCAACAGGCACAGACGCGGCTCGGCCGGTCGCAGCGCTTCGCCAGCGAACAGCGCATGCGCGTCGAGCAATTCCACCTGTTCGCCGCCGATGATCGCGACGCCGGCAACCGGCCCGCAGCCGAAGACGGGCGCGATCTGATCGGGCAGATGGACGATCTCGACCGGCTCATGGATCGCATAGGCGATCTCGGTCGAACCATCGGTCAGGCGCAGCACGGGTACTTCGCGTCGGTCGCCGAACGGGGCGACCGCCTGCAAGGGGACGAGCGCCCCGCCGATCGCCAGCCGCAGCTTGCCCGCGGTCCGGCGGATCGCATCGACCGACACCGGCTCGACGCGGTCGATCGCCGCGAGCGGCATCACGCGGCGCTGGCCGTCCAGATCCTCGAACAGCAGGGCCGGAATGGCGTTCGCGCGCGTCTGTTCGACCGGTGCCTCGTCGGCGATCAGCGTCTTGTCGAACCGCAGGCCCGCCATGGTGGCCATACCCGATCCGTCGAGAAGCAGCATCGGCTGGCCCGAATCGGGCAGCGTCTGGCCGGCGTACAGGCCGGTCGCCATCACGGCGGGCGCCGCCGGCTTGACCACCAGGTCCTCGGTATCGATCACCTGATCGATCACCAGCGCATAATCGCCGCCACGCGTCGACACGATCGCGAGCGTCGCGGCCTGATCCTTCTCGCCGGCAAGGCCCATCAATTCGGCGAGCGACACCATCGGCAGCCTCCGCCCACGCACAGTCGCGACCGCCGTGTCGCCGATCGTGTCGATCCGCACCGATTCGCCGCGGATGCGCAGGATTTCGTCGACCGACTGGCGCGCGATCGCGAAGCGATGATCGCCGACGCCGACGACGATCGTCGACATGATCGATAGCGTCAGCGGCACGAAGATTACGATGCTGAGTCCGCGTCCCGGCTGGCTGGCCAGATGAATGCGCCCGCCAAGCTGTTCGATGTTGGCGCGCACCACGTCCATGCCGACGCCGCGGCCCGAGATCGCCGTCACCGTATCGCGGCTCGACAGGCCGGGATGGAAGATGAGGTCGAGCTTGGCGGCGTGATCCATCGCGGCGGCCTGGCTGGCGGTCAGGATCTTCTGCGCCCTGGCCTTTTCGACCAGCCGATCGACGTCGATACCGCGGCCGTCGTCGGTGATTTCGACGAGGATCTGGTTGCCCGACTGGCGCGCCGAGACGACCAGGCGGCCGGTGTCGCGCTTGCCCGCCATGCGACGATCCGCCGGCGCCTCGATACCATGGTCGACCGCGTTGCGGATGATGTGGAGCAGGGGATCGCGCATCAGCTCGATCATCTCGCGGTCCAGCTCGACGTCGGCGCCCTCGATGGTCAGCGCCACCAGCTTGCCGAGCTCCCCGGCGGTATCGCGGACCATGCGCGGCAAGGCGGAGAACAATGCGTCGATCCGCTGCATGCGGGTGCGGGTGACGGTATCGCGCATGTCGGCGACGGTCAGCGACAGGCGCTCCAGCGCCGCCTCGACCAGCGGGTCGTTATCGACATCGCGCAGCCGCCGCGCCAGCTCGTTGCGGGCGAGCACCATGTCCGACATGCCGCTCATCATCCGGTCGAGCAGGTCGACGTTCAGCCGGACGGAGCGGGAGCCGACGCGCGGCAGGTGCGCCGCCTGCACTGACGCGACCGGCTGCGCATCCTCCGCCAGCGCCGCGATCAGCAGGTCCTCGCCCGTATCGTCCAGCGCTTCGCCGCCGTCGATCGCCTCGACGATGTCTCCGATCCGGTCGACGATCGCGAGGACGGCATCGACCAGCGCGGTATCCGGCGTGCGGCGGCCGTCGCGCACCGTCGCCAGCGCATCTTCGGCGGCATGGCTCAGCCGGGCGAGGCGCGGCAGATCGAGGAAGCCGCAGCTGCCCTTCACCGTGTGGACGAAGCGGAAGATCGCATCTAGCCGCGCGCGATCACCCGGATCCGCCTCCCACGCGACGATCTCGCCCGACAAAGCGTCGAGCGTCTCGCGGGTTTCAGCGATGAATTCCTGCAGCAGGTCGTCCATGGGTCCCCGGGCGGTAGTCGCGTGGGGTCATGGCGGATGAGGGGTTAAGAGCGCGTTTACTGCGGCGCCCGACTCCGATCAGCCGTTCGGAAAGGCGACGCCGAAGATCATGACATTCTCGGCCGGTTCGCTGACCAGCACCGTGCCGCCGGCTTGGGCGGCAAGCGTGTGGACCAGATAGGCGGCGGCCGCGCGCGGGGTGACGCCTTCGGCTCCCTCGCCGTCGGTCAGCGTGCGGCGCAATTCGGGGTCGAGGATGATCCGCGGCCCTTCGATCTTGACCACGATCTCCAGCTGCCCCCCATTGTCTTCGCCGCCGACATCCAGCGTGCCGCCGCGCACCAGCGCCTCGCTGGCGATCAGGGCGAGGTTGAGCATCACCTTCAGCGCGGACTTGGGCAGCGTCTCCGTTTCCACCCACCAGTTGAACTGCGTGCGCTTATTGTCGGCAAGCAGGCCCTCGATCGCCGTCTTCGCCTCGCGCGCGTCGACCTGTTCGCCGAAGCCGCCGGCGGCACCAAAGGCGAGGCGGAAGAATTTGAGCTTGTTGGCGGATACGCGTGCGCTCTCGCTGAGCAGCTGAAAGACGCGGGTGCGCATCTCGGGATCATTCTCGTCGCCGAGCAGCTCCAGCCCGTTGTTGAGCGCGCCGACCGGCGACAGCAGGTCATGGCACAGGCGCGAGCAGAGCAGGCTCGCAAAATCGATCGGGCTGACGGACATGGGTATCCCCTGAAGTATCGCTCTGATGTGGCGGGGATGAGTCACGGGTGCAAGCGGCATGCTTCGCTCCCTCCCTTCGTCATTCCGGCGAACGCCGGAATCCATGGATACGGTGGGGAAGCGGTGGGGCGCAGCATCGGCCGCGTGCGTCCATGGATTCCGGCGTTCGCCGGAATGACGAAAAAAGGGGTCAGTGGAAAACGTTCAGCCCCACCGCCTCGAACCTCCCCTCGACCTGCCCATCCTCCACCGCCCGCCACGCGCGCAGCGCGCCGCCCGCCGCGATCAGCCACAGCATGCCGTCCGGCGCGGCGCTCGCGGCGTCGCGCGGCGAGGGGCTGGCCTCGCCAGAGGGGTGCGAATGATACCAGCCGACGATCGCGGGCCCGCCGCTCCGTGCCGCACGGTGCGCTGCCAGCAGAGCGGCGGGGTCGATCTCGAACCAGCGAGACGGATCGGCGGCGACGTTGCGGCACGGCTGCACCGCCGCGATCGCGTCGGCCGTGCCGAACAGCAGGCCGCACACCTCTTCGTCCGGCGAGGCTGCCCCAGCGCGCAGGATTTGGCGGGCAAGGTCGCTTGCAATCGTCACCATCGTTCCCACATCGTTACGGTATGGACCGGGGGGTTTCCATCCTTGAAGCGACGATCGCGCCTGCCGCCGATGGCTGGCGGCTCGACCGTGCGCTCGCCGATGCGGTGCCGACGCTGTCGCGCGAGCGGCTGAAGGTGCTGATCGCCAGCGGCGCGGTGACGCGCGACGGGGTGATGGTGCGCGATCCCGCCAAGCGCGCGAGCGCGGGGGATCGGCTGAACGTCGCGGTGCCCAATCCGACGCTGCCGCACAACGAGGCGCAGGATATCCCCCTCGTCATCGCCTATGAAGACGAACATCTGATCGTGATCGACAAGCCCGCCGGCCTCGTCGTCCACCCAGCGGCGGGCAATCTCGACGGCACATTGGTCAACGCGTTGCTCCACCATTGCCAGGGCAGCCTGTCGGGCATCGGCGGCGTCGCGCGGCCGGGGATCGTCCACCGGATCGACAAGGATACCAGCGGGCTGATGGTCGCCGCCAAGACCGATCGCGCGCATGAGGGTCTGGCGCGCCAGTTCCACGACCACAGTATCGATCGGCGCTATCGCGCGATCGTCGGCGGACGGCCGCGACCGGCGGAGGGCAAGGTCGACGCCCCCCTCGCCCGCTCGGCGACCAACCGCAAGAAGATCGCGATCGTTCAGGGCGGCAAGCGCGCGGTGACGCATTATCGCACGATGGAGCTGCTGCGCGACGCGGCGCTGGTCGAATGCCGGCTGGAGACGGGGCGCACGCATCAGGTGCGCGTCCACATGGCCTCGATCGGGCACGCCTTGCTGGGCGACCCGGTCTATGGTAGAACAAAGGGTGCTCAAAAAGCGCTTCTCGAAACCCTCGGTTTCCGCCGCCAGGCCTTGCATGCGGCGCATCTGGGGTTCATCCATCCGGTGAAAAGCACCGCTTTGGCGTTCGATAGCGATATGCCTGCAGACATGCAGGAACTGTTCACCGAGCTTCACGTATAGGTCCGGACCGTTCGTTGCCGCGACAGGGACGACACGCCTCCGCAAGATAAGGGAGATCAGATCATGGCAGCCCGCAGCAACGTCCCCGCGACGATACCTGCCCTCGGCGGCGAGCAGAGCCTCAACCGCTACCTCGCCGAGATCAAGAAATTCCCCATCCTGCAACCCGAGCAGGAATATATGCTCGCCAAGCGCTTTCAGGAGCATGGCGATACCGAGGCGGCGGCGCAGCTCGTCACCAGCCACCTGCGCCTCGTCGCCAAGATCGCGATGGGCTATCGCGGTTATGGCCTGCCGACGTCGGAGCTGATCAGCGAAGGCAATATCGGCCTGATGCAGGGCGTGAAGAAGTTCGAGCCCGATCGGGGCTTCCGCCTCGCCACCTATGCGATGTGGTGGATCCGCGCGTCGATCCAGGAATATATCCTGCGGTCGTGGAGCCTCGTGAAGATGGGCACCACTGCGGCACAGAAGAAGCTGTTCTTCAACCTCCGGCGCATGAAGTCGAAGCTCGATGCGTTCGAGGACGGCGATCTGCGTCCCGAGCACATCACCAAGATCGCGACCGATCTGGGCGTCGCCGAAAGCGATGTCGTCAGCATGAACCGTCGCATGGCAATGGGCGGCGACACGTCGCTTAACGTCTCGATGCGCGAAGATGGCGAGGGCCAGTGGCAGGACTGGTTGCAGGACGATGCACCGTTGCAGGACGCGGTCGTCGCCGACGCGCAGGAGGCGGACGTCCGCCACGACATGCTGGTCAGCGCGATGGACGACCTGAACGACCGCGAGAAGCACATCCTGACCGAGCGGCGCCTGACCGACGATCCCAAGACGTTGGAAGAGCTGAGCCAGGTGTACGGCGTGTCGCGCGAGCGCGTGCGCCAGATCGAGGTGCGGGCGTTCGAGAAGCTGCAAAAGGCGATGATGCGGATCGCCGGCGAAAAGCGCCTGATCGCGGCCTGAGGTGAGCGTGCCGGCCGGCCTGACCGTCGTCGTCGGCGGCGGCGCGGCCGGTATCGCCGCGGCGCGGGCGCTGCACGACGCGGGTGCCGAAGTATTGCTGGTCGAGGCGGGCGACCGCCTTGGCGGTCGCGCACGTAGCCTGCGGTTGCCGCTCGATGGGAGCCTCGCCCCTGCCCCACTTACCCCGTCACCCCGGACTTGTTCCGGGGTCCACCGGGCCGCTGGGGGATCGTTCGAGCCACGAGACGCCCCCCACGCCGCCAAGTGGACCCCGGAACACGTCCGGGGTGACGAACAAATTGGGTCGAAGGGTTCCGTCACCGTCGACGCCGGCTGCGGCTGGCTCCACTCCGCCAAACGCAATCCCTGGACCCGGATCGCCGAGGCCGCCGGCGTCACCATCGACCGATCGTCCCCCAACTGGGGCGTCCAATGGCGCGACCTGGGCTTCCCTCCGCACGAACAACGCGCATTCAGCGAAGCCTACGATCGCTTCGAAACCGCTGCGCATGCCGCGCTCGACGGCGCTGACCGCCCGCTGTCGGACTTCGTCGCTGCGGACGACCCGTGGCGCCCGATGATCGATGCCATCTCCGGCTATGCCAATGGCGCGCCGCTGGGCCGCGTGTCGCTCCACGACTGGGCAGCGTACGAAGATGCAGCGACCGAGGACAATTGGGCGCTGCCCGCCGGATACGGGACGCTGATCTTCGGTCATGCGCGGGGCGTGCCGGTGCGGCTCGACACGCCGGTCACGCGGATCGACCATCGCGGGACAAGAATCCGGCTCGACACGCCTGCGGGGACGATCGAGGCGGCGCGGGTCATTCTCGCGCTGCCGACGACGGCGTACGACGGACTCGTCTTCGACCCGCCGCTGCCCGACAAGCAGCAGGCCGCGGCGAACCTGCCGCTCGGCCTCGCCGACAAGGTATTCCTCTCCGTCGATACGCCCGAATGGCCGGCGCATGCCCATCTGACCGGGAACCCTCACAGCGCCTGCACCGCCAGCCACCGGCTGTCGCCGTTCGGGCTGCCGATCATCGAAAGCTTCTTCGGCGGTTCCTGCGCGGAAGCGATGGCGGACGAGCGGGCGGCGATCGACTTTGCGATTCGCGAACTGGTCGCCTTGCTGGGCAGCGACTGGCAGCGGCGGCTCCATCCGCTCGGTGCGACGCGCTGGCGGGACGCGGCGCATATCCACGGCAGCTACAGCCATGCGGCGGTCGGCCACGCGGGGGCGCGGGCAGCGCTGGCGGCGCCCGTCCACGACCGGCTGTTCTTCGTCGGCGAGGCCTGTTCGGCACACGACTTTTCGACCGCACATGTCGCCTACCAGACGGGCATCGACGCCGCGGCCGCGATCCTGGGCTTGATGCCGGAGCGCCCCGCCCCGTAAAGCGCGGCGATGAGCCGCGTCCTCCGTATCCTGCTGAAAGCCGTGCTGGCGTTCGTCATCGTGTCGGTGCTCATGGTCGGCATCTTCCGCTTCGTGCCCGTGCCCTTCACCTGGACGATGATGGGCGACCTGCTCGGCGGCCGCAGCGTCACCAAGCAATGGATGCCGCTGTCGGAGATGGACCCCGACATGGCCCGCGCCGCCATCGCAGGCGAGGATGCGCGCTTCTGTTCGCACCATGGCTTCGACTGGAAGGGGATCGCCAGCGCCGCCTACAGCAATGCGCAGGGCAAACGGCTGCGTGGCGGATCGACGATCAGCCAGCAGACCGCCAAGAACGTGTTCCTGTTTCAGGGCGGCGGCTACGCGCGCAAAGCGCTGGAGGCCTATTTCACCGTCCTGATCGAGACCCTGTGGGGCAAAAGGCGGATCATGGAGGTGTACCTCAACGTCGCCGAGACGGGGATCGGCACCTATGGCGCGGATGCCGCCGCGCTCCGCTATTTCGATCACGACGCAACCCATCTGTCGCCGACCGAGGCGGGCCGGATCGCCGCAGTGCTGCCGCTCCCCAAGAAGCGCGCCGCGATCGACCCGCGCGGCTTCGTGCGGCGGCACGGCAATGCGCTGGCGCGCTATGTCGGCGTGGTGAAGCGCAACGGGCTGGATAGCTGTCTCGGCAAGGGGTTTTAGTGTTCGTCATCCCGGCGAACGCCGGGATCCATGGACACCCGCCGCTGCTGACGGCATTCCAACGCCGGTTCACCGCCTCCATGGATCCCGGCGTTCGCCGGGATGACGGAGGAAGGAGTCAGCCCGCAATCGCCCGCGCATAGGCGTCGATGTCGACGTTGCCGCCCGACAGGATCACCAGCAGCCCCGGCTCCACGGCGACCTTCCCCGCCAGCACCGCCGCCAGCCCCACCGCGCCGCCCGGCTCGACCACCAACCGCAAATGCTCCGCCGCCCAGCGTTGCGCGGCCGCGGTCTCCGCCTCGCTGACCGCGACGCCCGTCGCATCGCGGCGGGCCAGCACGTCGAAGGTCAGCGGGGATACGCGCGGCGTCTGGAGCGCATCGCAGGCGGTCGGCGGCGGGTTGGGACCGACCGGCTCGATCCATGACGCCTCCAGGCTGCGGCGCATGTCGTCCCAGCCCTCGGGTTCCACGACCGTGATCGCCGCATCCTTCAGGGCGAGCGCCAGCCCCGCGGACAAACCGCCGCCACCGCAGGGCACCACGACGCGACGCGGCGCGCCGAGGCCGAGCGACGCCATCTGCGCCCCCGCCTCGATCCCGGCACTCCCCTGCCCCTCGATCACCCAGGGATCGTCGAAGCTCGGCACCAGAGTCGCGCCGCGCGCCTCCGCCAGCCGCGCGGCGATGGCCTCGCGGCTTTCCGTCGCGCGGTCGTATCGGACCACCTCCGCCCCCAGCGCCAATGTGCCCTCCAGCTTCGCACGCGGCGCGTCGGCCGGCATCACGATCGTCGCCGGCATCCCCAGCCTCTTCGCCGCCCAGGCGATTCCCTGCGCGTGATTGCCGCTGGAGAAGGCAACGACGCCGCGAGCCCGCGATTCCGCGTCCAAGGCGGTCAATCGATGCCAGGCGCCGCGGATTTTGAACGCGCCGATCGGCTGCAGGGATTCCGCCTTGAAGACAACCTTCATCCCCTTGATTTCATGCACATAAAGCGGCGTCGGCGGCAGTATGCGCGCGATCTTTTCGGCCGCGTCCCGCACCCCCGCCCGCGTCGGCTGTCGCAAAATCGTCACTTTTCGTCCTTTCGTGCGATCAGCCACTTTACATGCAGGCCAAGCAACCATAGATCGCGCCTCCGCTGCCCCATGGGACTTCCAACCGCAAGGCAGCTTTTGTCACCGTATGCCGTAAGGCAATTGGAGGTCCCTTGAATTGGCCAAGCACCATAGCGCGCTGGGGTTAGCGCCCCTCTCGACCGCCCGTTCCTCCGTTCTCGGTGGGGGCATCGACATCGCCCAGAGTCGCCCGGTCGATCCGGTGACGCTCGTCCGTCCGCACGCTGCTGCACGGGCCGCCCGATTCTTCGTCGAGAAGTTTCCGGGGCGTCCGATGTATGCGGTGAAGGCGAATCCGACGCCCGCGTTGCTCCAGATCCTGTGGGACAACGGCATCACGCATTACGACACCGCGTCGATCGCGGAAGTGCGCCTGGTGAAGGCGACGCTGCCGGACGCAACCTGCTGCTTCATGCACCCGGTGAAGTCGGAAGAGGCGATCGCCGAGGCGTATTTCGTCCATGGCGTGAAGACCTTCTCGCTCGACTGCCTGGAGGAACTGGCGAAAATCGTCCGTGCCACGCAGGGCGCGACCGACCTGACGCTGTGCGTGCGCCTGCGCGTCTCGTCCGAATATGCCAAGCTGAGCCTCGGTTCGAAGTTCGGCGTCGGCCAGTCGGAGGCGAAGGAGCTGCTGATCGCGACCCGTCAGGTGGCGGACGCGCTCGGCATCTGCTTCCACGTCGGCAGCCAGACGATGTCGCCGGACGCCTATTCGAACGCGATGGAGCGGGTGCGCGCGGCGATCGTCGACGCGGCGGTGACGGTCGACGTCATCGACGTCGGCGGCGGCTTCCCCTCGGCCTATCCCGGCATGACCCCGCCGCCGCTGGAGCGTTTCTTCGAGACGATTCATCGCGCGTTCGAAAGCCTGCCGGTCAGCTATTCCGCCGAATTGTGGGCCGAACCGGGCCGCGCGCTGTGCGCCGAATATGCGTCGGTCGTGGTGCGCGTGGAGCGCCGCCGCGGGCATGAGCTGTACATCAACGACGGCGCCTATGGCACGCTGTTCGATGCGGCGCATATCGGCTGGAAGTATCCGGTGCAGCTGCTGCGCGAGCCGGAATCGGACGCGCGCGACATGGACTTCGCCTTCTGGGGTCCGACCTGCGACGATCTCGACTATATGGCCGGCCCGTTCCCGCTGCCCGCGGACACGAACACCGGCGACTATTTCGAGATCGGCATGCTCGGCGCCTATGGCCAGGCGATGCGCACCGGCTTCAACGGCTTCGGCACCGGCGACACCGTCGTCGTGACCGACGAGCCGATGCTGTCGGTCTACGCCGAGGACCGCCTCGTCGCGGAGCAGCGTGCGGGCAACGTCGTCAAGCTGTAACGCCCCTACCGTAATCGATCCTTTCCCTCCCCTCGCGCGCCCGCGCGGGGGGAGATCATTGGGTTTCCGCGTCCCCAACAGTGAATGACGACGGGTATTGGATAGCCAAAGGCGAACCATGACCGACACCCTCACCAAGACCGCAGGCGCCAATGCGCCGATCAACGACACCCGCAAGGCCGAGCTGCTGTCGAAGCAGGTCAAGCATATCGACATCAAGAGCTTCGACGCGCGCCCGATCGTCGAGGCGATGGCGGACATGAGCTTCACCAGCCGCGACCTCGGCCGTGCGACCAACATCTACAACCAGATGCTGGCCGACAAGGACTGCTCGATCTTCCTCGTCATCGCGGGTTCGACCTCGGCCGGCGGCTGCATGGACCTGTATGCCGAGCTGGTGAAGAACAACATGGTCGACGGCATCGTCGCCACCGGCGCGACCATCGTCGACATGGATTTCTTCGAGGGTCTCGGCCACAAGCACTATCAGGCGCTGGAAATCCCCGACGACGACACGCTGCGCTCGCTCTACATCGACCGCATCTACGACACGTACATCGACGAGGAAGCGCTCCAGCACGTCGACCACACGATCTTCGAGATCGCGGAATCGCTGCCGGCCGGCCCGTATTCGTCGCGCGCGTTCATCCGCGAGATGGGCAAGTATCTCGTCGAGCACGGCAAGAAGGAGAACAGCCTCGTCAAGCTCGCCTACGAGCATGACGTGCCGATCTTCTGCCCGGCGTTCGTCGACAGCTCGGCCGGCTTCGGCCTCGTCAAGCATCAGGTCGATGCCGCCAAGGCGGGCAAGCCCTATGTCATGATCGACGCGGTCGCCGACTTCCGCGAACTGACGGAGATCAAGATCGAGGCCGGCACCACCGGCCTGCTGATGATCGGCGGCGGCGTGCCGAAGAACTTCATCCAGGACACCGTCGTCTGCGCGGAAATCCTGGGTCACGACGACGTGCAGGTCCACAAATATGCCGTGCAGATCACCGTCGCCGACGTGCGCGACGGCGCCTGCTCGTCCTCGACGCTGCAGGAAGCGGCGAGCTGGGGCAAGGTGAACACCGGCATCGAGCAGATGGTCTTCGCCGAAGCGGGCAGCGTGATGCCGCTGCTGGCGTCCGACGCCTATCACCGCGGCCTGTGGAAGGACCGTCCGGTTCACCGCTGGGGCAAGCTGTTCGACAAGTAAGTCGGGCCTGCGGGCTGCATGATGAGGGCGCCCCGGTTCGATCCGGGACGCCCTTTTTTTGTTATTGGGAGCCCCCAAAACTCCGTTCGCCCTGAGCTTGTCGAAGGGTGGGTCGCCGCACGCGCTGTCTCTCGTGCGGAAAGCCGTGCTTCGACACGCTCAGCACGAGCGGGTGTGGGATTATGCAGAGGCGTTCCCCTCCTCCCGCGCTTTCCGCGCGAAATCGTTGAGCTGCTTCATCGTGGCGTCGAAATTGCCGTCACGTTCGGCGTTGCGGAAGCCACGGACGCGCTCGACCAGAATC
Source organism: Sphingomonas aquatilis (assembly GCF_014196115.1). Classification (GTDB taxonomy): domain Bacteria; phylum Pseudomonadota; class Alphaproteobacteria; order Sphingomonadales; family Sphingomonadaceae; genus Sphingomonas; species Sphingomonas aquatilis. The sequence continues at coordinate 992,152 of NZ_JACIDB010000001.1, read as the reverse complement.
TCCTTCGGCGTCGGCTGCTCGCCAAACAGCCGCATCACCTCGTCGACGAAATCGTCGAGCGGCTGGTACATCGACCGCTTCTCCTGCCCCGGCGTCAGCGTCGTCTGCACGCCCGGCGGTGCCAGCTCGATCACCTCCACTTTGCCTTCCAGCGCGTTGCGTAGCGACAACGTGTAGCTGTGGATCGCCGCCTTGGTCGCGCAATAGGTCGGCGCATCGACCAATGGCACGAAGGCAAGCCCGGAGGTCACGTTGACGATGACCGCATCGTCTTTGCCCTTCAGGTGATCGATCAGCGCATTGGTCAGCCGGATCGGCCCCAGCAGGTTGGTCGTCACCGTCTCTTCAGCATCCGACAGGTCGCGCTGCGTCTCCAGCATCTCGAAGCGCATGATGCCGGCATTGTTGATCAGCACGTTGAGGTCGGGATGCGCCTCGATCACGCGCTTGGCGAAGTCGGCGACCCCCTCGGCGCTGTCGACGTCGATGGTCATCGTGTGGATATTGTCGCGGCCCTCAGCGACCTCGTCCAGCGCCTCCTGCCGGCGGCCTGCGATGATGACGGTGTTGCCCGCATCGTGCCAGCGCTGTGCCAGCGCCGCACCGATGCCGGAACCGCCGCCGGTGATCAGGATCGTATTGCCGGTCTGCTTCATCGTGCCTCGTCCTTGGCTTGGGAGCCCCGAGTGATCCGGAGCCGCCGATATGAAAGGTTGCGGGACGAAACGCTGTGCGTCAGGTTCCGCTCCCAACGGAGGGGACAACATGCACAGCGACATCCTGCGCCCGATGGTGGCACTCATCGCCTGGACACTCGTGATGTTCGTCTGGATGCTGGCGACGCGCATGCCCGCGATGAAGGCGGCGGGCGTCGACATGGGCAAGCTGGTCGGATCGACCGCCGCCGACGCGGATCGGGCGCTGCCGCGGCACATCCAGTGGAAGGCGCACAATTACAATCACCTGATGGAGCAGCCGACGTTATTCTACGCCGTCTGCACCGTCATCGCGCTGAGCGGCACGGGCGATGGCCCGAATGCGGCGATCGCCTGGGCCTATGTCGGCCTGCGGATCGCGCATTCGCTGGTGCAGGCGACGGTCAATCGCGTATTGCCCCGCTTCATGCTGTTCCTCGCTTCCACGGTCGCGCTTGCCGCGCTCACCCTCCACGCCGCACTGGCGGTGTTCTGATGGCGAAGGGAGAGACGTTCGAACGCCATCGCCAGCCCTGGACCGCGGACGAGATCCAGAAGCTGCACACGCTCGCCAAGAAGGGCATGGCGCTGAAAGCAATCGCCAAGGCGCTGAAACGCAGCGAGGAATCGACTAAGGATCGCGCCAAGGCCGATGGCCTGTCGATCGCCAAGCTGCGCTGACGCCTACAACGACGCGGTGAGCTGCACGAAGCTGCGCGCGCGCGACTGAAGACGGCCGGTGGATTCGGCCAGCGTCCGCGACACCGCCTCCAGCCCGGACACGTCGTCACCGATCGCCGCCGACTGATCGCTGATCGCACGCGCGCGATCGTCGATGGCATGGCCTGCCTCTGCCGATTGCTCGACATGGCTGGCGATACGCCGCGTTGCCCCCTGCTGCGCGGCGACCGCCTGTTCGATCGCGACGCCCGTATCGGCGATGGCGGCCATGGTCGCCTCCAGCGTGCGGTGGCCGCCGACGACGTCACCGAGCAGGCCGTGCATGTCCGCCACCCGCGCCGCAATGTCCTTGGCCGCCGTGCCGGTCTGTTGCGCCAGCATCTTCACCTCGCTCGCCACGACCGCAAAGCCGCGCCCCGCCTCTCCCACGCGCGCCGCCTCGATCGCGGCATTGAGGGCGAGCAGGTTGGTCTGGCTGGCGATCGTCTGGATCAGGCGCAGCATGTCGTCGACCGCGGTCGCCTTCTCCACCAGCCGCGTCACGCGATCGCCCGCGGCTGTCACCGCCACGCGCGCATCGTTGCGCAAGGCCGCGGCGCGGGCCGTCTGCCCGCCGATGCCGTCCAGCGTCGTCGCCAGGGTCCGGCCGAGTTCCGCGATGTCGGTCAGCGCGGTGACCATCTGCCCGGTCGCACCCGCCACCGACGCCGCATCCCGGCGCGAGGCCCCCGCGCGCGTGACGACCAACCCCGCCATTGCGGCGATCCGCTCCGCCGCCTCGGCGAGTTCCGCTGCCAGATGCGCGACATCGGCGGTGAAGGCCTTGCCCGCCGCGTCGATCCGCGCCGCCCGCGCCTCGCGATCGGTCATCACCTGGGTACGACGCTGGATGGACAGCCGCTCGAATGCGGTCGCATCGACCACGGAATCGAAGACGCCATCACGGGTCAGCACCAGTCCGTCCCCGCCCGCGTCGAGATAGGCGAGCACGAGCGCATCGGCATCCAGCCCCGCATCGGCGGTCCCACAGGGCCGAATCAGCGTCGTCAGCGATCCGCCGATGCTGGGGTTCTGCATCAGCGCGTGACCGAACGGGTTGAACAGGATGGTCCGGACATCGCGTTCCCGGATAACGCCCACCGGACGGCGCTGCGCATCGACGATCGCGAGCAGCCGAAGATCGGGCGATTGCCGGAACATATCCACCGCTTGCGCCAGCGAGGCGGTGTGGATCAGGCAAACACCCTCGCCCTTCACCGACGCCTGCACGCCACCGAAAGCGCCGTTGCGCAGCAGATCGATGTCGAACAACATGGCCGCGACCCTAGGGGGCGAGCGGTAAATGGCGGGTTAGGATTTGATGACAGTGCGGTGACACCGGCCGCGAAACGATCAGCCGAACAGGCGGCGTCCGGCGCGTTCCAGCATCATCAATTGCCACAGCGTGCGGCCGTAATCGGCGCGCCCGCTGCGATGCGCCTCGACCAGCCGCGCGACGGTCGGCATCGCCAGCCAGCCGCTGTCGGCAAGGAAGCGCGACCGGGTCAGCGCCTCCGCTTCGTCGGCCAGCGCGCCGCGGAACCAGTCGCTGATCGGCGTGACGAAGCCCATCTTGGGCCGGTAGAGGATGTCGCGCGGCAGATAGCGTTCCAGGCTGCGCTTCATCAGCCATTTGCCCGTCCCCCGGTGCAGCCGCATCGACGCGGGCAGTCGCGCACCGAATTCGACCAACCGATGGTCGAGCAGCGGCTCGCGCGCCTCCAGACCCACCGCCATGCTGGTGCGGTCGACCTTGGTCAGGATATCGCCGGGCAGCCAGATCTTCAGGTCGGCATATTGTGCACGATCAATCGCGTCGCGCGCCGGCGCCGCGCGCATCGCGGCAATGTAGCGGTCCTCCGCCCGGTGGCCCTGCAGCGCGGCGCGCACATCGGCGCCGAGCAACATGCCTCGCAGCTCTGGCGAGGTGACACCGACGGCGCGTGCGTAAGCCTCGTCGCCATCGCTGGCGAGCGCGAGTAACGTCGTCTTCGCGCGCAGCGGCCGCGGCGCCCAATCGGCCTTGGGATAATAGCGGCCCAGCGTCCCGAACGCCGCGGTGCGCCATGCGGGCGGCAACAGGCCCCGCACGCGCTCTTCGGCCGCCTGGAAACGGTAGCGGCGATAGCCGGCGAACACTTCGTCCGCGCCATCGCCCGACAGCGCCACGGTCACCCGCGCTCTCGCCAATGCCGCGACCTGATAGGTGGCTAGCGCGCTGCCATCGGCAAAGGGTTCGTCAAAATGATGCACCAGCGTGTCGATCAGCGCGAAATCGTCGGGGCGCACGACCTGCGCATGGTGATCGGTGGCAAAACGCTGTGCGACCACCGCGGCATGCGCGCGCTCGTCATGGCCGGCCTCGTCGAAGCCGATCGTACAGGTGCGCACCGCCGCCTTGCTCGCCTCCGCCATCAGCGCGACGACCGCGGAGCTGTCGACGCCACCCGACAGGAAGGCGCCGAGCGGCACGTCGGCGACCATGCGGCTGCGCACGCCCTCGCGCATATGCGCCAGCAGCTCCTCGCCGAGCGCGCGTGTCGATCCGGTCGCGCGATCGGCGAAGCTGACGTCCCACCAGCGGCGCGGCGCCGGTACGCTTTGCCCCCGCCGCACCAGCAGGCAATGGCCGGCGGGCAGCTTGCGCACGCCGGCGATCAGACAGGCGTCGTCGGGGACGTAACCAAACGCCAGATAATCCTCGATCGCGGTCGCATCGGGCACGCGGCGCAGCAGCGGATGCGCGAGCAGGCCTTTCAGTTCGGACGCGAAGGCGAGGCTGCCGTCGGACAGCTCGACATAATGGAGCGGCTTCACGCCCAGCCGGTCGCGAGCGAGGAACAGCGTCCCCGCCTCGGCATCGTGGAGCGCGAAGGCAAACATGCCGTTCAGCCGGTCGAGTAGCCCCGGCCCCCAGGCGCGCCAGCCGTGCAGCAGCACCTCGGTATCGCCATCGGTGACGAAGCGCGCGCCGCCCCGCTCCAGCTGCGCGCGCAGCTCGGCGAAATTGTAGATCTCGCCATTGTAGGTGACGCTCAGCGCGCCCGCATGCATCGGTTGCGGCGAGCCTTCCAGATCGATGATCGATAGTCGGCGATGGCCCAGCCCGACGCCCGGCGCGGTCCATATGCCTTCGCCATCTGGACCACGGTGCGCCTGTACCGCGATCATCGCGGCAATGCGGGCGGGATCGACGGGCTTAGGAGTGCCGGGGTGAAACAGCCCCGCAATGCCGCACATCAGCGCGCGCCCGTCAGGCGATCCGCCACGCCATCGATCGGGCCCAAGGCCGCGGCGAAGGCGGCGATGTCCGCGCGCGCGTCGCGGCCCGGCGTCACTTCGGCCGACAGATGGATCGCCACCGCTCGCTGCGGACCGCCGAGCAATTTTGCCGTCATCGTCTCGATCTTCACCACGCGCTCGTCCGCCGTAACCCTGTTGCCGACGACGTACCATGTCGCGACGATGCGCTCCACCGCATGGCCGTCGCTCCCCGGCGCGGTCATACGCAGCGTTGCACCGCCAGCGATCGGCGCGGCGTCGGCGATGCGGACCCAGCGGTCCTCCTCGCGGATTGGGCCGGTGCCGAACGCACCGATCTTATGCCCTTCGCCCTGGGACGCGAACACCGCGACGGCCAGGTCGACCGCGGCGCCATCGCGGGCGTAGCGGCCGAACAGGACATGGTCGGCGCCGGGGTAGTAAGGTTGCCACGCCGCGCGCTGGCTGAGCGGCACCCGGGTCCAGCCGGCGACTACCGGCAAATCGATCTGCGTCGGCAATGGCGCGGCGCGATGCGCGATGGCGGCGCTCCACACCGGCCAGACACCGGCGGTGGTGGCGGTCAGCAGCACGCCGAGCGGCAACGCGATCCGCCCCCTCCGCACGGGCGGCAGGCGCGCAGGATCGAACGCGGGTGCATCGGGCGCGCGATCGAACCAGCGCCACCCGATCGCCAGCACCGCCGCCATCACCAGCCCGAAGAACAGCCAGCCGTAGACGATATGGTCGAACCCCGTCGCCGCCTCCACGCTGGTCAGGTTCGCGGCGTAGATCGTTCCGAAGGCGCGCAGGCCGTTGGCGATCACCGGCACCACCAGCGCGGCGACCATGAAGCCGATCCGCCGCCGCCACGACACGAAACAGACGTTGGCGACGAGCACGCCGAACGCGAGCATCGCGATGACGAACTTCGCGCCCGAACACGCCTCCGCCACCTCAAAATAATAGCGGCCGGCGTGGATCAGCACGCCGTTCGACGTGGCAGGAACGCCGACCAAGTGCAGCAGCGGCATGACGATCCGCACCGTCACCGCCTGTAACGGCGGCTCGAGCGCCTCGCCGAAGGGGACGAGGAACAGCGCATAGCCCAGCGGGAACAGCAGACCGCGCGCCACCTGCGCGCCAAGCAGCGTCACCACTGCGCCTTGCAGCATCAGCACCACACCCAATTGCCGCGCGAAGCTGACCGAACCCGCATCGCCCATCAGCCAGCCGGCGCCCCCCGCCGCGACGAGCAGCAGCCCCGGCCACCAGGCCGTCGGCGTCAAGGCACCAAGCTCGCGCCGCCGCTGCCAGACCAGCCAGCCGATCACCGGCCCGATGAACAGGCAATGCCCGAAGGTCGTGCTGGTCCACCAGATCGTGACGAGCCGCACGACGTCGGCGCGGAAGATCAACAGGATGAGTGCAACAGCCAGCGCCAGCGCGATCCCATGCCGCCGCCAGCCGCTCATGCGCCCAACCCAAGCAGGGCCCCGAGCGGCGCCAGCCGCGCCGCCCAATCGTACCGCGCCAACACGCGCACCCGCGCCGCTTCGCCCAGCGCGGATGCCGCATCCGGATCGTCCAACAGCGCGCCGATCGCCCGTGCCTGCTCGGCCGCGCTCCCCGCCACCCGCAACGTGCCGGCATGGTCGATGCCCTCGGCGGCGGCGGGCGAGGCGACGACGGGCCGCGCCATCGCCATCGCCTCCAGCACCTTGTTCTGGATGCCGCGCGCCAGATGCAGCGGCGCGACGCACACGCTCGCCGCCGCCAACCAGGGGCGGACGTCGTCGACCGCACGGGTGACGATCACGTCGGGCGCGGCGAGCGCCTGCACCGCCGCGGTCGGCGCACGCCCGACGATCGCGAAGCGGACGCCGGGGTGCGTCTGCCGCAGCTGCGGCATTACCTCAGTCGCGAACCACACCACCGCCTCTACGTTCGGGCGGTAATCCATCTGGCCGGTGAAGACGAGCAACGGGCCTTGTGTCGCCGGACCGACACCGGCCGGATCGAACGCCGCCGCGTCGATGCCATTCTCCACCGCGACGATCCGTCCTGCCCCACCGCCGCTGCGGAAGAGCGCCGCCTCCGCTTCGCTGACGAACAGGCTGGCGCGGACGCTTGCCGACACCTGCCGCTCGAACGCACCGAGCAGCCGTGCCTCCCGCCGCATCATCCAGCGCATGGCCATGCTGCCGGCATCGGCGAATTGCGCGAACTTGGCGGAATCGACGTCGACGAAGTCCATCACCGCCGGCACGCCCGCGGGCAGATATTGCGCCATCTGCCCGGAAAAACAGTAGATGGCATCGACCCGTCGCGCCGCGACCGCCCGCCGCATCGCCGGGGCATTGAAGGCGGTCAGCGACACCGGCCGCCCCGTCGCCAAGGCCTCGACCGCCGCCAGCGCCTGTGGCTTGGTGCGGCGGATCAGCGTGATGCTCTCCAGGCCTTCCGCGATGGGCGCTGGCACATCGAAATCCGCATCGCCTTCCCCGAACGCGACCAGATGGACGCGCGCGCGTGCCATCAGGTGACGCAGGACGTGATAGCTGCGGATCTTGTCGCCGCGATCGGGCGGAAAGGGCGCGCGGTGCGCGAGGAACAGCAGCTCCATCAGCCCAGGCCGCGGGCGATCCACGGTCCCATCAGATTGGCGAGCGGCAGCGGCAGCCGCTTCCACGTTGCCACCATCATCGCATATTTGGGATTGAGCGGATTGACCTCGCGCGCCGGCCCGTCGCTGCGCGTCGCATAGCAGCGCGGCACGCCGGTAAAGCCCCAGTTCTTCTTGAACGCCGCCGCACCCGTACCCGTCTTCGACCGGCCGAAGTCGAACCGCGTGCAGCCGCGATCCCGCGCATGGCTCATCAGCGCGAAATACATGCGATCGTTGGCGCGCAGCCCCCGCGCCGCCGCCGTCCCGCCTCCCCAATAAGGAAAGACGGTGCCGCGGAAATACAGGCTCAGCACGCTCGCCACGGCTTTGCCCTGATGCCGCACCGTCAGCACATCGCTGTCGAGCGCCCCCGCAACGTGGCGGAACAGATTGGCCGGAAACACCGGCGTGCCCAGGTTGCGCACCGATACGGCGTAGACGCCATAATGCTCGCGCAGCAGCGCCTCGCCACCGGTGACGACCTCCAGCTCCAGCCCCAGCGCGCGGCGCACTTCAGCACGCTGCTTGCGCGGCACGGCCAGCAATTCCGCATCGTTATCCGCCGCCAGATCCCGGACAAAGCCGAGATAGGCGGTATCGTTGGTCGCCCAGCCCCGCGGCGCTGGCCCGCCCCGCAATTCGACGCCTGGGCAGCCCAGCCGCTGCGCCAGCGCCCAGGCCGCCCCCGCCAGCGCCTCCACGCCATCGCCCAATATGCCGCCGTCGACACCGAAGCCGGTCGACACCAGTGCCCGACCGAACAGCGGCGATCGCATCTCGGTCAGCGGCAGCACACCGGCGATATCGCCGTCGGGATAGCTCGCGACCAGATAGCGGGCACGCTGGCCGCAGCCGCGCTCGACCGCGCGGCTCCAGCCGGTCAGATGGAACGGCGTCGCCTCTGCCGCCGCCCGAACGAAGGCGTCGATCGCGCCGCTCTCCCGGACGTCGCCCAGGTTCGCCTCGCGCACGTCCAGCCGCGGCTCGATCGGCGCATGCATCACGCGAGCAGCGCCGCCTCGCGCGCGACGACGGTGTCGACGCGGCCCCAGTCGTGGCGGGCGATCAGTCCACGCAGCTTGCCAGCCATCGCGCCGAGCCGGCTGTAGTGCCGCACCTTCGACCGCAGCGGCGCATTCGCGACGCGCGGCTGGTCCGGGTCGACCTCCCAGGGATGGAAGTAGAAGATGCCCGCATGGCCTTCCGCATTGACCTGCCGCACCGCGAAATCGGTCAGCGCGCCGGGCAGCATGCGGAAGAAGCCGCCGCCGGTCGCGATATGCCGCCCCGCCATGCGCGCAACCGTCACCGGCAGTTCGACCAAGGGCGAATCCTTGAGCGGACGAAAGGCGTAGCGCGGCGCATCGCGCCAGCCGTAATGATCGTGCGCGACCGGCGCGACGCTGGACGAATAGGCGTAGCCCGCCTCCGCCAGCACCGGAAAGGCCCATAGGTTGCGCGGGTCGATCGAGAAACTGGGCGCGCGATAGCCGGTCACCACCTGCCCGCTTGCATCCTCCAGCGCCGCACGCGCCTTCGCCAGGTCGGCACGGAAGCTCGCGATGTCCATGGTGAAGACGCGCTGGTGGTCCCAGCCGTGGCTCGCGATTTCATGTCCCGCGTCGGCAATGCGGCGGATCAGTCGCGGATGGCGATCGGCGACCCAGCCAAGCGTGAAGAAGGTCGCCTTCACCCCGCTTTCGGCGAACAGGTCGAGCACCGCGCCGGTGTTCGCTTCAACGCGGCTCGCGATCGTGTCCCAGTCGGCGCGGTCGATCGTGCGTTCGAACGCGCCGACCTGAAACCATTCCTCGACATCGACCGACAGGCCGTTGCGGAGCGGCTCAGGCGGCATGGTCCCACGCGGCGGGCGAGCGGATGGGGACGGCATCATGGCCGTGGTGCAGGTCGGCAACGCCGGCAACCATTGCGGTCGCCGCCGCCTCACTACGGTCTGCCTCGACCCAGTCGACCAGCAGCGTCAGCACACGGCGCAGCGCCTCTTCCTGTTGCGCGATCCGCGCCTCCAGCGCCGCAATACACTCGGCATCGCTCGACGCGGGGGCCGCCGGTGCCGCTTGCGGTTCCGGTTCGGCCGCGACCGGCGTGTCTTCGGTCGTCGTTTCTTCCACCAGTGGCTCTGACGTAACGTCGTCGGACGCATCCGCGACGATCGGCGCGAACGCAGACTCTTCGACAAACTGCACCACAGGCTCCGCCACGATCGGCAGCGGATCGCGCGGCGCATCGGCGACGGGTTCGAGCCATTGCGGCGTGCGCGGCACGAAGCGGCGGATCGGCGTCACGTCTTCAATGGCCGGTTCTTCAATGGCGGTTTCCGGTTCCACCTCGACCGTCACGACCGCGGGCTCGATAGCGACCGGCTCTGCCGTGACCGCCGTCTCGGCCAAGGGTTCGGGTTCAGGGGCCGGCTGCACCACCGTCGGCGTAAAGCTCGCCGGCAGGTCCGCCTCCAGATCGCGTACCACCTGGCGCACCAGTCGACCGTCAATCAGCTCATGCCCTTCCAGCGCCGCCGCCAGCATCACGCGCGCGGCAAGCTGATTGAGCCGCCGCGGCACGCCGCCCGATCCGCGATACAGCGTCTCGAACGCGTCGTCCGCAAAGTCCGGCCGCCCCTGCCAGCCGACCACCGACAGGCGGTGCGCGACATAATCGGCAACCTCATGCGGCTCCATCGGATCGAGGTGGTGGATGGCGATGACGCGCTGGCGCAATTGCTCCAGCCGCTCCGATCCCTGCAACCGCTCGCGGAACTCGGGCTGGCCGAGCAGCAGGATCTGCAGCAGCGCATGCCCGCCCGCCTGGAAGTTGGACAGCATGCGCAGCTCTTCGAGCGAATCGACGGGCAGCGCCTGCACCTCGTCGACGATCAGTAGCGTCCGCCGGCCGGAGCGCTTCACCGCATGCAGTCCGCGTTCGATCGCGGTCAGCAGCTGCGCCTTGGTCAGGTTGGCCGGATCGACGCCGAGGCCCGTCGCGACGACGCGCAGCAGGTCGTCGGCGGCGATCGCGGTCGACACGATCGTGATGACGTTCAGCGCTGCGGGATCGAGCAGGCCGGTCAGATGCCCCACCAGCGTCGTCTTGCCCGCGCCGATATCGCCGGTCACGACGATGAACCCCTCGCCCTGCGCGATGCCATAGCCGAGATAGGCCATCGCCTTGCGATGCGTCGCCGTCTCATACCAGAAGCGCGCGTCTGGGGTGAGTTGGAAGGGGCGTCCGGTCAGCCCGAAATGATCTTCGTACATCCTGTGCGGCCCCTAGAAGGAATAGCGCGCGGCGATCAGCGCCTGCGCGGACCAGGTGGTGTCCAGATCGCCCGTGTCGAACGCATAAACGCCCGCACTGGCCGAGGTGGTGATCCGGCCGAAGCTGTGCCCATAGCTGGCGGTGCCGCCATAGGCCCAGACGCCGGCCGCCTGCGCAACGCCCGATTCGTAATAATTAACGAACAGGTTGCCGTCGATGGTCGAGACGGGCGACAGCTGGCGGTTGAGGAACAGCTGGCCATAGGCGCTCTGATCCTCGATCCCGTACAGCGTCACGCCGGGCACGTCGTCGCGGTTGAACAGCTTGCGGTTCGCATAGCCGATGCCGCCGCCATAGGTCGTCCGCCCGCGCGTGACCGATAGCACCGCATCGACGCCGCGCGCGCGATAGCTGGCGGTCTGGATCGACTGGAACACGTCGTTCAGGCAGCCGCCCGGCGTCGCCCCGCTGGTCGAAAAGACGCAGCCGTTGAACTGCTGCGTGAACGCATCGCGGGCGGAGATGAAACTGGTCGGCAGCTGTTGCAGCCCGTTGCGCAGCTGCTGGCCGAAGGTCGTGACGCTGTCATAGACGCTCACGGCCATTCCGACATGTTCGGACGCTTGATAGGTGGCAAGACCGCTGTAGCTGATCGACCCGAAGCGCTTGCCTACGCGCGCCTCCGCCGACACGCGGCGGTTGGGGCGCCAGACGACACCCGCATCGTAATAGACGCCATCGGTGCGATAGGCGATCTGGCGCGGCGCGGCGCTGTTGGTGACGAAGCGGCCATCGCCATCGACGACGGGCTGGCCCGCCACATTGGTCAGCGCCGGGCGATTGCTCGTTTCAATCCGTTCGTAGCCGACACCTGCGGTCAGCGCGACATAGGGCGATACCGGCATCAACGCGTCGCCGCGGACGCGCCAGCCCTCGTAGCGGCCATCGAGCTGGCCCGCATCCTCACGGTCCCAGCCGGCGCTGGCGGTCAGGCCGACGGGCAGGACCTGGCCCGGCCGCACGCCCGCACTGATCCCGGCGGACTGGTTGAAGGCGGTATCGTAATAATCGAAGCGCGGCTGGCCGGGGCCGACGCCGACGAAGCTGGGGCTTTCGACCTTCGTATAGCCCGCAAGATAGCTGGCGGCGACCGCCACCGGCCCGACGTTGGTCGCGTAGCTGGGGCCGGCATAGACCGAATAGATCTGGCTGATGTTATCGACATTGCCGACCAGCACGCCCGGCGCCGCACCGCGGATGTCGGCACGCGCGCGTGTCGCGATACCGCCCGCCTCCAGCGTCAGGCCGCGCGCGACCTTGGCGGAGACGCGCGCCAGACCGGTGTGGACGTCCGAATCCCCAATCCGGTCGTCCCAGGCGATCCGCCGTTCGTAGCGATAGGACAGCTGCCCGTTCACCCGCGACGTATTGGCGGCCAAATCGATCCCGGCCGCGATGGTCGAATAGGTCAGCACGTCGCCGCTGTTGAGATCGGCGTCGAGCACCTGCCCCAGTTCGATATAGGGCGTTGCGGTGACGCGCCGTCCTTGCGCCTCGGCCGATCCGGCGACCGCACAGGCGCCCAGCGCCAGCCCGAGAGAGATAGACCGCCTCACTTGCCCCCCTCCTGACCGTAATAGGTGCCGTAGCGTCGTCCGCCGGGCACGAACGACACAGCGTTGAGCACCAGCGTGATCTCGTCGCAGCCGTCGAGCCGCTGCACCGCCTCGCGCAGTTCGTTTTCGGGCGTATCGTCGGCGCGCACCACCAGCATGACCTGCCCGACCAGCATCGCCAGAACCGCCGCGGGCGAGGCGGCCAGCGCGGGCGGCGAATCGAAGATCACGATGCGGCGCGGATTGGCGTCGAGCAGGCGCGACAGCACCGTCCGCGTACGCGCGGAGGCCAGCAACTCGGTATCCGTCGCCGTCTTCGTCCCCGCAGGCAGGATCGACAGGCCGCCGATATCGGTGCGGATGACGAGATTCTCGACATCGATCCGACTGTCGGCCAGTGCGTCGAGCAACCCCGGCTGTTCGGCGAGACCCAGGCGCACCAGCACGTCGGGCTTGGCGAAATCGGCATCGACCAGCAGCACCTCGGTATCGCGCTCCATCGCCATGGAGAGCGCGAGATTGACCGCGCAGAAGGTCTTGCCGTCGCCCGGTCGCGCCGAACAGACGAGCACGGTCCGCGCCTTGTCGCCCTGATGGCCCTGCGCGATGCGTTCGCGCGTGATCAGCAACTGGCGCTTGATGAGGCGGAATTCCTCCGCCAGCGGGCCGACCGGTGCGCCGGGCACGATCATCCCCGCCTCGGCCAGCATGCCGCGATCGATGCCGGCGATGTCGCTCAGCTCGGGCGTTTCGTAAAAGGCCGGCGGCAACTCCTGCCCCACGGGCGCGCGCAACTCGGGCGGGATGGCGAGGAAGGTCGGATCGTCGATCGGCGCCGCCGCCTGCCATGCCGGCTCTTCGGCAACCGATGCCGGCTCGACGTCGGGCGCAGGCATGGCCGTGGGAACGGCGTCATCCTGCACCGGATCGCCAGCGTCCTTCACCGGCGCGCGGAACCCCGCACTGAAATCATACGCGCGCGCGGCCCGTTCGAGCAGCGAGTCGCGGCGGATGGGTTTGTGCATCATATCGTCCCCGTCACGCCGCCAGCCCGCGTTGCAGCACTTCGACGCCGAGCAGCAGCACATAGGCCGCCACCAGCCCCGCGGCACCGCCCGCGAAGATTTTCAGGCGCTTCGCCCGCTGCTCCGCCTGGACGCGCGTCACGACTTCACCGATCGCACCGATCACCGGCATGCCGGTCGCCTTTTCCAGCCGCGGTGCGGTGGCAAAGGTCGCGCGCAGCTGCCCCATCGCGAACGCTGCACCGATGCCCGCGCCCAGCCCCGCGATCAACACGCCGGTCAGCAGCAGCATGCGGTTGGGTGCGGTCGGCGCGCGCGGCACCGTCGGCGGGTCGATGACCGAGAATTTCACATTGTCCGTCCGCGTCGCCGCCTGCCCGCGCAGCGCGACCTGCTGGCGCTGGGTGAGCAGCTGGTCGTATTGATCCTTCAGCACCTGATAGTCGCGGTCGATCTGGCCCTGTTCGGCGGCGACCGCCGGGTCCTGCGACAGTTTCGCAGTCAGCTGGTCGAGATCGCCCTGCAACTGCGCCTTGCGCATCCGCAGCCCGGCAACCGCCGATTGCTTGTCGGCGAGCATCGATTGCAGCGACTGGTAGACGGGGTTGGGCGTGCCCGCCGGCCCGGCGCCCGCCGGCTCCCGCTGCGCCGCCGCCTGCGCGACGGCAAGCTGGCGCTTCAACGCGATCACGTCCGGATGCTGATCCGTATAGCCCCGCGCGCGTGCATCGGCGAGCTGACCCTGGATGGCAGCGAGCGCCGCACGCGCCGGCCCAGCGGCGATGCCGCCGGTGCCCGCAACCGTCTGCGGCGTACCCGCCATCTGCGCCTGCAACGTCGCGAGGCTCGACTGCGCGGTGGCGAGATCGCCGTCGACCTGCGCCATCTGCGCGCGCGCCGCGCCGATCCGGTCGGCGACCGTACCGGTCCCGGGCAGCGAGCCGAGGTAGCGCGTCTGGAAATCGGACCGCTTGGTGTCCGCGTCCGACAGCCGCTTCTGCAGCTGCGCCAGCTGCGCATCGAGGAAGTCGAGGCTCTGCGTCGTCTGGCTGCGATCGCGGCCCAGGTTGGTTTCGACGAAAATGTCGATCAGCTTCTGGGTGATCTGCTGCGCCAGCTTGGGGCTGGCCGCGGTGGTGGTGATCTGGAACAGATTGTCCTGCTGGCTTTCCACCTTAATCGCCTGCGCGAGGCCCGCGACGCGATCGGCGACGTCGCGGTCGCTCGACACGGTCTGCGCAAGGTCGGTGCCACGCACCACCTTTTCCAGGTTCACCGCGCTGACCAATGTCTGGCGGATCGTGTCGACGTCCTTCTGCTGCGTCTGGGGGGCGGCATCCATCGACGCAGGCAGGATCGACTGCATCTGCACGAACACGCGCGCCCGCGATTCGTAGCGGCTCGGGATCTGGCTCACCACGAACCAGCCGAGCACGCACACGCCCCAGGCGACCGCCAGCGCCAGCCAGCGCCGGGTCCAGATCGCATGGAGCGCGAGGCGCGCTTCGTCGTAGAGGCCGTTCATCCGATCAGAACATCGATTCGGGGATGATGATGACGTCGCCCGGCTGCAGGCTGACGTTGGCGCTCGAATCGCCGCGCTTCAGCAGATCGGCGATGTGCAGCTGATATTCGTGCTGTTCGCCGGTATCGCGGTCGTGCCGGATCAGCTTCGCCTTGTTGCCCGCCGCATATTGGCTGAGGCCGCCGACCGCGATCATCGCATCGAGCAGCGTCATGTTGGCGCGATAGGGAATCGACGCGGGCTTTTCGGTCGCGCCGATCACGCGCACCTGCTGGCTGTATGTGCCGGAGAAATTCTCGACGATCACCGACACGCGCGGGTCGGTGACATACTGGCTCAGCGCCTTCTTGATGTCGGCGGCAAGCTGCGCGGGCGTCTTGCCGACCGCGGGCATGTCGTTGATCAGCGGCGTGGTGATGCGGCCATCGGGGCGCACCTGGACCTTCGCGGTCAGTTCCGGCTGGCGCCAGACGAAGACGTTGAGCTGGTCGAGCGGGCCGATGACATATTCCTCGCCCGGCTGTTCCTTCGATGCGACATAGCTGGCGGGCGGCAGTTCGGGATGGCTGGCGCCGCCACCGACGCATCCGCCGAGCGCGCTGGACGCGGCGCCGATGGCGAGCAGGACACGGACGGACTTACCGGAACGCATGCAATGTCTCCTGACGCCCATGGACCGCCACGCACACGTGAGATCAAGGGCTTGAGCGATGGCTATGGCGCGAGAGAGGTGAAGATAGCGTTAGTGACGCTGCAGGGAAGGCCACCGTCGTCCCTCTCGCAACAGAACGACGGCGCGGGTATGGTGACCGGATGACACGGCTTTTCCTGCCCGCCGGCCTCATGCTGGCGCTTACGCCGGTGGCGGCGGGTGCGCAATCCGCCCCGCCGTTGACCGGCCTTCAGATCGTCGCGGTCAGTTCCGCGACGCAGTCCGAACGGATCGCCCCCGACCAGACGCACACCAACCGGCCACATACCGGGCCGATCAGCGTCGTCGTGCAGGAAACCGGCATCGGCCGGGCGCGTGTCGTCCGCATCGACGGCGCGGTCGCGGCCCCGCCCTCCACCCAGCGCCCCTTGTGCGGCAGCGCGGTGACCGCGGGCGCCTGCCGCCCCGGCGAGCCGATGACGGGCGTGGAGATCACCTACCATTTGGGCCCGTTGCGCAAGGGCGCGACGGTCGCGTTGCAGGACACGTCCGCCAACCTGCCCGCAGTAACGCTCGGCACGACGATCACGATCGACTGATCCCGTTGAGATCAACGCCGACACTGTAGCACCAATTCCTCCCCCGCCAGGGGGAGGTGGCATGCCAAAGGCATGACGGAGGGGGAGGACGCCCAAACCGATGTGGCGCTCTTCCCCGCCTCCATCACGGCTTCACTGCCCCCCGCCAAGGGCAGGAATTGGTCGCGGCACACCTGAATGCCGATTTCCGCTAACCCGCGACGATCTCCACGGCGGGAGGGTGGCCCAGAAAGCCGGAGGGGCTAGCACTGGCACCATAGGCCCCCGCCATAAAGATCGCGATCAGGTCGCCGGCATCGGCATGCGGCAGCGCGATGCGGTCGCCCAGCCGGTCGAGCGGCGTACAGAGCGGCCCCACCACCGACACCGTCTCGTCGCCCGCGCCGCCCAGGTCGCGGGCCAGCGCAAGCGGATAATTGCGCCGCACGACCGTACCGAAATTGCCCGACGCGGCGAGCTGGTGATTGAGGCCGCCATCGGTGACCAGGAACGTCTCGCCTTGGCTCTCCTTGCGATCGACGATCCGCGTCAGATAGACGCCCGCCTCCGCCACCAGCCAGCGCCCCAGCTCGATCGCAAAGCGGGCCTGGCCGAGAACGGCGGGCCGCGCCGCCAGTGCCTCGCCGAGCGCCGCGCCCACCGCCTCGACATCCAGCGGCACGTCGCCGGCGAAATAGGGCACGCCGAACCCGCCGCCCAGATTGACCAGCGGCGGCGCGGCGCCCGCCTCGTCGGCGAGTCGCGCAGCGAACGCCAGCGTCGCGGCCTGCGTCTCGGCGATCGCGCCGGCATCCAGCGCCTGACTGCCGGCATAGATGTGAAAGCCCCGCCAGTCCGCCCCGTTCGCGACGATCGCGCGGACCAGCGCCGCCGCGCGCGCCGCATCGACGCCGAAGGGCGACGGTCGCCCGCCCATCCGCATGCCCGAACCGCGCAATTCGATGTCGGGATTGACCCGCACCGCCAGCCGCGGCGCGATGCCCAGGTCTTCGCCCAGCCGCAGCGCCCGTGTCGCCTCGCCCTCCGATTCGACGTTGAGCGTCGCGCCTGCCCGGATCGCCGCGCGCAGCTCGACATCTCGCTTGCCCGGGCCGGCGAAGCTGATCGCCGACGCGGGCTTGACCGCCAAGGCCTTTTCCAGCTCGCCACCCGACGCGACGTCTAGCCCGTCGACCAGCGGCGCGACCCGGTCCAGCAGCGCGGGCAAGGGGTTGGCTTTGATCGCATAATGCAGATCCACGTCGGGGAAGGCCGCCCGGAACCGCGCCACCCGCGCCGCGACGATGCCGACGTCATAGACGAAGACGGGCGTCGCCTCCGCCCAATCGTCCGCAGGCCTCCCCGCGATCGTCAGCATGCTGCGCTGCCCGGCAAATTCGGGCGGCAGCGCCCCCATCGGCTTCATGCTCTCGTCTCCGCCCGGATCGCCGCCCGGTCCAGCTTGCCGTTCGCGTTGCGCGGCAATTCCTCGCGCCAGTCGTAGCGCGCGGGCTGCATGAAGCTCGGCAGCAGCCCGCGCAACCGCGCGCGCAAGGCGTCTTCGCTCGTCGGATCGCCCGCCAGCACCACCACGATCGCCTGACCGGAGCGAGGATCGGGTACGCCGACCGCCACCGCCTCACGCGCCTCACCACCGGCGAGCACCGCTTCCTCCACCTCCAGCGGACTGATCCGGTTGCCCGCGCTCTTGATCATCTCGTCATCGCGCCCGACGAAGCGCAGCAGCCCGTCCGCGCCCTCCAGCACCGTATCGCCCGACCAGACCGCTGTGCCGCCGCTCGCCATCCATGCGGGCGCTGGGCGAAAGCGCTGCGCGGTCCGCTCCGCATCGCGCCAATAGCCCTGTGCGACCAGCGGCCCGGCATGGACGAGTTCGCCCGGCTCGCCGACAGCGCGCGTCCCGTCCGCCTTCACCACCGCCACCTCGGCAAAGGGGATCGCCCGACCCATCGCATCGGGATTCGCATCGATCAGCGCCGGGTCGAGCCAAGTCGACCGGAACGCCTCGGTCAGGCCGTACATCGCCACCAGATCCGCTTGCGGGAAGCGCGACCGCAGGCCGCGCACTAGCCGTTCCGTCAGCGCGCCGCCCGAGTTGGTCAGCCGCCGCAGCCGCGCCGCCGTCTCCGCCGGCCAGTCCGCCTCCAGCAGTTGCACCCACAACGGTGGCACCCCGGCCAGCGTCGTCGCCTGCGTGCGCTCGACCGCCTTCACCACGTCGCGCGCGGTCAGATAATCGAGCGGCGCCACCGCCGCGCCGGCATACCAGCTCGACAGCAGCTGGTTCTGCCCATAGTCGAACGACAGCGGCAACACCCCCAACACGCGATCCGCGGGCGACAGGCGCAGATAGTGCGCGACCGACACCGCCCCGAGCCACAGGTTCGCATGGCTCAGCATCACGCCCTTCGGCCTCCCCGTCGACCCGGAGGTGTAGAGGATCGCCGCCAGCGATGCCGGATCGCGGTCCGACCGCCCCGGCCCGGCATCGGCCATCGGCACCGCGTCCGCCTCGACCAGCCGGCAATCGTCGGGTCGGTCACCGACATCCAGCGTCGCCGCGCGCGCGGCCTGCGTCACGAGCAACGCCGCGCCACTGTCCGCCAGGATATGCGCGACCTGCGCCCGGCGCAGCGCCGGGTTGACCGGCACATGCACCACGCCCGCCCGCGCCGCGGCGA
The DNA here is from genome assembly GCF_014196115.1 of Sphingomonas aquatilis. Taxonomy (GTDB): domain Bacteria; phylum Pseudomonadota; class Alphaproteobacteria; order Sphingomonadales; family Sphingomonadaceae; genus Sphingomonas; species Sphingomonas aquatilis. Next base: position 973,434 of record NZ_JACIDB010000001.1, on the reverse strand, counting down.
GCGGCATGACACACGCCAGCGCCGTCTTGGGCAGCCATGTCGCGACCCGCGCCCCCGGCGCCAATCCGCACGCTGTCAGCCAGCCCGCTACACTCGCCACCGCCGCCTCCACCTCGGCGAAGCGCCATGTCCGCGCGCGCTCGATCAGCGCCGGGGCGTCGGGGTCTCCGCGCAAGAGATGGTCGATCGGAAACGGTGTCGGGTCTGGCGCCATATCCCCTCATAGCGTCACGTTATTGCCGAATGCAGCCCCAGCCTCTAACGCAGCCGCGCACGTCACCGATCGAAGGCCGAACGCTTTGCTTCCCGAAGGCTACACCCAGGTCGAAACCACCGTTCGCGCCGTCCTTGCCGATGTGCTGGGCCTGTCGCCCGAGCGGGTCGCGGACTTCCGGGCGACGACGCCGCTGTTCGGCGCGCTGCCGGAACTCGATTCGATGGCGGTCGCGGGCGTGCTGACCGAGATCGAGGATCGGCTGAGCATCCTGATCGAGGATGACGAGGTCGATGGCGACATGCTCGAAACCTTCGGCGCGCTCGTCGAATTTGCCGCGGGCAAGGCGCTGGTCTAGCATCGGGCGGCATGGCGCCGCGCATCGACCATTACGACTGGAGCGGCGGCCGCGAGGCGCTGCTGCGCTTCGGCCCCGATACCGGGCCGGTGGTCATCCTCGTCCTGCCCCTCTTCGAAGAAGCCAACCGCACGCGTACCTTCGCCGTTGGCCTGCTGCGCCGACTGGCCGAACGCGGGATCGCCGGCTTGCTGCCGGACGTGCCGGGACAGGGGGAAAGCCTCGTGCCGCTTGCAGGACTGTCCCTGCCGCGCATGGCGGACGCACTGACGGCTTTGAGCCATCGTTGCCTCGACAACGGCCGCCGCGTCTATGCGGTCGGCATACGCAGCGGCGCCCTGCTCGACACCCTCGCGCCGTGTAGCGGCCGGTGGCATCTCGCCCCTCAGGACAGCAACTCACTGCTACGCGACCTCCACCGGACGTGGCGGGCGGCGGGTAACGACGGCGACCGACAGGCGATGATGTACGGCGCCGACACTGTGGAGACTGCGGGCAACGTCCTGTCGCCCAACCTACTCACCTCGTTCGGCGCCGCCGCCCCCTTCGATCAACCCGGCACGCCCCGCCGCGTCGTGCGCCTGTCATCCGATCCCGCCCCCGCCGACCGTCACGTCGACGCAGCCCCACTCTGGCGCCGCGCCGAACCAGGCGACGATGCCGCGCTCGCCGAGTTGCTCGCCGACGACATCGCCGCCTGGATCGCCGCATGCGAAGCCTGATCACCTTCCCCTGCGCGGGCGACACGCTGATCGGTACGCTCGACGCAGCACCCGGCACGACCGGTGTGCTGATCGTGTCCGGCGGCAACGAAATACGATGCGGTGCGCACCGCGGCATGGCGCTCCTCGCACAGTCGGTGGCAGCGGCGGGCCATCCGGTGTTCCGCTACGACCGCCGCGGCATCGGCGACTCGACCGGCGAAAACCGCGGTTTCCTGTCCGCCCGAGACGATCTGATCGCCGCAGCCGCCGCTTTTCGCGCCAACACCCCACAGCTCGACCGCATCGTCGGCTTCGGCAATTGCGACGCGGCGAGCACGCTCGCGCTGTTCGGCCGCGACGCCGGCATCGATCGCTTGCTGCTCGCCAATCCCTGGACGATCGAGCAGACCGACGCCCTGCCCCCCGCCGCCGCGATCCGCGCGACCTACCGCCAGCGCCTCACCGACCCCGCGGCATGGCGTCGCCTGCTCACCGGCCACATCGACCTCGCCAAGGCGATGAAGGGCCTGCGCAAGGCCGCCACCCCAGCGCCGCAAGCGCTCGCCGCCCGCGTCGTCGCTGCAATCACCGACTGGGGCGACGCCGCTACCATACTACTCGCTAGCGGCGACGCCACCGCGCAAGCCTATGCCGCCGCCGCGCGCCACCTGCCCACGAAGCGCATCGATACCGCCTCGCACAGCTTCGCCCGGGCGGAAGACCAGCGCACACTACGCAACGCCGTCCTCTCCGCCCTCACTAAACTCTGAGCATAACGCGGACCACTCGACGTCATCTCAGCGCAGGCTGGGACTTCTCGGTTAGATCGCACTTCAAGAGCCGCAAAAGACCCCAGCCTGCGCTGGGGAGACGTTTCGGGGCGGAAGCAGCAGCGAACCGCTTACTCCGCCGCCTCAGCCATTTCAGCGAACTCTGCCGCCGCCAGGAACCGCTCGGCATCCAGCGCCGCCATGCAACCGGTGCCCGCCGCCGTCACGGCCTGCCGGTACACTTTGTCCGCCACGTCGCCGCACGCGAACACGCCCGGCACGCTGGTGCGCGTCGAGCCGGTCTCCACCGCGATATAGCCATCGTCGTCGAGCGCCAGATGGCCGCGGAACAGCTCGGTCGCAGGATGATGGCCGATCGCGACGAAGCCGCCCTGCACGTCGAGCCGCGAATGCTCGCCGGTCTGCGTATCCTCGAGCTCCAGCGCCACGAGACCCGCGGTGCCGCCGCCGTCGACGAATTCACGGACTTCCTTGTTCCACAGCACCGTGATGTTGGGATGCGCGTGCAGCCGCTCCTGCAGGATGCGCTCGGCGCGCAACGTGTCGCGGCGGTGGATCAGCGTCACGTCATCACTGTGGTTGGTGAGGTAGAGCGCCTCTTCGACCGCAGTGTTGCCGCCGCCGATCACCGCGACCTTCTTGCCACGATAGAAGAAGCCGTCGCAGGTCGCACAGGCGCTGACGCCCTTGCCCTTCATCGGCTCCTCGCTCTCGATGCCCAGCCACTTGGCCTGCGCGCCGGTGGCGATCACCAGCACCTCGCCCTCATACACATCGCCGCCGTCGCCGATCAGGCGGAACGGGCGCTTGGACAGGTCGACCTCGACGATCGTGTCCCACATCAGCCGCGTGCCGACATGTTCCGCCTGCTTCTGCATCTGCTCCATCAGCCAGGGCCCCTGGATGACGTCGGCAAAGCCCGGATAATTCTCGACATCGGTCGTCGTGGTCAGCTGACCCCCGGGCTGGATGCCCTGCACGACGATCGGCTGCATCCCCGCCCGCGCGCCATAAATCGCGGCGGACAGTCCCGCAGGCCCCGAACCGAGGATCAGCATGCGGGTGGTATGAGTGGTCATGGAAAAGTGCCTGTCGGATGAAAGAGTCGTGGACCGATCTAGGCGATCGGCCCACGATTTTGAACCATCCGATAGGCAAAGGCGCGCTATTAGAAGCGCGCGGTCGCCCCCACGACGATCTGCCGACCGAGCAGGTCGTAGCGGAACAGCGTATTGCTACGCAGCAGGCCCAACACGTTGCGCGAGTCGGGAAGCAGCGGCGGGTCGCGGTCGAACAGGTTGTTCACCGACACCCGCAACGCAAAGCGCTTGGCGATGTCGAAGCTGGTGGACAGATCAATGTAATCGTACGTCGGCACGCCCGTGTAGAACCGGCGGAACTGCGCCGTGTTCGCCGGAATGCCCGTGTCGGCCGGCGCATTGTAGCTGATCGTCATGCCCGAGATGTGCCGCCAGTTGAGCGACACGCTCGCCACCTTGTCGGCGCTGGTCCAGGTGGTGCGCAGGCCGTGCGACCAGCGCGGCATGCTCTCACCGCAGCCCGGCCCGTAATAGCCGACGCAATTGCGCGGCGTGGCATCGGGCGTATCCTGGCTGCCGACACGGGTCGTCAACGTTCCGTTGAAGGACGTATCGAGCGACCCCGCCCCCGCCAGGCCCAGCGTATACTGCCCCTGGAAGTCCCAGCCATGCGACTGGGACTTGTAGCTGTTGCTCGTCCCCCGCGCATAATAGCCGGTCGTCGGATTGCCGCCAGGCGCGCTGTTCAGCGTGTAGGTGCCGGGGTTTCGCACGATACCGCGGCAGTAATATTGCAGCCCCGTGGTCAGACACCCGTTGAGGAAGTCGTTGACCTGGAAGAAGTTGATCGAGTCATTCAAGTTGATGATGAAGCGATCCGCCGACACCGTCAGCCCGCGGACGAAGCGCGGGCGCAGGATCACGCCGAACGTCTTGGTATAGGCGGTTTCGGGCTTCAGATTGAACCCACCGTTGCGCACGGTGCAGCCGGTGTTCAGCGCCGAACAGTCCAGCGTCGCGCTGCCGTACAGATTGTCGGGCAGGCCGGTGCGACGGCATTGCTCGATCGACGCCGTCGGTGCGACCCGCACGTTGGGGTTCGACGAATTGGGATCGCGGGTCGATGCGCACGGATCGTTCGGACCCGACGTCGTATAGTTGACGTTGCTCGCCTGATCCGCCTCGATCACCGTCGGCGCGCGCTGCGCCTTGTTGAACGACGTGCGGAAGCCGATGTCGGCGATCGGCGCCCAGATACCTTCGACCTTCCACGTGTTGAAGGTGCCGTTCAGGCGGTTGTACTTCGACACGCGGTAGCCGCCGTTGACCTGCAACAGGTCGGTGTACGGCTTGTGCTCGATCAGCGGCGCCTGCACCTCGACGTTCGATTCGACGACGTTCTGGGTGAAACGTGCATCGGTGCCGCCGTTGCTGGCGCGGAACTGGGCATCGGCGCTGCTCTTGTACAGCTCGGCGCGGAATTCGCTGGCGAAAGCGACCGCGACGCCCTGCTCGGCGAGCGGCGAGGTGATGCCGTACTTGCCAAGGTCACCGTTCAGGACCGCAAGCGCCTGCCACATCAGCGACGTGCTGTTCTGCGACCCGTCGGTGCTGGTGAACAGATAGTTGTTGAGGGCCAGGTTGCTATTACCGGGGATGAAGGCGTTGAACGGCACGCAGGCGCGGTCGGCACCGCTGACCACCGACGCACAGGTCGGCGTGCCGTTGACGTTCACCACGTTGAGCGACCGGTTGACGCGATCGTAATCGGGCTGCGACGGGTAAATCGTCTTGGCGCGCATCATCGAATAGACGCCCGCGATGTCATACCGCCAGGCATCGTCGAGCACCTTGCCGCGCAGGCCGCCCGCAACGCGCACGCCGCGGTTCTCGAACCCCGTCTCGACCAGCGGCAGCGCATCGAAGCGATAGCGGACGTCGAGCGGCACCAAACCGGTCGTCCGCGTACCGCACAGCGTCGTGCGCTGCGACGTCGACAGGAACGGATTGTCGCAGTTGGTCTGATACGCCGGCGCACCATAGGCGCTGTAGGAATAGACGCGGTTGGGCAGCGTATTGAACGACCGGTCGCGATAGAACATCGCGGTCGAGTACAATTCAATGTCGCTCGAAATCTTGGCGTTCAGGAAGGCGCCGGTGTTCAGGCGATTGAACGGCCGCTGGAATGCCAGTTCGTCGTACGGGTTGGTCGAGGTGCCCGGACCGGAGTTATACGGCACGAACCGGCCCAACCCGCTGGGATCGTTGACCAGCGTGCTGCCCACACCGATCCCGCCCGGGACGATCGTGCCCGCCTGCGTATAGGTACTCCGCGTGCAGTTGAGCACACCGGTCGCGATCGTCTGCGTGACTTCGCACGCCGACAGCGACCGGTCGCCCAAATTTACCTGCTCCGACTGGCGATAGTTGAGGTAGCCCGACAGGCTGACCGCCCCGTCCAGGAAGGTCTTGCCCGCGGTGAGCGTCACGTTCGCCCGACCGCCGTCGTTGGTCCAACCCTGCTTGGCCGGGAAGAAGGCCCGGCCGGCCGCTTCGGTCACCGGATTGGCGCGATTGTCGTGGTTGAAGAAGCTGTAGTTGCCGGTCAGCGCAATGCCGTTGAAGTCCTTCTTCAACACGAAGTTGACGACGCCTGCGACCGCGTCCGATCCATAGACCGACGACGCACCGCCCGACAAAACGTCGATCCGCTCGACCAGCTCATTGGGGATCAGGCTGACGTCCATGCCGTTCTGGATGCCGAGCCGCAGCCCGTCGACCAGCGTCAGCGTACGTTCGAAACCCAGGCTGCGCAGCTTGATACGCTGGCGGCCGTCGGAATCGGCGTAATTCTGTTCGGCATTGGCCTGCACCTGCGGCAAGCGGTTCATCACCTCTTCGATCGTCGTCGCGCCCTGAGCAGCGATGTCGGCGACCGTGACGGTGGTGATCGGTGCCGCGGAGCGGTTGTTCGGCCGCGCGATGCGCGTGCCCGTGACGATGATGTCCTGCGATTTGTCTGCGTTGACCGAATCGTCGCGTGCCCGGTCGGCGGCCAGCTTCGCAGAAGCGACCGGATCGCCGATCTGGGTCGCAGCGTCCTGATCGGTCGTGACCTGGGCGTGCGCCGGCATGGCGAGCAACGCCGCCAGACAACAGGTGGAGGCGAGTATCCCCTTGTACATCATCATCTTCTTTCCCCTTCGTGATCCGGGGATGATTGCATTTCGCCGCGACCGATCAGCGCGAATGTCCGTGTGTCATCGCCACGGGTCACCCGGTTACGGCCAACAATAAAGGACAGCATAGCGCCCCTTATTTGCTTGCGGTTTGTTTGAAACCACCCCTCAGAACCATCGTGGTTCTCATTCCTTTCAGATCAATACAATACCAATTTGCGCGGAGCTGCTTCAAATTGTGGGGTTTGGCCATGCGCCGGCCGGCAGGCGTGTGATAAGATATCGGATGGCGTGTACATAAGCCGTGGCATGCGGCATGCATCCAACCGCCGGGCGGGACGTTGGCGTCCGGACGAGCGGAGGGACTGCGACGTGAGCGACGACCAGACGATCAGCACCGAACCTTACACCGGTCCCGCCGGTGGCTGGGGATCGATGAAGTCGGTTGCGGAGATCAACCTTCGCGAGAAGGTGCGGCCGGAAACCGCGCGCGAGCTGACGCGGCTAAACAAGCCCGGGGGCGTCATGTGTGTCTCGTGCGCTTGGGGGAAGCCGGCGCATCCGCATATCGCCGAATTCTGCGAAAACGGCGCGAAGGCCACCGCGTGGGAGCTGACCACCTATCGCACCACGCCCGAATTCTTCACGAAGCATACCGTCAGCGACTTGCGCGGATGGAAGGATTACGACCTCGAACAGGCCGGGCGCCTGACGCATCCGATGAAATATGATGCCGCCACCGATCGCTATGTCGCGGTCAGCTGGGCGGAGGCGTTTGCCGATATCGGCACGCATCTGAAGCGCTACGATCCCAAGAAGGTGATCTTCTACGCATCCGGCCGCGCGAGTCTGGAAACGAGCTACATGTGGGCGTTGATGGCGCGCCTGTACGGCAGCCAGAACCTGCCCGATTCGTCCAACATGTGTCACGAGACGACGTCGGTCGGCCTCAAGTCTGCAATTGGTTCGCCCGTCGGCACGATCCATTTGTCGGATTACGACCAGTGTGACGCTATTTTCTATTTCGGCCAGAATCCGGGGGTGAACTCACCCCGCTTTCTCCACCCCTTGCGCAGTTGCGCCAAGCGGGGCGTCGAGATCGTGGTGTTCAACCCGCTGAAGGAACGCGGCCTCGAACGCTTTACCGATCCGCAGAACCCGATCGAGATGGCGACGCGCAAGTCGACACCGATCGCCACGCAATATCACCAGGTGAAGGCCGGCGGCGACATCGCCGCTTTGGTCGGCATCTGCAAATACGTCATCGAAGCGGACGACCAGTGCCAGCGGATCAACGCCCCCGCGATCCTCGACCATGCCTTCATCGCCGAACATACGACGGGGTTCGAGGCGTTCGCCGACATGGTCCGCGCGACCGACTGGGCAACGCTGGAGCATGAAAGCGGCATAACCCGTCAGGACATGGAGGCTGCCGGGGCCGTCTACGCCAAATCGAAGCGGGTCATCTGCGTCTACGGCATGGGCCTGACCCAGCACGTTCACGGCATCGACAACCTCCACACGCTGGTGAACCTGATGCTGCTGCGCGGCAACGTCGGCAAGCCCGGCGCCGGCTTCGGCCCAGTCCGCGGCCACAGCAACGTGCAGGGCCAGCGCACCGTCGGCATCACCGAAAAGCCCGAGCTCGCCCCGCTCGACCGGCTGCAGCAGCTGTATGACTTCGAACCCCCGCGCGACAAGGGCTGGGATACGGTCGAAGCGTGCGAGCATATCATCGACGGCAGCGCGCAGGCGTTCCTGGGCCTGGGCGGCAACCTCGCCCGCGCGGTGCCCGATACCGCACGGATCGAGCCGGCATGGCAGACGCTCGACCTCACCGTCAGCATCGCGACCAAGCTTAATCGCACGCATCTGTTGCCCGGCAAGACCTGCTACCTTCTCCCCTGCCTGGGCCGGATCGAGACCGACGAACAGGCAACCGGCCCGCAGGCGGTGACGATGGAGGACAGTTTTAGCCGCATCTATGGCAGCCGCGGCCGCGCGACGCCGGCGGCGGAGACGCTGCTCAGCGAACCCGCGATCCTCGCCGGCATCGCCAAGGCGACGCTCGATCCCAACCCGAAGGTGGATTGGGACGCCTGGGTCGGCGATTACGGCCTCGTGCGCGATGCGATCGAGGCGACCTATCCGGACAAGTTCGCCCGCTTCAACGAGCGGATGTGGATCCCCGGCGGCTTCTGGAAGGGTGTGCCCGCCGCCCACCGCCAATGGCTCACCGACAGCGGCCGCGCCGAATTCAACGTACCGAGCGCGTTGAACGCCACAGGTTTCAAGGACGCCCCCGGCCGCTTCCGCCTGATGACGCTGCGCTCGAACGACCAATTCAACACGACCGTCTATGGCTATCACGACCGGTTCCGCGGCATCAAAGGCACGCGCGACGTCGTGCTGATGAACCGCGCCGACATGGCGGAGCTGGGCCTGGCCGAGCACGACAAGGTCGATCTGGTCGGCGACGAGGGCACGAACGGCGACAAGCGCGTCGATGGTCTGCTGGTCGTGCCCTATGACATTCCGCGCGGCTGCCTGGGTGGCTATTACCCCGAATGCAACATCCTGATGCCGGTCACACACAAGGCCGAACAAAGCCATGTTCCGGCGGGGAAATCCGTGCCGGTGCGAGTGGAGAAGGCGGCCTGATCCTCGCTGCGATCCTCGCCGGCGGCCAATCGAGCCGCTTCGGCAGCGACAAGGCCGCCGCCTTGTGGGACGGCCGGCCGCTACTGTCGCACGTCCGCGACGCCTGCGCACGCTGGACCGATGCGGTGGTCGTCGTGGGGCGTGAGGGTGGGATCGCGGATCGCCCGGCCCCCGGCCTCGGGCCGCTCGGCGGCATCGCGGGCGCGTTGCACTATGCAGCGTCGCAGGGCTTCGACAGCGTCTTGACGGTGCCCTGCGACACGCCGTCCCTGCCCGAGGCGCTCGTCGCCGCGCTGCTGCGCCGCGCGCCCAGTTATTGCAGCGACGCGCCGGTCATCGGCCACTGGCCCGCCGACCTCGCCGACGCGCTCGTCGACCATATCGCGCATGACGCGCGACGCGCGGTGCGCGGCTGGGCGCAGCAGATCGGCGCGCTGCCGATCGCCACCCCGGAACGGATCGCCAACGTCAACACGCCCGAGGATCTTGCCGCGCTGTGAGCGTATCGCGGCCCGAGCCAATCCGGGTGCTCCACGCCGATCGCCGGGCGACGACGGGTCTGCGCGACGTCGCGGTCGAGGCCCCCGTCGCGATCGAGGTCGATGGGCTGGGCTATGCGGTGATGATGATGACGCCGCGCGACCTCGACGTCTTCGCGCTCGGCTTCATGCTGACCGAACGCCTCGCCGACACCGCGGCCGACGTGGAGGATATCGACGTGTTCGCGGCCGAGGCGGGATGGATCGTCCGCGTTGCGCTCGCCGCGCACTGCCGCCCCCGCATCCACGACCGCGTCCGCCATCGCAGCAGCGATACCGGATGCGGCCTGTGCGGGATCGCCAGCCTGGAACAGCTTGCCCGACCCGTGCGCCAGCGGCCTCCCTGCCCTGTCGTCGAGCCGGCCGCGATCTTTGCCGCGCTGGCGGCGATTCGCGCGCACCAGCGCCTCAACGCCGCGACAGGCGCCGTCCATGCCGCCGCCGCCTGCACCGCCGATGGCGCGATCGCGGCGATCTTTGAGGATGTCGGCCGCCACAATGCGCTCGACAAGCTGATCGGCGCGCAGGCACACGCGAGCGCAGGCTCAGCCTTCACGCTCGTCACGTCGCGCATCAGCTTCGAAATGGCGGACAAGGCGCTGGTCGCCGCAGCGCCGCTGCTGGTCGGCATCTCCGCCCCCACCAGCTTAGCGCTGGACCACGCCCGCGCACACGGCCTGACGCTGATCGCACTCGCGCGGTCCGACGCGATGCTGGTGATGAACGATCCGTTCGGGGCGTTCGCCTAGGCGCGCCAATCCCAGACGTGATCGGACCAATAGCGCACGCTGGCGACCCAGCCGGCGATGCCGCCCGTCACCATGTGGCGATACGCCCCGTCGAGCCATACGCTGTCGGACAGGACCAGCACCATCAGAACCGCCGCCCACAACACGCCGCGATGCATCGGCTGCGGCTTGCGGACCAGCTTCACCTCGGTCGCCCGGCGCTCCGCAAGACGACGCTCGGGCCCCGCATGGGGCTGCTTGGCGACCCGCCGATCGGCGGTCCGACGTTCATTGGAAAAGTGATAGGGCATCGACGCGACCCGAACCAACCGGCCTATGCCATCGCACGGCAATGGTGAACAAAGCGTTCCGTCTGTCGATGGTGTCACACGCGCGGCGCTACCGATGTGGTAGCGGAGGAGGGACTTGAACCCCCGACCCCAGGATTATGATTCCCGTGCTCTAACCAGCTGAGCTACTCCGCCCCGCCGTGTGGAGGGGCGCCTATAGGAGCGGGATGCAGCCCTCGTCAAGCGAACATGTGACGGGAAAGTGCTTCCCATGGACCGCCACGATACCACCATGCCGCCAGCCCCGCGATTTCGACGTCGCGGGGGGCGAAATCGCGCGACAAAGCGGTCAGCAGCAGCTTCGCGATATTGGGCTGGACCTTGTTCTGGATGGTGACGTGCGGACGCCAGCCGCCAGCATCCTGCGGCGTCAGCAGGCCCGCGAAAGCGTCGGCCAGATCGCGCCGGATCGCGACCAGATCGGGCGATTCGATCCGATAGGCGACACCGCGCCCCAGCGACATCAGCCCGCCGACGCGCGCCTGCGGCGCTCGCACGCCGCGGGTGAGGCCGTTCAGGCGATGCTTGATCTCACCCTCTGCCGAGGGCGGCAGGTGATGGAACAGCGTCAGATGCGCGGCCAGCACGTTGCGTTCGGGCGGGAAGTGCGCCGCCCGCTGCGCATCGAACCAGCCCTGGTCGCGCCGCCCGAACAGGGCCGTCACGATGATGGGCGCCGGCTCGCTCAAATCTCCACCTGGCTGCCCAACTCGACCACGCGATTCGTCGGCAGGCGGAAGAATTCCATCGCGCTTTCGGCGTTGCGCAGCATCCAGGCGAACAGCTTTTCGCGCCACAGCATCATGCCTGGCCGTTCCGAGGCAAGCAGCGTCTGCCGCGACAGGAAGAAGCTGGTGTCCATCATCTTGAAATCGGTGCCGCAGCCATGGACGCGCTTCAGCGCCGCGGGCACGTCCACCTCTTCCATGAAGCCGTAGCGCAGGACGAGGCGGTAGAAGCCCTCGCCCATCTCCTCGCGCGTGGCGCGGTCGGTTTCGGGCCAATAGGGCTGCTGAACGATCTTCACCGTCAGCAGGATGATCCGCTCGTGCAGCACCTTGTTGTGCTTCAGATTGTGGAGCAGCGCGTGCGGCACGCCATCGGCGCTGGAGGTCATGAACACCGCCGTCCCCGACACGCGGCTTGCCGAATTGATCGCGGAGGTGATGAACACCTTGGTCGGCATCGCCGCCTCGCGCAGCCGCTCCATCATCAGCGTTCGCCCCTTCGACCAGGTCGTCAGGAAGGTGAAGACGATCAGGCCGATCATGAGCGGGAACCAGCCGCCATCGGGCACCTTGGTCAGGTTCGCGGCGAAATAGGCACCGTCGACCAGAAAGAACAGGCCGAGCAGCGGCGCGGCGGCATAGAGCGGCCAATTCCACAACCGGGTGAGCGCCACGCCGAGCAAACAGGTATCGATGAACATCGCCCCCGTCACCGCGATGCCATAGGCAGAGGTGAGGTTCGACGAGGTGCGGAAGAACAGCACCAGCAGGATCACCATCGTCATCAACAGCCAGTTGATGAGCGGGATGTAGATCTGCCCCACCGTCGCAGCGCTCGTGTGTTCGATGCGCAGCCGCGGCATGAAGCCCAGCTGGATCGCCTGTTGCGTGACGGAGAAGGCGCCCGAGATCACCGCTTGGCTGGCGATGATCGCCGCCATCGTCGCCAGCAGCACCAGCGGCAGCTGCAAGCTGTCGGGCGCGAGCATGTAGAACGGGCTGCGCAGCGCCGCCTCGCCTTCGCGGAACAGCAGCGCGCCCTGCCCCAGATAGTTGCACATCAGCGCGGGCAGCACGAACACCAGCCACGACAAGCCGATTGGCTTGCGCCCGAAATGCCCCATATCGGCGTACAGCGCCTCCGCCCCCGTCACCGCGAGTACGACCGAACCGAGCGCCAGGAACGCACGGACCGGATCGGCGAGGAAAAAGTGGATCGCGTGGTGCGGTGAAAAGGCCCACAGGACATGCGGCGTCTGGACGACGCTGAGCAGCCCCAGCACGGCGATCACCCCGAAATAGACGAGCATGATCGGCCCGAAGATCAGGCCGATTCGCGCGGTGCCGCTGCGCTGGACCCAGAACAGCGCGATCAGAATGGCGAGCACGATCGGCAGCACTAGCCCCGAAAAGGCCGGCGCTGCGATCGCCAACCCCTCGACCGCGCCGAGCACGGTCACCGCAGGCGTGATCATCGAATCGCCGTAGAACAGCGAGGTGGCGAAGACGCCGAGCAGCACGATGCCGGTCGACCATCGCTTGCTCTTCGTCCGCCCCGACACGAGGGCGAGCAGCGCCAGGCTGCCCCCTTCCCCATTATTGTCGGCGCGCATGATGATGGCGACGTATTTGATCGTCACCACGATCATCATCGACCAGAACATCAGGCTCAGCACGCCCATTATGTGTAGCGGATCGAGCGCGAGCTTGTGGTGCCCGGCGAAGGTTTCGCGAAAGGCGTAGAGCGGGCTGGTGCCGATATCGCCGAAGACGATGCCGATCGCACCGACCGCCAGCTTCAGCAGGCCATCGCTGTGGTGAACGGGTATCTCATCCTCCGCGCGGGCGTCGGGAGGGGCTGCCGGTACGGGGCTGCTCACGAGCGGCTCGATCGGTCCGTCGGTACGCGACCGGCGTTGTTCGCAAGCTGTTGCATCGGCGCTGCCTTAGCATGGCCTGAACGGCGGGAGCAACGGCAGCGGAAGGCGATGAGCCGCCCCGAGACAGGGCTCGCAGCGTCTCCCGACATCGCGCGTTGCCCGGCCGCGCGAGCGCGTACCGCATTGGAAGCAAACGCGAGTTAGGGCCTGCGAAAGACCTCACGAATCACGAAATGCGACGCCAGCCGGGTGACGCCGGGCAGCCGCGACAGCGTTTCGCGGTGGATGCGTTCGAACGTATCGTCGCGCCGCACCTCGACGTGGAGCATATAGTCCGCCTCGCCGCTCATCAGAAAACAGTCGCGGATTTCGGGGACGTCGACGATCTGGCGCTCGAACGCGGCCATCGTCTCCTCGCGCTGGTCGCGCAGCGTCACGTTCACCATCACGACGCTGGGATTGCCGCGCGCCGCCTTGCTGAGCACGGCGCGGAAGCCGGCGATCAGCCCGCGATCCTTGAGCGATCCGACGCGCCGATGCGCGGCGCTGGGCGACAGGCCCACCTTCTCCCCCAGTTCGGCGCTGGTGAGGTCCGAACTGACGAGCAACTGGCCAAGGATCTTCTGGTCTAGGGCGTCGAGCATGATTCTCGCTTTATGGCAACTATCCACGCAAGAACATCCCGCAGTGGCCGCCGATAGGCAATGACATTGCAAGCCTCTCCCGCCCTGCGCGTAGTAAGAGCGCCGTTAGAAGAGGAGATTCCCATGCGCATCGGTGTTCCCAAGGAAATCAAAAACCACGAATATCGCGTCGGCCTGACCCCGCCGTCGGTCGCCGAGCTGGTCGCCGCCGGCCATGAGGTCGTCGTCGAGACGAAGGCCGGCTCCGGGATCGACTTCGAGGACCAGGATTATATCGACGCGGGTGCGACGATCCTGGCCGATCCCGCAGCGGTCTTCGCCGCCGCCGACATGATCGTGAAGGTCAAGGAACCGCAGGCGAGCGAGATCGCGCTGCTCGAACCGCGGCACCTGCTGTTCACCTACCTCCACCTCGCCGCCGACAAGGCGCAGGCCGAAGGACTGGTGAAATCGGGCGCGACCTGCATCGCATACGAAACCGTCACCGCGGCGCGGGGCGGCCTGCCGCTGCTGAAGCCGATGAGCGAGGTCGCGGGCCGCATGTCGGTGCAGGTCGGCGCGCATTACCTCGAAAAGGAACAGGGTGGCCGCGGCGTCCTGCTCGGCGGCGTTCCGGGCGTCGCCCCGGCGAAGGTCGCGATCCTCGGTGGCGGCGTGTCGGGCGTCAACGCCGCGCAGATGGCGGTCGGCATGCGCGCCGACGTGACGATCTACGACATTTCGAACGATCGCCTGGCCGAGCTGGACATGTTCTTCTCCAGCCAGATCAAGACGGCCTATGCGTCGAAGGCGGCGATCGCATCGGCGGTGAAGAACGCCCATCTCGTCATCGGCGCGGTGCTGGTGCCGGGCGCCGCGGCGCCGAAGCTCGTGACGCGCGACATGATCAAGACGATGAAGCGGGGCGCGGTGATGGTCGATATCGCCATCGACCAGGGCGGCTGCTTCGAAACCAGCCATGCCACCACCCACGAAGACCCGGTGTTCGAGGTCGACGGCGTGATCCATTATTGCGTCGCCAACATGCCCGGCGCGGTCGCGCGCACCAGCACCTTCGCGCTCAACAACGCGACGCTTCCGTTCGCCATCAAGCTGGCCAACATGGGCGCGGAAGCGGCGATGAAGGCGGACGCGCACCTCGCCAACGGTCTCAACGTCTATCACGGCAAGATCACGCATCATGCGGTGGCCGAGGCGCTGAACATGCCGTTCACCGGCTGGAACGGATAAGGAACAGGAATGTTGGGGTCTTCTGAAAGGAAGACCCCATGTCCACGACCGAGAATCCCAAGGACCACCCGACCGGCAACGCCGAAAAGAACCCCGACGACTGGACGACCGGCGACGAGGCGATGACCGGTGCGCAGGCGAGCTACCTCAAGACGCTGAGCGAGGAAGCCGGCGAATCGTTCGACGACACGCTGACCAAGGCGGAAGCCTCGAAGCGGATCGATGCGCTGCAGGAAGCGACCGGGCGCGGGAAGTAACGCGCCGCTTGCCTCGGTTAGCGCGGCAGTCCGCTACCGCGAGAAACCTGATATATGCCCGTCGCCCGTCATCGCGACCGTAGCGACCAGACACGGCAAAATTCACGCTCGCCTCTCAAGTAACGGAGGCGAGCGCTTCTTTTTATTCGCGGGCCAGCGTTGCGCCGCCGCCGCGCGTCATCGTCAGCATCGCCGGGTCCGCCGCGTCATAGCGCCGCCATGGGACGGCGCCCTTGCCGTTGGGGTTACCCGTCTTGACGAAATTGACGAGATAGCGGCTCGCTACGGTCGCCGCGGCGCGATCGGTCGATGTGGTCGCCGCGCCATATTTGATGTCGGCCGTGTCGAAGAAGAACGGGATGTCGGTCGCATGCCCCGCCCCCGCACCGTCCGGCGTCGCCGCCGACGTCGCGACATAGTCGAAGCGATAGTAATAGACCGGCACGCCTTGCTTCGCGAGCAGCCCCGCGACGTCGCGTGCGCCCCCGATCATGACGCCATCCGGTCCGCCAATATCATTGCTGGTCGCCCCCACCATCACCGGTACGTGCGCGAAGCGACCGGCGCGATAGGCGTCGCGGCCGTCGACGAAGGTACGGCCATCGGGCACCGGCCCGCTGTAAGTGCGCCCCTCACCCTGCTGCTGCCCCAGGGTGGCGAGGTTGAGGCCGTCGACCACCTGCTCACCGGACAAAGCATGCAGTGCCGCCGAGGCCGCGGGGCCTGTACCGTCGATGCCCTTGGCGCGCGCAAAGGCGGTCGCCGCCGTCTCTGCGGTCGCTACGCTTGCGCCCTTGTACGATCCGTCCCCGCCCGACTGGATGACCGCGGCGCGGAACAGGCCCCGCGCCGCGGGCGAGGTCAGCATGGCGTGGACGGACATGCCGCCCGCACTTTCGCCGATGATGGTCACCGCATCGGGATCGCCACCGAAAGCCGCGACGTTCCGCTTCACCCAGCGCAGCGCGGCCAGCTGGTCGAGCAGACCGAAGTCCACCTTGCGCGGCGTAGTGGCGAGTGCGGGATGCGCGAAGGTGCCGAAGCGTCCCAGGCGATAGTTGAAGCTCACCATGACGATGCCCTGCCGCGCCAGCGCCGCGCCGCTGTAGGTCGGCGGCGAGGACCCGCCGTTGACGAAGCCGCCGCCGTAGATCCACACTAGCACGGGCAGTTTGGCCCCCGCCTTGACGCCCGCGGGCCGCCACACATTGGCGTAGAGACAGTCTTCGGCCGGTGTCGTGCCGAGCGGCGCGGCATCGCTGGGGAACGGCAGCTGCATGCAATCCGCCGCATAATGCGTGGCGTCGCGCGGCGCCGTCCAGGCTTGGACCGAGTGCGGCGGCTGCCAGCGCAACGCGCCCACCGGCGGGGCCGCGAACGGAATGCCCTTGAACGCGTCCACGCCCGCGTCCGTCGCGCCGCGTACCGGTCCACTGGCGGTGCGCGCCTGCGGCACGTTTTGCGCCGGCGCGGTGCCGCTCGTGCCGACGATCGCCAGGGCCAAGACGAAACGAAGGGGATTCAAGTTCATAGGGCGCTCCGGTTCACATCGCGGCGGGAGAGCCTCGCACGGCATGACCGGGCGGGCAACAGAGCGGGTGCAGATCGCCGCAGCGGGCGTTTGCGGCAGCGGGCCACAGCCAACGGTCCGTCGCAAATCATCCACATTGGTGGTTAATGTCGGAACGGCTCCATTCCTGACCAGTTGGACCCGGATGAGCGAGACACCCGAAACGTTGTTCGCCCTTGTCGAGGCGGATCATCTGACCCGCATCCACCTGAAGCTCAGTCTCGAAGACGTAGGTTTCGCGGTGAAGGAGCAGGACGACACGATCGCCCTTGTCGGAACACCCGACCCGACTGTGGCCGAAGACAGCCCGATCCTGCCCACGCGGCCATCGACTGCCGACGACAGCGGTGCGGCTTAGCCGATCGTCGCGCCGCCAGGGTCCTGCGCCAGGATCCGCCCCATGGCCTCGAACAGCGCATCCATCGCCACCGGCTTGAACAGCACCTCGTTCGCGCCCGCGGCCAGACAGCGTTCGCGCAGGTCCAACGCCGTGTCCGCGGTGATGACGATGATCGGCACATTGGCCTTGTCATCCGGGCGCGCGCGAATGTGCCCGATCGCGGTGATGCCATCCATCCCCGGCATGCGTAGATCGATGAGCAGCATATCGAAGGTTTCGGCTTCGATCGCCGCCAGCCCCGCCTCGGCGTTCTCCGCCTCGACCATACCAACACCGGCAACGTCCAACATGTCGCGGACGACGCGGCGATTCATCCGGTCGTCCTCGATGAACAAGACGTTCATCGCACCATGGTCCGGCATCCGCGAGGGCAATGGGTCAACATGGCTGCGCGTCTACGCCTCATGCCGCCTGTGACACAAGCGTTGCGTCGCGGCTGGCGAACAGGACGGCGAGCAGATCGCTCGCCGCTATCGGTTTGAGAAGGTGCAGGACTTCGATTTCGGGATCGAAGGCCGCACGCGCCGCGGCGGCATCCGCCGGCCACAACAGCAGCACTGTCGCTTCGCGGCCCGCCGCTGCGACGAGGCGCCCGATCTCGGCATGGGGGTCGTCGCACGCGCGCAGCGCCGCAACGTCGACGACGATCCGGTCGATGGGGTCGGCGGCAAGCCGGTCGATTGCTGCGTCCAGCGTCGCGAGCGGTACGACGTCCGCCGCCCGCGTCGCGATCACCGTCTTCAGCATCGCCCGCGTGATCGGATGCGGGTCGACGACCAGGACGCCTGCCTGCGCTTGATCCTTCGGCTGCTCGGGCCGGTCGGCATGACGGAGCGGCAGGTCGACCGTGAAACAGGCGCCCTGGCCCGGCACGCTCGCCACCGTCACCTCGCCGCCCATCGCTCGCGCGAGGTTGCGGCAGATCGACAGGCCCAGCCCCGTGCCGCCGAAGCGCCGCGTGGTGCTGGTGTCCGCCTGGGTAAACGATTCGAAAATCGCCTGCTGCTGTTCGACCGCGATGCCGGTGCCCGTATCCGTCACCACGATTCGGATGCGCTCGCTGTCGCCCGCCGCCGCGATCGCTTCGACGGTCAGCGTCACGCTGCCGCTCGCGGTGAACTTCAACGCGTTGGACATCAGGTTGAACACGATCTGCCGCACGCGCAACGCATCGCCGACGATCCAATCGGGGCAGCGGGACAAATCGGCGTGGAAGACGAGGCCCTTGGCCGCCGCCTGATCCTGCCACAAGCGCAGGCAATCCCGCAGCATCGCAGCGAGATCGAACGGCGCGTCTTCGATCGTCAGGCGACCGCTCTCGATCTTGGCAGCATCGAGGATGTCGTCGACCAGCGCGCGCATCGTCACGCCGGCCCCATGGACGACGGTCAGCCGATCGCGCAGATCGCCCGCGACGCTGCCGTCCGCCAGCATCACCTGCGTCATGCCGAGGATGCCGTTCAGCGGCGTGCGGATTTCGTGGCTGGTCGTCGCAAGGAATTCGGACTTGGCGGCCAGTGCCTTTTTGAGGTCCGCGTTGACGGCACGCACACGGTCGCGACTGCGCCGCAGCGTCACGATGCCGATGCCGAGCATCAGCAGCACCGCCAGCACGCCGACGGCGAAGCCGACGAACACGGTCTGCTGCGTGCGGACACGCGCCTTTTCGAACGCGACGCTCCGCCGCGCTTCGTCGCGCTGCAGGTTGGCGATCCGCAGTTCCTGATTTGCGAAATCGAAGCGCGCCGCCATCAGCGCGGCATTGGTCGACCGGGCAAGCGTGGTTGCCTCGTCGTCCAGCCGCTTCAGCGCCATAAGATGCTGTAGCGCGAGGTCGGGGGCACCGCTCGCGCGGTAGATCGTGTATGCGGTCTGGTGCGCCTCACGGTCGATCAGCGTCGATTTGGCAAAATCCTGCCCAGCGAACCGCTCGCCGATCAGCCGCGCCGCCGTTGCCAGATCGTGGCGCTGATACGCCGCCTGCGCCGCCAGCCCGATCAAAACCGTGCGATAGGGCTGACCGGCGCCGTCCTGCCCCGACAGACGCAGGCCTTCGTCGATCGCGCGTTGCGCGCCCGCGACATCGCCCATTGCCAGCCGCGTTTCGGCGATATTGCCGAGTACCAGCGATTGCAGCAGCGGGCTTCGCATCTGCGCGGTCAGCGCCAGTGCCTTGTCGAACTGCGCCTCCGCCTCGCGCAGCCGTTTCAACTTTTTCAGTGCGCCGCCGCGGTTGTTGTACAGCGATAGCGCCAGCATGGGATCGCCGCGGTAGGTGCCAAGTGCCTGATCGAAATAGCGTAGCGCATTCACATGATCGTTGGCGCCGCTGTACAGCGCGCCGATCGACTGCAACGCCTTGGACTGGCTGCGCACCTCGCCCTGCCGGCGGAAGATCGCATAGGCCTTCTGATAGTCGCTCAGCGCATCCGCGACGTCCACCTGCGCCGTGTTGATCCAGCCCCGTGCCAGCAAGGCATCGCCATGCAGCATCGCATTCGGCGCCAGCCGCGCCGACACGCGCACCGCATGTTCGATCAGCGGACGGGCGCCATCGACGTCGTTCAATCGCAGTAGCGCCTCACCCTGTAACCACTGCGCCGTCGCCTGCATCATCGCGCGTTGCGATGCGGTCGGGGCACCGGCGGCCATCCGTTCGGCTTCGCGCGCACGGGTCACGGTTTGATGCGGATCAGTGAGCATCGCCGCACGGGCGTCTGCGATCAGCGCATCGAACCGATCGCCGGCCTGGACCGCCGCCGCGGGCGTCGCTAGCGTCAGGGCAAGGGCAGCGAGCATCATGCGGCCCGGCCGCGACGCGGGCCGGTACGTGGCCATGTCAGCGCCGCTGAACCTGCAAGCCACCGAAGGCGGCAAGCGGCTGCGGTCGGACGAGGCGATGAAGTCCGTCGTCCATATATTGGACCAGTGCGTCGAGCGGCACCGGCCGGCTGAGCAGGAATCCCTGCACCATGTCACAGCCCATCACCGTCAACAGCGCGAGCGCGGCGTGCGTCTCGACGCCTTCCGCCACCACCTCCATCTCCAGCGCATGGGCCAGGTCGATGGTGGATCGCACGATCAGCGGATCGCGATTGGAGCTGGTGAGCTGCGTCACGAACAATTTGTCGATCTTCAGCTCGCGCGCGGGCAGTTGCTTCAGATAGGCCAGCGACGACAGGCCGGCACCATAATCGTCGATCGAAATGACGATGCCGAAATCGGCGAAGATCTGAAGGTTGGCGATCGCGCTGGCAGGATCGCGGATCACCGACGTTTCAGTGATCTCGAACCCCAACCGGGCATCGCTGTCGCCCACCAGCACGCAGGCTTCGCGCACGAAGGCGTCGTCGGCCAGCAACTGACCCGAGATGTTGATGAACAACCGCAGGTCGTGGCCGCGCGATACGAGGTTACGCTGATCGGCGATGGCGCGGCGGATCGTCCACAGCGTCATCGCGCCGATCAGATTGCACTGCTCCGCCGCCGCGATGAAATCATTGGGCATCACCAGCCCGCGCGTCGGATGGCGCCAGCGCACCAAGGCCTCGGCACTGGTGATCTCCTGCCGCCGGACGTGGACCTTGGGCTGATAGTGGAGGATCAGCTCGTCGCAGGCGATCGCCCGCTCGAATTCGTCACCCAGCGCGATCAGTTCGGCGGGCAGCGCGGATGGGGCGAGATCGCGCGACAGACGGGTGCGGGCAAGCGCCGCCTCGGCCGCTTCGACCAGCGCCACCTCGTCGACGGTCGATGCGGGCGCGGAGGCGGCACCGAAATCGAGCGAGAACAAGACGCTGGCATCGCCGATCAGGAACGGTTCGCGAAACCCCGCGGCGATGGCGGCGGTCCGCATGTCGATCGCCGCAGGATCGTCGTCGAGGAACGTGCAGGCCAGTTGGTCACGGCCGACAATCGCTACCGAGGCATCGGGCAGTAACCGACTGATTCGGGCCGCTGCGATCGACGCGATGCCCTCCGCGCGGGCACAGCCGACCCGGCGGCGCAAATCGGCGAAGTTGGCGATGGCGACCAAAAGGTAAAAGCGCTGCGAAACAGCCGCTGGCGTGGGCGCGCTGACCGCCCCATCCTTCGGAATTTGCTCGTTTTTCGTGCGGGGCGCGCGCGTCATGACGGGTCCGGGCTACGCCAGATCGCTGAAGATAGCGTTAATCCTCGCGATGCCCCTAAGCGCCTGAATGCCAGATTGAGTAATCCTTAATGTACTGTTAAGGTTAACGGGCATCCTCGCGGTGTGACCATAAGGGAGATAAGCATGTTGGAACTGTTCTTCGCGATCGTCGCCGCTGCCATCACCGTCGACATCAAGCCCTGGTAATCACGACCGGTTCGGGATGGCGGCAGGCTACGCCTCCAGCCATCCCGAACCGGATCCGTTGCGGCGCCCGTAGCGCCGGCGTTTCTATATCGGTTGTGCCGAGCCCCGGCCCTGTCGGGTGACATCACGGCTCTTGAGCGTGGTCCGCGAACCGCCGCCCCTTCATTCCATCGGAATGGCCCGACGAAGGCCAGCGCACCGCGCTCAAGCCGCGATGCTGTCCGTCCCCCTGCGCTCACGCGCCGGATTGCTGAACACCATATCGTCGTCCACCGACCCGAAGCGCAGCGCCAGCACGTCCAGCGCATAATTCTGGTTGAGCTTCCACGGCTTGCGTGAGCCCTGCTTGGGCAGATCGCGTTCGGCGCGCTGGATATAGCCCGAGGTGAAATCGACGAACGGTTCGGTCGTCATCGTCGTATCGTCGGTATGCGGCGTCGCCTGGCGCACCCCGCGCTTCGTCATCGTGTTGAGCAGGCGGCAGACATAGGTCGCGACCAGATCAGCCTTCAGCGTCCACGAGGCATTGGTATAGCCGAACGTATAGGCCAGGTTCGGCACGTCCGAAAACATCATGCCCTTATATTGCAGCGCCTTGCTGAGATCGATCGGCATGCCATCCTGGCTGAAGCGCACCCCGCTGAGCAATTGCAGCTCCAGCCCCGTCGCGGTGACGATGATGTCGGCGGGCAATTCCTTGCCCGATGACAGCCGGATACCCGTCGGCGTGAACCGATCGATCGTCCCCGTCTCGACCGACGCATCGCCGCGCTTGATCGCGTCGAACAGGTCTGCGTCGGGCACCAGGCACAGCCGTTGGTCCCACGGATTGTAGCGCGGGGTGAAATGGGTATCGACGTCATAGTCCGGCCCCAGATGCTCCCGCACCATGCCGATCAACCGCTCCTTGAACTTCTGCGGCCGCTTCTTTGCGATGCGGTAGAAGACCATGCCGGTCAGCACGTTCTTCCAGCGCGTGGTGCCGTAGGCGAGCTTTGCCGGCAGACGGTCGCGCAGCCAGTTGGCGAAGCGATCCTCCGCCGGACGCGACACGACATAGGTCGGTGAGCGCTGGAGCATCGTGACGTGGCCGGCGCGCTTCGCCATTTCGGGCACCAGCGTCACCGCCGTCGCGCCACTGCCGATCACGACGACGCGCTTGCCGTCATACTCCAGATCTTCGGGCCAGAGCTGTGGGTGGACGATCCGCCCGCCGAAGCTCTCCACGCCTTCGAAATGCGGCGTGTAGCCGTTGGCGTATTTATAATAGCCCGAACACATGCACAGGAAATTGCAGGTGAAGGTCAGCGGCGCCCCGTCCGGGCCGGTCGCCTCCACCGTCCAGCGCGCGTCGGCGGTCGACCAAGACGCCGCGGTGACGTGGTGCCGAAAGCGGATGTGGCGATCGATGCCATAGGTCTGCGCCGTTTCCTCGACATAGGCCCGGATCGAAGGACCATCGGCGATCGATTTGGCGGCACGCCATGGGTGGAAGGCGAAGCCCAAGGTGTGCATGTCGCTGTCAGATCGGATACCGGGATACCGAAACAGGTCCCACGTACCCCCGAGTGCGGCCCGCCCCTCCAGGATCACATAGCTGCGGTCAGGGCAGCGTTTTTGCAGGTGATACGCCTGACCTACCCCTGAAATTCCCGCACCCACGACGACGACGTCAAAATGCTCGGCCACCGCTCTCTCCGCATACCCGTTATTCGGATTTGCGGAGAGGCTACCGTAGGTCGCGTCAATAGTCTCGCGAATATTTCAAGCGGACGTCCGATCCGCCCTGCGAGCCGGTCGCGGTCAGCAGGCTGAGCGTACGGGTCAGCGCGATCTCCAGCTGTGTCGCGGTATAGCCGCGCGCATCGGTGACGATCTCCACATAGATGTTGTCGGTGATGTATTTGCCCGCGGCGAGGCTGGTGCCGCGCCCGGTCGCCTGATCGGCGCCAAGCACGCGCAGCCGGTCGAAGCCCGTCGCTGAGCGCAGCTTGCCGAGCGGGTTCAGCCCCCCGCCCGAGCCACGCAGCGAATTGAGCGCGCTCGCCAACTGGATCGCCTCGGTCGCCGACAGATTTTCGGGATTGGTGCCGAACAGCAGGCGGCTCAGCACCTCGTCCTGCGGCAAGGCGGGCGTCGAGGTGAAGGTGATCTGCGGGCGCTGGCCGGTGCCCGTGATCTGGATCACCGCGGTGATGCCATTGACCGTGGTGGTCGCCTGGATGTTGATGTCGGGATCGCTCAGCGCGCCGCCGTTGAAGCGGATCGTGCCGCGATTGACCTCGAACCGCTTGCCCGCGAAGGAATAGGTGCCGCGGACGAGATCGAGCCCACCGGTCACCACCGGCGCCGCCGACGTACCGCCGACGTGCAGCTTCATCTGCCATTCGGATTCGAGGCCCATGCCCGACACGAACAGCTGGTTGGGCGCACTGACGTTGAGATCAAGGCGGATCGTGCTGACCGGTGCCGGCGTCGGACGGTCGGTGGGCCGCGGTGTGACGATCTGGCTCTTGCGGCGCACGCCCGTCAGTTCGGGCACCTCGGCCGCGCCCTGACGGATGATCTGATAGCGCGCCTCGGGGATGGTGAGGTTGCCCTGCAACAGCCCGCCATCACGGCCGTGCGTGAAGCGGATCGTGCCCGACGAGGTCGCCGCGACCGCATCGCTCTTCGCGAGCTGCGCATTGTCCAGCCGCGCGCGCACGTCGACCGGGAAGCCGGCATCCGCCGCCAGGCCGATCGTACCCTGCGCCTGCACCGTGCCACTGCCCGCCCGCGCGGTGAGGCCGGTGAGTTCGAGCCGGTCATTGTTGAAGCGTGCGGCAATCTTCATCTGCGACAGGCGCGTGCCGAAGGTTTCGTTATCATAGGTAAGATTGTCGGCACGGATCAGGCCGTTGAGCTGCGGTGCCGAGACGCGACCGGAGAAATCCGCGGCGACCGCGATCGGTCCGGAGAGCTGCTGGTTGGGCAGCGCGGCCAAGCTGAACAGCACCGCCGACGGTCCGTTGTAGCGGATACCGCCCCCGAGCGGCGCCTGCATCAGCCGTGTCGTCCACGATCCCGCGCCCGGCGGCAGCGGCCGCAGCGTTGCGAGCAGGCGACCGATCGCCATCGGTCCACGCTTCACGAGCGCCCGCATCTCGCCACCATCGGGCAGCAGCTTGCCGATGACCTGCACGTCGACCGGTTCGGACACGGCCGACAGGCCGGTGCGCTGGAAATTGGCGATCGTCAGCCGCGCATCGGCCGCCGGGATCGCCTGCCCCTGCTGACGATAGTCGAGGCTGCCGGTGACGGCGCCCGATACGCCCAGGTTCGGCACGAACGCCGACAGGATCGACAGGTTGAGCGAGTCGAGCCGCGCCTGCGCCGCGGTAACGCCGCCGCCGAACGATCCCGCAAGGCGGGCCGAACCGGCATTGGTGCCCTGGCCGAAATCGATCCGCGTCGGCGCCAGCGTATAGACACCGCGCGCCGCAGTGATCCGCGCCGGCGTGCCGGTGCGGAACGGGATGCCGTTCGCCTGCCCCTGCGCCGCGACCAGATAGGCATCGGGCGACAGGCGCGCGTTGATCGCCAGACGCAGCGGCACGCCGCTCGATCCGTTGAGCACCGCCTGCGCGGTGCCGCGGCCGCCGGCATAGTTCACCTTGGCGCGCATCGCCTGGATGACGAAGGCATTGTAGCGCGTATCGCCCACCTGCACGTCGGCCACCACCTGCGGCGCCTTGGGGACCATCATGACGCTGGCATTGACGATCGCGCGACCGATGGTGAAGTCCGACTGGCCGGGAATGGTGGCGTTGAACGCTCGTGCGGCGACGTCAGCGCGCTGATAGCCGCCCTGATCCGCCAGACGCACATTGCCGGTGATGCCACGGCCGGCGAACTGCAGCGCGCCAGCGAACGGCCCCGCCGGCGTGGCGGCGATCCGCCCCTGTCCGACGATGCCGGCAAAGACGAGGCGGTTGACGTCCACCGTCAGCCGCGGGCTGGGCCGCACCAGCACATCGGCGGTGAACGGCCCATAATCGGTGCCGCCCTTCGCGGTCACGGCATAGGCCCCGCCCCGCCCGACGATCCGCGCATCGACATCGACCAGCCCAACGCCCAGCCCCGGCCGTGCCGCGTGCAATACGACGACGGGGGCATCGGCGGTGCCGGTGACACGCGCCGTGACGGGGCCATATTGCGCCGAATAGGCGTCGGCATTCACCGCCACCGCGCCGGTGCCCGGATCGAATCGTCCCTCGCCGCGGGTGATGCGGAACTGCGGCGCGTTCATCCGCAGATTGCGGAAGGTGACGATGCCTTCGGGGCTGTAGCCGATGTCGCTGCGGACGATCGCATTGCCGCCCAGGAAGTCGCGCACGCCGCTATTGAACAGCTGCTTGGTCTGCGCGACGACGCGGCCGGTGATGCCGAACCCGCCACGTGCGCCGGGCACCAGCTTGGCGTCGGTGGTCAGGTCGATGATGCCGATGCTCTCGACGCGGTAATTGTTGACCCGCCCCTTCAGCGCGCCGGTGTAGCGACCCGTCTGCACGTTCGCGACGACCACCGCGGTCGCATCGATGTTATCGGATCGGATGCGCAGATTATCCGACAGGATATTGGGCATCGAAATGGCGAAATCGCCATTGATCCGCACATTGTTCGTCAGCCCACCCACGGCCGCATTCAGACCGGTGACGCGGCGCGCGCGCGCGTTGACGGGCACCAGGATGCGATCGGCATTCACCCGCGCCAGCCCCTCGGCATAGACGGTCTCGACCGTCGTCGTGCCGAAGCCCAATGCCGCCGCGCTGACCTTGTAATCCACCGTCGGCGTCGCGAAGGCGCCATCTAGCACCAGCCGCGCCATCACGTCACGACCGCGCAGGTTGGGTGCGATCGCGCCCGGCGTCAGCAGCCGTGCGTTGACCGCGAAATTGCCGAAGCGGCTGTTGGCCAGATCGAGCAGGCCGCCTGCATCCACCGCCAGCGCGTCGGACTTCAGCGTCATCCGCGTATCCGCCTTGCGGTCGTTCAGCGTCGTATCGATCGCAAGGTCCAGCCGCGGCGCGGTCAGCCGCTCGACCGGACCGGTTAGGTACAGGCCCGGGGTGGCAAAGCCACGCAGCTCGATATGGCCATTCTTGGCCGTGATGCCGATGTCGGCGAGCTGCCCCTGCCCCAGCGTCGCCAGCGCGCGACCTTGCCACGCCTGCCAGCTTCCGCGCCCGTCGACGCTCGCGGTCAGCGGCGCCTTCAGCGAGGCCATCGTGGCCACCACGCCGCCGACGGGCGCCGACAGCTTGGCGTTCACGTCGAGCATGTTGCGATCGGGGACCGCATTCAGCGTCAACCGCAGTCGGTCGCCACCGGCGATGCCCGGCCCGCGCAACGCCGCTGCGTCCGCCACCAGCTGCGCGCGGCGATCGGCGATATGCACTGCGCCATCGACACGCAGCACATGCGTCTCGCCCGTCACCGGCTTCGCCAGCACCAGGCGGCCGATGTGCAGCCGATTCACGTCGATATCGAGGTCGGGCAACAGCGGCGCGTTCGGGTCGCTTGGCGTCGCCTTCAGCTCCGGCCGGCGGGCGAGCGTGACGAGATCGGTCGACAGCCCCCGCACGTCGACATGGTTGCTGGCGAAGGCGAACGGCCGCCAGTCGACGTCGAGCCGCGGGCTGGTGAGGAAGACGCCCTTGGGATCGGCGACGCGCACGTCGCTCAGCACCATCTTGCCGTACAGCGATCCGTCGATCCGCCCGACCTTGATGTTGAGGCCGGAGGCGGTCGTATAACCGCCGATACGGTTGGCGACGAAGCGGCGGCCGGGATCGGTATTGATCCCCAGCACGACGACGCCGACCAGCACGACGAGCGCGAGGATCGCGACCAGCAGCCATTTCAGGATGCGTTGCCACAGCGGGCGCTTTGCAGCCACGATCACGGCGGGTTCGGCGACGGCAGGTTCGGTGGCAGGCACGGGCGTGTCGTCGCTCATCAGTATGCCTGCCCGATCGAGATGTACAGCGCGACGCGCCCGTCGCCCGGCCGCCGGTTGAGCGGCGTTGCGACGTCGATGCGCATCGGCCCGAAATTGGTGTAGAAGCGGCCGCCGATACCCGCGCCGAACTTCAAATCGGTGCCCTTGGGCAGGCTCGATTCATAGCTATTGCCGGCGTCGAGGAACGGCACGATCCCGAAATTGCCGAAGCGATAGCGCGCCTCGATCGAGAATTCGTTGAGCGAACGTCCGCCGACCGGATTGCCCTGCGGATCGAGCGGCCCGAGCCGTTGGTATCCATAGCCGCGCACCGACCCGCCGCCGCCGCCATAATAGCGGCGCGACGGCGCCAGCGCGTCGCGATCGATACCCTGGATCGACCCGGCCTTCGCGCGGCCGGCGATCACCAGGCTGTTCGATACAGGATAATAGAAGGTCCCCTCGATCATCGTGCGCACGTACGGGCGCACGCCGTCGCTCACCGCGCCTTCGGGGCTGAGGTTCAGGCGCAGGCGATAGCCCCGCGTCGGGTTGAGCAGGCTGTTCGACGTATCCCATTCGACCTGCGCCGGCAGCGCGACGATGCCATAGTTGCGCCGCACCCGATCACCCCGCGCGAAGTCGAACACGCTTTCGTTCGTCGCGACGAGCTCGCCACCGTAATAATAGGTGAAGCGCTTCTGCCAGATCGGCGTCGATACATAGCTCCAGCGACCGGAGATCGTCGCGGTATAGGCTTCGAACGCGTCGTAATTGTTGTGGTTGGCACTGGCGAAGGCGAGGAAGGTCTTGTCGCGCTTGCCCGCGTTCGAGCGGCGGAAGGTCGCCGACAGCCCCTGTTCCTGCGTACCAGCGACGATCGTGCCGATCACAGCGCCCTCGGGCGGGAACAGGTTACGGTGGGTCCAGCTGCCCTCGGCCTTGAAGCCCTGCCCGGTCGAATAGCCCGCGCTGCCCGCCAGGCTGCGGGCCGGTCCTTCGGTCTGCCGTACCAGCAGGTCGACCGCCTCGGTGCCGTCGGCGTTGACCCGCCCGGTCTTTTCCGGCTGCACCGACAGGCTGGAAAACAGCCCCGTCGCAACCAATGCGTCGCGCAGATCGTCGGTCTTGCGGCTGTCGTACAGGTCGCCGCTCTTGAAGCGTGGGAAGACGTTGAGGTGGTCGAGGCCGAACACCGGATCCCCGCTGGTCACCAGCTGCCCGAAGCGCGCGCGCGGGCCGGTATCGACCGGCAGCGTATAGGCCCCGGTCGCCTTGTCCGACTGGTCGTCGAGCAGGATGTCGCGGTCGCCGACCTTGACGAAGGGATAGCCTTGCTGCGGCAGGACCAGGCTGACGTTCGCCTCCGCCGCCTGGATGCGCGCGGCCTCGATCGGATCGCCGACCTTCAGCGGCAGGTTGCGCGTGATGAGGTCGGCCGGGATGACCGGCTGGGCTTCGACCTTGATCGACGACAGGCGATACAGCCGCCCCGGGGTCGCCGTGACGGTGGCGCGCAGCCGGCCCGAAGGCTTGCCGTCCGTGCCGGGCTCCGCCTCGATCAGCGAAATCGCGGTGCCGTCATAATAGCCGAGCGACTTCATCAGCCGCACCGCCAGCCCTTCGTCCTCGCGTGCCCGGGCTGCGACCTGTGTCGCATTCGCGGCCTTGCCCTTGCCCTCCTGCAAGGCGGACAACGACTTGAACTCGTCCGCCAGCCCCAGTTTCTGCAAGCCGGTCAGCACCGTGTCGTACCGGATTTCGGGCGCGTTGGCGCTCTTGACGTCGGCGGCGGTTTGCAGCGGCGTGGTATCGAATTGCGTCAGCGGGATCAGCGGCTGCGCCAGTTCGGGGTTTTCCGCCGCGGCGGGGGGCAGCGTCGCATCGCCCTGAACGGCGCCCGCCTGCCCGGCAGACTGAACCTGAGGCGCAGCCGCCTTCGCGGCATCCTTCGGCATGGGCTCGAGCGGCGCGTTGATATCGCCGCTCAGCGTCGGCAATGCGGCGTCGAACGCGGAGTCGGGGATGATCGGCCCGGTGTCTACCGCGGGATCGTTCGCGGTCGTCGGGATCGCCTGATCCTTGGCCTTCGGCGCATCGGGCCCTTGCGCGGGCGCGGTGCCCTGCTGCTGGTTGAACTGAGCCGATGCCGGCGTCGCGGCGAGCAGCGCGACGGCAAGCCAATAATGTCGTCCGGTCAATACTCGCACGCGCTAACGTTCCCCTTTTCGAGAGCGTTCGCGTTCGAATACACCCCCAAGCCATTGCACAACGCCGAAGCTTGGTTTTGGTTGCCGCCGCGCAGTTCTTTCTGTCAGCGACCCAGACTTATACCGCCGCCCGCGATCCCATCAGGACCGGATTTGCCGCTTGATGGCCGCAGGGATCGCCTTGCCATACGGCGGCTTGATCCCGGCGAGCTTGGCGACGTCGATCCGCGGCTGCCGCAGCACCGCCTTCGCGTGGCTGAAGGTACGAAAGCCGTGGATGCCGTGATAGCTGCCCATGCCCGACGGCCCGACGCCGCCGAACGGCAGATCCTCCATCGACACGTGGAAGACCACGTCGTTCAGCGTCACCCCGCCCGAGATCGTCCGGTCGAGCACCTGCCGCTGTTCGGCGGCGTCCTCGCTGAAATGATAGAGGCCCAACGGCCGTCCCCCGCGGTTGATCCGGTCGATCGCGGCGTCGATCCCGTCGTACCGGACGATCGGTAGCACCGGGCCGAAAATTTCCTCCTGCATCAGGATCATGTCGTCGGTGACGTCCCGAACGATGTGCAGCGGCATCTTGCGCCCGTTGGCGGTCGCGATGGCCTCGTTCGCCGGATTGACGACCTCGACGCGCGCGCCCTTGGCGCGGGCATCGTCGATCCAGTCGGTCAGGCGCTGGTGATGCCGGTCGTTGATGATCGCGGTGTAATCGGGATTGTCGAGCAGGGTGGGATACATCGCACCCGCCGCGCGCGTCAGGCCGTCGACGACCGCCTGCTCCTGCGCTTCGGGCACCAGCACATAATCGGGCGCGAGGCAGATTTGCCCGGCGTTCAGCATCTTGCCCATCGCGATCCGCTCGGTGGCGCGGGGCAGGTCGGCGCCCTTGCCGATGATCGCCGGGCTCTTGCCGCCCAGTTCCAGCGTCACCGGCGTCAGATTATCGGCTGCGGCGTGCAGGATGTGTCGACCGATCCCGGTCGCACCGGTGAACAGCAGGTGATCGAACGGCAGCGCGGCAAAGGCTTGGCCGACGTCGGCACCGCCGCTGACGAACGCCAGCTCGTCGGTCGCGAAATAGCGCGGCGCCACCTCTTCGAACAGCGCGGCGGTGGCGGGCGTGAACTCGCTGGTCTTCACCATCACCCGGTTGCCCGCGGCAAAGGCGCCCGCGATCGGCCCCATCACCAGATTGACCGGGAAATTCCACGGCGCGATGACGCCGACGACGCCCTTGGGCTGATATTCGATCCAGCCCCGCGCGCCCAACAGGCCCAGCGGGAATTCCAGCTTGCGCTTCTCGCGGCGCATCCAGCGATCGACGTGTTTCAGCGCATAGGCGATCGGCGCGATCGAGCCGGCGATGTCGGTGATCATCGATTGATAGGGGCTGCGATGGCCGAAATCCTCGCTCATCGCCGAGCAGAATCGGTCGCCATGATCGCGGATCATCGCGGCCGCGCGGCGCAGCCGGTCCTTGCGGGTCGCGGCATCGACCGGCAGCTCCGCGGTGAAGGCGCTGCGCTGCGCCGCGAGAATATCCGTCAGCGTCATGCCGCGCATCCGATCAGGCCGGCGACCGGCACCACGACGCCGTCGGCACCGGGGCGATCGATCTGCAACGCTCCGCTCGGCACGCGGGCGCCCGCGGTCAGCCCCTCCTGCTGCACCACGTCCATCGTCAGCCGCGCGCTCATCCCCTCACCCCGGTATTCGGTGCTCGCCGCAAACCCCAGCGGCGCCGTGCCGCTGACCGCGCCGCGTGCCAGATCGATGGTCTTGCCCCCGACCGACACCCGCAGCGTCGCACGGTCCACGCTCGCCATGGCGACCAATTGGCGATCGGCGGTGCTCCACAGATAGGCCGCGCATCCCTTGGCGGGCAGCGACTGCTGGCCGATCGGCCCCAGCAGGGGCGACGCCGCGGACACGATGGGCGGAACGGCCGGCGCGGCCGTCTGGAGCGCGAGGGCGAGCAACGGTGCGATCATCATGCCGCAAATGCTATCATGGCGAGCCACGCTGCGTAAGCTGCGATAGCGAGCAGCGCACCGAACGGCAGCGGCATATCCGCCGTGACCTTCGCGCCCCTCACCCGGGCAAATAGGGCGACACCGAGGCCAATCAGGCTCGCGATCACGAGCACCGCCGGCAGCATGCGCCAGCCAAGCCACAGGCCGATCGCGCCCATCAGCTTCGGATCGCCTCCGCCCATCCCGTCGCGCCCGCGCCAGCGGCGATAACCCCAGGCGATCGCGGCGAGCGAACCATAGCCCGCAATGCCGCCGATCAGCCGCGCGTCCAGTACCGGCGCCACGCCCGCCAAGCCTGCGGCAAGACCCGTGACGGCGAGCAGTCCGGTCAGCCGATCGGGCAACCAGAAGGCGCGCACGTCGAGCGCCGCGAGTGCCAGCAGCAGCCAGCCGAACACGGCGCCGGCCATGCCGTCCCACCCCGGCGCGGCGAACCCCGCCAGCACGCCGATCGCCACCCCCGCCAGCTCCACGCCCGGGTGCCACGGATCGATCCGCGCCCCGCATCGCCGGCAGCGGCCCCGCTGCACGACATAGCTCACCACCGGCACCAGCTCATGCGGGGTCAGCGTCGCCCCGCAGGCGTCGCAGGCGGAGCGCCCCCGCATCACCGAGCGCCCCTCCGGCCAGCGGATCGCAAGCGCAGCGATGAAACTGCCCAGGATCGCGCCTAGAACGCCCAGCCCAAGCGGCCACAGGGCCAAGGTCACGTCAATTCTCCGCAGTCTCCGGACTGCGGATGAGGTAGCGGTAGACCCCGAGCAGATCGATGCCGAGCAGCACGACATTCTGCGATCCCAGCGCCCAGTCGCGCATCAGCACCGCGCCGGTGATCCACGCGATCGCCGACAGGCAGAACAGTGCCATCGCCCAGCCTGTATCGCGCCGCCCCCAATCGAGGGCCACGACGGCCGCGGCAATCATCCCGCTGATCGACGCAAACCACCGTAAAGGCGCGATAAATTCTTCCACCCCGCCACAAAGCGCCGGGCGTTGTTTGTATCCGTGCGGCGATCATTGCCCCTGGTCCTCCCACCCTTTAGATCACCGGCCCAGTAGAAACGCAGGAGAGCCTATGTCCACCGATCCCGTCGTCATCCTCGGCTACGCCCGTACGCCGATGGGCTCGTTCCAGGGCGCACTGTCGGGCGCGACCGCCACGGAGCTGGGCGCGGCAGCGGTGAAGGCCGCCGTCGAGCGCGCAGGCGTATCTGCCGAGGCGGTCGAGCGCATCTATATGGGCTGCGTCCTGCCCGCCGGCCTCGGCCAGGCACCCGCCCGGCAGGCCGCGATCGGCGCGGGCCTTGGCACCCACGTCGAAGCGACGACGGTCAACAAGATGTGCGGTTCGGGCATGCAGGCCGCGATCATGGGGGCCGAAGCGCTCGCCGCCGGATCAGTCGACATGCTGGTCGCGGGTGGCATGGAGAGCATGACCAACGCCCCTTATCTGTCCAAGGCCCATCGCAGCGGCGCGCGGATCGGCCATGATCGCCTGCTCGATCACATGTATCTCGACGGCCTCGAGGATGCGTACGAACCCGGCAAGCTGATGGGCAATTTCGCCGAGGATACCGCGGCCGACTATCAGTTCACGCGGGCTGCGATGGACGATTATGCGATCCGGTCGCTCACCCGCGCGCAGGCCGCGCAGGCCTCTGGCGCATTCGACCGCGAGATCGTCCCCGTCGAGGTGAAGGGGCGCAAGGGCTCGACCACCGTCGCGCTCGACGAACAGCCCGCCAAGGGCGACATCGCCAAGATTCCGACGCTGAAGCCCGCCTTTTCGCGCGACGGCACGATCACCGCGGCCAACGCCTCGTCGATCTCGGACGGCGCCGCCGCGCTGGTGATGACCCGCGCCAGCGTCGCCGAGCGGCTGGGGCTGAACCCGATCGCGCGCATCGTATCGCATGCCGCGCACGCGCATGCGCCGGCCCTGTTCACCACCGCCCCCGTCTTTGCGATGCGCAAGGCAATGGAGCGCGCCGGCTGGGGCCGCGACGACATCGACCTGTTCGAGGTGAACGAGGCGTTCGCCGCCGTCTCGATGATCGCGATCCACGATCTCGGCATCGACCCCGAGCGGCTCAACATCCATGGCGGCGCCTGCGCGCTGGGCCACCCGATCGGCGCGAGCGGCGCGCGCATTCTCGCGACCTTGCTGTCGGCGCTGGAGACGACGGGCCAGAAGCGCGGCCTCGCATCGCTGTGCATCGGCGGTGGCGAAGCGACGGCGATGGCGGTGGAGCTGCTGTAAGGGCGACCGTCTCGGGCGGGGCACGCCAGGCGCTTGCCCCGCCCCTTCACCGCCGATCAGCAGGGCGCAGCATCGACCAGAAGCGCGGACCGTCGCGTCCGACGCGCCATTCGTCGATCACCGCAAACCCCACGCTCGCATAGAATCCCAGATTACGTTCGGTCGCGGTTTCCAGATAGCAGGGCGTTCGCCCCGCCGCCCGCTCCAACCCGGCCACTAGCGCGCGTCGACCGTAACCCCGGCCCTGCGCCGCGGGATCGCATCCGGCGATGTGCAGATACCAGAAGTCGCCCTGCGGCATATGCGCCTCTACCGCGCCGCTGACCTGCAAGGCGCGTGGTATGGCCGTCCCCAGGGCGCCCACGAAGGGTAGCAGATGGCGGACGATCTCGCCCCACCCCATGGCGGCCCGTCCCGGCCCGCGCCACAGCGTCGTCGCTTCGCCGCCCTCGCTCACCAGCCGCATCCCCGCAGCACCGTCGCTGTCATACAGCAGCCTGAACAGCCGCGGCAGCTGCCGCGCCCGCGTCGCCGGATCGGGAAAGATATATCCGAACGCCGGATCGTCCTGAAAGGCGCGCGCCAGCATGCCGGCAACCGCACTCCGATCGCGTCCCGTCGCAAGCCGCATGACGTCAGGGCACCACTGTCGTGAACAGATAGGCGGCGAAGATGACGAGGTGGACGACCCCCTGCAAGATCGTCGTCCGCCCGGTCCCCAATGAGATCGTCGTCACGAACAGCGACAGCGCCAGCAGCGTCATCGCCTTGGCGCCGATGCCGAGCGCCAGCGGCAACCCCAGCACCAGGCTGACGATCGCGACCGCCGGAATCGTCAGGCCGATCGTCGCCAGAGCCGATCCCAGCGCCAGGTTCAGGCTGGTCTGCAACCGGTCGCGCCGCGCCGCATTGAACGCCGCGAGGCTTTCGGGCGCCAGCACCAGTCCGGCGATCATCACGCCGACCACGGCGAGCGGCAGGCCCGCCGAGATCACCGCCTGTTCGATCTTCGCCGACAGCCCCTTGGCAAGCAACACGACGACGACCAGCGCGACGAGCAGGACGCCGAACGCCGCCCATGCGGTCTGGTCACTGGGCGGCGCGACATGCGCCTCCGGCTCGACATCGCCCGCGGGCAGGAAATAGTCGCGGTGCCGCACCGTCTGCACCAACACGAACGTGCCGTAGAGCACGAGGCTGACCACCGCGACGAAGATCAATTGCGAGGGGGCATAGGTCGGCCCCGCGGCGCTGGTGGTGTAATTGGGCAGGATCAGCGACAGGACGGTCAGCGCCGCCAGCGTCGCCAGCGCCGCGCTGATCCCGCGCAGCGTGAAGCGTTGCTCGCCGTGCATAACCCCGCCGGTCAGCAGGCACAGCCCGATGATGAAGGTCAGGATGATCATGATCGCGGCGAATACCGTGTCGCGCGCCAGGGCGGACACGTCGCCCGATCCCGACACCATCAGCGAGACGATCAGCGATACCTCGATCACCGTCACCGCGACCGCCAGCACCAACGTGCCGAAGGGTTCGCCAACGCGGTGCGCGACGACTTCGGCCTGATGCACCGCCGACACGACCGCTCCGATCAGGATCACCGCAGCGGCGATCAACCCGACCGTCCCCATGGCATACAGCGACACGAGCACCGCCGGCACGCCCACGATCGGAAACGCCAGCGACCACAGGGGCAAGCCCAGCCACCCCTTGCCACCCTGCGCCACCGTGCCGTCGTTCGCTGCTCCTGCCACGTCTGTCATCGCCTCCCGGATCGTTACGCAAAGCCAATGCTCCAACGCCACGAAAGCTCCCCATGACGAGCTTCTCGCGCGGAACGGCTTCACCTACCGCTGCTCTAGGTTGCACCTCGCGATCAGCGGCGTGGAGGGCGATACCCGCGCCTACAAGCGGCATCACCCCGGGCCCGAGGCAATCGCGCGCCCGACCCGCGTTATCGCGACAGGCTGCTCAACGCGGCAATGAAGGAGATCGGCCAGATCGCGATGCTGGCCACCGCTCTCAAATTCGCCAAGCCGCCGGGGAAAGCCTCACCGTGCCCGCGCGGCTCGCTCTTGCGCCGGCCGGTCGAAGGCCTGATCCCTGTAGCGTCCGTCCCTTTCTACCCAGTGTAGAAACAGATGTGCCGACCAACTGTTCGGGTTGGGATCCAGCCGCCCGTGGCGATGATGCGTGCCCTGGTAGAGAACCCCGTCGCCCGGCTGCATAGCTACCGACCCATGGGATTGATCGCCGAAGTCGTCGGCGACGACGGGTTGTGGCGCATCTGTCCGTTCGGTCGCCACCGACAATGCCCAGGGACGGTCGTCGCCATAAGCGATGGTGAGTGACAGGCTGTGTTCGCAGGCCTGACGATCGGAATGGACGCGGCACACGTCGCCCTGCTGATAGGCTCGGAAGTAGGCGTAGGTCGGCAGCAGTGGCCGACCCACCACCTCCGCAACGCGCGGGGTCAGCCCCCATAGGAACGTCAGCATCGGCGTATATTGCAATGCATAGACCTCGACCGCCGGCTGGCGGAGCAGGGGCCCGCGGGCGGTAAAGCTCTGCAGGGGACGTCCGGCCGCCTGAAGATCGCCCTGCATCATACGGTAAAAGGCGAGCAGCACCTCTGGCGGAAAAAGTGCAGGTAAAGCGACATAGCCATCGCGCTGGTAGGCAACCGAGAGGGAGGACATGGTATTGCTCGCAAGGGTTTAACCCATCCTATGCGAGTATACAGCCTTTCGCCAGCGGCGACGGTACATCACGATCATTTGCCCATAACGATCAGAAGCGCCGGGAACAGGTTCTGTAGGATGTGAACCGAGGCGACGATGGCCATGGCGCGCCAAGCGCCGTGGGGGCGCCAGGTGACGTAGAGCGTCGAGAAGATCAGGAACGGCCACCAGATCACCACGCCCCACCAGGGCGAGGACAGGCTATGCGCGATGCCCCATAGCAAGGCGCTGGCGACGACCGCGTGCCACGGCCGCAGGAAGCGGAGCAGCAGGCTGAGGACGCCGGCCATGATCAGCGTCTCCACCACGGGGCTGAACAGCGCGATCAGGAACAGCTTGGTGGCGCCCGAGACGTCGCCGAAGTCGGGGCCGCTATTGTCGGGCGCGATACGGGCGACGATCCAGCCGATCAATGTGCTGCCCGCGATCGTCAGCAGCCAGCCGACCAGGATCGCCAGCCACGGCCGTTCGTCACGGAAGAGGACGCGCGGCAGGATCGCGAGCGGCCCCGCACCGCCGCGCCAGCCGGGGCTCTGGGCCGGTGCCGTTTCGATCCGGGTTCCTACCACGCATTGCTCCTGTGTCGTCGGCGCCGGTTATGGCGGACGGGGCGTTAACGACGGGTTTGGGTGGCGGGTCCTTGGGGAGCATTCCCTTCTTCGTCACCCCGGACTGGTTCCGGGGTCCACCGAGCCGCAAGGGTGCCGATAGAGCCTCTGGCCTTCCCCTCGCCGCGGGGTGGACCCCGGACCAAGTCCGGGGTGACGGCGTGAGGGTGGCCGCCATAGCCAAGCTCGCAAATCCGAAACGAAAAAGGGCGCCGCTTTCGCGACGCCCCTTCCCTTACCGTCTTCAAATCTTACGCCGCCGCGCCGGCGCCGTCCTTCTTCTTTTCGGCATAGACGCGGATCGGTTCCTTGCGGCCCTCGATCACGTCCTTGTCGATCATCACCTCGTCGACGCCGTCCATGCCGGGCAGGTCGAACATCGTGTCGAGCAATATGCCCTCCAGGATCGACCGCAGGCCGCGAGCGCCGGTCTTGCGCTCGATGCCCTTCTTGGCGACTGCGACCAGCGCGTCGTCGGTGAAGCCCAGTTCCACCTGCTCCATCTCGAACAGCTTCTGGTATTGCTTGACCAGCGCGTTCTTCGGCTCTTTCAGGATCTTGACCAGCGCCTCGACATCGAGGTCTTCCAGCGTCGCGATCACCGGCAAACGGCCGACGAATTCGGGGATCAGGCCGAACTTAAGCAGATCTTCCGGCTCGGTCTGGCGCAGATACTCGCCAGTCCGCTTTTCCTCCGGCGCCGCGACATAGGCACCAAAGCCGATCGACTTGCCCTGCAAGCGGTCGCCGATGATCTTTTCCAGGCCACTGAACGCGCCGCCGCAGATGAACAGAATGTTCGTCGTGTCGACCTGGAGGAATTCCTGCTGCGGATGCTTGCGGCCACCCTGCGGCGGCACGCTGGCGGTCGTGCCTTCCATCAGCTTGAGCAACGCCTGCTGCACGCCCTCGCCCGACACGTCGCGCGTAATCGACGGGTTTTCGGCCTTGCGGCTGATCTTGTCGATTTCGTCGATATAGACGATGCCGCGCTGCGCCCGCTCGACGTTATAGTCGGACGCCTGAAGCAGCTTAAGGATGATGTTCTCGACGTCCTCGCCGACGTAGCCCGCCTCGGTCAGCGTCGTCGCATCCGCCATGGTGAACGGCACGTCGAGGATGCGCGCCAGCGTCTGCGCGAGCAGCGTCTTGCCGCAGCCGGTCGGGCCGACGAGCAGGATGTTCGATTTGGCGAGCTCGACGTCAGCGCCCTTCGCGCCGTGGTTCAGGCGCTTGTAGTGGTTGTGCACCGCGACCGACAGGACGCGCTTCGCCTGCTTCTGGCCGATGACGTAATCGTCGAGGACGTTGCAGATTTCCTGGGGCGTGGGGACGCCGCCGTCCTTCTTGCTGACGAGTGCCGACTTCGTCTCTTCACGGATGATGTCGTTGCACAGCTCGACGCACTCGTCGCAGATGAACACGGTCGGTCCCGCAATGAGCTTGCGCACCTCGTGCTGCGACTTGCCGCAGAACGAGCAATAGAGGGTGCTCTTCGAGTCGCCACCGCTCAATTTCGTCATTCACACTTCCTTGTCGCGGGGCTTTCCCCGCTGGTGAGGCCGGTCATGGTAGACCGGCCGGTACGCATATCACAACGTCGAAAAGTCACTAAAGTCACGCCCAGGCGTGTTCTCAGGCCGCTTGGGCGACGTCTTCGGCCGGGGTCGGACGCTTGTCGAACACCTCGTCGACCAGGCCGAACTCCTTGGCTTCATTGGCTTCCAGGAACGTGTCGCGGTCCATGCGACGCTCGATCTCCTCGAGCGGCTGGCCGGTGTACTGCGCGTACAGGTCGTTCATCCGCTTGCGGATGCGCAGGATTTCCTTGGCCTGGATTTCGATATCGCTGGCCATGCCCTGTGCGCCGCCCGACGGCTGGTGGATCATGATGCGCGCGTTGGTGAGCGCGACGCGCAAGCCCGGTTCGCCGCTGGCAAGCAGGAAGCTGCCCATCGACGCCGCCTGACCGATGCACACCGTGCCGACGCGCGGACGGATATACTGCATCGTGTCGTGGATCGCCATGCCCGCCGTGACGACGCCGCCCGGCGAGTTGATGTACATGAAGATGTCCTTCTTCGGGTTCTCGGACTCGAGGAAGAGCAGCTGCGCGGTGATCAGGCTGGCCATGCCGTCCTCGACACCGCCGGTGACGAAGATGATCCGCTCGCGCAGCAGGCGGCTGAAGATGTCGAACGAGCGTTCGCCGCGGTTCGACTGTTCGATCACGATCGGCACGAGGCCAGCCTGGGTCTGCTGCAAGCCAAGGCCTGCGCGCCCCAGATGGTTCGCGAAATCACCGGTCTCGAACGGATTGTGCATGAAAGTCTCTCTTATGCCCTTGAGGCCGCCAACATCGGCGCTCGCGCGGGGGAGTTCAAGCCCCGCTTTGGGGCGCCTTGTGTCCCAGATAGGCAAGCCGACGCACCTCACGCCGGCCGCGCACCACCGTATCGAGGATCAGCCCCGCAAAGCCGCACAGCGCGGCAATGATCATCAGCCCGGTGATGAGCACCGCGGTGGGGAAACGCGGCACCAGATGCGTGTGCATGTACGTAATCGCCAGCGGTACGCCGAGGACGACCGCCACCGCCGCGAACAGCGCGCCGATCGCGCCAAAGAACAGCAACGGCCGTTCGATCCGATAGAGCGTCAGAATGGTGTTGAGGATGCGGAAGCCGTCGCCATAGGTGCTGAGCTTCGACGCCGAGCCTTCGGGACGCGCGTAATAGGGCGTTTCGATCTCGGCACAGGGCATTTTGAGTTCGAGCGCGTGGACGCTGATCTCGGTCTCGATCTCGAAGCCCGACGACAGCGATGGGAAGCTTTTGACGAACCGACGCGAAAATACACGATAGCCGGACAGGATGTCGGTGAAGCTGCGCCCGAACAGGCGCGCCAACATGCCGGTGAGCAGCGCATTGCCGAAGCGATGGCCGCGGCGGTAGCTTTCCTGCACCTGGCTGACCCGGCTGCCGACGATCATGTCGCATTGCTCGGACAGCAGCCGCGCGACCAGCGCCGGCGCCGAGGCCGCGTCATAGGTCGCGTCGCCATCGGCCATCACATAGACGTCGGCATCGATGTCCGCGAACATCCGGCGGACGACGTTGCCCTTGCCCTGGATGCGTTCGGTGCGGACGACCGCGCCAGCCTCACGCGCAACGGCGATCGTCGCGTCGGTGGAATTGTTGTCGTAGACGTAGATGGTCGCATCCGGCAGCGCGGCGTGAAAGCCGGCCACCGTCTGTCCGATCGCGGCGGCCTCGTTGTAACAGGGCAGCAGGACTGCGATCGTCGGCTGCGTCACGATGCTCATGCCTCCACCTTCACGGAGCCGTATACCCAGATACTCGTCATCCCGGCGGACGCCGAGATCCATGGATACGGAACATCGGGAGCGGGTCCACCGCTAGCCGCGCGCGTCCATGGATCCCGGCGTTCGCCGGGATGACGAAGAAGGGAAGGAAGCCGCAGCCCCCTCCCCCGATCATGATCAGCCTTCGGTCTTCGCCGCGGACTTCTTCGCGCGCGGCTTCTTCGCCGGCGCGTCGGCGGCTTCGGTGCCCTCGGCGGCTTCGGCCGCTTCCGGCGACGATTCGGTCACCGCGGTTTCGGCCTCGACCGGAGCGGCAGCCTTCTTGGCGCGCGGCTTCTTGGCGGGAGCCGCCTCGTCACCGGCGGGCGCTTCGACCGCGCCGGCGTCTTCGCCCTTGGCGGCCGGCTTCTTCGCCGCGGCCTTCTTGGCGGGCTTGGCTTCGCCGCCTTCGTCCTTGGCGCCCGCGTCGGCCTTCTTCGACGACTTGCGCGGCTTGTGGTTGTCGTGGTCGTGGCTGTGCGTGCCGGTGGCGAAGCCGTCTTCGCTCTCGATCGCGGCTTCCAGCTCTTCGCGGGTCGCGTCGCGGTCGGTCACTTCGGCCTTGCCGAACAGGAAGTCGACGACCTTGTCCTCATACAGCGGCGCACGCAGCTGGGCGGCCGCCATCGGCTCCTGCTGGATGTACTGGATGAAGCGGCGCTGGTCCTCGCCGCGATACTGCTGCGCGGCCTGACCGATCAGGCGGTTCATTTCCTGCTGGGTCACTTCGACGCCATTCGCCTGGCCGATTTCCGACAGCAGCAGGCCCAGACGCACGCGGCGCTCGGCGATCTTGCGGTAATCGTCGCGCTCGGCTTCCATCTCGGCCATCGCCGCGGCGGGGTCTTCCTCGTGCGTCGCTTCGTGCTCCAGCTGCTGCCAGATCTGCGCGAATTCGGCTTCGACCATCGACGGCGGCACTTCGAAATCGTGACCCTCGGCGAGCTGGTCGAGCAGCTTGCGCTTCATGTGCGTGCGGGTGAGGCCGTTATGCTCCTGCTCGATCTGACCCTTGATCAGGCCGCGCAGCTGCTCGAGGCTCTCGAGGCCGAGGTTCTTGGCCAGATCCTCGTCGATCTTGCTCTCGCCGGCGACCTGGATCTTCTTGACGGTGATGTCGAACGTCGCGGGCTGGCCGGCGAGTTCCTTGGCGCCATAGTCTTCCGGGAAGGTGACGTTGAGCGTCTTTTCCTCGCCCAGCTTCACGCCGACGAGCTGGTCTTCGAAGCCCGGGATGAGGCGACCCGAGCCGAGCTCGACGCCCATGTCGGTGCCGGTGCCGCCGTCGAACGCAACGCCGTCGCTGGTCTTGCCGACGAAATCGACGGTGACGAGGTCGCCCATTTCGGCCGCCTTGTCCTCGGCCGCATCGTCCCACTTCTTCGACTGGTCGGCGAACTTCTGCAGCTGCTCATCCACCGCTTCATCGGCGACGGGCACGGTCAGACGCTCCAGCTTCAGCGCGTCGATCGCCGGGGTCGGCACGGCGGGCAGCACTTCCATCTCGACGGTGACGACCGCGTCCTTGCCCGGCGCATAATCGTCGTTCAGCGCGACCGACGGCTGCATCGCGGGGCGCAGCTGCTTGTCGGCGATCAGCGACTGTACGCCTTCCTGGATCGCGCTGTTGAGCGCGTCGGCGGCCAGCGCCTCGCCGTGCATCTTGCGCACCAGGTTCACGGGCACCTTGCCGGGACGGAAGCCGGGCATCTTCACCTGCGGCGCGACGCGCTTCACTTCGGCATCGACCTTGGCATCGATGTCCTTCGGCGTGATGGTCAGCGTGTAGGTGCGCTTCAGGCCCTCGTTCAACGTCTCGACAGTCTGCATATCCGGCCTTCAATCTTGAGA
Source organism: Sphingomonas aquatilis (assembly GCF_014196115.1). Lineage (GTDB taxonomy): Bacteria > Pseudomonadota > Alphaproteobacteria > Sphingomonadales > Sphingomonadaceae > Sphingomonas > Sphingomonas aquatilis. The sequence goes on along the minus strand of NZ_JACIDB010000001.1, from coordinate 930,772 downwards.
AATCTGACGAAAAATCTTTAGCTGCCGTCCCGCGCTCGGAGCGGCGGGACTGGTGCGGGCGAAGGGACTCGAACCCCCACATCTTGCGATGGCAGGACCTAAACCTGCTGCGTCTACCAATTCCGCCACGCCCGCACGAAGGACCCGCCGATAGGAATCCCATCGAAGCGGTACTTCGAAGGGCATTCCCTTGGGCGCGCGTCTATACCAGCACGGCGCGTGCAAGCAAGGGGCGCCGCAACCCGCTGGCCTGCGGGACGTTTGGCGGGTGAAGGAGAGTGTCACCATGGCCACCCAGCCCCCACCCGAAACGCCCGCCCAGCCCAGCCAGCCGGTCCAGCCGAGCGCACCGCCGCCCGAAATCACGCCGCCGACGCCCGACGTCGACATCCCCTCGCCCACCACGCCCGCCGGCGACCCCGGCACGTCGCAACCGGCGGAGATCTGATATGACCGATCGGCACAACAACACGGTCGAGGCGCTGCCGGACGATGCGCCCGAGGGCAATCCCGATGCGCTGCGGGCAGATACGCGCAAGGACGAGCGCAGCGATATCGAACAGGCGGTCGAAGCACGCGCCGACGCGGTCGCGCGCGGCGAAGGCGGTCTGGAGCCGGTGCGCTTCACGGACACCGGCGAGTTCGACGGCAACAGCGGCACCGGCGGCGAGGTCAAGAACCAGGACCTGACCCAACAATAAGGCCACTGGGGCGGCCGACATTTCGACCGCCCCTTCGTCAGGTCACCGCCCCCGCCTCAAGGCTTGACCGCAATCCCCACCGGCACCCGCCGCGCGGTGATGACCTTCACCGCCGCCACAGGCACCTCGCCCTTGAACGATCCCTGGATCGTCGCGGTCGGCGAAACGGGTGCGTCCATGATCTTCGTCACCACATCCATCCCCTCGACCACGTGGCCGAAGGCGGCATAGCCCAGATTGTCGCCCGGTTTCGACGGATCGGCGTCGAGCGAGGCGCGCTGATCGCCGACGCTGATCGTAAAGTCGCCGCGCGCGGTGCCGGGCGCGAAGCGCGCGACCGACAAGGCGCCATCGGTATGATGCAGTCCGGTCTGCGTCGTGGGCTCATGCTTGATCGGCGGCAGCACGCGCTTGGGATCGCCGTTGGCGCCGAACTGCACGAAGCCGAATTTGTCCGCGACCTTGACCGCACGGTAGAAGACGACGCCGTCCAGCCGCTTGCCATCGACATATTTCAGGAAATTGCCCGCCGTGATCGGCGCGGCCCGCGTATCGGCTTCGATCACGATGCGGCCCGCGGTCGTGTCGAGCGCGACGCGGGGCAGCGGCGTGGGGGGTGGCGGCATCTGCTGGGCCGCGCCCGGCATCGCCATCAATGCAAACGCCACGCAGGCGAGCCTCTTCATTTCCATGCCCCTGTCCTCGTCGAACACATCGCGACGTTACGCAGAATCCTGCGTCATTGCGAGCACAGCGAAGCAATCCAGAGCCGGAGCAGGACGCCCTGGATTGCGTCGCTCCGCTCGCAATGACGAAGACATGGCGGATACGATCTTACTGGCGGGTGCCCATCAGGCGAAGTGCTCGATCCCCTCGCCGGCCACCGCCACCCACGGCAGCTTGCTGTCTTCGAAGATCGACCGCGTCGGGGTCGGCGCATCGTCATCGGCAAAGGCGCCGATCGGAATTGCCGGCATCTCCTCATAGCCTTCGTTGACGAACATCACGGTGGCACCGCAGTTCGGACACCAGCGAAACCAGGCGCGACGGCCGCTGTCGCCCACGCGCTCCCATGTCTGGAACGCACCCGCTAGCGTCACCGCCTCGGCGGGAAAGCGCGCCTGCGCGGAGAAAGCGCCGCCGGTCAGCCGCCGGCACCCGCGACAATGGCACGCCGAGACGCGCACCGGATCGCCCGTGCAGGTCGCGGACAATTGTCCGCACCGGCACCGGGCGACCCGCTCGATCATCAGCCGGCGAGCGCTTTCTTGAGCAGTTCGTTGACGACGCCCGGATTGGCCTTGCCGCCCATCGCCTTCATCGTCTGGCCGACGAAGAAGCCGAACAGCGCCTCCTTGCCGCCGCGATACTGTTCCAGCTGGCCGGGGTTCTTCGCCAGCACCTCGGCAATCACCGCCTCGATCGCGCCGGTGTCGCTCGTCTGCTTGAGCCCACGGTCCTCGACGATCTTGGCCGGCGCCTCGCCCGTCTCCAGCATCACCTCAAACACCTGCTTCGCCAGGCTGCCCGACAAGGTGCCGTCGGCGACCAGCGCCAGCAGTTCGGCCGCCTGGGTCGGCGACACCGGCGATTCGGCGATGCCCTTGCCGACGCGATTGAGCGCGCCGAACAGTTCCGACGTCGTCCAGTTCGCCGCCGCGACCGGCTTCGCGCCTGCGTCGAGCAGCGTGTCGAACCAGCGCGCCGCCTCGACTTCGGCGGTCAGCACGCCCGCCTGATAGGGCGAGATGCCAGCGGCTTCGTAGCGCGCACGCTTGGCATCGGGCAGCTCGGGTAGGCTGGCGCGGCAGTCGGCTAGGAACGCCTCGTCCAGCTCCAGCGGCAGCAGGTCGGGATCGGGGAAATAGCGGTAATCGTGCGCGTCTTCCTTCGACCGCATCGACCGCGTCGTGCCGGTGTCCGGATTGAACAGCCGCGTTTCCTGCACGATCGTGCCGCCGCTCTCCAGCACCTCGACCTGACGCAGCGCCTCATGCTCGATCGCCTGCATCACGAAGCGCACCGAATTGACGTTCTTCGTCTCGGTGCGCGTGCCGAACTCGTCGCCCGGCTTGCGAACCGAGACGTTGACGTCGGCGCGCATCGATCCCTGGTCCATGTTGCCGTCGCAGCTGCCGACATAGCGCAGGATCGAGCGCAGCTTGGTGAGATACGCCCCCGCTTCGGCGGGCGAACGCATGTCCGGCCGGCTGACGATCTCCATCAGCGCGACGCCCGAACGGTTGAGGTCGACATACGACCGCGTCGGATGCTGGTCGTGCATCAGCTTGCCCGCGTCCTGTTCGACGTGGATGCGCTCGACGCCGATCGTCTTGGTCGCGTCAGGGTTCTTGTCGTCCGGCGCGATCTCGACCGCGCCTTCGCCGACCAGCGGATGGTAGAGCTGACTGATCTGATAGCCCTGCGGCAGATCGGCGTAGAAATAGTTTTTCCGGTCGAACCGCGACCACGTATTGATCTGCGCGTCGATCGCCATGCCGGTGCGCACCGCCTGGCGGATGCACTCCATGTTCGGCACCGGTAGCATGCCCGGCATCGCCGCGTCGACCAGGCTGACCTGCGTGTTCGGCTCCGCGCCGAAGGCGGTGGCGGCGCCCGAGAACAATTTGGCGTTGGACGTGACCTGGGCGTGGACTTCCAGGCCGATCACGACCTCCCATTCGCCGGTGGCGCCCTGGATGCGATAGTCGCTCATGTTCGATTCCGATGATGAAGATAGTTGATCGCGGTCAGCGCAATGTTGCTGCCGAGCAGCGCGACGACCCAGCAGCCGGCCAGGATGCGCAGGATCGCGCCCTCGAAGCGCAGCACCGTGCCTTCGTGATGTGCGAAGACCGCGGCGATCAGCGCCAGGATCAGGAAGATCGCGCTCAGCCGGAATTCGCCGCGCAGGATCAGGCTATTACCGACCGACAGCCCCAGGATGAACACCGCCAGCGCGATGAAGAACCGCGCGAGCACGTGGTGGTCGAACGGATGGTTGTCGATCTCGGCGAGCGAGATCCCGACATAGGCGCTGAGGATCGCCCCGAACGCGACGTTGAGCGCGGCCTGCGCCTCGCGCAGCATCGCGACGTTGCGTGTCGTGAAGGTCCGGTCGGTTACCACCACGATCCCGGCCGCGCGACGAAGCCCGCGCGCTCCTCGATCGCGAGCCCTGCGTTCAGCACGCCCTGCTCGTCCAGCGCTTTGCCGATGATCTGCAAGCCCAGCGGCAGACCGTCCTTGTCGAGCCCGCCCGGCACGCTCATCGCCGGAAGGCCCGCGAGGCTCGACGGCACGGTGAACACGTCGTTGAGGTACATCGCCAGCGGATCGGCCGACTTGTCGCCCAGCGCGAACGCCGCCGACGGTGCGGTGGGTGCCAGCAGCACGTCGCACTGCTGCCAAGCACGCTCGAAGTCGCGCGCGATCAGCGTCCGCACCTTCTGCGCCTGCGTGTAATAGGCATCGTAGAAACCGGCCGACAGCACATAGGTGCCGATCATGATCCGGCGCTTCACCTCGGCGCCGAAACCCGCGGCGCGCGTGGCGGCGTACATGTCCTGCAGCCCCGCGCCCTCGGGCAGGTCGCGCAGGCCGTAACGTACGCCGTCATAGCGCGCGAGGTTCGACGACGCTTCGGCCGGCGCGATGATGTAATAGGCCGGCAGCGCGTACTTGGTGTGCGGCAGCGACACCTCGACGATCTCGGCACCCGCATCCTTCAGCCAGTCGATCCCGGCCTGCCACAGCGCCTCGATCTCGGTAGGCATGCCGTCGACGCGATATTCCTTGGGGATGCCGACGCGCTTGCCGGCGAGGTTGCCGGTCAGCCCCTGTTCCCACTTCGGCACGTCGAGCTGCAGCGAGGTCGCGTCTTTGGCGTCGAAGCCCGCCATCGCCTCCAGCATGATCGCGCAGTCCTTGACGTCGCGCGCCATCGGCCCGGCCTGATCGAGCGAGCTGGCGAAGGCGATCGTGCCCCAGCGCGAACAACGGCCATAGGTCGGCTTGATCCCGCTGATGCCGGTGAAGGCGGCGGGCTGGCGGATCGACCCGCCGGTATCGGTGCCCGTCGCACCAGGGCACAGCCCCGCCGCGACCGCCGCCGAGCTGCCGCCCGACGATCCGCCGGGGGCGAGCGGCGTGTCGCTGCCCGGCTTGCGCCACGGCGACACGACATTGCCGAATGCGCTGGTCTCGTTCGACGAGCCCATCGCGAACTGGTCCATGTTCAGCTTGCCGAGCATGCCCGCACCCGCGTCCCACAGGTTCTGCGACACGGTCGATTCATAGGTCGGCGTGAAGCCTTCCAGGATGTGGCTCGCCGCGGTGGTGGCCACGCCCTTGGTGCAGAACAGGTCCTTCATGCCGATCGGCACGCCGGCCAGCGGCTTCAGCGTCTCGCCGGCAGCACGCGCGGCATCGGCGGCCTTGGCGGCGGCGAGCGCATGGTCGGGCGTCTCGACCAGAAAGGCGTTGAGCGGCTTGGCCTTGGCCACTTTCACCACGAAGGCATCGGCGACCTCGACCGCGGAAAAGCTGCCGGCGCGCACGCCGTCGCGGATCGCGGCGATGCCCATATCGGTCAGGTCGGTCATTATTCGATCACCTTGGGAACGGTAAAGAAGCCGTGCTCCGCCTGGGGGGCATTGGCCATCAGGTCGTCACGGATGCCGCCGCCGGTCAGCGGATCGGCGTTCACCACGTCGTCGCGCAGGCGCAGGGCATTGGGGATGACCGCGGTCATCGGCTCGACGCCGGCGGTATCGACCTCCCCCAATTGCTCGATCCAGCCGAGCAGGTTGCTGAGTTCGGGGGCGAGGCGGCCGGCGTCCTCGTCGGTGATCGCGATGCGCGCGAGCGCGGCGACCTTCTTTACGGTGGCGGTGTCTACGGACATGCCGACGCGGCTACACCAAGCCCGCGCTGCGGCGCAACAGCTTCGGTTGCGGACGGGTCGACCCGCCGCCCCTCGTTCGTGCTGAGCCTGTCGAAGCACGGGGTTCCACAGGCGGCTCCAGTGCATGCGGCCACCCGCCCTTCGACAGGCTCAGGGCGAACGGGTAAGGGGTAAGGGGTAAGGGGTAACGGGTAACGGGTAACGGGTAACAGGTAACGGCTGCTCTATCCCTGCGCGGCGATATATGCCTCCGCCGACCGCGTGCCCGCACCCCCGCCATCGATCCCCAGCTTCTTCAGCCGCAGCGCCACCTCTTCGCCGATCTTCTTCTCGGTTGCGTCGCGCTGTTCGGGCGGCATCGCCTTCAGATCGTCCTCGGTGATCTTCATCTCCTTCATCACCTGCCGCGGCATGCGCTCGGCCGGCGTCATCTTCCCTTCCTTGCGGAAGGCCTCCAGCGCCGCGTCGAGTTTGGCGCCGGCCGTCATGGGCACCGACGATGCGAGCGGCCCGGCACCTGTCGGCCGATCGCTCTTCGTGTGGAACCGCTGTAGGGTGAACCGCGCCGACTCCAGATAGATCGCGTCACCGTCGACCCGCGCCTTTGCATCCGTGATCCGATCGTTCAGCGTCGCCAGCCAGTCGGCCGGCGCGCCGGCCGTCGTGCCGCCGCCGCCCGTATCGATCGGGGCGGTCAACTGCGCCATGGCGTCGGAGCGCGCCGCGCCGCTCAGCACGAGATGGCCGGTCACGATCCGCAGTTCCCGCGGACTCATTGCGGAAAAGTCGTAGCGCCCCTCGGGCAAGCCCTGTGCCGCGCTGACGGTCCGCGCGCCCTCGGCATAACGCGCTTCGACGTCGGCCCGGCTGTGTCCACCGGCCCCGTAGTCGAGGTCGAAGGCCGCCACCGCCGCGGTTGCACTGGTACGCGCATCATCTCCGGCGGACGGCGTGGCCTGCACCGCGAGCGCCGCCTCGAACCCGGCCTGACGTCCGCCCATGGACGGCATGGCAATCGCACGATCTGCCCTGGTCACCGCGGCGATCATCATGGCCTGCTCCCCTTCTGTGCGGCAGCAGTACCCACAATTGGTAAATACCGAATGACCGTTTCGGACCGAAATCCTGATTGCCTCACCCCGCATTGCCCCGCCGCCCCGCATCGGGCAGAGCACGCCCATTGAACCGGGAGCCTCGCTTGGCGCGTAAATTCCTCTATGTCTTCGCCGTCCTGATCGCGCTCGTGATCGCCGGGGCGATCGCCTACCGCCTCGCCGGCAACCGCATCCTGCGCATGGCGCTGGTGCCGACCGAGACGTTCCAGGCGCAGGCGAGCGTCGATCCGCGCGTCTACGCAGAGCGTAAGATGTGGATCGCCCGGCCCGATATCCCCGGCAATCCCGCGCGGTGGACGCCCGCCGGTTACACCCCCGCCCCCGCCGGGCAGGCCAAGGCCGCGGTCTTCTTCATCCACCCGACCTCGTACATCGGGCGCGCGCACTGGAACGCCGCGCTCGACGATGCCGAGACCAACGCCCGCGCCGCGATCTTCCTGCGCGGCCAGGCGAGCGCGTTCAACGACAGCGCCGACATCTGGGCACCGCGCTACCGCCAGGCGACGTTCGGCGCCTTCCTGACCAGCGAGGCCAGCGCCAGCCAGGCGCTCGACCTCGCCTATCGCGACGTCGCCGCCGCCTTCGACGCCTTCGTGCGCCAGGTCGACCCCAAGCGCCCGATCATCCTCGCCGGCCACAGCCAGGGCGCGCTCCACCTCACCCGGCTGCTGCGCGAAAAGATCGCCGGCACGCCGATCGCGCGTCGTATCGTCGCCGCCTATGTCGTCGGCTGGCCGGTATCGAAGACGACCGACCTTGCCGCGCTCGCCCTGCCGGAATGCACCCGCCCCGATCAGGCCCGCTGCCTGCTGTCGTGGCAGAGCTTTGCCGAGCCTGCCGACCCGTCGCTCATCACCGACCTTTACGACACGACAACAGGCTTCGACGGCCGCCCGCGCCAGGGCAGCCCGATGGTCTGCACCAACCCGTTGACTGGCACCGCAGGCGCCGCCGCGCCGGCCAGCGCCAACCGCGGCACGCTCTACCCGAGCGCCGACCTCAGCACGGCGACGATCCAGCCGGGCAAGGTGCCCGCGCGCTGCGACCCACGCGGCATCCTGCTGATCGGCACACCGCCGGAGGTGGGGGGGTACGTCCTGCCCGGCAACAATTACCACGTCTACGACTACAGCCTGTTCTGGGCCAATGTCCGCGCCGACGCCGCCCGCCGCCTCGCCGCGTTCGGAGCCAGCGCATGATCACCCTCGACCGCACGGACTTTCGCGCGGCCTTGCCGCAGGGTGGTCGCCTGATCGGGCTCGATCTCGGCACCAAGACGATCGGCACCGCTTTGTGCGACGCCGGCTGGAGCTTTGCGAGCCCCGCCGACCTCATCCGCCGTACCAAGTTCACCGCGGACAAGGCCGCGATCGCCAAGCTGATCGCCGCGCAGCATGTCCGCGGCATCGTGCTCGGGCTGCCGCTCAACCTCGACGGGACCGAAAGCCCGCGCAGCCAGTCGACCCGCGCCTTCGCGCGCAACTGCGCCGATCTCGCCCTCCCCATCCTGCTGTGGGACGAACGCTGGAGCACGGTGGCGGTCGAACGCGCGATGATCGAACAGGATATGAGCCGCGCCAAGCGCGCCGAACGGATCGACAATCTCGCTGCTGCGCACATCCTGCAGGCGGCGATCGATGCCTTGGTGATGGTGCCGGCGCCGACGAACTGATCGATCCGACGACCACCGCCCCCCCCACCAGGGGGAGGCGGTGCGGCGGCGCCGTGACGGAGGGGGAGGTAAGGACGCCGATCGTTACGACGCGCGCATGAACCTCCCCCTCCGTCAGCGCTCGCGCGCTGCCACCTCCCCCTGGCGGGGGAGGAATGATCGGCGCCGGACCCTCTTTGTAATCGACTCAGCCGATCCAAGTCATCGAAACGATCCCCGGGACCCTCCGCGTCCTTACCGCGTTGCAGCACAAGGGAAACGTTCCGTGCGACGTCCCTCACCTGTCTCCATTCCAAAGGTTTCCATCATGCCCACCGCCACCCAGGGCTATGCCGCCCAGGCTGCCGATGCCCCGCTCGCGCCCTTCCACTTCGAACGCCGCGATCCCGGTGCCAAGGACGTCGCCATCGACATCCTCTATTGCGGCGTCTGCCATTCCGATCTCCATACCGCGCGCGGCGAATGGGACGGGACGCTCTACCCCTGCGTCCCCGGCCACGAGATCGTCGGCCGCGTCTCCGCGGTCGGCAGCGACGTGACGAAGTTCAAGGTCGGCGACATCGCCGGCGTTGGCTGCATGGTCGACAGCTGCGGCCATTGCCCCTCGTGCAATGACGGCGAGGAGCAATATTGCGAGACGACGGGCTTCGTCGGCACCTACAATGGCCCGGACGAGGTGATGGGCGGTCACACGTTCGGCGGCTATTCCGACCATATCGTCGTGACCGAGGATTTCGTCCTCCACATCGGCCATGACGAGAAGGACCTTGCTGCGGTCGCGCCGTTGCTCTGCGCCGGCATCACCACCTATTCGCCGCTGCATCACTGGAAGGTCGGGCCGGGCCAGAAGGTCGGCATCGTCGGTCTCGGCGGCCTCGGCCATATGGGCGTCAAGATCGCCGCCGCGATGGGCGCGGAGGTCTATGTCTTCTCGACCTCGCCGGGCAAGCGCGACGACGCCAAGCGCCTCGGCGCCAAGGACCTGATCGTCTCGAAAGACGCCGACCAGATGGCCGCGCATGCGGGCTCGTTCGACTTCATCCTGAACACGGTAGCCGCTCCCCACGACCTCGACGCGCTGCTCGTCCAGTTGAAGCGCGACGGCACGATGTGCCTTGTCGGCGTGCCCGCGGAGCCGCACCCGGCGCCGTCGGTCGGCAACCTCGTCTTCCGCCGCCGCGCGCTGGCCGGTTCGCTGATCGGCGGGATCAAGGAGACGCAGGAGATGCTCGACTTCTGCAAGGAGCATGGTCTGACCAGCGATGTCGAGATGATCCGCATGGAGCAGATCGACGAGGCGTACGAGCGGATGGTGAAGGGCGACGTCAAGTATCGTTTCGTCATCGACATGGCGACGCTGAAGGCTGCCGCCTGAACCGCGTCGCCCGCCCGTCCGGTTCGTGCCTGACGGGCGGTTTGGGCTAGCGCTCTACGCCGGCACCATAAGGGCGGACCGCCAGCTGTTCGTGCATGCGCGCAGGCTGGTCGAGCCAGAAGGGCGCGAGCTTGGCGCTGTCGACGCGCTCGACGCCGACCGCAAAGCCGCGCGCGCTCTGGCCGGCGATGCCTGCGCCGGCATCGTACAGCGCGTTGACCGCGACGACGGGGACGAACAACGTCCGCCCGCCTGCGGTCAGCGGGACGATATCCGCCCGCGCCTGCGCGACGACCAGACGGATCCGCCGCTCCTCGCCGGGCCCGAGCGCGAAGGGCGGGGTCGCAGGGCGGACGACGGGCTGGTCGAACACGGGCGCGATCTCGTCGCCCTGCCCCGGTGTCGCACCGATCAGCGCCGCGCCGATGCGGATCGCCTGCGCGGGCGCGCTGCCGTCGTTGCGGACGACCAGCTCGGCCTCCACCGTCGCGCTGAGCAGATTCAGGCCGGCGCGGCGCGGGTGGAGGCTCAGCGACAGCCGTCCGCGATCCCCGACGGGTGCGGATATCGGCGCGGGTACGGGCGCCGGCGGCGTGGCGGGTGACGCGGCCGGTGCGCGCGGCCGGACCGGTTGCGGTTTCGGAATGGGCGCAGGCGCAACGGCGGCGACCGGCTCATCCGCGGCGTCGGCGCGGCGGCGACGCCACCACCAGGCCCCTGCCCCACCGAGACCCAACACCACTGCCAGCCCGATCAGCCATCCGTAATCGGACTCACTATTCGGTGCGGTCGCCGGTACGGTCGTGGCCGCGGGCGACGGCGTAGCGGCCTCGACCGGCGGGGGCGATGCTGTGGAAGTCGCCGTCGCCGTCGGCGTCGGGGTCGGCACCGCTATCGCGGTCGGCGTGGCGGCCGGCGTAGGCGATGCGGTCGCCCGCGGTGTCGGGATCGCCGTAACACGCGGCGTCGGCGTCGGTGTGGCACGCGGGGTCACGCGGGGTGTGGGCGTCGCCCGCGGGGATGCCGTGGGGGTAGGCAACGGCGCGATGACCGGCGCCGGCGTCGGGCTCGGCGTGGGCGTCGGCTGCGAGGGCGGCAGGCTGAAATTGTCCAGCCCCGGCAACGTCTGCGCCGCCGTGCCATTGCCCGTCTGCGCGGCGGCCGGCTCTGTCATCGCGATCGCCATGGGCGCGACGGCGGTCGCCATCAGGAAGGGGATCGTGCGCCGACGCACACCCCGGAAACTCGTCATCGGTGCGGAACTCTTCCAAAGATAAGCCTCCGCTCCTGCGGCATGCAGCGACGACCGCCAGTCGCGCTGCGACGAACCGCCCCGCCAAGGCGACCGGCCGAACCGGCAACCAGCCAGAACCCCGTGTTGGATCGCTGTTGGACGTCCGCCCTTTGACAGCATCCAACACCGCGCCTATATGTGCGCCTCACCACAGCTTTTCGGGACATGAAGCGCCGTCGCGCAGCGCTTCGTACGGATAGAGGGTTGCGGTTTCAGACGCCAAAGGCCGACGCAGTATCATGCGATCGGCTTTTTTGCGTCGCTTCGTGCGTCCGGTCCGGGGATTTCCGGGCACGACATTTCGGCGGGTCCCATCCGGGCCTCGCCAGCGACTTGAGGACAGATAACGCTCATGGCCACCAAGGCGATCCAGGGCAGCACCGCAAAGCGGCGCATCCGCAAGATCTTCGGGGATATCCACGAAGTCATCCAGATGCCGAACCTGATCGAGGTTCAGCGCGAAAGCTATGAGCAGTTCCTGCGCTCCGACAAGTCGACGGGCCACGTCTCGGGTCTGGAAAAGACGCTGCGCAGCGTCTTCCCGATCCAGGACTTCGCTGGCACCGCCTATCTCGACTTCGACGATTACGTCCTCGAACCGCCGAAGTTCGACGTCGAGGAATGCCGCCAGCGCGGCATCACCTATGCCGCGCCGATGCGCGTCACGCTGCGCCTGACCGCGTTCGAGGTCGATCCCGATACCGAAGCCAAGTCGGTCATCGATATCAAGGAGCAGGACGTCTACATGGGCGACATGCCCCTGATGACGGAGAACGGCACCTTCTTCATCAACGGCACCGAGCGCGTCATCGTCAGCCAAATGCACCGTTCGCCGGGCGTGCTGTTCGACCATGACCGCGGCAAGACCCATGCTTCGGGCAAGTATCTCTTCGCCGCGCGCGTGATCCCGTATCGCGGTTCGTGGCTGGACTTCGAATTCGACGCCAAGGACATCGTCAACGTCCGTATCGACCGCAAGCGCAAGCTGCCGGTGACGGCGCTGCTCTATGCGCTGGGCATGACCAGCGAGGACATCCTCAACCACTTCTACAACCGCGTGACCTACGTCCGCGGCGAGGGTGGCTGGCGCATTCCGTTCGCGGCCGAGAACTGGCGCGGCGTGAAGCCGCTGTTCGACATCGTCGACGCCTCGTCGGGCGAAGTCGTGTTCGCGGCGCAGCAGAAGATCAGCCCCCGCGCAGCCAACAAGGCAGCCAAGGACGGCCTGACCGAACTGCTGATCCCGACCGAGGAAATCTACGGCCGCTATTCGGCGTATGACCTGATCAACGAAGCGACCGGCGAGATCTACGTCGAGGCGGGCGACGAAATCGGCGCCGAAAACCTCGAAAAGCTCGACAAGGCGGGCATCGACCGCATCGAGTTGCTCGACATCGACCACGTGTCGACCGGCGCGTGGATCCGCAACACGCTGAAGGCCGACAAGGCCGAAGAGCGTGAGCAGGCGCTCAGCGACATCTACCGCGTCATGCGCCCTGGTGAACCGCCGACGCTCGAAACCGCCGAAGCGCTGTTCGCTGGCCTGTTCTTCGATCCCGATCGCTACGACCTGTCGGCCGTGGGTCGTGTGAAGCTGAACATGCGCCTGGACCTCGACTGCCCGGACACGGTGACGACGCTGCGCACCGAGGACATCCTGGCGGTCGTCAAGACGCTGGTCGACCTGAAGGACGGCAAGGGCGAGATCGACGACATCGACAATCTCGGCAACCGCCGTGTGCGGTCGGTGGGCGAGCTGCTGGAGAACCAGTATCGCGTCGGCCTGCTGCGCATGGAGCGTGCGGTCAAGGAGCGCATGTCGTCGGTCGACGTGTCGACCGTGATGCCGAACGACCTGATCAACGCCAAGCCCGCGGTCGCCGCGGTGCGTGAGTTCTTCGGTTCGTCGCAGCTGTCGCAGTTCATGGACCAGACCAACCCGCTGTCCGAAGTGACGCACAAGCGTCGCGTCTCGGCGCTTGGGCCGGGCGGTCTGACGCGTGAGCGTGCGGGCTTCGAGGTCCGCGACGTTCACCCGACTCACTATGGCCGTATCTGCCCGATCGAAACGCCGGAAGGCCCGAACATCGGTCTGATCAACAGCCTCGCGTCGTTCAGCCGCGTCAACAAGTATGGCTTCATCGAAACGCCGTACCGCAAGATCATCGACGGCAAGGTGACCGACGACGTCGTCTATCTGTCGGCGATGGAAGAGGCCAAGCACACGATCGCGCAGGCCTCGGCCGAGCTGAAGGACGACGGCAGCTTCGCCGAAGACCTCGTTTCGGCACGTCAGGCGGGCGAGTTCCTGATGGCGCTGCCGGAAACGATCACGCTGATGGACGTCAGCCCGAAGCAGCTCGTCTCGGTCGCCGCGTCGCTCATTCCGTTCCTGGAAAACGACGACGCCAACCGCGCGCTCATGGGCTCGAACATGCAGCGTCAGGCCGTGCCGCTGGTGAAGGCGGAAGCGCCCTTCGTCGGCACCGGTATGGAAGAGACCGTTGCGCGCGATTCGGGCGCGGCGATCGCCGCCAAGCGTGCGGGCATCGTCGACCAGGTCGATGCCAGCCGCATCGTCGTACGCGCCACCGGTGACGTGGATGCGGGCAAGTCGGGCGTCGACATCTACACGCTGATGAAGTTCCAGCGTTCGAACCAGTCGACCTGCATCAACCAGCGTCCGCTGGTGAAGGTGGGCGACGTGGTCAACGCTGGCGACGTAATCGCCGACGGCCCGTCGACCGAGTTCGGCGAGCTGGCGCTGGGTCGCAACGCGCTCGTCGCGTTCATGCCCTGGAACGGCTATAACTATGAGGACTCGATCCTCATCAGCGAGCGGATCGTGAAGGACGACGTGTTCACGTCGATCCACATCGACGAGTTCGAGGTGATGGCGCGCGACACGAAGCTCGGACCGGAAGACATCACCCGCGACATCCCGAACGTCGGCGAGGAAGCGCTGCGCAACCTCGACGAGGCGGGCATCGTCTACGTCGGTGCCGAGGTCGAGCCGGGCGACATTCTGGTCGGCAAGATCACGCCGAAGGGCGAAAGCCCGATGACGCCGGAAGAGAAGCTGCTCCGCGCGATCTTCGGCGAAAAGGCCAGCGACGTGCGTGACACCTCGCTGCGTCTGCCGCCGGGCGTTGCCGGTACGATCGTCGACGTCCGCGTCTTCAATCGCCACGGCATCGACAAGGACGAGCGCGCGATGGCGATCGAGCGCGAAGAGATCGAGCGCCTGAAGAAGGACTCGGACGACGAGCGCACGATCCTCAACCGGGCGACGTGGAGCCGCCTGCGCGAGATGCTGCTGGATCAGGTCGCGACCGCGGCGCCGAAGGGCGTTAAGAAGGGCTCGACCATCGACATGGACCTGCTCGACAGCGTCGACCGCCACGAATGGTGGAAGTTCGCCGTGCAGGACGATGCGGTCCAGTCGAACCTGGAAGCCGTCAAGCAGCAGTATGACGAAGCGGCCAAGCGGATCACGGACAAGTTCCATGACCGTCGCGAGAAGCTGGAGCGGGGCGACGAGCTGCCGCCGGGCGTGCTCAAGATGGTCAAGGTCTTCGTCGCGGTGAAGCGCAAGCTGCAGCCGGGCGACAAGATGGCCGGCCGTCACGGCAACAAGGGCGTCATCAGCCGCATCCTGCCGCAGGAGGATATGCCCTTCCTCGCGGACGGTACGCCGGTCGATCTCGTGCTGAACCCGCTGGGCGTGCCGTCGCGCATGAACGTCGGTCAGATCTTCGAAACGCACCTCGGCTGGGCGGCACGCAACCTGGGTATGCAGGTCGCGGCGCAACTCGAAGAGTGGCGTGAGGCCAATCCGGACGCCAAGGCGGGCGACATGCCCGACGCGGTCAAGACGCGCCTCGTCGAAGTCTATGGCGATCATTATGCCGAAGACATCCAGAGCCGCGAGCCGGAAGAGATCGCCGAGCTGGTGAAGAACATCCGCACCGGCGTGCCGATGGGCACCCCCGTGTTCGACGGCGCGCGCGAAAGCGACGTGTCGGCGATGCTGGAGCTGGCGGGTCTCGACACGTCGGGCCAATCGGAGCTGTTCGACGGCCGCACCGGCGACAAGTTCGACCGGCGCGTCACCGTGGGCATCATCTACATGCTCAAGCTGCACCACCTGGTCGACGACAAGATCCACGCGCGGTCGATCGGGCCGTACAGCCTCGTCACCCAGCAGCCGCTGGGCGGTAAGGCGCAGTTCGGCGGCCAGCGCTTCGGCGAAATGGAGGTCTGGGCACTGCAGGCGTATGGCGCTGCCTATACGCTGCAGGAGATGCTGACGGTGAAGTCGGACGACGTCGTCGGCCGCACCAAGGTCTACGAGGCGATCGTCAAGGGCGACGACACGTTCGAGGCCGGCATCCCCGAGAGCTTCAACGTGCTCGTCAAGGAAATGCGCTCGCTGGGCCTCAACGTCGACCTCAAGTCCATGCAGGACCTGGAAGACGAAGGCGGCCTCGCCGAGGCGGCGGAATAAAGCCACGGCCCTCCCTCTCCCGGCGGGAGAGGGAGGGAGGCGCGGAACGCGCCGGAAGGGTGAGGGCAGCGGTCTGCCCTGCCCTCACCTTCCCACCAGCTTCGCTGGCGGGCCCCTTCCTCTCCCGATGGGAGAGGAGTTGAGTTTCAAAAGAGGTTCATACCCATGAACGAACTGACCAATTTCGCCAATCCGATCGCGAAGCCGGAAACCTTCGACCAGATCCAGATCGGTATCGCTTCGCCCGACAAGATCCGTTCGTGGTCGTTCGGCGAGATCAAGAAGCCCGAGACGATCAACTATCGCACGTTCAAGCCCGAGCGTGACGGCCTGTTCTGCGCGCGCATCTTCGGTCCGATCAAGGATTACGAATGCTTGTGCGGCAAGTACAAGCGCATGAAGTACAAGGGCATCGTCTGCGAAAAGTGCGGTGTCGAAGTCACGGTGTCGAAGGTGCGCCGTGAGCGCATGGGCCATATCGAACTGGCCGCGCCGGTCGCGCACATCTGGTTCCTGAAGTCGCTGCCGAGCCGCATCGGCCTGCTGCTCGACATGCAGCTGAAGCAGCTCGAGCGCGTGCTGTACTTCGAAGCCTATATCGTGATCGAGCCGGGCCTCACCCCGCTCGAAAAGTATCAGCTGCTCACCGAAGACGAACTTCTCGAAGCGCAGGACGAGTACGGTGAAGACGCCTTCTCGGCCGGCATCGGCGCGGAAGCGGTGCGCATCATGCTCGAGAACCTCGACCTCGAGGGTGAGAAGGTGCAGCTTCTGGAAGAGCTGGCGACGACCAAGTCGGAGCTGAAGCCCAAGAAGATCATCAAGCGCCTGAAGGTCGTCGAGAGCTTCCTGGAATCGGGCAACCGTCCCGAATGGATGATCCTGGAAGTCGTGCCGGTCATCCCGCCCGAACTGCGCCCGCTGGTGCCGCTGGACGGCGGTCGCTTCGCGACGTCGGACCTCAACGACCTGTATCGCCGCGTCATCAACCGCAACAACCGTCTGAAGCGCCTGATGGAGCTGCGTGCGCCGGACATCATCGTCCGCAACGAAAAGCGCATGTTGCAGGAGGCGGTCGACGCGCTGTTCGACAATGGCCGTCGCGGCCGCACGATCACGGGTGCCAACAAGCGTCCGCTCAAGTCGCTGTCCGACATGCTGAAGGGCAAGCAGGGCCGCTTCCGTCAGAACCTGCTCGGCAAGCGCGTCGACTATTCGGGCCGTTCGGTCATCGTGACCGGCCCGGAGCTGAAGCTGCACCAGTGCGGCCTGCCGAAGAAGATGGCGCTCGAGCTGTTCAAGCCGTTCATCTACGCCCGTCTGGATGCCAAGGGTCTGTCGATGACCCTGAAGCAGGCCAAGAAGTGGGTCGAGAAGGAACGCAAGGAAGTCTGGGACATCCTGGACGAGGTGATCCGCGAGCACCCGGTCATGCTGAACCGCGCGCCGACGCTTCACCGTTTGGGCATCCAGGCGTTCGAGCCGGTGCTGATCGAGGGCAAGGCGATCCAGCTTCACCCGCTGGTCTGCTCGGCGTTCAACGCCGACTTCGACGGCGACCAGATGGCCGTGCACGTTCCGCTGTCGCTGGAAGCGCAGCTGGAAGCGCGCGTCCTGATGATGTCGACCAACAACATCCTGTCGCCCGCGAACGGCAAGCCGATCATCGTGCCGTCGCAGGACATGGTGCTGGGCCTCTATTACCTCTCGCTCCAGAAGGAGAAGGAGCCGGGTGAAGGCATGCTGCTCGCCGACATGGAGGAGGTGCATCAGGCGCTCTTCGCCGGCGCGGTGACGCTGCACACCAAGATCGTCAGCCGCGTTCCGCAGACCGACGAGCAGGGCAATCAGTACCTCAAGCGCTACGAGACGACCCCGGGCCGCATGCTGCTCGGTGAGTGCCTGCCGAAGAGCCACAAGGTGCCCTTCGACACCGTCAACCGCGTCCTGACCAAGAAGGACGTCGGCGAGGTGATCGACGAAGTGTACCGTCACACCGGCCAGAAGGAGACCGTTCTGTTCGCCGACGCGATCATGGCGCTGGGCTTCCGTCACGCGTTCCGCGCCGGCATCTCGTTCGGCAAGGATGACATGATCATCGCGCCGGACAAGGATCGTCTGGTCGACGAGACGCGCGAGCAGGTGAAGGACTTCGAGCAGCAGTATCAGGACGGCCTGATCACGCAGCAGGAGAAGTACAACAAGGTGATCGACGCCTGGAGCCGTTGCGGCGACCAGGTCGCGAACTCGATGATGAACGAGATCAAGGCGGTCCGTCACTATGAGGACGGCCCGATGGTCGGCCGCGAGAAGGACATCAACTCGATCTACATGATGGCCCACTCGGGTGCGCGTGGTAGCCCCGCGCAGATCAAGCAGCTCGCCGGCATGCGCGGCCTGATGGCCAAGCCGTCGGGCGAGATCATCGAAACGCCGATCATCTCGAACTTCAAGGAAGGTCTGACCGTTCTTGAATACTTCAACTCGACCCACGGCGCCCGCAAGGGCCTCGCGGACACCGCGCTGAAGACCGCGAACTCGGGTTACCTCACCCGCCGCCTCGTCGATGTGTCGCAGGATTGCGTCATCATCGAAGAGGATTGCGGCACCGAGCGCGCGCTGGAGATGAAGGCCATCGTGCAGGGCGGTTCGACCATCGCGTCGCTCGCCGAGCGCATCCTCGGCCGCACCACGGCCGAAGATGTCGTCGATCCGAAGACCAATGCGGTGGTGATCCCGATCGGCACGCTGCTGGACGAAGCCATGGTCGCGCAGATCGAGGCCATGGGTATCCAGGGCATGAAGATCCGCTCGCCGCTGGTCTGCGAATCGAAGATCGGTGTCTGCGGCAAGTGCTACGGTCGCGACCTCGCGCGCGGTACGCCGGTGAACATCGGCGAAGCGGTCGGCGTTATCGCGGCGCAGTCGATCGGTGAGCCGGGCACGCAGCTGACCATGCGTACCTTCCACATCGGCGGCGCGGCGCAGCTCAACGAGCAGTCGAACCTCGAGGCGCCGGTCGACGGTACCGCGGTGTTCAAGGACCTGCGCCTGATCGTCGATCAGCGCGGTCGTCGCGTGGTGCTGTCGCGTTCGGGCGAAATCATGATCGTCGACATGGACGGTCGCGAGCTCTCGACGCACCGCATCCCGTACGGCGCCTATGTGATGTTCGACGACGGCCATATGCTGTCGAAGGGCGATCGCATGGCGGAGTGGGATCCGTTCACCATGCCGGTGATCACGGAAAACTCCGGTATCGTGAAGTATCAGGACCTGACCGAGGGCAAGACGCTCACCGAGCAGACCGACGAAGCGACCGGTATCGCCCAGCGCGTCGTGATCGAATATCGCACCTCGTCCAAGTCGAAGGAGGATCTGCGTCCGCGCCTGACCCTGACGACGTCGGAAGACGGCGAGGCCGCCCGCTACATGCTGGCGCCGGGTGCGGTGCTGTCGGTCGACGACAATGCCGAAGTGCAGGCCGGTGACGTTCTGGCCCGTGTCAGCCGCGAGTCCGCCAAGACCCGCGACATCACCGGCGGTCTGCCGCGCGTCGCCGAGCTGTTCGAAGCGCGTATCCCGAAGGAAGCGGCGATCATTGCCAAGGTCTCGGGTCGCGTGGTGTTCGGCAAGGACTATAAGGCGAAGCGGAAGATCGGCATCCAGCCGGAGGACGGTGGCGATATCGTCGAATATCTGGTGCCGAAGTCGAAGGTGATCGACGTTCAGGAAGGCGACTACGTCAAGCGTGGCGACAACCTGATCGGCGGTTCGCCGAACCCGCACGACATTCTGGAAACGATGGGCATCGAGCCGCTGGCCGAATATCTCGTCAGCGAAATCCAGGAAGTCTATCGACTGCAGGGCGTGAAGATCAACGACAAGCACATCGAGACGATCGTTCGTCAGATGCTGCAGAAGGTCGAGATCACCGACGGCGGCGACACCACGCTGCTGAAGGGCGAGCAGGTCGATCGCGAGGAAATGGACGCGATCAACGACAAGCTCGACGCGAACCAGGTCCGTGCGCAGGGCAAGCCCGTCCTGCTCGGCATCACCAAGGCGTCGCTGCAGACCCGCAGCTTCATCTCGGCGGCGTCGTTCCAGGAAACCACCCGCGTCCTCACCGAGGCGGCGGTCCAGGGCAAGCAGGACACGCTGATGGGCCTGAAGGAGAACGTCATCGTCGGCCGTCTGATCCCGGCCGGCACCGGCGCGGGCATGAATCGCCTGCGCGTTGCGGCTTCCTCGCGCGATGCGGCGCTGCGCGTCCAGCAGCGCGCGCTGCAGGCAGCGATCGTCGCCCCGGCGTCGGCCGCGGAACTGCGCGCTGCCGAACAGCAGCGTTCGGTGCGTGACGATGCTGGCACGGGTCCTGACCCGCTCGCCGAAGTCGTCCCCTCGGGCGACGGCAGCGACGAAGCCGCGGGCGAATATCTGAACCGGGAGTGATCCCGGCTCAGGCCCCGGCCTGACCTGACAGAAAAGCCGCCGTCCGGGATGCCGGGCGGCGGCTTTTTCGTGGCCTGCGAATGGAAGGGATCGGACGGTCGCTCCTTTCGGGCGTCCGGGGATTTACATCCGCTGCAGCCGGTCTTCGAACTCCCGCTGCGCCGCCTCGACCATCGGCATCGCCGTTTCGGCCCAGTCGATCATGCCCTGCATGGCCGTCAGCAATCCGCGCGCGAGCGGGGTGATGGCATAGGATACGGACACCGGGACGCTCTGTTCGACGCGGCGGGAAACGAGGCCATCGCGCTCCAGCGACCGCAGCGTCTGGCTGAGCATCTTCTGCGAGATACCGTCAATGTGGCGCTTCAAGACGCTGAAGCGCAGTTCGCCATCCCCCAGCAGCAGCAGGATCAGGACGCTCCATTTGTCGCCGATCCGGTCGAGCAGCTTCCGCGCGGGACAGTCGCGCGCATAGACATTGCCGCGGTCGATCACTTCCAGGTGACCGGGTAACATAAAGGTGCCGTCTTGCATGGCATCGGGTCGTAGCCGAGATGGTCACCATCGGAAACCATCGAGGACGATGATCATGAAGGTGGCGGTGTTGGGCGCGAGCGGGCGCGCGGGATCGGAGATCACGAAGGAACTGGCGGCGCGTGGTCATCGGGTCACGGCGATCGCCCGGCACCCGGATCGCATTCCCGTGGCCGACGGCGTCACGCCGGTCGCCGGCGACGCGCAGGACGGTGCGGCCCTCGCCACGTTGCTGCACGGCCATGACGCGGTCGTCAGCGCGCTCCATTTCGACGTGACCGCGGACATGCTGCTGTCCGCCTTGCGCCAGGCCGGGATACGGCGGCTGCTCGTCACCGGCGGCGCGGGCAGTCTCGAGGTGGCGCCGGGGGTCGCCCTGATCGACACGCCGGAATTCCCACAGGAGTGGAAGGCCTTTGCCGAGGGCGGCGTGGCCTTCCTCAATGCCCTGCGCAACGAACGCGACATCGACTGGACGTTCTTCTCGCCCGCGGCCGAGATTTTCGAAGGCCCCCGCACCGGGCAGTTCGGGCTGGGTGGCGACGCGCTGGTGACCGACGAGGCCGGGAACAGCCGGATCAGCTTCGCCGATTATGCGATCGCGATGGTCGACGAGCTGGAACACCGCCGCCATCCCCACGCCCGCTTCACCGCAGCCTATTGAGGCGACGAAACCGGCGGGCGCTTCTGCACGTCGAAAAGGTCGGTAGCGGCTGGCGAGCCGCACCGATCCGACCACAGCGCCTGTCATATCGTTTTTCAACGAATCACTTGCCGTTTTTCGATATCACGCGCATCGTCTGCTTATGGAAGATGCGAAGTCCAAGCCCCCTCGCCTGCTGGTCTGGTCGGTCCGTGCCGTGCAGGCGTTCCGGATCGCCAACGCCGTTGCGATCGCCTTTTTCGTCGCGGTGCTGATCGCGACGCTGCCTGGCGCCGAGCTGATCGAGCGGCTGCTGGTGCGCAAATATCATGGCCGTATCGACACCGCGGCGGTGATCGCGTTCCTGCAACTGACGATGCTGGTCGGCATCCCTGTCGGCGTGGCGGTCGAGCGGCTGCTGAAAGCGTTGCGGGCGATCCTGCGCACGGTCGAGCAGGCGGATCCCTTCGCGCGTGCCAATGCCGCGCGGGTGCGGACGATCGGGTGGATGCTGCTGGTGATTCAGCTCGCCGACCTTGGCTATGGCCTCGCGCGTGTGGCGGCCAATGTGCTGCACATCGACTATCCCGACTGGCAGCCGAGCTTCACCGGCTGGCTTGCGGTGCTGATCGCGTTTGTCCTGGCGCAGGTGTTCGAACGGGGCGCCGTGATGCGCGACGATCTGGACGGCACCGTCTGATGCCGGTGCGTGTCCACCTGGACGACATGCTGCACGCCCGGCGCATGACGCTGACCGAGCTCAGCGAACGCGTCGACATCACCCTCGCCAACCTCTCCATCCTCAAGACGGGCAAGGCCAAGGCGATCCGCTTTTCGACGCTGGAGGCGATCTGCACCGTGCTCGATTGCCAGCCCGGCGACATCCTCACGTTCACGCACCAGGGAGATGAACCATGACCTTCTGGAAGGGCCTTCGGACGAGCTATGGCGGCAGCCTCGCCTTCCTCGCCGCCTGCCCGCTGCTCGCACTGGTGCCGGTCGTCTTCGAGCTGCTCCAGCACGTCGCCGAGGTGCATATCGGGATGTACGACAGCATCGCCGCCGCCAAGGCGCTGGAGCATCATCCGCTGCGCATGGCGCTGGGGATGGTGAAGGTGCTGGCGCTGCTGGTCCCGACCTATTGGATCACGCGCTTCGTGCACACGCGCTCGCCCCGGTTCGCGGCGCAGCGCGATCCGCTGGCGATGCGGCTGTTCGCGGGCGTGGTGGCGATCCACATCGCGCTGTCGGCGGCGCAGTTGTTTGGTCTGCCGCAGACGCCAGGGGCGCTGCTCGCCGGTTTGGCGGGTGGCCTGATCGTCCAGTGCCTGCTGGTCGCCTGGACGGTCGCGGCGACGCTGGGCGATGCGTCGATCGGACCCGTCGCCTCGGTTCGGATCATGGCGCGGCGGCTGCCGTGGACGATCGCCTTTACGGTCGTAGCGATGCTGCCACTGATGATCCCGCACTATCTGCTGGGCGCTGCGGCGATCATGGCGCCACGCGTATGGCTTTGGCCGATCCTCACCGTCGATGCGTTGCTGGTCGGCTGGCTGTGCGCGGTCATGGCGGCGAGCAACTATGTCGCCGCGATGCGTGCCGTCGGCCTTGCCGGCGGTGCGCTGCGACCGTCGGGGGTGGCGGACGTCGCAGGGCCGACCGCCCTGTCGCCCTATCCCGGCTAAGCGGCCGCTACCGGCGCCTCGCCCATGCGCCGCACGATCGTCTGAAACGCCCCGTCCGCGACGCGGATTTCGTTAAACGCCGGCGGCGTATGGCGGGTCCGCTTCGACAGCGTGCCTGCGCCGATCATCCGCACGATCCGGCCGTGGCGCTCGATCGGCAGGTCGAAGGGATCGTGGACGTGGCCCGACAGCACGGCATGGGCGCCAGCCTCCGCCAGTGCGCCGAGCGCCGCGTCACCCCCATGCGTCTTCGCGGTCCCCTTGGCGCCGCCGTCGATCAGCGGGTGGTGCGCGGCGACCAGGATGACGTTGCCCTTTGGCGCCTCCGCCATCATCGCCAGCGCGCGCCGCAGCGATCCCGAACTCACCCGCCCCTTCGACCAGTTCCACCGCCATTGCGCGCGCGCCGTCGTCTTCAACGGGACGATGGTGACGCCCGGCAGGTCGAGCTCGCGCTCGATCATCCGCTCGACCGCGGCATAGCGCTGATAGGGCGCGAACAATCTGCGGAAAGGGTCCCAATAATAGGGGATGTCGTGGTTCCCCACCTCCAGCGTGACGGGCACGCCCAGGCTCGCCAGCCATTCGCCGCCGCGCTGGAATTCGCGGCGGGTGGCGCGCATCGTCAGGTCGCCGGTCATCACGACGGCATCGGGCGCTTCGTCGGCGACGCACCTGCCGAACCAGGCGATGGCGGCAGGATCCTCCGCGCCGAAATGGACGTCGCTGACGTGAAACAACCGTATCATGCTGCGCTGCTAGGCCGGATCACGCGAGGTCGGCAAGCCGCGCCGGTTCGTGCATCGGGCAGCCGTTGAAACTGCGGCGATAATCGGCGGAGAAGCGATAGGTGTCGCGGCGTGCGCGGTTGACGTTGCCGAGGGGCCGGTGCGCGGCGATGCCGTGCCAGATGCTGTAGGACAGCGCCTCGTCGGTGGCGCGTGTCTGCTCGTCGTCCCAGCCGATCTGCGGCGGCACGTCGAGCGTGGCGACGGTGACGAACGGGCTTTGCGCCTGGTCCCATTCGACCGTCGCATCCTCTACCGGCATCGCGTCGAGGTCGGTGTTGAGCTGGACGCGCAGTTCCCACTGACCGCCGTGTGCGATCAACGTGTCGCGCACCGCCGCCCGCAGCGCATCGCGATCGTCCGAGGTATCGACGGCAACCCCCGTCAGCGCCACGAGGGCAGGCGACACCGGGAATAGTGCGAATTTGGCGACATGATCGCCGTAGCGGAACGGCGTCTGGCTGTAGAACGTCTCGCCCAGCGGATGCAGGTGCGGCGCGCCCCCCAACGTCTTCAACGTCGCCGACGGATGGCCGACCGCCTCCAGCCCCGCCTCAATCCCGCGCAATACCTTCGACAGGACGACCTTGCCCGTCTCCATCCGATCAGTCGTCTTGGCGAGCAGCTTCAGATTCTTGAGGAACGCCTGCGCATCGGGCGCAGCGAACACGGGGCCGTCCGCCATGACGAAATCCTGCGTCCGGTCGTCCTCGGATCCCGGCAGGCGCGCGCCGTCCACATCCAGCACCTTGAGCGCCAGCCCGCGCGGCAGCCCGATCGCGTCGGGCAACAGATCGCCCGCGTTGGTCGACAGGCGCAGCACCGCCTCATGCGTGCCTGGGCTCGCGAAGATGCCCTGTGCGAGTTCGGTTGGCAGCCCCTCATGGATCGTCAGCGTGCCCCGCGCGATGCCATGCGCCTTGGCATGCACCGACCGGACCGCCCGGCCATAGTCGCGCGATGTCGTGTCGAGTATGTGACGGAAGGCGTCGGTCAACCCCGCGATCGTCTCTGCCTCATCCGGGTCGATCCGCTCGACATCGGGGCTGTAGCGGATCGGAATATGAGCGAGCATCGGCATGTCCTTGAAAGTCCGCACCGCCAACCCGCCATGGCAGCGGCGCGTTCCCCCAAATTCTTCGGCGCGCAGACAAAATTGATGCAGATTAATACGGGGCGGATTGTAATGCCTTGTGAGCGGGACCATGCTGTCCCGCGGATAGTATCAGAGTGATAATGGCGATTTCCCACCCGAACCGGGCCAGCGATGCGGCGGATTCGCCTCTCGACCTCACCATTTGCGATCGCGAGCCGATCCACATTCCGGGCGCGATCCAGCCGCACGGACTGCTGCTCGTCGCGAGCATCGAGGGCGACCATGCGGTGGTTGCGGGCGCCGGCGATCTGGAAACGCGGCTGCGCAGCGACTGGCTGGGGCAACCACTCGCCACGTTGATCGGGCAAGAGGTGGGGCCGCTCATCGAAGGTCTCTCGGGCGGGCTGAATGCGCAGATGCCGCAGCCGATCGCCGGCCGCGACGAGCGCTTCACGGTGGCGCTTCACCGGTCGAGCACGCATCTGCTGGTCGAACTCGAGCCGATCGAAGCGGATGCGACCACCGCCGCCGCGACGTTGGCGTGGCTGGACGCCGTGGCCAGCAGCTTCGAGCGCGCGACGGACAAGACGACGCTGTGCGCGCGGGCCGCTGCCGCCTATCGCACGCTGACCGGCTTCGATCGGGTCATGATCTACCAGTTCCTGGACGATGGCGCCGGCGTCGTCGTTGCCGAGGATCGTGCGCCGCATCTGCCGACGTTCCTCAACCATCATTTCCCCGCAAGCGACATTCCGAAGCAGGCGCGCGCGCTCTACGTTCGCAACCGGACGCGGGCGATTCCGACGGTGGACTATACCCCCGCCCCACTACGGCCGGCGGGCTTCACCGGCGTCGATCTGTCCGACGTCGCGCTCCGCCACGTCTCGCCAATCCACCTCCAATATCTGCGCAACATGGGCGTGGGGGCGTCCGCGTCGATCTCGATCGTCAAGGACGGACTGCTCTGGGGCCTGATCGCGTGTCACAACGACGGGCCGCGCCAGCTGCCCGCGCCGACTCGCAGCGCAGCCGCCACGCTGGCGAGCGCCCTCGCCCGCCAGATCCGCACGAAGGAAGAGGCGGCGGCGTATCGCGAGCGATTGCAGCTGCGCACCGTCGAGGACGGCCTCGCACCCCGATTGGGCAACGAAGGCACGTTGCCGCAGATCATCCGCGCGACCCGCGACGAACTGCGCGAGATGCTGGACGCCGACGGTCTGGCGCTGGTGACGCGCGATCATGTCGAGGCCAGCGGCCGCTGCCCGCCCGACGCGGTGCTGCGCGCCATCGCACGCTGGGTGCATGAGCGGGGCAACGAACCCGTGGCGACGCACGAACTGCCCGCGCTGATGGGCGTGGAGGACGATGTGCTGACCTATGCCAGCGGCATGATCGCCATGCCGCTGCGCCAGGAGGATGCGACGCTGCTCTGGCTCCGCGCCGAACGGATCGAGGTGATCGAATGGGCGGGCAACCCGCACAAGGCTCCCGGCCACAGCGCCGGCCCGCAGGCGAATGACGCCGCCGCGCTCACCCCCCGCGCGTCCTTCGCCAGCTATGTCGAGACGGTGCGCGGGCGTGCGCGCCGCTGGTCGCAGGAGCAGGTGGAGGCCGCGCACCGTATCCGTCGCCGCCTGTTCGAAGGGCGCCAGCAGGTCCGGTTGCGCAGCCTGAACCGGGAGCTGACGCGGACGCTGCGCGAAAAGGAAACGCTGCTCGCGCAGAAGGACGTCCTGATGAAGGAGGTCAACCATCGTGTGCAGAACAGCCTGCAGCTGGTCGCGTCCTTCCTGCGTTTGCAGGCAAAGACCGCCGGCCCCGGCGCCATCGCGGACCATCTGGCCGAGGCGCAGGCGCGACTCGCGGCGGTCGCCCTGGTCCATCGCCGCCTGTATCGCGACGATCAGGTCGAGAGCGTCGATCTGTCGCGCTATGTCGAGGAACTGGTCGGCGACATGCGCACCTCGCTGGGGGCCGACTGGGGACGCTACCTGACGCTGGATCTGGCGCCGGTGCTGGTGCCCACCGATCGTGCGGTGAACATCGGGCTGATCCTCACCGAACTGGTGATCAACGCCACCAAATATGCCTATGACGGCGCGGCCGGTCCGCTGGCGATCACGCTGGAGCAGCACGGCGGTCGGCTGCGGCTGATCGTCGCCGACGACGGGCGCGGTCGCGGCGAGGCGAGCGGCGACGGTCAGGGATTCGGCAGCCGGATGATGGTCGCGATGGTGCAGCGCCTATCGGGTACGCTCGACTATCACGACAATATGCCTGGCCTACGCGCCATCATGACCGCCCCGATCGCGGAAGAGTGAGGCGCACGCCCCAAATCCTATACTATTGAGATACAACGACATCTCCCAAGATCGCAGCAAACGTGCCCGATTTCTCGATCGTTTCCGCACCGAAATGAGGCGCGGCTAAGCTTTACTTCACCTGTGCTGGTCTAGGATTGGTTCTCGTAAAGGTAATCGGGAACGTGACGGATGACGGTGCCATTGAGCCATGGCGATGCGCGTGGGACGGCGATGTCCGGGCCACGCATCGCGGGAGCGCGCGGCATCGACGCCCTGCCGCCCGTCATGCCCCACGATACGGCGCCGTCGCGCATGGCCCGTCTGTCGTCCTGGCTGACCGGCGGCACGGCACGCATGGCAGGGTCGGGCGAAGACGCCCGTCGTGAGGCGGGGCGGCGGCTTTTCGCTCAGATCGGCGATTTCCTGTCGGCCCACGATCTATCGCCGACCGAAGCGCACTTTCGGATCGCCCGCCGCTATGTGCTGGGCGAGGACAACCGGCTGACGCGCGCGATCGACGACGAGCTGGCACGGGCCGGGCGCCTGAATCCGGAGTTCGTCGATGGGCTGGCGGGGCAGGCCGAGGCGGAGACTCATCGTCAGGCCGAACGCATGGCGTCCATGGCCGACACGCTGTCGCGGCGCCTGCGCGATTCGGAGCGCGTGATCCGTCAGGGACAGGCGTCGACACGCGACTATGAGACGGCATTGAGCGCGGAGGCGGACGGTCTCGATCGCGATCCCCGCGGCACCGTGGCGCGACTGATCGACCTGACCGCCGCCGCCGTCGCCCGCACCCAGCAGCTCGCCGAGCGGCTCGACGAGACCCGCCGCGAAACCGAGACGCTCCGCACCACGTTGAAGGAGGCACAGCGGGCCGCGGACGAGGATCACCTGACCGGCCTGCCCAATCGGCGCAGCTTCGATGCACGCCTGCGCGCGCTGAGCGGCGACACCGACATCGACTGGGCCGAATCCCGCCACAGCGTCGCAATCTGCGACATCGACAATTTCAAGGGCATCAACGATCGCCACGGCCATGATGCCGGCGACCGCGTGCTGAAGATGATTGGCAAGCATCTGTGCCGCGAACTGGGCGTCGCCGCCTTCGTCGCGCGGCACGGCGGCGAGGAATTCGCCTGTTTGTTCGAGGATATGGACCCGGCCGACGCGATCGACCGACTCGATATCGCGCGCGAGGCGCTCGCCGCCCGCACGCTCGTCAACCAGACGACGGGCGAGGGCATCGGGCAATTGACCTTCTCGGCTGGCGTCGCGGCCTTTTACGGCAATCCGGCCAGCGCGATGCGCACCGCGGACGAAGCCCTGTACCTCGCCAAGCGGCGGGGCAAGAACCGCGTGCTTCAGTCGCAGCCGGGCAATCGCTCAGACGAACTGGACGGCTGACGGACGGCCGTCGATGTAGACGCTGGCCGGCCGGTCGATCGGAAAGCCGTTGGCCACGGCATGCGTCACGATCAGGCGGATGTTGCTGTAAGTGCGCGCGCTGGTCTCGGCGGCACCCGGCTGGGCCATCCACGCATCCGACACGATATATCCCTTGGCCACCCGCTTCAGCGACCCCGCCTCTTCGACCAGCAGCTTCAGGCGCCGGCGGACCGTGGTTTCCGGCAGGCTCATCGCCTCTGCAAGCGCGGCGGGCCGCACCGCATGGTCGGGGCCGAAACCGAATGGCTGTCCTGCGGCGCGGCTACGTTGTAGGTTCGCATAGAGGACGGTCGAAAACAGCATTAGATCCAGCCAGTTGCGATGGATGGTCCGATTGCTGTCGACCGCCGCCAGCATCACGTCGACCGACGCCGCGATGCCGACCTGCGGATCATAGGGCTTGGCAGCCGGCCGCGCGCCGCTCCACTCGCCAAGCTGTTCCAGCCCCTCGACGAAGCTGACGAAACTGTCGTGCGCCAGTCGCATCATCGCGGCGATGTCGGGCCGCTCCAGCACCTCGGCACGCACCAGCACGCCATATTGCCCGCGCACGCACAGACCCGCCTCCGTCAGCGCGATGACGTGGCGGCGTACCGTTTCGAACGAGCGCGACAGCGAGATGGCGAGCGAATGCGTCGATATCGCCTTGCCGCGCGGATTGCGGCGCAGACTTTCGCGCACGATCAGCGAGAAGATGGCGAAGCGGTCGACATCGCCTTCGAAGCTGCGCAGGCCGGCCGCGTTGATCCGCGTCTGCATTTCGGCCAGCAAGAATGTCACTTTGCCGACGTTCGGCGCCATTGGTCCACGCCCCCCCTTTCACCCCGGCTCGCGAATGACAGGTACGCTGGCAAAAGCGTAGCATTTTGGACTTATCTTACGCCAAAATGAGTAATGACGGTTAAATCTACGTCAATCTGCCGCTACCTCTTGGCATGTGCGGCCATGAACAGCGCGAAGGTCGCCTTGGCGCCGTCCACCACTCCCTCACGCCATGCCGGCACCGCCGCCGCGGCGCGCGCGTCGAGGCTTGCCAACAGCGCCCGCCAGGCACCGGGCGCGTGACGCGCCGACAGATAGGCATGCGGCAGGCCCGCGGCGATGCCGCGCGCCAGCACTTGCCCGCCCAGCCGCGATCCTTCCGCGA
This sequence comes from Sphingomonas aquatilis, assembly GCF_014196115.1. Lineage (GTDB taxonomy): Bacteria > Pseudomonadota > Alphaproteobacteria > Sphingomonadales > Sphingomonadaceae > Sphingomonas > Sphingomonas aquatilis. The sequence continues at coordinate 901,102 of NZ_JACIDB010000001.1, read as the reverse complement.
CATAGAGCGCGCCCCAGGTCGCGGCCTCTCGGCTCGGCAGCTCGAAGGGCAATGGATCCGGCATGCCGACATCGAGCGCGGTCAGGTCCGATACCAGCAAGGGGGTACGCGGCGTCCAGGCGGGCAAGCCCCAGGCGGGGTCGGCGCGGGCCAGCACCGCCTCCACCCCCGGCACGGCACGGGCGTGGGCGGTGAGCATGCGGCGATAATCGTCGCGCTCGTCGAGGCGCATCGCACCGAAGGCGGCGTCCACCCGCTCGTGATCGATGGCGGTGGCGGCGCGGAGCGTGGCGACGAAGGACATGCCACGGCCCTGCCCCGCGCGCTCGCCCTTGTCGAGCGCGCGTAACGGCCGGGGCCATCCCGCCCGATCCTGCCGACCCGGATTTTTCAGGCCTTGCGCCACCCCTCACGCGGGCTGGCGCAATTCGCGATGAGTCATGCTATCGTCATGGAAACTCGGCATGGCCGATGTGTCTTCCGCCGGACAAGTGGCCGCTTCCCGCGCGTCACCCATCCGTCCCGGTCCGGCGCAACGGGCAGAAACGGCTTGCGTGCCGCCTCTCCCGGCTCCATGCGCGCCGCGCCATTACTGAAAGGTCTTTTATGGTTGCCTGGTTCCAGGCGCTGATGCCGAAGCAGGGTCGCTTCTTCGAACAGTTCGAGGCGCACGCCGCCACGCTGGTCGCCGGTGCCGATGCCCTGCAACAGCTGTTCAGCGGCGATGGCGCGATCGCGCAGCACATCGCGGAGATCGAGCATCGCGAACATGAGGCCGACGACATCACCCGTGCCGTGTTGCAGGACGTGCGTCGCGTTTTCGTGACGCCGTTCGACCGCTCCGCGATCACCGACCTGATCGGCGTGATGGACGATTCGATCGACCAGATGCACCAGACGGCGATGACGATCGACCTGTACGGCGTCACTGCCTTCGCGCCCGACATGCGCGCGATGGCCGATCTGGCCGCCGAAGCCGCGCGCGTCACCGCCGAAGCGATCCCGTTGCTGCGGAAGCTCGACAGCAATGCCCCCCGCCTGCACCAGCTGACCGAACGACTGGTTGCGCTGGAGGGCGAGGTGGACAAGCACCACGCCCAGGGCCTGCGCGCGCTGTTCAAGGAATGCGGCGACAACCAGACGATGCGCTTCATCGTCGATCGTGAAATCTACAGCCATCTGGAAAAGATCGCCGACCGGTTCGAGGATATCGCAAACGAGATCCAAGGTCTCGTGATCGATCACGCGTGATCCGATGACGATCTCCTTCACGCTGCTGGTCGCACTGATCGGCGTCGCGCTGCTGTTCGATTTTCTGAACGGGCTGCACGACGCCGCCAATTCGATCGCGACGGTGGTTTCGACCCGCGTCCTGAAACCGCATCACGCGGTGCTGTGGGCTGCCTTCTTCAACTTCATCGCCTTCGCCGTGTTCGGCCTCCACGTCGCGCAGACGGTGGGTAAGGGCATCGTCGATGCGCAGATCATCGACCCGCAGGTGATCTTCGGCGCGTTAATGGGCGCGATCGCGTGGAACGTCATCACGTGGCGCTACGGCATCCCGTCGTCGTCCAGCCACGCCCTGATCGGCGGACTGCTCGGCGCCGGCATCTCGAAGGCGGGCTTTTCCAGCGTCGTCTGGGCCGGCGTCGGCAAGACGGTGGCCGCGATCTTCCTATCGCCTGCGGTTGGCCTGATCCTCGCACTGATGCTGGTGCTGGCGGTCGCGTGGTCGTCGCTGAAGCTGACCCCGATGGGCGTCGACCGGCGCTTCCGCAAATTGCAGCTGGTGTCCGCCGCGCTCTACAGCCTCGGCCACGGCGGTAACGACGCGCAGAAGACGATGGGGATCATCGCCGTCCTGCTCTATTCGCAGGGCATGCTGGGCGGTGAATTCCACGTCCCCTTCTGGGTCGTCCTGTCCTGTCAGGCCGCGATGGCGATCGGCACCATGTCGGGCGGGTGGAAGATCGTCCACACGATGGGGTCCAAGATCACGCGCCTGACGCCCGCGCAGGGCTTCTGCGCGGAGACCGGCGGCGCGATCACGCTGTTCATGGCGACGATGGGCGGCATCCCCGTATCTTCGACGCATACGATTACCGGTGCGATCGTCGGCGTCGGATCGGCGCGGCGCCTGTCGGCGGTGCGCTGGAACGTCGCCAGCCGCATCGTCGTCGCCTGGGTCGTCACTCTCCCCGCCGCCGGCCTGATCGGCGCGGCCTTCTACGAAGCGGCCGTTCTGCTGAGCCGGTAAGGCGCCTTCAAAGCGGGCGAGCCGGTCTCGCCCGCCGCGTTATTGTGAACAAGGGCGTCCTCAGTCCGCCACCACGCGGTTCCGCCCCCATGCCTTGGCGCGATACAGCGCGGCATCCGCCGCCTGGAAGATGGTCGCGGCGTCCACGCCGCGCATTGCGCAGGTCGCCACGCCGATGCTGATCGTGATCGCAAGATCCGGCGCGATGCCCCGGTAATCGCGCTGCTGCACCGCCGTCCGGATCCGCTCCCCAATGCGCGCCGCCTGCACGGCATCGGTGTCGGGCATCAGCAGCGCGAATTCCTCGCCGCCCAGTCGCGCGACCAGATGATCCGCGGGCGCCGCATGGCGCAGCACCTCCGCGACCGCGCATAGCGCCAGATCGCCGACGACATGCGAATGGCGATCGTTGACCTGCTTGAAATGGTCGATGTCGACGATCGCCAGCGACCAGTGGCGCCCGTCCTGCGCGCTGACCGTCGCGACGTGCGACAGCATGTCGTTGAAGCGACGGCGATTGGCGACCCCGGTCAGCGGGTCCTCGTTCGCCAATTGCTCCAGCGCGTCGGCCTGCCCGCGCAGGCGGTCGAGCAATTGCTCGCGCTCCTGCGCCACCTCTTCCAGCACATGGCTCTGCTGTCGCAGCTCGGCGGTGCGCGCATCGACCAGCCGCGCGAGCTGCCGTTCGCGCCGCGCCATCGCCAGCGTCCGCCAGCGGTGCAGGCACCACAGCGCCAGGATGACCAGCGCGGCGCAGGCCAACTGGAACCACGAGCGTTGCCACAGGAACGGCTCCAGCCGCACCGTGATTGTCTTGTCCGGCCCCCAGGCGCCACGCGCCTGCGCCGCCTGGACGCGGAAGGCATAGGTGCCGGGCGGCAGGGTGGTGAATTCCGCCGTTCGCTGCGACTCGCGATCCACCCAGCCGGTATCGAAGCCATCCATCTGCGTGCGATAGCGAATGCCCTGCGGCAGCAGGTAGCTGAGCCCCGCATAAGCGATCGTCAGGCGGTGCGTTCCCGCCGGCAGCACGTACGCCCCCTCCGGCCCCGCCGTCATCGGCTGACCATCGGCCTCCACGCTTTCGATCGCGACTGCGGGGGGCGACATGAAGCGGAAGTGGGCCAGCCGGCGCGGATCGACGAACGCCACGCCCTCCGCCGTCGCGATCCAGATCGTTCCGTCGCGCCGCTGCAGGGTCGTCGGCCCCGACGCGCCGTTGCTCTGTGCGCTGGCGAGGCCGTCCAGCGCAGTGAACAGATCGGGGCCGATGCGGGGCAGCCGGCCATCCGCGGCCAGACGCAGCGCCTTGAAGCAGACGTGAACGATGCCCTTGTTGCTGCCGATCCAGGCAGACCCGCCGCGCCCGACCGTCATCTGGAACAACCCGTCGACGGGCATGCCGCGTTCGATGCCGATATGGTCCAGCTGGCCGTCGCGGCGATGCCGGAACAGGCCGCGATCGGTGCTGATCCAGGTATCGCCCGTCTCCGGATCATGGAAGAAGCCGAAGACGCTGTTGGCCTGGCCCGCGCCCATGATGTCGATCCGATGCACGCCGCTGTGGTTCCACAGCCACGCGCCGCTCACCGTGCCGACCCACAGCCCCTCGGGCGTTTCCGAGAGCGCATAGACGATCTCGGCCGGCAGATCGTGCGTGCGCGGCAGGCGGACGTGGCCGGCAGGATCGATCAGCGCAACGCCGCGCTGCGTCCCGGCCCAGACGCCCCCGCCCCGCGCCTGCGCAAACGCGCGGACGTGATTGGCCGGCAGACCCTGCGCCTGGGTGATGCGTCGGACGACCCGCCCGCCGCGCGCCTGCAGCACACCATCGCCGAACGTACCGATCGTCAGCAGGTCGTCCGGCCCGGCCGACAGGCTCATGACCGATACGCGATTGGCGGCCGGGCCCAGCGACACCGGTCGCGGCACGCCCGACGGGGGCACGACGTCCAGCCCCTTGCTCGATCCGACCCACAGGCTGCCGTCCCGCGTCTCGGCGAGCGCCCGGACGTAATTGCCCGACAGGCCGTCTTCGGCCCGCAGATTGGCGAACAGCGCCTTGCGCAGCCGGAACAGCCCACCATTGGCGCCCACCCAGATACTGTGTTCGCGATCCTCGAACAGCGCGGTGATCCGCCCCTCGGGCAGGCCGTTGCGCGTCGAAAAGTGATCAACGCGCGTACCCTTCACCCGCAGCAGGCCATCATTCTCGGTGCCCAGCCACAGGTCGCCGTTCGTGGCGTGCAGAAAGTCGCTGAAGCGTTTGCCGTCGGGTTGGCGGAACACGAGGACCGCACGGCCCCCCTCGACGCGGTACAGCGACGATCCCGCCGTCAGCCAGATGCGTCCCGCCTTGTCGCGGAAGGGCATCGCCTGTCCCGGCGGCAGGCCCAGTTCGGCCGACATGGCACGCAGGCGACCGTCGGGATCGGCACGATAGGCGCCGTCCAGCGTGCCCAGCCACGGCCGCCCTTCGGCGTCGATGGCGATCCGCAAGACGGTGATCGGCTTACCCGCCGGCCCGCGCAGCACCGTGAAGCGACCATCGGGGTCGAGTCGTCCGATCCCCAGCCGGTCGAAACCCACCCAGACGCGCCCCGTGTCGTCCACCGCCATCCGGTTGATCGCGGCCCGCGGCATGCCCTGCGCCCGCCCCCAGAAACGCCAGCGCCCGGCTGGATCGCGCCGCCCCAGATTGCCGCGCGTATCGCCCGTCCACAGGTTGCCGAACCGATCGGCAGCGATCGTCGCGATGGCGCTGTCGGGCAAGGCGGGCGTCGACATGCGCGAAAAGGTCGTGAAGCCGACGCCATTGTAGCGCGCCACGCCTTCCCACGTCGCGAACCACAGATATCCGTCCCCGGTCTGCGTGATCGCATGGACGGCGTTGTGCGGCAGGCCCGCGGACGTCGACCACGCATCCTTGGCGAAACCTTCGATCGATTCGCGATGCGCGGCGGGCGGCGCAGCCGGCACGGCTGCCGACGCCACCGCCAGCATGCCGATCAGCGCGAGCGCCAACACCCGTCCAAACCTCACTCCGCGCCGCACTACCCACTCCGGTCGATGACGAACGCGATGTAACGCAAGGATATTAACAGGCTCGAACCGGACGCTTCACGCATGTGCCCATTTTGGCGGATTATCGCGACGCCGACGCTGTCGGCGGGCAGTGCTTCGGGCTGGATGTTAATAACCCGCTCGCCAGTGCATCAGTCGAAGGCGGTGAACGTCCAATTGCAGACATTCGAATGCGATCTAGACTAGCCACATGAGCATATACCTTCGTCTGCGCCGGTTCGTTGATCGCGACCTTGGTCGCCGCTCCGACTATGGGCGGCGCGCGAACCTTTCGATTTTGGGCGGCATGGTTCCGTTTGGCCCACTCACATTTTTAAAATTACCCTATAATGTCGCAGAGCTTGTCGTTGCGGCCCTGTCGATATCTGTCGGCGTGTCATGGGCAGCGTTCGTGCTTTGGAGGTGTTCTCGCTTGCTCCGTGCTGCGGGTGCGCGAGGTGATCGAGACTTCGATCGTCACAGGAGACACGCGCTTGGCCGGGAGTATCGATCAACCGAAAGCTTTACCGCCGCGCGCTCCAGGCGGAAGCGCACGAACGTCAGCTAACCACCCATAAGCATACACTCCCGGCCCGCAATCGACGAACGTCCGCAAACGCCCAATAGCGGACGTTTCACCGACGTCTGAATTGGACCCTCACGACCCTTGATTAAGCGCGCTTGCGACGACGGATCGCTGAGATTACCCAGTTTAAATGCGACACCGTTCAAAATTGACCGCACTTCTACTTCTGGTTAGCGCACCGGCGCTGTCTCAGATGACCGAAACGCAGCTGCTGGACGCGGCAAGGTCTATAGCGCGGTTGCTTCAGCTATCACCTGCAGGAACGGAGCTTTGGGCGCACCAATCTGTCAAACGGGCAATTGGCGAAAGCTATCGTGCGCTCAATCACGTTGACCTACAGATTGGGCAAGAGCTAGCGAAATCGTCCCCGGATAGGCATCGCCTTGACGTATTGATTGAGCAGTATGCTTCCGAAAGTGCTGCGATAGAACGTCGTCGAAACCGTAGCGAGATCGACGATGCTTTTCACCTCTCGGCAATGGACAGGCAAAAAATTGGTCTTTTTATAGAGAAAAAATATACAGCTACGGCGAAAGAGGAATCGCCGGTATTGGCTCCTTTACCGTAAAAATTTCGCTGAGACATATTCCGCAATAGCAGAGGTGAAGAGTATCCTGACCTCGCCGAACGTCCGCTCTCCCCCAAAAGCGGACAGGCCGCTGACGCCCACTTGCGGACATTCCTTTGGGTGGCAATGATGAGCTATGAACGCTTCAGTGATCGTTGGGCTGGTGATAGCCTCATTCTCAGGGATCGCGTTATGGGCAGGTTTCGCCAGTGGAAACATGCCAAGCGTTTTCCGTAGCGTAGATGATGCCGACCGAGATGCGACTCCTGTAGCATTTCGGGTTCTTGCCGTGATTTACATTTCGCTCGCGTGCTTTGGCGTCGTGCTTGCGGCGACAGGCTGGGCTTGCTGACGCCAAGACAGCATGTCCGCTACCCCCCATTTGCCGACAGCCCCCCTCCCCGAGTAGGGTTCGAGCCGGTTCACAGGAGGAAGACGGGAGCGGGTGAAGGGAATCGAACCCTCGTATTCAGCTTGGGAAGCTGCTGCTCTACCATTGAGCTACACCCGCGCAGGCGCCCGGTTAGCCGGGCCGCCGCGGGGATGCAAGCGGTGTATCAGGTCAGCAGGTGCAGCGTGTCGGGTGCGGCCCAGGCCACCGCGCGGCCTTGGGTGGCCAGCGCCGCGGCATCGACGCGGTTGCGATCGGTAACGACGATGCGCAGACGCGTGCCGTGGCGGCTGGCCGAGGCGACATTGCCGCCGCCGCCGAGCGCCGCTTGCAGCGTCGGCGACAGGTCCACCGACTCCGCCGCCGGGTTCGGCGCGGCAGCGACAGGCGCGGCGCCCCCACTCGCATCCGCCGCGTCCCCCGCATCCAGCGCCGCGCGCATGTCCATCGCGAGCGCATCCGCGATGCCGCCGACGATCACCTGCACCGACGTCCCGGACGGACGCAGCACGCCGCGCGCGCCGAGGCTGCGCAGGCGCGCTTCGTCGATCGCGGTGGCGTCCGCCACGCCCAGGCGCAGGCGCGTGGCGCAGGCGTCGATGCTGCGCAGGTTTGCACGCCCGCCGAGCGCCGCGACGAAGGCCGCGGCCTTGGCATCCGCCGGGACGACAGCGGCGGGAGCGGCCCCCGCCTCCACCGGCTCCCGGCCCGGCGTCTTGAGGTCGAACCGCACGATCGCCCAGCGGAACAGCGAGTAATAGACCAGCGCATAGACCGCACCGACGGGCAGCAGCATCAGCGGCTTCGTCGCCTTGCCGTAGTTCAGCACGTAATCGAACAGGCCCGCCGAAAAGCCATAGCCCATGCGCACGCCGAGCGCGTTCATGATCGCTTCCGACAGGCCGGTCAGCACCGCGTGGATCGCGTACAGCACGGGCGCGAGGAACATGAAGCTGAACTCGATCGGCTCGGTCACGCCGGTCAGGAACGAGGTGAGCGCAAGACTGAACAGCATGCCGCCCACCGTCTTGCGCCGATCGGGCGCGGCGGCGTGGTACATGGCCAGGCAGGCGGCGGGCAGGCCGAACATCATGACCGGGAAGAACCCGCTCATGAAACCGCCCGCGGTCGGATCGCCGGCGAAGAAGCGCGTCAGGTCGCCGGTCTTGCCGTGATAATCACCGACGACGAAATAGGCGACATTGTTGAGGATGTGATGCAGCCCCGTCACCAACAGCAGCCGGTTGAGCAGGCCGAAGGCGAACAGGCCGAAGCCGCCCGCGGCGACGACGCCGCGGCTCAGCGCATCGACGCCCGCGTTGATCCCCGCATAGCTCGGCCCCAGCAGCGCGCCGATCGCCAGGCCGGCGAAACCGGCAAGGATCGGCACCAGCCGCCGCCCACCGAAGAAGGCGAGATATTCCGGCAGCTTCACGGTGGCGAAGCGGTTGTAGAACAGGCCACCGACCAGGCCTGCGATGATGCCGATCGGCACCTGCAGCTTGTCGATCGCCGCGCCCTTCCACGCCGTCGCCAACGTCGCGGCGATAGCATCCGCGGTGCCCGGCGGCACCGTGCCGGGGGGCGGCACGAGAAATACCTGCGCGGTGTTGCCGATGGTCAGATAGCAGACGATGCCCGCCATCACCGCGGCACCGTTACCGTCGCGGGCGAAGCCGGTGGCGACGCCCACCGCGAACAGCAGGCCAAGATGCGCGAAGATCGCATCCCCGGCCGCGCTGACGAAGGCGATGTTCAAGAGGTCCGGCTGCCCCAGCCGCAGCAGCAGGCCGGCGACGGGCAGCACCGCGATCGGCAGCATCAACGCGCGGCCGAGCGGCTGGAGGAAGCTCATCACGGAAAAGCGGGACTGGCTCATCGGGCGGCCTCCTCGGCGAAACGTCGGGCACGGCCGCGGACCTCGGCGGCACTGGCGGCAGAGAGCGCGGCGGCGGCAAGGTCCTGCACCGCGGGCAGCGTCAGCCGCGCCACGAGCGCCTTGATCGCGGGCACCCGTGCCGGCGGCACCGACAGCGTGCGCACGCCGAGGCCGACCAGGATGGGCGCGGCGAGTGGATCGGCGGCGAGGCCACCGCAGACGCTGACCGGCACGCCGCGCGTCGCCGCGCCGCGGCAGGTCATCTCGATCAGGCGCAGCACGGCGGGGTGCAGGCCGTCGATCCCGGCGGCGAGCGCCGGATTGCCGCGGTCCATCGCCAGCACATATTGGGTGAGGTCGTTGCTGCCGATCGACAGGAAGTCGCTGTGCGCCGCAATCAGGTCCGCGGTCGCGGCGGCGGCGGGAGTTTCGACCATCGCGCCGAGTTGCACCGGGCCAACGCCGAGTTCGTCCCGCAGGGCATCGAGCGCGGCGCGCACCGCGACCATCTCGTCGACGCTCGCGACCATCGGCACCATGATGCGGCACCGCGCGACATCGGGGACGGAGAGGATCGCGCGCAGCTGCGCATCGAGCACCTCGGGCCGGGCGAGCGCGACGCGGATGCCGCGCAGGCCGAGCGCGGGGTTCTCTTCTGTGGGGATGTCCAGATAAGGCGCCGGCTTGTCGCCGCCGACGTCGAGCAGGCGGATCACGACGGGCCGGTCGGGCAACGCCGCGACGATGCCGCGATAATCCGCCGCCTGTTCCGCGACGTCGGGCGGCGTCGCCCGATCGAGGAACAGGAATTCGGTGCGCAACAGGCCGCAGCCCTCCGCCCCCTGCGCCGCGGCGGCTTGCGCATCGGCGAGGTTGCCGAGGTTGGCATAGACATGGATCGCCTGTCCGTCCGCGGTCGTCGCCGGGCGGTCGCCCGCCGCCAGCGCCGCCGCTTCGTCCGCGGCGCGCTGCGCGATCGTGTCGCGCGCGGCGGCAAGGCATTCCTCGGTCGGGTTGGGGATCAGGATCGCGGCATCGGCGTCGAGCATCAGCACCGCGCCATCGTCGATCGCGTCGATCGCCGTGCCGAGCGCCACCACCATCGGCACACCCATACCCGCGGCGAGGATCGCGACGTGCGACGTCGGCCCGCCGCCCGCCAGGGCGAAGCCCGCCACCTGCGCCGCCGACAGCGCGCCCAGCTGCGACGGCAGCAATTCGTCGGCAAGCACGATCGCCCCTGCGGGCACGCTGGCCAAGGCCGGCTGCGTGCCGAGGATCGCATGCACGACCCGCAGCGCCACGTCGCGAATGTCGTCCGCCCGCTCGGCGATGCGCGCGTTGCCGGAGGCGCGCAGCGCCGCGCCCTGCGTCTCCGCCGCGCTCAGCATCGCCGCGGCGGCGGACAGACCGTTGGCCACCGCCGCATCGGCACGCGCGCGCAGATCCGGATCGGCCAGGATCGCGCGATGCGCCTGCAGCACGCCGCCGAGATGGCCGGGGCGCGCCGCCTCTGCATCCAGCGCTTCATCGACGCTGGCGATGGCGGCGGCGAGCCGCTCGCGCTCGACGACGACACCCTCGCCGGTGCTGGGCACGTCGGGCAGTTCGGCGCGCAGCCAGCAGGCGGGGCCGATCGCGAGGCCCGGCGCCGCCGACACGCCGCCCAGCACGCCCGGCGGCAGCGTCGCCGGGGTGGCGCGCACCACCGGCCGGGCGGCGGGGGCCGGCGCCGCGCCATCTTCCACCTCATGCGTCAACAACGCCTCGATCGCGGCGATCACCCCCTCGGCACCGCTGCCGCGTGCGACGATCGTCACCGGGCTGCCCGTCGCAAGGCCCAGCGACAGCAAGGCGATCGGGCTCGATGCCGCAGCCGTCTGGCCCGCCGCGATGAGCTGGACGTCGGCGCCACTCTCGCGCACCGCCGCGACGATCCGCGCGGCCGGGCGCGCGTGCAGCCCGTGCGGCAGGCGCACGATCGTCTCGTGGCGCACCGTCTCGCCGGACGCGGCGGCGGTCGCGGCGTCGGATGCTCCGCCGACGATGCGGACCAGCGGATCGCCGACCGCGACCAGCCCTTCCCCCGCCGCATCGGTCAGCGACACCGCGGCGCCCTCGACGACGATCACCGGCGTGACCGCGGATGCGGCGCCGAGCACCACGGCGTCGAGATCGAAGCGGATCAGCGGATCGCCGCTGCGCACTGCATCACCGGGCGAGACCAGCGGCGTGAAGCCCTTGCCGGCCATCGCGACGGTATCGATGCCGATATGCATCAGCAGCGCGACGCCCTCGCCAAGGCCCAGCGTCACGGCATGGCCGGCGGCATGAACGGTCAGCACGGTCGCGTCGCAGGGGGCATGCAGCGTGTCGCCGACGGGATCGATGCCCAGCCCCGGCCCCATCATGCCCTCGGCGAAGACCGGATCGGGAATCCCGCTGAGCGGCAGCACCCATCCTGCCAGCGGCGCCTTCAGCTGCACGTTGATCATCCCGTCATCCCTTCGGCCGTTGCCGCCGTCCGATACCGCTCCCTGACGGGGCGATCATACCGATTGAATACCAATCGCAAAGTAAATCTGTAACATCAACGGGAGAGTGCAACGGGCCCGACAATTCCCGACGGCGCCTGCGCATCCGCCTGCACGATCAACACGATAGTCCGCTCGCCAGCACCAGCCGGCAGGGCGGCTGTAATTGGTCCGGTCGCCGCATCCGCCTTGTCGGCGAGCCGTACGCCGTCCACCCACAGCTCCGCCCGCCCGGCGACCGCGGCAAAGGCGATGCGCCCCCCCTTGGCGGCGATCGCGCGGATCGGCGTCACGCGCGCGCGATAGACCTGCCAGCCGCCTTGCGGTTCGGCTGCGGTCGCGGTCCCGCTGCGGACGAAGCTCCAGCTGTTGTTGTCGCCATCGGCGGGCGCCAGGCTGGCGTCGGGCTTGGCGCTCAGCCGCGGCGAGCGACGCCACGAATCGATCGTGCGTACCATCGTCGCCGTCGGCACCTGCACCCGCGGCGTCGCCGCCAGCCGGTCGATCCGCAGCGTCGCCGGCTTCAGGCCGGGCGCCGTCGCGCGCAGCGTGATGCGCCCGCGCGGCGCCGCATCCGCCTGCACGATCACCTGCGCCAGTCCGTTGAAGAGCGATCGGGCATTGCCCTTTTCGGGCTCGTGGCTGTTGGGGTCACCATTGCCCAGCCCGATGATCGCCGCGCCCTCGATCGCGAAGCCGACCAGCAGGTTCGCGGTCGGCACGTGCCGGCCCTTGGCATCCACCGCATCGACGGTGACGGGCTGCACGTCCTCGCCATCGCCCGCCATCACACGCCGCGCCGGCGTCAGGCGCAGCGCGACCGGCGCGCCGACCGTCTCATGCCCCGCCCGCGCGACCTCGCGCCCGCCGCGATACGCGATCGCCTCCAGCGTTCCCGGCGCATAGGAGACGGTAAAGCTGTTCCCCATCAGCCGATCGACCGCCCCCTCGCCGACAACCCGGCCGTTCAGCTTCACGACGATCCGTTCCGCATTGGACATGACGAGCAGCTTGATCGGCTGGCCTTCCTTGCCCGGCCACGTCCAGTGCGGCGCGATGCCGATGACGGGTGCGTCGTCGATCCAGCCGGCGCGGTGGATGTCATAGGCGGTCTTGCGAAAACCGCAGAGGTCGAGGATCCCGAAGAAGCTCGCGATCGTCGGCCAGACGTAGGGCGTCGGCTCGCCATGATAGTCGAAGCCCGTCCAAACGAAGCCGCCCGCGACGAACGGCCGGCCTGCGATCTTCGCCCAGCCGGCGCGATGCGTCTCGCCCCAGGCCGCGGCATGATCGTCCATCGACGACAGGACATGCGCCGCGGCATCGTCGGCAAAGGCGCCGCGCGTCATGAATGCGCTGGTATCCTCCGAACTCGTCATCGGCTTGGTCGGATTCAGGCGATGGAACTTGTCGTAATCGCCCGGATAATAATTGAACCCGACGACGTCGACGACGCTCGACACATTGTGCGGGTTGAAGAACGACCCATTCATCGCCGCGGTCACCGGCCGGCTGTCGTCGAGGCGGCGCACCGCCGCTTCCATCCGCCGCACCATCTCGACGCCCGCCGAGGTGCCCTGCATCGGCTCTTCGTTGAAGACCGACCACAGGATGACGCTGGGGTGATTGCGGTCGCGCCGCACCAGCCATTCCAGCTGCGCCATATAATCGGGCGAGGGATTGAAGTTGCGGTTCTCGTCCATGACGAGGAAACCCATCCGGTCGCAGAGTTGCAGGAAGGCGGTGGTGGGCGCGTTGTGCGAACAGCGGATCGCGTTGCAACCCAGCTCCTTCAGCCGCTCCAGCCGCCACATCAGCAGCGTGTCGGGCACCGCCGTGCCGACGCCGGCATGGTCAAGATGCAGGCACACGCCCTTCAGCTTGACGTGCTGATCGTTTAAAAAGAGGCCCTTGTCGGCATCGAAGCGGATCGTGCGGAAGCCCACCTGCACCCGCCGCGCGTCGACGCTCTTGCCGTCGCGTTCCAGAGCCACCGCCACCGTGTAGAGCGTCGGCGTCTCGACCGACCAGCGCTGCGGGCGCGCGATGGTCAGCGTCGTCGTCAGCTCCGCAGCGTCGAGCGATGGCACCGCCACCAGCTCGCTCGTCGCAGTCGCGACGGTCCGCCCGTCGGGATCGACCAGGCTCGCCACCGCGCGCACGCGCACCGGCGCCGCCTCGGTCGAACGCGCGGTGACGGTCACCGGCACGCGCCAGGCGTCGCCGCCATCATGGCGCGGATCGCAATGCACGCCATCGGTCTCGATCGACACCGGTGCGCGGCGCGCCAGCCACGCATGGCGGTACAGGCCGGCACCTTCGTACCACCAGCCCTCCATGGCATCGGCATCGACGCGGATCGCCACGACGTTCAGCGCATCCCCGAACCGGGCGAACGGCGTGATGTCGAGGTAGAGGCTGTTATAGCCCGACCAATTGTGCGCGACCGGACTGCCGTTCACCCAGACGGTCGCATTGGTCGCGATGCCGTCGAACTGTAATTCCAGGTAACGCCCCTCGTCGGCGGGATCGAGGCGGAAGGCACGGCGATACCAGCCGATCCCGCGCGGACGGTAGCCCTGCGACGGATTGGCGCTTTCGACGAACGGCTGGAAGCTTGCCCAGTCGTGCGGCAGCGTGACGGGGCGCCATTCGCTGTCGTCATAGTCCATCGCCGCCGCGCCGCGGGCGTTGCCCGCCTTGGCGCGCAGATACGTCTCTTCGTGCGTCGTCGCGGGCGGCACGATCACGTCGCCCTCATGGAACAGCCAGCCCGTGTCGAAGCCGATCCGCGACGGATCGATCACCGGCAGCGGATCGGGCAGCCGATCGGTGGGCGGCGGCATCGGCAGCGCGCCATAGCCCGTCGCGCTCCTGGCGGAGGCGATGGCGGGCAACCCCGCCGACAAACCCAATGTCAGGCCGGCTCCGGCGGCTGTCCCGAGAAGCTGCCGCCGGTCGATCGTCATGCGTTTACCGCCTCATGCTCTTTCGCCGCGGCGCCCGGCACCGCGACGCCGCCGATCACCGTTTCGACCGGCGCCATCGCCGCGGTCAGTCGCGCCCAGTCCGCGCGCAGCCCGGCGGCGAGCGTGCCCCGCTCCGCCTCCAGGCCCAGGAAGGCCGCGGGATTGCCCGCCGCCATCCGCGCCGCCACCGCCGGCTCCAGCCCCAGCATGCCCATCGCATTGGCCACCGCGGTCGCCATGTCGAGGTCCGATCCGGCGAGCGTACCGTCCTCATACGCGCAGATGCCGTCCGCCACGCGGATCTGGCGCCCTTGCAGCACGAAGTCCTTATGCTCCGCGCCGACCGAGGACATGGCGTCGGTGACGAGCATCATCCGCTCCGGCCCGCGCGCGCGGATCGCGATGCGCAGCACGGCGGGCGCGACATGCACGCCATCGACGATCAGCCCGCACCAAGGCCGCGGATCGTCCAGCGCAGCGCCGACCAGGCCCGGCGTCCGCTGCACCATCGCGGGCATCGCGTTGAACAGATGGGTAATTCCCGTCAGCCCGGCGTCGAACGCCGCGAGCGCCGTGTCATAGGGCACTTCGGTATGCCCCGCGCTGACGCGCACGCCAGCCGCCGCCAACCGGCGGATATGCTCGATGTTCGCGAGTTCGGGCGCGATCGTCACCATCGTCACGCCGCGCCGCGGCTTGGCGAGCAGCGCGACCATTTCTTCGTCGAGCAGGCGGAAGCGCCCGGCATCGTGGATGCCCTTGCGCGCGACGTTCAGGAACGGCCCTTCGATATGCACGCCGACGACGCCCGGCACGCCCGCACCGATCGCCTGATCGACGGCATCCAGCGCCAGCGCGATCCGGTCGGGCGTGTCGCTGATCAGCGTCGGCATCAGCGCGGTCGTGCCATAGCGCGCGTGCGCCGCGGCGATGGCGCGCACGCCCTCGACGGTCGGCTCGTCGTTCAGCAGCACGCCGCCGCCGCCGTTGACCTGCGTGTCGATGAAGCCGGGCATCACCCAGCCCCCCTCCAGGTCGACCGCATCGGTCGCCGCGCCGTCGAGCGGGCGGATGCTCGCGATCCGATCGCCGGTGACGACGATCTCGGCGCCGCGCCACACGGCATCGCCGACCACGACGTGGCCGTTGGTGAAGCGATGGGCGGTGCTCATAGCGTGCGCGTCACCTTGGCGAGATGCGGTGGCGAATCGGGGTCGAGCCCGCGATGCCGCGACAGCGCTTCGGCGAGGCCATAGAAGCTCGCCAGCATCAGGATCGGCTGCACCGCCGGATGCGCCTCCAGCGCCGGCAGGTTCGCGCGGTCGTCGCCGGCATGCGCCGCCAGCACCGCCGCGCCGCGTTCGCGGAACGTCTCGACCACCGCCATTACGTCCTCGCCCGCCGCGTCGGACGTGGCGAGCGCCAGCACCGGATAGCCTTCGCCGACGATCGCCATCGGGCCATGACGAACCTCGGCGGCGCTGAACGGCTCAGCCTGCAACTGGCAGGTTTCCTTCAGCTTCAGCGCGCATTCCTGCGCCACGCCGAAGCCATAGCCGCGACCGATCACGAACATTTGCTTGGCCTCGGCGAGCACGTCCACGCCCGCGTTCCAGTCGAGCGTCACTGCCGCATCGAGCTGTTCGGGCAGCGCCGCGACCGCCGCCTTCAGCGCCTCGTCGCCCGACCAGGCCGCGACCAGCGCGGCAAGACCCGCCATCGCCGCGATGCACGACTTGGTGGCCGCGACCGACTTCTCCGGCCCCGCCGACAGCGCGAGCAGCGTATCCGCCATCTCGGCGAGCGGCGACGTTTCGTCGTTCACCAGTGCGACCACCTCCGCCCCCGCCTTGGCATGCGCCTCGACGGTCGCGAGCAGGTCCGGGCTGCGGCCCGATTGCGAAATCGCGATGCACAGCGCGCGGCGCGTCGACACCGGCGCATCGAACAGCGACACGACCGAGGGCGCCGCGGACGCGACCGGCACGCCGACCATCGTCTCGATCAGATATTTGCCATAGGTCGCGGCATGATCGGACGACCCGCGGGCGCAGGTAACGACGACGTCGGGCGCGTTCGCACGCAGGCGTTCGCCCAGCGCGGTCAGCGCCTCGGCGTTGCGTGCCACCAGCCGCGCGACGGTCGCCCCCGCCTCCAGCGTCTCGGCGCGCATCAGCGTCGTGCCGATCGTCGTGTCCGTCATCGTATCCGTCGTCACAGCAAGCGCCCTTCGCTAAGGATCAGGTGTCGGCGAGCTCGGCCACGAAATCGTAGCTGTCGCCGCGGTAATAGGATCGGGTGAATTCGACCGCGCGGCCGTCGCGCAGGAAGGCGCGCCGCTCGATCAGCAGCCCGGGCGAGCCGGGATCGACGCCCAGCATGCGCGCATGATCGCCGCCGAACGGCACCGCGCGCAGCCGCTGCAACGCGCGGACCGGGCGATGCCCCGCCTCGGTCAGCGCCGTGTACAGCGAGGCATCGACCGCATCGACCGACGGCAGGCAGAAGCCGGCGATCGTCGACAGCTCCAGCGCCATCGGCACCTCGTCGGCGAAGCGCAGCCGCTGGAAGCGATAGACCGGCGCGCTGGGCGACAGCGCCAACGCCATCGATTCCTCGGGCGACACGATGCCGGCCGCACGCGAAATCCACGCGCTCGACGGCACGCGCCCGCGCGCGACCATATCTTCCGAAAAAGACGACAATTTGCTGAAATTCTTCTCGACGCGCCCGGCAACGAACGTCCCCGCGCCGCGACGGCGGGTCAGCAGGCCTTCCTCGACCAGCCCCTCGATCGCCTTGCGCACCGTGATGCGCGACACGCCATATTCGACCGCCAGATCGCGCTCCGCGGGGATCGCATCGCCGCGCGTGATGACGTCCGTGGCGATCGCGTCACGGATCAGCTGTTGCAGCTGGAGATAGAGCGGCGAGGGATTTTCAGCGCGGAACCGCCCCACCTTGCTCATGAAACTCATCGTCGATCCCCTTTTCCGCAAGCGTCTTCGGCATCAGGCGTGCCACGCTACGCGGACCGGCGCCAGTGGCACCTTGCGCTACAATTGTCTTAGATTGGACTTGTCGTCAATCGCCTGTCGCAGCGCTGCGACTCTATTGGCATTGGTCTGGCGCGGCAGCGGACCGAAGCCAAAGCGATCCTGCTCCACTGTCGGCGCAGGATCGCTGGCCGAGCCGTGCAGCGCGCCCGCATTGGTCGCATCCAGCAGCGCGGCTGCCGTGTCGGACGCCACCCCCGCCCCCGCCATGATCGTGCAACGCCCCGCCGCGCGCGCAACCATCGCCGCGATCGTCGCCGCCCCCTCCATCGCGGTGCGCGCGCCGCCGGAGGTCAGCACATGGTCGAACCCCAACGAAACCGCCACATCGACCGCGGCTACCGGGTCGGCCACGACATCGATCGCCCGGTGCAAGGTGAGCGGCGGGCAATCCTCGCCAAGCCCCGCGATCCAGGCCTGCATCGCCTGCTCCGCAAGCGTTGCACCCGCCGTCGCGCCAAACACCAGCCCCTGAACCCCGGCCGCGACGAGAGCACGCGCGTCGGCCAACGCCAGCGCCAGATCGTCGGCGTCATAGTCGAACCCGCCCGCCCGCGGCCGCACC
The DNA here is from genome assembly GCF_014196115.1 of Sphingomonas aquatilis. Taxonomy (GTDB): domain Bacteria; phylum Pseudomonadota; class Alphaproteobacteria; order Sphingomonadales; family Sphingomonadaceae; genus Sphingomonas; species Sphingomonas aquatilis. Next base: position 883,234 of record NZ_JACIDB010000001.1, on the reverse strand, counting down.
ATCGCCCGCACGGGCACACCCGCTGGCACCGCCAGCGCGAGGACCTCCGCGACCAACCCCGCCGACGGCGTCAGCCCACCGAGCGCCAGCGCACTGCACAGCTCGATCCGGTCACATCCCCCGCGGATCGCCGCCGCCGCGCCCACCGCCGATTCGACGCAGATTTCCAGCGCGACTCGGGAGCGCTCCACTGTTTGCGATACCATCACCCCGAAATCTCCTTTGGAACGGCGTTTCACCCTAAACGGCTGATCGTACGAGAGCGAAACGACACAATAGGTCAGCTACCCTACCAAAATAAATGTTACAGTTTTTATATATACCATTTGGGCTTTATTGGATATGTAGCAACGCAGCAGCAACGAGCAGGAAACGCGTAACTGTTTCGCCGTCGCTGCACTGTCGCCGGCTTTGCGGCAGCTGGGAACATAAGGGGGGGCATGCGGCCGGGCGTGTTCCATATTCAGGGAACAGCCTATGCGCCTGCGCCACGTGATCCTCGTCTCCACCATTCTTGCCGGATTCGCCGGCAGCGCCCACGCACAGGAAGCGCCGACCGCTACGCCGACGGGAAGCACCCAGACCTCGGGCCAGACCGACGCCGCGGGCGACGACATTGTCGTCACCGGTTATCGCGGGTCGCTGCGCGAAGCCATCAACGTCAAGCGGAACGCCAACGCCGTTGTCGACGTGATCACCGCGGAAGACGTCGGCAAGTTCCCCGACCGTAACGTCGCGGAATCGCTCTCACACATCCCGGGCGTCAGCATCGACCGTCGCTTTGGCGAAGGCGAGAAGGTCGCGATTCTCGGCACCGATCCGGCGCTCAACCGCATGCTGCTGGACGGCCACGCGCTTGCCTCGGCAGACTGGGGTGGCAACGACAACGATCCGTCGAGCCGCACCTTCAACTATTCGCTGCTGGCACCGGAACTGGTCGACCGGCTGGAAGTCTACAAGTCGCCGGAAGCGCGTATCGAGGAAGGCAGCCTGGGCGGCACCGTGATCGTCCGCACCCGCCGTCCGCTCGACTTGGCAGCCAATGCGATCTTCGCCTCGGGCGGCTATTCGTACAACGACCGTTCCAACAAGGGCAATGTTCGCGCGTCCGGCCTCTATAGCTGGAAGAATGCCGACGAGACGTTCGGCATCCTGGTCGCAGCCACCTACGACAAGCAGAACCTGACCCGCGCGGGCGTCGAATTCTTCGGCTACGACAATGTCGCTCCGAACGGTACGGGCGCGTGCCCTTACAACAGCCCGTTCGTCAACTGCACCAACGGCACGCTGAGCCTGAAGAGCCAGGGCGCTACGATCAACGGCGGCACGATCGCCGACCTGTATAAGGCGACCTCGCCGTTCGGCATCAACTATGCCTATTTCCAGCAGCAGCGCCAGCGCGCCAGCGTCACCGGCACCGTCCAGTATCGGCCGCGTCCTGACCTGACGTTCACGCTGAACGGCCTGCACATCGACGGCAACTACAACAATTATAGCCAGTCGATGTACACGATCCCCGGCGCATGGACCGGCAGCGTGCTGCAATCAGCGACGGTGAGCAACGGCGTGGTTACTGGCGCGACGTTCGGCGCCGCTCCCAATCAGAGCGCACAGCTCGACACGCTGGTCCGCCGGACGAAGCTGAAGACCGACAACGTCAATCTGTTCGCCGATTGGGAAGGCGACAATGGCGCCAAGATCGCCTTCGCGGGCGGCTGGTCGAAGGCAACCGGTGGGCGCAATCCGGAATATCTCTTCAACGTCCAGACCAAGCTGCCTTACAGCTATGCGTTCACGCCGGACTCGGCGACGGTCAACTTCACCGGCGACCTGACCAACCCCGCGAATTATTTCACCAACCCCAATAACAACCCTGCCCAGATCGAGGGGCGTCCGCTCATCATCAATGGCAAGCAGCTTGTCGGCGCCCAGATCGGGGGGCTCGATTACAGCGTGACGACCGACCGCGACATTTTTGGCGGGTACGACGCCACCGTGCCCGTCGCGTTGGGCCCGCTCACGCAGATCCTCATCGGATCGCGGGTCACTGACCACGTCAACCGCGTGGACGCTCGCGGGATCAACACTTACCTCACGTCCTCACGCACGGCGAACCAGCTCGGCGTAACGACGCTGACCACACCCGACGGCACGTTCGACGGCAGCGGCGGCATGGGCAACGCGACCAAGTATCTGAACCTGCCGGATCAGGCCGTGATCGACATTCTAGCGAATGCGATCAACAGCCCGCTCGTCACGAAGGTCGGCGCGTCCACCAAGGTACGCGAGACCGTGATCGCCAGCTACGTCCAAGCGAACTTCGAACAGGGTCCGCTTCGCGGCAACGTTGGTGGTCGGCTGGTGTACACGCGCGATGTGTCGAACTTCGCTACCACGCCTAGCGCCGTTGCGAACCCGCAGCCGATCCCGACCCGTGTCGCGACCGACTATCTGAAGTTCCTGCCGAGCGCGAACGTTGCCTGGACGATCTCGCCGAAGGTCATTCTGCGCGGTGCCGTGGCCAAGGTGATCTCGCGTCCGCGCTATCAGGATCTGGCTGCCGCGACCTCGCTCAACGACATCACGCTCGACGGCGGCGGCGGCAATCCGAACCTGAAGCCGTACGAGTCGGTGAACTACGAACTGACCGCGGAATGGTATCCGCGGAGCGGCACGCTGCTTGCGGTCGAACTCTTCCGCCGCGACATCAAGAACTACGTCATCGCGTTCCGTCAGAACGTCGACTATTTCAACGCGCTGCAGAACCGGATCACCACGTACAACGTCAGCCAGCCGATCAACGGCGCGAAGGCGACGGTGAACGGCGTGCTCGTGTCGGGGCAGGCTGAAATCTGGGGCGGGTTCGGCCTGCAGGCGAACTATTCCTATCAGGATAGCAGCACCTCGTCGGTCGACGTCACGGGCACGACGCTGAATCTGCCTTATCTGTCGAAGCACACGGTCAACGTGATCCCTTACTTCGAAAAGGGTCCGTTCCAGGCTCGCGTCAGCTACAACTACCGCACCTCTTATTTCCGCACGATCGGCCGCCTCGGCTCGCGCGAGATGGTGGCGCCGTACAATCAGCTCGACGCGTCCGCCTCTCTCAACCTGCTGGACGGCGTCGTGCTCAGCGTGAACGCGCAGAACCTGCTCGACGAAACCTATCGTCAGTATAACGCGACCCCGGATCGTCCGACCGCCTTCTACAAGAATGGCCGCACCTTCTCCGCAGCCTTGTCGTTCCGCATGTAAGATATTGGCGCCGGCCGATCGACGGCCGGCGTCGCACTGTTCCTCCCCGGCGAGCGCGCTCCCCTGCGCGCTCCGGCCTCGGACCCCGGCTCGCTATCCAGCGACGCCGGGGTCTTTTTTGTGACTTTTTGATGCGCGGGCATGGACGCCGCGACGATGCTGCTTCAAGATACATGCAATACCAAAACATGACCAAGGGGCAGGCATGACGCAGCACGTCGGTATCGCAACCATCGTCGGGGGAGCGGCGCTGGCCCTGCTCGCCTCCGCCACCCCTGCCATCGCGCAGACGGGCGCAGAGCCTGCGCTCGCGCTGCTGCCGATGCCGCAATCGGTGGTCCGCGGTACGGGCAGCTTCACCGTCGCCAACGGCGCGAGCATCGCCGCGACCGATGCCGGCGCCACCGCCGCGGCCCGCCTGCTCGCCGACCACGTCCGCACCACGCGCGGCCTCACTCTCACCCCCGGCACCACCGGCGCGATCCGCCTCGTCCGCGACGCCAGCGTCACCGGCGACGAAGCCTATCGCCTCATGGTCACGCCGCAGGGGATCACCGTCGCCGCATCGGGGAACCGCGGCCTCGTCCATGGCGCGATGACGCTCGCGCAATTGCTCAGCCCCGATGCGGCGTTCGGCAAGCCCGTCGCCGTGCCTGCGCTGACCATCACCGACGCACCGCGCTTCGGCTGGCGCGGGCTGATGATCGACCCCGCGCGTCACTTCCTGCCCATGCCGGCGCTGCGCGCGATCGTCGACCAGATGGCGAGCGTAAAGCTCAACACGCTCCACCTGCACCTGACGGACGATCAGGGCTGGCGTGTCGAAATCAAGAAATACCCCAAGCTCACCAGCATCGGCGGCTGGCGCCTGCCGCCCTGGACGGGTGGCCCGCAGCCTACCGAGAAGGACCGCGTCGGCGGCTTCTACACCCAGGCGGAATTGAAGGAGCTGGTCGCCTATGCCGGCGTGCGCGGCATCACCATCGTGCCCGAGATCGACCTGCCCGGCCACGCCAATGCGCTCGTCGCCGCCTATCCGGAGCTCGGCATCCTCGGCGACCGGCCGCTGGTGAGCAACAATTGGGGCATCATGCCCTATCTGTTCAATCCGGGGCCGAAGGGCATCGCCTTCGTCAAGGACGTGCTCGACGAGCTGATGACGATCTTCCCCGGCACCTACATCCACCTCGGCGGCGACGAAGCGGTCAAGGACCAGTGGGAACGCAGCCCCGAGGTGCAGGCGCAGATGAAGGCGCTGGGCATCAAGACCGAAAACGCCCTGCAAAGCTGGATGATCGAACAGTTCGGCACCTACCTCCAGTCCAAGGGCCGCCGCCTGATCGGCTGGGACGAGATCCTGGAGGGCGGCCTGCCCGCCTCCGCCTCGGTCATGTCGTGGCGCGGCGAACAGGGCGGGATCGACGCCGCCAACATGGGGCATGACGTCGTCATGTCGCCGGGCAACCCGCTCTACCTCAACGGCTTGCAGAGCCGCCGCAGCGACGAGCCGCCCGGCCGGCTCGACATCACCACGCTGCAACAGGTCTATGCCTACGACCCGCTGCCCAAGGGCATCGCCGCCGACAAGGCGCACCACGTGCTTGGCGCGCAGGGCAATCTGTGGAGCGAATATATCGTCACGCCGGGGCAGCTCCAGCATCTGATCTTCCCGCGCGCCGGCGCGCTCGCCGAAATCACCTGGTCGCCCAAGGTGCAGCGCGACCGGCCGACGGACCTCGTCGCCTTCCTCCCCCGCCTGCAACGCCAGGACGATCGCTGGGCCCGCGCCAGCATGCGCGTCGCCGACAGCGCTTTTGCGGTTGGCTTCGACCTCACCGGCACGCGCGGCGATGCGCTGCGCAAGAACAGCGTGGCGCTCGCGCTGTCGACGCAGGTCCCCTATGGCACGATCCGCTACACCGTCGACGGCAGCGCGCCGACGCTACGCTCACCCGCCTACACCTCGCCGTTGACGCTGAAGCCCGGCATCCTGGTGAAGGCCGTCGCCTTCGACGCGAATGGCGCCCCGACCGCCGCGGTGCGCAGCTTCGACACGTCGCGCGCAACCCTGCTCGCGCGCTCGAGTTCGGACATGGCCGCCTGTCCCGCCGGCGCACTCGGCCTGCGCGTGCCGTTGACCTCGGAAGCGACCGCCGACGCGCCCGTCTACAACATCAACCTGTTCGACACCTGCACGCTCTACCCCGACGCGCCGCTCGACGTCGCGCGCGGCTATAGCGTCGAGGTCGTGCGCCTCGCCCGCCATTACGGCCTCGCGCACGAACAGCGCATGGTGCGCGAACATTACAATGTGTCGGCGCATGGCGAGCTGCTTGTGCAGATCGGCTGCATCGCCGCCGCTGCCGCGCAAAAGGCCGGCGACAAGACCGCCCACCCGATCGCGGTCGGCGCCTTCCCGCTGCCCGATCCGAAGACGGCGCCGCAGCGCTTCACGCTGTCGGGCACGCTGCCGATGATGACGGGCGATCGCGACGTCTGCTTCCAGTTCACCTCCCCGCTAACCGACCCCTCCTATACGGTGGGCAAGGTTCAGCTGACGGAAGGTTCGAAGTGAAGCGCGCCCTCCTGACCCTGCTGCTCGCCACCTCGCCGCTTGCCGCGCGCGAGGTGGTGCCGCTCGATGGCGCATGGCAGGCGCGGCTCGACCCCGCCGACACCGCCGCCGTCAAGGCACATCCGAAGGAAGCGCGCTGGTTCGCCGCGCGCGTGCCGGGTAGCGTGCAGGAAGACCTGATCCGCCTGAAACGCGTGCCCGATCCCTTCATCGGCACCAATGAAGGCGCGATCCAATGGGCCGGCTTGTCGGCGTGGCAGTACCGCAAGACGCTGACCGTCACGCCGCAGATGCTCGCGCACCGGCACCTCGACCTCGTGTTCGACGGGCTCGACACGTTCGCGACCGTCACCGTCAACGGCCAGCCGCTGCTGACCGCGGACAATGCCCACCGCCGTTGGCGTGCCGATGCAAAGCCGCTGCTCAAGGCGGGCGACAACGAAATCCTCGTCACCATCGCCAGCCCGATCAAGACGCTCCAGCCGATGGTGCTGAAGGAAGCGCACCCGCTGCCTGGCGAATATGACAGCGCGTTCGGCGACGAGCCCAAGGGCGTGCAGACCAGCCCCTATATCCGCAAGCCCAAATATCAGTACGGCTGGGACTGGGGTCCCCGTCTCGTCGCCGACGGCATCTGGCGGTCGGTCAAGCTGGAGGCGTGGGACGATGCCCGCCTCGATCATGTCCGCGTCGCGCAGGACGCGCTGAACGATGCCGAGGCGCGCGTGACCGCGCACGCCACCGTGGTCGCGGATACCAGCAAGCAGGTCACGCTCACCGCCACCGTCACCGGCCCGGACGGCAGCCGCCAGACCGGCCAGGCGACCGTCACGCTCGCCCCGGGCGAAAACCCGGTCGCGATCCCGCTGACCATACCGCGGCCGCAGCGCTGGCAGCCGGTCGGCTATGGCGCGCAGCCGCTCTACACCGTCGCCACCACCTTCGACGGCGACACGCAGACGCGCTCCATCGGCCTGCGCACCGTCACGCTCGACCGCAGGCAAGGCGCGTTCGGCTTCGTCGTCAACGGAACGCCGATCTTCGCCAAGGGCGCGAACGTCATTCCGTTCGACAGCTTCCCCGCCCGCGTCGACCCGGCCGAACCCGAAGCGCTGCTGAAGGCAGCGCGCGACGCGAACATGAATATGGTCCGCATCTGGGGCGGCGGCTATTATCTCGACGACGCCTTCTACGCCGCCGCCGATCGGATGGGCATCATGGTGTGGCAGGACTTCATGTTCGGCGGATCGGTGACGCCCCCCGACGCCGCCTTCCGCGCCAATGTCGCCGCCGAAGCCGACGAACAGGTCGCGCGGATCGGCGACCACCCCTCGATCGTGATCTGGGCCGGCGGCAACGAAGTGCTGTCGGGCTGGGAAAACTGGGGCGACCGCAAGGCGTTCAAGAAGGCGGTTGGCGCCGACGAGCAGGAACGGATCGGCGCCGGCATGGCCGTGCTGTTCGACCGCGTGCTGCGCGCTGCGGTGACGCGCAACAGCCCCGGCACGCCCTATATGCCCGGTTCACCCTCGACCGATTACGAAGGCCCCGTGGATACCGACGCCAATGGCGACCGCCATTTCTGGGACGTGTGGTCGGGATCGAAGCCGGTCGAGAATTATCTCGACAGCTGCCCGCGCTTCATGAGCGAATATGGCTTCCAGTCGATGCCGACCATGGCAACGATCCGCCTGTTCGCCGGGAAGGGAACGCTCGACCCCGAAAGCCCGGTGATGAAGGCGCACCAGAAGTTCCTGGCCGGCGAGGGCAACGCCCGCCTGAAGCTTTACCTCGACCAGCGCCTGCGTGCCCCCAAGGATTTCGCCGACTTCGTCTACCTCACGCAGGTCAATCAGGCGCAGGCGATCGACCTCGCCGCGCGCCACCATCGCGCCTGCCGCCCGGTGACGATGGGCTCGTTGTTCTGGCAATTGAACGACGTCTGGCCGTCGATCAGCTGGGCGAGCATCGACCATCTCGGCCAGTGGAAGCTGCTGCAATATCAGGCGAAGCGCTTCTTCGCGCCCCAGGCGATCGTTGCCGAACATCGCAATGGCGCGACCCGCGTCGTGCTGGTGTCGGACGCGACCGGCGCCATCCCCGCGCACTGGCGCGTGACGGTACGCGACATGACCGGCGCGACGCTGGGCGTGCGCGAAGCCGACGCGACGCTCGCGCCGCTGTCGTCGACCAATGTCGCGACGCTGTCCGACGCCGACCTGTTCGGCAGCGCCGATCCGGCGAAGAGCTATGCCGTCGCCGAATTGATCGTCGGCGGCAAGGCCGTCAGCCGCACGATCGTCGAACGCCTCGTGCCGAAGGACATGGCCTATCCCGATCCGGGCCTGACCATGCGCCGCTCGGGCAACGACCTGACGATCACCGCAAAGAACCTCGCCCGCGCGGTGATGGTCGACATGGGCGATACACCCGGCCAGGCAAGCGACAGCGGCTTCGACCTGCTGCCGGGCGAGAGCAAGACGGTAACGCTGACCGGCAAACAGATGCCCGTACTACGGACGCTGGCCCGCTGATGGCGGCCACAATGCCCCCCCACTCCCCCCGTCACCCCGGACTTGTTCCGGGGTCCACTCCGCGGCGAGGGGCGTGGCAAGAGGCTCGAATGCTGCCCCCGCGGCCCGCTGGACCCCGGAACAAGTCCGGGGTGACGAAGCATGCGGGGCACCCCAACCGCACACCCTCTTCGCGTCTTCGCGTCTTCCCGCGAACCATCACCGGAGCGCCTGAATGATCCCCGCCCTCCTGCTGCTCGCGCAAGCGGCCGACCCCATCTCTGCCGCCATCGCCACGATGACGCCCGAACAGAAGGCCGCGCAGCTGCAAAGCACCGCGCCCGCCGATCCCGCGATCGGCCTGCCCGCCTATGACTGGTGGAACGAAGGCCTCCACGGCCTCGCCCGCGACGGCCAGGCAACCGTCTTCCCGCAGGCAATCGGCCTCGCCGCCACCTGGGACACCGATCTGCTGGATAAGGTCGGCACCGTCGTCTCGACCGAGGCGCGCGCCAAGTTCAATGCGCAGCCCGTCACCGCCAACCGCCGCATCTACCAAGGCCTCACCATCTGGTCGCCCAACATCAACATCTTCCGCGATCCGCGCTGGGGCCGTGGACAGGAGACGTACGGCGAGGACCCGTATCTCACCGGCACATTGGGCGTCGCCTTCGTGCAGGGCCTGCAAGGGCCGGACCCCGCCCACCCGCGCGTCGTCGCCACGCCGAAGCACTTCGCCGTCCACAGCGGTCCCGAAGCCGGTCGCGACAGCTTCGACGTCGATCCGTCCCCACGCGATCTCGAAGCGACCTATTTCCCCGCTTTCCGCCGCACGATCACCGAAGGCCGGGCGATGTCGCTGATGTGTGCCTATAACAGCATCCACGGCGTCCCCGCCTGCGCCTCGTCGCCGCTGATAAACGAGCGTCTGCGCCGCGACTGGGGCTTTACCGGCTTTACGGTGTCGGACTGCGACGCGGTCGGCAACATCAGCAGCTATCACCATTATCGGCTCGACACCGCCGGTGGCGCGGCGGCGGCGGTACGCGGCGGCACCGACGTCAATTGCGGCAGCGCCTATGCCGCGTTGCCCCAGGCGTTGAAGCAGGGCCTGATCACCCAGGCAGAGGTCGACACCGCACTTACCCGCGCCTTCCGCGCGCGCCAGGCGCTGGGCATCGCGTTCGGCGGCACCAGCCCGTACAGCCGCATCCGCTCTGATCAGGTCGGCACGCCCGCCCATCAGGCGATCGCGCTCGACGCGGCACGCAAATCGATCGTGCTGCTCCAGAACAACGCCGACCGCCTGCCGCTGAAGGCCGGCGCGAAGATCGCGGTTATCGGCGCCGACGCCGACGACCTCGGCGTGCTTCAGGGCAATTACCACGGCACCGCGATCCGTCCGGTCACCCCGCTCGACGGCATCCGCGCGCGCTTCGGCGCCGCCAACGTCAGCTATGCGCAAGGCTCCGCGCTCGCCGACGGCGCGGCGGTCGTCGTCCCCGAAACCGCCTTGCGCGCGGGCGGCAAGCCCGGCCTGCGCGCCGATTATAGCGGTACCGCGTCGGTCACCCGGCAGGACCGCCGCATCGACCTCGACTTCAACCGCGCGCCCGTCGCGCCGGGCCTGCCCGTCGGTCCGTTCAAGGCGAGCTGGACCGGCGAGTTCGTGCCCCCCGGCCCCGGCCAGTACCGCCTGATCATCGACCAGTCGCAATGCTGGAAGGACTGCACCACGCACGACAGTGCCCGCGTCACGCTGGGCGGCAAAGTGCTGCACGACGGCCCGCTGCCCAAGGGCCGTGTCGAGATGACGGTGGACAGCGACGGCACGCCGCAACCGATCGCGATCACGCTGGACCATGTGTCGGACGACGAAAGCTTCCGCCTGCTTTGGATGCCGCCCGCCCAACCGCTGCTCGACCAGGCGGTGGCGGCGGTGCGCGACGCCGACCTCGCAATCGTCGTCGCCGGCCTGTCGCCCGATCTGGAAGGCGAGGCATTGTCCGTGTCCGTCCCCGGCTTCGTCGGCGGCGACCGTACCGACATCGCGCTGCCCCTGCCCCAGCAACGCCTGCTCGCCGCACTGAAGGCGACCGGCAAGCCGATCGTCCTCGTCCTCAGCAGCGGCAGCGCGGTCAGCGTCGATCCCACATCCGCCGACGCGATCCTCGCCAATTGGTATCCGGGCGAGGCCGGCGGCACCGCGCTTGCCGACGTGCTGTCGGGCATCACCAACCCCGGCGGCCGCCTGCCCGTCACCTTCTACCGCGCCACCACCGACCTGCCCGCCTTCATCGACTATGCGATGAAGGAGCGGACCTACCGCTACTTCACCGGAACGCCCCTGTGGGGCTTCGGCCACGGCCTCAGCTACACGCGTTTCGGCTATGCCGCCCCCCGCGGCGCTGCCAGCATCGCCGCCGGCCAGCCGCTCAAAGTCGAGACCACCGTCACCAACACCGGCCCGCGCGATGGCGACGAGGTCGTCCAGGCCTATCTCGTCCCCCCCGCCCCCACCCGCCCGCTCGGCAGCACGGAGGCGGTGCTGCAACGCCAGCTCGTCGGCTACCGCCGCGTGAACCTGAAGCGCGGCAAGGGCATGGCCGTCGCCTTCACCCTCACCCCCCGCGACATGAGCATCGTCGACCACGACGGCCGCCGCCACGTCGCGCCGGGTGCCTACCGCCTCTACGTCGGCGGCGGCCAGCCCGGCGATGGAGCGGGCCAGTGGTTCGACTTCGCCGTGACCGGCACCGACACGGACCTGCCGAAATGAGCCGCGACCTCTCCCCCCCCACCCCGTCACCCCGGACTTGTTCCGGGGTCCACCCATCCGCAAGGGGCGGGCCAGAGCTTCTTGCCTCCCCCCCAGCCGCGAAGTGGACCCCGGACCAAGTCCGGGGTGACGGTGGAATTGGGGCGTACGTCCCGAGCCTCAACCGCCGAAGCCTGCTCACCGCCGGCGCGCTGGCAAGCGTGGGGATAGCCACCCCCGCCTTCGCCGCACCCGCCTTCCCCAGCAAGCGCCCCGCCCCCGCCGATCGCCGCTTCACCAGCCCCGCGGTCGAGCGCGATCTCACCCGCGTCGCAAAACAGATCGGCGACCCGAAACTGCGCTGGATGTTCGGCAACTGCTACCCGAACACGCTCGACACCACCGTCCGCATGAGCACCATCGACGGCAAGCCCGACGCCTTCGTCATCACCGGCGACATTCCCTGCCTGTGGCTGCGCGACAGTTCGGCGCAGCTCAAACCCTATCTCCACCTCGTCAAAACCGCGCCCGAATTGCGCCGCCTGTTCACGGGCCTCATCGCCCGTCAGGCGCGCTGCATCCTGATCGACAGCTACGCCAACGCGTTCATGGAAGACCCGACGGCGAAATCGAACCTCGAATGGTCGCTGCACGACGACACCGTTATGAAGCCGGGCGTCGCGGAGCGGAAATGGGAGGTGGATTCGCTCTGCTACCCGATGCGCCTCGCCCATCAATATTGGCGCGCCACCGGCGACAAGACGCCGTTCGACGCGACTTGGGCCGCCGCCGCGAAGCGCAGCATCGCGACCTTCCGCGAACAGCAGCGGATGGACGGCCACGGCCCCTATAGCTTCCGCCGCTCCGCCCCCCAGCCGACCGAGACGCTCCTGTGGGGCTATGGCAACCCCACCAGGCCCAACGGCCTGATCCATTCGGGCTTCCGCCCGTCGGACGATTCCTGCACCTATCCGATGCTGATCCCCAGCAACCTGTTCGCGATGACCGCACTGCGCGAACTCGCCACGGTCGCGCAGGAAACCGGCAATGACGGCGGCATCGTCCGCGATGCGACGCAATTGGCGCTCGAAATCGAAAGCGCGCTAGGCCGCTTCGGGACGATGCGCCTGCGCGACGGGCGCGAGGTCTGGGCCTATGAGGTCGACGGCTTCGGCAACGCGCTGTTCATGGACGACGCCAACGTGCCCTCGCTGTCGGGCCTCGCCTATCTCGGCTGCGTCGATCCCGCCGATCCGCTGTGGCAGCGCACCCGCGACGCCTGCTGGAGCGACACCAATCCCTGGTTCTTCAAAGGCACGGCGGGCGAAGGCATCGGCGGCCCGCATGTCGGCGAAGGCCAGATCTGGCCGATGTCGCTCACCATCCGCGCGCTGACATCCACCGACGACGCCACGATCCGCGCCTGCCTGAAGACGCTGCGCGACACCGACGGCGGCACCGGCTTCATCCACGAAAGCTTCGACCGGAACGATCCCGCCAAGTTCACGCGGAGCTGGTTCGCCTGGGCCAACGGCCTGTTTGCGGAGCTGATCCTCCATCTGGCGAAGACGAAGCCCGCGATCCTCAAGGAGACCTTCTGATGCCACCCTCACCCTTCGCCGCCTTCGGCGTCTTTTCCCTCTCCCACCGGGAGAGGGAGGGAGCGGCGCAGCCGCGGAAGGGTGAGGGTGTAACCCGCCGCGCCTTGCTTGCCTCGGCCGCCGCGGCAACGTTACCCCTCCCCGCCTTCGCCGCGACCGCCGCGCCCACCCGCGCCAATCTCTTCATCGGCACCGGCGGCCACGGCCACACTTATCCCGGCGCGACCGTCCCGTTCGGCATGGTGCAGCTCTCCCCCGACACCGATGTCGAGCGCTGGGACGCGTGTTCGGGCTATCACCGCACCGACACGTCGATCATGGGCTTCAGCCACACGCATCTGTCCGGCACCGGCATCGGCGACATGCTCGACGTGCTGGTCGTGCCGACACGCGGCCCGGTGAAGCTCCTCCCCGGCCCGCTCGACAACCCCGACGCCGGCTATCGCCAGCGCTTCACCGCCGAACATGCCGAACCCGGCTATTACCGCGTCGCGCTCGAAAGCGGCGTCCGCGCCGAGCTCACCGTGACGGAGCGGACCGGCTACCACCGCTACACCTTCCCCGCCGGCCCCGCACACGTGCTGATCGACCTGTCGCACCTGATCCTCGACAAGAGCGATCATCCCCCGCTCGTCACCGACGCCAGCCTCGACATGGACGCCGCCGGTACGCTCACCGGCAGCCGCACCGTCAACCGCTGGGCCAAGGGCCGCCACATCCACTTCGCGATGCAGCTGTCGCGCAAACCCGACCGCGTCACCTTCTACGGCGACGCCGATGCCGAACAGCCCAAGGGCGCGGCTGGCGTGAAGGGCAACCGCGTCAAGGCCGTCCTCCATTACGACGACGCCGGCAGCGCCCCGCTCGTCATCCGCTGCGGCATCTCCGGCGTCGACGTCGCTGGCGCCCGCGCCAACCTCGCCGCCGAGGGCAACAGCTGGGACTTCGACGCCGTCCGCCGCGCGGCGCAAGGCCGCTGGACCCGCGAACTTGGCGCGATCGGCGTCGAAGGCGGCACCGAGGATCAACGCACGATCTTCACCAGCGCGCTCTACCACGCCCTGCTCGCGCCGACGCTCTTCTCCGACGTCGACGGCCGCTACATCGGCCTCGACCGCAAGCCGCACACCCTCCCGCAGGGCAATGCCGCCTACAGCACCTTCTCGCTGTGGGACACGTATCGCGCGCTCCATCCACTGCTCACCATCGTTGCGCCCGACAAGGCGCAAAGCCTCGTCGCCGACCTCATCCGCCAGACGCAGCAGAGCCCCTACGGCCCGCCGTGCTGGCCGCTGCAGGGCGTCGAGACGGGCACGATGATCGGCTGGCACGCCGTCTCCGTCCTCGCCGAGGCGCAGAAGAAGGGCATCAAGGCCGATTACGCCGCCGCCTGGCCCGGCATCGCCAAACGCTCGTTCGACTTCTCGGCGCCCGACCTCGACAACAGCAAGGGCCGCGACCTCTACGACACGATGGGCTACGTGCCCGCCGACAAGCTGTTCGAAAGCGTCAGCCGTACGCAGGAATATGCGTATGACGACTGGGCGTCGTCGCACCTCGCCCGCGCCGCCGGCAAGACGGCGGAGGCCGACCGCCTGCTCAAACGCTCGCGCAACTGGCGCAACGTCATCGACGGCTCGATCGGCTTCGCCCGACCGCGCTTCGCCGACGGCAGCTGGTGGACGCCCTACGATCCCATCCAGCTGGGCCACATGCCCAAGCCCTGGTGGCGCGACTATACCGAGGCGAACGGCTGGCAGGCGACCTTCCTCAACCAGCACGACATCTACGGCCTGATGGAGCATATGGGCGGCGAGGCGAAATTCGAACGCCAGCTCGACGCCTTCTTCACCGCGCCCTCGACCTTGCCCGCCAACGCGCCGCCCGACATCGCCGGCCTCGTCGGCCAGTATGCGCACGGCAACGAACCCGACCAGCACGCCGCCTATATGTACGCCTACACCGGCGCGGCGTGGAAAACGCAGGCGATGGTCCGCCGCCTGTGCACCGAGATGTACAAGAACGACCCCGACGGCATCATCGGCAACGACGATTGCGGCCAGATGAGCGCGTGGTTCGTCCTGTCGTCGCTCGGCTTCTATCCGGTCGATCCGGTCGAGGCGGTATATGTTTTCGGCTCTCCGCTCTTCGAACGCGCGCAGATCGCGCTGCCCGGCGGCAAGAGCCTGACGATCGAGGCGCCGGGCAACACCGCCGACACGCCCTACGTCCGGTCGATCACCTTCAACGGCCGCCCCTGGACCAAGAACTGGATTTCCCACGCCGACCTGATGAAGGGTGGCCGCCTGGTCTTCACGATGAGCCGCACGCCCGTAAAGACCTTCGGCCAAGCCAAGGCCGACCGCCCGCCCTCCAACGGCCGGCAGATGGCGTGATCCCTCACCCCACCCACTCCGTCACCCCGGACGTGTTCCGGGGTCCACTCCGCGGCGAGGGGGTCGGTCAAAGCCTCCAGCCGTGGCCCCGCGGCCCGGTGGACCCCGGAACGAGTCCGGGGTGACGAACCGAATGCCGCCCACTCCCGCTCTACCCAATACCCGGAGCCACCCCGTGACCGACCTCTCCCGCCGCACCCTGATCGCCTCCGGCCTCGCCGCGAGCGCCGCCACCGCCGCCCCCTCTTTCGCCGCGACCCCGGTCGCCGCCCCCAAGCCTTGGGGCGCTACGCCCTCAAAGCGTCAGCTCGCGTGGCACAAGCGCGAACGCTACGCCTTCGTCCATTTTTCGATCAACACCTTCACCGATCGCGAATGGGGCTATGGCGACGAAAGCCCCAAGCTGTTCAACCCGACCGATTTCTCCGCCGACCAGATCGTCGCTGCGGCGAAGGCCGGCGGCATGACCGGCATCGTCCTCACCGCCAAGCATCATGACGGCTTCTGCCTGTGGCCGACGATGCTGACCGACCATTGCATCCGCAACAGCCCCTACAAGAACGGCAAGGGCGATATCGTCCGCGAAATGGAGCAGGCGACGCGCCGCCACGGCCTGTCGTTCGGCCTGTACCTCTCGCCCTGGGATCGGAACCACGCCGGCTACGGCCGCCCCGAATATATCGACTATTATCGCAAGCAGGTGGTCGAACTCTGCACCCGCTACGGCGAACTCTTCGAATTCTGGTTCGACGGCGCCAATGGCGGCGACGGCTATTATGGCGGCGCGCGCGAAACCCGCACGATCGACGCGCCGAAATACTATAACTGGCCCTCGATCATTGCACTGGTCCATCAGCATCAGCCGATGGCCTGCACCTTCGATCCGCTGGGCGCCGACATCCGCTGGGTCGGCAACGAAGACGGCATCGCTGGCGACCCCTGCTGGCCGACCATGCCCGACCACCCCTATGTCCAGTCCGAAGGCAACAGCGGCGTACGCGGCGCGCCCTTGTGGTGGCCGGCGGAAACCAACACCTCGATCCGCCCCGGCTGGTTCTACCACGCCGACGAGGATTCGAAGGTGAAGACGCCCGCGCGCCTGATCCGCTTCTTCGATGAATCGGTCGCGCGCGGCACCAACATGCACCTCAACCTGCCGCCCGATCGCCGCGGCCGCCTGCCCGATCATGACGTCGCGGTGCTCAGGAGCTTCGGCGATGCGATCCGCGGCAGTTTCGCGACCGACCTCGCGACCGGCGCCGTCGCCAGCGCCTCGGCCACCCGCGGCCCCGCCTTCGCGCCCGCCAAGGTGCTCGACGGCAACCGCGACACCTATTGGTCGACACCCGACGGCGTCACCACACCGACGCTGACGCTCGACCTGCCGCCCGGCCGCCGCTTCGACCTGATCCGCATCCGCGAATATCTGCCCCTCGGCGTCCGCGTCACGCGCTTCGCGGTCGAGGCGGAGGTCGGCGGAGCGTGGCAGCGGCTCGCCACCCACGAATGCATCGGCGCGCAGCGGATCATCCGGCTGCCCCAGCCGATCACCGCCCGCCGCGTCCGCCTCGTCATCTTCGAAGCGCCCGCCTGCCCGGCGATCAGCGAGCTGTCGCTGTTCCTCGCCGTCGCGCCGGTTCCGGTGGCCGCACCGCCCAGCCATGATGCCGCGGTCCTGTCGCCGCGCGACTGGAAGGTCGTCGCCGCCACCGCGCCCGGCGCCGAAGCCTTGCTCGACGGCGACGGCTCCACCGTCTGGAGCCAGCTCGCGCCCACCACGACACCGGCGTCGGTCACGCTCGACATGGGCAAGACGCAGACGGTGGCCGGCTTCAGCCTCACCCCCTGGCGCCACCCCGACAAGGTCAGCGCCCCGCCCCGCGGCTATCGCGCCGAAACCAGCACCGACGGCAAGACCTGGACGCCGGCGGCGGAGGGCGAATTCCAGAATATCGCCTACGCCCTCTCGACGCAGCGCATCCCGTTCACCAGCCCCCGCCCCGTCCGCTACCTGCGCCTCACCTTCGCCGCGACCGCGGTTCCGGCGCAAAAGCTGGCGATCGCCGACGTGGGCGCATTCACGCGCTAACCCCCTCCGTCAACCCGGCCGAAGAGCCGGGGTCCCGCTTCTTCTTCGGCCGACGAACGAAAAGCGGGACCCCGGGTCAAGCCCGGGGTGACGGAGAGGCGGGATGACGAAGTAGGGAGTGACGAGGCGATCGGGACTAAATCCCCTCCGGCACCACCGCACGCCCCGTCGCCTCCAGCTCCCGGGTCAAATCCGCGAGACACCGCTCGACCAACCCCGCATCCGCGCTGCGCACGACGAAATTCGCCCCCGTCCGCCCCTCACGGAAGAACGGATAGCTGCCGATCGACACGCCCTCATGCGCCTTCTCCGCGTTGCGCAACAGATCGGCGACCTCGCTCTCGGCGACCCAGCAGCCGATCGTCCCCGACACCACCGGCCGCCCGCCTTCCAGCGTTCCGGTCAACGCATCCAGCATGCCCGCGGTGATATGCGGCACGCCCGCCATGATGTAGATATTCGCGACCTGTATCCCCGGTGCGCCCGACACGCGATTGGGGATCAGCCCCGCCCCCGCCGGCACCCGCGCCATCCGCGCCCGCGCCTCGGTCAGTCCGCCGCGCGTCGCATAATATCGCTCCAGCGTCGCCATAGCGTCAGGATGGTGCTCGACGCCCACCCCCAGCGCCTCGGCGATCGCATCGACGGTGATGTCGTCATGCGTCGGCCCGATCCCGCCGGTGGTGAACAGATAGTCGTTGCGCGCCCGCAGCGTGTTCACCGCCTCGACGATGGCCGCGGTCTTGTCCGCCACCACGCGCACTTCGGCCAGCCGGATGCCCTGCACGTTCAGCCAGCTGGCCAATTGCGCGACATTCTTGTCCTGCGTGCGCCCCGACAGAATCTCGTCGCCGATGACGACCAGCGCGGCGGTCCAGATGCGTTCCTGCTCCATGTGACCCGCTTTACCTCGCAAAATGACGCTCGCCACGCTATATACGCTCGATGACCGAATATGTGACCGTCACCTCCGACGCGCCGGAAGGGCGCACCGGCGCGATCAAGCTCCACGGCCCCGCCGCCTTCGCCGGCATGCACAAGGCCGGACGCCTCGCCGCCGAAACGCTCGACATGCTGGTGCCGCACATGGTGCCGGGCGTCACGACCGCCGAGCTCGACCGGCTGATCTACGACTTCGTCACCGCGAACGGCGGCGTGCCCGCGACCCTGGGCTATCGCGGCTATACGCATTCGACCTGCATTTCGATCAACCACGTCGTCTGCCACGGCATCCCCAGCGACAAGACGCTGAAGTCGGGCGACATCGTCAATGTCGACGTCACGCCGATCGTCGATGGCTGGCACGGCGACACCAGCCGCATGTACCTGATCGGCGACGTCCCGCTGAAGGCGAAGCGGCTGGTCGAAGTGACCTACGAATGCCTGATGCTGGGCATCGAACAGGCCAAGCCCGGCAACCACATGGGCGACGTCGCGCATGCGATCCAGCGCCATGCCGAAAAGCACCGCTACGGCGTCGTCCGCGATTTCTGCGGCCACGGCCTGGGGCTGCTGTTTCACGACGCGCCCGAAGTCGTCCATGTCGGCAAGCCCGGCACCGGGCCCGAACTCAAGCCCGGCATGATCTTCACGATCGAACCGATGATTAACATCGGCCGCCCCGACGTGAAGCTGCTCGACGACGGCTGGACCGCGGTAACGCGCGACCGCTCGCTATCGGCGCAGTTCGAACATTCGATCGGGATTACGGACGAAGGCTGCGAGATCTTCACGCTATCGCCCGCCGGCTTCCACCAGCCGCCCTACGCCTGATCCCTGTCACCCCGGACGTGTTCCGGGGTCCACCGGGCCGCAGGGGAATGGCCGGAGCCTCCAGCCACCCCCTCGCCGCAGAGTGGACCCCGGAACACGTCCGGGGTGACGAAGAGAGAGGGCAAGCGGCGCCGACCCTCGCCAACGCCGCCCCGCCCCCTCACCTGACGTCCAGCATCACCACCGACTTCGCCGGCAGCGCCACGGACAGCAGGCCGTTCGCCCCCAGGCTCGCACCGGTGAACGCCACCGGCTTCAGCGTATCGGGCGCATCGAAGGTATTGTGCGCATCCATCGTCGGCGCGGTCAGGATGCGTCCCGTCACGCTCTTGCCCGCCAGCCCGGCCAGCTGGACGGTCACCGTCGTCGCCCGGTTGGGATCGACGTTGGTCAGCCCGACATGCACGACGCCATCGGTGCCGCGCACTGCGCTCGCGCTGACCGCGCGCACCTCATATGTGCCACGCGTATACCAGTGCGAGGCGACCTCGACCGGCAGCACCGTGCCGTCCTGATAATCCTTGTACATGTCGAACACCCAATAGGTGGGCGTCCGCAGCATGCGGTTGCCGTCGGTCAGGATCATCGCCTGCAGCACGTTGACCATCTGCGCAATGTTCGCACCGCGCACCCGGTCGGCATATTTGGCGAAGATGTCGAGGTTCAGGCTCGCCACCACCGCATCGCGCAGGCTGTTCTGCTGATACAGGAATCCCGGATGCGATCCCGGTTCCTGATCGTACCAGGTGCCCCATTCGTCGACCAGCAGCGCGACCTTCTTCTTGGGATCGTATTTGTCCATGATGCGCGAATGCTCCTGGAGCAATTCGTCCATCTTGAGCGCCTTGGATATCGTCACCGCCCACTCGTCTTCGCTGAAGCCGGTCGCCGCGCCCTTATGCTCCCAGCTGCCAGGGACGGTATAATAATGGACGCCGATGCCCTGGATCATGGTGCCCGCCTTGCGCATCATGACGTCGGTCCAGTTATAGTCGGTCGAATTCGCGCCGCTCGCGATCTTCATGATCGGCACGCCTTCGGGCGTCTTGACGAAGGTCGCGAACTTGCGCGTCTCGTCGGCGGCATAGTCGGGCAGCATGTTGCCGCCGCAGCCCCACAATTCGTTGCCGATGCCGAACATCGGCAGCTTCCACGGCGTCTTGCGGCCGTTGGCGGCGCGCTCCTTGGCCAGCGTCGATCCGGTCGGCGAGGTCATATATTCGACCCACTCCGCCATCTCGCGCGGCGAGCCGGACCCGACGTTGCCCGACACATAGGCGTCGGCGCCGAGCATCTCGGAATAATCCATGAATTCGTGCGTGCCGACGGCGTTATCCTCGGTCACGCCACCCCAATGGGTGTTGATCTTGACCGGGCGCTTGTTGCGTGGGCCGATACCTTCGCGCCAGATGTACTCGTCGGCGAAGCAGCCGCCCGGCCAGCGGACGACGGGCACCCGGATCGCCTTCAGCGCGTCGAGCACGTCGGTGCGATAGCCGCGGACGTTGGGGATCTTGCTGCCGGGCCCGACCCAGATGCCGCCATAGATGCCGGTGCCGAGATGCTCGGCGAACTGGCCGAACAGGCGGCGATCGTATTTGGGCCCCGGATGGTCACCGCGCACCGATACGATATCGGTCGGCCCCGTCGCTGTCGCGTCCTGCGCGTCCGCCGCCACCGGCACCGCCGCCGCCAGCGCAGAGCATAGCAGCAGCCTCAGCATCGTCTTCATGCATCTCTCCCCGACGCGTTCCTGCGCGCTGGGGCCATGACTATCGGCCTACATCCGGCCCGTCAATTTGTTAGACAAAAGGAGGTTCAGCGCCGTCCGCGCCGGCTTTCGGCCTGCCGCGCCGCCGCGATCGTATCCACGACCAGCTCGTAATGCGCTGGCGAATAACCGGCCGCCAGAAAGGCCTTCACCTCGGCGGAGGCAATCGCATAGCCGCGCTTCCAGCTCAGCACCGCGACCCGACGCAGCGCCTCCAGCTTGGGATCGGCCAGCATCGGGCTGATCCGCACGCCGAACACCAGCTCCAGCCCGCGCGACAGCCGCCCCGGCGGCCGCAGCGTCGACAGGCCGTCACCGCGCGCAAGGCCGATCACCGACCGCTCCAGCTCGCTCAGCACCGGGCGGTCCTCGGTCGGCGCCGTCACCCGTGTGGCGTCCGCGGCCAGCCCCTGCGCGCTCACGCGGGCATAGCCGGCATTGCCCGGTTCGGCGAAAGCGAGAAAAGCCATGGTGTCACTCCCTTTTACCCGAGCCGCAGGCCTCCCGTCCGCGCCAAAGGGCACGGTGCGCGCTGCATCGTCAGTGTCGTTCGATCGAGATGGCGAAGGCTCTTCATCCGGCGCTGCGGTCCCTCGCAACATGAATGCCTCGTCATCTTCTATACCAAGCGGTATAAAAGCGGATCACGGCGCCGTCAACGGCTTTCGTACCGGTCGGTATTAAAAGAATGGTGCCCTGGCCGACCCTGGGGATCGCGCCGATTTTCACCCCTAGCCCCGCCCCTGATGTGCGATGGGATACGCCCGCGATCCCAACGCGTTACCTGTCATCCCACGACAGGAGGCACCGATGCCCGACACCAGCAAGGTCGATCCCGACCGCGACACGACCGGCAATCCCTTCGATCGCGATGCCGGCCGCTACGGCCTGGACTATCACCGCGACCGCGAATCCGACCTCGGTCGCCAGACCCCCAGCGGCACCGTCGCCGCCCGCCCCGGCGATCCGCATCCGCCGCAAGACCCGAACCTGCCGCCCGAAAACGGCCTGCGCGCCTCGTTCGACCCTCAGACCGGCGCGGTCCATGGCAGCGGCAGCGGCGCCGGCGGCGGCAACCCCGGCGAAGACTTCAGCAGCGATGCGGCGGCCGGCGACGGTTACCCACAGACCGGCGGCGAAGGACGCGACAAAGGCGGCGACACCGACCTCGGACCGCCACACTCCCAGGAATGACGGCGGCGGAGGGATCTGGCCGCGCCTTCGGCGCAGACGCGACCTTGGTAGAGGCCCGCCCCTCGCACACCCCACTCCGTCATGCCGGACTTGGTCCGGCATCCACCGGGCCGCAGGGGGATGGCAAGAGGCTCGAACCACCCCCCTCGCCGCAGAGTGGACCCCGGAACAAGTCCGGGGTGACGGAGCGCGTGAGGCGTACGAAATCAACGACGAAAGCTAAGCGCTCACTGCATAACCCCGAAACGCACCCAACGCGCCGACCGCCCCTACTTCAGCGGAACGATGACCTCATCCGGATGCGCCACGTTCAGTTCCTTGCGCACCATTTCATCGACCATATCCGGATTGGCGTGGTCGGGATCCAGCAGAGCGACGCGATTCTGCAGGACCGTCCGCTTCTGGTCGAGCGAGGCATATTGCACCTCCCGCCGCGCCAGCTGCTTCTTGTAATCGCCATAGGCCAGGATGCCGTTCGGCCCCAGCACGGCATAGGCGCCGAAAAACGCCATGATCGTAAAGCCCAGCGCGGGCAGCGCGGCACGACGCATGACCTTGCGGAACGCGGTCGATGGGTTCGACCGCCCTCCGTTCGTGCCTTTCCGTGCCGTTACCGCCCGCGCCATGGTTTACATCCTCGCTTGCATCCCGTTCGGGATCAAGCCTTCAGAACGCTCCGGCCCGCATATCGTGCCGAGTCGCCCAATTCTTCTTCGATGCGAATCAGCTGGTTGTACTTGGCGAGACGGTCCGAACGGGCCAGCGAGCCGGTCTTGATCTGGCCGCAGTTGGTGGCGACCGCCAGATCGGCGATCGTCGCATCCTCGGTCTCGCCCGAACGATGGCTCATGACGGCGGTGTAGCGGTTGCGCTGCGCCATGTTCACCGCTTCCAGCGTCTCGGTCAGCGTGCCGATCTGGTTGACCTTCACCAGCAGCGAATTGGCATAGCCGCCCTCGATGCCGCGCTTCAGGCGCTTGGGGTTGGTGACGAACAGATCGTCGCCGACCAGCTGCACCTTGTCGCCGATCAGATCGGTCAGCGCCTTCCAGCCTTCCCAATCGTCCTCGCTCATGCCGTCCTCGATCGAGAAGATCGGGTAGCGACGGGTCAGGTCGGCGAGATATTCGGCCATCGCGCCGCTTTCGAGCACCTTGCCCTCGCCCGAGATATTGTAGCGGCCGTCCTTGTAGAATTCGGTCGCCGCGCAATCGAGTGCCAGCATCACGTCGTCACCCGGCGTATAGCCCGCCTTCTCGATGCTCTGCATGATGAAGCCCAGCGCCTCTTCGGTGCTGGCGATGTTCGGCGCGAAGCCGCCCTCGTCGCCCACGCCCGTCGCCAGACCCTTGTCGTGCAGCGCCTTCTTCAGTGTGTGGAAGATTTCCGATCCGCAGCGCACCGCCTCCAGAATGTTCTCCGCGCCGACCGGCACGATCATGAATTCCTGGAAATCGATCGGGTTGTCTGCGTGCTCGCCGCCGTTGATGATGTTCATCATCGGCACCGGCAGCACGTGCGCCGACACGCCGCCGACATACTTGTACAGCGGCATGCCGCGCGCTTCCGCCGCCGCCTTCGCCGCCGCCAGGCTGACGCCCAGGATCGCGTTCGCGCCCAGGCGCCCCTTGTTCTCGGTGCCGTCCAGCTCGATCATCGCTGCGTCCAGGTCGGCCTGATCCTCGGCATCCATGCCGATCAGCTTTTCGACCAGCTCACCGTTCACCGCCTCGACGGCATCGTCGACGCCCTTGCCATCCCAGCGGCTCTTGTCGCCGTCGCGTTTTTCGACCGCCTCATGCGCGCCGGTCGACGCACCCGAGGGCACCGCCGCGCGGCCGAAGCTGCCGTCCTCCAGCAGCACGTCGACCTCCACCGTCGGGTTGCCGCGGCTGTCGAGGATCTGCCGGCCATGGATGTCGATGATTGCGGTCACGTAACGATGCTCCTACCTCTGGGGCTCAGATGCCGCGGCCTCTACCCGCTCGCCGCGCGGGCGGCAATTGCCTGCCGCAAGGGAACCGGCCGTCGTCGGCCGGGGTTAGAGGCTTCGATACGAGACTGTCACGAAAGGGCCACCATGTCCGATACCGATCTGAACCCCGTCCTTGACGGAGACACCCTCTCCTCCACCGCCAGTAGCGATGCCGATGGCGCGACCAGCCGCGTCGAACAGGCGAAGCAGACCGCCAAGGACTATTCGGCGAAATACGGCGCGCAGGCGACCGACAAGATCCGCACGCTGGCCGACACCGGCAAGGAGCGCGCGATCGGCGGCCTCGACCAGCTGTCGCAGATGATCCAGGACGCTGCCGGCCAGGTCGACGACAAGCTCGGCGCGCAATATGGCGACTACGCCCGCTCGGCAGCCGGCGTCGTCTCCAACTTCTCCGGCCAGATCCGCGACAAGAACGTCGACGAGCTGCTCGACGACGCGCGCGCCTTCGTCCGCAAGAGCCCGGGCGTCGCGATCGGCGTCGCCGCGGCGCTGGGCTTCGCGCTCGCCCGGGTCGTCCAGTCCGGCCTCGACGACAAGGCGTAAGGGGCTCGTGGCGGTCTTGCCGACAATCGAAACCGCGGGCGAAACTTTAGGCGCTGGCGAGGAAGGGATCACCGACCTCGTCAGCCAGCTCGTCGAGGACGCCCGCGGTCTCGCCAGCGCCGAAGTGGCGGTGGTGAAGGCGCGGATCGGCGAACGCGTCAGCGCCTATCGCAGTGCGATCGTGTTCTTCGTCGTCGCCGGGGTGCTGGCGCTCGCTGCGTTGATCACGGCGCTGGTCGGTGCGGTCCTGACGCTCGCGACGCTGTTCGGCCCTGGCCTCGCGACGCTCGCCGTCGTGATCGCGGTGCTCGCGATCGCCGCCAGCCTCGCCCTCATCGGCAAGAGTCGCCTCGCCCCTGCCACGGAGAAGCAGCTGTGACCGATCCCGCAACCCGCCTGATGGACGCCGAAGCGGAAGCCGCCGCGGCGCGCGAGCGCCTGTCGGGCACGTTGCGCAAGCTGCAGGTCCGCCTCAACCCGCGCGATCTCGCCAAGCAGGCGGCGCGCGACGTCGCCGACAAGGGGCAGGCCGCGGCCCAGGCCAGCCTCGACACGGCGGTGCGCAATCCCGGCGCGGTCGCCGGGGTCACGGCCGTCGCCGGCCTGTTCCTCGCCCGCCACCGCCTCGCCGGCCTGTTCCGCAAGAAGGACAAGCCGCATCGCTTCAAACGCAATCACGAACCCGGCCTCGGCCCCAAGGACTGATCCGCGTTCCCCGCGCATCCACGCAAAGGATAGACCCATGACCGACACCCAGACCCAGGATCGCGTCGCCGACGCCACCGCCGACATCAAGGCCGAAGTGCATGACCGGCTCGACGATGCCAAGCACGCCGCCAGCGACGCCGCGCGCCGCACCGCCGACGCGATCGAGGCCAATCCGCTTGCCATCGTCGCCGGCGGCATCGCGATCGGCGCGCTCGCCGGTGCGCTGATCCCGCGCTCTGCAAAGGAAAAGCAGCTGCTCGCCCCGCTCGGCCGGTCGCTCGGCGAGCGCGCCCGCAGCGCCGTCGCCGCCGCCCGCGAAGCCGGCGCCACCGAACTCCAGAATGCCGGCCTGTCGAAGGACGCCGCCAAGGATCAGGTGAAGTCGCTGTTCCAGGGCATCGCCAAGGCCGCGACCACCGCAGGTTCCGCCGCGGCGCAGTCGGCCCGCGCCAAGGACTAAGCCCAATCCCGTCATTGCGAGCGGAGCGAAGCCATCCAGAGCCGGATCACGACACCCTGGATTACCGCGCTTCGCGCGCAATGACAAAACGGTCCCCAATGGTCCGCTGTCCGCAGGCCATCCGGGGTTCAATATTGCGCCGCAACACGCTAGGGACGGCGGGGTAAAATCATCACCCCAGGAATCTCAGCGCATGAGCAAGCTCCACCTCGTCTTCGGCGGCCGCGTCACCGATCCCCGCACGCTCGACTGGGCCGATCCGTCGAAGCTCGACGTCGTCGGCATCTTCCCCGACTATGCGAGCGCCGAAAAGGCCTGGCGCGCCAACGCCCAGCGCACCGTCGACGATGCCGAGATGAAGTTCGTGGTCGTCCACCTCCACCGCCTGCTCGAACCCGACCTGGTCACGACGCCGGAAGCGTAAGCGGACGGGGGCGCTCCGCCCCCACTGCGCCCCGGACCGCGTCCGGGGCCGCGAAAACCATGATTAAGACGGGCGGAACGCCACAGCGTCCGCACCACCCACGGTGGGTTATGCCGCTCCACCTTCCCCACCCCCGTCATTCCCGCGAAGGCGGGAATCCAGACACGCTAATGGCAGCGATGGAGCCGAAACCACACTGCATATGGATTCCCGCCTCCGCGGGAATGACGGTGTGGGTGGGGTCGCGTCGTGCGACCAACAGCCGACAACCAGCCGCGACATGATACCTAGCCGCGACGTAAAAGCCGAGCCGCGCTTTGACTAAAAGCGGGACCACCGCCCACCTCGTCATCCCGGCGAACGCCGGGATCCATGGAGGCGAAACGGCTGCTGTGACGCTCCAACGCAGATGGCGCCGTGTCCATGGATCCCGGCCTGCGCCGGGATGACGGAGTGGCGGAGAACACCGCCGCCTCCACACAGAATCAGATAAATTCGACCTTCGACACCACATAATAGCGGTCGCCGGCCGGCACCGACACCTCGACCTCGTCGTCCACCTTGCGGCCGATCAGCGCCCGGCCCAGCGGCGAATTGTACGAAATCCGGCCCGTCTTGGCGTTCGCCTCGGTCTCACCGACGATCTGGTACTTCACCGGCTTGTCGTCGTCATCGAGCAACGTCACGGTTGCGCCGAACACCACCTTGTCGCCCGACAGCTCACGCGGATCGATGATCTGCGCGCGCGACAGCTTGCTTTCGATATCGGCGATCGTCGCCTCATTCTGGCCCTGCTGCTCCTTGGCAGCGTGATATTCGGCGTTTTCCGACAGGTCGCCGTGCGCGCGGGCTTCCTCGATCGCGTCGACGATCAGGGGGCGTTCGGCTTTCAGACGCTTCAGATCCGCGGTGAGCTTCTCATAGCCCTCCTGGAGCATCGGCATCTTTTCGACGGTCGCCATGTGTCAGTCCCCAATTGCTTCATCCCCGCGGGCGGGCCGTTTTTCGGCCCGCCCCCGCACATCACGTCATTATGTCGGGATCAGTTGTGCGACTGCGAATAGTAGGATTGCAGGGGGCGGACTTCAAGGGAGGCGACGCCGATTGCCGCGGCGGCCTGCACGCTGGCAGGTGCCGTGGTGAAATACGGGATCTTCTGCGCCAGCGCCGCCTGCCGGATCGGCTTGGAATCCTTCAGGCTCTGCCAGCCTTCGGTGGTGTTGAAGATCAGCGTCACCTCGCCGTCCATGATCCGGTCGAGGATATGCGGCCGCCCCTGCGCGACCTTGTTGACCTTCTCGACCGCCAGCCCCGCGGTTTCCAGGTAATCGGCCGTCCCACCGGTCGCCAGCACCTTAAACCCCCGCGCCAGCAGCGATTTCACCGCCGGCACGATATGCGGCTTGTCGCCGTCCTTCACGCTGACGAAGGCGGTGCCGCCGGTCGGCAGCACGGTGCCCGCGCCCAGCTGCGACTTCATGAACGCCGTGGTGAAGTCGGGGTCGATGCCCATCACTTCGCCCGTGCTCTTCATTTCCGGCGACAGGACGGGGTCGATGCCCGGGAAGCGGTTGAACGGGAAGACGGCTTCCTTGACCGCATAATAATCGATGTGGCGATCGATCGGCGGCATGTCGGCGAGCTTTTCGCCCGCCATCACGCGGCTCGCGATCTTGGCGATGGGCGCGCCGATCGCCTTGGCGACGAAGGGCACGGTGCGGCTGGCGCGCGGGTTCACCTCGATCAGGTAGACCTCGCCATCCTTCACCGCGAACTGGATGTTCATCAGGCCCTTGACGCCCAAGGCATGCGCCAGCGCGACCGTCTGCCGCTCGATTTCGGCGATCGTCTCGGCGCCAAGCGAATAGGGCGGGATCGAGCACGCGCTGTCGCCCGAATGGACGCCGGCTTCCTCGATATGCTGCAGCAGGCCCGCGACGACCACCTCGTCGCCGTCGCACACCGCATCGACGTCCACCTCGATCGCGTCGCGCAGATATTGGTCGATCAGCACCGGGCTGTCGCCCGACACCTGCACCGCGGTCTGGATGTAATCGTCGAGCTGCTGGAGCGAGTCCACGATCTCCATCGCCCGCCCGCCCAGCACATAGCTGGGGCGCATCAGCACCGGATAACCGATCCGCTCCGCCGCGGCGACCGCCTCGTCCCGGCTGCGCGCGAGGCCGTTCGCCGGCTGCTTCAGGCGCAGCTTGCTGACCAGCGCCGCGAAGCGCTCGCGGTCCTCGGCCAGGTCGATCGCGTCAGGGCTGGTGCCCAGGATCGGAATCCCCGCCTTCTCCAGCGCGCGGGCGAGGTTCAGCGGCGTCTGCCCGCCGAACTGCACGATCACGCCGGCCAGCTCGCCCTTCGACTGTTCGACATGCAGGATTTCCAGCACGTCCTCGGCGGTCAGCGGCTCGAAATACAGGCGGTCCGACGTGTCATAGTCGGTCGACACCGTCTCCGGGTTGCAGTTGACCATGATCGTTTCATAGCCCGCGTCCGCCAGCGCGAAGCAGGCGTGGCAGCAGCAATAGTCGAACTCGATCCCCTGCCCGATCCGGTTCGGGCCACCGCCCAGAATTACCACCTTGCGGCGGTCGGACGGCATGCTCTCGTCCTCGGGCTCGCCGAACGACGGCGCCTCATAGGTCGAATACATATAGGGCGTCTTGGCGTCGAACTCCGCGGCGCAGGTGTCGATCCGCTTGAAGACGGGGCGTACGCCCAGCCGGTGACGCAACGCGCGCACCTCGTCCTCGGTCACGCCGCCGGTCATCGCGACGACCGCCTCGTGGATCAGGCCCGATCCGCGCGCGATGCCGCGCTCCATGCCGCGCAGATTGGCGGACTTGAGCGCCAGATAGGCGAGCCGCTTGTCGCTGAAGCCCATCGCCTTCAGGCGGCGCATGCCCGCCGCCTCGATCGGCAGGCCGTTGCGGCACACCTCCTCTTCCGCTGCGACAATCTCGGCGATGCGTTCGAGGAACCACGGATCGAACTTGGCGATCGCATGCACCTCGGCAACGGTGAAGCCTTCGCGCAGCGCTTGCGCCGCGACCAGCAGCCGGTCCGGCGTCGGATTGGCCAGCGCCGCCTCGATCTCCGCGCGCGGCGCGCCGACCAGATGGTCGACCGCGTTGAAGCCCGACAGACCCGTCTCCAGCCCGCGCAGCGCCTTCTGCATCGATTCCTGGATGTTGCGACCGATCGCCATCACCTCGCCGACCGACTTCATCGCGGTGCCCAGCACCGGCTCGGCACCCTTGAACTTTTCGAAGGCAAAGCGCGGGATCTTGGTGACGACATAGTCGATCGTCGGCTCGAACGACGCCGGCGTCGCGCCGGTGATGTCGTTGTCGATCTCGTCCAGCGTATAGCCCACCGCCAGCTTGGCCGCGACCTTGGCGATCGGGAAGCCGGTGGCCTTGGACGCCAGCGCCGACGAGCGCGACACGCGCGGGTTCATCTCGATGACGACCAGGCGGCCATCCTTGGGGTTCACCGCGAACTGGACGTTCGACCCGCCCGTCTCGACGCCGATCTCGCGCAGCACCGCGATGCTGGCGTTGCGCATGATCTGATATTCCTTGTCGGTCAGCGTCAGTGCCGGCGCGACGGTGATGGAATCGCCCGTGTGGACGCCCATCGGATCGACGTTCTCGATCGAACAGATGATGATGGCGTTGTCGTTGCGATCCCGCACGACCTCCATCTCATATTCCTTCCAGCCGAGCAGCGATTCCTCGATTAGCACCTCGGTGGTCGGCGACGCGTCCAGGCCCTTGCGGACCATGTCGACGAATTCGGACCGGTTGTAGACAATGCCGCCGCCCGACCCGCCCATGGTGAAGCTCGGGCGGATGATCGCCGGCAGCCCGGTGATCTCGAGGCCCGCCAGCGCCTCCTCGACGGTATGCGCGATCGCCGAGCGGGCGCTTTCAAGCCCGATCTTGTCCATCGCCACCTTGAACTTCTGGCGATCCTCGGCCTTGTCGATCGCCTCGGCATCCGCGCCGATCATCTGGACGCCGAACTTTTCGAGCGTGCCGTCATGGAACAGCGCCAGCGCGGTGTTGAGCGCGGTCTGCCCGCCCATCGTCGGCAGGACGGCGTCGGGCCGCTCCTTCTCGATGATCTTGGCGACCACGGCGGGCGTGATCGGCTCGACATACGTCGCGTCGGCCAGCTCCGGATCGGTCATGATCGTCGCCGGATTGCTGTTCACGAGGACGATGCGATAGCCCTCTTCCTTCAGCGCCTTGATCGCCTGCGTGCCCGAATAATCGAACTCGCACGCCTGACCGATGACGATCGGCCCCGCGCCGATGACGAGGATGGAGGAGATGTCGGTGCGTTTTGGCATTATTTCTTACGTCCAACAGGCGGCTCGGAAATGAAGCCGATAGGATATGTGAAGTTGCGCTGTTTCAGCTTCGCGAAGGCGCATTTCAGTGCGGCATAAGACGGCGTCCCCTTTGGACGGACGCGAACTAATCGCCCATGCTGCAGCATGATGTCGCCCGCGGAGAGACCGCAATCAGTCGAAATACGGTCCAGCACTTGCTGCTCGCCGGAGACGGCGGTGAGTAGCAAGAGCGCTGAATATATCACCGCAGCGATCCGACGAACCGCTCAAACAGATACAGGCTATCCTGCGGCCCCGGGCTTGCTTCCGGGTGATACTGCACGCTGAACGCCGGACGATCCGTCAGTTCCAGCCCCGCGTTGCTCCCGTCGAACAGCGACACATGCGTCTCGCGCACGTTGGCGGGCAGCGACTCCCGTTCCACCGCGAAGCCGTGGTTCATGCTGGTGATCTCGACCGCGCCGTCGGACAGGCGCTTGACCGGATGGTTGGCGCCGCGGTGGCCCTGGAACATCTTCGTCGTCCGCGCGCCCACCGCCAACCCGAGCAGCTGGTGGCCGAGGCAGATGCCGAACAGCGGCTTGCCCGTATCGAGCAGCTGCCGGATCACCGGCACCGCATAGTCGCCGGTCGCGGCGGGATCGCCGGGGCCGTTGGACAGGAAGATGCCGTCCGGGTTCTGTGCCATCACGTCGTCGAACGTCGCCTGCGCCGGCAGCACCGTCACCTTCGCGCCCGCCTTCACCAGATTGCGGAAGATGTTGTGCTTGCTGCCATAATCGATCGCGACGACGTGCGGGCGGTCCTTCGCCACTTGCCCTTCGACAGGCTCAGGGCGAACGGTCGTGGATGTCGCGCCCTCTCCTGCCGTTCGGGCTGAGCCTGTCGAAGCCCCATCGCCACCATAGCCGAAGCCCAGCCGCCACACGTCGCCCTCGCGCGCCTCGCCCCAAGCGTAATGCGTCTCGGTCGACACCGTCTTGGCGAGGTCCATGCCCTCCAGCCCCGGCCAGGCGCGCGCCATCTCCAGCAGCGCATCAAGGTCGAACTCGCCGCTCGCCGAATGCGCGACCACGCCATTCGGCGCACCGCCCGCGCGGATGCGGCGGGTCAGCGCGCGCGTGTCGATGCCCGACAGGCCGATGCGCGCATGCCGCTTCATCCAGCCGTCCAGCCGCTCGACCGCGCGAAAGTTCGACGGCTCGGTCACGTCCTGCCGCACGATCATGCCCAGCGCATGCGGCGCATCCGCCTCGATATCGTCGGGGTTGGCGCCGACGTTGCCGATGTGCGGGAAGGTGAAGGTGATGATCTGGCCCGCGAACGACGGGTCGGTCATGATCTCCTGATAGCCGGTCATCGCGGTGTGGAAACACACCTCGCCCACCGCCGCGCCTTCCGCGCCGAAACCGCGGCCCCAGGCCACCTCGCCGTTCGCAAGAACCAGAACGCCCGTGGCCCCATCGGGCTTTGCGGGCATGGCAATGGGCTTAGGCTCGGCCATGGCTTGGCGGGCACTCCTGAAGGTTTCGTCTATGTCGCTAAGTGGCGCCCGCTACCCCCCAGCTTGGCCTAGGTCAACCGGTTCACGGGGCCGCCGCTTTCCGCTAGGGTCCCCGGCTTTCCCGTATTCGAGGCTTTCTTCCATGATTCGCGACGACATCAAGGCCGCCCAGGTCACCGCCATGAAGGCCGGCGACAAGGAAGCGCGCGCCGCGATCGGCCTGATCCAGGCCGCGATCAAGAACCGCGACATCGAACTGCGCACCGGCACCGCCCCCACCGACGACGATGCCGTGGTGGTCGAGGTGTTGCAGAAGATGGTCAAGCAGCGCCGCGAATCGATCCAGATGTACGAAAGCGGCGGCCGCCAGGAACTCGCCGACGCCGAAAAGGCCGAGGTCGCGGTGATCGAGCGCTTCCTCCCCGCCCAGATGAGCGACGCCGAAACGACCGCGGCGATCGAGGCGATCAAGGCGGAACTGGGCGCCACCGGCATGAAGGACATGGGCCGCGTCATGGCCGAACTAAAGGCCCGCCACGCCGCGAACCTCGACATGAGCAAGGCCAGCGGCCTGGTGAAGGCCGCGCTGTCGTAAGCGAAGGCGCGCAACGACCGCCCCACCCACTCCGCCCCTCCTCCGTCATCCCGGCCTTGAGCCGGGATCCCGCTTCTTCTTCTTCTTCTGCGACTGCAAGCGGGACCCCGGATCAAGTCCGGGGTGACGGAGAGAGGACGATCGCCCCTGTCCTACACGGAACAAACCGTGCATAGAGCACCTCGCTCTTTGCCATCGTCCACCCGACCCGCGCCCCCGGGGCGCGAACGGCCATTCCCGCGGCCCGCTCGCACAGGGCCGCATTCCGAACGTTACATACCGTCCACTTCGTCCACTTCCGCGCGCCTCCGGCATCGGCGCATTGCCTAAACGCCCCTCGTCGGGCATAGTAGAATCGCACGCATGAGCCTGTCCCCGCAGTTCCTCGACGAGCTTCGCGCCCGTACGTCGCTGTCGGCGCTGATCGGCAAGACGACCAAGCTCACCAAGGCGGGCCGCGAGATGCGCGGCTGCTGCCCGTTCCACAACGAAAAGACGCCCAGCTTCTACGTCAACGACGACAAGGGCTTCTACCACTGCTTCGGATGCTCGGCGCATGGCGATGCGATTCGGTGGATGACCGATCAGCGCGGCCTGCCCTTCATCGATGCGGTGAAGGAACTGGCGCAGGCCGCCGGCATGGAGATGCCCGCGCAGGATCGCCGCGCCGCTGCCAAGGCCGAACGCGCCAAGGGCCTGCACGACGCGATGGCCGACGCCGCGAGCTGGTTCACCGAACAGCTGAACGGCATCGGCGGTGCCGAAGCCCGCACCGTCCTCGCCAAGCGCGGCATCACCCCCGACACCGCCCGCACCTTCGGCATGGGCTTTTCCCCCGACAGCCGCGGCAAGCTGAAGACCGCGCTGAAGGATTACGGCGACCCCGCGCTCGTCGAATGCGGCCTGCTGATCCAGGTCGAGGGTAAGGACCCGTACGATCGCTTCCGCGGCCGGCTGATGATCCCGATCCGCGACGCCCGCGGCCGCGTCATCGCCTTCGGCGGCCGCGTGATCGGCGACGGCGAGCCCAAATACCTCAACTCGCCCGACACGCCGCTCTTCGACAAGGGCCGCACGCTCTACAATCTCGACCGCGCCGCCCCCGCTGCGCGCAAGGCGAACCGCGTGCTGGTGGTCGAAGGATATATGGACGTCATCGCGCTCAGCCAGGCGGGCATCCACGAAGCCGTCGCCCCGCTCGGCACCGCGCTGACCGAGGCACAGCTCGAACGGCTGTGGCGGATGGTCGACGTGCCGATCCTCTGCTTCGACGGCGACAGCGCCGGGCAGAAGGCGGCGTTGCGTGCCGCCAACCGCGCCCTCCCCATGCTCGCCCCCGGCCGCAGCCTGTCCTTCGTCACCCTGCCGCAGGGGCAGGACCCCGACGATCTGGTGAAGGCCGGCGGCGCCGCCGCGATGGAGGCATTGCTCGGCCAGCCCCAGCCGCTGGTCGACCGCCTGTGGCAGAGCGAGGTCGCCGCCGGCCCGCTCGACACGCCCGAACAGCGCGCCGGCCTGAAGCAACGGCTCGCCGATCTCGCCGCGACGATCGCCGACGGGTCGGTGCGCAAGGAATATGAAAACGACTTCCGCAATCGCTTCTACGAGCATTTCGCGCCGAAACGTCGCACCTTCACTCCCAACGCACCGCGCCCCCAGGGCAAGCGTGGTGCGGACGGCCAGTGGAAACAGCCGATCGCTCCGCCGACCGAGGATGTGAAGGCCTTCCACGCCGCCGGGATCGACCGCGTGCTGGCCAAGGCGGTACTCGCGGGCCTGATCCGCCATCCGGTGGAGATCGCCCGGCATATGGAGGTGCTCGGCAGCCTCAAACTGGTCGATGGCGCGCTCGGCCGCTTGTTCGAAGCGGTCGTCGATGTCGCGCTCGAGGATCAGGCGCTTGATAGCGCGCGTCTGCGCACCATATTGGCGCGGAGTGGGTTCGATACGATCGCCAGCGATCTGTTGAGGGCCGACACGATGCCCTATTCGTTCACGCAAAGCGGCGGCGACGTCAGCCGCGCCCGGGCCGATCTTGACGAGGCGATCGCCATTCTGGTGGCCCGCCCCGAAGTCGACCTGGCCCTGCACGAGGCGACCGTCTCGATGCAGGCGCATTTCACCGATGCGGCGTTCGAACGGCAAGTGGCATTGGTGAAAGAGAAACAGGCGTTGGAGCTTCGACTTGCAAATCTCGTGCAAGCGAACGAAGACGCCCGAGCGTTTGGTTCCGAGGACAATTGATGGCGAAGCTTAACGGTAACGGTGGTGACGACGGTAGCGATGGGGCCGATGCACCGCTGATCGACCTGAACGATGCCGACATCAAAAAGCTGATCGCGCGCGCCAAGAAGCGCGGCTACATCACCTACGACCAGCTGAACGAGGCGCTGCCGCAGGACCAGATGTCCTCCGATCAGCTCGAAGATATCATGGCGGCCCTCAACGAGATGGGCGTCAATATCGTCGAGAACGAGGAAGCCGGCGAGGACGGTGACGAGAAGGAAGCGTCCGAGGAGGACGAGGCCGAGGTCACCGAGGTTGACGGCGATGGCACCGCCGCGCCTGCGCTCGAAACCAAGAAGAAGGAAACCGTCGACCGGACCGACGATCCGGTCCGCATGTACCTGCGCGAAATGGGCGCGGTCGAACTGCTCAGCCGCGAAGGCGAAATCGCCATCGCCAAGCGGATCGAGGCCGGTCGGGACACGATGATCCTGGGCCTGTGCGAATCGCCGATCACCTTCAACGCCATCATCGACTGGTCGACGCAGCTCAACGAAGGCACGATGCAGCTGCGCGAGATCCTCGATCTCGACGCGATGCTGTCGAAGGGTCCGTCGGCCGAGCAGGTCGAGGGTGCCGAGGACGACGACACCGGCGAGATCAGCGAAAAGACCGCCGGCGCCAGCTTCAAGGAAGAGGCCGAGCCTGAGGAAGTGTCCGCGGATGACGAGGACGAGGACGGCAGCCCGCGCCCGCCGCGTCCCAGCGATGATGAGGAAGAGGACAACACCCTCAGCCTCGCGCAGATGGAAGAGACGCTCAAGCCGCAGGCGCTCGAGCGGTTCGCCAACATCACCGCGCTCTACAAGAAGTTCAGCAAGATCCAGCAGGCGCGCCTCGATGCGATGCAGGCGGGTGGCGAGCTGTCGGCAGCGGACGAGCGCAAGTATCAGAAGCTGCGCGAAGAGCTGACCGCCGAGGTCGAGAGCGTCCAGTTCCACAACGCCAAGATCGAATATCTCGTCGACCAGCTTTATGCCTTCAACCGGCGCCTCACCGCGCTGGGCGGCCAGATGCTGCGCCTCGCCGAACGCCACAAGGTCAGCCGCAAGGACTTCCTCGACCGCTATGTCGGCCACGAGACCGATGACACGTGGCTGCAGTCGGTCGCGAAGCTGGACAAGAAGTGGGGCAATTTCGCCGCCAACGAGGAAGCGGCGGTCGATCGCATCCGCGGTGAGATCAGCGAGATTTCGCAGCAGACCGGCATGGCGCTCGGCGAATTCCGCCGCATCGTCAACATGGTGCAGAAGGCGGAGCGTGAGGCGCGCATCGCCAAGAAGGAGATGGTCGAGGCGAACCTGCGCCTCGTGATCTCGATCGCCAAGAAGTATACAAACCGCGGTCTTCAGTTCCTGGATCTGATTCAGGAAGGCAACATCGGCCTGATGAAGGCGGTCGATAAGTTCGAATACCGCCGCGGTTACAAGTTCTCGACCTATGCGACCTGGTGGATCCGTCAGGCGATCACGCGCTCGATCGCCGATCAGGCGCGCACGATCCGCATCCCGGTCCATATGATCGAGACGATCAACAAGCTGGTCCGCACCAGCCGCCAGTTCCTCCACGAGCAGGGTCGCGAGCCCACGCCCGAGGAAATGGCGGAGCGCCTGAGCATGCCGCTCGAAAAGGTGCGCAAGGTGATGAAGATCGCCAAGGAGCCGATCTCCCTCGAAACGCCGATCGGCGACGAGGAAGACAGCCACCTGGGCGACTTCATCGAAGACAAGAACGCCGTCATCCCGGTCGATGCCGCGATCCAGGCGAACCTCAAGGAAACGGTCACCCGCGTCCTCGCCTCGCTCACTCCGCGCGAAGAACGCGTGCTGCGCATGCGCTTCGGCATCGGCATGAACACCGACCACACGCTGGAAGAGGTCGGCCAGCAGTTCTCGGTGACGCGCGAACGTATCCGCCAGATCGAAGCCAAGGCGCTGCGCAAGCTGAAGCACCCCAGCCGCAGCCGCAAGATGCGCTCGTTCCTGGATCAGTAACTGCCCGCCCAATTTCCGTTCGCCCTGAGCCTGTCGAAGGGCGGGCTTCCACAAGCACCGGCATCGCTTGCGGAAGCCCGTGCTTCGACAGTGAGCTAGGTGAAACCATCCCCCGGATGGTTTCAGCCGAGCCTGGGGGGCTCGGCGGCCTGCTCACCAGCACGAACGGATGGGAACGGGGCGGCCCCTACCCCATCCGTCCCCTTAAGTTGAACAGGATCACCAGCGTCCCGCTCGCCATCAGCGCGATGATCAGCGCGGTGAACAGGATCAGCTGCAGGTCATGCCGCGACGACCGCTTCAGCCCGATGTGGAGGAAGCAGCGGAACTGCACCACCATCTGCACGAACCCCAGCGCCAGCACGATCCCGAACGTCGTCCGGCTGGCAAAGCTCGGCCAGCGCACCGCGACGAAGGCGGCGGCGGTCAGCGCCAGCGACCCCACATAGCCGACCGCATAGGTCCGTAGCGCCGCCGCCCGCTCCTTGGCCGGATTGCTCATCGGATCGCCCCCGGCAGATAGACGAGACTGAAGATCGCGATCCAGACGATGTCGATCAGGTGCCAGAACAGCCCCAGCCGCAGCAGATTGACCCGCACCCTGGCATCGCAACCGTAAGCCAATATCTGCCCGATCATCACCACCAGCCAGAAGCTGCCCAGCGCGACATGCAACCCATGCAGTCCGACGAGGGCGAAGAAGGACGACAGGAAGCCACTTCGTGTCGGAAGGGCGCCATGAGCGAACATCGTCGCAAAGTCGTTCGCCTCCAGCGCCAGGAAGCTCAGCCCCAGCCCCAATGTCGCGACCAGCCAGCCGATCAGCACGCGCCGGGGCTCGCGCCAGGTCATGGCGACGCTCGCCCGGCCGAAGGTCGCACTGCTGGTCAGCAACAGCAGCGTTTCGACGAAGGTCGGCAGCAGCTTGAATTCGGACGCCGGCGTCGGCCCGCCGACGGTATTGGCGACCATCGTGCCATAGGTCGCGAACAGTAACGCGAAGAGCACGGCGTCGCTCATCAGGAACAGCCAGAAGCCGAAGATCGCCGTCTCCGCCCGCTCCGTGTCCAACCCCTCGCTCTTGCCGAGCGGCAGGCCGACATGCGCCAGTTCGGGGTCCCTCATGCCTTGATCTCCGCCCGACCGCGATTGGCGTCACTCATTTCCGTCTGCCGCGGCGTCGGCGGCGTCGCATGAACCAACGCGAGCCAGGCATCATGCTCCGCCGCGACCTGCCGCGCCGGGATGGTCCGGTGCTGCCCCCGCCCGAAGCTGCGCAACACGACCGCCGCGACGATCAGTTCGACGCTCACCACCGCGAGCCACCACATGCCCCATACCAGCCCGAACGCCGCCAACGCGGCGGACAAACCGATCGCCATACCGCTCATGGCGTTGCGCGGCATGTCGATGGCCTCATAGCCTGCGGGCCGCCGGTACGGATCGGGCTTCGCCGCATCGTGCTTGCGGTCGTAGAACCAGTCGCGCCGATCGACCGGCGGCAGCACGGCAAAGTTATACGCCGGCGGCGGAGACGGGATCGCCCATTCAAGGCTCCGCCCGTCCCACGGATCGCCAGCCGGCACCCGGCGCGCGTCGCGGGTTCGAATACTGACCCACAATTGCACCCCCAGTGAGACGAGCGCGGCGAGCAGCACGAAAGCGCCGACGCAGGCGACGTACAGCCACGGCCGGAAATCGGGTTCGAAGATCGCGCTCGTCCGCCGCGCCATCCCGCTCGCGCCGAGCACGTACAGCGGCATGAACGCGAGGTAGAAGCCCACCACCCAGCACGCCACCGCAACCCGCCCCCAACGTTCGTCGAGGCGGAACCCGAACGCCTTGGGAAACCAATAGGTGTAACCGGCGAGCATCCCGTACAGCAGCCCGGGGATCAGCATGTTGTGGAAGTGGGCGACGAGGAACAGCGTGTTGTGGACGAGGTAATCGAGCGGCGGCATCGCCAGCACGATCCCGGTCAGGCCGCCCAGCACGAACGTCATCATGAAGGCGATGGCATACAGCATCGGCACGCTGAATCGCACCTCACCCCGAAACATCGTCCAGATCCAGTCGTAGATCTTCACCCCCGTCGGCACGCCGATCGTCATCGTCGCGATGCCGAACACCGCGTTGATCTCAGCCGATTGCCCCATGGTGAAGAAGTGGTGGACCCAGACGGTGAAGCTCAACACCGCGATCGCCATCGTCGCGATGACCAGCGAGGTATATCCGTACAGGTCCTTGCCGGAGAAGGTCGATACCACCTCCGAATAGACGCCGAAGGCGGGCAGGATCAGGATGTACACCTCCGGATGGCCGAACAGCCAGAAGAGGTTGGCGTAGTTCATCATGTTCCCGCCGAGGTCGTTGGTGAACATGTGGAAGCCCAGATACCGGTCGAGCGCGAGCAGGCCCGTCGCGACGGTCAGCGGCGGCAGCGCGAAGATCATCAGGATCGCGGTGCAGAGCGACGTCCAGCAGAACATCGGCATGCGCATCATGGTCATGCCCGGACAGCGCAGCTTGTACAGCGTGCAGGCGATATTGATCCCCGCCATCGTCGAGCTGATCGACGACAGCGTCACCGCCCAGATCCAGTAATCGACGCCGACGCCGGGGCTGAACGCGCGCTCGGTATAGGGCGGATAGCCGCTCCACCCGCCGGTGGAAAACTGTCCGACGACGAGGCTCGCCATCATCAGCCCGGCCGCACCGATCGTCAGCCACAGCGCGATCGAATTGGCCCATGGGAAGGCCATGTCGCGCGCGCCGATCTGCAGCGGCATGACGTAATTGATCAGACCGGTGAGGAACGGCATCGCCATGAAGAAGATCATGATCGACCCGTGCGTCGAGAACAGCTGGCCGAAATGGTCGGGCGACAGGAAGCCCGGATCGCCGATCGCCACCGCCTGCTGCACGCGCATCAGCACCGCCTCGACCAGCGCGCGGGCGAGCATCACGAAGGCCGTGACGATGTACATGATGCCGATCTTCTTGTGGTCGAGGCTGGTCAGCCATTCGGCCCACAGCCGATAGCGGGTCAGCAACACCACGACTGCAACGGCGCCGATCACCACCAGCCCGCCGGCCGCGGCACCGACGATCTCGCTCGCATTGGGATCCTGCCATGCCCGCACGAACGGCAGATCGGCCCAGGCGAACCGCCCCAGCAGCGCCGGGAAGACGGGGGACGCGGCGGTCATCGATGATCCTTCCTATGGCCGTGATCGCCCGCCTGGGCGACGACCCGGTCGAAGAGTTGCGGCGCCACGCTGGAAAAGACGACCGGTTGCGCGATGACCGAGCGCGCCGAAAGCCGCCGCCACGTCGCCGCATCGAGCGGACGGTCGGCTGCCCGCGCCTGCGTCAGCCAGCGATCGTACGCGCCGGCCGGAAGCGCCACCACGTCGAAGCGCTGATGTGCAAAGCCATCGCCATTGTATTGCGTGTTGGCGCCGCGAAAGGTGCCGGGGCGCGACGCCATGATGTGAAGCTGCGTCGTCATGCCCGCCATCGCATAGACCTGCCCGGCGAGCTGCGGGATCATCAGCGATTGCATCACCGTACCGCTGGTTAGCCGGATACGCACCGGACGCCCGACGGGAATGGTCAGGCGATCGATCGAAGCGACACCCTGCCTCGGATAGATAAACACCCATTTCCAATCGAGTGCGATCGCCTGCACCTCGACCGGCGGCCCGCCGGGAAGCGGCCGATAGGGA
Organism: Sphingomonas aquatilis; assembly: GCF_014196115.1. GTDB lineage: Bacteria > Pseudomonadota > Alphaproteobacteria > Sphingomonadales > Sphingomonadaceae > Sphingomonas > Sphingomonas aquatilis. Next base: position 842,699 of record NZ_JACIDB010000001.1, on the reverse strand, counting down.
TCGTCGCGGATCGTATGATGCCACAGCAGCACCGCCAAACCGATGACGATCGCGGTCGGCGGGATCCAGATCAGCGCCTCGACCGGCCAGGAGAAGGACCAGTTCGGGCGATAGGCATGGCGGGTGTTCGACAGCCGGTAATGCCAGGCGAACAGCGGCACGAGCAGCAGCACCGGCCCGGCAACGAAGACGAGCACGCAGGCGAGCACGACGAACAGATGACGCTGATCCGCCGCGACCGGGCCGGCGGCGTTGACGAACCCGTGCGACAGCGCGGCACAGCCACTCGACGCCAGCACCAGCGCACCGCCGACCACCAGCCGCACGAGACCCTTTGTGCGCACGTCACCCCCTTCTCGATCCGGTCCCCATCGCCGGCATCCCATGTCGTCAGACGAATGCCCGACAAGCCGGTTCCCGCGCGATCAACGCGAGGACCGGCTGACTTGGTTCAGCGCGTGCCGCAGCTCACCGGCCCCGGCGGCGCGCTCGCGATGCGGACGCCCGAGACATCCATGCCGAGCCGCCCGGTGGTCGCGATCACCCAGGGGCGCTGCACCGCCCCCATCGTCGCGCCACTTTGCGCAAAGCAGCGCAGCGGCACGGCGATCTGCCGCCATTCGCCGACTTCGCCTTTCAGCGCACCGGTGATCGGCACGGTGCCGGCCGCCTTACCCAGCACCCCCAGCGTTACCTCCGCGGTGGGTGCCTGCGTCACGCGATAGTCGACGATCAGGCTGAGATCGCCGTTCGTCTCGCGTGTCAGATCGATCGGCGTCGCCTCGTCCAGATAGGCGCTAGCCGCACCCGTGCCGGCGAAGGTGAGGCGCAGACTATCCTCCTGCGACGTGCGATCGACCCGGCTGAGCTGGACGGGTCCCTGCGTCTCCAGCCGCGCGCCCGGCACGACGCGCCCGCGCACGAACAAGGCATTCTGATCGGCCGCACCGCCCGCAGGCCTTGCCTCGCTCAGCTGTGGCACCGTCGCGCCCTTCGCATAGGTCAGGCCGTAGCCGAACGAGAACAGCGGATCGTAATTGGGATCGCGCCGGTTGAGCACATATTGGTCGAGTCGCTTGGGCCACGAAAAGCTGAGTCTGCCATGAAAGTCGTTGCGCGGCTTGCCGTCGCGCCCTGCAATCAGCACGTCGGCGACGCCGCCACCCTCGGTGCCGGGCAGGAAGGCCGCAACGAAGGCATCGGCCGCGTTCAACTCCGGGTTCACCCACAGCGGCCGCCCCGACAGGAACACCGCGACGACCGGAATGCCCGCCGCCTTCAGCCTCTTCAGCAGCGCAAGGTCGCTCTTGTCTTCGGGGCTATATTCCAGCGTCGGGCGGTCGCCGGTAAACTCAGCATAAGGCGTTTCGCCGAACACGACGATCGCAGCATCGGGCCTAGTCGTGTACGCGCCATCGACCGCCAGCGTCGCCTTGCCGCCGCCCGCCCGCACCGCCTGATCGATCCCGCTCCAGATCGACTGGCCGTTAGGGAAGGCGGCATTGGTGACGCCCGTGCCCTGCCAGGTGATCGACCAGCCACCCGACTGCTGGCCGATATTGTCCGCGCCACGGCCGGCGACGAGGATATTGGCACTAGGCTTCAGCGGCAGCACGCCGCCGTTGTTCTTGAGCAGCACGAGCGATTCACGCACCGCCTGACGCGCGATAGCGCGATGCTCGGGAGAACCCAGCAGGTCGAACTTGCCCGCCATCGGCCGCGACGACGGGCGCCCGGCATCGAACGTGCCCGCCAGCATCTTCACCCGCAGGATCCGCCGTACCGCATCGTCCAGCCGCGCCGCCGGGATCGTCCCGTCCTTCGCCTCGCGCAGCGTGTTCGCGTACAGCTCCTTCCACTTCGGGCCGGAATACATGAACATGTCGAGGCCCGCATTGATCGCTGCCGGGCAATCCTCGTTGCTGCACCCCGGCACCTGGCCGTGCGCGTTCCAGTCCCCGATCGCGAAGCCATCGAAGCCCATGCGCTGCTTCAGCACGTCGGTGAGCAGGCTTTTATTGCCGGTCATCTTGACGCCGTTCCAGCTGGAAAAGCTCGGCATCACGGTCAGCGCGCCCGCGGCGAGGCCGCTTTTGTAGCCCGCGGCATGCACGTCGCGCAGCACCTGTTCGCTGACGCGCGTATCACCCTGATCGCGGCCGCCGGTGCCGCCATCGCCCAGGAAATGCTTCACCGAGGAAATGACATGGCCGGGCGCCATGAAGTCCTGACCGACCGCGCCCTGCAGCCCTTCGACCATCTGTCCGGCATAGGCTTGGACGATCTCAGGCTCTTCGGAATAGCTTTCGTAGGTCCGACCCCAGCGGTCGTCCTGCACCACCGCCACCGTCGGCGCGAAGCTCCAGTCGATGCCGGTTGCCGCCGTTTCCGCCGCGGTCGCGGCGCCGATACGCCGGATCAGCGCAGGGTCCCGCGTCGCGCCAAGGCCGATATTGTGCGGGAACAGCGTCGCGCCAACGATATTGTTGTCGCCATGCACCGCGTCAGTGCCCCAGATAATCGGCACGACCGGGCGCCCATCGCTGCGCTTCACCGACGCGTTGTAGAACGCGTCGAACAGCTTCAACCATTCCGCGGCAGGGGCGAATTCGTCGCTATTGGGCGCCGAATTGCCGCCGTTCAGAACCGAACCGAGTTTGTACGTCTCGAGGTCCTTGGGCGTGATCGAGGCGATATCGACCTGGATCAGCTGGCCGACCTTATCCTCCACGCTCATCCGCTTCAGGATCGCGTCGACCCGTGCCTCGACCTTCGGATTGCGTTTCAGCTTCATCGGCAGCGTCGGCCACAGCTCGGGATGCGCGACGCCGGTAGAAGCCGCCTGCTGCGCCAGCCCCTCTCCTGTCACCATGCCCGCCGCCAGAGCGCTGGCGGCAACGATCATCGCCACGCTGCGGGAAAACGCCATTCAACCTCTCCTGATCCTGTCGGGCTGACTTGCCGGGCAGAGGCGAGCGCCGTCAACCGCTTAGGTCCGCGCCGCATGGTTTCGCTATCATAAAACCATTGCCAGCAGTGGCACCCAGCTACCCTTCGAGACAATTGCATGCGATTCGCAATAGCGATATTGGCCCCGCCGTTACCAAAGGGGATTTCATGTCAGCTTTCGCATTGCTCGCCGGAACTGCGCTGGTCGCATTGACACCGGGCGCCGCCGCCACCGACGATACTACCGACGCCCAGCGCAAGGTTGCAGATGGGCAGTCGGGCGGGGATATCCTCGTCGAGGGCCGCGTGACCGAAGCACAGGCGTCGACCAAGACCGACACGCCGGCGATCGAGGTGCCGCAGCCGGTCACGGTCATCCCGAGCGAGACCTATCTGTCGCAGGGCGCGATCAGCGTTGCCGATACGATGCGCTATGCGGCGGGCGTGCTGACCGACCTGTATGGTCGCGACACGCGCGTCGACACGTTCACGATCCGCGGCGTCAGCGCGCTCCAGTTTCGTGACGGCATGCGCGACATCTACAGCTATTACGTCAACATCGCGTCGGACCCGTACAATTTCTCGCGGGTCGAGGTGGTGCGCGGCCCCGCCTCGGTCTTGTTCGGACAGGGATCGATCGGCGGGCTCGTCAATCTCGTGTCGAAGACGCCGGTATTCACGAACACGGGCGAGGTGCAGCTGACCTATGGCAGCTTCGATCGCAAGGAGGTGCTGGCCGACCTCAACCTTGCGGCCAGCGATAAGCTGGCGGGGCGCATCGTCGCGCGGGTGCGCGATTCGGGCACCTATGTCGATCACGTTCCCGACGACCGGATCATGATCGCCCCGTCGGTCACCTGGCGACCGGATGCGCGCACCGACGTGACGTTGCTCGGCCTCTACCAGCAGGACAAGACCGGATCGACGCTCAACTTCCTGCCGATCGTCGGCACGGTGCGCGACAATCGCGGGCGGCCGCCGCTCGATCCCTATCTCTTCGTCGGCAAGCCCGGCTGGGATCGGTACGACGGACGCATGTGGCAGGGGTCGGGACTGCTGACCCACCGGTTCAGCGATGCAGTGAAGCTGAGCCTGAAGGCGCGCTACATCGACAGCCACCTCACCTATAACACCCATTATCCCGACAGTTATTCGAACCCGACGGATCCGTACGTGCCGGGCAGCGACGGCCGTCTGATCGGCGTTTACGCGGGGTCCCAGCTCGGGCGGCTGAACGTCTTGTCCACGGACAATAACGTGCAGGCCCGCTTCAACACCGGCGCGCATATCGAGCACACATTGCTCGCGGGGGTCGATTACAGCTGGAACAAGGTCGGCATCACGTCCGCCTATGATTACCAGACGATCGACCTGTACAATATCGACTATGCCACGCTCGCGACGCCGGTCGCCACTGACCCCTATTCGCGCACGACCCAGTCTCAGCTGGGCCTGTACGCGCAGGATCAGCTGCGCTTCTACGACCGCGTGTCGCTCGTCCTCGGCGTCCGCCGCGATCATGTGATCGGCCACAGCGGCGCGACCCGCACGTCGGACAGCGCCACCACCTTCCGCGCCGGCATCATCGGCGAGGTCGCGGCGAACATTTCGCCCTTCTTCAGCTATACCGAGAGCTTCCAGCCGATCGCAGGGACCACCAGCGATGGCAGGCCGTTCCGTCCGCAGACCGGCACGCAATTCGAAGCGGGCGCCAAATGGCAGCCCGGCCCGAACACGATGGTCACCGCCACCGCCTTCCGCATCAAGGAAAACGGCCGCCCGATCACCGGCCCAGGCATGCGCATCACGCAGACTGGCGAATTGACGACCAAGGGGTTCGAGGTGGAAGCGACGCACAGCCTGCCGGGTCGGTTCGACCTGTCGCTCGCCTATGGCCACAACACGATCACCGGCGACGAGGAAGCGGCGGGATATTTCCCGCGCACCATCGCGTCGGCCTGGACGACGAAGAGCTTCGACGCAGCGCTCGGCACGCTGCGGCTGGGCGCGGGCGTGCGCTATGCCGGCCGGCAGGTCACGAGCGACGCCAATTGGTCGATCGTCACGCCGGCCCGCGCGATGGTCGATGCCCTCGCCGAGATCACGCGCGAACGGTGGCGGCTGTCGCTCAACGCGACCAACCTGTTCGACCGCAGGGGCTATGCCTCATGCCTGGTCCGCGGCGACTGTTTCGCCAATGCACCGCGCAACGTGATGCTGTCGCTGCGCTACGGCATCTGACGGTATCGGCTGGCGCGACTTAGCGCGCCAGCCACCCGCCATCGACGGCGAGGATATGGCCCTGGACGTACGCCGCGGCGTCGGAGGCGAGGAACACGGCTGCGCCGCCGAGGTCCGCGGCATCGCCCCAGCGGCCCGCCGGGATGCGATCGAGGATCGCGGCGTTGCGCGCTTCGTCGGCTTGCAGCGCAGCGGTGTTGTTGGTCGCGATGTATCCGGGCGCGATCGCGTTCACGCTCAGCCCATGCTTCGCCCATTCGTTGGCGAGCAGCTTGGTGAGGCCGCCGATCCCCGACTTCGACGCGGTATAGCTCGGCACGCGGATGCCGCCCTGGAAGGTCAGCATCGAGGCGATGTTGATGATCCGGCCCCTGCCCTGTTCGATCATGTGGCGTCCGGCGGCCTGACACAGGAAGAACACCGACTTCAAATTGGTGTCGACCACCGCATCCCAATCCGCTTCGGTGAAGTCCACCGCATCGGCGCGGCGGATGATCCCGGCATTGTTGACCAGGATGTCGAGCCCGCCGAGCCCCGCCACCGTCTCGTCGACGATGCGCTGTACCGGCGCGATGCTCGACAGGTCCGCCGACACGATCAGCGCGCGGCGGCCAAGGTCGCGGATCGCGGCGGCGGTATCTTCGGCCGGTGTGCGGCCGACGAGTGCGACATCAGCGCCCGCTTGCGCCAGTGCGATCGCGATCGCCTGCCCGATGCCGGTGTTCGCACCGGTCACGACCGCCACGCGGCCCGAAAGATCGAAGGGGTTCATTGCTTGACTCCTCCCCTCCCTGCAAGGGAGAGGCCGGGGGTGGGTGGGGTCCGGGGATACGGTGGCCGGCAGTGCTCGCCCGTCCGTACCGCGAGCACGCCACCCCTCCCCGACCCTCCCCTGTCAGGGGAGGGAGGTTCGGCTTACGCCAGCTGGCAGATGTCCAGCACGGTCATGTCGGTATAATCCTGGTTCTCACCCGCCATCGCCCAGATGAAGGCATAGGCCTTGGTCCCGGCGCCCATATGAATCGACCAGGGCGGGCTGATCACCGCTTCCTCGTTCTGCATCACGATGTGACGCGTCGCCTCGCCCTCGCCCATGAAGTGCATCACGCGGTCGGTGTCGAGATTGTCGAGCTCGAAGTAGAAATAGATCTCGCTGCGCCGCTCGTGGATGTGCGGCGGCATCGTGTTCCACACGCTGCCGGGCTTCAGCACGGTGAGGCCCATCACCAGCTGCGCGCTGTCGCAGATGCCGGGGATGACGAGCTGGAAGATCGTGCGCTCGTTCGATTCCGCCAGGCTGCCGCGCTCGAGCGCATTGGCGTCGGCGATGCCGAGCTTGCGCGTCGTATAGGCCTGATGCGCCGGGCACGAAGCGAGGTAGAAACGCGCGCCGTCACCCGAAAACTGAACGTCCTTCGCCCCCATCGTGACGTACAGGCAGTCCTTGTTGCCGAGCTCGAACGTCTCGCCATCGACCGTCACGGTCCCGTCGACCTTGCCGACGTTGACGATCGCCATCTCGCGGCGTTCGAGGAACGGGTGGCCCGCCGCCGATGCCGGCTCGGTCTGGTCGGGCAACTTCACGCTGCCGCTCGCCACCGCGACGCCGCCGATCACGAAGCGCTCGGCATGCGTGTAGTTCAGCACGCATTCGCCGTCGCGGAACAGCCCCTGGATCAGATAGCGGTCGCGCAACTCGTCGTTCGACACGCACTCCATCATGTCCGGATGCGTCGCGTAATAGGTCCGGTCGTACATCAGTGATCGTCCTTGGTAAGCGGCAGGTCGAGGCCCAGCCAATAGATGCGATTGGCGTTGCCGGCGAACAGCGCACGGCGGTGGCTATCGCCCAGATCGATGACGGCGGCATGGCACGCCTCCATTTGCGCGTCGATACTGCCGAACAGGCGGTCGGTCGGCAGGTCGCTCGCAAACATCGCCCGCTCCGGGCCGAACAGGTCGATGACGGTGCGCACCGTGTCGCGCACGAACGCCGCATCCCAGTCGCGCCGCGCAAACCCGAAGCCCGACAGCTTCACCGCCACCTGCGGACAGGCGGCCAGCGCAGCAAGACCGCGACGCCATTCGCCGTAGCCGTCGGCGTCGCTCAGCACCGCCATGCCGGCATGGTTGACGATCACCGGAACCTCCGGATGCCGCGCGGCGAGCGCCGCCATCACCGGCATCTGCCCCGGATAGCATTGCAGGTCGAAGGACAGGCCATGCCGCGCCAGCGCCGCAAAACCGCGCTGCCACGCATCGTCCTGCGTCACATCACGCGGGGTATAGCTGCGCTGCGGATCGGCGTGCCAGTTGACGATATGGCGGATGCCCCGCACCCGCGGGTGGCGGGCGTGCACGGCAAGCACCGTCTCCACCTCGGGATCGTCAAGCGCCGCGAAGGCGACAATGCCGGTCGGCAGCCCATCCGCCTCCGCCAGCCCCTCCAGCCATTCGGTCTCGGCGAGCGCGTCTGCGGGACCGGCACCGGCATCGACATGCACCGCGCCGACGACGTTCCACCGCGCCATCTCGCGCCGGTAATCCGCGGGCAGATAGGTGCTGGCGATCGGCTCGACCGATCCGTTGGGGCCATCGTCGGCGAAGGGCGGGGTCAGCCACGGATAGCGCAGCCGCGCGAGGTCCCACAGATGAATGTGCGCGTCGACGAACGGAATCGCCGCCTCGCCGCCCGCATGCGTCATCAGTAGGTCGTCCGCCCGCCCGACGTGTCGAAGGTCGACGCGGTGGTGAAGCTGCATTCCTCGCTGGCCATGAAGCAGACCATCGCCGCGCTTTCCGCGACTTCGCCCAGCCGCCCCATCGGAATCTTGCCGCGCATATAATCGACCTGGCTCTGCGGCAGTTGCGCGAGGATCGGGCTCTCGAACGTCGCCGGGGTCAACGCATTGGCGATCACGCCCTTGCCCGCCAGTTCCTTGCCCAGCGATTTGGTGAGGCCGATCACGCCCGCCTTGGTGGCCGAATAGGCGGAGGCGTTAGGGTTGCCCTCCTTGCCCGCGACGGACGCGACGTTGACGATCCGGCCATAGCCGTTGGCGACGAGATGCGGCACCACCGCGCGGCAGCAATAGAACAGGCCGTTCAAATTGATGTCGACGACGCGCAGCCAGCTGTCGATCGGATATTGATCGACCGAGGCGGTCGCACCCGTGATCCCCGCCGAGCAAACCAGGATGTCGACCTTCCCCAACGCCGCAACGGTGGCATCGGTCGCGCGGGCGACGGCAGCGGCATCTGACACGTCGAACGCCTCGATATGCGTCGCCCCGATCGCCGCCTGGGTTTCGGCGAGGCGGTCGGCGTCGACGTCCCACAAGGCGACGCTGCCGCCTTCCTCGACGATCCGCTTGGCGACCGCGCAGCCGAGGCCCGACGCGCCGCCGGTGACGATCGCGGTGCGGCCGGCGAAGCGGCCTGCATAGCTGGTCACGCGGGCAGCTCCATCGCGAAGGGCACGCAGGTCTGGCGCTGTTCGCCGAGGCCGGTGATGCCGAGGTGCATCGTGTCGCCTGCCTTCAGAAAGATCTTGTCGGGCTTCTGCCCCTCGCCCACGCCCGGCGGCGTGCCGGTGATGAGCAGGTCGCCCGGATGCAACGTGATGAAGCGACTGACATAGGCGATGCATTCGGCGACCGGGAAGATCATCGTCGCCGTATTGCCGGTCTGCATCCGCTTGCCGTTGACGTCGAGGAACATGTCCAGCGTTTGGCAGTCGCCGACCTCGTCCGCCGTCACCAGCCACGGGCCCACCGGGCCGAAGGTGTCGCAGCCCTTGCCCTTGTCCCACTGGCTGCCGAGTTCCTTTTGGAACGCCCGCTCCGACACGTCGTTGGCCAGCACATAACCGGCGACATGATCGAGTGCATCCGCCTGTTCGACGTAGCGGCAGGTCTTGCCGATCACGATGCCCAGCTCGACCTCCCAGTCGGTCTTCTGCGAATCCCTGGGGATCATCACGGGATCGTTCGGTCCGGTCAGGCACGAGATCGCCTTGGTGAAGAAGATCGGCTCGGGCGGCGGTTCCAGACCCGCTTCCTTGGCGTGGTCGGCATAGTTGAGGCCGATCGCGATGAACTTCCCGATGCCGGCGACGGGCACGCCGTAGCGCGGGGTACCCTCGACCAGCGGCAAGGTGGCGGGACCGATTTCGGCGAGACGCGCCAGCGCCTCGGGCGTCACCTCAGCGGGCGTCACATCGGCGATCACGCCCGACAGGTCACGTATGCGTCCATCCGCATCGATCAGGCCGGGCTTTTCGGCACCGCGGGTGCCGTAACGACAGAGCTTCATGGGACAAATCCTCAGTGCGTATAGGGGCGATGCAGCGGCACGTCGGCGTTCAGCTCGACGCCGAAGCCGGGCTTGTCGAGCGCGCTCGCGCGGATGCGGCCGTTCTGCGGCACCGGCTCGCCCAGCAATTGCGGCGCGAACATCGGCACCACCTCGGTCGGGCCGGGGTGCATCATCAGGAATTCGGCGAAGGGCGAATTGTGCCGGGTGATGACGAAATGATAGCTGTAGACCGATGATCCGTGCGGGATCATCATCACGCCGCGGCTGTCGGCATAATTGGCGATCTTGATCAGTTCGGTCACGCCGCCGCACCAGCCCACGTCGGGCTGGATGATGTCGCAGCAGCCCATGTCGATCAGCATGCGGAAGCCCCAGCGGGTCGCCTCATGCTCCCCGGTGGTGACGAGCAGGCCCGGCGGCGCCTTCTTGCGCAGCTCGGCATAGGCCCAATAGTCGTCGGGGCTGAGCGCCTCCTCGATCCACTTCAGCCCGCATTCGTTCCAGGCCCGGTGCGCGAGCCGGGTGGCATAATCGAGGTCGAGCGCCATCCAGCAGTCGTACATCAGCCAGAAATCGTCGCCGCATTTGCTGCGCATATCGGCGAGCAGCGCGATGTTCTTCTCCAGCCCCTCCAGCCCTTCGGCGGGACCGTGATGAAGCGGCAGCTTGCCGCCGATGAAGCCGAGTTCCTTGGCCACGTCGGGCCGCGCGCCGGTCGCGTAGAATTGCAGTTCGTCGCGCACCGCGCCGCCCAGCATGTGATAGACCGGCTCGCCGCGCAGCTTGCCGAGCAAATCCCATAGCGCCAGGTCGACGCCGGAGATGGCGTTCACGACCAGCCCCTTGCGGCCGTAATATTGGGTCGAGAAATACATCTGGTCCCAGATCTTCTCGACCTCGTGCGGGCTGCGGCCTTCGAGGAAGCGGGCAAGATGCTTTTCGACGATATAGGCGGCGGGCTCGCCCCCCGTCGTCACCGCAAAGCCGATCGTACCGTCTTCCGCCTCGATTTCGACCACCAAAGTGCCGAGCACATTGATACCGAAGCTCTGCCGCGACTGGCGATATTCGGGATAGCGGCTCATCGGCGTGGCGATGTGATCGTCGATCCAATGGCCTGCGCCCTGATCGTGGTAATCCGCCCCCGCCCCGCGCGCGACGAAGGCGCGGACATGCTTGATCTTCGACAACGCCACGGCAAGCCCCTCTGCCCGGTTTACTTTCTCACTTTATGGGATAGGATACTAGCTAGTGAGACTCCGGGCGTCAATCGGCTCTTTGGCTGAAATGGCACCGGGACTACAGCACAATGGATCGACGGAGAGGAATGCGATGAAACTGCTCGAAGGCAAGACGGTGGTCGTCACCGGCGCCTCCACCGGCATCGGCCGCGCCATCGCCATCGGCGCAGCGCAGCATGGCGCGGACGTCGCGATCAACTTCGCGCGCGACACGGACGGCGCGGCGCAATGCATCGCGGGGATCGAAGCCGCCGGCCAGCGTGGGCTTGCGATCCAGGGCGACGTCGCCGATCCCGCCACCGCGACCGATTTCATTGCGCAGGCGGTGCAGGCGTTCGGCAAGGTCGACGTGATGGTGTCGAATGCCGGCATTTGCCCGTTCCACAGCTTCCTCGACATGCCGGTCGAGACGTTCGAACGCACGATGCGCGTCAACCTGCACGGCGGCTATTATATGTGCCAGGCGGCGGCGCGGCAGATGGTCGATCAGGGCCATGGCGGATCGATCATCGCCGTCTCCTCCATTTCGGCGCTCGTCGGGGGCGAATTCCAGACGCATTACACCCCGACCAAGGCCGGACTCCATTCGCTGATGCAGTCCGCCGCCATCGCGCTGGGACGGCACAATATCCGCTGCAATTCGCTGCTGCCCGGCACCATCCTGACCGAGATCAACAAGGACGACCTCGCCGACGAGGGCAAGCGCACATATATGGAAGGGCGCGTACCGCTGGGGCGGCTGGGCGTGCCGGAGGATATGGCGGGGCCGGCCGTTTTCCTCGCGTCCGACCTGGCGCGCTACGTCACGGGTGCAGCGTTGCTGGTCGATGGCGGCGCCTTCGTGAACCTGCAATAGGCGGGACCTACCCACCATAGCGCCGCCTGCGCACGTCGCCGAGTTCGCAACGCGGATTCAGCGACGTCCGCGGCGCATGGTCCGCACTCCCTTGGTTCTGGCCGCTGATCGGTCAGATATCCCGCGTTTTATCGCTCGACAGCGCCCCGTGCGCCGGGCAAATAGTCCCATATTATGGCACGAGGACGCAGGTCGCTCGCGTCGCAGGAGAGCTCGACCATGCCCGCTTCCGCCGCCAAGGCCGCCTCAGCCGATTCCAGCGAGGCAAAGGCCCCCTCCGGCAGCCAGACGCTGTTACGCGGGCTCGACCTGATCGATGCCGTCGCCGATCGCCCGATCGCGCTCGCCGAACTCGCCAGCCGGCTTGGCCTGACGCGCAGCACGACGCATCGCCTCGCCAGCGCGCTGATCGACCGCCGCTTCCTCACCTTCACGCCGCGCCAGGGCTATCGCCTGGGGCCGAAGCTGCTCGAACTGGGCTTCCTAGCGCAGCAGCAGGCCGACGTCGTTCAGATCGCACGCGACCATATCGAGGCGCTGGCGGCCGCGTCGGAGGATACGGTGCATCTCGGCGTGCGCGACCATGACCGCGCCCTGTATCTCGATAAAATCCCCGGCCGCCGTCGTGTGGAGATCAGCAGCCGCGTCGGCGATCGCCAGCCGATGACGTCGACCGGACTTGGCAAGGCGTTGATGCTCGACGATCCCGAACGGCAGTGGCAGCCGCATTTCGAAGCCGATCATAACACGGCCGATTACGACCTGTGGCTGTCGCGGATGCGGGGCTATGTCAGCCGCGGCTGCGCGTTCGACCTTGAGGAGAACGAAGACCAGATTCGTTGCGTCGCCGCGCCGATCCGCGATGCCAGTGGCCGCATCGTCGCGGCGATCAGCGTGTCGAGCGCCGCGCAATATATGTCCGACGATCGCATGACGACGCTGACCGACGAGGTGCTCGGCACCGCGCATGCGATCAGTCGCGACCTCGGCTGGCGCGACCCGGCACAGGGCTGACCCTTCTCAAATACCAATCATCGCTTGCACTATATGGGATAGTCTTCCATACCCGCAGCACGGCCGACAAGAGCCGTGGGCGACAGGAGGATGGGTGCATATGGCGACGATAAAGCCACTGCTCGGGATCGCCGCGATCCTGCTGCCGCTGGCGGCCAGCGCCGCCTCGCCGGAGCAGGCAAGCCCGATGCGTATCGTCATCGCCGGCGATTCGACCGCCAAGGATTACAACGCGCAGCAATATCCGCTGTCGGGCTGGGGCAGCATGTTGCGCTGCGCGGTCGGGCCCGAGGTGACGATCGACGATCGCGCCCAGGCGGGTCGCAGCACCAAGAGCTTCATGGCGGAAGGACGGCTCGACGCGATCGCGCGGACATTGAAGCCGGGCGATACGCTGCTGATCCAGTTCGGCCATAACGACGCAAACCAGGCCAAGCCGGAACGCTACACGCCCATTCCCGATTACGAAGCGAACCTGAAGCATTTCATCGCGGTCGCACGCATGGCGCATGCGCAGCCGGTGCTGATCACCCCGGTGACGCGCCGCGCCTTCAAGGACGGCCAGGTCGTGCCGAGCTTCCCCACCTATTCCGCCGCCGCCAAGCGCGTCGCGGAGGAAACCAAGGTGCCGCTGATCGACCTTGCCGCGCTGTCCGAACGCTGGATCGACGCGCTGGGGCCGGACGGGTCGAAACGCTTTTACCTCCATTACGCCAAGGGTGAGGGGCTGCCCGGCTATAAGGACGCGGTCGACGACGACACGCACTTCAGCGAGCTGGGCGCGCGCCGCATCGCCGATCTGGTCGCGGGCGGTCTCGCGGCGACCGGCCTGCCGATCGCGGGCCACATCCTGACGGATCGCCCCGCTCTGCACCGCGATACGCCCGCAGGCGGCCCGTCGTGTACGCTCTGACCGCCTTGGCGGCTGCGGTGGCGGTGGTTGCGCCCGCCGCCGTGCCTGCGCGCACCTACGTCCTAGCCGGCACGACCCGCGATCCCGCCGCGATCCGCGTGGCGGCCGGCCGGGCCTATGCCGACGGGTTCGGCTATGAGGCCGATCCCCATCTCTTTTCCATCGCGGCGGCACCCGGCAATTATGCGGTGACGGTCACGCTGGGCGATCCCGCCCGTGCGACGGAGACGACGATCAAGGCGGAGAACCGCCGCCTGATGCTCGACGCGGTTCGCACGCGTCCCGGCGAAATCATCACGCGGCGATTCATCGTGAACGTCCGCAACCCCCAGCTGGCACCGCCGCCCGCCAACGCGCCCGGCGGCAGTGCAGTGCGTCTGAAGCCCCGCGAGCTCGGCGCCCTCAACTGGGACGACCGGCTGACGATCGAGGTGCTGGGTCACGCGCCCGGCCTGCGCACCGTGTCGATCGCGCCCGTCGACGTACCGACGCTGTTCCTGCTCGGCGATTCCACCGTCACCGATCAGCCCGCCGAACCCGCGGCGAGTTGGGGCCAGATGCTCCCCGCGTTCCTGGCGCCCGAGATCGCCGTCGCCAACCATGCGGAGTCGGGCGAAACGCTGAAATCCTTCCTGACCGAGCTGCGGCTCGACAAGGTACTGGCGAGCGCGAAACCCGGCGACATCGCGATGATCCAGTTCGGCCACAACGACCAGAAGACGCAGTGGCCGCAGACCTATGCCGATGCGGCGACGACCTATCGCGACTATCTGCGCACCTATATCGCCGAGCTGCGCCGGCGCGGCGTCACGCCGGTGCTCGTCACCTCGCCCGAGCGGCGCATGTGGACCGCCGACGGCCATATCCGCCCGACGCTCGCCGATTATGCCGCCGCGGTCCGCGCCGTCGGGGCGGAAACGCAGACGCCGGTCATCGACCTGAACGCCGCCTCGATCCGTTTCTACGAGGCGCTGGGGCGGACGCGCGCGCCGCTCGCGTTCAACGACGACGGTCGCGACGCGACGCATCACGACAATTACGGCGCATGGGTGCTCGCGCATATCGTCGCCGATGCCGCCCGGCGACAGGTGCCCGCGCTCGCCCGTCTGGTGCGCCGCGACCTGACCCCGCTCGACCCCAGCCAGCCGCCTGCGCCCGAGGCCTTTCGCCTCGCCGCCAGCGGCGCGCACAGCACGCAACGCCCGGCAGGAAACTGACATGCCATTGGACCGCCGCACCCTGATCGCCGCCGGCCTGTCGCTCGCCGCGACGCCGCGCGTGGCGCTCGCCGCCCCCGCCGTCAGCCGCTTCCCGATCTGGCCCGCCACCCCGCCGGGCATGCCGACGCCGCCGATCGTCGACACGTTCGTGCTGCGCGCACCCAAGGGCCCGGCCGACAATATCGCCTGGCCGCATGTCGCGACGCCGATGCTGACCGTCTGCCCCGCGGCGAAGCCGAACGGCGCGGCGGTGCTGCTGATCTCCGGCGGCGGCTATGCCCGCGTCGCCGTGGGGCGCGAGCCGTCCGCGGTCGCGCGCTGGCTTGCGGCGCAGGGCGTCACAGCGTTCGACCTGCTCTACCGCCTGCCCCACGACAATTGGGCGGTCGGTCCCGATGCGCCCTTGCAGGACGCCCAGCGTGCGCTGCGGGTGATCCGTTCGCGCGCACGGGAATGGGGCATCGATCCGACCAATATCGCGGCGATGGGCTTTTCGGCGGGCGGGCATCTCGCTGCGCGCCTTGCATCGCAGTCGGCGCTCAAGACCTACGCGCCCGTAGACGGGGCGGATACCCAACCGACGACGATCAAGGCCGCCGGCCTGTTCTTCCCGGTCATCACGATGACGCAACCCTTCGCCCACGCTCAGTCGAAGCGCGAACTGCTCGGCAAAGCCCCCGACGCAGCGACTGCCGCGCGCTATTCCGCCGAGCTGAACCTGCCCGCCGACATGCCACCGACCTTCCTCGGCCATGCCGCCGACGATCCCGTCGTGCCCGTCGCCAACAGCATCGCGATGTTTCAGGCGGTCCACGCCCTCCCCCGCCCGGCCGAACTGCACATCGTCGAGACGGGCGGCCACGGCCCGCGCCTGATCGGCGCCGACGGCAAGCCTCACCCCTGGCTCGCGCGCTTCGCGACCTTCGCTCACCGCCACGGCCTCAACATTCCCGGAGACGACGCATGAGCCAGCCGATCGCATTCCGCATGATGCTGAAGCCCGGCATGGCGGAGGAATATCGCCGCCGCCACGACGCGATCTGGCCCGACCTCGCCGAGGCTCTGCGCGAGGCAGGTATCTACGATTATTCGATCTTCCTCGATGAAGAGACGAACGCGCTCTTCGCCGTCCTGCGCCTCCACCCCGACGACAAGCGCGACGCTCTGCCTGCTAAGCCGGTGATGCAGCGCTGGTGGGATTATATGGCCGACCTGATGGAGGTGCAGCCGGGCAACCGCCCGGTCGAAGCGCCGCTGACGCCGATGTTCCACTTCGCATGAGCCTCACCGCCGCCCTGCTGCTGGCCGGTGCCGCCGCGCCGCAGGCCGCGCCCGCGACCGAGGTGCCGCGCGTCACCTTCGACAGTCGCTCGCTGCGCATCGACGGCAAGCCGACGCTGATCTGGTCGAGCGAATTTCACCCCTTCCGGCTGCCCTCGCCCGATCTGTGGCGCGACATCCTGCAGAAGATGAAGGCCAGCGGCTTCAACACCGTCGCGATCTATATCGACTGGGGATTCCACAGCCCGAAAAAGGGCGTCTACGATTTCAGCGGCATTCGCGACATCGACCGGCTGCTGACCATGGCGCAGGAGGAGGGACTCTACGTCATTACCCGCGCCGGGCCCTATGTGAATGCCGAGCTGTCGCGCGGCGGCTTTCCGGGCTGGCTGGTCAACCAGCCGGGCAAGGCGCGCACCGACGATCCCGAATATCTCGCGGCGGTCGACGAATGGCTCGACCGGATCAACCCGATCATCGCGCGGCACCAGCTGGGGCGCGGCGGGACAGTCATCCTCCACCAGATCGAGAACGAACTGGCGCTGACCACCCCCGCCCAGGGCCGCTACATGCAGCATCTGTACGACAAGGCCCGCGCCGACGGCATCACCGTACCGATGTTCCACAACGACCAGGGCCGCAACGGCTATTGGGTGCCCAAAAACTCGGGCGTGCCCCTGACCGTGCCGGGACCGCAGGAGCTCTACGCGTTCGACGGTTATCCCGGCGGCGTGTGCGGCGTCGACAACAAGCCGACCAAAGGCGCCCCCGCCCCCGACTGGGGCCTGTACGGACCCGGCGGCGCCAAGGGCGGCGCCAGCGCCTCGCCCAAGACGCCAGGGTTCATCGCCGAGTTTGGCGGCGGGTGGTTCGACTATTGGGGATCGAACGGCATGTATCCGTGCAACGCGATCCAGCGCGGCAGCGGATACCAGCGCGTATTCTACGGCACCAACATCGCCAACGGCATCGCCATCCAGAGCATCTACATGGGCTATGGCGGCACCAGCTGGGGCTGGCTGCCCGCGCCGGTGGTCTACACCTCCTACGATTACGGATCGGCGATCGACGAGGCGCGCAATCTGCGGCCCAAGGCGCTGGAGCTGAAGCAGATCGGCCAGTTCCTGGCTGCCGTGCCCGACCTCGCCCGGCTGGAGAAGGCACCACCCGTCGCGATCACGGGCAGCGAGGCGGTGCAGGTCTATCACGACCGCAATCCCGATACGGACGCGCGTCTGCTGTTCGTCGCGCCCAAGCCGTCCAACGCGACCGGCGACGCGCGCTTCACCATCGCCGCCGACCTGCCCGATGGCCACTACAGCTTCGCGAGCGAGTTGCACGGGCGCGATGCCAAGCTGCTGGTCGCCGGGGTGAACCTCGAGCGGCAGCGGCTGGTCTATTCGACCTCCGAATTGCAGACGATGATCCGCCACGGCGCGGAGGACATCGCGCTGTTCTATGGTCGCGCGGGTGAGCCGGGCGAAACGGTGCTGCGCTATACGAGCGCGCCTAAGGTCACGGTGATCGACG
This sequence comes from Sphingomonas aquatilis, assembly GCF_014196115.1. Lineage (GTDB taxonomy): Bacteria > Pseudomonadota > Alphaproteobacteria > Sphingomonadales > Sphingomonadaceae > Sphingomonas > Sphingomonas aquatilis. The sequence goes on along the minus strand of NZ_JACIDB010000001.1, from coordinate 825,137 downwards.
GGCAGGTTTCCAGTGCCTTCGATGCCGCCAAGGGCGACCTGCGCCTGACCTATACCCATCGGGGTCTCGCCCGCGTACGGATCGAGGGCGGCGGGCGTGCGCCGCTGCTGCTGCTGATCGGCGACGTGGCGGCGGGACAGAGCTTCTTTCGGCAGGACGGCCTGCTGGAACGCGGCCCCGCGCTCGTCCGCCACGCCACCGTGCGGGGCGCGACGCTGGACCTGACAGGGGATACCGAAACCGCCACTCCGCTGGAGGTCTGGGGGCCGGTGCGCTCGGTCCGCTGGAACGGACAGGCGGTGCCCGTCACCGACTCGGTCAGCGGCAGCCTGATCGCCAGACGCCCCCTGCCCGCACCGCAGCCGCTTGCGCTGCCGGACCTGACCACCGCAACCTGGCGCTATGCTGAGGGGTCGCCGGAAGCCCGCCGGGACTTCGACGATTCCGCCTGGGCCACCGCAGGCTCGGCACGCAACGTCGCGACCATCCGCCCGCCGACCGGCCAGCTCAATCTCGGCGCGGACTCCTATGGCTTCCATGACGGCGACGTCTGGTATCGCGGCCGCTTCACCGGCTCTGCCGACGCGCAGACCGTGACCGTCCATTACGGCGCGGGCGGTGCCGGCATGCTTCAGCTGTTCCTCGACGGCCAGCTGGTTGGCCAGCATGAGCTGGCGGGCGGCCTGCCCCGACCGATCACCACCGGCGTCGCGGAATTCGCCCTGCCCCGGGAGGCACAGGCCCCCGGCGAGCATGTGCTGGCGGCGATGGTGCGGGTGAACGGCCACAATTGGGACCTCGACGTCGACGATGCGCACAAGGAACCGCGCGGCCTGATCTCCGTCTCGCTCGCGCGGCCGGGCGGCGACAGCTTTGCCGTGCCAATCGCGTGGAAAATCCAGGGCCGCGTGGGCGGCGAAGACCTCAAGGATGTCGCCCGCGGCCCCAGCAACAATGGTGGCCTGTATGGCGAGCGCATGGGCTGGACGCTGCCGGGCTTCCCCGACGGCGCATGGGCAGCGCGCAAGCTGGCCGACGCCAAGCCCTATACCGGCACCAGCTGGTATCGCACCTCCTTCGACCTGTCCGTACCCAAGGGCGATGACGCAACGATCGGCGTCCAGATCGGCGATCCCAAGACACCGCGCTCGCCCAATCGCTACCGCGTGCTGATCTTCGTCAACGGCTGGAACATGGGCCAGTTCGTATCCAACGTCGGCCCGCAACGCGTCTTCCCGATCCCGGACGGCATCCTGCGCCATCGCGGCCGCAACACGCTAGCGCTCGCCGTCACCAGCGACGGCGCGCCCGGCAACGCGATCGAGCCGGTCAAGCTCGTCACCCTCCATCACGCACGCGGTGGCGTGCCCGTCACCGACGTGGCCGCTCCCGCCTATCGCGACCTCTATCCAACCCCCTGATCCTTACGGAGACCCTTTCCCGTGGCAGCCCTCAATCACGACATCCCCCGCGCCGAGGTGACGGCGCAGATCGCCAAGCTGATCGACAACCTCGTCAACATCAAGGATGAGACCGGCGAGTTCCTGCTCCGGCTGGAGGACGGTCGCGTCATCGACACCAAGGGGTGGAACGATTGGGAATGGACCCATGGCATCGGCCTGTTCGGCCTGTACCGCTATTGGGAGCAGACCGGCGACCAGGCCGCCTGGGACGTGATGCTGAAATGGTTCGAGGACCGCTTCGCCGCGGGCACGCCGACCAAGAACATCAACACCATGTCGCCCTTCCTGACGCTCGCCAACCTGTACGAGCAAACCGGCGACCAGACGTATCTGCCCTATCTCGACATCTGGGCGGAATGGCTGATGGCGGACGACGGCCTGCCCAAGACCGAAGAGGGCGGCTTCCAGCATATCGTCTTCAACGACGAGAACCCGCAGGAGATGTGGGACGACACGCTGATGATGAGCGTGCTACCCCTCGCGCGCATCGGCCAGATCCTGGGTCGCCCGCACTATATCGAGGAGGCCAAGCGCCAGTTCCTGATCCACATCAAATATCTGTTCGATCGCCAGACCGGGCTCTGGTATCACGGCTGGACCTTCGATGGCCGCCACAATTTCGCGGGTGCCTTGTGGGCGCGTGGCAATTGCTGGGTCACGATCGCGATCCCCGAAATCATCGAGATGCTCGACCTGCCGCCGGGCGACGCGTTCCGCACCTTCCTGATCGACACGCTGGCGGCACAGGTGAAGACGCTCGCCGAACATCAGGACGACAGCGGCCTGTGGCACACGCTGATCGTCGATCCGACCAGCTATCTCGAGGCGTCGGCCACGGCCGGTTTCGCCTATGGCATCCTGAAGGCGGTGCGGAAGGGCTATCTGCCACGCCATTACGAAGCGGTCGGGATCAAGGCGATCCGCGCCGTCCTCGCCAATATCGATGACAAGGGCGAACTGAAGCAGGTCAGCTTCGGCACCGCGATGGGCGATACGATGCAGTTCTACAAGGACATCGCCCTCACCTCGATGCCCTACGGCCAGAGCCTGGCGATCTGCGCGCTCGGCGAATTCCTGCGGACGTACATCTGATGACCCAGGCCGCCATCGCCCCCGCCCGTCCGGTCCGCTGGTACAATTTCGCGGCCTATGGATCGAACGACATCCTTGGCGCCGGGTCGATGGCGGTCATCAGCACCTGGGTGCTGTTTTTCTACACCACCTTTTGCGGCCTGTCGGCGGCGCAGGCGACGCTGATCTTCGGCATCGCCCGCGTGCTCGACGCGGTGGCGAGCCCGACCATCGGCTATATTTCCGACCGGTTCGGCGACACCTGGGCAGGGCGAAAATTCGGGCGGCGGCGGGCGTTCATCCTCGCCGCCATCCCGCTGCTGCCCTCGTTCGCGATCATGTGGGTGTCGGGCCAGACCTTCTGGTATTATCTCGTCACCTACGTCCTGTTCGAGCTGGTCTATGCGCTCGAAATCATCCCCTACGAAACGCTCGCCGCCGAAATGGCGAGCGATTACCGCAGCAAGGCGAAGTTCGCCGGCTGGCGCATCATGTGCGGCCAGATCTCCGCGATCCTCGCCGCGATCCTGCCCGGCCGGTTGATCGAGCATCTCGGCAAGGATTCGCCGGACACCTACCTCTACATGGGTATCCTGTTTGCCGTGCTGTTCATGGGTGCGGCGACGCTGCTGTACCTGTTCAGCTGGGAACGTCCGCGGTCGGCGGAAACCGCAGCGCTCGCCCGCGAAAGGATGACGCCGACCGCCGCGATCCGCGATCTCTACCGCAACCTGTTTTCGACGCTGCGCATCCGCGCGTTCCGCCTGCACCTCGGCATGTATCTCGGCGGCTACATCAGCCAGGATATCTTCAACGCCGCCTTCGCCTATTTCGTCGTCTTCGCATTGGGCGGCACGACGCTGGCGGTGTCGAACCTCGCCGGTCTCACCTATGCGGTGCAGACGGTCGCGGTGCTGCTGGCGATCAACTTCGCGCTGCGGGCGTCGCCCGCGCTCGCCTATCGTATCGCGGGCGTCAGCTTCGCGATCGGCGTGCTGATCTTCCTGGGGCTGTGGTGGAGCGGTCATGGCGCCAGCGGCTGGATCTTCGCGATCCCCGTCGTCTTCGCCGGACTCGGCCGCGGTGCGCTCAACTACATCCCCTGGGCGACCTACAATTTCATGGCCGACGTCGACGAGATCGTCACCGGCCGCCGCCGCGAGGGCGCGTTCGCCGGCGTCATGACCTTCGTACGGAAGATGTCGCAGGCGATCGCGCTGATCGCGGTCGGGCAGATCCTGCAGCTGTCGGGCTTTGTCGCCGGCGCGACCAGCCAGTCGTCGGTCACCGTCCACGCGATCGTCGCGGTGATGATCGGCGGCACGCTCGCCATCCTCGCCTTCGGCCTATGGGTGTCGCTGCGCTTCCGCCTAGATCCCACCACCCATGTCGTGCTGATGGACGAGATCGAGCGCCTGCGCGCCGGCGCCACACAGCCCGCCACCCCGCAGAGCGGCGCGATCGTCGAGGACCTGTCGGGCTGGCGCTACGACCAGCTGTGGGGACGCAACCCGGTCCTTTGACCGGGCTGCGCCCTTCCCTCACTCCGGCGTGTCGGACGCCTTGGTCATGCCGAGGTAGAAGCCCGTGTGCGGCGGCTGGTTATACGCCGTGTTCTGCCACGCGATCCCGGCGCGGTAGACCGGGTCCTGCAACAGCGTGGTGATCCGGTGCGTCGTCGGCCACGGCGTCGTATAGATGCGCAGCTCGCGATTGTCGGCGCTACGCCACACCACCTCCTCGCGCCAGTCGCCGATCAGGTCGGCCTGCAGCGCTGGGGTCGCCTTGGTGCCGTTGTTCGACGCCGCTCCATCCGCCACCAGCAGCGGTTCGGCCTTGCCCGTCTTCCAGTTCCACTTGCTGATGGTCGTGCCGTCGAGCAGTTCGCGCAGCAGATCGCCGTCCCACCAGATCGCGAAGTTGGTCTGCCTGGGGTGCGGCCCGATCGCCTTGCCATGCACGTCGTAGAGGTCGGGCTGGTTCGCCCCCCACATCTCCTCGCCGACATACCGCGGGTCGATATCGGCGCTCAGGCCACGGCCCGTGTCCGTCTTGGCGGGCTTGCTCCACAGGATTTCACCGGTCCGCGCATCGAGCAGCGCCGATCCGATCCCGCCATTATGCGCGATCTGCTCGTGCACCCCGAACTTCTCCAGCCCCGGTCGCGATGGATCGAGGTCGCCGACGTGCATCGTGTCGCCATGGTAAAGCGGCTGCGTCCACAGCCCCTTGCCATCGGCGCTGACCGCCATCGATCCGTAGATCACCTCGTCACGCCCGTCGCCGTTGACGTCGGCAATGCTCAACTGGTGATTGCCGCGATCGGCGTAATCCGCGTTGCCCGGCTGGTTCGTATCGAACAGCCAGCGTTCGGTCAGCTTGCCGTTGCGATAGTCCCACGCCGCGATCGCGGTGCGCGCATAATAGCCGCGTCCGAAGATCATGCTCGGGTGCCGCCCGTCGAGATAGGCGACGCCCGCCAGAAACCGGTCGACGCGGTTGCCGTACGCATCGCCCCATAGCTTCGCCATCTCGGCAAAGCCCGGATCGTTGCGGGGGCCGCGCGGCGGATCATAAGGCGCGGTGGCCAGCGCCTTGCCCGTGCGCCCGTCGAACACGGTCAGATATTCCGGCCCGGTCAGGATACGCCCGGCGAGCTTCGCCACCATCCGCCCGTCGGCGGTGACATGCGCGCCGGTCTTGTCCGCCTGCGGCACCTCGCCGTCATGCTGGCGCCAGTCGGCCTTCGCGTCGCCGATAACGGTGCCCAGGCCATCGACCGTGCCGTCGGCGGTCTTCATCGCCACTTCGGCGCGGCCATCGCCGTCGAAATCCTGCACCAGGAATTGCGTGTAATGCGCGCCAGCGCGGATGTTGCGACCCAGGTCGATCCGCCACAGCCGCTTGCCGCGCAGCGTATAGCCGTCGAGATAGACCGGCCCGGTATAGCCACCCTGGCTGTTGTCATGGCTGTTGGTCGGGTCCCATTTCAACACCAGATCGGGCTGACCGTCACCGTCCAAATCGCCCATACCGACGTCGTTCGCCGTATAGCTATACGCCTCGCCATCCGGCGTCGTGCCGCCCGCAGGGGGATCGAGCGGGATCGACCAATAGCCCTTGGCCCAGACCGGCACCGCCGGCGTCATCGCGCCCGCCGTGCCCGGCGCGATCATCCGCACCGCATAGCGGCTGGCGGGCGTGCCGTCGGGATCGCGGAAGTTGGTCGACTGCGTGACGGGTGCAGAGGTCACCTTACGTCCGTCGCGATAGACGTCGAACCCGACGCCTTTGGGATCGGAAGACAGCGACCGCCAGTCGATCAGCACGCCGCCGCCCTCCGCCGGCACCGCGACGACATCGCGGTCCAGCCGTTCCGCCTGCCGCACCGGCCCTTCCGCCCCCGCCTGCACGGACGCCGCCACGCCCGTTGCCAGCAAGACCAAGCCCGCGATTCCGCTCCGTAATGCCTGCCGTCCCATCGCATTCCTCTCCAGACGCATCGCGCCGCTTACCCCTGCGCCGCCTCGTTGGTGCGGCTTGCGACAGTGATAGCACCCTTTTTCAAAATTCCAATCTATACGATTGCATTCCACATTGTGGTTAGTTACACAGGCAATCGAGAATGGGGCTCCACCGCCGCCAACCCGCGCAGATCGGGGGCAGGCATGGACGCATGAGGGAGGATGACATGACGGGTTCCACTGCATTCACAGTTTCGCGGTCCGGTGCCCGCGCCATGCTGCGCACCTCGGCATGGAGCGCCCTGGCGTTCGGCCTGATCGCTGGCACGCCCGCGCTGGCACAGACCGCAGCCCCGACCGCGCAGGCGCAGCCCGACGCCCCCAAGCAGGACCTCGACGAAAAGGCACCGGGCGATATCGTCGTCGTCGGCACCCGCGCCTCGCTGCAATCCGCGATCCAGCGCAAGCGCAACGCCGGCACCGTCGTCGACTCGATCGTCGCCGACGACATCGCCAGCTTCCCCGACAAGAACATCGGCGACAGCCTCGCCCGCGTCACCGGCGTGCAGCTGAGCCGCGACTTTGGCGAAGGCACCCAGATCTCGATCCGCGGCGTCGAACCCGATCTCAACCGCGTCGAGATCAACGGCGTCGGCCAGTCCTCCGCACTCGGCGCCCGCGCCGGCGACTTCCGCGAACTCGCCTCCGAACTTGTCAAGTCGATCGACGTCTACAAGGGCTATCAGGCCAAGCTGACTGAAGGCGGCCTTGGCGGCACCGTCCAGATCGAAACGCGCAAGCCGCTCGAGCTCAAGCAGGGCATCGCCTCGGTCAACCTGTCCGGCCAGCATCTCGAAACGACCCGCGACTGGCGCCCGCGCGCGACGCTGCTGATCGGCACGCCACATTTCCTGATCGATGGCCTCGGCGTTCTCGCCAACATCACGTACAGCGATGTGACGACACGGCAGGACTACGCCAGCAACACCAACTATAGCCGCCTCGCCGACTTCGACCATTCAGACCAGAAGACGGTCGCCAATAGCGACTATGCCAACTTCAACACCTACGCCAGCTGCGCAGGCGTGGGTGCTACGGCAAGCCAGACCTTTGCCACCCGTCGCGCCGCATGCGAAAATCAATTCTTCGATTGGGCGCCGACCGTTCCGCGCTACCGCAACTGGGTGCGTCGCGATAAGCGACTGTCCGGCGACATTACCGCACAATATGAATTTGCCCACAATTTCCGCGCCTATGCCGAGGTGCAGTGGAACAATCGTGACCAGCGCTTGAACGATGTCAATTACTCGCTCGATATGGGCCGCATCCAGCGCTATCAGCTCGACCCATCGCTCGGCACCAGCTCGACGCCGCAGGTCACGCTGGGTACGTCGACCGTCGGCGCCAATCACGTCGTCACCAGCTACACGACCGCATTGGGTCCGGTGAACATCGGGAGCGCCAGCGCGCCCAACTACAATGGCTCGTCGAATATTCTGGGCGTGCAGCGCCGCGACTTCCAGTACAACCAGAATTCCCGCTATTATATTACTGGCTTCGACTGGACCTTCGACAACTTCCGTCTGAAGGGTCTCGCTTCGCGAAGTGAATCGCGTACCATCGGCAATACCAACCTGATCGCGCTGTCGACCGGCATCGCGGGAATGCAAGTCGATCGGCGCAACGATCTTGGCGTGCCCGTTTTCATCTACCCGAACAACGTCAACCCAGCGGATCCCTCGATCTATACCAGCTACGGCACGCCGGGTAACTTTGCACCGGCAGGCCCCACGGTCCAGTTCCGGCCCAGCGATCAGGGCAACAGCGAGAACCAGCTCAAGCTGGACGGCATCTGGGACGCAGACCTCGGCCCGCTGAAGAGCATCGAATTCGGCGGCCAGTTCCGCTGGGCCGATTATTACACCTATATGGGCGGCGGGTCGCGACTGTTGACTCCCGCCACGACGACGACCCCCGCCGTCTATCAGAGCAGCGCGAACGTGTCGTACACGACGCAGATTGTCGATGCGGCGACGGTGCCACAGCGGGTCGTCGGCACGACCTACTATCTGACCCGCAACGAATACGCGAACCTGATCAGTGCATTGGGCACGACGACCGGCGGCGCACCAATGTTCACCGGCATTCAGGGGATTCCGTCGGCGATCCCCAACCGGTTGGCTTATGCGAATTTCGATCCCAAGGTGCTCGGACTCTTCTACGATCTGTCGGGGTTCAACCAGTCACTGGTTCGGGACGCGAACGGGTTGCCGCAGATCCCGCAGGTCAAGATCGATGAGACGATCGCGTCGGGCTATCTACAGGGCAATTTCGAACAGGACGTTCTGGGCATGCGACTGACCGGCAACGCCGGCGTTCGTTATACCTTCACCAAGGACGTCGGCACCGGCACGAACATCCGCCGTCAGACCCGCTTCAACGCGGCCGGGCGGGTGGAGACCGTCACGCTCGGTGCGCAACAGCTGGCGCTCTCCAACACCTATTTCGATGTTCTTCCGGCGTTCAACCTGGCGCTGGCGATCACGCCCAATCTCATCCTGCAAGGCAACTGGGCCAAGAATCTGGCACGCCCGAGGCCGACCGATCTCGTCCCGAACATCAACTGCCTCGATGACGTGACCGTCGCCGCGGCGGACGACGTCTGCACGGCGGGCAACCCGGAACTCAAGCCCTACCGGGCCGATCAGTGGGAGGTGAACCTCGCCTGGTATCCGAATAAGGATACGTTGGTCAGTCTGGGCTATTACAAGAAGTTCGAGAACAGCTTCGTCATCGGCAATGTCGTTCGTTCGGGCGTGAACCTATTCCAGGACGGCGTAACCTACACCGTACGCCAGCCGGTGAACGGCTTCGGCGCGCTGCTTGACGGCATCGAGGCGAGCGCACAGACGGCCTTTACCTTCCTGCCCGCGCCGTTCGACGGCTTCGGCGCAAGCGCGAACATGACCTACGCTCGTGCGCTCCGCACCAATCTGACGAATCAGGGGACCGGCCAGCCGCTCAACGATTATCCCGGCCTGTCGAAGTGGACGTGGAACGCCAGCATCTTCTACGACAAGGGTTGGCTGAACGCGCGCCTCGCTTACAACTATCGGTCAGATTGGCTGGTGACGGTCGCGGATGCGAACAATGGCAACCTGCCGATCTATCGGAAGGCCGAAGGTTATCTCGATGCCAAAGTGGTGTTCCGCTTCCCGCAGTGGCATTACCAGCTGTTCATGGAAATGCAGAACATCAACAAGGAATATGGTCAGACCTACATCAAGAACATCGGTACGTCGGACGTATTCTACCCGGGTCAGCGCTTCTTCGCCGGTGTATCGCTGAAGTTCTGATGAAAACGAGGCCGGATCGCCAGACGATCCGGCCCTTTTTCTATCGCCGCGAGAACCGCACGTTCCGCACCCGCAAATGACTGCGCGTCGTGCGCAAGCCGAACCAGCCGCGCGTGTAGGGCGCGGCATCGTGCATCGTGAACAGCCGCACGCCGTCGCGCTCCACGGCGATCTCCTGCCCGTTCGCGATCAGGCGGATATGCGTCCAGCGGTTAGGCACCAGCATCGCGGCGGCGTCGCTGCGGTCGTGTTCGGGCAATAGCGGCCGATCCCCCGTTCGGCCGACATAGCGCCGCATGCGCGTCGTCGTGTTCCGATTACCGCCGATGCCGACATAATAGGTCTTGAGCGTATCGTATTCCGCGAAGGCGCCGTTGCGCGGTCGCGCGAGCACCGATCCGCCGGGCACCGCCGGGTCCTGCGCCATCCAGAAGGCATTGACGTCGCTGACCGCATCGTGCGGGCCGCCCGCCTGTACCGCCATCACGTCGTAATCGATCGCGACCGGCCCGGTCAGTGGGCGAGCATACCAGAGCGTCACGCCGTCCGCCGCGTCGATATCGATCTCGCCGCCGCGCAGCAGCGTGACCTTTGCCCCCGGCTCCGCCTCGATCCGCCAGCGCGCCAGGGTTTCGCGCGCGCTCGCCGCCGGCGCCGCGACCACCACCCCGGCGAGCAGCAGCGCGCGCACCATCACAACGTCCCGCCGTCCATCAGCGGCGCGAGCAGCACCAGATTGGCGGTCGCCGCCAGCCCCCATTGCGCGGCATCGTTGGTCGACACGTCGGCCAGTTCGTCGACCGGCTTCAGCACCGCAGGCGGCAGGATGCGCCGCGTGCCCTTCGTCTGATCACGACCCGCACGGTCGCCCGCGCCGGTGAATTCCGCCCAGGCGCGCCGGGCGAGCGCCGTGTCCTTCGTCGCCACCGCCGCATACGCGGTGAAGCGCGAATGCGCCTGCGTCAGCGCGCGCCCCTTGCCGGGATCGCCGGTCTTCGCGCGGAACGCTGCTTCGGGCGCGTTGTAATACGCGCAATAGTCGATCCACGCCGCGCGATAGGCGGGCACGTCGACCAGTTCGAGCAGTTCGGCCATCGTTTCGAACACGCCGAAGACGCCGTTGAGATGGCTCATGCTAACGGTATCGCCGCCGCCCACGAACCGCCCGGTGGCAAGGTCGAACGCCGCACCACCTGCGAACCATTGCTTGAGTAGCGTCGGGATGGTGCGCATGCCCGCGACGATCCGGTCGCGCCAGCGCGTATCGCGCGTCCGCTCCCATTCGGTCATCCAGGCGGCGACCAGCGGGCCCCAGATCGTGCCGAACGACATGAACACCTGCCCCGCCGGCAGCGGTTTTTCGGAGACGACCGCCCCCGTCCCCACGGTCGCGCCGTCATTGGGCAGATGCGCGCCGACCTTGCGCATGATGTCAACGTTGGCGAGCATCCGGTCGCTGTCGATCAGCGCGTGCATCAGGTCGCCGCAGCGTTCGTCGGCGGCGAGGTAATAGAAGATGCGGCGATAGGCGGCGTTGGAGATGCGCGGCTGTTTCGAACTGTCGCCCCAATGCTGCACGCCGTGACGCGTGCCGAAGCCCTTGAAGCGGCCGGTATGATAGACGTCCACCTCGCCCGTGTGGCGCGTCATCGCCTCCGCCATGCGGAACACGTCGGCGCGGCCGGTGCGCAGATAGGCGTACCAGAGCCACAGGTCGCTCGACAGCTCGCTGTTATCCCAGGCGAAACCGCCGATGTCGTAGCGCCAGACGTGCCGGTCGTCGTCATAGCTGTGCATGACGTCGCCATAATTCCAGAAGCCATACCAGCGACGCTGCTCGATCTGGCAGATGTAGAAGTCCAACTCCCTCGCCGCGCGGGTTTCGATGCCGCCGCGCACGCCGGGTCCAGGCGGCGTGGCAGGGCCCCAGATGCCGAAGACATGGGCGTCATGCACCGCGGCATTGGCAGCGACGATGCGCGGCGGGCGGGCGACCTGCACCGCCATCTGCGCAAGGCGCGTACGGCTCGGCGTGGCGGGCAAGGCCCATAGCCGGAACTCGCTGGTCCGCGCGATGCCCGACGCATCGCCCCAGCCCGGCTCATAATCCTCGTAGGTGACGTCCAGCCCCAGATTCTGGTGCGCGTAATCCGCCATGCCCATCGTGCCGTGATAGAAACGCAGGTCCATCGCCGGCGCGTCGGGGGCGTGATACCAAAGCGTGAAGCGCGCCGCGTCACCGTCCGCGCCGGCAACGTCGAGGCCGACGGGACAGCGCTGCCAGAAATCGTGCATGGCAAAGGCAACGCCGCCGCTTGGTCCCCCGATATAGCCGAGGCCCGCGGCGCGCTGGCCGCCATCCACGTCGACCCAGCCATGGCCCGGTCCGGTCCGCTTGGTGATCGCGAAGCCATCCGCATTGGGCTGGCGCAGGCGGAATTCGCCCCAGGCCGGGATATAGTCGAGCTTGTCGCGCACCGCCGCCGCCATCTGGCCGATCGGCGGTACGGCGCGGCCCTCGGTCTGGGCGGTCCGGAACGCCTTGCCGGGATCGCGACGCAGGCCGGTGAGCGGCCGCACCGCCTCGGCCCACAGGCCGCCATCCTGTCCGGCGAAGCGGATGTGACGGTCGTACAGCGCATCGCGCAGCGGCGCCTCGCCGGTGACACCCAGTCCCCGGACGAAGCGCCTAGCGGGATCGCCGTCGAAGATCAGGCTATGCACCACGCGCACCGACGCCGACCCCGCGTGGAAGTAGAGGCGGAGCGAGAAGGGCAGCCACCGCTCGCCCTCGCCCTCGCCCTCATGCTGGCCTTCGACCCGCACCACCGCGCGGATCGGCCCGGTCTGTTCGACCACCGCACGATCGATCCGGCTGGCGTAGCGCAACCGCCGCGGAGCGGCCTCGGCATCATCGTCGGACCCGTCCTGTGCCGATGCGGTCAGCGCGACGTTGCGCAGCACCTCGCGCCCGCCGCTGGCCGCGCTGCGGATGATCGCCGCGCCGCTGCGGCCGATCGTCCACACCGTGTCGCCGACGACGACCTCGATCACGTCACCTCGTTCGGTGACGCGCACTGCGGCGCCAACGCCGCCGGCCTTCCCCGCCTCGACCCGCAGGTCGGCTGCCAGCGCGGCGTCGGCGGGCACCGCATGGCCGGTCCATTTGATCGATCCATCGGGCCACCATGCCAACGGCCAGCTCTGCACGGGTTGCGTCGCCCCGCCTGCGCGGATCCGGTACGCATCGGCCAGTCGCGTGCCGCGCGGCCAGGGCTGCCCCCAGGTCATGCCCTCATGCGCTGCGGGTGGGGGGCCGTCGAGCCAGCCGGCATTGCCGCCGGCCGCGCCTGTCGCATTCGCGACGGTCTCGGCGGCGGCGACCGCCTCCGTGCCCATCACGCTTGCCGCGGTCGCGGCCGTCGTCGAAAGCAGGAACGTCCTGCGGCTCCAGTCGGCCATGTCCGGCACCCTCTCAAATATAGGACAGCTTTTCATCATATGATACTATTTGGCGGCTGCGGTCAAAGGCGATTTCCGGGCGGGCGCTCTGGCGCACGATGCGGTGGCATCTTCATTTCCGCCGCGGCGCGACCTATGCCGTCACCATGACCACGGCTGAGCGCCCGATCCGCACCCTGAAGGACATCGCCCGGCTGGCCGGCGTCAATCCCGGCACGGTATCCCGCGCGCTCGCCAACAGTCCGCTGGTCAACGAACAGACGCGCCAGCGCATCGCCGCGATCGCCGCCGAACATGGCTTTCGCCCCAATCTGATGGCGCGCCGGCTGCGCACGCAGCGCACCGGCGTGATCGGCATCGCGGTGCCGCTGGGCCATGAACGGCGCCAGCATCTGTCCGACCCGTTCTTCATGACGCTGCTCGGCCACCTCGCTGACGGCATCACCGCCCGCGGCTATGACGTGCTGCTGTCCCGCGTCGTGCCCGACAGCGACGACTGGCTGGACGATATCGTCCGGTCGGGGACACTCGATGGCGTGCTGCTGATCGGCCAGTCGGACCAGTTCGCGGTGATCGAAGAGGTCGCGCGCCGCTATCGCCCGCTCGTCGTCTGGGGCAGCACCGTGCCGGGTCAGGCGCATTGCGCGATCGGGGTCGACAATGTCGCGGGGGGCCGACTGGTCGGCGAGCGGTTGATCGCACGCGGTTGTCGCCGGCTTGCCTTCATGGGCGAGGTGCGGACGCTGGAGCTGATCGATCGCCACCGCGGCCTGTGCATTGCCGCGGAGGCCGCCGGCCTGCCGCCGCCGTTACAGCTCGACACGCACCTCGCCTCCGACATCATGGCCGCGGAGATCGCCGCGAACCTCGACCGCGCGGGCGACGCGATCGACGGCATCGCCGCCGCCTCGGACGTGATCGCGATGCAGACGATCGCGGTGCTCGATCGGCGCGGGACCGCCGTGCCGCAACGGATCGCCGTCACCGGTTTCGACGATCTGCCCTTCGCGGCGCAGGCGCGCATCGGGCTGACGACGGTGCGGCAGGATTTGCCACGCGGGGCCGAGGCGATGGTCGATGCGCTGTTCGCGCGCATCGCGGGCGAGGACCGCCCGTCGCTGGTGATGGAGCCGGTGCTGGTCGCACGCGACAGCGCCTGACGAGAGGTCAGGCGATCCGCGCGCTGTCGCCCTTCAGTTCCAATCGAAAGAAGGGCGCGGCGGTGCCGCCGAAATGCTCGCGGCGGAAGGCGGCGTCGCTGCCGCGCGGCACATTATCGAGACCCCAATAATCGACGAAGCTGATGACATCCCCCTCGCCCGTCACCCACCAGCAATAGGCCTGTGTCGGTTCCTCGATCGGATTGGCGGCGACGAGGCCGCTGCCGTTGAGCGGGCGCCAAGGGCCGCACAGGCGATCGGCGACCATGCCGTACAGGCCGGTCGGCGCATCGATGCCGGGGGCGAAGCGCTTCGCCTGCGTCGACCAGAACAGATAATACAGGCCGTCGCGCACCACGATATGCGGGCGTTCCAGCTCGTTGTTGACGCCGGTCGCGTCCACCAGCGGCGCCTTGATCGCCCAGCCGAAGCCGTCGCGGGTGGCGAGGCCGACGACGCCGTCGTGGACGTCGGTTGCGCCTGCCGCGGAGCCGGTGAACAGCAGGTGTTCGCGCCCCGTCGCGGGGTCGAGGAAATAGCCCGGGTCGCGGAATCCCTTGATCCGGTCGTCGATTGAGGCGTCCTGTTCGGCCGGCGCGTACCAACGGCCGTCGGCGCGCACCGTCTCGACCGGCGCGCTCCAGTCGGTGACGCGGCCGTCGACCAGCCGGCCGGTGGTTTCGAACAGGCGCTGCGTGAAGCGCGGGCCGCCGCCGCGCACGCCCGCCGCGGTGAAGTGCATCGTCAGCGTCACATCGTCATCAGCGAGCCAGGCGCTGCCCGACCATTCGCGCGTGCCCGGTGTGAAGCCATCGGGAAAGGCATCACCATGATCGCGCCAGCCGTCCGCGCCGACGCTGTACAAGCGGATACGAGCGACATCGTGCCGCGCCTCGGGATCGGGCGCCTGCGGCACGGCGAGGAAGAACCAATAGTGCCGTCCGTCGATCGTCGCGGTCGTGCCGTCGCGACGCGCGATCGGCCACATGTCCCACAGGGCGCGGGTGGGATCGATCGCCACCACGTCTTTCGCCAGGATCACCGGCAGCCGCGCTGCCGCGTCCGCCACCGCCAATACGGCATCCTCGCGCCGCCACACGCTCATGCCCGTGCCTCCGCCGCGGGGCGCTCGCGGACCCAGACGACCGCCGCCGCCGCGCAGACCATCAGCACGCCGCACAAGGTCAGCACGTTGCGCGGATCGCCGCCCAGCCACGGGCCGTAGATCAGCGGCATCGTCGCCGAGAAGATCAGCATCGGAATGACGATCATCATGTTGAAAATGCCCATGTACACGCCCGTCCGTTCGGGCGGGATCGCGCCGGCGAGGATGACGTAGGGGTTACCCATCATGCTCGCCCAGCCGATGCCGATGCCGATCGCCGGCACGAACAGCATCGCCGCGGTCGTGACATGCGGCAGCGCGATCATCCCCGCGCCCGCCAGCACCAGGCAGACGCCATGCAACCGTGCCGCACCGATCCGGCGGGCGAGCGGCACCATCGCAAAGGCCGCAAGACAGGCGATGCCGTTGTACCAGGCCGCCATCACGCCGTTGGTCAGCACCGCGGAATGGAAGCCGCTGGAGGTTGCGTCGGCGGTGCCATAGACCGACCGGCCGATCGCGTAGATGACATAGGCCCAATAGGCCATCATCGCATACCATTGGAACAGGCTCATCAGCGCCAGCTTGCGCATCGCGAGCGGCATCTGGACGATCGCCGTGCCGATCTCGCGCAGCGCCGCACCCAGCCCCTTGGGCGCCGCCGCGATCCGCGCGCGCTCGGCGAGCGACAGCGGCAGTTCGGGCACGCGCCGCACCGAATAGACGATCGTCGTCAGCGACAGCACCGCGCCGACCATGAACGCGATGCGCGCGGTATAGGGGATGTTGTGCGCGTCGACCCAATCCTGGTTCATCCCCGCCCAGACCAGCAGCGACGGCGTCAGGAAGGCGAGCATTTGCGCAAGGCCGGTGAACGCCGATTGCGTCAGGAAGCCGATCTGGTGCTGGCTGGGATCGAGCCGATCGGAGACATAAGCGCGATACGGCTCCATCGTGATATTGTTGCCGGCATCCAGGATCCACAGCAGCGACACCGCCATCAGGATCGAACTGCTCAGCGGCATGCAAAACAGCCCGATCGCGCACATCAGCGCACCGACCAGGAAATAGGGCGTCCGCCGGCCCCAGCGCGTATCCGTCCGGTCGCTCAGCGCGCCGATCAGCGGCTGGACCAGCAACCCCGTCATCGGCCCCGCCAGTTGCAGCAGCGGCAGCGACGCCTCCGACGCGCCGAGATAGCTGTAGATCGGCGCCATATTGCCCTGTTGCAGCCCGAAACTGAACTGCAGCCCCAGGAACCCCAGGTTCATCTCGAGGATACGCGGCACCGACAGTCGCGGCTTCATCTCCGGCATACGCATGGCGCCTCTCCCTGACGGACGCCATCGTCGCAGCGTCATCGGATCAGCGATAGCGGTTTGCGCAGGCCAATACAACAATCGATTGCATGAACCTATCCGTAGGCCCGGCTATCCAGCCGCCCCGTCGCGCGCAGCAGCGCCGCCTGCGCCACAAGCACATCCGCCCGCGCCGACGCGACCGCCAGCTGCGCGCTGCGATAGCTCTGGTCGGCAACAAGAATGTCGATCGTCGTGCGCAGGCCGACGGCATATTCGGCACGCACGCCCTTCAGCGCGAGGTCGGCGGCGGCAAGGCCATCGACGTTTGCGCGCAGCCGTGCCTGCGCCGCGCTCAGCGTCGCCCAGGCGGCATCGACGCTGCGAACGGTTTCGCGCTGCGTCGCGTCTGCCTGAAAGCGTTCGGCGCGGTTGGTCGCCTGGGCCTGCCGTATGCGCGACGGAACGAGGCCGCCGGTCAACAACGGTATGCGCAGGCTGAGCCCGGCGGAGGCGGCGGCGTCATACCCCCGAGTCCGGCCATCGCCGACGATCAGGCCGCGGCCGTAACCGCCCGTCAGGTCCAGCGATGGCGCGCCCTCGGCGCGAGCCGCATCGATCCGTGCGGCGGACCCTGCGACGACGCGGCGTTGCTGGAGGAGCAGAGGGTTCGACGCCTCGGCCGCCGCGCGTGCCTGGCCACGATCGGCGGGCAGCGCGGCGGGCGGCGGCACGTCGGCCACCAAAGCGCCGGCATCCTGCCCCACCGCGGCGCGATAGGCTGCGGCGGCGGTGGCGAGCGCCCCTTCCGCATCGGCGAGATTGGCGACGACCGTCGCGCGCTGCGCCTCCAGCTGCGCGACGTCGGTGCGCGTCCCCTGCCCCAGGTTGAAGCGCGAGCGCGCCTCCTCCACCTGCCGATCGAGCCGCTCGATGCCGACACGCGCCACCTCGACCGCCTGTTGGTTGTAGAGCAGGTCGGCGTAGGCGAGCACGACGCCCTGCAGGATCGCCGCCTCGGTATCGCGCAGCCCCTCCGCGCCCGCGGCGACATCCTCGCGCGCCGCCCGGACCGCCGCGCGCACCCGCCCGCCGGTCCAGATCGGCAGGTCGGCCGCGACCGACGCATTGCCGGAGCTGCCGTATCCCAGCCGGTCGTACCCCGCACCCCCGCTGGCCGACAGCGTCGGCCGCCCGAGCGCCCGCGCCTGTGCAGGCGTTTCCGCCAGCGCCTCCTGCCGCGCCCGCGCCGCCGCGAGCTGCGGGTTAGTGGCATAGGCCGCCGCGATCGCCTCGCGCAGCGTTTCGGCAGAGGCGGGCGCGGCACTCAGCAGCAGCGCGATGGCGGCGAGGCGCTTAGTCATGGCGCAACGCCCAGGCCGGCGCAGCCCGGCTCGCCTTCAGCGCCTGCCCCAGCACGGTCAGCACCGCGATCACGACGGCGAGCACGGTCGCGCCAAGGAAGAACAGCGGCGACAGGCTGATCCGATCCACGAACCCTGCCAGCCACGTCCGCATCGCGAAGAAGGCGATCGGCCAGGCGACAAGGTTGGCGATCAGCACCGGCCGCAGGAACTGCCCGACCAGCAGCTTGACGATATCACCCGACGACGCGCCCAGCGTCTTGCGGATGCCGATCTCCTTGATCCGCCGCGAGGTGTTGAACGAGGCCAGCCCCCACAGGCCGACGCAACCGATCACCACCGCCAGCCCTGCGCCGATCGCGAACAGCCGCGTCGCCTGCTCGTCGGCCTTGTAGAAGTCATCGAGCCGGTCATCCGCGCTCTTGCCGCCGAAGGGCACCTGCGGCGCCATCCGCTGCCAGATCGCCTTCACCTCCGCCAGCGCCGCGCGCGGATCGCCTGCCACCCGCACGCTCGCGACGGTCACGAACGACGGCGCCTTGGTCGTGTAGTAATAATAGGTCGCCACGATCGGCGTGCGGGGCGATCGGAAGCGCATATCGGGGACGACCCCGATGATCGTACGCGGACGGTCGCCGCCGACCGTCTTCCCGATGGCCTCATCCGCCGAACGGAAACCCAGCGTACCGACCGCCTTCATCGTGATGATGATGTTCTTGGCCGCCCCGGATGGTCGCTGACTGTTGTCGTCCATACGATGCGCGTTGTCGAACAGCCGCCCCGCCACCGCGCCGACGCCATGCGCCTTGAAGAAGTCGGGGCCGACATCGACCCAGTTCAGCATCGGGCCGTCTCCCGGCCGCCCCGGGATCGGAACGTTGTCGCTGCTCATGCTGCCGCTGCCGCCCACGGCAAAGTTGGAGAGGCCGACCGCCTTGACCATCGGCAGCGCGCGGATCGCGGCGACGATGGCATTGGCCTGGCCCGGACTGATCTGCGCACTCGACAGCGACGGGATCACCAGCAGGCCGTCGCGCCGGAACCCGATATCGGCGGTGCGCACATAGCGCGTCTGCGCGACCAGCACCGCGGTGCCGATCATGAAGGCGATGGCGAGGCCGAACTGAAAGACGACCAGCGCCTCGCGCGTCCGCGTCCCCGCCCGGCCGCCGCCCGGCGCGCGTGACGACGCCAGCACCGCCGCCGCCGGAAAGCGCACCAGCATCACTGCAGGGTAGAAGCCCGCCGCGATCCCGGTGACGATCGCCAGCACGACCAGCGCCGGCACCACGATCTGATAGGGAATCGTCAGCGACAGACCGCCCGCCGCATTCACCAACGGCAGGCCCAGCTCGGCCAAGATCAAACCGCCCAGTGCCGCCACCACAACGGTCAGCACCGCTTCACCCAGGAACTGGCGAACGAGCGCGCTGCGACTGCCGCCCAGCACCTTGCGCATCGCGACCTCCCGCGCGCGCAGCCCCGCGCGCGCCGTGGCGAGATTGACGTAATTGACCAGCGCGATCAGCAGCGTCAGCACGCCGACGATGCCCAGCGTCACGACCGTCTGGCGCTGCCCGTCGCCGATGTCGTTGGTCAGATGAACCTTGGCGAGCGGGTACATCGCAAGCCCGATCGACTCCGACGGTTTCGGCCCCATGTCCCGCACGCCATGCCGCTCGACGAACGCAGGCATCTTTTGTTCGAACGCCTGCGCCGCCGCCGACGTATCGAAGCGGAGGTATGTCGACAACGACGTGCTGCCCCAGTGTGTCCACTGCTCGGGATGAGCTGTCTTCGGCAGCTGGACCAGCATCGTGAACTGCCGTTCGGTCGCTGCTGGCAGGTCACGGAAAATGCCGGTGACGCGATATTGCTTGGGCGTCTCGCCCGCGGCAGCGATCGTCATCGTCTGGCCGATCGGATCGGTGGTGCCGAAATATTTGCGCGCCTGGCTTTCGCTGAGCAGCAGGCCGGTCGGCGATGCGAGCGCCTGCCGCCCGTCGCCCTTCACCATCGGGATATCGAACACATCGAAGAAGGTCGGATCGGCCTGCGCCAAATCCTCACGCGTCGCGACGCCGTTGCGCAACACGCTGCCGCCGTTCTTGCCGCCGGAGTAGCGCGTGCCGACGATGTCGGGGAAATCGCCCTTCAACTCGTCGAGCAGTCCACCCATCGTCTCGGGCGTCGGGCCGTTATATTCGCTGCCCTTCATGTTCCAGACGGTTTCGACCAGATAGATCTTGTCATGGTTCGGCAGCCATTTTTCGAAGCTCGTCTCGAACCGGACGTACAGGCCCAGCACCAGGAACACGGCGATGCCCACGGCAAGCCCGCCGATGTTGAGCGCGGCGTAGAGCTTGTGCCGGGTTAGCGAGCGGTACAGCGACAAAAGCGCGAAGCGGTTCATGGCGTCCCCCCCCCTCAGATCGCGCGCATGGCGCTGGCGACGATGCGGCCGTCGAGCATGTCGATGCGGCGCTTCGCCATGTCGGCGTGACTGGGCGAGTGCGTCACCATCACGATCGTCGCGCCCTCGGCATTCAGCGCAGACAGGATTCCCATCACCTGCTCGCCGTTCGCGGTGTCGAGGTTGCCGGTCGGTTCGTCCGCCAGGATCAGCTTGGGATCGCCGACGATCGCGCGGGCGATGGCGGCGCGCTGTTGCTGGCCGCCCGACAATTGGTGCGGGAAGTGGCGCGCACGGTGGGCGATGCCGACCTTGTCCATCGCCGCGGCGACGCGCGCCTTCCGGTCCCCCGCATCCTTCCGATAGGCGAGGCCGAGCGCGATATTCTCCTCGATCGTCAGCTCGTCGATCAGGTTGAAGCTCTGGAACACGAAGCCGAGGGTCGAACCGCGAAACTTCGCCAGCTCCGCCTCGTCTAACGCGGCAACGTCACGATCGCCGAACAGGTAGCGGCCGCCCGTCGGCCGATCGACCGTGCCCAAGGTGTTGAGCAATGTCGACTTGCCGCAGCCCGACGGCCCCATGATGGCGAGGAACTCCCCCGCCGCGACGTGCAGGTCGATGTCGGCGAGCGCGGTGGTTTCCACCTCGTCGGAGACGTAGCGGCGCTGGATATTTTCGAGACGGATCACGAAGAGCCCTTTCAACGAATGTTGAGGATGTCGCCCTTCACGGACGACGTGTTGCTGGTGACGATGCGTTCGCCGGGTTGCAGGCCGGACAGGATCTCGACCTGTTCGGGGTTGCGGCGGCCGGTCTTGATGGTGCGACGGCGGGCATGGCGGCCATCGGCGTCGAGGACGAAGGCGGACGAACCGCCACCCGATTCCAGCCAGCCACCAACCGGCGCGACGAGAGCGGGTGCGGTGCTGCCGAGCGTGATACGCGTGTCGATCGTCTGACCACGGTTCAGGCTGGCCGTCGGCGCGCGGTCGAACGTCAATTCGACGCGGAAGCGACCGTCCTTCACCGCGGGCAGTACCTTCGACACGGTCAGCGCCATGCCGTTCGCCGTAGCGCGCTGGCCGACCGCGACGCGGCCGAGATAATATTCGTCGACATCCGCCTCCAGCTTCCACGAGCCTTCGCTGTCAACCTGCCCCGCGGGGTCGCCGGGCTTCAGCGTCTGCCCGGGCTGCAGCGTGAAGTTGGTCAGCCGGCCACCTGCGGGCGCGCGGATCGTCAGCGCGTCCAGCCCCGATCGCACCGCCGCCAGGTTGCGCTCCAGCCGCGTGCGCGTGTCGTCGAGCCGCGCCCCCTGCGTCGTAGTGATCCGCGCCTCCGCCGCGCCACCCGATTGCAGCTGCGCCAGCCGCTTTTCCTGATACGCCGCTTCCTCGGCGTAGCTCTTCACGCCGGCATCGGAGACGAAGCCCTTGTCGTGCAGCTGCTGGCGGATGCCGAGGTCGCGGCGCGCCTTGATGAGGTCGTAGTTCGCCTGTGCGATCTGTCCCGCGCGATCGAGGCGGTTGCGCGCGATGCCGAGGTTCTCGCCGGCGAGGCCGCCCAGCTGGCTGGCGATCTGCGCTTCGCGGGTCAGCACGTCGAGCTTCAGCGTCGGGTTGGCGAGCGTCGCGAGCGGCTGTCCCTCCGCCACCATCGCGCCGTCCTGGACCAGCAGTTTCTCGACCTGCCCGCCCGACAGCACCCCGACCAACGTGGTGACGCGCGGCGCCACGGTCGCCCGGACGGGCAGGTAATCGGCGAAGGGCGCGCGTTCGACCGTGCCGGTGTCGATGTCCGTGGCGGCGACGTCGGTCGATCCGCTCGCCGGCATGATCCGCCACAGCGCGATCGC
This sequence comes from Sphingomonas aquatilis, assembly GCF_014196115.1. Taxonomy (GTDB): domain Bacteria; phylum Pseudomonadota; class Alphaproteobacteria; order Sphingomonadales; family Sphingomonadaceae; genus Sphingomonas; species Sphingomonas aquatilis. The sequence continues at coordinate 803,123 of NZ_JACIDB010000001.1, read as the reverse complement.
AGCGATCAGTGCGAGGCAGACGGCAAGCGCGCCGCGGCGGCGCCACCAGGGGCGTGCGGGCCGATCGACGCGGCGGTCCATGGCGGCGCCCGGCGACGTACCGGGGGAAGCAGTTGCGTGTTCGGACGGTTCGGTCATCATGGCGCCAGTGTCGCCGCGAACAGCCGAAAAGCCTAAACCGTTATGAATACTGGACTTTTACCTAGAACACCGGACGGTGACCGTTCGCAAGCGGACGCACTGTCCGGAAATGGACGGTCCGACGGCGTGTCAACCGGACGGACGATTCTGCTGATCGACGACAATCCGGCGGTGTTCGGCGCGATGGACATCGCCTTTCGCATGGCCGGCCACCGGCTGGATGGGGCCAAGGGGCCGGAAGAGGCGATGTCGCGCCTCGCGACGCAGCGCTACGACGCGATCCTGCTCGATCTCAACTTCACACCGGGGGAATCGAGTGGCGAACAGGGCCTCGCCTGCCTCGCCCGGATCATGGCCGACGATCCAGCCGCTTGCGTCATCGTACTCACCGCGCACAGCGGTATCCGCATCGCGGTCGCGGCGATGCAGGCGGGCGCACGCGATTTCGCGATGAAGCCGTGGCGCAACGCGGACCTGCTCGCCCGCGTCGAGGGGGCGATCCTGCGCGGGGCGGCAGCGGCGCCGGCATCGCCGCAGTCCGCCGGAGCCGAACCCGCCCGCCTGCTCGGCGACAGCGCGGCGATGGAGCGGGTGCGCGCGCTGATCCGCCGCATCGCGCCGACCCCCGCGGGCGTCACCGTCACCGGCCCCGCCGGAAGCGGCCGGACGCTCGCCACGCTGGCGATCCACGCCGCCTCACCATGGGCCTCGCGAACGCCGATCACGATCGACCTGCGCGATCCCGCCGCCTGGGCGTCGTTCGATACGGCCGAAGGCACCGCGATCCTGCGCCACCCGGACGGGCTGGACGCGTTCGCACAGGATCGACTTGCCCAGCGGCTGCCCGCCGACATCCGCTGCATCGCGATCGCGTCCAGCGTCACGGCGCTCTCGCCCGCGCTGCAACGCCGGCTGGCGACGGTGGAGGTGGCTATGCCGTCGCTCGGCGCGCGCGACGACGACGCCGTGCTGCTCGCGCGCCATTTCGCGCGGCTTGCCGCGGAGCGGTTCGTACGGCCGCCCGTCCACTTCACCGACGCCGCGGTCACGGCGATCCGCAGCGCCGTCTGGCCGGACGAGGTCCGCGGCCTCGCGCTGGCGATCGAACGCGCGGTGCTGCTGTCGGACGATGGCGTGCTCGACGCCGCACTGATCGCGCCCGCCGCCCCGATCGCGGATAGTGCGGTCCCCACCGCGCCAGAGGCGAATTTCGCGCTCAGTGATGCGGAGCGCGCGATGATCGAAGCGGCGCTGCGCGAACATCGCCACAATGTCACACAGGCGGCGACGGCGCTCGGCCTCAGCCGCGGCGCGCTGTATCGGCGGATGGCGCGCTATGGTCTTTAAGCGCGGGCCCTCGCCCATCGCCCTCAGCTTCGGACTGGTCGTGGCGGGCATCGTCGCGGCGCTCGCCTGGCAGCAGGGCACCTGGGGCCTGGGCGTTGGCGCAGCGCTGGTTGCGCTGTGGCTCGCTGCGCTCAACTGGTGGCTTGTGGCGCGCCCGCGCGATGCAGTCCGACCGGACCCGGCACGGACCGACGACGCCGACGGGCTGGTCTTGCGCCTGTTGCTCGACGCCGCGCCGACGCCGCTGCTGGCGATCGACGCGACTGCCGCGCGCGCGCTCAACCGCGCCGCGCGCCGTCTGTTCGCGACCGACGACCGTATCCTTCCCGTGCCGCCGGCGCTGACCGATGCCACCGCCACCCATCTGCGCCACGAAGGCCGCGGCTGGCGGATCGACCGCGTGCGCGTTGCCAATGGGCAGGACGTCGCCGCGCTGATCGACATCGAACAGGAGGAGCGCGCCGCCGAAGCCCGCGCCAGCGCGGAGATGATCCAGGTCCTGGGGCACGAATTGCTCAACGGCCTCGCCCCCATCGCCTCGCTCGCCGAAAGCGGCGCCGTCGCGGTCGCGCGGCCGCAGGTCGACGTGGCGTTGCTGCGCGAGATCCTCGACACGCTCGCGCGCCGCGCAGAGGGGTTGCAGCGCTTCACCGAAGCCTATCGCGCCATTGCCCGCCTGCCGGAACCCACGCGGCGTGCGGTGCCGGTGGGCGAGCTGACGGACGATCTCGCGCGATTGTTCGCCACGCGATGGCCCGCCGTCGCACTATCGGTGGCGGCGGATGCCGACGCCTGGACGCTCGATCGCGACCAGATCGTGCAGGCGGTCTGGGCGCTGCTACAGAACGCCGCCGAAGCGGCCACCACGGCGCACGCCGCCGGGGCGCAGGTGGCGTTGCGCGTCACGGCAAGCGACACGCTGGCCATCGAGATAGAGGACAATGGCGCCGGCGTTCCCGCAGACGCCGTCGCCCGCATCTTCCGCCCCTTCCATACCACCAAGGCGGACGGCACCGGTGTGGGCCTCAGCCTCGCGCGGCAGATCGCGCTGGCGCATGGCGGCACGTTGACGCTAGCCTCCGATGCGCCGACCCGTTTCCGCCTCACGATCCCCTGACGGCGCCAAACCCCCTTTCGCGCGTTCAGCGCCCGACCCATGAGGAGCCCGATCGATGGCCGACGACACCAGTGCCAACAACCAGCCCGCCGGCTACGTCCCGCCCGAGGTGTGGACGTGGAACCCGGGCAACGGCGGCCAGTTCGCCAGCATCAACCGCCCCATCTCCGGCGCGACGCAACAACGCGACCTCCCCACTGGCGACCATGGCCTGCAACTCTATTCGCTGGGCACCCCCAACGGGCAGAAGGTGACGATCATGCTCGAAGAGCTGCTCGCCGCCGGCCATGCGGGCGCGGACTATGACGCCTGGCCGATCGAGATCGGCAAGGGCGACCAGTTCGGCAGCGGCTTCGTCGCGATCAATCCCAATTCGAAAATCCCGGCGCTGCTCGACCGCCGCAGCGATCGGCCGCTGCACCTGTTCGAAAGCGGATCGATCCTGATCCACCTCGCCGAAAGCTTCGGCGCGTTCCTGCCCGCCTCCGGCCCGGCGCGGGTCGAAACGCTCAATTGGCTGATGTGGCAGATGGGCTCGGCGCCCTTCGTCGGCGGCGGCTTCGGCCATTTCTACGCCTACGCGCCCTTCCGCATCGAATATGCGATCGACCGCTATGCGATGGAGGCGAAGCGCCAGCTGCACGTGCTCGACACGCGGCTAGCCGACAACGCATTCCTCGCGGGCGACGACTATACGATCGCCGATATCGCGGCGTGGCCTTGGTATGGCGGGCTGATGGACGGCATCTACAGTGCGCAAAAGTTCCTGTCGGTCGAGGACTATCCGAACGTCCGCCGCTGGACCGATACGATCGCCGCACGCGAAGGCGTCCGCCGCGGCCGCATCGTCAACCGCCTGACCGGCACGCCCGGCACCTTCCTAACCGAACGCCACAGCGCAGCGGATATCGACCGTGCGTTGGCGGAAGGGCACGAGGCCGCGTGATATCCCGGACCGGCTGACATCACCCTCACCCTTCCGCGCCTCAGCGCTCCCTCCCTCTCCCAGCGGGAGAGGGAAGAGCCGGCAAAGCCGGCGAAGGGTGAGGGCGAAAAAGCCTACCCGATCAGCCGATAGCCGATCCCCTGTTCGTTCGCGATCAGGCTGCCGACGGGGCGCGGCGCCTCCAGCTTTTGGCGCAGGTTGCGGATCACGATGCGGAGATATTCGACCTTCGGATCGTGACCGCCCCACACGCGCTGCAGGATCAGTTTGTGCGTCACGACGCGCCCGGCATGGTCGGCGAGCAGCGTCAGCACCTCATATTCCTTGCGCGTCAGATGCACCTCCGCGCCCGCGCGTTCGACGCGGTGCGCGGCGGGATCGATCGTCACCTCGCCCGCGCGCACCACGCCGCCGCCCTTCGCCTCGCTGCGTCGGAGCGCAACGCGCAGGCGGGCGAGCAATTCCTCGCTGTCGAACGGCTTGGTCACGTAATCGTCCGCGCCGAGGTCGAGTGCAGCGACCTTGTCCTCGGTCGCATCACGCGCGGAGACGACCAGCAGCGCGATCCCCGGCGTCCGCGCGATGACCGGCACCAGCTCCAGCCCATCCCGCCCCGGCAACCCCAGATCGAGCAGCACCGCATCCGGCGCGTCCTGCGCCACCGCGGCCAGCGCCGCGCGCGCATCGGCGGCGTCGATCACGTCGTGGCCGGCGCGCTCCAGCGTCTGGCGGAGCAACCGCCGGATCGCCGGCTCGTCATCCACCACCAGCACGCGCGCCATCAGACCTGCCCCTCGACCATTGCGTCGCGTACGATCGTCGCGGACGGGAAGACCAGCGTAAACCGGGCGCCTGCGCCATCGTCGCGATTGGCCGCCTCCACGCCGACGCCCATCGCCTCCGCAAACGCCTTGACGATGGCAAGGCCCAGCCCCGTGCCCCCCGCCGAGCGATCCGATCCGTCGAAGCGGCGGAACGTGTCGAAGATCGCGCTTTCCGCTCCCGGCGGCAGGCCCGGCCCCTCGTCGACCACCGACAACCGCAAGGTCGCGCCGCGATGCGCGCCGACGATGCGGATCGCGGTGCCCGGATCCGCATAGCGCCCCGCATTGTCGAGCAGGTTGAGCAGGCAATGATGCAGCAGCTGCGCGTCGCAGCGGACCAGCGGCAGGTCGGGCGGCACGTCCAGCCGGATCGCATGACCGGCGAGCGCCGCGCGCGCATCATGCGCCGCGCCCGTCACCGCATCGGCAAGGTCGGTCGGCTCGATCGCCAGCGTCAGCGCCCCCGCCTCGATCCGCGCCATGTCGAGCAGATTGGCGACGAACCGGTCCAGCCGCCGCGTCTCGACCTCGATCGTCGTAACCAGATCCGGCGTCACGCCGTGGCGCAGCTCAGCGGCAGCAGCCTTCACCGCGGTCAGCGGCGTGCGCAGGTCGTGGCTGACCGACGACAGCAAGGCGCCGCGCAGGCGATCGCGGGTGCGAATCGTCTCGACGTCGCGCATCTCGCCTTCCAGCCGCAGCCGTTCCAGCACCATCGCCGCCTGGTCGATCAGGCTGGTCAGCAGCGGCAATTGGTCGGCGCGCACGGGATCACCGCCGCCGTCGCGCGCGAGGCCCAGCACCGCCAGCGTCCGTCCGGCATGCGACAGCGGGTGGAACACCCAGTCCGATGCGGTCAGCGTGCCCGATCCGCGCCCCGTCGTCGTCGCATTGTCGAACGCCCATTGCGCCGCGGCGAGATCGAGCGTGCCGAGCTGATACCCCTCCGCATCGGCGGCCTGCACGTCCAATCCGCCGGCGCCCGCACCCAGCAGCACGCTATGCACGTCGAGGATATGCGCGATTTCGCGACAGGTGGCGCGCTTCACCGCCGCATCGTCGGCCAGTTCGGTCAACTGGCGCAGGAAGCCGGTCAGCGCGGCATTGGTCCGCGCGCTCTGGCTGGCGAGGTCCGCCTGCGCCCGTACCCGCGCGGCGAGATGGCTGGTGACGAAGGCGACGCCCAGCAGCACGAACACCGAAATCACGTTTTCGGGATTGCTGATCGTGAACGTGCCGGTCGGCGGCAGGAAGAAGAAGTTATAGGCCAGGCTCGATGCCAGCCCCGCGAACAGGCCGGTGCGCAGCCCGAACAGGCTCGCCGCCGCCATCACCGGCAGCAGGTACAGCATGCCGACGTTGCCCAGCTGCAGCACCCGGAACAGCGCGGTGCCGGCGCCGGTGACGCCCGCGATCATCGCGCTGGTGGCGACATAGCCCAGCCGCGTGCCCCATGCGCCACGCCGGCGCGGCAGGCGTTCGGGCTTTGCCGCACCACCCGCAACCGGCAGCACGTGGACGGTCACGCCCGGCGTCTCGCGCACCAGCCGGTCGACCACCGAACCATGCCGCAACTCGAACCAGCGCGACCGCCGCGACTTGCCGACGATCAGCTGCGTCGCGCGGGCATCGGCCAGATAGGCCTTGATCCCCTCGACCACCCCCGCCGCAGGGACGGTCACCACCGTCGCGCCCAGCTGTGTCGCCAGCGTCATCGCCGCCGCGACGCGGGCGTGCTGCGCGTCGCTGAACGCGGCCACGCGCGGCGTTTCGATGAACAGCGCCGTCCACGGCCCGCGCAACCCGTCCGCGACGCGCTTGCCCGCTCGCACCAGCCCCTCGCCGCCCGCCAGTTCGTTGATCGCGACGACGATCCGCTCCGCCCCCGCCCAGGTGCCGCCGACGCCCAGCGCGCGGACATGCTCCAGCATCTGCGCGTCGACCGCCTGCGCAGCGCGGGTCAGCGCCAGTTCGCGCAACGCAGACAGATTGGATTTGGAAAAGAAATGCTGGAGCGCGCGCGTCGCCTCCTGCGGCAGATAGACCTTGCCCGCCTTCAGCCGCTCGATCAGCTCGTCGGGCGGGATGTCGACGACCTCAATCTCGGCCGCCTCCAGCACGCTGTCGGGCACCGTCTCGCGCACCCGGACATGGGTAAAGCCCGCGACGATGTCGTTGAGGCTTTCGACATGCTGGATGTTGATTGTCGAATAGACGTCGATCCCCGCAGCGAGCAGTTCCTCGACGTCCTGATGGCGCTTGGGGTGGCGGCTGCCCGGCGCATTGGTATGCGCCAGCTCGTCGACCAGCGCGAGGCGGGGGGCGCGGGCGATCAGCGCATCGAGGTCCATCTCGTGCAGCGTCCGCCCCTCATAGGGAATGGCGAGGCGCGGCAGGATCTCGAACCCGCGGGTCAGCGCCTCCGTCTCGGCGCGGCCGTGCGTCTCGACCACGCCGACGACGACATCGACGCCCTCGCGCGCCCGCGCCTTCCCCTCGGACAGCATCTCGAACGTCTTGCCGACGCCCGGTGCCGCCCCGAGGAAGATCTTCAGGCGGCCGCGACCCTCCTGCGCCGCCTGACGCAGCAATGCCTGGGGGTCGGGCCGGCCGTCGCTCATCACCTGCGGGATGCGTCGAGCGCGCGGTTGAGTGCAAGCACATTTACATGGGGTTCGCCCAGCACGGGGGCCTCGGTCGCCGCGGCGACCAGCGCTTCGATGCGTGCCACCGGCAAGCCGCGGACGCGTGCGATGCGGGGGGCCTGCGCCAGCGCTGCCTCCGGCGACAGATCGGGGTCGAGGCCCGATCCGCTGGTGGTGACGAGATCGGCGGGGATCGGCCCCGTCACGCCCTCCGCCCGGCGCTTCGCCACATCGGCGGTGACGCGATCGGCCAGTGCCTTGCTCGCCGGGCCGAGGTTCGATCCGCTCGACGCCATGCCGTCATAACCCTTGCCCGCCGCGGAGGGGCGCGTCTGGAAATAGCGGTCCGACGTGAACGCTTGGCCCACCACGTCCGACCCGATCACGCGCCCGCCCTGTTCGATCAGGCTGCCGTTCGCCTGATGGGGGAAGACGATCTGGCCGACGCCGGCCATCGCCAGCGGATAGACGATGCCGAGCAACGCCGCGAACAGCAATGTCATTACGATCGCCGGCCGCAGTGCCGAAGAGAAATCCTTACCCATTATATCTACTCCTCAGGCCAGTCCGAGGCCACCGACGACGATGTCGATCAGCTTGATTCCGACGAACGGCGCGAGCAGCCCGCCCAGGCCATAAATGGCCAGGTTGCGTGCCAGCAGCGGCCCCGCCCCCATCGGGCGATAGGTCACGCCCTTCAGCGCCAGCGGCACCAGGGCCGGGATGATCAGCGCGTTGAAGATGATCGCCGACAGGATCGCGCTCTGCGGCGTCGTCAGCCCCATCACGTTGAGCACGCCCAGCCCCGGATACAGCGCGACGAACATCGCCGGGATGATCGCGAAATATTTGGCGACGTCATTGGCGACCGAGAAGGTCGTTAGCGCCCCCCGCGTCATCAGCAACTGCTTGCCGAGGCCGACGACCTCGATCAGCTTGGTCGGGTCGCTGTCCAGGTCGACCATGTTGCCCGCCTCGCGCGCGGCCTGCGTGCCGGTGTTCATCGCGACGCCCACGTCCGCCTGCGCCAGCGCGGGCGCGTCGTTGGTGCCGTCGCCGCACATCGCGACCAGCCGCCCGCCGGTCTGTTCCTTGCGGATCAGGTCCAATTTGTCCTCGGGCGTCGCCTGGGCGAGGAAGTCGTCGACCCCCGCCTCGGCCGCGATCGCCGCGGCGGTCAGCGGATTGTCGCCGGTGATCATGACGGTGCGGATGCCCATCTGGCGCAATTCGGCGAAGCGCTCACGGATGCCCGCCTTCACCACGTCCTTCAGGAAGATCGCGCCGAGCAGGCGGCCGTCCTTCGCCACCGCCAGCGGCGTGCCGCCGGCGCGGGCGATCTCGTCGGTGATACGGCGCAATTCGGTCGCCGCCGCGGTCTCTCCGCTGCCCGGATTGGCGCGCAGGATCGAATCGACCGCGCCCTTCTGGATCAGCGTGTCGCCGATCCGCACCCCCGACACGCGGGTCTGCGCGGTAAAGGCGATTACCTCGGCATGATCGGGAAGCGTCGCGGTCTGGCCGAAGCGCTCGCGCGCCAGCACGACGATCGACCGGCCTTCGGGCGTCTCGTCCGCCAGGCTGGCGAGCAGTGCGGCTTCGGCGAGGTCTTCGGCGCTCGCGCCGCCGACGCTGCGGAACTCGCTCGCCTGCCGGTCGCCGATCGTGATCGTGCCGGTCTTGTCGAGCAGCAGCACGTCGATATCGCCCGCCGCCTCCACCGCGCGGCCCGACTTGGCGAGCACGTTGAAGCGGACCAGCCGGTCCATGCCCGCGATGCCGATTGCCGAGAGCAAGGCGGCGATCGTCGTCGGGATCAGCGTGATCAGCAGCGCCGCCAGGATCGCGACCGGGATCGACCCGCCGGCATAGCTGGCGAAGCCCGGAATGGTCGCGACCGCGATCAGGAAGATGATCGTCAGGCCGGTCAGCAGGATGGTCAGCGCGATCTCGTTCGGCGTCTTCTGCCGCTCGGCACCCTCGACCAGCGCGATCATGCGATCGAGGAAGCCCTGCCCCGGCTCGACGGTGACGCGCACCTTGATCGAATCGGAGATGACGCGCGTGCCCGCCGTTACCGCCGACCGGTCGCCGCCCGCCTCGCGGATCACCGGCGCGCTTTCGCCGGTGATCGCGGCTTCGTTGACTGATGCGACCCCCTGAATCACCTCGCCGTCCGACGGGATCAGGTCGCCCGTCTCGACCAGCACGACGTCGCCGACGCTCAGCCGGGTGCCCGCGACCAGCTCCCAGGCGTCGCCGACACCGATCAGCCGTTTGGCCTTCAGTTCGGCTTTAGCATCGCGCAGGCTGGCCGCCTGCGCCTTGCCGCGGCCTTCCGCCAGCGCCTCGGCGAAGGTGCCGAACAGCACCGTCAGCCACAGCCAGACGACCAGTTGCAGCTTGAAGCCGGTCGACAGGCCGTCCTGCCCCACCGCCAGCAGGACGGTCAGCAGCACCGCGACGACGGCGGTGGTGAACATCACCGGGTTACGGATCAATTGCCGGGGATCGAGTTTGACGAAGGCATCGCGGATCGCCGGCACGATCAGCTCTGCGGTGAACAAGGATGCGTTGCGTGTCTGGGCCATGATGACGGCGCCCCTTACGAAAGCTGGCCACCGATCATCGCGAGATGATCGGCAATGGGACCGAGGGCGAGGCTCGGCAGGAAGGTGAGGCCGCCCAGCACCAGGATGATGCCGACCAGCAGGCCGACCCACAGGCCGCCGGTGGTCGGGAAGGATCCCGCGCCCGCCGGCGTGTGGCGCTTGGCGGCAAGGCTGCCGGCGATCGCCAGCATCGGCACGATCACGAAGAACCGCCCGATCCACATCGCGACGCCCAGCAGGCCGTTGTACCAGGGCGTACCCGCGGTCAGGCCGGCAAAGGCCGATCCGTTGTTCCCGACCGCGCTGGTGAAGGCGTACAGGATTTCACTGAAGCCATGCGGCCCCTTATTGAGCGGCCCGGCAAGGCCCGCCTGCGCGACTGCGGACAGCGCCGTGCCGCCCAGGATCACCAGCGGCAGCACCGCGATCGCCAGCACGGCGAGCTTCACCTCGCGCGCCTCGATCTTCTTGCCGACATATTCGGGCGTGCGCCCGACCATCAGGCCGGCGACGAAGACGGCGAGGATGGCGAACAGCAGGAAGCCATAGATACCGGCACCGACGCCGCCGACCACCACTTCGCCCAGCTGCATGTTGATCAGCGGGATCATGCCGCCCAGCGCGGTAAAGCTGTCGTGCATCGCATTGACCGCGCCGCACGACGCCGCCGTGGTGACGACCGAGAACAAGGCGGACGCGGCGATGCCGAAGCGCACCTCCTTGCCCTCCATGTTGCCGCCCGCGACGCCCAGATGGTGCAGCACCGGGTTGCCCGCCGCTTCCTGCCAATAGGTGACGCCGACGCCGGCCAGGAGCAGCAGCATCATTGCCGCCAGGATCGCCCAGCCCTGGCGCGTGTCGCCCACCGCCTTGCCGAACGTCCAGGTCAGGCCCATGCCGATCACGAAGATCGACGCCATCTGCACGAAATTGACCAGCGCGCCGGGGTTTTCGAGCGGATGCGCGCTATTGGCGTTGAAGAAGCCGCCACCGTTGGTGCCGAGCATCTTGATCGCTTCCTGGCTGGCGACCGGGCCCAGCGCCAGCGTCTGGCGCAGCCCCTCCAGCGTCGTCACGTCGACCGATCCGGCCAGCGTCTGCGGCACGCCGCTCGCGATCAGGAAGATCGTGTAGACGATGCACGCCGGCAGCAGCAGGTACAGGGTGATCCGGGTCATGTCGGCCCAGAAGTTGCCGATGCCACTCGCCTTCCGCCGCGCGAAACCGCGGAACAGCGCGAAGGCGAGCGCGATGCCCGTCGCTGCCGACGTGAAATTGTGGATGGTCAGCGCCAGCATCTGGCTGAGGTTCGACAGCGTCGATTCGCCCGCATACCATTGCCAGTTGGTATTGGTGGTGAAGCTGATCGCGGTGTTGAACGCACCGTCCGCGCCCACGCCCGCATAATGCAGCGGGTTGAGCGGCAGCACCGCCTGCAAGCGCAGCACGGCATAGGTGAACAGCATCAGCGCGATGTTGAACAGCAGCATATGGACGGCGTAGCGGCGCCAGCCCTGCTCTTCCGCCGGGTCGATGCCCGACAAACGATAGAAGCCGCGCTCGACGGGGCCGAGCACGGCATGGAGCGGCGTGCGTCGCCCCTCGTACAGCGCGAACAGCCACAGGCCGACCGGCTTGACGAGGGCGAGCAGCACCGCGACGAAGGCGAGGATCAGGCCCCAACCCTGGATGGTCATGACGGCGCTCCCTTCAGAAGCGTTCGGGGCGGAGCAATACCGCCACCAGATAGGCGAGCAGGCCGAGCGCGCAGGCGGCGGCGAGCCACAGGTCGATGGTCATGGTCGCGCCCTCACGCTTTGTCGCACAGGCGGGCATAGGCCAGCGTCAGCGCCGACAGCCCGCCGATGATCGACAGCCAGATGATATCCTGCATGGAAAGGTCTCCCCGTTCAGAAGGCGGCGGTGAGCGAGACGAGCGCGGTGCTGCCGGCGATGTTGCCGGTGCCGTCCTGTCCCTTGCTGAAGCTCGGCCGCAGATAGGCGGCGTCGCGGTCCGAAATGTTCGTATCGATCCAGGCCACGCCCAGCGTCAGATTGTGCCAGCTGGTGTCGACGCCCAGCGACCAGTCCCAATAATCGCCGGTCGGCGTCGGCGCGGTGGCATTGGGGCCCAGGCCATCCATGCCCCAGCTGTGGCCGATATGCGCCTTGGCGGTGAACGGCGTGCCCATGATCGCAGCCGCGCCGTCGCCCCAGACGTACAGATTGTCGCTCTTGGCGCCGGGATGGTCGTAGACGCCCGCCGCCGCGCTGGCGCCGTTATCGTACCATTTGCCGATCGCCTGCTGCTTGGGCGCATAGGCCGCACCCGCGGTCAGCGACACCGGGCCGGTGGTGCCCGACAGCTTCACATAGGGTTCGGCATAGTCGGTCTTGTTGGCGCCGCCCGGATACATGTACCAGGTCAGGCCGACGTCGAGCGTGCCGGTCGGGCTGATCTTGGTCTTGTACCCGCCGATCAGGTCCAGTTCCATATTGGCGCCGCCGAACGTGCCCCAGCCGGCAAGGTTCGACGCCCAGGCGCCGACATAGATGCCGCTCTTGTGGGCAACGGTCAGCCCGGCCTGCACCGCCATATGCTCGTCGGTCTGCGAGATGCCGCGCAGGCGATAGTCGGACAGGATCGCGGCCGATCCGTTGACGGTGACGGCCGGCGGCGGCGCGGTGTCGGTGCTCTGGGCATAAGCGGGCGCCGCGATCGGCAGCAGGGCGACGGCAAAACAATAACGGATACGCACGAAATCGAACCTCCCACGAACGGAGGATCCGGGCGCCGCGAACGGGCGCCGGATCCTCCTGCGGGCAAGGCAATTAGGCCGTGCGTCCGTAGGGTTTCGAGAGCGATTATCGGGTCAGGGCGTATGTTTTCCGTATGTTTTTACGCTGGCTGCCTCACGCCGCCGCGACGAAGGCGTCCAGCCGCGCCAGATGCGCCGCCACCGCGTCCGGCGGCAGGAACGATCCGGTAAAGCTGTTGCGCGCCAGCGTTGCCAGCGCCTGGCGGTCCAGCCCCCGCGCCGCCGCCACCGCGCGGTAATTGTCCGCGACATAGCCGCCGAAATAGGCGGGATCGTCCGAATTGATCGTCGCGCGCAGCCCCTGCGCCAGCATCGCATCGATCGGGTGATCCTCAATGCGGTCGACGACACACAGTTTCAGGTTCGACAGCGGGCACACCGTCAGCGTCATCCCCTCGTCCGCCAGCCGCGCGACCAAGGCCGCGTCCTCCAGCGAGCGATTGCCATGATCGATCCGGTCCACGTCGAGCAGGTCGAGCGCCTGGCGGACGTACTCCGGCGGCCCCTCCTCCCCGGCATGCGCGACCAGCTTCAGCCCCTTCGCGCGGGCGGCGGCGAAGACGCGCGCGAACTTCTCTGGCGGATGACCGACTTCGGACGAATCGAGGCCCACCGCGGTGATCCGGTCGAGCCACGGCGTCGCCTCCTCCAGCGTCGCAAACGCCTCCTCCTCGCTCAGATGGCGCAGGAAGCTCATGATCAGCGCGCTGGTCATGCCATGCCGCGCTTCCGCCTCCGCCATTGCAGAGAGCAGCCCCTCGATCACCTCGCCAAAGGGGATGCCGCGCGCGGTGTGCGTCTGCGGATCGAACATGATCTCGGCATGCACCACGCCATCGCCAGCGGCCCGGTCGAAATAGGCAGCGGCCAGATCGTGGAAGTCGGCGCGCGTGCGTAGCACGTCTGCCCCGGCATAATAGATGTCGAGGAAATCCTGCAGATTGGAAAAGGCATAGGCCGCGCGCACCGCCTCCACCGACGCATAGGGGATCGCGACACCGTTGCGCTTGGCCAGCCCGAACATCAGCTCGGGCTCCAGACTGCCCTCGATGTGCAGGTGCAGTTCGGCCTTGGGCAAGGCGGCGATGAAATCCTCGGTCATTCGGTCACTCCAGGCACGGCGACCGAAACTGCAACGCGAACTGCCGTTCCGCAAGCGGCGCCCGGCCTACCAGCCCATGCTGCCCGGCACGCCCTTGAACGGCCCGGCCAGGTCCGCCGTGATCCACCCGCCATAGAAGCCGCCCGGCTGCGGGATCACCTGCTCGCCATCGACCAGGCAGCGGTCGAACGGCCCGGCGTAGAACGCGACATGGTCGCGCAGGATCGCGAAGCCGCGTGTCGGATCGGGATAGCTCCAGGCGACATCGGTCAGCCGGACGTCGCCGACCTGCACATGCCAGTACACCGCATGCCCCTTCCATTCGCAGAAAGATCGCCGGTTGGACGGGATCAGCACGCCGGGCGTGATATCGGCCGGCGGGATGTACCAGCTCGGCGGATGACTGGTCTCCAGCGTGCGGACCGGCGCACGGGTATCCGCCACCACGACGCCGCGATGCTCGATCCGGACGTGCCGGTCGCTCGCCTCCGCTACCGCGGGCCGCGGAAAGTCCCAGACGCTCTGCTGGTCCGGACCAACGGGATCGCGCCACGGCCTCATGCGCGTGCCTCGCGCCGCCGCAGCCAGCGCTGCAGGCGCGGTCGCACCCGCAGGAAGCCGCGATACGCGCGCTCCAGCATCGCCAGCACGATGGGGTTGCGCGCCGCGATGCCCAGCGGACGCAGCAGCGGGATCGCCCGCCACATCGCCGCGAAGGCGGCCGCACCCGACAACAACGGCCCGTCGCCCTCGCGCGCGTGGAAGCGCGCCAGCATCGCGCTGCGGTCGATCGGGCAGGTTCCCGGGCCGGCGACATCGACGAAGTCGATCCGGCCGCGCCGGTCCAGCCGGCGCATCATGGCGATCTCGCGGCGGCACAGCGGACACTGGCCGTCATGCCATACGGTTACGCGGCGCATTGCCCCTCCGCCGGATTGTCGCGCCAGATCCGCCCGGCCAGCAACGTCGCAAAGCCCAGCCAGCCGACGAAGGGCACGGCCAACGCCGCCGCCGGCCGATCGACGCGCGCGGCAGTGGCGACATAGGCCGCGCCCGTCGCCACCATCGCGCCCGACACCGCCGCGCTCGCACCCAGCTGCCGCTCGCGAAAGAACAGCTGCGTCCATCCGCCGATCAGCGCGCTGTTGACCAGCCAAAGGCCGACCGCCGCATTGCGGCTCGCCCCCGACGGGTTGCGCAGCAGGCGATAGCCGCCCACCGCCAGCCCCGTTTCCAGCACCGGCCACACCGCGCCAAAGGCGGCATCGGGCGGCGTGAAGCCCGGCTTGTCGAGCTTGCGATACCAGCGCCGCACGCCCGGATGCGTCGCGTCGGGCGCATTGCCACGCCCCACCAGCGCGCTGATCCCCAGCACGGCGGCGACCGACGCCAGCGCCGCACCGCGACCCCATCGACCGCCGCCGGTGTCCGTCGTCCGTCCGCTATCCGTGCCCACGTCTGACCTCCTGTGATGACCTGCCGCTACAGCGAGCCACGCGCGCGGACGTTCCAGCCCATGCGACGACCGATGATTTGGGCCCAAGGCGCCCGCGACGCGTTACCGGCGGATGAGCTCGCACCACGACCGCTACGCCTATCGCCCGATCACCGATCGTCCCGTCTACGACTGGCCCAATGGTGGCCGCCTCGCCATCTATCTGGGCGTCAATTACGAGGTGTTCCAGTTCGGCAGCGGCCTGGGTGCCGAGCTGGCCCCGGCGCAGACCGATCCCGACGTCATGAATTATGCCTGGCGCGATTACGGCAATCGCGTCGGCGCGTGGCGGCTGTTCGATCTCTTCGACCGGCTCGACCTGCGCACCACGGCGCTGGTCAACGCGGACGTGCTCGATGCCTGCCCCGGCCTGGCCGAGGCGTGCCGCGACCGCGGCGACGAGATTGCGGCGCATGGCGCGACCAACGCCACGGCGCAAGGCGACCTGTCCGGCCGGCGCGAAGCGACGATGATCGGCGACGTCACCGATCGGCTCGCCGCACTGGGCGTCCGCCCGACGGGGTGGCTCGGCCCCTGGATTTCCGAAAGCGACCAGACGCCGGACCTGCTGGCGCAGCAGGGCTATCGCTACGTGCTGGACTGGGCGCACGACGACCAGCCGACGCGGCTGTCGACCGCGCACGGCGGCTTGCTGTCGGTCCCCTATTCGCAGGAGATCAACGACATCCCCGCGATCATCGCCCGCCGGCAGGAGGCGGAAACGTTCGCCGGCATGATCCGCGCCGCCGTCGAGCAATTGCTGTCGGAATGCGACCGCCGCCCCGTGGTCCTCGGCATCGCGCTCCACCCGTATATCATGGGGCAGGCGCATCGCACGCCCGCCCTCGCCCGCGTGCTGACCGACCTCCGCGCCGCGAACGATCCGCGCATCTGGTGGACCACCGCCGGCGAAATCGCCGCGCATGTCGAGGCAAACGATCTGGCGGTGTGAACCGCGGCCGGCACTTCATTACGATCGAAAGGGATGGCGCGACGCCGCCGTCCGGCTAGGCTGGCGCGATGCAGCGTCTTCACATCGCGATTGCCGGCTGCGGCCCGGCGGGCCTCGCCACCGCGCTGCTGCTGCATCGCGACGGCCATCATGTCACCTTGTTCGAGCGGTTCGATGCGCCCCGCCCCGTGGGATCAGGCCTGATGATCCAGCCGACCGGTTTCGCGGTCCTGCGCGCATTGGGGCTGGCCGACGCGCTGCTCGACCATGGTGCCCGCATCGATCGCCTGCATGGCGAGGCGGGAAGCAGCGGCCGCGTCGTCCTGTCCGTCCGCTATGCGGCGCTCGGCAAGCGGGCCGGGTTCGGCGTCGGCGTGCATCGCGCGACTTTGTTCGCACTGCTGCACCAGGCGGTCGCGGCCGCGGGGATCGCGATCGAAACCGGCTGCGCGGTGTCGGGCAGCGACCTCACCGCCGGCGACCGTCGCGTCCTGCTGCTGGAGGGCGACCGGCGGATCGGCCCGTTCGACCTCATCGTCGACGCGCTCGGCACGCGGACGCCGCTGGCGCCACCCTGCGGCCGCACGCTCGCTTATGGTGCGCTGTGGGGAACGCTCGACTGGCCCGCCGATGCCGGCTTCGATCCCGCCGCGCTCGAACAGCGCTATCGGCGGGCGAGCGTGATGGTCGGCGTGCTGCCGATCGGGCGGTTTCCCGGCGACCCGCGCCAGCAGGCGGCGCTCTTCTGGTCGCTGCGCGCCGATCGGCTCGCCGAATGGCAGGCGGCGGGACTCGATGCCTGGAAGGCGGAGGTCTCTGCCTTATGGCCGGCGACGCGCGCCTTGCTCGACCAGATCCACTCCCCCGACCAGCTCACCTTCGCCCGCTACGCCCACCGGACGCTGCCGAGGCCGGCGGAAGCGGGCATGATCCACATCGGCGACGCCTGGCATTCGGCCAGCCCGCAATTGGGACAGGGCGCGAACATGGCGCTGCTCGATGCCTATGCGCTCGCGCTGGCGTTGCGACAGTCGCCGGACGTGGCCACGGCGCTGAGCAAAGCGATCGCGATGCGGCGCCGGCACGTGCATCTGTACCAGGCCCTCACCGCGCTGTTCACCCCCGTCTACCAGTCCGACAGTCACGCGCTCCCGTTCGTGCGCGACCGGATCGTCGGCCCCTTGTCCAAGCTATGGCCGGCAACACGCATCCAGGCGGCGATGGTCAGCGGCCTGATCGGCAACCCGCTGAAGCCGTTGTTCGGCTGACGGCACGCCGGCGCATCGCGCTCCTACCAAAATGCAAGGTGACGGCGGCACCATCGGGCGATAGGGCGGTCCGGTGAGCGCGATACGCCATCATGTCCTGCATCATCGCTGGTTGGCCGCCTGGCTGATCGCCTTGACGCTGCTGATGAAAATCGTCGTGCCCAACGGCTATATGCTGGGTTCGTCGAACGGCGCGATCACGATCGAGATCTGCTCGGGCTACGGCCCGGTGACGATGACCATGGCGATGCCCGGCATGGCGCATCACGACGACAAGCCGGATCACGGCAAGGCGGAGCAACCCTGCGCCTTCGCCGGCCTCAACGCCCCCGCGATGAGCGGCGCCGACCCGCTGCTGCTCGCGCTGGTCGTCGCCTTCATCGTCGCGACCGTCTTCCGGACCGTCGTTCCGCCCGCCCCGCGGCAGTTCACCCGCCTCCGCCCCCCGCTGCGCGCGCCACCCGCCACCGCCTGATCGACGGCGAGACGGGACGCCCCGCGGCGTTCCCCTCGCCCGTGCCGCAGGCGATCGTTCGAATCGCGCGCGGTTTCGGCTGCCGGCCGCCCATCGGGCGGCACGGCGCCTGATGCTTTCAGGGGATCATCGTGCCTACATTCCAGTATCTTGCCGCGGCCTCGCTGGCCGCGCTCGCCGCGTCGTCGGCGTCTGCCCAATCCACCGACCCGCGCCGCGCCGAATTGCTGCGCCAACGGGACGCCATCGACGCCGAATTGCGCAAGCTCGACGCGCCTGCGCCTGCGCCCGCCGCCACGCCGACGCCGGTTGCGTCCACGCCCATCGACACGTCAGCCGCGCCCGGCGACATCATCGTCACGGGACGCGCGCTGACGCTCACCACGCAGGTCACGGGCCAGACCGACACCACCATCTCGGACCGCGATTTCCGCAACACGCCGGCGCGCACCATCGCGGACATCGTCAAGCTCTCGCCGGGCGTGACGGTGATCGGCGGCAACGGCCCGCGCGACGTGGGCGTGTCGATCCGCGGCTCCAACGCGCGCAACAGCTTCGGCGCGCGCAACATCCAGGTGTTCGAAGACGACTTCCCGGTCACCCAGCCCGACGGCCTCGCCCGCTTCGACCTCACCGATCCGCACGCCTACGGTGCGGTCGACGTGGTCCGCGGGCCATCGTCCGCCCGATACGGCAATTATGCGATCGAGGGCGCGATCAACTTCCGCACCCGCCGCGGCCGCGACATCCAGGGGGCCGAGCTGGGGCTGGACGCTGGCAGCTACGGCTATCTCAATGCCTATGCGACGATCGGCCACGGCAATGCCGACCAGGACTATGCGCTGTTCGGCAGCTTCGTGCGCGCCAATGGCGCAACGGGCCATACCGGCTATGAGACGGGCACGATCAACGCGCTCGCGACCGTCGCGCTGTCGGATCGCGACCGGCTGACCGGCAAGCTCATCTACAACGAGGGCGAGTTCCGCCTGTCGACGCGCCTGTCGTTCAACCAGTTCGCCGCCAACCCCTATCAGCAAGGGTGCGAGCAGGCGGCGACCGCCGCGCCGGGATGCGGCACGATCTCGGTCCTGGTGAACGGGATCAACGGCACCCGCATCGCCCAGACCGCGACCGAAGGCGATCTCGCCCGCAACGATCGCCGGACGATCGTCGGCGCGCGCTGGGAGCATGACCTGTCGTCGGCGACGACGTGGCGCACGCAGGCGCTGTTCGACAGCCGCGTCGTCAACCAGCCGACCGGCGCCACCCCCTTCAAGGGGACGCTGGACAGCTATGCGATCAGTTCGGACGTCACGAACCGCGGGCGGTTGTTCGGCATGGATGCGGTCAGCTTCGTCGGCCTGTTCTACGGCTATCTCGATAACCAGAGTTTTTCGTTCAACAAGACGCCCGCCGGCCGCAACGGCATCGGCGCGCCGACGCAGACCGTGTTCGGCGACGTGCGCAACCTCGGCATCCGCGCGCGTGAGGAATTGCGGCTGACGCCGACGCTCACCTTCGTGGCGGGCATCGGCGCGGAACGCTCGATCATCAACATGCGCCAGACCGCTTACACCTATCCGGTCGGTGCCAGCCCGACGATGACGGTGGTGCCGGCGCTGCGCCGGTTCGGCAATGTCGCCCCCGAAGCCTCGCTCGTCTGGCAGGCGGATCCGGCGCTGCGCCTGCACGCACGCGTGGGAACCGCTTATGGCATCCCGCAAGCCGGCCAGCTGTTCGTGACGCCCGCCGGCGTGCCCGGCGACAATGTCGCGCTGAAGACCCAGAAGAACACCGGCGTCGACCTCGGCGCCGAGCTGCGTCTCGGCCGCACGCTCACCGCCGAACTGACCGGCTATTACGAATGGTTCCGCAACGAACAGGTCAGCCAGTCGGCGGGCGTCAACCTGTTGTCGTTCACCACCAACGTGCCGCGGTCGATCCACCGCGGAGTCGAAATGGCGGTCGAATGGCGTCCCGATCTGGTCGAGGGCGGCTATGTCCGCGGCAATTACAGCTACAACGACCAGCGCTACACCCAATATCTCGAGCGGCTGACGTCGGGCACGGTGTCGGCCGTGTTCGACCGCGACGGCAACCGCATTCCGGGGGTGATTCCCACCTTCGCCAACCTTCGAACCGGATATGACCGCCCTGCCGGTCCGCTTGCCGGACTGGGCGGGTTCGCCGAGGTAACGTGGCGTTCGCGCTACTGGATCGACAATGCCAATTCGCTGCGCGTGCCGGGCTATGCGCTGGTCAACCTGAACCTGCATTACGATCCCCCCGCCGGCGCCGGCTGGTGGTCGCGCCTGTCCTTATACGCCTCGCTCGAGAATCTGACCGACACGACCTATGTCGGCTCCGCCTCGATCATCGCCAACAGCCTGGCCGCGAACGGCACGCTCAATTCGCCGACGGTGCTGCGCGGCGTCACAGGCTCGGTCTATGCGGGCCAGCCCCGCACGATCTACGCCGGCATCAAGGGACGGTTCTGATGGCACGCGACACGCAGGGCCGCACTGGACAGGCAGGCGGCTTCTATTCGTCGGTCTGGCGCTGGCATTTCTACGCGGGGCTGTTCTGCATCCCGTTCGTGATCTGGCTGGCACTCACCGGCACGATCTATCTGTGGCGTCCGCAGATCGAATCCTGGCTCGACCGCCCTTATGATCGCCTGCCCGTCGCAGGTGCGCCGGCATCGCCGGACGCGCAGGTCGCCGCCGCGTTGCACGCCGTGCCCGGCGCGACCTTGCGCAAATATGTGATGCCCGAACGGCCCGACGCCGCGGTCCGTGTGCTCGTTACCCGGGGCGGCGCGGACCGGCGCGTCTACGTCGATCCCCACTCGCTGGCCGTGCTGGGCGTCGTGACCGAAGAGCAGCGCCCCATGCGCGTCGTCTTCCGCCTGCACGGCGAATTGCTCGCCGGAGCGGCCGGCAGCTACCTCGTCGAGATCGCCGCCTGCTGGGCGATCGTGATGCTGCTGACCGGCCTGTATCTGTGGTGGCCGCGCGGGCGGCGCGGCCTCGCCGGAATCCTCTACCCTCGGCTGCGCGCACGGGGACGCCTGTTCTGGCGCGACCTCCATGCGACGGCGGGGATCTGGGTCACGGTGTTCGCGCTGGGGCTGATCCTCACCGGCCTGCCCTGGGCCAAGGGGTGGGGAACCTACCTCACCCAGGTGCGCCAGGTCACCGGCACGTCGCGGGGCCCGGTGGACTGGACGATCGGCGGCAAGGCTCCCAAGGCCGATGCCGCGTCGGGCGAGCATGCCGGGCATGGCGGCATGACGATGCCGGCGCCGCCACCGTCCCCGGGCGATCTGGCCCGCGTCATCGCGACCACCCGCCCGCTGGGCCTCGCCGGACCGGTGCTCATCACGCCCCCCGCGCAGGCCGGCGCCCCTTGGTCGGTCGCCTCTGACACGGCAGACCGTCCCTTGCGCAGCACGCTCAAGATCGACGGCGCCAGCGGTCGGATCGTCAGCCGCACCGATTTCGCGCAACGCCACTGGATCGATCGCGTGATCGGCTACGGTATCGCCGCGCATGAAGGCGCGCTGTTCGGCCTCGCCAACCAGCTGCTCGGCACCGCCACCGCGCTGCTGCTCGTCCTTTTGTCGGTGTCGGGCGCGGTCATGTGGTGGCGGCGGCGGCCGATCGGCCTGCTCGGCGCGCCCATCCCCGTCGGCCGGGCGCGGTTCGGCGCCGGCCTGGTCGTCGCGATCCTCGCCCTCGCGCTCTACCTGCCGCTGTTCGGCCTGACGCTGATCCTCGTTCTGCTGTTCGAGGGGGTCGCACGACGGTGGCTACCGGGCTCGTCGCAATGGCTGGGCCTGCGATCCGCCTGACACGGCCGCAGGGCGTCATTCGGGAACAAGCGGGCAGCATACCCGCCCCGCCCCCGGATGACGCCGCCACGTTGATCGCCGCCCCCGCCCGGCGTATCGCGGGGGCATGACCCGCACGCAGCCTTGGCGCAAAGCCCTGATCGCGCTGTTCGTCGCGATCGTGGCGTTCACCGGCTATCACGCGGTGCGGACGGTCAGCGACGCCCTCTATTGGAACGCGCATCGCGACGAACCGATCGAGCCGTGGATGACGATCGGCTATGTCGCGCATTCCTATCACGTTCCGCCGCACATCCTGCACGCCGCACTGAACCTGCCGCCGACGCCGGATCGCCGGCCGCTCGCCCGCATCGCGCGCGACAGCGGCCGGTCGATGTCGCAGGTCGAGGCGAAATTGACCTATGCGATCGTCCACGTCCGGCCGCCATATCCGCCCCCTGGCCCGCCACCGCCGCCCGTTGCCCCATCCCGATCGGCGTCGCCCGCCCGATGACCGACCAACTGCTCGAACTGCTGACGACCTATGGTCTGCCGGCATTGTTCGTCGCGATGATCCTGGCGGCGGCCGGCATGCCCTTTCCCAGCTCGCTGACGCTGGTGGCGATGGGATCGTTCGTCGCGCAGGGGGAATTGTCGTTCTGGCCCGTCGTCGCCGCGGGCTCGGCCGGCGCCGTCATCGGCGACCAGATCGGCTATGCCTTCGGGCGCTACGGCGGGCGCCCCCTGCTCGCGGCGGTGACCAGGCGCATCGGCGGGGCGGACAAGGTCGAACAGGCAGAGGCCTATTCGCGCAAATGGGCGGGATGGGGCATCTTCTTCAGCCGCTGGCTGATCGGGCCGCTCGGACCCTGGATCAACGTCACCAGCGGCCTCACCGAATATCCCTGGGCGCGCTTCCTCGCGCTCGACGTCGCGGGCGAGGTCCTGTGGCTCGTGATCTACGTGTCGCTGGGCCGCGCGTTCAGCGATCAGGTGCAGACGATCGCCAGCCTGCTCGGCAACCTCACCTGGGTGATCGTCGGCCTGCTGGCCGCCGCGCTGCTCGGCTGGAAGCTCTTCGGCCGATCCCAGGCGCCGACCGACGATCCCGCATAGCGCGTCGCCGGATCGGGGCGACGGCGATCAGCGCTGCTTCTTCGTGATCGTCGCCGTGAAATCGGGATCCTTCTTCGCCACCCAATCGACGAATTTGCGCACATTGGGGTGATCCAGCAGGCCCGCGACGTTCATGCCGTGCCGCTGCAATTCGGAATTGGTGAAGTTCGCGGTCAGCGTCTGCTGGCAGATCGGATGCATCGGCACGACGTCGCGGCCGCCACGGCTCTTGGGCACGGGATGATGCCAGACGATGGTCTTGCCCGTCGGCCGGCCGCACAGCCAGCACGGCGGCGGCGCGGCCGGCGTGTCGTCGTCTGCGGGCAGGTGATCGTAGGGATCATATTTCGAACGTCTGGCCATAGCGCGATCCGATTGCTTCGATTGCCCCGCCTGTAGCGAAGCGATCCGCCACATCCTAAGGAAAGCGGCGAACAGGGTCCGATCGCTGCGGACCGATCGGGGACTATCATGACGGATTCGTTGAAACCTTGGGACCCGGCGTTGGTGCGCCGATGGCTGGACCGTCGGCATGCCGCCGCGCGGCTGGATCAGGCGGCGGCGGACCGGCAAGGCTATGACGCGCGCGACGATTACGACAAGGCGGCGGCCGAGGAATGGGTGTGCCGCACGCTGAAGGATGACGACAGCACGGCCGACCAGCCCGCCTTCGCCGCCCGCCTCAAGCAACTGATCGCGCAAGAGGACTATCCCGCGACCGGCCTCAACGACGAAGATCGGTTCGAACGGCACGTCCGAACCTATCTGCGCAAGGTCGCCAAGATGACGAAGGCGAACGAAGGCTTCGAAAAGACCCTGCGCCACCAGTGAACGCGGCGGCGCCTCTTGCCGCTTTGCCCCATACGGACCTTGCACGACCGGCAAAGTAGGGCGCATGCAACACTGGTAGGACCACAAAGCACCAGCTAAACTCCTAGCTGCGTTGACGCGCGCAACAACTCGGTCGATGAATGACCACAACATCGCATATCTGGTACTACCAGAAGAGAGAGGTGCCGTGGACGTCTGGGCGCAAAATTACGATCCGTTGGGCAATATCTGGCTTTCTAGCCTGGTCGCCGCCGTACCAATCATATTCTTCTTCCTATCCCTCACCGTCTTCCGCCTGAAAGGCTATGTCGCGGGGACGATCACCGTGGCGCTGACGCTGGCGGTCGCCATCGCGCTGTACGGCATGCCGGTACACAGTGCGATCGCCGCCGGTGTGTTCGGCTTCTTCTACGGTTTGTGGCCGATCGCCTGGATCATCCTGGGCGCGGTGTTTCTCTATCGTATCGCGGTGGCGACCGGCGCGTTCGACATCATCCGGCAGTCGATCCTGAACGTCACCGAGGATCAGCGTCTGCAGCTGTTGCTGGTCGGCTTTGCGTTCGGCGCCTTTCTGGAAGGCGCGGCCGGGTTCGGTGCGCCGGTCGCGATCACCTCCGCCTTGCTTGTCGGCCTCGGCTTTCGGCCGCTCTATGCCGCGGGCCTGTGCCTGATCGCCAACACCGCCCCCGTGGCGTTCGGAGCGATGGGCATTCCGATCGTCGTCGCCGGACAGGTGACCGGCATCGACCCGTTCCTGATCGGGCAGATGGCGGGGCGGCAATTGCCGTTGCTGTCGGTCCTCGTGCCCTTCTGGCTGATCCTGATCATGGACGGCCCGCGCGGCGTACGCCAGACTTGGCCCGCCATTCTGGTCGCCGGTGGGTCGTTCGCCATCGTCCAGTTCCTGACCGCGCAGTTCATCGGACCGGAGCTGCCCGACATCACCGCCGCGCTTGCGACCCTGATCACGCTGCCCATCTTCCTGCGCTTCTGGCAGCCCAAGCGCATCTTCCGCTTCGACGCGGCGGAGGTCGCCGCCGACGGCGCGGTGCCGGTCGCGCCGGTCAAGGCCCAGGCTGTCCGCCATTCGCCCGCACAGATCGCCTGGGCCTGGTCGCCCTTCCTGATCCTGACCGTGTTCGTCACGCTGTGGAGCATCGCCCCGGTCAAGGCGCTGTTCGCCGCCAACGGACCGCTCGCACACCTCGTGCTGAAGCTGCACGTGCCGTTCCTCGACAAGCTGGTCGCCAAGGTGCCGCCGATCGTTCCGCAGGTCACGCCCTATGAAGCGGTGTACAAGTTCGACTGGCTGTCGGCGACCGGCACCGCGATCATGCTGGCGGCGATCGTCACCATCGCCTTCCTGCGGATGAAGCCGGCGGATGCGGCCCGTACCTTTGTCGACACGTTGAAGAGCCTGCTCATCCCGATCTATTCGATCGGCATGGTCCTCGCCTTCGCCTTCCTCGCCAATTATTCGGGGCTGTCGGCGACGCTCGCGCTGGCACTGGCGCATACGGGATCGGCCTTCACCTTCTTCTCGCCGTTCCTCGGCTGGCTGGGCGTGTTCCTGACCGGGTCGGATACCTCGGCCAACGCGCTGTTCGCTGCATTGCAGGCCAACACCGCGCACCAGATCGGGGTCAGCGATGTGCTGCTGGTCGCGGTCAACACGACCGGCGGCGTCACCGGCAAGATGATCTCGCCGCAGTCGATCGCCATCGCCTGCGCCGCGGTGGGGTTGGTGGGCAAGGAATCCGACCTGTTCCGCTTCACCGTGCGCCACAGCCTGCCGCTCTGCGCACTGGTCGGGATCATCACCACCGTCCAGGCCTATCTCCTGCCATGGATGATCCCATGAGCGGCTCAGCCAGCGTATCCCACCGCGCGGAAACCGCGATCGAGGCGCTGATCGCCCAGCGCAAGTTGCTGCCCGGCGCGCGCCTGCCCTCCGAACGATCGCTGGCCGAGACGCTGGGGGTATCGCGCAACATCCTGCGCGAGGCGATGAACCGGCTTGCGGCACAGGGACGGATCATCATCCGCCCGCGTGCCGGAGCGATCCTGGCCGAGCCCTCGGCGCAATGGACCGAGCAGATGATCGCCGAACCGCTGGCCCCACTGGTCGAGGCCAATCCTGGCTATGGCCATGACATCTTCGAGGTGCGGGAGTCGCTCGACGGCACCGCCGCCTATCATGCCGCCCGGCGCGCCGACGCGGTGGACAAGGACCGTATCCGCCGCCGCTTCGACGCGATGGAGAAGCTGCACGGCGCGGGCGACGTTGCGGCGGAGGCGCATGCCGACGCCGCCTTCCACCTCGCCATTGCGCATGCCTCGCGCAACGCGGTGTTGACGCATGTCATGTCCAGCCTGTTCGGGCTGCTGCACACTAGCATCTCGCAGAGCCGCGAAAAGATCTACGCCGTGCCGCGCACGTTCGACGCGCTGTCGGCGCAACACCGCGCGATCATGGAGCGAATCGTGGCGGGCGACGCGGACGGCGCACGTGATGCGGCCGATGTCCATCTCGAATTCGTGCGCACCACGGTCCGGCAGGTCGAGGACGACCTGGCCCGCACCGAGCGCGCCACTGCGGCGCGCAGCGCCGAACTCTCGTCATAAATTGGGAACGACCCGATGATCATCTCCGCCCCCACCGACTATCGCGAAGCCGCGCGGCGGCGCCTGCCGCCGTTCCTGTTCCACTATATCGACGGCGGCGCCTACGCCGAACATACGCTGCGCCACAATGTGTCGGACCTGTCCGACATCGCGCTGCGCCAGAGGGTGTTGCGCGACGTCGCCGATATCGACCTAGGCACGACGCTGTTCGGCCGGTCGGTCGGCATGCCGGTCGTCCTCGCCCCCGTCGGCCTCACCGGCATGTACGCACGGCGCGGCGAAGTGCAGGCGGCCCGCGCCGCCGCAAGCAAGCAGGTGCCCTTCACCTTGTCGACCGTATCGGTCTGCGCCATCGACGAAGTGCAGCGCCAGTCGCCCGCGCCGATCTGGTTCCAGCTCTATGTGCTGAAGGATCGCGGCTTCATGCGCGACGCGCTGGAGCGGGCGCAGGCGGCCGGGGTGGAGACTTTGGTCTTCACCGTCGACATGCCCGTCCCCGGCGCGCGCTACCGCGATGCGCATTCGGGCATGTCGGGACCGGGGGCCGCATGGCGGCGGATGCTGCAGGCGATAACCCATCCGCGCTGGGCCTGGGACGTCGGCATTCATGGCCGGCCGCATGATCTGGGCAATATCTCCGCCTATCGCGGCGCGGCCACGGGGCTTGAGGACTATATCGGTTGGCTAGGCGCCAATTTCGATCCGGGGATCGGCTGGCGCGACCTGCAATGGATTCGCGACGTCTGGAAGGGATCGATCGTCATCAAGGGCATCCTTGATGTCGAGGATGCACGCGAGGCCGTCCGCTTCGGCGCGCAGGGTATCGTCGTGTCGAACCATGGCGGGCGGCAGCTCGACGGTGTGCTCTCCTCGGCGCGCGCCCTGCCCGCCATCGCCGACGCCGTGAAAGGACAGCTGACGATCCTCGCCGATTCCGGCGTGCGATCGGGGCTGGACGTCGTGCGGATGCTGGCGCTTGGCGCAGACGCGGCGATGCTGGGTCGTGCCTTCATCTACGCGCTGGCCGCCGATGGCCAGGCGGGGGTCGCCAAGCTGCTCGACCTGTTCGACCGCGAGATGCGGGTGGCGATGGCGCTGACCGGCGTCCGGACGATCGCGGACATCGACTCCACCATCATCGCGCGCTGACGCCGATCGGGCCGGCGACGCGCGCCGGGCCTCTCGATAAAAGGACTACAGAATGCCGCATCTTCGGCAGCGGACGACGTGCGCCCTATTGCTGTGCGGCGTGGCCATGATCGCCGCGACACCCGCCGCCGCGCAGTCCGCCGAGGACTATCAGGCGCTGCGCAGCAAGGTGGCACAATTGCAACAACAGCTCGACGCGCTGCAACGCGCGCTCGATGCGACCCACCCGCCCGCGCAGCCCGTGCCGGTCGTCGCCGCCACGCCCGCCCAGACAGCGCCCGCCCCGATTGCGAGCCCCCCGATTGCGCGCGCAGCCGCGACCGACCCCCTGCCCCGCCCGGCGGGCACCCCGTCGATCACCGCGCAAGGCGGCACGGCGTCGCTGCCGTCGGGCTATGGCTTCCGCATCGGCGATACCAACTTCCGGATCGCGGGCTTCATCAAGGGCGACCTGATCGTCAGCCGCTATGGCAACGGCGATACCGCGACCAACCCGCTGGGGCGCGAACTGTCGCTGCCGCAATCGATCCCCGTCGGCGGCCGGCGATCCGGTATCCTCACCGATGCCTCGGCCAAGCAATCGCGCATTGCCTTCCAGACCGCGACACCGGTCGGCACGCAGTCGCTGACCACGCTGATCGAGGCGGATTTCCAGGTCGCGCCCGCGGTGGCCGGCGGGGAACGTGCGCTCAATCCCTATACCTTCGGCCTGCGCCGCGCGGTCGCGGGCTATGGCGGCTTTGCGGTCGGACAGGATTGGAGCAACTTCCAATATGTCGCAGCCCTACCCGAAACCGCCGATTTCGTCGGCGTCACCGACGGCACCGTGCTCGTCCGGCAGATGCTGCTGCGCTACAGCCGTTCGATCGGCACCGGATGGACCGTATCCGCCTCGATCGAAAATCCCGAAACCGTGTCCGCGATGGCCGGCGCGACCGCGCTGTCGGACAATGACGATGACAGCATCCCCGATGTGACCGGGCAGTTGCTCTGGGCGTCGAAGGGCGCCAGCCTGTCGCTGACCGGGCTGTTCCGATCGATGCGCGTCGATCCCGCCAACGGCCGGCCGGCGGCAACGGCGCAAGGCTATGGCATCTCGCTGGCGGGCATCGCACCGCTGCCCACGGGCAAGGGCGACGATATCCGCTTCATGATGACAGGCGGCCGCGGTCTGGGCCGCTATGTCGGCGCGAACGTCGCCGCCGATGCGATCTATCAGGCGGCGGACGACCGATTGGTGGCCGTGCCGCTGGTCGCGGGATTTGCCGCGATCCGTCATGTCTGGACCGGCACGTTGCGCAGCACGTGGATGGGGTCGTTCCAGCGCATCTGGAACCCCGCGTCCGCCTCGCCCCTGTCGACCCGGCAGGTATGGGACACGGCGATCAACCTGTTCGTGTCGCCGTTGCCGCGCCTCGATCTGGGCGTCGAAGCGCGCCTGTCGCACCGGGAACTCGTCAATGGGACGGCCGGAACGCTCGATCGTGTGCATGTCACGGTCAAACAGGGCTTTTAGGACCGATCGACATGCATTCACGCCACGATACGAAGAGGTAAAGACAAGACGGTTCGCGCGGAGGCGCGGAGGACGCAGAGGTGTCGCGTTTGCCGCGCGAGCGGCCTGTCTATCTCGGTCGAGGTCAAGGCGAAGCGCAGCCACCCGCGTGACATCTCTGCGTCCTCCGCGCCTCCGCGCGAACAAAACCCTTCTGTCTTCATGCCTTTCCGCTCGTCGAAAAATCCATCACGACGGTGAATGTCGACACGGCCTAGTTCGCCCCCTCTGCCCTCGCGTCCAATTTAGGGAGAGGCCACAGCCACGCCGTCTTGCGCGGACTTGGGGATGGACACAGCGGCCCCGTGCCTCGTTTACAGCGGGCATCGCATGCAAACGCCGGAGTGCCTCTTATCTTCAACCTCGTCTTTGCCATACCGGCGCTGATAGTCATCGCGCGCTGGCTGTGGCCCCTGCCGCTACCGCTCTGGGCCAAGATAGCCGTCGGCATCCTGATGCTGGCGGCGTCGCAATTCCATTTGTGGAGCCGGTTGTCGTCGGGATCGGTCTTCGCGCCTGAATTTCCGCGCCCCATCGTCATCCTCTTCAATTGGGCATTCGGTGCCCTGGTGCTGCTCGCCGCCTTCCAATTGGTCCTCGACCTCGGCGCGCTGCTGACGATGCTCGTGCGGCAGGCGGCGATCCGCGAGCCGGACGCGCTGCGCTACGCCGTCGGGGGTCTCGCCGCGGTGCTCGCCGGCATCGGCGTCGCCAACGCGCTGCGCGTGCCGCCGATCAAGGACGTGACGGTGGCGATCCGCGACCTGCCGCCATCCTTCGACGGCTATCGCGTCGTCCAGCTTACCGATCTGCACATCAGCCGTCTCTTCACGCCGCGCTGGGCGCAGGCGGTCGTCGATCGCACCAATGCAACGGGCGCCGACCTGATCGTCGTCACCGGCGACTTCATCGACGGATCGGTGGCCATGCGACGCGACGACGTGGCGCCGCTCCAGCGGCTGCATGCGCCGGACGGCGTCTATGCCATTCCGGGCAATCACGAATATTTCTTCGATTACGGCGCATGGATGCGGCACCTGTCGGGTCTGGGGTTTCGCATGCTGACCAACGCCCACACGGTCATCGCACGCGGCGGGGAGCGGCTGGTCGTCGCCGGCGTCACCGACCTGTCGGCACCGAGCGTCGGTGAGCCCGGGCCGGATCTCACCCTCGCGCTGCGAGGCGCCCCCGCCGGTGCGCCGGTGATCCTGCTCGACCATCAGCCCCGCAAGGCGCGCGACGCCGCCGCGCGCGGAGTCGCGCTGCAACTGTCCGGGCACACGCATGGCGGCATGATCCGCGGGCTCGACCGGCTCGTCGCGCGCGGCAATGCCGGCTTCGTGTCCGGAAATTATGCGGTCGGCGGGATGACGCTGTACGTCAGCAACGGCACCGGCCTGTGGCCGGGCTTCGCGCTGCGGCTGGGCGTGCCGTCGGAGATCACGCGCTTCACCCTGCGCCCCTTGGCATAGGATCGCCGCACCGCACCGCCGCCCAAGCCGTTGAAACAACGGGGCATCATCGACAAACGGCCTTCCCCTGATACCGGGGGAATGCTCTAACTGTCCGATGACCACCCTTTGCTTCCGTATGCTTCTGGCGCTGCTGACCGGGTTTGCGGCGACGCCGCTCCTGGCGCAATCGACGTACGATCAGGTCGATCCGATGATCGGCACCGGCGGCGAAGGCCATACCTTTCCCGGTGCGGTCGCGCCGTTCGGCATGGTGCAATTCTCGCCCGACACGGACACCACCTGCGTCCTGCGCGCCTGCTACAGCCATGCCGCCGGTTATCGGTACGAGGATCCGACGATCCAGGGCTTTTCGCTGACGCACTTTTCGGGCGCCGGGCATTCGGATCTCGGCGATGTGCTGATGATGCCCGTGGCAGGCGACGCCGTACCGTTCGAGCCGGGCGACGTCGGCAAGCCCGGGACGGGCTATCGATCGCGCTACGATCATGCGACGGAGGTCGCGCGGCCGGGCTATTATGCGGTCGCCCTGAAGGACCGCGGCGTCCGCGCCGAACTCACCGCAGGGACGCGGATCGGCGTCGCCCGCTATCGCCCCACCGCCGGGGCGCAGCCGATGCATCTGCTGCTCGACCTGCGCAGCTCGCTCTACAATTATCCGGGCAAGGTCCTGTGGTCGTCGATCCGGCTGCGCCCCGACGGCATCGTCACCGGCTGCCGACAGACGCGCGGCTGGGCGCCGGATCGGAATCTGTGCTTCGCCATCCGCTTTTCGGTGCCACTGACCGGCCACGCCTTCGTGTCGACCGAGACCGATGTCGCGTACAAGGGCTTCCAGGGTCCCGGGCGCGGCAGCGACGCGGTGGCCGAACGCGCCGGGCGGGCGCTCGTCGCCCGGTTCGATTTCGGCACCACCGATCGCCCGATCGAGGTGACCAGCGCCATTTCCTCGGTCGACGAGGCGGGCGCGGTCGCCAACCTGCTGAGCGAAACCGGCGATTTCGACGCGATCGCCGCCCGGACCGCGACCGCATGGCACGCCGCGCTCGACGTGCTGCGGATCGACGCGCCCGCGCCTATGCAACGATCGGTCGCGACCGCGCTCTATCACAGCCTCCTCGCCCCGTCCGTCGCCGGCGACGTCGACGGTCGCTATCGCGGGCCGGACAATCAGGTGCATCGCGCGGACGGCTATACGTTCCGATCGACCTTCTCGCTGTGGGATACGTTCCGCGCCGAACATCCCTTGCTGACGCTGGTGCAGCCGGCCGCCACGACCCGCGACATCGTCCGCTCGCTCATCGCCAGTCGCGAACACAGTCCCGACGGCATCCTGCCCGTCTGGCAGTTCCAGGGGCGCGAGACGTGGACGATGATCGGCTAT
The DNA here is from genome assembly GCF_014196115.1 of Sphingomonas aquatilis. Taxonomy (GTDB): domain Bacteria; phylum Pseudomonadota; class Alphaproteobacteria; order Sphingomonadales; family Sphingomonadaceae; genus Sphingomonas; species Sphingomonas aquatilis. The sequence continues at coordinate 771,416 of NZ_JACIDB010000001.1, read as the reverse complement.
CACGCCGCTCCGGTGATCGCCGACGCCTATCTGAAGGGCATCCGCGGGTTCGACGCGGATGCCGCGCTGGCGGCGATGGTCGCCAGCGCCACCTACGCGCCTTATGCCGGGCTCGGCGAATATATGGCGCGCGGCTACGTGCCGATTGACCGCGAACCCGAAGCGGCATCGAAGACGGTTGAATATGCCTACGACGACTGGACCATCGCCCGCCTGGCGCGCGCGATGGGGCGCACCGACGTCGCCGCAACCTTCGCAAAGCGCTCGGAAAATTGGCGCAACAGCTTCGATGCGAAGACTGGCTTCATCCGCGCGCGCAAGAGCGATGGGACGTTCCGCGTGCCGTTCGATCCGACCGCGATCAACTACGGATCGGATTATACGGAGGGCAATGCCTGGCAATACAGCTGGTTCGTGCCGCAGGACCAGGCCGCGCTCGTCCGCGCGCTCGGCGGCGACGCGGCGACTGTCGCAAAGCTGGATGCGATGTTCGATTTCGACACGTCCAAGCTCGACTACAGCCATGCCGAGGACATCGCCGGGCTGATCGGCCAGTATATCCACGGCAACGAACCCAGCCACCACGTCGCCTATCTGTACAGCTATGCCGGCGCGCCGTGGCGCACGCAGGCGCGACTGACGCAGATCGTCGGCAGCCAGTATCGCGCGACCCCCGATGGCCTGTCCGGCAACGACGATCTGGGCCAGATGTCGGCGTGGCTGGTCTTCACCGCCTTGGGCTTCTACCCGGTGACGCCCGGCAGCCTCGAATATGTCATCGGCCGCCCGTTCGTGAACCGGGCGGTGCTGACGCTGCCCAACGGCCGGACGCTGACCGTCATCGCGGACGGTCTCGACGACCGACACCCCTATGTCGGTAGAGTCACGCTGAACGGAGCACCCGTCACACGCGCCTATCTACGCCACGATGAGATCATGGCGGGCGGCGAATTACGCTTCGTCATGCAAACGGCGCCGAACACCACATGGGCGACGCGCCCCGCGGACCGGCCCTACTCCAGCAGCAACGCGCGCTGATTCACCGGCCGCCACGACCCTCGCAGACCCACCCGCAGCAACAACGATCGGCAGCGCCACAATCGCCGCCCGTGCGTTGATGCGGCAAACCGAACAAGCGAGACGACCCATGGACTATATCAAGCTCGGCAATACCGGCCTCGACGTATCGCGCCTGTGCCTCGGCTGCATGACCTACGGCATTCCCGATCGCGGCAATCACGCCTGGACGCTCGACGAAGAGACGAGCCGACCGCTCCTGCGCCAGGCGGTGGAGGCCGGGATCAACTTCTTCGACACGGCAAACGTCTACTCCGACGGCACATCGGAAGAAATCGTCGGCCGCGCGCTGAAGGACTTCACCCGCCGCGACGACGTGGTGATCGCGACCAAGGTCCATGGCCGGATGCGCCCCGGCCCGAACGGCGCCGGCCTCAGCCGCAAGGCGATCATGACGGAGATCGATGCCAGCCTCACCCGGCTCGGCACCGATTATGTCGATCTCTACCAGATCCACCGCTTCGACCATGACGTGCCGATCGAGGAAACACTGGAGGCACTGCACGACGTCGTAAAGGCGGGCAAGGCGCGTTACATCGGCGCCTCGTCGATGTTCGCTTGGCAGTTTGCGACGATGCTCCACGTCGCCGAGGCGAACGGCTGGACGCGCTTCTCGACCATGCAGGATTACCTCAACCTCCTCTATCGTGAGGAAGAGCGGGAGATGCTGCCGCTGTGCGCGGCGGAGGGGATCGGCGTAATCCCTTGGAGCCCGCTCGCGCGCGGCCGGCTGACGCGCGACTGGAACGAGACCACCGCCCGATCGGACACCGACGAATTCGGCCGCACGCTGTATGCCGCTACGCAGGAAGCGGACCGCAAGGTGGTGGAAGCCGTGGCCGCCGTCGCCGCCGAGCGCGGCGTGCCGCGCGCGCAGGTCGCACTCGCCTGGGTGCTCGCCAAGCCCGAGGTGTCGGCACCGATCGTCGGTGCGTCCAAGCCGGCACATCTCGACGATGCCATCGCGGCGCTCGACCTGGAGCTGTCGGATGACGAGATCGCCCGGCTGGAGGCGCCCTACGTGCCGCATGCGGTGGTCGGCTTCTCATGACCAAACATGCGGGCGGATCAACCGGCATCTTTTGAACTCGGTCGTTCAGCGCGGCCCTACCGTCGCCGAGCAGCCGGCGCGATAGTCAGCCGCGCAGCCAGTTGGCCGTGATCTCGCCGTCATGCCCCTCCGGTGCCAGCACGGCGCGCAGCGCCTCCAGCAGGGGCGGCAGCGCCTGGGTGAAGGCGTAGGGCGGATTGATGATGAACAGGCCGGCGCCGTTATAGATGCCGGGCTGATCCTGGTCGTAAAGCCAATGCTCCACCGTCAGAAATTTCGGGATGGCGAGCCTGTGCAGCTGTTCCTTCCACCGCGAATGCGTGGCCCGGTCCTTCAGCGGATACCAGATTACGGTCACGCCATGCGCCCATTTGCGGTGCGCGGCGGCAAGGGTGGTGACGATCCGGTCGCGTTCGTCGGTCTGCTCATAGGGTGGGTCGACCACCACCACGCCGCGTGCGGTGCGGGGCGGCACCATCGCCAGCCAGAATTCGTAGGCGTCGCGCTCGTGCACCGCCGCGGGCGTATCGCGCATCGCCCGGCGTAGCGTGCGGACATCTTCGGGATGTTTCTCGTTCAGGATCAGGACGTCCTGCGGGCGCAGCAGCTGCGCCAGAAAGCGGGGCGACCCGGGGTAGAGGTTTGGCTCAGCCGCAACATTCACCGCCCGTACGGCGGCACGATAGTCGTCCAGCACTGGGGTCTGGTCGGCAAAGGCACGCAGCACGCCATGCGCGGATTCGCCGGTCCGCTGGGCATCCTCGCCGAACAGGTCGTACAGCCCGCAGCCGGCATGGGTGTCGATCAAGGTCAGCGGGGTCTGTTTCTGCTGCAAGGCGTGCACCAACGCGATCAGCAGGCTGTGCTTGACCACATCGGCGCTGTTACCCGCATGAAAGGAATGGCGATAATTCACAGCGACGGTAGTTCCTGACGATCCAACCCATATGCGCTGCGACAGGTGGCGCCGCGCAAGGCGGCCGCTGTAACCCATCGGGCACGAATGGAAAGCGATCGGTCCCGGCCGCGGGCTACGGCCGGCTTTCGCGGTCAGGCAGGATCGCGGTCGTGACCTGCCCGCATCGACCGCTTAATTGCCTTCGGCATCGACCGAAAACACCACCGGCTTGCCCCGCGACGTCGGCTCCCACCCCGCCGACAGAGCGGCCCGCACGCATCGCGAGATTGTCGCATCATCCAGTTGCAAACGACCGCGCGGCAAGCCCTTCAACAGCCGCTTGGGCGGCGGAAATTCCACCCAGGCTTCGCGCTTGGCATCGCGTTGCAGCAGCGCGATCGTCATCCCCTTCCACCCTTCGTCGTCCGATTGATACGGTTCACGTTGCAGGTGCCATTCATAGGTGGCGCCGTCGACCAGGACGACGCCGTCGGTGCTGTGCGATTTGGACATGCGGGCGGCTCTAGCACGCAATCCCGGTCAGGGCACGACTGCCATGGCGCGGGGAATATGCGCCGTGGCTGTTGGCGACGCCCGCGATCCTTGTCTGACCCCGGGTGACGCAGGCGTCGCCATCGACTATATCGGGGACGAGACCGAAGGAGCCACGACCATGAACGACCGGAAGATCAGCGCCACCCGCCCTGCCCTTTCCGTCCGCCACGGTGTCTATGTCGAGCTTCCTCACCCTTTCCAATCTCTCCGCCGCCACGCCTGACGGCCGACCGCTTTTCGATGACCTGACCCTATCGGTCGGCGCCGAGCGCATCGGCTTGGTCGGACGCAACGGATCGGGCAAGTCGACGCTGCTGCACATCGTCGCAGGCGACGTGCTTCCCGTGTCCGGCACAATCCACCGCGCGGGAACGGTCGACCGGCTTGCCCAGCTGTGGCATGACGGGGATAGCGTCGCCAAGGCGCTCGGTGTCCACCGCCCGCTGTCGATCCTGGCAAGGATCGAAGCCGGGGACGGCACCGCGGCAGACTTCGACGCCGCCGACTGGACACTGCCGGCCGCGATCGATGCCGCGCTCGCCGATGTCGGCCTAGACGGCATCGACCTGGAGCGCCCGATGGGAAGCCTGTCCGGCGGCGAGCGGACGCGGGTCGGCATGGCCCGGCTGGCGATCGCCAAGCCCGATCTGTTGCTGCTTGACGAACCGACCAACAATCTCGACGCCGAAGGTCGAGATGCCATCGTACGCTGGATCGCGGGCTGGCGCGGCGGCCTGTTGGTCGCCAGCCACGATCGCGCATTGCTCGAAACCATGGACCGCATCGTCGAATTGAGCCCGATCGGCAATCGCATCGTCGGCGGCGGCTGGTCGGCCTTCGCGGCGGCACGCGATGCCGAACGGTCGCGTGCGGAGGCCGAACAGACCCGCACCGATGCCGCCCTTCGCACCACCCGCCTGGCCGCCCAATCTGCGCGCGAGGCCAAGGACCGGCGCGACAAGGCCGGGCGCAGCTTCGCCGCCAGGGGATCGGAGCCGAAAATCCTGCTCGGCCGCCAAGCCGAGCGCGCCGAGAACAGCAGCGGGTACGGTCGCAGGCTCGCCGAACGGCAGATCGAGGAGGCCGTGCAAGCCCGCGCATCCGCCCAGGCACGGGTCGAGGTGCTGACGCCGCTCACCATCGACCTCCCCGCCACCGGCCTCCCGGCGCAGGCCGAGATACTCTCGATCGAGCACGCGACCGTCGCTTATGGCGACCGACGTTTCGGCCCCTGGTCGCTGACGATCCGCGGACCGGAACGAGTCGCGCTGACCGGCCGTAACGGCGCTGGCAAATCGACCCTCCTCCGCCTCGCCAAGGGAGACCTTGCACCGGCCAGCGGTACGGTTCGCCGACGCGCCGAGCGGATCGCGATGCTCGACCAGCATGTCGGCCTGCTCGACGCCGCCGACACGATCGTCGGCAACCTGCGCCGCCTCCACCCCACGCTGGACGAAGAAGCGGTCCATGCCGCCTGCGCGCGCTTCGCCTTTCGCAACCGTGACGCGCAGCGGGTCGTCGGCACGCTGTCGGGTGGGGAGCGGCTGCGGGCGGGATTGGCCGCCGCCCTATCCGGCCCGCAGCCGCCCTGGCTGCTGATCCTCGACGAACCGACCAACCATCTCGACATCGAGTCGATCGAGGTTCTGGAGCGCGCCCTGCAACGGTTCGACGGAGCGCTTCTCGTGGTCAGCCACGACGCTCGTTTCATTCGTGCGATCGGCGTCGAGCGATCTATGGCGGTCACCAGTATCACGACGGATACGGCCGCGCCCACGCCCGGTTAGCCCGTCGCAAGGCAACCGGCGCGCGGACGGATGTTCCACGACATCCCCAACGACGTCTATCGCGCACAGGCGAGGCTGGCGCCGATCGGCTCCGCCGTGGCCGCATCGTCCTCCGCCAGCAGGAACCTCATCGGCCGAGATGCCCCGTCGCCCGCGCCCCGCGGCTAGCGCTGGCAGCGGTCCCAGCAATAGCGGTAGTGCAACTCGGCAGTGCCGCCTGCCGGGACGACAACCGACCAGGTGCGGGCGCCGTCGACGATCGGCAACGTCGCGTCGATCGCTTCGATCCGCTGGCCGGCAGTGCCGATCGGCACGTCGACCGACGCAGGGGCAGCACCGGCATTGGTCAGCACCACCCGCATAATGTCGGCAGAAATAGGCTCCTGCATGACCATCACCTGGGGGCTGATGCCTGCGGCAATGCGAAACGACTCCCCCTCCGCACGGTCCGTCAACGCGCCCTGACCGAGCAGCAGCCGCTCGCCGTTGCGCGTGGCATAGACCGCGGTGCTGCCCGCCGGCAGCGGCAGGCCAAGGCCGGCGTCACGGCGGTTGCGCAGCGCGAGCACGATGCGGGTCGGCGCGCTCGCGACGGGCTGTCCGGGATAGAGACGCGCGCGATACCGCCGATCGAAGGGAACGCCGGCGCGGGACAAGAGCGCGACCTGCTTCTGCGCGCGCGGCGCGACGGTGACGCGCATCGGCACGCGGTAGAGCTTGAGGTCGCCGAGGTTCTCCGGTGCCGGCGGTGCAGGTGCCGGCTCCGGTGCAGGCGGCGGCGGCGGCGGAGGCGGCGCTGCCATTCGGAAACCGGTGACGACGATGTCGTCGGCCTGCTCGAACGTCTCCTCAGGCAGATCGGACGTCGTCGTGCCGAGCGGATAACAGGACAGCGACAGCGCTGCGACGGCGCGCTCGATCCCCGGCGTCCAGACGCGGTTGAGGCGACCCGCCACCGCGCTGAGCTGCGCGTCGGGGAAGCGCTCGGGATTGGCGTTGGCGAGCGTCAGCCAGGCGAACAGGTCGAGCGTGCGGCCACCGGGTGCGACGGTGGCGACATAGCTCGAACGCCAGTCGAAGCCGCTGGCGAGGTAGCTCAGCTTTACGGTGGCGGTGCGCGCTACCGGGCTGACCGTCGCGACGCTGAGCACGGGCTTCGCCGACAGTCCGCCGGGCACGCCGGCGAAGCTCAGCCGCTCGGGCAGGCCCGAACAGCGCAGCGCCTCGATCCCGGCGCGCGTCTTCAGCACGACGCCTCTCGCAGGACCGGCGACGATCGTCGCCTGTTCGGAAACCCGGCGGCCGGTGGCGCGATCCGTGCGCGTCAGCGTCACGGTGCGGCCAAGCGTCCCGTCGACCAGCGAGGCAGGCGACAGCAGGCGCGCGTCGCGGTTCTTTTCGATGACGCCGCCGGGCAACCCCTCCACCACCGCACTCACCGGCACGATGCCCTCGGCAACGCCCTCGAAGCGCAGCGTCGATGCGCCCTTTGGCACGGCAATGCGGCGGGTTTCGGTGACCAGCGCGAAGCCTTGGAGATAGCCGAGGTTCATCGCGCCTTGGCCGTAGGGCGCGCGATAGACGGTCAGCGCGACGGCTGCGGGCGCCGGCGACGTCACGACGCCGGGCATCGCAGGCAGAGGCGCGGCGCCGATCGCGATGAACGCCGGCAAGACCGTCAGCAGCGCACGCATCAGTAGCGCGTGTCGAAGGTCGCGGTGACCACCGCCTCCCCATTGGCCGGAACCAACACCTGCCACGTCGCGCTGCCGGCATTGGGCCGCTCGCTCTTGCGGCTCTCCTCCGTAATCCGCGTGTCGGACCAGTCGAGGCCCGATTGCACGAGCTCGACCGTCACGGCGCGCGGCCGCGCATTGGTCAGCGTGTAGCGCATGCGCGTCCGCCACCGGTCGCCGCCGAGCCGGGTGCGTTCGACCACGGTCGGCTGCACCTTGACGTCGAAGGCGTCGCCGGTCGGCAGCGCGATCGTCGATCCTTGCGGCGTGTGTTCGATGCGGTTCTCGCCGGTAAATTGCGGCTGGCCGCGCGCATCGCGGATGTAGACGCGCACCGTGCCGGCCGGCAGCGCGTCGCCGACCCCGCCGGCGCCGCTACGATTGGAGAAGCGGAGCACGCTCTGCGCGCTGCGCGGGGCGTCGGCCGTGCCGAGCCAGCCGTTGTCGAAGCGATAGCCCGAGCTGGCAGCAACGCCCTTCACGTCGAGGAAGCTGACCTGCTTGGTCTGCTTGTCGGCGATCGTCGTCCGCTCGGCGAGCGGGTAGAGGTAATAGTCGCCAAGTTGCTCGCGCGCCGACGTCTCGGTGCCGACCGGGGTGCGCACCGGCCGCCGGGGACGAACCGGGGCGTCGTCCTCGTCGTTCGCGCTGCCCACCTCGCCTGCGACGAGCAGGGTTTTGGCATTGGTGAAGGTGGTGCCGGTCGTGTTGCGCAGCGTCACCCAGCCCTGCACGTCGACCGTGCCGGCCTTGTCGTCGAACAGCGCGACGTAATCGGCGCTCCAGCCGAGGCCGCGGGTGAGATAGGACAGCGTTGCAGGGCGCGTTCCCGATCGCGCACTCGCCAGCGTCACCGACAGGGTCGGGCGCGCGCGCAGCGATTCCGGCACACGGTCGAACACTGCACGTACCGGCAGGCCGTCGTCGCGCAGCACCTCGATCCGCCCGCCGATGTCGAGGACGACACCGCCGTTTACCGCCAGCACCCGCGCGCGCTCGCGCGTTTCCGCGCCGGTGGCGGGGTTGGTGCGGACGAGCGTGATCGTCTCGCCCACCGCCTTCTCCATCAGGCTCGACGGACTGAGCAGATCATAGTCGAAATTCTGTTCGACGATGCCGGCGTCGGGCATCGTGAGCGACACCGTCTCGGGCCGGATCTGGGCGCTGACGTCCGGGAAGGACTGGCGGACACGGCCGGCGGCGAGGGTGAGCTGGCGGACGTCCTGCACCAGCGCGACGTCGCCATTGTAGATCGTGACCGACACGTCGCCCTGCGCGCTGCCTGCCCCCGGGACCGCGGCGGGGGGCGGCACGGTCGTCGGCGATACCTGCGCGCCCGTGCCCGTCGGAAGGGCGAGCAGTCCAGCGATCATCCACCCGTTCCGCATGTCTCGTCTCCCCCAGCGCTTTGCGGCGGAGCATGCGATGGCGTCGGCGCGGGCGCAACGCGTAAACGTCAGGCGAATGGCGGAAGGTCAGCACCGACCCGACGTCGCCCGGCCACCCCTTGCGCCGCGGCTCCACCAATGTCCCTTCGGCGCGCAAACGATGGCCGACGATCTGCGAGCCTATGTCCGCTCACCGCCTCACTTCCTCATCAATGGCACTTCGCTTCCGATCGACGGCGATGCGCCCGGTGGCGGAGCGCTCACGTTCGATTGCGACCGCAGCATCTTTGCGGCCTCGGCGCGGATCGCGGCCTGCACCTGCGGGCTGGTGAGGTCGACGGGGCCGCTATACTGGTTGCCGGGTATCGCACGGCTGTTCGCGACGAGCGCCGCGGGGCGCGCCGGCGAGCCGTCCGCGAGTTTGTATCGCGTGGCCATCGCCCCGGGGCAGACCTCTCCCGTGGCTGCGAAAAAGGCATCCGCGCTTTTGATGTCCTGACACATGCGCGCCACCGCGACATTGTCGAAACCCATGGCATGCCACGCGGCCGCATCGGACCGGCGCTGGCACCCCTCGTCGCTCTTGCCGACGTTGATGTTGAAGGCGATGGGGCCGCCCGCAGCGCCGCCGCCGCTGCCGATCAGGCACGGATTGGCACCGCCGAAATAACTGCCCTGGGCGCTCGGCGTCGTCCACGTGTGCCCGCCGTAGACGACCTCCTGCCGTGTGGGAACGTCGGTCTGCGGCCCGGTGATGGCCATGACGTTGACCGTATTGCTCGACTGCGCCTCCATTTGCTGCGCCTCGGCGCTCAGTGGCAGGAGCGCGAGAACGGCGGCTGGACCCAGGACACGTTTCATCTTCCCTCTCCCTCTTCAAGAAATGGGGTGGCGGCCGCGCCACCCCGAGTTGGTCGATCAATCGACGTCCCAGCCGAGCGAGCCGAAGCCGAAGGCGGTGGCACCTGCCGCCCCGGCCATCGTCCAGTCGGTCGAGGTGAGATTGAACTGGTCGGAGTGGGTCGCGTCGAACGAGCTGACCAGTTTGAAGTCGGCGGTGCTCTGGCCGAAGTTCATGACCTGCATGTTGAGCGCCGCCGAACCGCCGGTCAGACCACCGTACAGGCCCGCATTGAAGCTGGTGGTGGTGATGGTGCCGTTGTTCGCCGCATCGATGTTCGCGGCGATCGACGATCCGGACGTCCCGACGCCGCCGACCACGGCATAGCTCGACCCGGCCGGCACGCTGCTGATGTTCATCGTGCCGCCGAAGCCGCTGCCCGACGATGCCGAGATGTTGCGGGTGACATCGACGCTGAGCGCCTGATTGTTCGTCCCGCTCACCGCCGAGGTATCGATGGCGCCGTTGGTGAAGCCGCCGACGCCGATGCCGATGCCGGCGCCGCCGGTCACCGTGCCCGATGTCTGCGCTGCGGCGGGCACGGCGATCGCGAATGCAAGAACCGACAGCGAACTGTAGATAGCTTTCTTCATGGCAAGTGCTCCTGTTGACCAACTGTCGTTGGGTGAACGGCCGGCGAAGGGGTCGCCGTCCGGCCTGGAACACACCGCGCGGATCGGCGGGCCGCACGATGACGGACAGGCAGATCCCGCGGCAATGCACCGCGCGCGACGACCGCGTCCGTGACGACCGCCGCAGATCTTCGGGTTTCGTTTCGATCGGCAGTGCCGCTCGCACCTGGGGGAGGTGCGAGCGACGACCGCCGGGATTCAGGACGGAAGTGGCTGTCGTCCTGATCGGCCAGCCATCGTGGCCACGCCGGGCACCACGCGGGGGGCTTTGGGGCAAGCCCGGCGATCCCGGAACCGATCCGGCAGGATGGAGCCCGGCCGCCTGCGACGGTCGGCACGGGCATCCACCCTGAGGGCGGGCATCAGCCGGCCGTGCCGATCGTCGGTTTTCCCTTTCACCGCCCGATGCAAAACTGTGTCCGGCATGACGCACCTCCTGCCGCTATCGCTACGACTGCCAGGGCCTTCCGAACATTCGCGCGATTACGGATCACCCCGCGGCATGCGATCCGTATTGTTTCGGAATTGCTGGACAGGCCGCTCCGGCAGCAGGGTGCGCCCGGGGGCGGACGCTGGCGCGTCCCGCTCATGAACCGCCTATGCGAGGAGCGTCGCATCATGTCCGTCGAAGCATCGCCGGTCTATCTGACGATCCAGTGGAAGGACCTGCCCGCGTCCATCCGGATCACGGACCACGCGGACGGCGCGATACGGTCCGGTCGATTGCACGATGGCAGCCTGAACGCGGTGTCGCGATTGCCTGTCACGATCCCCGCGACCACGGACGACGGCCGGATCGTCAGCCTCTCCATTGCGTCCGACGAAGACCGTTCGTTCGACATCGTCACCCAGACCGAGGCCGTGCATCGTTCGCGCAACCTCGTCTCGCTGGCCATCGCGCTGGCCCGCCTGTCGCTGGCCCCTCTGGGCGCCAATCCCGTCGTGGCGGCCTTTATCGATAGCCTGCGCAGCCTGGATGCCGTCGCGCGCATCGGATGCGAGGTCACCGGCGATTATTGCTCGATCCAGCAGGTAACGGCGCAAGTTACCGCCAGGTTCGACGATCCACAGCGCCCCCGCGTCGCGCAATCCGGATCGTCCGTCGCGCTGGCGGCGCGCTGGGCGAACCTGATCGCGATCGTCCTTCACGAACTCTGTGCGAACGCCATTCGGCATGGCGCCCTGACCAGCCCGTTGGGGCGGGTCGATATCCGCTGGGCGCTGGTCCGCAGCGAGGCGGGGGATGCCGCCCTGCATCTGACATGGCGGGAAATCGATGGCCCTCCCGTCTCGATGCCGGCGAAAACGGGGTTCGGCTCGCGCCTCCTGCGCGATCTCATCGCGTCCAACCGCCGGTGCGAGGCCATCATGCGCCTGCCGCCGAGCGGGCTAGTGTACAGCCTGAGCATCAAGCTGATGCGCGACGAGTGGCGCGAGTGATCCCACGCCCAACCGATCGAGTTCGACGCCAAGGCGGATCAGCTCTGCGGTGCTGCCCGCACCCGTCTTTTCAAGCAGATGCACGCGATAGGTTTCGACCGTCCGCGGACTGATGCCAAGGGCGCGCGCCGCCTCCTTGCTCGTCGCACCTTGGCTGATCAGGTGCAGCACCTGCCGTTCGCGTGGTGACAAGGCGTCCAGCCGTTGCCGGGCGGCCATCCGGTCGCGCAGCAGCGATTTGGCGCCCGCCACCGCCTTGCCAATCACCGACGCCTCGAACGGCTTTTCGATGAAATCGAACGCCCCGGCCTTCAGCGCGTCGACGGCGAGCGGGATATCGGCATGGCCCGCAATGACGATGACGGGGTCCGGCCGGTCGAGCGGCGGCAGCGCACGCACCAGCGCGAGGCCGGACGACCCGGGCATGATGACGTCGCAGATGATGACGCCGATCGGCAGGGAATCCAGTGCATCGAGGAACAGGTCGGCGCTGCCGAACGATCGTGCCGGCACCCCGGACGTCGCGAGCAGCAGCGATAACGAGCGGCACATCTCTGGCTCATCGTCGATGATGTAGATCGGCAACTCGTTCTGCATGATGGGTCCCCTATGCATCCCGGCGTGGTAGTGAGAGCAGGAATCGTGCGCCGCCCAACGTCGACTCATTGTCGCACCAGATGCGGCCCCCATGCGCCTCCACGATGCTGCGGCAGATGGTGAGGCCGATCCCTACCCCTTCGGCTTTCGTTGACTGGAATGGTGCGAACAGATCGCGATCCTCCTTGAGCGGCACGCCCGGGCCACTGTCCTCGACGGCAATGGTCAGCGTGTCCGGATGCTCGCTCCAGCTGCGCAGTCCGATGGAGGGCGACGGGCGATTCTCGACGGCCTCTGCCGCATTGACCAGAAGGTTCAACAGCACCTGCTGGATCTGCACCGCGTCGACCAGTATTTCCGCAGGCCCCCGGTCGATGCAGGCTTCGAACTGCGCGCCCGATTCCTTCACGGCCAAATGCGCCAGCCTGACGACGTCTTCCATCAGCGCGTGAACGTCCAGCCATTGCAACGTCGGCGGCCGCCGGGCGACGAATTCGCGCAGCTTGCGCAGCACCGCCGCCGTGCGAAACACCTGCCGCAGCGCGTCGCCAAGCGCCTCGTTCGCAGGCGCGACCTGGGGCGTCTGGCCGGCGAGCAGCGCTTGCGCGACGCCCAGATAATTGGCGATCGCGCCCAAAGGCTGGTTGAGCTCGTGCGCGATCGACGATCCCAATTGGCCCAGCGATGTGGCTCGCGCGATCCGGTAGAGTCCGCGCTGCGTTTCGGCGAGTTGCTCGGCGGCCTTGATCGCCTCGCTTTCGTCGCGAAGGTACAGCATGCTGTAGGCGCGTCCGGCGAGGGGGATGGGCTTCGATAGAACCCGCACGTGCAGCGTTCGTCCGTCCGCGGTGATCGACCGATGCGGCGCTGCGGCATTGCGCGACGACGGCGGCACGAACAGGTCGAGCGGCAATCCGGCGAACGCGCGACGGTCTATGCCGAACAGTTCGGCGGTCGCGTCGTTCACGGCGGCGATCCGATCGGCAGGATCGACCACCAGCATCGCCGCGGGCGAATCGTCGAACATGATCTGCAATGTCTGTTCGCGTCGCCGCGCATGGGCCGCGGCCCGCTGTTCCCGGCGCCGTGCGCGCTGCATCAATTCGCCGGTGATCGACAGGGCCGCCCCAAATGCGGTCACGATGACGAGGTTGCGGTCCGTGACCAGCGGGCTCGACGGACTGGCGAACAGCGTCGTCCCGGTGAGCGTCACCCCCGTCGCGACGAGGCCGGACACCAAGCCTTCGTTCAGCGACGCATATAGAATGGCCCCCAGGCAGAACAGGAACGGCAGTTCCACGCCCGCAAATACCCGCGCGGCCCAGGTTACCAGAATGGCGGCAGCGGCGGCGGAGATGGAGGACGCTGACAGCGGGGCCGCGGGCGGGGGGCGACGATCCTCATCGATCATGGCCCAGAATCGTTGCATTCGTTTGCCCCAGGTCCGACCCGGTACTAACTCATTGCGAAATGGAGAACAATGTGCGGCGCCGATCACGCTGCCAGCTGCCATCCCAAAATGGGGCAAGACGCCAAACGACCCGGCAACGACAGCCTGCTGCGGCGAGCATCTCCGCCGCGGTGCAACAGCGTGAATTGCGCCGCCAGGTATAGGCCGTCGGATCAGCGCCCGTGGTGCGGAGGCTTAGCCCGGGCGTCGCCTATCGCCGCGCACCGATCCAGCGCGACAGCGCGAGCCCGCCACCCATTGCGACAAGCAGCAGCACGACCGGCTGCGGCGCGGCGACGAGATTGACGAAGGCGGGCCCCGGACAAATCCCAGTAAGCCCCCAGCCGATGCCGAAGATCGTCGCCCCGATCACCAGCTGCGCGTCGATCCGTCGCACATCCTGCCCCCCGCCCCCATCGTTACCTTCGCGCCGACGCGCATAGGCGAAGAAGGGTGCCGCGGTCGCGATCGCGCCGATCATGACGAGGGCGAGGCTGGGGTTCCAGTCTCCCGTCACGTCCAGAAACGCACGGATGCGCGCCGGGTCGGTCATGCCCGATATCACTAGGCCGATGCCGAACAGCAGGCCGCAGGCAAAGGCGGTGAGGACAATTGGATGACGCCGGGTCATTTCGTCACCAGCACGGTCAGGACCGCGCTGAGCATGAACACCGGCACCGCCACCAGCGACCGCGGCGACAGGCGGGCGATCCCGCAGACGCCGTGCCCGCTGGTGCAGCCGCCGCCGAACCCCGCCCCGAACCCGACGAGCAGGCCGCCGCCGATCAGCAGCGGCAGGCCCATCGCGTCGATCGCCGCTGCCCCGCGCATCGCACCCAGCGCCGTCGCGCCCACGCCTGCCATGACGAGTCCCGCCAGAAAGGCGAGCCGCCACCACCGATCGGGGCCGGTGACGGCCTGTCGATAGATGCCGCTGATGCCCGCGATCCGCCCGGTCATGATCCGGAACCCGCCGGCCGCCGCCCCTATGACCACACCGCCCGCCAACGGCATCAGCGTGTCCGCCAGGCTCATGCCACCTCCTTCAAAAGCGCTTGCCGAACGACAGTCCGATCGACGTCTCACCTAAATGGATATCGGCCTCGCCGCCACCGAAAGACGCGGGGATCGAACCGCGACCCTCGACCCGCCGTTTCGGGACATGCATCGCGAAACCGGTGATCTCGACGCCCGAGCGCGTCGTATAGGTCGCGCCGAGCGTGACATGGTCCTGCACGACGCCGGGCGCGAGGATGTTGAGGAACGTCTGCGATGGCGGCACGGGATTGTCCGAATGGCCATAGCCCGCGCGCAGCTGCCAGCGCGGGCTGGCGGTGACGCTGGCGCCGACCTTGACGACATTGACGTCGCGCCAGCCGAAGCCGGGGCCACCCGCCGCCCCGAACGGCACGCCGCGGAACAGGGGGGCGAGCGGATTGCCCACCGCGCCCACCCCGGAATAGTCGATCCGCTTGTAATCCGCCGCGATCGTCAGCGCGGGCACCGGCTTGACCGCGAGTCCCGCGCCGTAAGACGCGGGGATGTCGAAGCCGCCACGATCCGCGAACAGTCCGGCATAACGATTGAACCGTCCAGTCGCGATCTTCGACTGGTAGAAGGCGCCGACGCTCAACCAGTCGGTAATCTGCCCCAGATAGCCGACGCGCACGCCGACGCCCGCGGACCAGCTAGTGCCACGGTCGGTGAAGTGCTGCGGATCGGCGGAGGCGGCGGCGAAGGGCTGCAGGCCGTTCGCGCGAAAGCTCTGCACCGCGATCACCGGCGAAATGCCGATGCCGTGACCGGGCGCGATCCGCGCCGACAGGGTCGGCGACACGAACAGCTGCTGCAGATTGACCCCGGCCCGGCCGGTCGCACCGAAGCGGGCGAAGGGATTGGCCTTGTAGTTCGTGTTCATCCCGCCATTGCCGCTGATGGCGATGCCGACCGCAAACCTGTCCGACAGCGGCCGCACATAGCCGATCTCGGGTAGCACGAACGGATTGCTGCCATTGCCGCCGAACCGCGCGTCGGGGCCCGCCGCATTACCCCTGATGCCTGCGCCGCGATCGGGGACGAAGACCTCCACGCCGCCGTCCAGGCGATGCCCGATGAAGGTCCCCGCCGCCGGATTGGACACGATCGAAAGCGCGTCCTGCGGCAAGGCGATGGCGACGCCGCCCATACCCTTGGCTTTGGCGCCAACGCCGTTGAGGAAATAGCCATCGGTCGCCAAGGCCGGTGTCGCGGCCAGCAATGCCACGGCAGCGCTTGCCGTGCCGACCTTTACGAATTTGCGTCCCCACATGCGCGCCACTCCCTTTTTCCTACCGCTTCGGTAGGCGATAAATGGGAGTCGCTGAGGGCGGCAAGATATCTTGGCTTTACCACCAAAAATGCATCGTATCCGACGTATTCAGGGTCACTGATCAGGAATATCATCTCGGACGCGGACTACACAGCGACCGCGCCGACAATTATCGCCGATGCTCTGTTGTGATAAATTGCCAGCAGTATCTGTGCTTTACACGCGAAGTCCAAGTTACAACTGGGCCCACACGACTCAGAAACTGACGACGTCGGAACAGCTGGACGCCCGTCGCGGAAGCACAACCGCTTCGCGACGGGCGACCATCCGAATACGCCCCTACAACACCCACAAAACGCCGTGGCCGTCAGGATCGCGCAATCACATCACCGCCGCCGCGTGATCGTCTGCGTATTGGTATATTCCGCCAGGCCTTCGAGGCCGCCTTCCACGCCCAGGCCGGATTGCTTCATGCCGCCAAACGCGGCGAACGGCGTCAGATGCTGTACCTCGTTGACCCAGACGGTGCCGCTCGCGATCCGTTCGGCGACCGCATATGCGGCGTCCTCGTCTGCGCCCCAGACCGAGGCGCCCAGACCATATTCGCTGGCGTTGGCGCGGGCGATCACGTCCTCGACATCGTCGAAGCGGATCAGCGGCAGCACCGGGCCGAACTGCTCTTCCTGCACGATGCGGCTGTCTTCGGGAGGATTGTCGATGATCGTCACCGGGATGAAATACCCCGGCGTGTCCGAAGCGTCGCCGCCGATCAGGAACGTGTAGCCCTTGTCCTTGGCGTCCGCGATCAGGCTCAGCACGCGCTCATATTGCAGACGGTTGTTGATCGGGCCGATCTGCGTGCCCTGTTCCGACCCATCGCCCACCTTCACCGTCTTGGCATAGGCGACCAGCGCCGCCTTCAGCGGCTCGTACACGGCCTCGTGTACGTACATCCGCTTCGTCGCGATGCAGATCTGGCCGTTGTTGGTGAAGGCCGCCCAGAACAGCTTTTCCGCGATCGCCGCGACGTCGGCATCGGGCATCACGATCGCCGGATCGTTGCCGCCCAGTTCCAGCGTCACGCGCTTCAGCGTCGCCGACGCGCTCTGCATGACCCGGCGCCCGGTCGCGGTCGATCCGGTGAAGCTCACCTTGTCGATGCCGGGATGCTCGGTCAGCCACGGTCCCAGCCGATCGCCGCCGGTCACGACGTTGAGCACGCCGGCGGGCAGGATGGTCGCGGCCAGCTCGCCGAATTTCAGCGTGGTCAGCGGCGTGAACGGCGACGGCTTCAGCACCATCGTATTGCCCGCGAGCAGCGCCGGCCCAACCTTGAACATCGCGAGGATCATCGGGAAATTCCACGGAGCGATGGCGCCCACCACGCCGATCGGCACATGCCGCGTCTCGCTGTAACGTTCGGCGGTATCCTCGTTGACCGTCACCGGCAGGTCGAGCGTCGCCGCGCCCTTCAGCCACATGCCCGCGCCGCCGACCTCGCCCTGGGCATCGGCGTGGGGCTTGCCCTGCTCAAGCGTCAGCAGGCGCTTGAATGCGTCGAGATTGGCGAGGATCGCATCACCCAGCGCGTCGATCACCCGGCGGCGTTCCGCGATCGGTGTCGCCGCCCAGCCGGGGAAGGCATCGCGCGCCGCCTTGACCGCCGCATCCAGATCCTCGCGCGATGCCTCCGGGGCCTGTGCGATCACCGCTTCGGTGGCCGGATTGACGACGTCGAACGTGGCCGAGCCGGGCACCGACCGGCCGCCGATGGTCATGGTGTAGGGACCGTCGAAATCCATCTCGCTCTCCTGTGCGGTGGCTCCGCGGCAAGCGGGCAACACCTTGTGCCATCGACGTAGCAGATCGGTGCCGCCGTGCAGCGGTGCGCGCAAGAAATGTGAAAAAGCGAAACAAGGCCATGCAAAGCGCCGGACGAAGGGCTGCGCTACACAACAGCATGGAAGAGGCCACCCGAGAGCCTCCCATCACAAGGAGAGGACCATGATGTCCAGGTTCGCCACGGCCCTGCTCGCCGGCGCCGCATTGACATATCCTGCGATGGCGCAGGCCCAGACGCAGCCTCAATCCACGAACGGCACCGATGCGGCCACGACGCCGCCGGCCGCCCCCGCTGCGGATGATCAGCAACAGCCCGCCGCCACCCCGGACCAGGGCGGCGACATCGTCGTCACCGCGCAGCGCCGCGAACAATCCGTCCTCGCCGTGCCGATCGCAATCTCGGCGATCGGCGGCAACACGCTGACGACGAAGGGCATCACCAATTCGGCGAACCTCGCCGCCGCGGTGCCCAACCTGCAGGTCAGCAGCCCTTATGGCTCGACCCAGCCCAATTTCTCGCTGCGCGGGATCAGTGTTGCCAACGAATACAATTCGAATCAGGCGTCGCCGATCGGCGTGTATGTCGACGATGTGTACCTTGCCAGCCGCACCGCGCACGGCATGGGCCTGTTCGATCTCGAACGCGTCGAGGTGCTGCGCGGCCCGCAGGGCACGCTGTTCGGCCGCAACACCACCGGCGGCGCGATCAACTTCATCACCAAGGGGCCGACGCTCAGCGGCAACGAAGGCTATGTCGAAGGCGGCTACGGCAACTTCAACACCTATACCGCGCAGGCGGCGATCGAGACGACGATGGTCGAAGACCAGCTCGGCCTGCGCATCGCCGGCAATTATGCCAAGGGCGATGGCCAGATCCAGAACGTCTTCCCGGGCGGCCGCGACGGCAATTCGCAGGACACGCTGCAAGGCCGCGCGACCCTGCGCATCCGCCCGGGCGCCGGCCCGCTCGATATCAAGCTGAAGGTCTATGGCGGGCGCGACCGCGGCGCGCAGGCGGCGATCCACGGCCTGCTGCCCTATCGCACGGGCCTCGGCTTCTTCCAGACCAACGAAAACCGCATGGGGCTGAACCGCACCGAAGCCTATGGCGCATCGGCGACGATCGCCTACGAAGTCTCGCCCAAGCTGACCTTCACCTCGATCACCTCACGCGACGGCGGCAAGCAGAACCTGCAACAGGCGGCGGACGGCTCGCCGCTCGACGTGCTCGACATCAACTGGCGCTCGTCCTTCCAGCAGTTCAGCGAGGAAGCGCGCTTCAACTATAGCGCAGACAAGCTGAAGCTGGTCGCCGGCGGCTTCTACGGCTGGGATCAGGTCACCACCGACAATACGTTCAACATCGGCCAGGCACTCGGGCCGAACGTCAACGGCGGCTTCTTCCAGCATTACCGCCAGGTGCGGCGCAGCTACGCCGTGTTCGCCCAGGGCGATTACGACCTCACCAGCCGCCTCGTGCTGACGCTGGGCGCGCGATACACCTGGGATCGCAGCCAGTATCGCGACGGCTATGCCTATCTGTTCGCCGGCAACATCGGCGGCACCCAGACGCCGTTGGCGACGACGGTGCCCTGCCCCGGCGTACCCGGCACCTGCGCCTACAATCCGGCGGCGCGCTTTGCGCTCGACGGCCGGAACAACGCGCTCACCGGCCGCGTCTCGCTCAGCTACACGTTCGACGGCGGCACGCTGGTCTATGCCAGCTACAATCGCGGCTATCGCTCGGGCGCGTTCAACGGCGGCGGCTACACCTCGTCGGCGGGCATCAACTATATCGCGCCCGAACGCGTCAATGCCTATGAGGTCGGGCTGAAGGGCCGCTATTTCGACAATGCGCTGACGCTGACCGCCGCCGCCTTCTACTACGATTATGCCAACCAGCAGGTGCAGGACACGCGGCCTGGTCCGGTATCTTTCCTGGTCAATGCGCCCAAGGCCGAAGTCTATGGCGCGGAGGGCGAGGCGCGGCTGCGCGTATCGCCGGCGATCGTGCTGACGGCTGCCGCGGGCTACCTCCATTCGACGTACAAGCAGCTGACGCTCCAGAACACGGTGCTCAACGGCAACGACCTGCCGTTCGCACCGCGCTTCACCGCACAGGGTGGCGTCGACCTGACCGTGTTCAAGAACGGCACCAACGGCCTCACCGTGTCGCCCAGCGTCGCCTATTTCTCGCGCCAGTATTTCTCGCCGTTCAACGCGATCAATGCGGTCGGCACCGGGCAGCGCAACAGCGAATTGCAACAGGGCGGCTATGCCAAGGTCAATCTGACCGCCGCACTGACCACGGGTCGCTTCACGATCAAGGCGTTCGCCAACAACCTCTTCAACGCGCGCGTCTATGCCTATGGCCTCGATCTGCGCGGGGCGGGCTTCCCCTACAACTTCCTCGTTCCCGCAACGCCGCGCACCTACGGCGGCTCGATCCGGGTGGCGTTCTGATGGCGACGCTGCTCGCCGCCGACCTGAAGGACCCCGGCCTGTACGAAGCCGGGGTGCCATGGGACCTGTTCGCGCACCTGCGGCGCGAAGACCCGGTGCATTGGACCCCCGAAAGCGACGGTGCGGGCTTCTGGTCGGTCATGCGCCATGCCGACATTGTCGAGGTGTCACGCCAGCCGCAGCTGTTCTCGTCGGCCTATGAGAATGGCGGCCATCGCATCTTCAACGAAAACGAGGTCGGGCTGACCGGCGCCGGCGAGTCGGCGATCGGCATCCCCTTCATCTCGCGCGATCCGCCGATCCACACCCGCTACCGCAAGTTCGTCATGCCGGCGCTGTCCCCCGCCCGGCTCGGCGATATCGAAACGCGCATCCGGACGCGGGTCGCACAGCTGGTCGCGGACATCCCGCTCGGCGAGACGATCAATCTGGTGCCGGCCCTCGCCGCACCGCTGCCGCTGATGACGCTGGCCGAACTGCTCGGCGTGTCGATCGACCTGTGGCCCAAGCTGTACGACTGGACCAATGCCTTCGTCGGCGAGGACGATCCCGAATTCCGCCAGAGCCCGGAAGCGATGGGCGCGACGCTGGGCGAATTCTTCGCCTTCGGCCAGGAGCTGTTCGAGGCGCGCCGCGCCGAACCGACCGGTGACATCGCCTCGCTGCTCGCCAATGCCGAGATCGACGGCGTGCCGGTGCCGTTCCGCGATTTCATCGGCAATCTCATCTTGGTGCTGGTCGGCGGCAACGAAACGACGCGCAACTCGCTCAGCCACAGCGTCGCCGCCTTTTCGGCCAACCCGGACCAGTGGGATGCGATCCGCGCCGACCGCGACGTGCTGAAGACCGCCGCGCCGGAGATGGTCCGCTATGCCAGCCCCGTCATGCACATGCGCCGAACGGCGATGGAGGACACCATCGTCGGCGGTCAGGCCATCGCGAAGGGCGACAAGGTCGTGCTGTGGTACATCTCCGCCAATCGCGACGAAAGCGCCTTCCCCGATGCCGATCGCTTCGACGTTCGTCGCAAGGGTGCGCAGCATGTCGGCTTCGGGGCCGGCCAGCACGTCTGCGTCGGATCGCGCCTCGCCGAAATGCAGCTGCGCATCGCGTTCGACACGCTCGCCGATCGTGTTACATCGTTCGACGTGCAAGCGCCGCCGCGTCGGTTCCGGTCGAACTTCATCAACGGCCTGAAGAACCTCGACGTCGTTCTGCGGGCTGCGTGATGGAGAGGGACGCGACGGGCATGCCCAGCAACGAAACGATCATCGCCAAGACACTGGGCCGCGCGCCCGATCGCAGCGTCAACATCGGCGCGTGGCAATTCGCCCGCTGGCGGCAATTCATCGGCAGCTATGAACTGCCGGCGCTGGTCGATCCCGTCTTCGTCGTCCATGTCGGCGGCAAGCCCGACACCCGCCTGTGGGAAGCGGATCAGTGGAGCAAGTCGCGCTCGATTCCCGGCTGCGCGACGATCGTGCCCGCTGGGGTCAGCACGGGCTGGCGGATCGACGGCGAACTCGACGTCGTCACCGTCTCGGTGCCGGTCGACGAGCTGCAACGGCAGAGCGCGGTCGATCAGTTTCGCGCGATGCGCTTCGCCTTCGCCGACCCGCTCGGCATCGCGCTGACGCGGCAGATCCTGGGCGAATTATACGCCGCGCAGACCGAGGAACGCGCGAATTACATCGATACGCTGCTCGGCGCGCTGCGTGCGCACACGCTGCGCGGCACGACGCCGGTCGCCGACGCCGCCTTCCCCAGCACCGATTTCTCCGCCTATCGCATTCACCAGATCATGAACGACATTCTCGCCCATCCCGAAGGCGACCATACGCTGGAGGCGCTGGCGCAGCGCGCGGGCCTGACGCCGTCGCATTTCTGCCGCGTGTTCAAGAAATCGACCGGCACGACGCCCCATCAATATGTGATGAAGGCGCGTCTCGATCGCGCACAGGAATTGCTCGCCGCGTCCGACATGTCGATCGCCGCCATCGCCGACCGGCTGGGCTTCACCAGCCAGAGTCATTTCACGCGAGCCTTCCGCCAATATGCCGGCCAGACGCCCAGCGGCTGGCGCCATACCATCCAGTAGGGACACTCATGCAGACCATCGCCGCGGTTGCCCGCACACCCAAGGGCGCATTCTCGATCGAGGAGGTCACGGTCGAAGCACCGCGCGCCGGTGAGGTCCGCGTCAAGATCGCCGGGGTCGGCCTGTGCCACACCGATCTCGTCTTTCGCGACCAGTTCGCCCCCTACCCGCTGCCGGCCGTGCTCGGCCACGAGGGTGCAGGCGTGATCGAAGAGGTCGGCGAGGGAGTCGAGGGACTGGCGGTCGGCGACCGTGTCGTCCTCGGCTTTTCCAGCTGCGGCCATTGCGCGCGCTGCCAGGAGCATCTGCCCAGCTATTGCCGCGATTTTCCGCCGCTGAACTATGCCGGCATGCGGCTGGAGGACGGGTCGACCGCCTATTCCGCCAATGGCGAGTCGATCGCCTCGCACTTCTTCGGCCAGTCGAGCTTTGCCGCCCAGGCGATCGTCCGCGCGGGCAATGTCGTGAAGGTCGAGGACGCGGACGCACCGCTCGAAATCCTTGGGCCCCTTGGCTGCGGGTTCCAGACCGGCGCCGGCGGGGTGATGCGCTCGATGGCCTGTCCGGCGGGCAGCTCGATCGCGATCGTCGGCGGCGGGCCCGTCGGTCTCGCTGCGGTGATGGGCGCAAAAATCCAGGGCTGCACGACGATCGCGCTGGTCGAACCCGTTGAGGCACGCCGCCAGATCGCACTGGACCTCGGCGCGACCCACGTCATCGATCCCCATGCCGGTCCCGTCACCGAAGCGTTGCGCGGCATCATCGCCGATGGCTTCGACTTCGCCTTCGACACCAGCGGCCGGGTCGAGGCGATCGAGGCGGCGCTCGGCGCGCTCGCCTCCCGCGGCATGATCGGGCTGGTCGGCGTTCCCCCGAAGGCGGAGGATGCCGTCGCGATCAACATTGCCGCGATGATCACCTTCGGGCAGCGCGTCGTCGGGATCATGGAGGGCGACAGCGATCCGCAGACCTTCATTCCGCAGCTGATCGCGGCGCATCGCGACGGCCGCTTCCCGTTCGACCGGCTGGTCCAGACCTTCCCGCTCGCCCAGATCAACGACGCCATCGCGGCGCAGGCGCGTGGCGAGTGCATCAAGGTCGTGCTCATCCCCTGACCCTGCCATTCGATGTGGCGACCGTCGTCAGCGGCCATGCCGTCGATGCCGAGCGCCGGGTGGTGCAGAGCGTCGACGGCGCAGTGATCGGCGACGCCACACCGATGGCACGACGGCGCCGACAACGCGGACGACCGCCCGACGCCGCAGCTAGCGGCAATAGTGTTCGCGCAGCACGCGCTTCAGCAACTTGCCCGTCGGCTCGCGCGGCAGCTCCGCCTGGAACACCACGCGCTTGGGCGTCTTCACCCCGCCCAGCTCGCGCCGGGCAAAGCCGCGCAGCTCCTCCGCCAGCGCATCGTCCGCCCGCACGGTCGCGGCCGGCTGCACGATCGCCAGCACGCTCTCCCCCATCTCGTCGCACGGCACGCCGATCACCGCGACGTCGGCGACCGCCGGGTGCGTCACCAGCAGATTCTCAATTTCCTGCGGATAGACGTTCACCCCGCCCGAAATGATCATGAAGCTCTTGCGGTCGGACAGGAACAGATAGCCATCCTCATCGACATGCCCGATGTCGCCCAACGTCGCCCAGCCTGCATCATTGTGCGCCTCCGCCGTCTTCACCGGATCGTTGAGATATTCGAATCGCGGCCCGTCGCCGAAAAAGACGTTGCCCGTTTCCCCCGGCGGCAGCTCGACGCCCGCATCGTCGACGATATGGATATTGCCCAGCACCGCACGCCCGACCGACCCCGGCTTGCGCAGCCATTCCTCGCTCGACAAGGCGGTGATCCCGCAGCTTTCGGTGCCCGAATAATATTCGTGGACGATCGGCCCCAGCCATTCGATCATCGCGCGCTTGACCGGCACGGGGCATGGCGCCGCCGCATGCACCACGGCGCGCAACGACGATAAGTCATAGCGGCGGCGCACCGCCTCGGGCAGCTTTAGCATGCGCACGAAATGCGTCGGCACGAACGTCGCCTGCGTCACCCGATACCGCTCGATCAGGCGCAGCGCCTCCTCGGCATCGAACCGCTCCATGACGATCACGGTCCCGCCCAGTTGCTGCACAGCCATCGCCCAGCGTAGCGGCGCGGCGTGATAGAGTGGTGACGTCGACAGATAGATGCTGTCCGCACCCATGCCGTACAGGCCGCTGCCCATCCGCGTCAGCGGCGTGTCCGCGCCGATCGGCCCGGTTGGCAGCGCCCCCTTCACCCCCTTCGGCCGCCCGGTGGTTCCGGAGGAATAGAGCAGATCAGTCCCCGCGCTTTCATCCGGGATCGGGGTGGTCGGCCGCGCCGCCACCGCCGCGGACCAGTCCGCCAGCCCCTCGCGTGCGCCCGTCCAGCAATAGGCCGGCACATCCGGCGCCTCTGCCAAAGCCGCCAGCGCCAGTTCGGCATAAGCGGGCGAGACGACCAGCAGCTTCGCCCTGCAATCGCGCAGGATATAGGCGATGTCGCGCGCGCTCAGCTTGTTCGAGATCGCGGTCTGGTACAGCCCGGACCGCTGCGCCGCCCAGCCGAACACGAAGACCTCGGGCGCATTGGCGAACACGGTTGCGACGACATCGCCGCGGGTCAGGCCCAACGCCCGCAACTGCCACGCGCTGGCATTGGACTGCGCATCCAGCGCGGCGAAGCTGATCTGCTCGCCCGACGTCGCCAGCACGATCGCGGCCTTCTGCGGATGACGGACGGCATGGTCTGCCGGATGCATCGCACCTCTCCCTTATCGTTATGATCGGGTCGAACCACAGCGCAGCCTCGCCCGGCAATCGCAGCGCAAGAAATGTGAAAAGCGGCGCGAGTGCCGGGCAAAGCCCAAACGCCTCGCGTCCGCTATCCCGGCAGGCACGGCGACCCGACAACCGGGCGCGACGGGAGAGGCAGACGTGATCCTGACCGACGACCAGATCGCCATCCGCGACATGGTACGTGCCTTCGCGCAAGAGCGTCTTCGTCCGGCAAGCGCCGGTTTCGAAGCGGCGGGCGGCTATCCGCCCGACCTGTTCCGGCAGCTTGGCGACCTTGGCCTGATGGGCATGACCGCGCCTGCCGATGTCGGCGGGGCCGGCACCGATTACGTCTCGTACGCGCTCGCCCTGATCGAGCTTGCCGCGGCCGACGGCGCGCTGTCGACGATCGTGTCGATCCAGAATTCGATCATGGTTTCGGGCCTGCTCAAGGACGGCAGCGCGGCACAACAGGCACGCTGGCTGCCACGACTGGTATCCGGCGACGCGATCGGCGCCTTCGCGTTGACCGAGAGCGATGCGGGATCGGATGCCGCGGCGATCCGCACCACCGCAACGCGCATCGATGGCGGATGGCGGCTGAACGGCGCCAAGCAATTCATCACGTCGGGCAAGATCGCCGGGGTTGCGATGGTGATCGCCGTCACCGATCCCGGGGCGGGGCGCAAGGGGATGTCCGCCTTCCTCGTCCCCACCGACACGCCCGGCTATGTCGTCGACAAGGTCGAACACAAGCTCGGCCAGTCCGCCTCCGACACGTGCGCGCTGCGCTTCGTCGACTGCGACGTGCCCGCCGATGCGCTGCTGGGCGAAGAGGGCCGCGGCTATGCCATCGCGCTCGCCAATCTGGAGGCGGGACGGATCGGCATCGCCGCCCAGTCGGTCGGCATGGCGCAGGCCGCGCTCGACATCGCCGTCGCTTATGCGCGTGACCGTCGCAGCTTCGGCAAGCCGATCATCGACCATCAGGCGGTCGGCTTCCGCCTCGCCGACCTCGCCACGCAATTGGAAGCGGCGCGGCAGCTCGTACTGCACGCCGCCGCGCTGAAGGACGCGGGCGAGCCGGCGCTGACCGCCGCATCGATGGCGAAGCTGTTCGCGTCGGAGGCGGCCGAACGGATCGTATCCGGCGCGATCCAGACGCTCGGCGGCTACGGCTATCTCGAGGAATTCGGCCTCGCCCGCATCTATCGCGATGTCCGCGTCTGCCAGATCTACGAAGGCACATCGGACATTCAGCGCATGGTGATCGCCCGCGCGCTGTGACGGCGCCCTCCCAAACCCACCAATTCGGAGAGACGACAGGATGAATATCGATGGCATTGCGGCGATCGTGACGGGCGGGGCCTCCGGCCTTGGCGGCGGCACCGCCAAACGGCTTGCGGCTCAGGGCGCCAAGGTCACGATCTTCGATCTCAACGCCGATCTCGGCACGGCGCTAGCGCAGGAGATCGGCGGGCATTTCGTGCGCGTCGATGTCACCGACGAACAGGCGGTCGCCGATGCCATCGCGGAAGCGGAGGGCGTCAACGGCAAGGCGCGCATTCTGGTGAATTGCGCCGGCATCGGCCCGCCTGCGAAGGTGATCGACCGCGACGGCAACCCGCTGCCGCTCGCGTCCTTCTCGAAAATCGTGACGATCAATCTGATCGGCACGTTCAACGTCCTGTCGAAATTCGCCGCGGCACTCCACACCGCGGCGCCGATCGGCGAGGAGCGCGGCGTCGTCATCAACACCGCCTCCGTCGCTGCCTATGACGGTCAGATCGGGCAGGCTGCCTATGCCGCATCCAAGGGCGGCGTGGTCGGCATGACGCTGCCGATCGCGCGGGAACTGGCGCGCTATGGCATCCGCGTGATGACGATCGCGCCCGGCATCTTCTGGACGCCGCTGCTCGCGACGCTGCCGCAGGAGGCGCAGGACAGCCTGGGTGCGCAGGTGCCCTTCCCCAGCCGCCTCGGCCAGCCCGACGAATATGCGCAGCTGGTCGAATCGATCGTGACCAACCCGATGCTCAATGGCGAAACGATCCGCCTCGACGGCGCGATCCGGATGGCGCCGCGATGACCGCGCCCACCGAGCGGGCGCGTACCATCGGCGCGGCGGTGGAGGCCTTCGTCCGCGATGTCGTCGCGCCGTACGAAAGCGACCCGCGCCTTGACGCGCACGGGCCCAGCGACGCGCTGGTCGACGAATTGCGCGGCAAGGCGCGCGCGGCAGGCGTGCTCACCCCCCACATCCTGCCCGATGGCACGCATCTGACACAGCGCGAGACCGCCTATGTCCTGCGCCAGTCCGGCCTGTCCCCGCTCGGCCCGATTGCGGTCAACACCGCCGCGCCGGACGAGGGCAACATGTACCTGCTCGGCAAGGTCGGCAGCGACGATCAGAAGCGCCGCTTCCTCGATCCGCTGATGCGCGGCGACGCACGCTCGGCGTTCTTCATGACCGA
The DNA here is from genome assembly GCF_014196115.1 of Sphingomonas aquatilis. GTDB lineage: Bacteria > Pseudomonadota > Alphaproteobacteria > Sphingomonadales > Sphingomonadaceae > Sphingomonas > Sphingomonas aquatilis. The sequence continues at coordinate 743,920 of NZ_JACIDB010000001.1, read as the reverse complement.
ACCCGCGGCAGACGGCGGCGCCGGCTCGGACCCGTCGATGATGCAGACCACTGCGACGCTCGACGGCAATCACTGGGTGGTCAACGGTCGCAAGGCGTTCATCACCGGTGCCGAGGGCGCGAAGGTCGGGATCGTCATGGCGAAGTCGGACGCCACCGACGGGACCGGGGGCGCCTGCATGTTTCTGGTCGACCTGCCCGACCCGGCGATCACCATCGAACGCGTGCTCGATACGATCGACAGCTCGATGCCCGGTGGCCATGCCGTGGTGCGGATCGACAATCTGCGCATTCCGGCCGACCAGATGCTGGGGCACAGCGGCGAAGGGTTCAAATATGCCCAGATCCGCCTCGCCCCGGCCCGGTTGTCGCACTGCATGCGCTGGCTCGGCGCGTGCGTCCGCGCGCATGAGATCGCGACCGACTACGCCAATCGCCGCCATGCCTTCGGCAAGGTGCTGATCGATCACGAAGGCGTCGGCTTCATGCTCGCCGAAAACCTCATCGATCTGAAACAGGCCGAATTGATGATCGACTGGTGCGCCGACGCGCTGGATGGCGGCGCGAACGGCGGTCCGGAAAGCTCGATGACCAAGGTCGCCGTGTCGGAAGCGCTGATGCGCGTCGCCGACCGCTGTGTGCAGGTGATGGGCGGCACCGGCGTCACCGGCGATACGATCGTCGAACAGGTGTTCCGCGAAATCCGTGCCTTCCGCATCTACGACGGCCCGACCGAAGTCCACAAATGGAGCCTCGCCAAGAAGATCAAGCGCGACTGGAAGGCGGCGCAGGCATGACGCACCGCTATATCCGGATCGCGCGCGCGGGCCGGCTGACGATCGCCCGCCTCGAAGCGTACACGGCGTTGAACGCCCTAACGCATGACGCACCGGACGCCGCGCCTGACGCCCGCGCCGCCAAACGCGCGTCCGTCTGGACGGCGCTATGACCGAAGCGCTCAGCCAGACCGCCAACGCGGGCACCACCGCCGTCCGGGACGCGCACCGTTTCGACGAGGCCGCGCTCGCCCGCTGGATGGCCGACCATGTCGATGGCTTTTCCGGGCCGCTGACCGTGGACCAGTTCAAGGGCGGGCAGTCCAACCCCACCTATCGCCTGACCACGCCCGGCGCCGCTTATGTGCTGCGCCGTAAACCGCCGGGGCCGCTGTTGAAGGGCGCACACGATGTGTTGCGCGAAGCGCGCGTGCTCACCGCGCTGGCGAATACCGACGTGCCGGTCGCGCCAGTCCAAGGCATCTGCGCCGACGACGGCGTCATCGGCACGCCGTTCTTCGTGATGGGGCTGGTCGAGGGACGGATCGTCTGGGACGCGACCTTCCCAGACGTGCCGCGGGAAGAGCGCGCCGCCTATTTCGACGCGATGAACGCGACGCTCGCTGCCCTGCACGGCGTCGATTACGCCGCCGTCGGCCTCGGTGATTACGGGCGGCCCGGCAATTACTTCGCGCGGCAGATCGCGCGCTGGTCGAAACAATATCAGGACGATGCCGATGCCGGCCGCGATTCGGACATGGACGCCTTGGTCGCGTGGTTGCCCGACAACATCCCCGCGGACGACGAGACACGGATCGTCCACGGCGATTTCCGCTGCGACAACATGATCTTCCACCCCACCGAACCGCGCATCCTCGCGGTACTCGACTGGGAGCTCTCCACACTCGGCCATCCGCTCGCCGATTTCGCCTATCATGCGATGATGTACCGGATGCCGCCCGACATCGTCGCCGGGCTGGCCGGCGCGGACATCGCCGCGCTCGGTATCCCCAGCGAGCGGGAGTACATCGCCGCCTACTGCGCGCGCACGGGCCGCACCGCCATTCCCCATTACGATTTTTACGTCGCCTTCAACGTCTTCCGCCTCGCTGCGATCTTCCACGGCATCAAGGGCCGGGTGATCCGCGGCACTGCCGCCTCCGCCCACGCCCGCGAGCGTGCCGCGGCCTTCCCCCGCCTCGCCCGTCTGGCCCGCGAGGCCATGGAGAGCTGCCGATGAGCACCGTCCTGCTGCGCCGCGACGGCGGCATCGCCCATCTGACGCTCAACCGGCCCGACGCCGGCAATGCGATCGACCCGGCGCTGGCCGCAGACCTCGCGAGTGCCGCGACCGACGTCGCCGCAGATCCTGCCGTCCGCTGCGTCCTGCTCACCGGCGCCGGCCGGCTGTTCTGCGCGGGCGGCGATGTCGGCGGCATGGCGACGGCGGGCGAGGATGCGCCGCGCTTCCTGCGCGACCTGGCCGATACGCTGCACGGCGCGGTCGTGACGATGGCGACGATGGCCAAGCCGCTGGTCGTCGCGGTCAACGGCCCCGCAGCCGGCGCCGGCCTCAGCCTCGCCTTGTTGGGGGATGTCGTGATCGCGTCGCGCTCGGCGCATTTCACCGCAGCCTATACCGGCATCGGCCTCAGCCCCGATGGCGGGATGAGTTGGCTGCTGCCCCGCCTCATCGGCCTGCGCCGTGCCCAGGCGATGATCCTGACCAATGCGCGCATCGGTGCAGACGAGGCGGAGCGGATCGGCCTTGTCACCCGCACCGTCGACGATGCCGATCTGGCGGACGAGGCGCTCCGCACCGCGCAGGCGCTGGTCGCCGCCCCGACCGCCGCGATCGGGGCCGCGCGACACCTGCTGCTCGAGGGCGCGACCGCCACGTTGCGCGATCACCTCGACGCAGAGGCCGCGACCATCGCCGCCGCCGGCGCGCATCCCGAATCCCGCGAAGGCGTCGCCGCCTTCCTCGCCCGCCGCAAGCCCATCTTTCCAGGAGCCTGATCATGGCCGATGCCTATATCGTCAACGCGGTCCGCCTTCCCGGAGGCCGTCGCAACGGCCGGTTGTCGACCGTCCACCCGGCCGACCTCGCGGCCAGCGTCCTCGACGCGCTCGTCGATTCCTCCGGCATCGATCCTGCTGCGATCGAGGACGTCATCATGGGCTGCGTCACGCAGGCGGGCGAACAATCCTTCGCCTTCGGCCGCAACGCCGTCTTCGCCTCGAAACTGCCCGACAGCGTGCCGGCAGTGACGATCGACCGCCAGTGCGGCTCGTCGCAACAGGCGATCCAGTTCGCCGCGCAGGCGGTCATGTCGGGCACGCAGGACGTGGTTATCGCGGCCGGCGCCGAAAGCATGAGCCGCGTGCCGATGTTCTCCAACATGTCGCTCCACAAAAAGGAAGGCATCGGGATCGGCCCGGTCAGCGAGAGCATCGCCGCGCGCTTCGGCGTCGCCGAATTCAGCCAGTTCGACGGTGCGGAGGCGATCGCCCGCAAATACGGCTTCGATCGCGAGACGCTCGACCGCTACGCACTGGAAAGCCATCGCCGCGCCGCCGCCGCCACGCAGGCAGGCGCGTTCAATGCGGAGATCGTGCCGATCATGGTCGACGACGAACCCCATTGGCGCGACGAGGGCATTCGCCTGGACGCCACGCTCGAAGCGATCGCCTCGGTAAAGCCGCTGCGCGACGGCGGCGTCATCACGGCCGCGAATGCCAGCCAGATCTGCGACGGCGCCAGCGCGGTGCTGGTCGTCAACGAACGCGCCCTGAAAGCGCACGGCCTGACGCCGATCGCCCGCATCGTCGACCTGACCGTCACCGCGGGCGATCCCGTCATCATGCTCGAAGAACCCCTGTTCGCGACCGACAAGGCGCTGCGCAAGGCCGGCCTCTCGATCGACGATATCGATCTGTACGAAGTGAACGAGGCGTTCGCGCCGGTCCCGCTCGCCTGGGCGAAGCATGTCGGCGCCGATCCCGACAGGCTGAACGTCAACGGCGGCGCGATCGCGCTCGGCCACCCGCTCGGCGCGAGCGGGACGAAGCTGATGACCACGCTGATCCACGCCCTGCGCGCGCGCGGCAAGCGCTATGGCCTCCAGACCATGTGCGAAGGCGGCGGCATCGCCAACGTCACCATCGTCGAGGCGCTCTGATGGCGCTGCGCACGCGCATCACCGACCTGCTCGGTATCGAACATCCGGTCGTGCAGGGCGGCATGATGTGGGTCGGCCGCGCCGAACTGGCCGCGGCGGTGTCCAACGCCGGCGGCCTCGGCATCCTCACCGCCCTCACCCAGCCGACGCCCGACGATCTGCGCCGCGAGATCGAACGCTGCCGGTCGATGACCGACAAGCCGTTCGGGGTGAACCTCACCATCCTGCCCTCGGTATCGCCGCCGCCCTATGCCGACTATCGCCGGGCGATCATCGACATGGGTGTCACCATCGTCGAAACCGCCGGCCATCGCCCGCAGGAGCATGTCGAGCATTTCAAGGCGCACGGCATCACCGTCATCCACAAATGTACCGCCGTCCGCCACGCGCTGTCCGCCGAGCGGATGGGCGTCGACGCCATCTCGATCGACGGTTTCGAATGCGCCGGCCATCCCGGGGAGGACGACATTCCCGGCCTCGTCCTGATCCCCGCCGCCGCCGACAGGGTGCGCGTGCCGATGCTGGCGAGCGGCGGTTTCGGCGATGGCCGTGGCCTTGCCGCCGCGCTCGCGCTCGGTGCCGATGGCATCAACATGGGCACACGCTTCTGCGCGACGGTCGAGGCGCCGATCCACGACGCAGTGAAGCAGTTCATCGTCGCCAACGACGAGCGCGCGACCAACCTGATCTTCCGCCGCTTCCACAACACCGGCCGAGTCGCCAAGACCAGCGTCTCCGATCGCGTCGTCGATCTGTCGAACCGTCCAGACACGACGTTCGAGGATATCCGCCCGCTGGTATCCGGCGCGAAGGGGCGGATCGCGCTCGAAACCGGCGACCTCGACGCGGGACTGATCTGGGCCGGCCAGATCCAGGGCCTCATCCACGACATTCCGACCTGCCGCGACCTGGTCGCGCGCATCGTGCGGGACGCCGAACGGATCATCACGTCGCGGCTGACGCATTGCATCGTCGCGCCGCACGAGATGGCGGCATGACCGCGATCACCGTCATCCTGCGCGACGGCACCATGCGCCAGGTCGACGCTACGGCGGACATGAGCGTCATGGAGGCGATCCGCGACGCCGGCATCGACGAGCTCCTCGCGATGTGCGGCGGATGCTGCTCCTGCGCCACTTGCCATGTCTATGTCGAGGACGGCGACGGCATTCTGCCACCGCTCAGTCCGGACGAGGACGATCTGCTCGACAGCAGCGATCATCGCGGCGCGGGCTCCCGCCTCTCCTGCCAGCTGATCCTGACGAACGCCGACGCGGCCCTGCGCGTCCGCATCGCCCCGGAGGATTAGCCATGGCCGAAGCATCCGGGCCGCTCGTCGGCCTTCGCGTGGTGGAGTTCGTCAGCATCGGTCCCGGCCCGCATTGCGCGATGCTGCTGTCCGATCAGGGCGCGGACGTCGTGCGGATCGATCGCCCTGGCGGCAATGGCTGGCCCAACCCGATCATGGATCGCGGCCGGACGGTCATGACGCTCGACATCCGCAGCGACGAAGGGCGCGATCAGGCGATCGCCCTCTGCGACACGGCCGATGTGCTGATCGAAGGCTTCCGCCCCGGCGTCATGGAGCGCCTCGGCCTCGGCCCCGACATCCTGTGCGGCCGCAACGACCGGCTCGTCTACGGCCGGATGACGGGGTGGGGACAAGATGGCCCACTCGCCCAAACCGCCGGCCATGACATCAATTACATCGCCATGACGGGCGCACTCGCCGCGATGGGCCAGGCCGGCGAACGGTCGCCCCCGCCGCTCAATCTCGTCGGCGACTTCGGCGGCGGCTCGATGTTCCTCGCTTTCGGCATCATGGCCGCCCTGTGGGAGCGCGAACGCTCCGGCCGCGGGCAGGTCGTCGACGCCGCGATCGTCGACGGCGTCAGCAATCTCATGACGATGTTCACCGGCCTCACGCCATCCGGACGCATCTCGCTGCACCGCGACCGAAACCCCCTCGCCGGCGCCGCCCCATATTACCGCACCTACATGTGCGCCGACGGCCGCCAGATCGCCGTCGGCGCGATCGAGCCGCAATTCTGGGCGCAGCTGCTCACGACGCTGGGCATTGCCTGCGACCGCCCATCGGACCTGCAGCGCGAGGCGGCATGGCCCGAAACCACACGGCTGCTCGAAGCCGCCTTCGCCAGCCAGCCCTGCGCGCACTGGACGGCGCTGTTCCGCGGCACCGACGCCTGCGTCTACCCCGTCCTCACCACGCAAGAGGCGCTCCACGATCCCCATCTTCGAGCGCGCGGCACGTTCGTCGATCAGCACGGCATCCCCCACACCGCGCCGACCCCACGCTTCTCCAGAACACCAGGCGCGATACAGGACGGCCGCACCGCCGATCCGGCAAAGACGCCATGGAGCACCGCCTGATGCGAGCGTAAGGAGACGTCTCCCCCGCCCGCAGTCGGACGAGGCCGGATGCTAGGCCGCATGGCCTAACATGGGCCTACCCCTCTTGCCGATCAGAGGCGGACAGTATGCCCCTAGCGATCGCTTGGAGCACCCGCTCGATTATCTCGATTTCCTGCCCTGGCCCGCCTGTCGAGCACCGCCAGCATCATCCGCGTCACCGCGGAGCGCCCCCATGGCACGCGCGGCCTTCCAGCCAGCGGTCCACCACGACAGGCACACATCACGTTCGGCTGAGATTTCAGGCAGATGGCTGGGGCGGCAGGATTCGAACCTGCGTATGACGGTACCAAAAACCGTTGCCTTACCGCTTGGCGACGCCCCACCGGGAGGCGCGCCTTATAGCCGGCGGGCGGCGCGTGAAAAGCCCCAACACGCCGGGTTTTCGCGTGAACGCCAGGAAAACCCGGCCGCGCGTCCTCAATCCAGTCGTTCGAGCCAGCCGTGCGGGTCGGCGGCGCGGCCGCGCTGGATCGCCGACAGCGCGTCGAGCATGCGCTGCGTCAGCTGGCCGGTGCCGCCGCTGCCGATGGTGAAGCGACCGGTCGCTTCCACCACCTGGCCGATCGGGGTGACGACCGCGGCGGTGCCGCAGGCGAAGGCTTCGGTCAGGCGGCCGCTCGCGGCGTCGGCGCGCCATTGGTCGATGCCATAGGGCTCCTCGCGCACCGTCAGGCCCTGGTCGCGGGCGATGCGGATGATCGAATCGCGGGTGATGCCGGGCAGGATCGTGCCGGTCAGCGGCGGCGTCACCATCGATCCGTCGTCGAACACGAAGAAGACGTTCATGCCACCCAGTTCCTCGACCCAGCGGCGCTCGACCGCGTCGAGGAAGACGACCTGGTCGCACCCTTGCGCGATCGCTTCCGACTGCGCGGCCAGGCTGGCGGCGTAATTGCCGCCGCACTTCGCCTCGCCTGTGCCGCCGGGCGCGGCGCGCGTGTAATTCTGGCTGACCCAGATCGACACCGCGCGCGCGCCGCCCTTCCAATAGGCGCCGACCGAGGATGCGATGACCATGTAGAGATATTCGGCGGACGGCTTCACGCCCAGGAACGCCTCGCTCGCATACATGAAGGGGCGCAGGTACAGCGCGCCGCCGTCGATCTGGGGAAACCAGTCGCGCTCGGTCCGGACCAATTGGCGGCACGATTCAAGGAACAGCTCTTCGGGCAGTTCGGGCATCGCGAGCCGGCGCGCGCTGTTGTTGAAGCGGCGCGCGTTCGCGTCGGGACGGAACAGCGCCATGCCGCCGTCATCCAGACGATAGGCCTTCAGCCCTTCGAAAATCTCCTGCGCATAATGCAGCACCGCAGTGGAGGGATCGACCGTCACCGGCGCGCGCGCGGTGATGACGGCGTCGTGCCAGCCCTGCCCCTCGGTGTAGCGGATCACCGCCATATGGTCGGTGAAGACGCGGCCGAACCCCGGATCGACCAGCCGCGCCGCGCGCTCGTTGGCGTCCACCGGCGTGGTGCTGGGATCGAAGCGAAAAGCGGCCGACCCGGCCGTCGAAGGCGCATTCATTTGATTTCTCTCAGACATCAGGGGTTGCAGACGCGTAGGGACGGTGGCTAAACCGGTCAATATGGCTGCCCCAGTGTCCTCCGCATCCGCGCAATTCCTGCGTGAACCCGAACTCCGTCGTGGCATGGAACTGCTGTATTTCGGCCATAGCCATCTCACGCGCTCCATCGACCAGGGGCTTGCCGCCCAGGGATTGGGCCGCGCGCACCACCGTGCCTTGTATTTCATCGCCCGCAAGCCCGATCTGACGGTCAGCGAGCTGCTGGCGATGCTGGCGATCACCAAGCAATCGCTGGGTCGCGTACTCAACGAGCTGAGCGACCGCAAGCTCGTGACCGCCCGGCCCGGCGAACGCGACCGCCGCCAGCGGCTGCTGCGCCTGACCACGGAGGGCGCGCAGCTCGAAAGCGACCTGTTCGAGGCGGTGCGCGTCAAGATGGCGCAGGCCTATCAATCCGCCGGCCAGGAGGCGGTGTCGGGCTATTGGGCGGTGCTGGAGGGCATGATCCCCGAAGCCGAGCGCGCCAACGTCCAGAAGCTGGGGCTCTAACCCCCACGCCCATCGGCTGGGCCGCGCCCTGCGGCTCAGCGCGTTTCGGCCGCCATCTCGCGGTTCCGGCGCGCCGAGGCGGCCAGCGTATCGGTCAGCAGCGCGACCAGTCCGTCGGCACGGTCGAGCACGTTCAGCCCCTGCCGCGTCGATCCGCCCGGACTCGCCACGCGATCGGCGAGCGTCGCTGGCGGCGCGTCGGCGTCCGCTGCCATGACCGCCGCGCCCTCCAGCGTCGCCAGCGCCAGCCGCGCCGCCTGATCCGCCGGCAACCCCAGCGCCGCCCCCGCCTGCGCCAACGCATCGGCGAAGCGGAAGACGAAGCCCGGCCCGCAGCCGGCCAGCGCGGTCACGTCGTCGAACCGCGCTTCGTCGGCGATCCATTCGACATGGCCCAGCGGCCGCATCCAGGCGGTCACCTCGTCGCGCACGCTTGCGTCCGCGGTCGAGGAATGGAGCGCCACCACGCCCTTGCCGATCGCGACGGGCAGGTTCGGCATCGCGCGCACCACCGTCCCGGCGCGGCACAGCGGCGCCAGCGTCGCCTCCTCCACCCCGGCCAGGATCGACACCAGCAGCCGCGGCGCATGGCCCGCGATCGCACCGCCCGACAGGCTGCGCAGCTGTTGCGGTTTCAGCCCGAGCAGGATGACGTCATACGCCCCCTCCTCCGCCGCCGGCACCGCAGGCACGACGCGCACGCCATCGGGCATCGCACGGCCGCTGGGGCTGACGATGGTGACGTCGCGCGCCTCCATCCCCGCCGCGAGCCAGCGGCGCAGCATCGCGCCGCCCATATTGCCGGCGCCGATCATCAGCAGCTTCACCGCCTCAGGCCTCGCCCTGCGTCTCGATCAGCGCGGCGGCCAGCGCCTCGCGCGGGGTCTTGCCGCCCCACAGGACGAACTGGAACACCGGGTAGAAGCGCTCGCACTCCTCGATCGCCGATTCGACCAGCAGCTCTGCCGCACCCAGCGACATCGTGCCTTCGTCTTCGCCGTCGATCATCGCCGCATGCCGATACAGCAGCACGCCGGAGGACGACCAAAGCTCGAAATGGCCGATCCACAATTGCTCGTTGACCAGCCCGATCGCCTCATAGACGCCGCTGCGCCGATCGTCGGTCACCTTGATGTCGGGGAACGCTAGGAATTGCAGGACGCTGTCGTCCTCACGCCACAGCGCGCGCAATTCATAGGTGGTCCAGCTGCCTTTGACCGTCGCGACGATCTCGTCGTCATGCCGCTCATGCTCCCAGCCATGCGCGGCGTAGTAAGCCTCGAGCATGTCGATGGGGGCGGCGGGATCGGTATCGTGTTCGGCGGAATCGAGCATTATCGTGCCCCTTATCGCACGACGAGGCTGCCGAGGCAAAAAGCCCCATGCAACCCCGTCGTGGACAAGCCTGTCGATAAAGCTGTGGAAAAGTGGGTCAGGCGCCCCAATCAGGCAACCGGCGCCGCACTGGTGGCAAGCTTCGCCTCCAGCGCATCGATCCGGGCCTTCAGCGCGTCATTTTCGTCGCGGGCCGCGACGGCCATCGCCTTCACCACCTCGAACTCATCGCGGCTGACGAAATCGAGCCCGCCGATCCATTCGCGCATCCGGGCGCGCGCACCCGATTCCGCCTCGCGCCCCACGCCGGCGAGCGTGCCGGCGGCGCCGTTCATCAGCTTCACGAAATCATCGAACAGGCGGTTATCGGACTGCATATCATCGGTTCCCGGCACATAAGCGTGCGTATTGTCACAGCATCTGGGACGTGTGCGCCCCTGGCACAAGGGTTTCCGCACCGGGGTTGAGCTGGCCGATCCGCCAGGTCAGCACGCCCGCAAAGCTGATCCACACCATATAGGGCACCATCAGCCACGCCGCAGCGGTGCGAATCCTCCCGAACAGCAGTGTCGTGACGATCGACAGCAGCAGCATCGCGACGATCACGACCAGTGCCGCGCCGATACGATGCGCCCCGAAGAACAGCGGCGTCCAGGCGAGATTGAGGGCGAACTGCACCGCGAACACCGCCAGCGCCAGCCCCCGCCCGCGCGCGCCGCGCGCATGCAGGATCAGCGCGACCGATAGACCCAGCAGGATGTACAGCGACGTCCAGGCGACCGGAAACACCCAGCCCGGCGGCGTGAGTTCAGGCTTTTGCAGCGCGACGTACCAGCTGTTCTCCGACCCCGCCGGCACGGCGCGGCCCGAGGCGAAGCCCAGCAGCAGGATCAGCGGCACGGTCACGATCGCCCAGCGCAGGAACGACATTCGCAGCTGACCCTTGGACGCAATCCCGCTCACCGACGCTTCCTCCGCATGCCTTTCGCGCCCCTTGTCGCGTGACGGCCCGTTCGTAAAGCGTCCGTTACGATTATCGTTCCGTCATGGCCCGTTTCGGGATGCCGCGACCAGAAATTCGATATTGCCCTCGGGCCCGGTGATCGGGCTTTCGGTGACGCCCGCGACGCTCCAACCACTCGCCTGGAGCCAGGCGACCACGTCGTCGCACACCCGCGCATGCACGGCGGGATCGCGCACCACGCCGCCCTTGCCCACCTCGTCGCGCCCCGCCTCGAACTGGGGCTTGATAAGCGCCAGCAGGCGGGCGCCCTCCCGCGCGAAGGTCATCGGCCGCTCCAGCACCTTGGACAGGCCGATGAAGCTCGCGTCGCACACGATCAGGTCGACGGGCTCGGGGATATGCGCGTCGGTCAGGATGCGCGCGCTGGTCTGTTCGTGGACGATCACGCGCGGGTCCTGCCGCAGCTTCCACGCGAGCTGGTTGGTGCCGCTGTCGACCGCATAGACGCGGGCCGCGCCACGGGTCAGCAGCACGTCGGTGAAGCCGCCCGTCGACGATCCCACGTCGATCGCCACCGCGCCGGTCACGTCCCACCCGACATGATCAAGGCCATGCGCCAGCTTGATGCCGCCGCGCGACACCCAGGGATGATCGCGCCCACGCACCTCGATCGGCGCATCCGCGGGCAGTGCCTGCCCCGGCTTGTCGACCTTGCGCGTATCGACGAACACCAGCCCCGCCATCACGAGCGCCTGCGCCCGCGTCTTCGATTCGGCGAGCCCGCGGTCCACGAGCAACTGGTCGGCACGGATCTTCGCCATCAGGGCTCCGTAGCGAGGGCACCGCCCGGCGTCACGCCCCCTGCTGTGCGAGGGCACCTCCGCCCCGGCCGCCCCCACCGTCATTCCTGGGCAGTCGCCCACCCCGACCCCACCCGTCATTTCCCGCGAAGGCGGGAATCCAGACGCGCTACCGCTTCGAGTCCATCGCGAACGTCGGAGGTTCTGGAGTCCCGCCTACGCGGGAATGACGGCTCTTGGCCCCCTCCCGCTCCACCCGTCGCATCCCGCCCTCCATCAGCCGCGACTCTATTGCCTATAGGAATAGTAGGATTACCTTGCCTGTCGGGAAGCATGACCGTACGGCGTGTCCCGATACGCCGGCCGGCCCCGCTGTCCCCCACTGGAGGGAGATGCAGCATGACCGGATTTTCCCATTACGACGCGACCTTGCCGACCATCCTGACCGTGCCCGGCCTCGGCGGCTCCGGGCCTTCGCACTGGCAGACCTTGTGGGAGGAGGCGCGGCCCGACACCGTTCGCGTCGAACTCGGCATGTGGCATACGCCGCACCGCAACGCCTGGGTGACGAAGCTCGACCAGGCGATCGCCCGCGCCGAAGCACCCGTCATCCTCGCCGCGCACAGCCTCGGCTGCCTTGCGGTGGCGTGGTGGGCGGAATTGTCGCCGCAACCCTATGGCTGGCCGGTGGCCGGCGCGCTGCTCGTCGCGCCCGCGGACGTCGACCGCCCGAACGCGCCCGACGAATTGCGCGGCTTCGCGCCGACACCGAAGACGCCCTTGCCCTTCCCGTCGATCGTCGTCGCATCGAGTGACGATCCCTGGATCACCATCGATCGCGCGCACAGCCTCGCCGCGCAATGGGGCAGTCATTTCGTCGACGCCGGGCCGCAGGGCCACCTCAACGCCGCGAGCGGGGTCGGCTGGTGGCGCGAAGGACAGGAGCTGCTCGACCGCGTGATCGCCGCCGGCACCGACGGGCACGGCCATGCCCGCTCCCCGGGCGATGCCCGCTCGATCCTGGCGATCAACGCGACCGACGCCGCGCAAACGCACTATCTCGGCCGATAGCTATCCCGCGACGGGCGCAAACGGATTCACGATCCTGACGCGCCCGTCGATGACGAGTCCGTCGTGCATATCCTCGGAATAGAGCGTGTCGCACTCCGCCGTCAGCGCCGCCGCAGCGATCATCGCATCGTAGACCGACAGGCGATAGCGTTCGGCGAGGCGCAGGCCGAGGTGGTGGAGGTCCAGGTTGGCAATCACGATCGTCGCGCTGCGCGCGATGATCGCATCAACCGCTCGCCCGATTGTCGGCCAATCCCGCTTCTGCTTCCGCAGCAGGACATTGGCCAACTCGTTCAGCGACTGGACGCTGACCACGCACCCTTCATCAAGCAATCGCAATGCGACCGAACGGCGGGCATCGTCACCAAAGGCGTAGACAAGAACGTTGGTATCGAAAAACGCCGGTGTCACCGCGCGTTGGCTTCCTCGCGATCGAACTTGTAACCGGGCGGAAGCGGTTGCGACAACTCTCGGATCGTGTCCATCGCACGTCTGCGTTCCTCGTCGGACACGTCGATGGTGATAACGTTCGATTTCACGACCTTGACCGCGTCGCCCTCATGCAAGCCCAACGCCGCGACGACGTCTGCGGGGACCTGAACGACATAGCCATCGGGCGTCTTGGTCAGCTTCATGGCCCGTCGCATACCACGAAACCGGCCGCCGTGCGAGCGGCCGGCCGTGGGCCTCCGCCGTCAGCGCTTCGCGTCGAACGTCAGCAGCGACGGCTCCGCCGGCACCCCGTCCAGGCTCTTGAAGTTGCGATGTTGCGCGCTGTTGAAGCCCACTGCATAGGCCTGCCCAGCCACCGCGGTACATTGCATCGTAAAGCTGCGCCCATCCGCCGACCGGCGCGGCGTGCCGTCGCATTCGGGATAGGCGCCGCGGTCGGACTTCACGAAGGAAAAGTCCCCCGGCTGCATCGGTCGATCGAAGGTGACGCCGAGCGTGAACGGCCCCGGCGCGATCGTCGCGTGCATCGCCGGCGTCGTCGTCACCACATAGGGCACGTCGGCGGCGCGCCGGTACAGGTAGGCGACGAACGCCGCGCCCTGGCCGGTGTCCTGCCCGCCGACCGAAAAGCTCGATTCATCGGTGAACCCCAGCGTCCGCACGCCGGAAAAGGCAACCTGCTGCACCTCCAGCAACGCCGCATTGGTGGTGCCGCCCGGTGCGATCCGCCCGGCCACCTCGCGCAGATCCGTCCCGCACAGGACGCGCAGGCTGTTGACCCCGTCGATCCTGCCGAACCGGTTCATCAGCCGCATTTCCGCCGGCGCGGCCCAGCCAGCATCGCGCGCTTCCCGGCGCACCCGCGCATGCAGTGCCGCCGCGTCATGGGGCTTGTGCACCACCAGAGAGCCGAGCAACGGATCGGCCGCCTGCCCCCGTTCCTGCTGCCAGCCGATGCCGCCCAGCAGCACTGCCGCCGCCGCTATACCGAGTCCCAACACCATTGGACGCACCCCTTTCCGTACCGTGCCCGCCGCACGCTGCGGCAGGTCCGGCACGGCCTCTGGCGGCACGGCGGCGGCCGGGACCACCCCGATTGTCTGGTTACAATTTTCTTGGGCAGCCAGCGCGCGGGCGAGATCGCGGCTGCTCCCCGCCCCCGTCTTACGCCGCGCCTCGCGCAGCCGCTCGTTCACCCCGTGGACGCTGAGGCCGAGCGTCGCCGCAGCCGTCTTGGCGGTATGCCCCGCCGCCAGCAGCGCCAGAATCTGCCGCTCCGCCTCCGTCAATGAGGCGAAGCGGCCCGACTCAGACACCGCGGTCCTCGCGCGGGTCCGCCTCCAGCGCCCGGCCCTTCGCCGTCGCCGCCTTCATCGCGCGGTACATGCGCACGTTGACCGCGATCAGCACCACGACCGCCAGGCCGATAATGATCGCGGCCTTCAGCGGTCCGCTCACGCGCGCGCGCCCTCGTGCACGCCCGTGCTGTTGTGACGCAGCGCGGTCAGCACCGTGCTGACGATATGGTCGGCGTCGAGCCCCGCCTCGGCATATTGCTTCTCGGGCTTGTCCTGGTCCTGGAACGTATCGGGCAGGCGCATCGTGCGCAGCTTCAGCCCGCCGTCGATCAGCCCCTCGTCGCTCGCCAGCGTCAGCACGTGCGCGCCGAAGCCGCCGACCGCATTCTCCTCGATCGTTACCGCGACCTCGTGCGTCGTCAGCAAGCGGCGGATCAGCGCCTCGTCGAGCGGCTTGGCGAAGCGCAGGTCGGCGACCGTGGTCGACAGCCCCTTCGCCTCCAGCGTGTCGGCGGCCTTCAGCGCCTCCTCCAGCCGGGTGCCAAGCGACAGGATCGCCACCGTCTTGCCCTCGCGCACGACGCGGCCCTTGCCGATCTCCAGCCGCTCCGGCACCTCCGGCAGATCGACGCCGACGCCGGCCCCGCGCGGATAGCGCACCGCGATCGGCCCGCTGTCGTGCAGCGCGGCGGTGTGCGTCATATGCACCAGCTCCGCCTCGTCCGCCGCCGCCATCACGACGAAATTGGGCAAAGTCGCCAGATAGGTGACGTCGAACGATCCGGCATGCGTCGCGCCATCGGCACCGACCAGCCCCGCGCGATCGATCGCGAAGCGAACGGGAAGATTCTGGATCGCCACGTCATGCACCACCTGGTCGTAGGCGCGCTGCAGGAAGGTCGAATAGATCGCGCAGAACGGCCGCATGCCCTGCGCCGCGAGGCCCGCCGCGAAGGTGACGGCATGCTGTTCCGCGATCCCCACGTCGAACGCGCGATCCGGAAACGCCTTGGCGAAGCGGTCGACGCCGGTGCCCGACGGCATCGCCGCCGTGATCGCGACGATCGTCGGATCGCGCTGCCCTTCCTTCACCAGCTGGTCGCCGAACACGTTCTGATATTGCGGCGGCCCCGGAGGCGCTTTCGCCTGCGCACCGGTGATGACGTCGAACTTCTGCACGCCGTGATACTTGTCCGCCGCGGCCTCGGCAGGGGCATAGCCCTTACCCTTCTTGGTCACGACATGGACCAGGATCGGCCCTTCCTCGGCATCGCGGACGTTCTCGAGCACCGGGATCAGATGGTCGAGGTTATGCCCGTCGATCGGCCCGACGTAATAGAAGCCCAGTTCCTCGAACAGCGTGCCGCCCATCGTCATGCCGCGGGCGAATTCGTCGGTCTTGCGCGCGGCGTGATGGAACGGCCGCGGCAGGCGGCGGGCGAAGCGCTTCAGAATGTCGCGCACCCCTAAGAATTCGCGGCTCGACACGATGCGCGACAGATATGCCGACAGCCCGCCCACCGGCGGCGCGATCGACATGTCATTGTCGTTCAGGATCACGACCAGCCGGTTGCCCGCCTGTTCGGCGTTGTTCATCGCCTCATAGGCCATGCCGGCGGACATCGCCCCGTCGCCGATCACCGCGATGCCACGCCCGGGCGTGCCGGCCAGCTTGTTCGCCACCGCAAAGCCCAGCGCCGCCGAGATCGAGGTCGACGAATGCGCCGCGCCGAACGGATCGTACTCGCTCTCGCTCCGCTTGGTGAAGCCGCTGAGGCCCCCACCCTGACGCAACGTGCGGATGCGGTCGCGGCGCCCGGTCAGGATCTTGTGCGGATAGCATTGATGCCCGACGTCCCAGACCAACCGGTCGCGCGGCGTATCGAAAACATAGTGGATCGCGGTGGTCAGCTCGACCACACCCAGCCCGGAGCCGAGGTGGCCACCGGTCGTCCCGACGGCGGAGATCGTCTCCTGCCGCAGCTCGTCCGCCAGTTGGCGCAGCTGCTCGGGCTTCAATTTTCGCAGCTCTTCCGGGGTGTTGACGGTATCGAGCAGCGGAGTCTCAGGGAGTTCGGCCATCCCACCCGTCTACGCGCTTCGCCATCGGCTGTCGATTGGCAGCGCGAACCGGGCTCAGTCGCAGTCGGCGCAGCGCCCCCGCACCTCAATCACGGGACGAACCGGTGTGAATCCAGCAGCTTGCGCGGCAGAGCGCACCCCGCGGGTGACGCTGTCATCGTCCAGATGCACGGTTCGTCCACAGGAATCGCACACCAGAAAGATGCAGTCGTGCAGGCAATCGGGATGCGCGTTGGCGACGTAAGCGTTGGAGCTTTCGACCTTTCGCGACAGGTTCGCGGCGACGAACACGTCGAGGATGCGATAGATGCTGTTGGCGGCCACCCGCCGCCCCTCGCGCTGCGACAGCGCATCGGCAATGTCATAGGCGCTGGCCGGCTTGTCGAACGCCGCCAGCGCCGCGAACACGCTGGCGCGCATCGGCGTCCATTGCTCGCCCGCTTTTTCCAGCGTCGTCTGCGCGGCCTTCATCAGGTCGTCGCCTTGCGGCTCGTGGTGATCGTGATGCGCGTGGCTGGCCATGCTGCTGAAATAAGGTGCGCTCGCCCCCGCGGCAAGCGGCGTCAGTGCCCGGCGCGGCGGTTCAGGTCGTGCCCGAAGGCGAGCAGGCCGACGCCGATCACGGTCCACAGCGTTTCCGCGCCATGACCGCCCTCATGCGGCAGGCTCATCGCACCCGCCATGATCCCCAGACCGAACGATCCCATTGCGGCGGGCATGATATAGCCATGCTCCATCACCCCCCGCCCCAGCGCCACCGCGCCGAGCAGGATCGCGATGCTGAGACCGATCTCATGGAACAGCGGGTTGAGCAGCAGCCCGCCCGCCGCGGACAGCATGGCGAGCAGCACCGCACTCGCGATGCAATGGACGACGCACAGCCCCGACAACGCGATCGCCGCGCGATCGAGCCCCGCCCAGCCGAAGCTGCGCACGACCGAGGTCGTATGGGAGTGAGTCCTATGGTCCATCCGAGCCGACCATCTAGGCGTAGCCGCGCTGCGTTACAACATTACATCTCCGAATTTTACGGCGACAGGCGACGCTGTCACTGCGGCGCACCGGGCGGGGCGAGCCGGATCACGCTATCGGGCTGTACCGACTGGATTCCCGCAACGCGCTCCAGCCGTCGCCGCAACGCCGCGCCGTCCTGAGGCCGCCGCGCCGTCACCGCAAATCCGCCGATGGTCGCGTAGGCATACAGGATCCTGCCGCCCGCGCGCTCGATCCTGCGCTGCACCCTCGCCCGCTTCACGGACGTCGCGCAATCGCACGACACGATGAACGTCGACGGACCAGACGCGCCGTTCGCCAACGGCCGGGCCAGCAGCGGCGCGGGCACGCATGCGGCCGCCATCAGCAGCGTCAAGGCCCACCCGCGTCCAACCGGAATCGTCATGCCATCGTCCTTCCCGTGATATGGCGCGATGCTATCCGCCCCGGCTTTACCGGCGATGAAGCCGCACGGCGCCGTCACCCCGCCGCATAGGTGACGCACGCCATCACGCCGATCCCAGCCATGCTCGCCAGCCCCGCGCCATAGCCCCGCGCGCCGCCGCGGCTGCGCGGCAGCAATTCGGACGCACCAATGTACAGGAAGCCGCCAGCGAACAGCGCGAGCATCAGCGACAGGTGATGCGCGTCGATGCGGATCGCCTGCCCGATCGCAACGCCAGCCAGCGGCGCGGCGGCATTGGCGATCAGCCAGCGGTGCGCCCGCTCCGGCCGGCAGGCGGTGGACGATATCCCGATCATATTGGCGCCGTCCGCCATGTCGTGCGCCAGCACGGCCGCCGCCACCAGCCAACCGGTCGACTGCGACACCTGAAAGGCAAAGCCGATGCCCAGCCCGTCCATCAGACTGTGCAGCACCAGACTGACGCGCCCCACCATCGCCCCTCCAGGCAACCGGTGGAGCAGCATATACAGCGCCATGCCGATCGCGACCGCGCCGAACACCCATTCGCTCGCGCTCCCGCCGCCCTCCACCGCCTCGGGCAGCAGATCGAGCAACGCCAGCCCCACCACCATCCCGCCGGTGAGCCCGAACAACAGGTCCTGCCGCCGCCCGAACCGCATGGCGAGCCGCCCGCCGGCATAGGTCGATCCGGCGGCGGCGATCCCCAGCAGATACGGGACCAGCATCACCGTGCCGCCCCGGTTGTCCCGAACGCCAGCGCGCCCGGCACAGGCACGTCATCGTGCATCGTCACCTCCATGATATAATGTATCATGCGTTAGATGTGGCCGGAGGCATTGTCCAGTCGGCGGTGGGTACGCAGGCACAGAACCGGGGATCGGCACCCGATGCCGTCCTTAATTCCTCCCCCGCCAGGGGGAGGTGGCATGCCGCAGGCATGACGGAGGGGGAGGTCGGGGTGGCGCCCAGTTGCCGGAGACGTTCCTATCCGCCCCCTCCGTCACCGCCTCCGGCGGCGCCACCTCCCCCTGGCGGGGGAGGAATTATCATACAGTTCCTGCGTCGATCGATTTGCGCGTCATGCCCCGTGACACCCCCGGGGCTCGTCCCGCCTACGCCGCAACCGGTTGCGGTGACGCGTCACCCTCGTCCGCAAACAGCCAGGCCCGCGCCTCGTCCTTGTCGGTGAAGAACCGGAACTCGGGGCGGTTGCGCGTCGCGCGGACCGCCTGCATTCGCGGCATGACGTCGCCCGTGTACATGGCCACCCGCCGCGATCGGACGATCGGATTCTCCATGATCTTGGTCAACGCGGCGATGACCTCCTGGCTCTGCGTCATCGCACCGGTGTAATCGCACAGGCTGATCGGCGCCCGCCCGGTCGCCTGGATACGGCGCCCCGCTTCGGTAACCGCGCGATGGAAGTCGCTGATGGTCTCGAGCGTCCAGAAGCCAAATATTGTACTTTCGAAACAGCCGCGTTCGATGTCTACCGTCACGTTAAACATCGAAAACTCCCGCCCTATCCTGGACATGGTCTATCGCCATTTGGTTACGGGAAGGTGCATGCCTTTTAGGGACGCAAAATATCGCTGTCCTATTTGGGAAAAAGCGTGAACAGTCGACATATGACTGATTCGGTCCGGCGCGATTCGTTGCCGGCATCCTGTTCCGTCGTAGGACGTCCCTCGCCGCTCCGGTCGATCCGCCCCTTCGCATGGGAGGGCTTCGAGACACACCGTATCGTCCACTTCGTCCACTTCCACGCTCGTTTTGGCGGTTTCGACGCCGCTGGTCGGCGGTCGGGAACAGGCGTATGAGCCTCGGCATGCTTCAACCCAGCGCCGCTTTCCTTTCCCGTGCCCGCCCTCGCAGCGTGGCGCGATGGCTGTTCGTCGTCGCCGGCCTGATCGTCGCGATGGTCGTGATCGGCGGCATCACCCGCCTGACCGAATCCGGCCTGTCGATCACGCAATGGAAACCGATCAGCGGCACCATTCCGCCGCTGAACCAGGCGCAGTGGCAGGCCGAATTCGACAATTACAAACGCATCCCGGAATATCAGGCGTTCAACCGCGACATGACGCTCGCCGGATTCAAACACATCTTCTTCTGGGAATATCTGCACCGCCTGTGGGGCCGGCTGATCGGCATGGCCTTCGCGCTGCCGCTGCTGTGGTTCGCGGTGCGGCGCCAGATTCCGGCGGGCTATGGCTGGCGCCTCGGCGCGCTGCTCGCGCTCGGCGGCTTTCAGGGCGCGATCGGCTGGTGGATGGTCGCCTCAGGCCTGTCGGTCCGCACCGACGTCAGCCATATTCGCCTTGCCGTGCATCTGCTCACCGCGCTGACCATCCTCGCCGGCATCGTCTGGACCGCGCTCGACCTCATGGCGCTGCTTCGCGATCCCTCGGCGCCGCCCGCGCGGCTGACGCGCACCGCGGTGCTGGCGCTGGCGGCGCTGGTCGTGCAGCTCGTCTATGGCGCGTTCACCGCCGGGCTCGATGCCGGCTATGCCTTCGCCAGCTGGCCGCTGATGGGCGACGCTGTGTTCCCCGCGGGCGTGCCGATGGTCGACCCGGCGTGGCGCAATGCGATCGACAATCCCGTCGTCGTCCAGTTCTTCCACCGCTGGTGGGCCTTCGCCACCGCCGCCGCGCTTGTCTGGCTCGCGATCCGGGCGACGCGCAGCGGATCGAAGGCGGGGCTGTGGGTCGTATTGCTCGTGACGCTGCAGATCGTGCTCGGCATCGCCACGCTGATGAGCGGCGTGCAGATCGACATCGCCGTCGCGCATCAGGGCAATGCCGCGCTCCTGCTGATCGCCACCGTCTTTGCCGCGCATGCGATCGGGGGCCGCGACCGCCGCTTCGCCTGAGCGACGGCGGCCTGTGGTATTATTTTACCCGTCAGCAAACCCGCTGTTTGCTTGACTTTCGCGGGGCCCTCCCGCATTGGCACGCTCAACCACGCCGCTTGGAAACAGGCGGCGTGTCTCGTTTCAAACCGAAAGGTCTCGCCCATGAAGGCGCTCATGAAGACCACCAAGTCGGCCAAGCCGCATGAGGTGGAAAAGAAGTGGCACATCATCGACGCCACCGACCTCGTCGTCGGCCGCACCGCGTCGATCATCGCCAACATCCTGCGCGGCAAGCACAAGACGTCGTTCACCCCGCACGTCGACTGCGGTGACAATGTGATCGTCATCAACGCCGACAAGATCCGCTTCACGTCGAACAAGGCGGCGAAGAAGGTCTATTACAAGCACACCGGCTATGCCGGCGGCATCAAGGGCATCACCGCCGCCAAGGTCCTCGAAGGCCGCTTCCCGGAGCGCGTTCTCGAGAAGGCCGTCGAGCGCATGATCCCCCGTGGTCCGCTCGGCCGCGAGCAGATGCGCAACCTGCGCATCTTCAAGGGTTCGGAGCATCCGCACGAAGCCCAGAACCCTGAGGTTCTCGATATCGCGGGCATGAACCGCAAGAACAAGGTGGGCGCGTAATGACCGACAATCGCCAGTCCCTTTCCGACCTCGCCTCGCTGACCCAGCAGGCGGCCCAGGCTCCTGCCGCCGCTCCGGCGACCAACGGTGCCGCCAATGGTGCCGAGGGCGAAACCGCCGCGCCGGTGCAGACCCAGCCGACCACGCCGCTGCGTCAGCAGGAACTCGACAAGTTCGGCCGCGCCTATGCAACCGGCCGTCGTAAGGACGCCGTCGCACGCGTCTGGCTGAAGCCGGGTTCGGGCAAGATCACGATCAA
The DNA here is from genome assembly GCF_014196115.1 of Sphingomonas aquatilis. Lineage (GTDB taxonomy): Bacteria > Pseudomonadota > Alphaproteobacteria > Sphingomonadales > Sphingomonadaceae > Sphingomonas > Sphingomonas aquatilis. Next base: position 722,275 of record NZ_JACIDB010000001.1, on the reverse strand, counting down.
CGGTCGTGACCAGGAAGTGTATTTCGCGCGTCCGACGCTGCGCCTCGTCATCAACCAAGTGTTCGGCATCACCGAGCGCGAAGGTCAGTATGACGTCGTCTGCACCGTCAAGGGCGGTGGCCTCTCGGGTCAGGCCGGCGCGGTCAAGCACGGCATCAGCCAGGCGCTGACCAAGTACGAGCCGATCCTGCGCTCGCCGGTGAAGGCCGCTGGCTTCCTGACCCGCGACAGCCGTACGGTCGAGCGTAAGAAGTACGGCCGCGCCAAGGCCCGCCGCAGCTTCCAGTTCTCGAAGCGTTAATCCGCGGGCAGCTTTGGATTGTTTCGGCAATCCAAAGACTCGCCACGGCGGCCAGCGAAGGCGGCATCACCGCCTTCGTCTGACGTCACGGACTTGCTCCGTGACGGCGTGGCCCTCAGCTACAAAACGATCAAGGCGGCCCGGCAACGGACCGCCTTTTTCGTTGCCCTCAAAACAACTTACGCACCGACAGCTTCACGACCCGCCCATACCAGTCCAGAAACGACGGCTGGAAGGCATAGGGCGTCGCCCCGGTCCGGTCCCGAACCTGCACCCGGTTGTTGAACAGGTTCTGCACCGTGAATTGCAGCGTCATCCGCTTCGTCCAGTCGGCCTTCGGCGCCAGCTTGGCGGCATCGAACGTCGAATAGAGCGAAAAGAACATCCTCGGCGAAAAGCGCAGGTCGGCGCTCGGAATGTCGCTGCGGATCCGGGTCGGCGCTTTCCACAGGCCGAAGATGCCGCCCTGCACCGCCCCCACCGAACCGCCGATTGCCCCCTGTGCCTCGAACCGCGACCGCTCCTGCACGCTGCTCACCCCATCGCCGTCCAGCGCGTCGAACACCGGCTGCCCCGGCCGCAACCTCACCTGATCGTCCAGCCGCAGAGTCGCGGTAACGAAGCTGTACAGCGACGGCCGTTGCCGTTGCGGCGGCGGCGGGGCGGTGCTGCCGGCCGGCGCGGCAGGCGGCTTGGGCGCAGCGCCCAGCGGCGTCCACAGGTTGATCCGCCCCTCCAGCTTGCGCTCCCGTTCGAAGGCGACGTTGATCGGCCGCAGGTCCGCCGTCAGCAACTGGCCATCGGCATTGCGGCGAAACCGCTCCGGAAACGCCGCGAGCAGCGCGGGGCTTCCCCGGACGATGTTGACCGTCTGATCGTCGATCCGCGTCTCGATATAATTCAGCGCCAGCCGTAACTCGCGAGCCTTCATCGGCTTCCACGTTGCCCCCACTGTGCTGACGCGCCGCCGCTCCGGCGCCAGATCGGCATTGCCGCCACTCGTCAGGGTGACGAGCGCATTGGTGCCCGTCGCGAAGTCGAAGAAGGCGACGTTGGTGATCGTGACGACCGGCTGGGTCAATTGCCCAATGTCCGGCGCGTTCTGCGTCACGTTCAGCGACGCGGTGACCTGCACCGGCGAAACGGGGGTCCAGGTCAGCCCCAGATAGCGCGACAGCAGGCTCCCGTAATCCGACACCGACGATACGCCCAGCGTCGCATTGGCCGACAGCGTGCCGATCGCGCCCAGCACGCCCCGCTCCCGCGATGCGATCGGCAGATCGACGTTGGCGCTCGCGCTCCGCACCGACCGCGTCAGGCTCCGTGCGGTCCCGTCGCTCCCAGCCAGGGTGCCGTTGCTACCGGTGCGGGCATAGTCCGCGATCAGCGTCATCCGCGCCTCCCCCGCCGGCAGTCGCGCCACGGGTCCCGTCGCCGTCGCGTTGCTCGACAGCGTCTCCGCGACGGATCGGCTGCGGCTGGTCAACCGGGTCGCGACGTCCTGCACCGCAAAGCCGCGAAACGGATCGGCGCCGGCCGTGATCGCCGCCTGGACGCGAGTCAGATCCACGCCCTGGTCGAGCATGAAGCGGGTCAGCGCCCGGTCGTAATTGCCGGTGACGGTCCACAGCCAGCGCTTCACGCTCCCCTGCACCGTGCCGCCCGCATGCAATTGCAGGCCCCCGCCCGACTGGCGCAAGACGCCGGCCTCCGGCAGATTGCGGTACAGCAGAACGTCGGTGCCGAAGGGCGAATACGGGTTGCTCCCGGGGACGCGCAGCACCGCGGTGGCGAGGCCACCCGGTCGCGACCCGCCCTTGGCGTCCATCGACAGGTTGAGCGATGCCGTCACCGTCTTGCCGATCGGTACGGCCTGCGTCGCGTTGATCTTAACCTCGTCGTTCGATTGCAGCGCTCCATACGGCGCCATGTCGAACCGACGCGGCACGTTCGCCGCCGCGGCATAGGCCGACAACAGACCACGCCGCGCTGGATCGAGCGGCACGGGCGCTACCGTCACGCGTTGGCCGGCCAGCGCGTCGAGCGTCGGGGACAGGCTGGCCCCGCCGATCCCGGTGACGTTGCCGGTCGGATCGAACAGGCTGTCGGGATCGGCAAAGGTCGGCCGCCGCGCATAGGGCAACGCGTCCTGGTGGAGATATTCGATCGTCGCGACGAAGCGCCGGTCGCGATCGATCCGCGTCGGACTGAGCGACAGCGTCGCGGCGCTGCCGCCACCATCGGTCGTGGTCGACGCGCTCTGCTCCACGGCCAGCGCCCGGAAATGCGGCTTCGTGATAAAATTGACGAGTCTAACCGTCGGCGGAAAGCCGAAGCGCGACGCCTCCGTTTCGGGCAGTACCTCGGTCCGCTCGATCGTCTCGGGCGGCAGCGTCTGCACCTCCTGATAGCCGGAGATGCGGCGCCCGTTGAGCAGGAACACGGGATCCGCGCCGCTTGCCGAAGTGGTCAGCGGCTTCAATTGACGCAGGATATCGTCGATGTTGGTGCCGAGCGTCCGCAATTGCCCGGCGTCGAGCACCGCAACCGGCTCCACATCGCCGATCGCCGACCCACGCGGTCGCTTGCCGGTGATGACGATGTCGCCTGCCTTCCCCTCGTCCGCCTGCGCTGCGGCGACGCCCGGAACCAACATCGCAACGCCAGCGAGCACACGCAGACAGCCAAGACGCGAGTCGTGCATGACCGCTTCTCCCCCCAAAGCCCGGCCGCAATGCTCCCGACCGCCCCAATGTCTGGCAGGCAATTGCGGTGAAAGATTGGTCAGAAGCGGACGATACGTGTGCCCAGCCGCTCCGCTTCTTCAGGGTCGTGCGTCACCATCAGGATCGGCAGGCGAACCTCGTCGCGAACGCGCAGGATCGCGTCCATGATCTCGCCCCGCCGCGCCCGGTCGAGCGACGACAAGGGTTCGTCGAGCAGCAGGAAGGCGGGGTCGCTGAGCAGGGCCCGGCCGATCGCCACCCGCCGCGCCTCGCCGCCCGACAACGTGCCCGGCCAGCGCCCCAACAGATGGCCGATGCCCAGCATCGCGACGGTAGCATCGAGGGCGCTCTCGTCCTTCGCCCCGTACAGCAGGTTCGCGCGCACCCGGCGGTGCGGGAACAACCGCGGGTCCTGAAAGACATAGCCCGCCCGCCGCCGCTCGGGCGGCAGGTCGATGCCGGCCGCCGCGTCGAACACCACCGTGTCGCCGACCACGATCCGGCCTGCATCGGGGCGCAGCAGGCCGGCGACCATGTTGAGCACGCTGGTCTTGCCGATGCCGGACGGCCCGAACAGCACCGTCAGCCCTTCCCCCACCGCCAGATCGATCGCGACGCGCGTGTCGCCCAGCGTCTTGGTGACGCGCACTTCAAAGGACATGCAGCCCCCGTCGCACGCGCCGGGTGAGCAATTCGGACGCCAGCAGCGCGATCAGGCTCAGCGCCACCGCGATCCCCGACAGCCGCCACACGCTCGCCTCTGCCCCCGGTTGCTGAAGCGCCGAATAGATGGCGAGCGGCAGCGTCTGCGTCTGTCCCGGCACGTTGGAGACGAAGGTGATCGTCGCGCCGAACTCCCCGATCGAGCGCGCGAAACCCAGCACTGCGCCCGCCAGTACGCCCGGCAAGCTCAGCGGCAGCGTCAGCGTCCAGAACACGCGGGCAGGCCCCGCCCCCAGCGTGCGCGCCGCGCTTTCCAGCCGCGGGTCGACCGCCTCGATCGACAGCCGCATCGCGCGCACCATCAGCGGCATCGCCATTACGCCCGCCGCGATCGCCGCCCCGGTCCAGCGAAACAGCACGCTGACCCCAAACCAGCGTTCGAGCAGCGCGCCGGCGGGGCCGTTCGGGCCGAAGGCAATGAGCAGCAGCCACCCCGTCACCACCGGCGGCACCACCAGCGGCAGGTGGACGATCGCGTCGAGCAGCAATTTGCCCGGAAACCGCCCGCGCGCCAAAGCCCACGCCAGCGCGAAGGCGACCGGCAGCATCGCCGCCACCGCCACCCCGCCGACGCGCAGGCTCAGCCCGACGATCCCCCATTCCTCTGCCGAGAGCATCAGCGGGGCAGGAACCCGTAACGGCGGAAGATCGCTTTGCCCGGCGCACTGATCAGGAAGCGGCGGAACCGCTCGCCTTCCGGGTTCGTCGATCGGGCGAGGCGCGCGATCGGATAGGTGACGGGCGGATGGCTGCTCGCCGGAAACACGCCCGCGATCCGCACCTTGGCCGACGCCTTGGCATCGGTGGCATAAACGATCCCGAGCGGCGCTGCGCCGCGTTCGACCAATGTCAGTGCCGCGCGGACGCTGTCGCCGCGCACCACCTTGGGCGCGACCGCACCCCACACACCGAGCGATTTCAATGCCGCCTCGCCATATTGGCCCGCCGGGACCGGTGCATCCGCCATGGCGAGCGGCCCCGCGCCCAATACCCGCGCCAGCGCGGCGGGCGGACGTACCGGAATGCGCACCGGATTGTCCTTTGCGGCGATGACCACCAGCTGGTTGCCCAGGAAGGTGACGCGACTTGCCGGCACGATCAGTCGCTTCGCGGCGAGCGCGTCCATCCACTGTTGGTCTGCCGACACGAACAGATCGGCATCGCCCCCCGCCTCTACCTGCCGCGCCAGAGCGGACGAGGCGGCGAAGGAGATGACGGGCCGCGGATGGCCTCGCTTCGCCCAGGCGTCGGCCGCGGCGGTCATCGATTCCTGCAGACTGGCCGCCGCCAGCACCAGCGGCGGCTTGGCCTGCGCAATCGCCGGAGCGGCAGCGAACAGCGACGCCAGAAACAGCAACGGACGGATCATGCAGGCTCCCTAAACGCGTGCAACCGTTCGTAAACCTCGCGCGCCGGGAAGGCGATGCCATTCTGCCGACGTTTGCCGGCTCACGGCACGACAGTCTATCGAGACATCGCCATGTCGGCCGCGCGCACGGCATGCATGAATGCGTCGAGCTTGGCCGCGTCGAGATGACCGTCCGTCCGTACACCGGAGCACAGGTCGAGCCCATATGGCCTCACCTTGCGGATCGCCTCGCCCACGTTGCTCGCGGACAGGCCGCCGGCCAGAAAGACCGGACGCGTGCTGGCCCGGATGAAGTCGGCGCTGACCGCCCAGTCATGCGCCCTGCCCGTGCCGCCCAATTCCGCGATCGTCGCATTCGGCCGGCCGGAATCGAGAAGGAATGCGTGGACGTGCGGGGAATACAGGGAGATCATGTCGAGGGCTTCGCGCCCCTCGACGTGGATCACCTGTACCCGACGGACGTGGGGAAGCCGTTCCGCAAGCTCACGGGACTCCGCGACATCGATATGCGATACGATTTGCACCGTCGTCGGCTGCGTTCGTAACACATGCTCCGCGATCGCCTCCGCCGTGGTTTCCGACGTCAGCAGGAACGTGGCGACGGGCGGCGGGGCCGCCGCCGTGATGTCGGCGATCCGGTCATCGGGGATCGGCCCGGGGCCTGATGGCATCCGCGCCACCAAGCCCAATGCATCCGCCCCGGCGGCGGTCGCCATGTCCGCCTCGGCACGTGACGCGATGCAACACACCTTTACGCGTGTTCGGAACACGGCGCGCTGTCCCTCACCCCGCCTGCACGCGGCCGGTGCGCTGCAATTTGCCCCAGCCGACCATCGGTCCGCGCATCGCCTGCGTGATCGCCTTCAACACGACGTAATACATGATCTGGCGATAGCCGACGCGCTGCGGGATCAGCAGCCACAACAGGCTCCACTTCTCGCGCCGTTCCAATGCGAAGGCGACCGTTGCCGCCAGGAGGTCGATCGTCGTGAACACCGCCCAGAAGGTCAGCATCGTGTAGACGTCATGGCTCGTCTGCGCCCAACCATGCGCCTGCACGTCGAGATAGGTGACGACGAAGCTGACGAGCAACGCCAAGTCGATGATCGGGCTGATCGCGGCAAGCAGGATCTGGAACACGATCGCCTGCGGCAGGCCGATCCAGCCCAGCCCCCGCGGATGGCTGCTGCCGATCGCCGAGCGATGCTTCCACAGGCATTGCAGCGTCCCGAATGCCCAGCGGAAGCGCTGTTTGGCGAGCGCGCGGAACGTCTCGGGCGCCTCGGTCCACGCCACCGCATATTGATCGTAGCGGACGGCCCAGCCCGCGCGCTGGATCGCGATGGTAAGGTCCTGGTCCTCGGCCAGCGTATCGTGCGGATAGCCACCGACCTGCTGGATCGCCGCCAGCCGCCACGCGCCGACCGCGCCCGGCACCACGGTGATCGCATTGAGGCGCGCGAACGCCCGCCGCTCCAGGTTCTGCGCGGTGATATACTCCAGCGCCTGCCACTTGGTGACGAGGTTCACGCGGTTGCCCACCTTGGCATTGCCCGCGACCGCGCCCAGCTTCGGATCGTCGAACCAACGGGCGAGGCGTGCGATCGTCGTCGGTTCGAACTGCGTATCGGCGTCGAGCGCGATGACGATCTCGCCCTTCGCCTGCGCCAGTGCGGTGTTGAGCGCACGCGCCTTGCCGCCATTCTCCAGCGTCAGCAGGCGGACGCGCGGATCGTCGCCGAACGCCTCCGCCACGACGGCGGAGGTGCGATCCTTCGACCCGTCGTCGATCACGATCACCTCGATCGCGACATCGGTGGAGGCGAGCACGCCGCGGACCGCGCGTTCGATCACGCGTTCTTCGTTGTACGCAGGGATCATCACCGTCACGAAGCGCGTCGGGTCGATCGCGGGGAACACCTCGCGTCCCTCGCGCCGCGCCTGGATCAGCGCCAGGGCCGACAGCGCGAGCGCGCGCAGGATGCCGACGGTGATCGCGATCGCGAACATCCAGTGCAGCGCGACGACGATGAAGCCCAATACGCTGAACAGCCCGAGGTCGACACGCGCGGCGAGCTGATCGCTGGCGCTGATCGGCGGCATCGACGCGTAGCGCGACAGGCCGGCGAGCGTCGAGACGGGCACGAAGTGATAGCCCATCGCCCGCAGCCGATCGATGATCACCGGCAGCGCCGCGACCGTCTCGGCACGATTGCCGCCGGCATCGTGCAGCAGGATCACATTGCGGCTGCAATCGACGGGCGAATCGTTGGTGCAGTTGGCGGGACCATCCGTGACCCGCGCGATCGTCCGGTCGATGATCGCCTGCACGCCCGGCCGCTTCCAGTCGTCCGGATCAACGTGCAGACCCACCGAGACATAACCGCGGTTCTGCGCCTGGAGCACCGGCCCCAGTTCGTCCGCGGTGCTCGGCTCGGCATCACCGAAATAGGGCGCGCGGAACAGGCGCAGCGATCGGCCGGTGAAGGCCTGGAACAGGCGCTGGTTGGCATTCAACTCGAACAGCACCTGCCCCGGCGACGAGGTCGCGAGATTGGGGTGAGTATAGGTGTGGCTGCCGATCTCATGGCCTTCCATGATCATCCGCTGCAACAGCGGCCGCTGCGTCAGCGCATTCTCCCCGACGATGAAGAAGGTGCCTGGGGCATGTTCGCGCTTCAGCACGTCGAGGATCTGGGGCGTCCACTTGGGGTCCGGTCCATCGTCGAAGGTCAGCGCGAGCAGCTTCTTGCGATAGCCGGTACGGTCCACTTCCAGCGGTGCCGGCAGGCGATCGAAGCGCACGTCGGTGATCGCGCCATTGGGGCCGGTGACCACGGACCGCTGGCCGGTGACGGGCGTGCCGGCCACCTTCAGGATTTCGCCCGGTCCTTCGATGTCGACGTCGGTGCCCGCGGGGATCGTATCGATGACGCTGGCCGGCGGCAGCGTGCGGTGATCGCGGCCGAACAGCTTCCACACGCTGGGGTCTTCGGCACCCAGGCGCCACAGCGCAATGCTGCCGATGCCCGCGCGCTGCAGGAAAGTCATCTCGTTATAGGCGGACGCCGCATCGAGCAGCCAGACGACATGGCTCTCGTCGCCTTCCTTATAGGCGAAGCTGCTGTTGCCGCTGACCGGGTCGAAGGTCGGGACCGTGCCCGAATCGCGTGCGGCCTGCCACGCTTCCTCGACGCTCATCGCGTCGTTGCCGGCCGGCGACCAATTGTAGGCGTAGGAGCCGATCGCCACGACCAGCTTCTGCGGCGGGATCCCGCGCGAGGCATTGGCGACCTGTTCGACGAACCAATGCTGCGACGCGATCGGCCCAGGCTCGCCCGAGGTTTCATGCTCGTCATACGCCATCAGGAAGATCTTGTCGGTGACCTTGGCGTAGGCGGGCAGGTTCCATTCCGGATTGCCGACCGGCGCCGCGATCGCGACCACCCAGCCGCGCGGCGCGAAGCGGCGCTGCGCATCGGCCAGGAAGGCGCGGTAGTTGGCCTGCGCACTGGCGGGCAGATTCTCGAAGTCGAAGAAGGCGCCGCCCGCGCGATTGGTGGCGAGCCAGGGCACGAGCTTGTCGAGGAAGGCCGCGCGCGCCTTCGGATCAGCCATCAGCGCGGCGGTGCCCTTGCCGTCCCAATTGCCGTTCAGCGCATTCTGGATCATCGGCAACACCACCGGACGGTGGATCGCCTTGTTCAGGATGGTGCGGCCGGCGGTGTCGCGGAACACGGTGATCTGGTGGTTGGGGCCCGTTACCGAGACCCAGCCCGGGATCACCCAGTCGAGCTGTTCGACATGACGGCGAAGGCTCGCGGCGCTCGACGGGTCCCAGGGCGTGTGAAAGGCGATGGCGAGCGTCGGATTGCCCGATGCCGCCGGCTTGCGCGCCGCGGTGCCGAACAGCTTGTTCTCATAATAAGCGATGCTGCGCCGCGCGCGTCGCAACACGCCATGCGGCGCCGCCAGCCGCTGGAGCGGCGGCCGCTCGACCTCCACGGGCAGCAGCGGCGCGACCGGGACCGCGCCGATCGACACCGCGAACATCGCGACCGACAGCACGAGCAACAGCACGAACGCGACGACCGCCAGCGTAAACCGCCGTTTACGCCGACCGCTGGCATCGTAGAAAACCGAATTCTGGGACATTGGCGACACTCCGGCGCCCGCCATGCCCGACGATCGATGGCACGATCAAGACGTCAGAATGACAAACCGTTCATGCAGCCGGCGCCTATTGCTTCGTCTATCCGATTGCGTGCGACCATTACCCGGCTTTTACAGCACGATGCCCTCGAACGACTTGCGCCACCCCGACAGGGTGACTGCCCCTTTTCTCTTCACGCCCGCGACCCAAGGCCTCAGACGGTCAGGATCGTGCTCCCCCGCGTCTCGCCCGCTTCCAGCGCCCGATGCGCGTCCGCCGCGTCCTCCAGCGCGAAGGTCTGACCGATCTCGGGCCGGATCGCGCCCGATCGCAGCATCGTATAGAGCCGCTCGATCCCCGCCTGCCGTTCGTCGGGCGTGACGTAATAATCGAACAGCGTCGGCCTGGTCACGAACAGCGACCCCTTGGCCGCCAGCACGCCCAAATTGACGCCCGTCACCGCGCCGCCGGCATTGCCGTAACTGACGATTAGGCCGCGCCGCGCGGTCACGGCCAGCGTCCGCTCCCAGCTCGCCATACCAACGCCATCGAACACCACTGCGACGCCCGCGCCATCGGTCATGTCCTTGACGCGCGCCACGACATCCTCGTCGCGGTGGAGCAGCACGTGATCCGCGCCCGCTGCCCGCGCATGCTCCGCCTTCGCCTGCGTGCCGGCCGTACCGATCACCGTCGCGCCTATTGCCTTCAGCCAGCCGGTCATCAGCTGCCCGACACCGCCCGCCGCCGCCCACACCAGCACCGTCTGCCCCGGCTGCACGCGCGCGCAGCGGTCGACCAGCGCTTCGACCGTACACCCCTTCAGCAGCATTGCGGCGGCGGTGCGATCGTCGACATCGTCGGGCAACCGGAAAAGCTGTTTCGCGGCGACGTTGCGTGCCGTGGCATAGGCGCCGCGCGACGGCCCGAACGTGCCGACCCGATCGCCCACCGACAGGCCATCTACGCCCTCACCCACCGCCTCGACCACACCCGCCGCCTCGCTGCCCAGCCCCGCCGGCAGGTCGACCGGATAGACGCCGCTGCGATGATAGGTGTCGATATAGTTCAGGCCGACCGCATGGTGGCGCATCCGCACCTCGCCCGGCCGGGGCGGCGGCAGGTCGACGTCGACCCATTCGATCACCTCCGGCCCGCCGGTGCGGGTGATGCGTGCGACGCGTTCGCTCATATGCCGTCCGTCCTTCTCGTGCCCCGCCCCAACCCGCGATACGCGTTTCGGGTTGCAACCGATCCCGGCGCATCGCACTATCGATGGAAATCCGTTGGAGAGCGATGCGATGACTGATCCCCTCACCTTCTACATCGACGGCGCCTGGGTGGCGAGCGAGGGTGGCCGCCCCTATGACGTCATCGATCCGTCGACCGAACAGGCAGTGACGACGATCACGCTCGGCACGCAGGCCGATGTCGACAAGGCGGTTGCCGCCGCGACCCGCGCGTTCGAGACGTTCTCGCAGACCACGCCGGAGGAGCGCGCCGACCTGCTCGACCGCGTGATCGAGGTGTACAAGAGCCGCATCCCCGATCTCGCCAAAGCGGTCAGCCAGGAAATGGGTGCGCCAGTCGGCTTCGCGCAGGCGGCACAGGCGCCCGCGGGCCTCGGTTACCTGATGGGCACGGTGAAGGCGTTGCGCGAATTCACCTTCTCCGAACAGGTCGGCAAGGCGCGCGTCGTCCACGAACCGATCGGCGTCGTCGCGATGATCACGCCGTGGAACTGGCCGCTCAACCAGATTTGCGCCAAGGTCGCGCCCGCGCTTGCTGCCGGCAATACGATGATTCTCAAGCCGTCCGAGGAAGCGCCAAGCTGCGCGATGATCCTCGCCGAAATCCTGCACGAAGCGGGCGTACCCGCGGGTGTCTTCAACCTCATCAACGGCGACGGCCCCACGGTCGGCGCGGCGCTGTCGGCCCACCCCGGCGTCGATATGGTGAGCTTCACCGGATCGACGCGCGCCGGCATCGCGGTGGCACAGGCTGCGGCGGCGACCGTCAAGCGCGTGCATCAGGAATTGGGCGGCAAGGCCCCCAATCTGGTGCTGGAGGGCGCGGACCTCGCCAGCGTATTGCCGCCGACGCTACAGGGCGTGCTCGCCAATTCGGGGCAAAGCTGCATCGCGCCCACCCGCCTGCTCGTCCATGACAGCCAGGCGGAGGAAGCGGCGCAGGTCGCCAAGGCGATCTTCGAATCCGTGCCCGTCGGCGACCCCGCCGAGATGGGCGCCCACATCGGCCCAGTCGTCAACAAGGCGCAGTTCGACAAGATCCAGGCGCTGATCCAGTCGGCGATCGACGAGGGCGCGACACTCGTCACCGGCGGCCCCGGTCGTCCCGATGGTCGCAACGCCGGCTATTATGTCCGCCCGACCGTCTTCGCCGATGTAACGCCCGACATGCGCATCGCGCGCGAAGAGACATTCGGCCCGGTCGCGACGATCACCCGCTACACGGACCGCGACGAGGCCGTGCGCCTGGCCAATGCCACCGAATATGGCCTGTCGGCGGCGATCTCCGGCGATCCGGCGGAAGCGGCCAAGGTGGCGCCGCGGCTGCGCGCCGGCCTCGTCACGATCAACGGCTGGAGCGGCCCGGTCGGCACGCCGTTCGGCGGCTTCAAGCAATCGGGCAACGGTCGCGAGGGCGGCAAATACGGCATCGCCGACTTCATGGAGCTGAAGACGATCGTCGGCGAGCCGGCGTAGGAGACGCACGAACGCGTCATCGTTCCCGAGGTCGCGACCCTCACCCTTCCGGCGCTTCGCGCCTCCCTCCCTCTCCCATTGGGAGAGGGAAGGGGCCCGCCCGGCGCAGCCGGGTGGGAAGGGTGAGGGCGCCGCGCCCTACCGCTTCCGCGCGAACCAGATCGTGTGCATCGCGCCCTTGCCGTTGCTGCGTGCGCGGACGCTCACTTCGTCCACCTCGAACCCGGCGTCGCGCAGCCGTTTGGTGAACGCCGCGTCCTTCCCCGCAGACCACACCGCCAATATGCCCTCCGGTGCCAGCGCCACCCGCGCCGCCGCCAGCCCGCGATTCGAATAGAGCCGGTTGTTCTCGGCGCGCACCAGCCCGTCAGGCCCGTTGTCCACGTCGAGCAGGATCGCATCATACGTCCCCGCCCCGATCGCGTCCGCGACATCGCCCATCCGCACCGTCACGCGGGGATCGTCCAATCCGCCCGCGGTCAGGTCCACCATCGGCCCACGCGCCCAGGCGATAATCTCCGGCACCAGCTCGGCCACGGTCACACGCGCATCCCGCCCCAATGCCGTCAAGGCCGCGCGCAGCGTAAATCCCATGCCGTATCCGCCGATCAGCAGATGCGGGGTGCGAGACGCCAGCCGCTCGATCGTCATGACGGCGAGCGCCTCTTCCGACCCGCTCATCCGGCTGTTCATCAGCTCGTTGCGTTCCAGCACGATCATGAAATCGCCACCGCGGCGGAACAGGCGCAGCGGCTCGCCGCCCGGCACCTCGGCGGTTCCCAATAGCTCGCGCGGGGTCATCGATCGCGTCCTTCGTTGCGGCGAAAGGCGCCGCCCTACACGCTCGCCCGCCGCACCGCGAGCCGGTTCCACACGCAGCGTTTTGGAGAATGCGACGTTTTGCTGTAACGGCACGCCGCCGAGGTCGCATCGTCGACCCGTCAGCCCGACAATAAGGAATACCGTTCACCACATGGCCGCCTACAAACCCCAGACGTTCCAGGAGCGCGCCGCGCTGTCCGCCAAGGCCAAGGAGGCCGCACTCGAAAAGCTGCGCAACCGTCCGCAGGTCGACGAAGCGGTGCTCGCCGAGCGTATCGCCGCCGCCGAAGCCAAGGAAGCTGCGCGCGCCAAGGCGAGCGCCGAAAAGAAGGCCGCACGCGAACAGGCGATCGCCGAGAAGAAAGCCGCGGCCGAAGCCGCGCGCATCGCTGCCGAAGAAGCTGCTGCCAAGGCCAAGCCCCGCATCCCGACCGAGGCGGAGATGAAGGCCGCGCGCGACGCCCGCTACGCCGCCCGCAAGGCCCGCGTCGGCAAGCGCTGACCCTGCGTGGGTGACGGCGCGGCACATCACCGCTCAGGCGAGTCGCCCGTCACACCCACCGGAACCCCATCGTCATTGCGTCCCGTAGGTCGCAGTGACGGAGCTAGGGGCCCCTCGTCCGCTAAGCGCCCAAACACCCAAGATATTAGTGTGTTGAACAAATAACACACTACTGATAGCTTCCCCCGATCGGCAACTTGGGGAAGGATCGCCATGTATAGCGAAAGCGACATCGATGGCGCGGTGGCGGCGGGGGCGATCTCCGCCGACGCCGCGGCGGCGCTGCGCGCGCACATCGCCGCGGCGCACGCAGCACCGGCGGTGGACGAAGAGCATTTCCGTCTGCTCACCGGCTTCAACGACATCTTCGTCTCGATCGCGATCGTGCTGCTGCTCGTCGCGGTGGGGCAGATCGGCACCGCGTTTGCCCGTCCCCTCGGTGGCGCGTTCGTCGCGGGCACGGCATGGGTGCTCGCGGAATATTTCACCGCCAAACGCCGAATGGCGCTGCCCAGCATCCTGCTGTTGATCGCCTTCGTCGGCGGTGTCGCTGGCGGGCTGTTCGAGGGCGTGCAGGCCATCGCGCCGAACCTTGGTGATCGCGCGGGAGCGCTGGCGATCGCGGGCATCGGCCTGGCCACCGCCGGCGCAGCGTGGCTGCACTGGCGCCGCTTCATGGTGCCGATCACCGTCGCCGCCGGGGCGGCCGCATTGGTCGCCACTGCGATCGGCCTGATCCTCGCCGCCATCCCCGACGTGAAGGATGCGGTCTGGCCACTGCTGCTGGTCGGCGGGCTTGGCGTCTTCGCCGCGGCGATGCGTTGGGACATGAGCGATACCGAACGCAAGACCCGCCGGTCCGATGTCGCCTTCTGGCTTCACCTCGCCGCTGCGCCGATGATCGCGCATTCGATCTTCCAGATGCTGGGCGTGTTCCGCGGCGACATCGGCGCAGGCATGGCCGTGGTGGTGCTGGCGCTCTACGTCTGCTTCGCCGCCATCGCGCTGGCGGTCGACCGTCGCGCGCTCCTGGTATCGGGCCTCGCCTATGTGCTGGCCGCGCTCTACGCGCTGTTCCGCAGCGCCGGTGCCATCGAACTGGGCGCGGCGCTCACCGCCTTCGTGATCGGATCGGCGCTGCTATGCCTGTCGGCCTTCTGGCAGCCGATGCGCCGCGCCGTGGTGACCGCCCTGTCGCAATCGCTCCGCCGCCGACTGCCACCGGTGCAATACGCTTGAGGGAACCGGGGGAGGCGCCGCCTTCCCCGTCATCCTCTGATCCGACGCGCCATCACCCCTGCGGGGGCCGAGGTGTCTCGCGGCGACGGCTCCTCGCTACACCGAGGATATCTCAGCCTTCTCTCGGATGACGGCTAATGGGCGAGCCCTCGCCCCCCGGTCAGTCGACCAGCTTCATCAACCGCCGCTCGATCGGCGCCAATACCGGGCCGAGCTCCTGACCGCGCTTCAGGACCATACCCTGCTCGCCGATCAGCGCCCACATGCCCTGCCGCGCACGCAGCGCGGGGCGTTTCTCGATACGGAATTCGGGACGCTCGGCGGTCCGGCGAAAGGCGGCGAAGACCGCGGCATCCTTGCCCAGCTCCATCGCATAGTCTTTCCAATGCCCGGCCGCGACCATGCGGCCGTACAGGTCGAGAATGCGGTTCAGCTCCACGCGTTCGAACCCGACCTGCCCCGGCTCGCGTCCCAGCGGAAACGGCGTGACGATCCCCATCAGGCCCCGCCCATCACGCTCTGTCACGCTCCGCCTGCGGCGCGGCGTCGTCCGCCCGTTCGGCGAGCAGCGCGTCCAGCCGCTTGCGCATCGATTCCAGCTCGCAGCGCATCATCTCGATCTTCTGCGTCGCCGGATCGAACATCTCGCTGCACGGCGTGCCATAGGGCACGAAGCGCGACGGCGCTTCGGCCGCGCCGCCCTCCACCATCGTCGGCCGCGCCGGGATGCCCACCATCACCGCACCGGCCGGCACGTCGCGCGTCACCACCGCATTGGCACCGACGCGCGCGCAAGGCCCCACCAGGATCGGTCCCAGCACCTGCGCGCCCGATCCGATGATCACGCCATCGGCGAGCGTCGGGTGGCGCTTGCCTGCGACGCCATTGTCGGGGCTGGTCCCGCCCAGCGTCACGCACTGATAGATGGTGACGTCGTCGCCGATTTCCGCCGTCTCGCCGATCACGACGAAACCATGGTCGATGAAGAAATTGCGACCGATCGTCGCGCCCGGATGGATATCGATCGCGGTCCATGCCCGCGCGAAATGATTGACCGCCCGCGCCAGGAAGAACAACCGCCGCCCGTACAAAGCGTGCGCGACGCGGTGCAGGCCCAGCGCCCAGACGCCCGGATACAGCAGGATCTCGGCGCGCGAATGCGGGGCCGGATCACGCGCCCGGATCGAATCGAGATAGGCGGCAAGCCGTCCGAACATCCTTTACTTCCCCTTGCCCTTCCGGCTCGTCATCCGCTGCATGTAACGCTTCGGCGGCGTAATTTCCATGGTTCCACCGCAGAGCCGTCGGCAGAGGCCCCGCGGCTTGGGGGCGGCAAAGCCCAGCTTTGTTGTGGGAATTGGCCACAGCGGGCACGATGCGGCCAATGCGTCTTTGCCGGGCGCCGGGAGTTACCGCCTGCGATGCCTGATTTTCTGACTGCGATCGACTGGTCCCAGGTGCTGCCGTTCATCGCGATCGGCTTTGCGGCGCAGGTCATCGACGGCGCGCTCGGCATGGCGTTCGGCGTCATCAACTCGACTTTGCTGGTGACGGTGATGGGTGTGCCGCCCGCGGTCGCCTCCGCCAGCGTCCATGCGGTCGAAACGTTCACCACCGCCGCGTCGGGCGTCAGCCACGTCGTACACCGCAATGTCGACTGGAAGCTGTTCCGCCGGCTCGTCATCCCCGGCATGATCGGCGCGGTGGCCGGCGCGACGTTGCTCAGCACGATCGACGCCTCGGCCGCCAAGCCGTTCGTCATGGCCTATCTCGCGTGCATCGGCCTGTACCTGCTGTTCCGCGCGGTCGGTGGCGAGATCAAGCCGCGCAAACCTCGCGTCGTCGCGCCGCTCGGCTTGGTCGGCGGTTTCCTCGATGCCGCGGGCGGTGGCGGCTGGGGTCCGGTCGTCACCTCCAACCTGCTGATTCAGGGCGCGACGCCGCGCCACACGATCGGCACGGTCAACACGGCGGAATTTTTCCTCACCGCCACCGCCTCGGTCACCTTTTTCTCCGTGCTCGGCTGGTCCGCCTTCACATTGCACACGCTCGGCCTCCTCATCGGCGGCCTCGTCGCGGCGCCGTTCGGCGGCATTCTCGCCAAGCGTGTCCCCACCCGCCACCTGATGGCGCTGGTCGGCGTGTTGCTGACCCTCACCAGCGCCTGGTCGATTTATTCTGCACTTGCAAAGTGATACGCTCGGGCTTGCGGTAGAAAGATGCCAGCGCCCTCGTATTAATCGATCACATCGATCATGCGGCGCAAACAGATCAATTTTGCATTGCAGCATGATCGCCTATATCGGCTCCACACCATTCAACGGAGACGACCCATGGCCCTCATCGGCAGCAAGCTGAAGCCCTTCACCACGCAAGCCTACAAGGAAGGCAAGTTCGTGTCGGTCAGCGACACCGACGTGCTCGGCAAGTGGGCGGTGTTCTTCTTCTATCCGGCCGACTTCACGTTCGTCTGCCCGACCGAACTGGAAGACCTCGCCGACGTATATCCCACGCTCCAGAAGATGGGCGTCGAGGTGTACAGCGTGTCGACCGACACCCACTTCAGCCACAAGGCGTGGCACGACAGCTCGCCCGCAATCGGCAAGATCAACTATTATATGCTGGGCGACCAGAATCACGCGATCAGCAACAACTTCGAGATTCTGCGCGAAGGCCAGGGCCTGGCCGATCGCGGCACGTTCGTGATCGATCCCGACGGCGTGATCCAGCTGATCGAAGTGACGTCGGAAGGCGTCGGCCGCAACGCCGCCGAACTGCTGCGCAAGATCAAGGCCGCGCAGTATATCGCCGCGCATCCGGGCGAAGTCTGCCCGGCGAAGTGGGAAGAGGGCGAAGAAACGCTCGCCCCCAGCCTGGACCTCGTCGGTAAGATCTAAGCCGGCTGCCCCCCGGGGCCACGGCACGCGCGGCCCGGGGCGGACCATCCGCCTCGGGCCGTTCGCTTTTTACGTAGAGTCATTCCTTTCGGGAGCCTCCCATGCTCGACGCCAATCTGACGCAGCAGCTCAAAGCCTATCTGGTTCACGTCCGCTTCCCTGTGGAGCTGGTCGCGAGCCTGGGGCAGGACGCCAAGTCGCAGCAGATGCGCGAGCTGCTCGACGAGATCGCCGCGCTGTCGGACAAGGTCAGCGTCACCACCGGCGATGACGACCGCACCCCCAGCTTCCTGATCCGACGCGCCGGCACGGACATCGGCGTCCGCTTCGCCGGCCTGCCGATGGGCCACGAATTCACCTCGCTGGTGCTCGCGCTGCTCCAGGTCGGCGGCCACCCGTCGAAGGCGGCGCAGGACCTGATCGAGCAGGTCGTGGCGCTCGACGGCGACTATCATTTCGAAACCTATTTCTCGCTGTCCTGCGCCAATTGCCCCGACGTCGTGCAGGCGCTGAACCTGATGGCGGTCCTCAACCCGCGCGTGACGCACACCGCGATCGATGGCGCGCTGTTTCAGGATGAGGTCGCCAGCCGCAAGGTGATGGCGGTGCCCACCGTATTCCTGAACGGCGAACCCTTCGGCCAGGGCCGGATGGAGCTGGAACAGATCGTCGCCAAGCTCGACACCGGCGCCTCCGCACGCGCGGCCGAAAAGATCGGGGCGAAGGACCCGTTCGACGTCCTCGTCGTCGGTGGCGGCCCCGCTGGTGCCGCCGCGGCGATCTACACCGCGCGCAAGGGCATCCGCACCGGCATCGCCGCGGAACGCTTCGGCGGGCAGGTGCTCGATACGATGGGGATCGAGAATTTCATCTCGGTGCCGCACACCGAAGGCCCGAAGCTCGCCTCCGAGCTCGAACGCCACGTGCGCGACTATGACGTCGACATCATGAACCTGCAGCGCGCGGAAAAGCTGGTGCCGGCGGGCGCCGATGGCCTGCACGAAGTCGTGCTGGAAAACGGCGCGTCGCTGAAGGCGCGCACCGTCATCCTGTCGACCGGCGCGCGCTGGCGCACGATGAACGTGCCGGGCGAGGCGGAATACCGCAACAAGGGCGTCGCTTATTGCCCGCATTGCGACGGTCCGCTCTTCAAGGGCAAGCGCGTGGCGGTGATCGGCGGCGGCAATTCGGGCGTCGAAGCGGCGATCGACCTTGCCGGCATCGTCGCGCACGTCACGCTGATCGAATATGACAGCGAATTGCGCGCCGACGCCGTGCTCCAGCGCAAGCTGCGCAGCCTCGCCAACGTCACCGTCCTTACCTCTGCGCTGACGACGGAAGTCCATGGCGATGGCGACAAGGTCGTCGCTCTCTCCTACCGCGACCGGAATAGCGAAGCGGTACATCGGGTCGATCTTGCCGGTATCTTCGTGCAGATCGGCCTCGTCCCCAACACCGAATGGCTGGCGGGAACCGTGGCGCTGTCGCCGCGCGGCGAAATCGAAATCGACCACCGCGGCCACACTTCGCAGCCCGGCATCTTCGCGGCCGGCGACGTGACGACCGTGCCGTACAAGCAGATCGTGATCGCCATGGGCGAAGGGTCGAAGGCGGCGCTGTCGGCCTTCGATCACCTGATCCGCATGCCGGTGGAAGAGACGCGCGACTGGGAAGAAGCGGCGGAGTAATCCCCGGGCGAAACGATCGTCCGGCAAAACCCGTCACCCCGGACTCGTTCCGGGGTCCACGGAGCCGCGGGGGGAGGGCTGGAGCCTCTTGCCATCCCCTTGCCGCCCGGTGGACCCCGGAACGAGTCCGGGGTGACGGTTGGTATTGGGCCGCCGCCACGCCAGCCAACCCGCCAGACTTAGGACTGGCATCCCCCTCCCCCACCCCCTATCTCGCCGGGCCATGGCGGCGACCTACCTCCCCACGCTCAAACAGCTGCAATATCTCGTCGCGCTGAAGGACCATGGCCATTTCGGCCGCGCGGCCGAGGCGTGCTTCGTCACTCAGTCGACACTGTCGGCGGGCCTGCGTGAGCTCGAAACGCTGATCGGCGTCACCCTCGTCGAACGCACCCGCCGTGTCGTCCGCTTCACACCGCTGGGCGACCGGATCGCCGACAAGGCGCGCCGCGTGCTGCGCGAAGCGGAGGAATTGGGGGATATCGCGCGCGCCGCTGGCCGCCCGCTGTCGGGCGAGATGCGGATGAGCGTGATCCCGACGATCGCGCCGTTCATGCTGCCCCACATCCTGCCCCGCCTGCGTCGCGACTATCCTGACCTCAAGCTATTCCTGCGCGAAGAGCCCTCAGGTGCCGCATGCGAGGGCTTGCACAATGGTCGCACCGATTGCGTGCTGCTCGCTTTGCCCTTCGCGTGCGGCGACGTCGCCAGCCAGCCCCTGTTCGACGACCGGTTGTTCGTTGCCTATCAGCCGCAGGACATGCCGTCGGACCCGCCCGCCGTGCCCGCCGCGCTGATCGACGAGACCCGCCTGCTGCTGCTCGAAGACGGCCATTGCCTGAAGGACCATGCCCTCTCGGCATGCAACCGCCCGGAATTGCGCGCGGAAGCGACGATGCTCGGCACCTCGCTGCACACGATCGTCCAGATGGTCGACAACGGTCTGGGCATGACGATGCTGCCCGAAATGGCGCTGAAGGCGGGCATCCTCGATCACACCAATATCGTCGCCAAACCGCTGGACGCCGACAATGCGGTGCGGCGTATCGCATTGGTCTGGCGCCGCGCGTCCCCGCGCGAAAAGGATTTCCAGCTGCTTGCCGAGGCACTGGCCAAAGCCCGGTAAGGGCCGAGAATTACAGGAGTGCGCGTGACCCGACCCAACGCCCGATCGATCCGCCGGCTCGGCCCGTCCGTCCTGCTCGCCAGCCTTGCCGGCTGCGTGCCGCCCGCCACCGCGCCCGTGGTCGCGCCACCGCCCGTCGTATCCGCTCCGGCACCGGTGGCGGTCGATCCCAGCCGGATGGAGTCGGAAGCGACGATCGCCCAGTCGATCGCAAAGACGCCCGGCCTCACCACACTCGCGCGGGAGCTACGCGTCGCCGAACTCGATCCGCTTCTGGCGGGCAACGGCCCCTACACGCTGTTCGCGCCGACCGACATGGCCTTCACCCGCTTGGCGCCCGGCATCGCAGGCGATCTGCTCGCACCGGAGAACCGGCCGACGCTGGTAGCACTCCTGCGCTACCATATCGTCCCCGGCACCATGACCACCGAGCAGCTGGAGGCGCGCATTGCAGCAGGCGGCGGCCGCGCGACGCTGACGACGCTCGGCGGCCAGCCGTTGACCGCGACGATGACCGGCGACGTCATCACGCTGACCAGCGCCAGCGGCAATCGCAGCTATGTCGAGGCGGCGGATGTCGCGCAGGCGAACGGCGTGATCCACGTCGTCAACGGCGTGCTGGTGCCGCGGCTGCCGTAAATCTCCGACGCCCACCCACTCCGTCATTCCCGCGAAGGCGGGAATCCAGACGCGCTACCGCCACGGCTCAGGTCGAAACGTCGGAGCTGATGGATCCCCACCTCCGCGGGAATGACAGAGCGGCTCTAACGCTCGCTCCACCGCGCCGCCGCGTCGGCGTCACTATCGCGGGCCTCCACCCAGCGCGCCTCGCCGCCGCGGGTCTCGCGCTTCCAGAACGGCGCATCGGTCTTCAGCCGGTCGATCAGATAGGCGCACGCGTCCAGTGCCGCCGCGCGGTGCGGCGCAGCCGCCGCCACGAACACGATCCGCTCGCCCGGCGCCATCGGCCCGACGCGGTGCACGATCGTCGCCGCGCCCAGCGCCCAGCGCGAAGTCGCCTCCTCCGCCAGCCGCGTCAGCGCAGCCTCGGTCGCGCCGGGATAATGCTCCAGCTCCAGCGTCCCCACGCCATCGTCGCTTCGCACGAGGCCAGTGAAGGTCGCGACCGCCCCGGCACCATCCGCGCGTTCGACTCCGGCCATCTCCGCCGCCAGATCGATCGGCGTGGGCGAGACGTGGACGCGGATCATCCGCCCGTCACCGGCGGGAACAGCGCCACCTCGCGCGCGCCGGCGATCGGCGCGTCGAGCGTCACGAACGCCTGATCCACCGCCGCCCGCAACCGCGCGCGATCGGTCAGCGCCGCGGCGGAGGCATCGTCACGCGCCGCCAGCCAGTCGACCAGATCGGCGACGCTCGCCAGCGTGTCCGGCGCGTCCACGGTCTCGCTCGCTCGGCCCATGCCCTCTCGGACCCAGGCGAAATACAGCATGTCGATCCGCATCGCGCTCAGTCCATGTGCTTCAGGCCGACGCGCAGGTAGTCCCAGCCCGTCACCAGCGTCAGCACCGCCGCGCCCCACAAACAGCCGAGGCCAGCGACCTTGATCCACACCTGCGCCGGCAGAGCCCCCGCGAGGATCAGCGCGCCGAAGGCGACGAGTTGCAGCGTCGTCTTCCACTTGGCCAGCTTCGACACCGGCAGCGACACCTGCAGCCCGGCCAGAAACTCCCGCAGCCCGGATACCGCGATCTCGCGCAGCAGGATGATCAGCGCCGCGATCAGATGCACCCCGGTGATCAGCGCGCTGTCGTCGTGCCGCGTGCCCACCAGCATCAGGATGACCGCCGCGACCATGATCTTGTCCGCGATCGGATCGAGGAAGACGCCCAGCTTCGACACCGCCCCTTGCGCGCGCGCAAGGTAGCCGTCGAAATAGTCGGTGATCCCCATCAGGCAGTAGAGCGCGAAGGCGATGGCAAAGCCCGCCTCCCACCGCGGCCACCACAGAAAGGCGACGAGCAACGGCACCGCGACGATCCGCGACAGCGTCAGAAGATTGGGCAAGGTCAGCATCGTGGGTCTCTCCTAACCCGCTGCGGGCCGGGAAGTAATGATGTTTTGCATTGAGCTGCGAAACATGTGCGAGCGCGCTCCTCAACCGTCATTCCCGCGCAGGCGGGAATCCAGACGCGCTACCATATCGATGGAGCCGCAGCGTCAGAGGTTCTGGATTCCCGCCTTCGCGGGAATGACGACCTTTGCGGGGAAGCACCCGCCCACCCAACCCCGGTTGGCGTCGCGCCGCCACTGGGCTATGCCCGCCGCAATCCTGCCACGATCGAAGGCCGTGTTCCGCATGATCAATGCTTTGGGGTTGCTGAAGCAGCGCCGCTTCCTGCCCCTCTTCACGACGCAGTTCCTGGGCGCCTTCAACGACAATCTGTTCAAGACGTCGATGGTGCTGTTCGCGACCTATGCGATCTTCAACGATCCGAAGGTGGAAACGATCTTCAACGCGGTCGCCACCGGCATCGCGATCCTGCCCTTTTTCCTGCTCTCCGCGCTGGCAGGTCAGCTCGCCGACAGCCACGACAAGGCGCGCATCATCCGCATCGTGAAGACCGCGGAAATCGGCATCATGCTGCTCGGCGCGGGCGGCCTGATGGTGGCCCGCGCGGGCTATCCGCATGTCGGCATCGGCCTGATGCTGGGCGCGGTGCTGTTCCTGGGCGTCCATTCGACCTTCTTCGGCCCGATCAAATACGCCATCCTGCCGCAGCATCTGAAGGCGCACGACGTCCTCGGCGGCACCGGCCTCGTCGAAGCGGGCACGTATCTCGCCATCCTGATGGGTACGATCATGGCGGGCTGGGTGCCGATCGAGGGCGCGGCGATCCTCGTCCTCGTCATTGCCGGCATCGGCTGGATCACCGCCCGCGCGGTGCCGCCCGCGCCGCGCGAGGGGCCGCGACTGAAGCTCAACTACAACCCCTTCACCGCCTCGTTCCGCCTGATCCGCACGACGATGCACATCCCGCGGCTGTTCCTGGCGATTTGCGCGATCAGCTTCTTCTGGACGATCGGGTCGGTGCTCATCATCATCTTCCCGCCGCTGGTGAAGAACGTGCTGACCGCCGACGAGCGCGTGGCGAGCGGCGCGATCGCGATCTTCTCGGTCGGCGTCGCGATCGGCTCCGTGGTCATCAACACGATGCTGAAGGGGCGGATCAGCGCGCGCTATTCACCGGTATCGGTGATCGCGATGGGCGCGTTCGTCGTGCTATTCTCGTTCCTGTGCCGCGGCTGGACGCCGGCGGCTCCCGGCCATTTCTACGACTGGGCGCAATTCGTCGCCCAGCCGCGCGCCATCCCGATCATGCTCACCCTGCTCGCCATTGCGACCACGGGCGGGATGTTCGTCGTGCCGCTCTACGCCTTCCTGACGACGACCGTGGAGAAGGACCAGACCGCGCGCACCGTGGCGGCGAACAACGTCGTCAACTCGGGCGCGATGACGCTGGGTTCGATCGCCGCGATCGGGATCAACGTCGCGGGCGTTCAGGCGGTCGATATGCTCTTCCTGGTCGCCGCCATGTGCCTCGTCTCCGCATGGATCGCGCAGAGGCTGCATCTCGCCTGCGACTGAGGCAGGCGCGCGGCGTTCAGAACAGGAACGTATAGAAGCAGGTGAAGAAGGCGGCGAAGCTGAGCAGGAACAGCTTCCAGTCGCTGTCGTCGCTCTTGCGGGGATCGACCACCTTCGGCGGCGGCAACGCGCGACGGAAAGGATGCCGGGCGGATTCGTTGGTGAGGACGAGGCGTCTGGTCATAGCAAAGGCGTTAACGCCGCGTTTACGATTTGGACCAGCGGCAAAGGTGGTTAAGCCCCGCCTGTCCGATGGTGGGACAGAGATGGAGAGGATGAGATGAGCGTCGCCTTCCGCCGCGAGAGCGACGAAGAGCATATGGAACCCAAGTTCGAACGCCCCCTGCCAGCTGGCCCCAATTGGGTGACGGCAGCAGGCAAGGCCTTGATCGAGCGCCAGATAACCGACCTGGAAGCCAGACTGGCCGACGCCGATACCGAACAGGCTGAGGCGATCCGGCGTGATTTGCGCTATTGGCAGACGCGACGTACGACCGCGATCGAGACGCCGGCACCCGCGGACGGGAGCGCCGGCTTTGGCACGATCGTAACGATCCGGATGGGCGGTCGTACGCGCGAGATCGGCATCGTCGGCGATGACGAATCGGAACCGCAGGCCGACCGGCTGTCGTTCCAGTCACCGCTCGCGCGCGCCCTCATGGGAGCCGAGCCCGGCGACGTACTGCCCTTCGGCGGCCGCAACGATGCGATCGAGGTGCTGTCGGTCCGCGCGATCGACTGACGGCGCCGCATTTCACGCTTTCGCAAAAACATCGTCGCCCCAGCGCAAGCTGGGGCCCCGCCGGCCTTTGCCAAGCGCCGCCACCGGGAAGTTAAGCCCTCGCTGTGACGACGGCCGCTTTAACCACCTGCCCAAAAATGCAAAACGCGCGCCGGCCAGAAGCCGACGCGCGCTCGCATATCCTGTAAGCGACGTCGATCAGTCGAGACGGCGTGCCAGTTCCTTGTTGAGGCCCAGCGCCACCAGCGTGCCGATCGCACCCGACAGCAGATAGCCACCCGCGGCGATCAGCCCGAACTCGCTGGCCAGCACCAGCGCGGCGAGCGGCGCGAACCCCGCACCGAACAGCCACGCCAGGTCCGACGTCAGCGCCGCGCCGGTGTAGCGCGCACCCTTGGGGAAGTTGTTGGTCACTGCGCCCGACGACTGGCCGAAGGCGAGGCCGAGCAGGATGAAGCCGCCGATCATGAACGCAAGCTCACCCGAGCTGCCCGCGCCCAGCAGCTGCGGGGCAAAGCCGCTGAACACCGCGATCGCCGCCGCGGTATAGCCCAGCACCGAACGCCGCCCGATCCGGTCGGCAAGCAGGCCCGAGATGACGACCGCGCCCAGCCCGAAGAAGGCGCCGACGATCTCGATTCCCAGGAAGCGCGCGATGTCTTCCTTGGTGAACAGCGCGACCCAGGACAGCGGGAACACCGTCACCATGTGGAACAGCGCGAAGCTGGCGAGCGGTGCGAAGGCACCGATGATGATGTTGCGCCACTGCGCCTTCACCGTCGCGGTCACGCGGCTTGGGGTCAGCTCGCGCGTCTTGAACAGCTGCGTATATTCCGGCGTCACGACGATGCGCAGCCGCGCGAACAGCGCGACGACGTTCAGCGCGAAGGCGACGAAGAACGGATAGCGCCAGCCCCACGACAGGAAATCACCCATGTCCATGTTGGACAGGAAGAAGGCGAACAGCGCACTGGCGACGATCAGGCCGAGCGGCGCGCCGAGCTGCGGCACCATCGCGTACCAGCCGCGCTTTTCGGCCGGCGCATTGAGCGCGAGCAGCGAGGCAAGGCCGTCCCACGCGCCGCCCAGCGCAAGGCCCTGGCCGATGCGGAACAGCGACAGCAGGATCGCCGACCAGATGCCGACTTCTTCATAACCGGGCAGGAAGGCGAGCGACACGGTCGACGTGCCGAGCAGGAACAAGGCGATCGTCAGCTTCGTGCCGCGGCCGTACGTGCGGTCGACCCACATGAAGATCTGCGTGCCGATCGGCCGTGCGATGAACGCCAGCGGGAAGAGCGCGAACGACCAGAGCGTGCCGGTCAACCGGTCGACATAGGGGAACACCAGCGCCGGAAAGACGATGACCGATGCGATGGCATAACAGAAGAAGTCGAAGAATTCGGACGTGCGGCCGATGATAACGCCGATCGCGATCTCGCCCGGACGGACCTCATGGTCGCCCCGCGTGTTGACGGCACGGGCATCGCGTTCAAGCGGTGCGGAATGGGCGGAAGCCACTGACATGTATCGCAGTCCTGTCGTCTCACGGCCTTTCGGCCACCGGTCGTCAACGCACGTCGTGTCCTTTCGGACGCAGCGCGCGCACGACCTTCTAGCGCGCGAACGGCGGGGACGGGATAGGACAAAATGTCCTATTTTGCGGTGCAGCGAACGGGATTAGCGCGAATGACGATGCGAACCCTTCCGTCCTTCCGCGCGGCGCGCATGCGCACCGCCGCCCTCGCGCTCCTCGCGCCGGCCCTTCTGGGTGGGTGCGATCTGGTGGTGATGAACCCGGCCGGCGATGTCGCGCGGCAACAGGCCCATCTGATCCTGTGGTCGACCGGCCTGATGCTGCTGATCATCGTGCCCGTGATCGCGCTGACCGTCCTGTTCGCGTGGAAATACCGCCACACGAACGAAGACGCCGAATATCGCCCGAACTGGGACCATTCGACGGGGCTCGAGCTGATCATCTGGTCGGCGCCGCTGCTGATCGTCATCGCGCTGGGCGCGCTGACCTGGATCAGCACGCACAGTCTCGACCCCTATCGCCCGCTCGCGCGCATTGCGCCCGGCCAGCCGGTGGCGAAGAACGCGAAGCCGTTGGAAATCCAGGTCGTCTCGCTCGACTGGAAGTGGCTGTTCATCTATCCCGAACAGGGCATCGCGACCGTCAACGAGCTGGTCCTGCCCGTCAACCGCCAAATCGTGTTCCGGATGACCTCGTCGTCGGTGATGAACACCTTCTACGTCCCCACCATGGCCGGCATGATCTACACGATGCCGGGCATGGAGACGCAGCTGCACGCCGTGCTGAACAAGCCCGGCCGGTTCGAAGGCATTTCAGCCAACTATAGCGGCGCCGGCTTCTCCGACATGCGCTTCACCGTCGATGGCTTCGACGATGCCGGCTTCGCCAAGTGGGTGTCGGAAACGCGCAGCGCGCAGGGCAAGCTCGACAATGCGACCTACCTGAAGCTGGAGCGTCCGAGCGAAAAGGTCCCCGCGATCCGCTACGCCGGCTTCGCGCCCGGCCTGTTCGATCGCATCCTCGGCATGTGCACCAAGCCCGGTGAAACCTGCATGCAGGCGACGATGATGAAGGACGGTGGGATGGATATGGGCCATGCCCCTCCCGTCAACGACACCGGCCACATGCGCGGCAGCGACTCGAAGGGCGCGCTGCAGAAGGAGCCGGAGGAAAAGGGCAGCAGCCCGCACCGCAACGCCCCCCGCCAGCAAGCCCCCGGCAGCAGCCAGCCGGGCAGCGAAGCCAACCGCAGCATGACCGCGATCGATCCGCTGCCCCTTCCCGGCGTTACCGCCGTGGCCCGTTCGTAGGACCGACATGATGTCCGATAGCTTTCTCAAGACCATCTTCGGGCGCCTGACGCTCGACAGCTTCCCGATCCACGAGCCGATCCTGGTCGCGACCTTCATCATGGTCGCGATCGGCGGCGCGGCGGTGCTAGGCGCCCTCACCTACTTCAAGGTGTGGGGCTACCTCTGGAAGGAATGGTTCACCAGCGTCGATCACAAGAAGATCGGCGTGATGTACATGGTGCTCGGCATCATCATGCTGCTGCGCGGCTTTGCCGACGCGCTGATGATGCGCGCCCAGCAGGCGATGGCGTTCGGCGCCAACGAAGGCTTCCTGCCCGCGCACCATTACGACCAGGTGTTCACCGCGCACGGCGTCATCATGATCTTCTTCGTGGCGATGCCCTTCGTCACGGGTCTGATGAACTATGTCGTGCCGCTGCAGATCGGCGCGCGCGACGTGTCGTTCCCGTTCCTCAACAACTTCAGCTTCTGGATGACGGCCGCGGGTGCGGCGATCGTCATGGTCAGCCTGTTCGTCGGCGAATTCGCCCGCACCGGCTGGCTGGCGATGGCACCCTTGTCGGGGCTCGATTATTCGCCCGATGTCGGCGTGGATTATTACATCTGGGGGTTGCAGGTCGCCGGCGTCGGCACCCTGCTATCCGGCGTCAACCTGCTCGCGACCATCGTCAAGATGCGCGCACCGGGCATGACGCTGATGAAGATGCCGATCTTCACCTGGTCGGCGCTCGCCACCAACACGCTGATCGTCGCCGCCTTCCCGATCCTGACCGCGGTGCTCGCGCTGCTCAGCCTCGATCGCTATCTCGGCACGCACTTCTTCACCAACACCATGGGCGGCAACCCCATGATGTACGTGAACATGATCTGGATCTGGGGTCACCCGGAGGTGTACATCCTGATCCTGCCGGCGTTCGGCGTGTTCAGCGAAGTCACCAGCGCCTTCTGCGGCAAGCGGCTGTTCGGCTATACGTCGATGGTCTATGCGCTGCTGGTCATCACCATCCTGGCGTACCTCGTCTGGCTGCACCACTTCTTCACCATGGGGTCGGGGGCGAGCGTCAATTCGTTCTTCGGCATCACCACGATGATCATCTCGATCCCGACGGGCGCGAAGATCTTCAACTGGCTGTTCACCATGTACAAGGGGCGCATCCGCTTCGAACTGCCGATGATGTGGACGGTCGCGTTCATGATCACCTTCGTGATCGGCGGCATGACCGGCGTGCTGCTCGCAGTGCCGCCGGCCGACTTCGTGCTGCACAATTCGCTGTTCCTGATCGCGCACTTCCACAACGTGATCATCGGCGGCGTGCTGTTCGGGATGTTCGCCGGCATCAACTTCTGGTTCCCGAAGGCGTTCGGCTTCAAGCTCGACAAGTTCTGGGGCACGATCAGCTTCTGGTTCTGGGTCGTCGGCTTCTACGTCGCGTTCATGCCGCTCTACGTGCTTGGCCTGATGGGTGTGACGCGACGCCTGCGCCACTTCGAGGATCCGTCGTTGCAGATCTGGTTCATCGTCGCGGCAATCGGCGCGCTGCTGATCGCGGTGGGGATCGGCGCGTTCCTGATGCAGATCTTCGTCAGCATCAAGAATCGCGACAGCCTGCGCGACGAGACCGGCGACCCGTGGCAGGGCCGCAGCCTGGAGTGGGCGACCTCGTCGCCGCCGCCGGCCTATAACTTCGCGTTCACGCCCGTCGTCCGCGATGTCGACGCCTGGTACGACATGAAGGCGAACAACGCCGTGCGCCCGACCACCGGCTTCCGCGACATCCACATGCCGCGCAACACCGGCACGGGCGTGATCCTGGCGGGCCTGGCGGTGGTCTTCGGCCTCGCGATGATCTGGTACATGTGGTGGCTCGCCATCCTGTCCTTCGTCGGGATCGTGGCGGTCAGCATCGGCCACACCTTCAACTACGACCGCGATTATTACATCCCCGCCGAGGAAGTGACGGCGTGCGAGGATCTGCGCACGCAGCAACTCGCCGCCCGCGCGGCCCAGCAGCCGACCCAAACCCCGGGCCAAACCCCGGCCCAAACCCCGGCATTGGGGGCCTGAGGAGCCATGAGCGAAGCGACCATCCCCCCGGGCACCCAGGCCCCGGTCTTCTATGAGACCGACGAACATCATCATGACGCCGGCGGCAGCACCATGCTGGGCTTCTGGCTGTACCTGATGAGCGACTGCCTGATCTTCGCCATGCTGTTCGCGGCCTATGGCGTGTTCGGCAGCAGCTATGCCGGCGGCCCGCAGCCGCACGAGATTTTCGAGCTGCCGCTGGTGGCGCTCAACACCTCGATGCTGCTGCTGTCGTCGATCACCTATGGCTTTGCGATGCTGTCGATGAACGACGGCAACGTGAAGGGCACGCAAGGGTGGCTGGCGATCACCGGCTTGTTCGGCCTCGCCTTCTTGGGCATCGAACTCTACGAATTTTCGAACCTGATCGCCGAGGGCGCCGGTCCGCAGCGCAGCGCGTTCCTGTCGTCGTTCTTCACGCTCGTCGGCACGCACGGCCTGCACGTCACCTTCGGCATCATCTGGCTGGTAACGCTGATGGTACAGGTCGGCCGCAAGGGCCTGATCCCCGCCAACCAGCGCCGCCTGCAATGTCTGTCGCTGTTCTGGCACTTCCTCGACGTGATCTGGATCGGCGTCTTCACCTTCGTCTACCTGCTGGGAGTGCTGCGATGAGCGCGCACAACGCACACAATCATGCGCACGATCACGGCCATGACCATGACCACGGCCATTCCTCGGGCGAGGCGCACGGCACCCGCCGCGATTATGTGATCGGCTTCGTCCTGTCGGTGATCCTCACCGCCATTCCGTTCGGGCTGGTGATGAGCGGCGTCATCGCCGACGCGCGGATCACGGCGGGCATCTGCATGGCGTTCGCGCTGGTGCAGATCGTCGTCCACATGATCTACTTCCTCCACATGAACTCCAAGTCGGAGAATGGGTGGACGCTGATGGCGCTGATCTTCACCGTCATCATCGTGGCGATCTGCCTCGCCGGTTCGATGTGGGTCATGTATCATATGAACGCCAACATGATGCCGGGCATGAGCGGCGGCGACATGGGGGCGATGTAGCCCCATGAATCGTGGGCGCGCGATCACGACCGGCCTGTTGCTGTTCGTGATCGCCGCGCTGATCGGACTGGGCGTCTGGCAGCTCGAACGCCGGACGTGGAAACTGGCACTGATCGCGCATACCGAGACGATGCTGGCGCAGCCGCCGGTGCCTGCACCCGGCCCCGAGCGCTGGCCCGCCATCGGCAAGGACGACGTCTACCGCCCCGTCATCGTGCGCGGGCATTATCGCACCGGCGCCGACACGCTGGTGCAGGCGGTGACGGAACTGGGCGGCGGCTTCTGGGTGATGACGCCCTTCGATACCGATCGCGGCTTCACCCTGTTGGTCAACCGCGGCTTCGTCCCCGCCGACCGGCGCACCGGCATCGCCCCCTCCACCGCCATGCAATCCGTTCGTGGCCTGTTGCGGCTGAGCGAACCGGGTGGCGCGTTCCTGCGCACGAACGACCCGGCGGCGGACCGCTGGTATTCGCGTGACATCGCCGCGATCGCAGCGCGCCGGGGAATGGGTCGGGTCGCGCCGTATTTCATCGATGCGAGCGAACCCAGGAGCGGGTGGCCGCGCGGCGGGCTGACCGTGGTGCGGTTCCGCAACAGCCACCTGGTGTATGCGCTGACCTGGTTCGGATTGGCCGCGCTGGTCGCGGTGATGGCGTGGAGGGTGCGGCGGCGGGTGTGAGCCGTTAGAGCGCAGCACCTGCCCTCACCCTTCCGGCGCCTTCGGCGCCTCCCTCTCTCTCCCGATGGGAGAGGGAAGAGCCGCCGAAGGCGGCGAAGGGTGAGGGTGGGCGCGATGCCCTATTCCTCAATCCTCCAGTTTCGCCCCATCCAGCGTCCGCTCGATCCGCGCCGCCTCGGCCTCTGCGGCCTCACGCTCCGCCTTGGTCCGCCCGAACTTCGCGCGGTTCGCATCGGCAACCTTGCCGGCCGCGGCCCGGTCCCGTGCCTTGCGGGCGCGGCGGAAGTTGACCACCTCGCCCATCAGCGCCCCGCCCGCTCTTCCGCAGCCCGCTTCACCAGCCCCCAACGACGCCATTCGTCGCGCGCGTCGGCCAGCGCCCGGTGCGCCGGCACGTCATGATCGCGCACCTCGCCCAGCACCACGGCATCGGCCACCGCCCGCCCCAGTTCGACATCTGGCACCACCCCGCGCAGGATCGCGGTCGCCGTCTCGCGCTGCGCTTCCTCGCTGTCGCGCAACCGCAGCGCGTGGCGCGGCTGTTTCGCGGCACGCAGTAACGCGCTCAGCCATTTGCCGTCCCAGGACGGCGCACTCGCGAACAGGGCATGGCCGCTGAGCACGTCGATCATCCGTTGCGCGACCACGTCATGCGGCGTGCCGTTCGCCTCGATCTCGGCGCGCGTGATGTGATGGATCGCCTCCGCCTCGTCATCCCAGTCCGACCATTGCAGCGGCGGGCGGATCAGATGGCTTTCGTCGGTGCCGTCCTCGAACACCCAGGCGACCTCGATCGGATAGCTTTTCTTGGCGAGCGACGAGGCTTCGAAATCGAGGAAGACGAACATGATGCCTCAACGCCTACGCGCTGGGGCCGGGTTCCGTCTACTGCCCCGATCGCCGCCATGCGGCCGCAGCGAGCCGTCCGACCAGCGCAGGCGCGCCCGGACGCACCAGCAACCAGTCGCGGATCGCCGGCCCCCGATCGGCACCGATCACCTGCTTGTACCCGCTGTCGCCCGCCCCCCAGTCGACCCGCGTGATCCCCCGCGTCTGTGCCTGCACGAGATTGCGGTAATAGAGCAGCTTGCCGGGCGAATGCTTGGCATAGGCGGGGTCGTAGCTGTTCGCGATCGCGTAGGTCAGCGTCCCCGCGTCGAGATCGAACGAAAAGGCCGCAGGCGTGCCGTCGATGGTCAGCAAGGCCGCGCGCATCCGCTGCGCCAGCACCGGGTCCCGCGCCGCCGCGCGCCAGAAGGCGCCATGGCCATGCCGTGTGAACTTGGCATCGCGGCCGTCGGTGCGCGATGCGATCCAGCTCGCCTGCTCCACCGCCGCCAGATCGTCGAATGCCGCCGGCCAGTCCGCCCCCGACAGGAAGCGCCAGTCGGGCACGCCATGGCTCGCGAGATGCTTTTCGTGGAAGCGATTCTTGCGCAGCGTCGACCCGCGCGGCCACGCCCCCTCCTGCTGCCGCGCCGCCATGTCGAGCAGCCAGCTGTCCGCGACGAACCGGTCGAGCACCGCCCAGCCCTGCGCCCGCGCCGCGGCGATCAGCGGCATCACCGCGGCATCGTCGTCATAGACCGGTCCGATCCGCAGCAGTGTGACGGCGCGCGCCAGCGTCGCCAGCGCCACCCGCAGCACCGCCTCCCCCGCGTCGGCGGCGAGCGGAAAGCTGCGAAACGGCCAATAGCTGCCCGGCACCGCCGCCGCGCGCGCGAACCCCGGCCCGATACCGACGAACGGCAGCGCCAGCGCGGGCCGCCCCTCCTCCTCGACCACCAACGTCCGGGCCCTGCCGCCATAAGCGTCCAGCGCCGCGGCATACCACCCGTAGCGCAGGAAGCCGTGCGTCGGCGCCGCCCGCGTCGCCACCGCGTCGATCGCCACGGACAGGCCATCGTCGATCCGCGCGCGCGCGGCGGGAGGCAGACGTTCGAACGTCGAAAGGCGCATCGGCGGCCGCACGTCCGCGGGTCTATCGCTCGATCGGCGGCGGGCAACGAAAATCCGCCGATCGCGGCCCTCCGATCGACAAACTGCCCGCCCGGCACGGATCGGCCCTTTCCCGCGGCGCCGTCCCGGATATGATGGCGCCATGCCCACGTTGCTCCAGGTGTCCACGATCGCGCAGACGATCCAGCTGTCGCTCGCGCCCGTCTTCATGCTGGCGGCGATCGGACAGATCCTGAACGTGCTCGCCGGCCGCCTCGCCCGCGTCATCGATCGCGCCCGCGTGCTGGAAGAACGGGTGATCGCCGAAAGCGGCCGCGATCAACAGCGCGACATCTGGGAATTGAAACTGCTCGACGAGCGCATGTCGATCATCAACGCGGCGCTGTTCCTCGCAGTGTTGAGCGCGGTGATGGCGTGCATCGTCATTGCGATGCTGTTCGTCGCCAATATCGCGCGGCTGCATATTGGCACCGGCATCGCCTTCTGCTTCATCGTCGCGGTGACGCTGCTCACCTGTTGCCTCGCCGCCTTCATGTGGGAGGTGCGCGTGTCGCTCCGCGCCATCCACGTGCGGAAGGAAATCCTGTCGTGAGCCCCGCGGTGGAGCGCCGTGCGCTGCAAATCATAGTCGCGTTCGCCTGCCTCGTACCGCTGTCGGTCGGTGGCTGGAGCGTGGCGCGGGGGCCGGGCTTCCTCGGCCATCCCCCGGTGATCCCGACCGATCTCGACAGCCATTTCCGCTACATCTCCGGCATCTTCTTCGCCGTCGGTATCGCGTTCGCGACGTGCATCCCCGGCATCGAGCGCAAGGGCCCCCGCTTCCGCCTGCTGGGTGCGCTGGTGGTCGCAGGAGGCCTCAGCCGGATCGTATCGCTGGTCGCGGTCGGCGCACCGTCAGCGGGGCATGTGTTCGGATTCGCGATGGAGCTTGGCGCGGTGCCGCTGCTGATGCTGTGGCAGTGGCGTCTGGAAAGGCGGTTTCGCGCCTAATCCACCTCACCCGCGGGGTAGGGTGGGTGCGGGACCTCAGCGACTCCCCTCCAGCACCGCCCCCACATCCGCCTGCGCGAGATACCGCGGTGCCACACGCGCCTTCGCCCGCTGCTCATAGGCATAGCCAGCGCCCAGCACCGTCGCCTCGCCGTTCTTCGTCGCGATGAACGACAAGCCCACCGGCAGTCCCCTCACCAGCCCCATCGGCACGGTGAGATTGGGATAACCGGCGATCGCCGGCAGCTCCGACGACGACGGTCCGTTATACTGGTCGCCATACACGGGATCGCTCAGCCACGCCTCGGCATAGGTCGGCTCGACCAGTATCTGTGCGCCCGCCGCAGTCAGCATGCCGTCGATCGCCCCGCTCGCCGCCTTCAGCGATTTCGCCCGCGCCGCCAAATATTCGGGATCGCGCAGGCCTTTGGTCTGCGCCGCCATCTCGAAAATCTCCTGCCCGAAGAACGGCATTTCCTGCGTCGCATGATCGCGATTGAAGGCGATCAACTGGTCGAGGTCGCGTGCCGTCACCGCCGCCGGCGTCGTCGCGAGGTACGCGTTCAGATCGGCCTTCAGTTCGGTCTTCAGCACCATGAACTCGGCATCGCCGACCCCATCGAGCTTGGGTGGCGTCACCGGCACCAGCACTGCGCCCGCTGCGGTCAGCACGGCCAGCGCCGCATCGTAGCGCGCGGCGAGGTCTGCGGGCATGTCCTTCGGCCGAATGACACCCACGCGCATCCCCGACAGCGCGCTGACCGACAGCCCCGCCGCATAGTCGCGCGGAACCGCGCCCGCCGTCACCGGATCGGCGGGATCGGGCCCGACCATCGCCGAAAACAGCACCGCCACGTCGCGCACGCTGCGCGCCATCGGCCCGGGCGTGTCCTGCGAATGGCTGATCGGCACCACATGCGTGCGACTGACCAGGCCGATCGACGGCTTCAATCCGACAAGGCCGTTGATCGACGACGGGCACACGACCGACCCGTCGGTTTCCGTCCCTACCGCCGCCGCGGCGAAGCTCGCCGCCACCGCCGCGCCCGAGCCGGACGAGGATCCGCACGCGGTACGATCCAGCGCATAGGGGTTCTTCACCAACCCGCCGACCGCGCTCCACCCGCTCATCGCGTGCGTCGATCGGATGTTCGCCCATTCGCTCAGGTTCGTCTTACCGAGGATCACCGCCCCCGCCGCGCGCAGCCGCGCCACCACCGGCGCGTCGCGACCGGTGACATTGTCCTTCAGCGCCAGGCTGCCCGCAGTCGTCGCCATCCGATCGGCGGTTTCGACATTGTCCTTGATCAGCACCGGCACGCCATGCAGCGGCCCCCGGATACGCCCTGCCTTGCGCTCGGCATCCAGCGCCTTCGCCTGCGCCAGCGCGTCGGGATTGATCGCGATAACGCTGCGTAGGGCCGGCCCCTCGCGATCGAGTGCGGCGATCCGGTCGAGATAGGCGCGCGTCACCTCGACGCTCGTCGCCTCGCCCGCGGTCATCAGCGCCTGCACCTGCTCCAGCGGCACCTCTTCGACGGTGACCCGACGCGCGACGGCCGGCGTTGCCAGCACGGCGCTCGCCAACAGAAAACCCAACGCGATCCGACGCATATCCATCCCCTTTGCGGCGGGATGCTAGCCGAGCGCACGGCCCGCACAAGTCCCCTCCCACGCCCACCCGCGATTGACGCGCCATTGAACCCACGGCACCTCCGCGGCGTTCACCCGCATCAATCTCCAAAGGGGCTGCCGTGGCGCTGGCACTGAAGATCATCGGCGGCATCGTGTTGGCGCTCGTCATCGCATTCGGCCTCACCGTGACGATCGTCCCGCGCTTCCTCGACCGCATCTATTACGAAGGCGACGAAAGCGACCATTACGACGGGCAGCGCTTCTTCAATCCGGATGGCGATCAGGACACGATGCGCATGCCCACGGGCGGCAGCCGCACCGGCTTCTTCTGGCGTTATTTGACCGGAAACGACGGGCGTCCCGAATGGCCGAAGAGCGTGACGGTCACACCGTCCCGCCCCGCCGCGCGGATCGACGGCGATCGCATGGTCGTGACGTGGATCGGCCACGCCAGCGTCCTCATCCAGACGCACGGCCTCAACATCCTCACCGACCCCATCTATGCGGAGCGCGCCGGCCCGTTCGGCTTCGGTCCGCAGCGCGTCGCAGCACCCGGCATCCGGTTCGACGATCTGCCCAAGATCGATCTCGTGCTGGTCAGCCACAATCATTACGATCACCTCGATCAGGCGACGCTGAAGCGGCTGTGGGAGCGCGATCACCCCGCGATCGTCACCAGCCTGGGCAACGACAGCGTCATCGGCCAGACCGGCGCGGAGGCGACGGCACTCGACTGGGGCGGCAACGCGACGCTCACCGCCGCCGGGATTCAGGACACCAGCAGCGACATCCGCTGTGACCCGGACAGCTGGTGCCCCGGCGACCGCGCCCGCGTCTTCGTGACGCGCAACCACCATTGGGGCAGCCGCTGGTTCACCGATCGCAACCGCGCGCTCTGGTCCAGCTTCGTCGTCGCGTTGCCCAGCGGCGGCAACATCTTCTTCGCGGGCGACACCGGCTTCGGCGATGGCCTGTGGCCGGCGGAGGCCGCGACCTACGGCCCGATCCGCTTTGCGATGATCCCGATCGGCGCCTTCCGCTTCGCGCCCGGTCAAATGTCGTCGGGCAGCCATGTCGGCCCTGCGGAGGCGGCGCTCATCCACCAGCGCCTTGGCGCGGCGCGATCGATGGCGATCCACTGGGGCACGTTCCGCCTGTCCTACGAAGGCTATGACACGCCGCCCAGGATGCTGGCGGCAGCGATGCGCTGCACGGGTGGCAGCGGCTTTACCGCGGAAGGGCTCGGCAAGCCGTTCGACGTGCCCGTCTACACCGCGCCGCAGACCGGCCGCGCGATGCAATCCGCCGACATGATGCGCTGCCTCGACACGCCCGAGGTCCACGCGCTGCGCTAAACCGAACACACCCCGTCATTCCCGAGAAGGCGGGAATCCATAACCTCTAACCTCAGCGACAGAAGCGAAACGGTAGCGCATCTGGATTCCCGCCTTCGCGGGAATGACGATTAGGAATTGTCGTCGCGCGCCTTACCGAAACGTCTGCGACAGCCCGTGATACAGCTTCTCGCGGCACACCAGCTGGCTCGCCCAGTCGGCGATGAACGCGGTGGCGAACATCGGCAGCAGCAGCCCGCGGCTGACCGTCGTTTCGGACAGGATGATCACCGCGGTCAGCGGCGCACGCACGACGCCCGCGAAATAGGCGACCATGCCGAGGATCACGACCGCGCCCGCCGGATCGTCCGGGAAGACCGCGTGCAGCAGATTGCCGACGCCCGCCCCTACCGCCAGGCTGGGCGCGAAGATGCCGCCGGGCAGCCCGGCGACCGCGGTCGCCGTCGTCGCCAGCGCCTTCGCCGGGCCGAACCACAAGGGCGCATCGACGCCGATGATCATCGCCCGCGCCGCGGAATAGCCGGTGCCCCAGGTCAGCCCGGCCGAGAACACGCCCAGCACCGCGACGAGGACGCCGCAGATGCCCGCGAACAGCACCGGGTTCGCCTTCGTCCAGCGCGTCACGCGGCCCGGCCCACTGGCGAGCCCCAGCAGCACGCGCGAGAACAGCCCGCCGGCCAGTCCGCCGAAGACGCCCGCGACCGGCACGACGATCAGCGCGCTCGCGGTCGGCATATGCGCGCCGATCGCGCCGAAATAGATATAGTCGCCCGCCAGGCTCTGCGCGACGAGGCCGGCGATGACGATCGCCGAGAGGACCAGCAGCGTCACCTTCTGCTCATAGGCGGCGGCGAGTTCCTCGATCGCGAACATCACGCCCGCCAGCGGCGTGTTGAACGCCGCCGCGACGCCCGCCGCGCCGCCCGCGATCACCACCGCGCCCTTCAACGGTACGCGCAGCACGCGGTGACTGATCCCCATCACCGCCGCGGCGATCTGCACCGTCGGCCCTTCGCGCCCGACGCTCGCGCCGCACAGGATCGCCGCCATCGTCAGCACGACCTTGCCCAGCACCGTCTTCACCGCGATCAGCCCGCCCATCGCCGCGGTCGGGTCGGTCTGCGCCGCCATCACCTGCGGAATGCCCGAACCGCGCGCCAACGGCACGAACCGCCGCGTCAGCCAGACGAGCGCCATGAAGCCCAACGGCGTCGTGACGAGCGGCAGCCAGTGCCAGGTACGCGCATAGGCGCTGAACACCAGTCCCGTATAATCGGCCGCCTCGGCGAACAGCACCGCGACGATGCCGATCAAGATCGCCCCGGTGATCACCGCGATCCGCCGCCGGAAGCGCACGCTGGTCGGCCCGCGCGATCGCAGCAGCGCGCGCAGGCGGTAAAGCGTCCAGCGGCGGGAACGCGGCGACGGGGCGGATACGTCGGACATGGACAGGCCCTAGCCGACGATGGCGCTCAGCGGAACCGCTGCGGCGGGTTAATAATCCTTCGACACGCGCACGTTCGCGCTTTGCCGGCCTAAGGTGGAGATGCTGGACAGCAGCGAGAGCCAGCGCGTGACCTGATATTCCAGCCGCGTCGCCGAATAGCCCTGCCCGTCGGTGACGATTTCCGCATACAGCCGCCGCGTCACGAACTTGCCCGCGGCGATCGACGTGCCCTGACCCGTCTGCGGATCGGCGGGCAGGATGCGCAACCGGTCGAGCCCCGCCGCGCGCCGTACCGCGTTGATCGGGTTGAGGCCGTTGCCGCCGTCCTGTAACGCCGCCACCGCCGCGGCGAGCTGCAACGCCTCGGGCGCGGACAACTTGGTGATCGACGTGCCGAACAGCAGGCGCGACAGCAATTCGTCCTGCGGCAGCGCCGGCACGCTGGTGAAGCTGATCTCGGGCTTCAGTGCCGTGCCGGTGACGCGGATCGAGGCACTGAGGCCCGTGCTGTCGGCATTCGCCTCGATATCCAGCGCGGGATTGGCCGGCACCTCGCCACCGAAGCGGATGATGCCGCGACGCAGCTCGAACTTGCGGCCGGCGAATTCGTAGTCGCCGCGGACCAGCGTCGCCTGGCCGGTGATCGCCGGATTGCCCGGCTCGCCCGCGATCGACAGGTCGGCGGACCATTCGCTCGACAGGCCCAGGCCGCTGACGATCATCTTGTCGGGCGCCTTCGCCTTGATCGCCAGCGTCCACGGCGATGGCGGCGCCTCGTCCTCTTCGCCACCGTCGGGCAGGTTGATCTCGCGGATGTTGAGCCGCGGCACGGCGGTGGCGGCGCTCGCCTGCCCCAAGCGATAGCGGCTGCGATCGAGCAGGACGTTGCCCGCGATCTGACCACCGACGCCCTTGGACAAGAAGGTCAGCGGCCCGGTGACGGTCGCGCCGAAATCGTCGCGGTTGATCATCACCGCGCGATCCGCCTGCAAGCGCACGTCGACCCCCACGCCGCGCGCCGCGCCGAAATCGAACGTGCCGACACCCGTCACGCGCCCGCCCTTGCCCGCGTCGGCCGCGAAGCGGTCGATCTGCAATTGCGATCCCCCGAACTTGCCGCTGGCGACGACGTTGGTCAGCACGGTGCCGGTCGCGGCGCTTTCGATCCGCGCGCCATTGGCCTGCAAAACGCCCCGGATCACCGGCGCGCCGATCCGCCCACTGACGTCCGCACCGATCGCGACGGGACCGGACAAATCGAACAGCTCGACGCCGGTCAACCGCCATAGCGTGTCCGCCGGCCCCTGATAACGCAGCTGGGCGATCAGCGGCGCCGCGGCGATACGGCTGGCGAGGTCGCCCGCCCCCAGCGGCTTGAGCAGCGCCTGCGCCCGCCCGATCGTCCGCCCGCCCGACGCCATCACCGCGCGCACGCCCAGCCGGTCGGCGGACAGCACGCCCGCCAGCCCCACGTCGATCGGTCGCGACGCGAGGACGAGGCCCGCACGGCTCAGCCCGCGCAGCGTCAGGTCGATCCGTCCCGTCGGTGCCTCGCCCGCCCGGCTGGCATAGACGATCCGCCCCGACGCGGTGCCGCCCAGCCCCAGCCGCGGGAAACCGATGTCGAGGATCGCGAGCGGCATGCGCGTCAGGCTGGCATCCACCGCCAGCGCATCGTCGGCGAACCGCCCCGCCAGGCTGCCCTCGCCACCCGCGAAGGCGAGCTTGGTCGGCGCCAGCTGCCACCCGTCGCCATCGCGCGTGACGATCGTGGGTTCGAGCAATTTCAGCGGCCGGCGGTCGAGCGTGCCCTGCGCCGACACGGTATACCGATCCGGCGCCACCGCGATCACGGTCTGCACATCGAACGCGCGGCCGCGCGACCCGGCGATCGACGCACGGATTTCCCCCGTCCCGCCGCGCAGCTTCGCATTCCCCGCAAAGCGCGCGAGGCTCAGCCGCCCCTGCCGCAGCCCCTGCCCCGATGCGGTCGCGTCGATCGAAGCGCCCGCCGGATCGAGCAGCAGCGTCGCCTCCAGATGCCCACGCCGCAGCGTCGCACCCGACAGCTGCGCATTGGCCGCATCCAGGCTCATGACGATCTGCTGCACCGTGCCCACCGGGTGGAAGCGCAGCGCACCCGACAGGCCGCCGCCGGCCACGGTCAGCGTGCCCTCGAACCCGCCCGGCGGCATCGCGAGCCGGCCCGATGCAACCGTGCCGCTCACCGCCAGCCGGTCGACGAACAGCACGTCGTCGACGCCCGGCGGCAACAGCAGGATGCGCCCCGTCCCCGCGAACGGCCCCAGCCGCGATCCGCCCTGCGCCTGGACGTTGAATCCGGTCGGCGTCGGGTCGAGGTGCAGCCGCACCTGACTCAGCCCCATTGTCGTATTGGGCGCGGCGAAGACGATATCGAGCGTCGGCCGGTCGATCTTCCCGTCCAGCCGCAGCATCGTCACCGGGCCGTAGCGCGCATGCCGCCCGGTCGCGTCGATATGGAACGTCTCGTCGTTGCGGCGATAGCCGCTGCCGCGCAACGTCAGCAGCGGCGACGTCAGCACCAGATCGGCGAAGCGGATCGTCCCGTCGGGCGCGCGTTCCAGCGACGCAACGACGCGCGGCAAACCGCCGGTCAGCGCGCGCAGGAAGCCGTTGTCGAGCCGCACGACCTGCGCGATCCCGCGCCCGACGATCCGCGTGCCCTTGCCGCCCGGCCCCGGCACGACGGTGAGGTCGGATCGAACGTCCACGACGCCCAGCCCCTTGATATACAGCCGCCCGAGCGTCCCGTTCAGCCCCGCCTCGTATCGCCCGGTCGCCAGATTCAGCGACACCATGATCCGCCCGTCCAGCTTGTCCGATCGCAGCCGCAGCGCATCCGCGGTCAGCAGCGATCCCGTCAGCCACACCGGCCCGTCGAGGCTGAGGTTGCGCAGGATGCCGCCCGCGACGTCGCCCACACCCGTCACCTCCGCCGCGACGAAGCGCGTCGGCATCGTCAGCACACGGCCGCCCAGCCGTCCGCTGCCCGCCAGCCGCACGCCGTGCATACCGGTCCGGTCGATCGCCAGCTGGTCGGCACGCAGGCGATAGTCGAACAGCGCGGTCCGGAACCCGCCATCCAGCACCGCGCGCAGCACGATGCCGCTGCCGCTCATCGTCGGGATCACCGCGGCGGGCCGCAAGAGCCGGGCCTCGATCCGCACGTTGCGCCAGGCCGATGTGCCGAGATCGATCACCCCGGTCGTCGTCATCGCCAGCGCCGTGCTGCGCAGCGACAGCGTGCCGTCGAGCCGTCGGTCGGCGAAGGTCGCCGAGCCCGCGATACGCACGCGCGGGCTGGTCAGCCGCTGGACGACCGCGCTGGTCCATCCCGCCGTCGCCACCTCGCCCCCCAGCGTATAGCGGCCGGCATCCGCCGCCAGCGCGAGGTCGACCGCCCGTGCCGTACCGATCCGTCCGACCGCGCGCCCACGCCAATGCGTCCAGCTGCCCTTGCCGTCGACGTCCAGCCGCACCGCCCGCCGCACGCCGAGGCTGCGCGCTAGCACACCGGTCGCGGCGCCGGCTGCGCGCACGTCGATATCGAACCGGTCACGATCCGGCGCCGCATCGACCCGCACCGCCAGCCGATCGGTCCCCGCGACCACCGCGCCAAGCCGCACGAGGGCCCGTCCGTCACGAATATCCGCCCGCCCCGCGATCCGCCCGACCCGCGGCGTGCCGAGCACCGGCTTCGCGAGCACCAGCCGATCGACACGCAGATCGTCGATCGCAATATCGAAATCGGGCAGGATCGGTCCGCGCTGCGGGTTTGCCCGCGTATGTGGCGCGTGGAACAGCATCGCCTGCCCCACCGCCAGCCGCCGGATCACCAGCCGATGCCGCACCCATGCCCAAGGCCGCCAATCGAGATCGACCGATGGCGCCTGCAGCAACAGTCCGTCGAGATCGTAGACGCGCACGTCGGTCAGCCGCGCCCGACCATACAGCGACCCGTCGATCCGCCCGATTGCGAAGCGCAGCCCGTTGGCGGTGCGCACCGTCGCGATCCGCTCCGTGACCCAGCGATGGCCGATGCCGGTGTCGACCAGCGCCAGCGCGGCGACGAACACCGCCACCAGCGCGGCGATGCCCAACCCCAGCCAGCGCAAGGCCCGCCTCAAAACGCCTGCCCCAGCGATACGTAGACGGCGATGCGGCTATCGCCCGGCTTGGGGTTCAGCGGCGTGCCGACGTCGAGGCGGATCGGCCCGAAGTTCGAATAATAGCGCACGCCGACGCCTGCGCCGTACTGGAAATCGCCCAACCCCGGGAACGCCGTGGTGTAGACCGTACCGCCGTCGAGGAACGGCACGATGCCGAAATTCCCGAACGTCTTCACCCGCGTCTCGATCGAGAACTCGGCCAGGCTGCGCCCGCCGATGGGATCGTTGTTGACGTCGCGCGGGCCGATCGCCTGGAAGCCGTATCCGCGCACCGACGCGCCGCCGCCCGCATAG
Source organism: Sphingomonas aquatilis (assembly GCF_014196115.1). GTDB lineage: Bacteria > Pseudomonadota > Alphaproteobacteria > Sphingomonadales > Sphingomonadaceae > Sphingomonas > Sphingomonas aquatilis. The sequence goes on along the minus strand of NZ_JACIDB010000001.1, from coordinate 679,126 downwards.
AAGCGCCGCGACGGCGCGATCTGGTCGCGCGGCGCGCCCAGGATCGATCCCAGCCGGATGCGCTCCGCCAGCACCACGCCGCTATGGACGGGCTGGTAGGCGCTGGCATCCAGCTGCATCCGCGCATAGCCGAAGACATTGCCCTGCAACGACACTTCCGGGCTGAACCGCCCGCCGATGCGAAAGCCGCGCGTCGGATTGAGCAGATCGTCCGACCCGTCGTAATTCAGGCTGGTCGGCACCGCGCCGATGAAGAAGGTGCGCCGCCGCGGCTCGCCCGTCGCCGCGATCACATCGCGCTCGTCCGACGCGATCAGTTCACCGCCCAGCGACCAGGTCCACGCCTTCTGGAAGAAGATCGTCGTCTGCCGCTCCAGGCTGCCGGCCAGCGTGAACGTCTTCGCATCATAGGCGTCACGCACCGTATGGGCAGCCGCCGCCTGCAGCGTCAGCACCCGGTCGCGCCCGCCGACATTGCTGCGGCGGAAGACGATGTTGCCCAATTGCTCCTGCGTGCCCAGCACGCTGCGCAGCGTCAGCGCGCCTTCGGACGGGAACAGGTTGCGGTGCGTCCAGCTGATTTCGGCGCGCGCGCCTTCGCCCGTGCCATAACCCAGCTCGCCCGCGATCGTGCGCGGCGGCGCCGGCTCCATCTTGACGCCGATATCGACCGTGCCCGGATCGGCGTCCGCGATCGCCTTCACCTCGACGGAGGACACGAGGCCCGTCTGGATCAGTGCGCGCTTCAGATCGTCGAGCGACGCGGCATTATACGCATCCCCGGGCTGGAAGCGCGCGATCTCCTGCACATGGTCCGCGTCGAACACCCGATTGCCGGGCAATGCGACGATCCGCCCGAACCGCCGCGCGTTGCCGGTCGCGACGGCAAGGTCGAGCGTCGCGGTCTTGGTCGCATGATCCACCACGATCTGCGGCTCGCCAATGTCGGCGAAGGGAAAGCCCGCCTGCCCCGCCTTCGCGCGCAGCTGCGTCGTGCCCGCAACGATCGCGTCCGCGTTGACCGGATCGTCCGCCTTCACCCCAAAGGCCTTGTCGAGCACCGGCGCCTTGTCCCCCGCCGCGCCGACGCCGCCCAGGGTCACCGCGGTGAAGCGATACAGCGTCCCCGGCTCGGCCGCGAGCACCACCTGCGGCTTGGCGCCCGGTTCGATCCGCGTCGTGACGCGCGCATCATAATAGCCCTCGCCGCGCAGCAACGTGCGCAGCAGGTCGCCGTCCTCGCGCGCACGCCGGTCGAGCTGCGCGGCATTGGCGGCGCTGCCGTCATTCTCCGCCAGCGTCGACAATTCCTCGAACCGGCGGCGCAGCAGCGGCGTCGCGGCGCTATCGATCCCCTCGATCCGCCAGCCATAGCGCCGCTCGCCCGCCGCATCGGTCGCCTGCGTCGCAGCCGCCTCGGTCGCGTCGGGCTTCAGCTCGGGCCAGGCGACCCCGATATCGGGCAATGCCGCGAGCGGGGCATTGGGATCAAGCGATACGCCATCCGTGGCCTGCGGGGCCTGCGGGCGCGTGGTATCCCCCGCGGGCGAGGTCTGCGCCGCAGCCGATCCGGCAACAAGGAACGCGGCAGTCGCGCCTAGCCCGAACCACCCCCAACGCGACACCATGCGCCTGTCCTAGCGCGCGGCGCTTCGGCGCAAAAGTCCCACACCGGCGCAAATCCCGATCGACCGGACGCGGCGACGGACCGGCCGGACGCATGCAGACGCCGAAGCCCAGAGTTGCACAGCCCATGAGACGGCGTCTCGCCGGGCTTGTGCTCCTGCGTTCGCACGTACCCCCGCCCACACGCCGGCGATGCTATTTGGCGGTTACGGGCCAACGCTGGCGTACCAGCCGATAGACATCGAGCAAAATCGACGGCGCCGTCACGGCCGCCAACAGGATAAGGTCATGCCGCTTGATAAGGCAGACGTTATTGAACGCCAGCCGCTCGATGGCGAAACCCAAGGCGGCGCTCCCCACGGTCAACGGCGTCCGCCACCTGTCCTTGCGCTGCTCCATCTGCGGAGGATCGCAGCGCCCACATGACAAAACACTGTCGGGCGGATGACGTCAGCGCCGGCAGCCCGAATCCTGCGCGCGCGGCTCAGTGGACCGTACCGACCACCTCGTCCGACGCCAGCAGCTCCACCAGCCGCTCGGTCTGACGCCAGCGGCAGAAATGCACGTGGTTGCCGATGTCGCGCATATGGCCTGCGCGGATCGCGGCCTCCACCGGGGCATGATCGCCGAACGTCGCGATCAGCTCGGCCGCCTCGGCGACCTGTTGCGCATCGACGACATACAAAGCGACCATAAGCGAAAAACTCCTCAAGCGAACGCGGCACCGGTCGTATCTACAATCGCCGTGCCAATGTCGGCGGATCGTCGCGCGCCTGCCGCGTCCGATGGTAAATGCCTGTGCGGCCTGCCGTCCCGCCTGTCCCGAGCGGGGACGCTGGCGTCCCGGCGCGGGACGTGGCAGGGCTCGACCATGGCCGACACTCCTCCTTCCGCCGCGGGCGGCATCCTGATCGCCCTCTGCTCGATCGGCGGCACCGCCATCGGGCTGATGCAGGGACAGGTGACGATCGGCTTCCTGGCAGGACTGGCGATCGGCGCCGCCGGTGCCGTCGCGGTCTGGCTGCGCGACCGACGGCGCTAACGCGGCGCGCGCATCAGCCAGACGACGCGGCCGATCACCTCGACCGTCCCCTCGGGCACCGGCGGCGCGGATGGATTGTCGCTGCCGATCGTCACCCCGCCCCGCCCGCGCGCCACGCGTTTCACCATCACCGCATCGTCGATGCGCAGCACGAACACCGCGCCCGTCGCATCCGGTGACCGCCGCGCCCGGTCGACCACGATCAGATCGCCGTCGATCAGCCCCGGCTCCATCGAATCGCCGCGCACCCGCACGATTCCCGTCAGCCCCTGGCGCAGGCCCAGTCGCGCGGCGAGCGCGGGATCGAGCGCCTCGGCCCCCAGCACGATCTCGCTGTCGACCAGCGCACCCGGCCCCGCCGACGCCGCTACGTCCAGCCGCGGCACCGTGAACGCCCGCCGCTGCTGCGGCCCGCCCAAGGCCGCCTCGTCCACGCCGAAATAGTCCGCCAGCCGCCGCCGGTCGTCCTCCGCTAGTCGCCGCGGCGATCCCCGCGTCACGAACTGCTGCAGATAGGCCGCGTTGCGCCCGATCATCGCCGACAGCGCCGCCAGGCTGTCGCCCCGCGCGTCGGCCAGGGCCTTCAGCCGCCCCCTTGGATCGTCCTGCTCCACAGGTCCGACCTTAGCGTAGGATTTTTCCTAGACAAGTCGAAACCATGAGAACATATGAGGAACATGATTCGCGGACTCGGGAGGGAGAGGGATGTGCCTGCTGTTGAAGATCGATCGCTATCTGCGCGTGACCAAGATGTCGCGCAGCGAGTTCGGGCGGCGGACGGTCAACGATCCCCGGCTCGTGACCGACATGATGCGCGGCCGGATCGTCGGCCAGGATCTGGAACATCGCATCGAACGCTTCATGGCGGAGCGGCGCGCATGAGCCGTGGCCACGACCCGCATGCCAGGCTGTTGAAATCCTTGGAACGCAGTGCGCGAAACTATGGCGTCGGTGTGACTTTTAGTGACTTTTCGGAAACGCCCTGGTCCAGCGCCACCTTCGTTGGCTACCGCCTGACCATGGCGGTGACGGTCGATGGCGACGCCACCGCCTGGTTGGCCGCCTTGCCCGAAGAAGACTTGTCTGCGCCCGGCCGTCTCGTTGCCGACCTCGCGCTGCGACGCGACGCGGACGGCATGCGGCTCGAACTGCTGGTGCTGCTGGAAGCCTGAATCAGGCTGCGCTACGCTGTCGCCATGACGATCACCTACCGCAGCTATCTGCGCCTGCCCGAACTGCTCGACGTGCAGAGCCCGTTGAGCGGCGTCCATGACGAACTGTTGTTCATCACCATCCATCAGGCGTCCGAACTCTGGATGAAATTGTGCCTGCACGAATTGGGCGAGGCGCGGCGACGGATCGCTGCGGATGACGTCGCACCGGCGCTCAAGATGATGGCACGGGTCAGCCGCATCCAGGCACAGCTGATCCAGTCGTGGGAGGTGCTGGCGACGATGACCCCCGCCGATTACGCGGCGATGCGGGGCAAATTGGGGTCGAGCTCGGGATTCCAGTCCGACCAGTATCGCAGCCTGGAATTCGTGATGGGCAATCGCAATCCGGCGATGGTCGACGTGTTCGACGAAGGCGACGTCCGCGCCCGCCTGTCCGACGAACTCGCCCGCCCCAGCCTGTATGACGAGGCGTTGCGCCTGCTCGCGCGCCGCGGCCTGCCGATCCCCGCCGACCGGCTGGAGCGTGACTTTGCCCAAAGCGTCCCCCCGTCGCCCGCCGTCGAAGCCTGCTGGGCGACGATCTACGGCCATCCCAACGACCATTGGGATCTGTACGCACTCGCCGAAAAGCTGGTGGACCTCGAATATCACGTGCAGCTGTGGCGGTTCGGGCATTTGAAGACGGTGGAGCGCGTCATCGGCTTCAAGACCGGGACCGGCGGCACTGCGGGCGTCCCGTATCTGGCGCGTGTGGTGGAACAGCGCTTCTTCCCCGAACTGCTCAACGTCCGCACCAGCCTGTAGCATCGCGGCCACAGTGCTGACGTAACCGCGTCGTCACACCGATTTCATCTTGATATAACGTATCACGTCGCACAGACGCCTCGCAGTTGCACAACGCCCGGGTCCGGGCCTGTACTTACGCGGAGTATCCATGCGCACCTTCCTGCTCGCCGGCGCCAGCCTGCTCGCCAGTCCCGCCTTCGCCCAGACCGGCGCCCCCGAAGCCGCGCCGCAGGGCAAGGATATCATCGTCACCGCCGCCGTACCGCAGAGCGAGCGTGACGTGTTGCAGGGCACCACCGTTCTGTCCGGCGAGCAGCTGACCCGCGAATTGCGCCCGACGATAGGCGAAACGCTCGCCCGCCAGCCCGGCGTGTCCGCGACCTCGTTCGGCCCCAGCGCCTCGCGCCCCATCCTGCGTGGCTTCCAGGGCGACCGTATCCGCGTGCTGACCGACGGTATCGGCGCGATCGACGTCAGCAACACCAGCGTCGACCATGCCGTCATCATCGATCCGCTGCTCGCCGAGCGGGTCGAGGTGCTGCGCGGCCCGTCCGCCTTGCTGTTCGGATCGTCCGCGGTCGGCGGCGTCGTCAACGTCATCGACACGCGCATTCCGCGCACGGTGCCCGAAAACGGCTATCGTCTGAACGGCATCGCCGCGTATGGCTCGGCGGCGACCGAGCGGTCGGGCGGCGCTGCGGGCGATGTCGCGGTCACCAAGAACATCGTGCTGCACGCCGACGGATCGTACCTCAAGTCGAACGACCTGCGCACCGGCCGCGGCTACATCCTCTCCCCCGCCGCCCGTGCCGCCGCACTCAGCCAGGTCGGCCTGCCGCAGGACACCGACGAACCCATCGACTTCGCCGCCTCGGCTGCGCTGCGGAACCGCCTGCCCAATTCGGCGTCGGAGACGTGGACCGCGGGTGCCGGCGCATCGATCATCACCGACACCGGCAATCTGGGCGTGTCGTACAGCCATTATGACAGCCTGTACGGCGTCCCCATCCGCTACGCGACCGCGGTGGGCCAGGAACAGGAAGCCCCGCGCCTCTCCGTCGTCCAGAACCGCGTCGACCTGCGCGGCGAGGTGCAGACCGGCGGCAGCGTCCTCGAGAAGATCCGCGTCCGCGCCGGCCAGGCGAACTACCGCCACTTCGAACTCGAAGAGGACGGCAGCGTCGGCACCGCTTTCTACAACAAGGGCCTCGAAGGGCGTCTCGAGCTGGTCCAGGCCAATCGCGGCGGCTGGCAGGGCGCGAGCGGCGTTCAATATTTCAACCGCATCTTCAATGTCGTCGGCGACGAAGCCTTCCTGCCCAAGAACGAAACCAACCAGACCGGCTTCTTCACGCTGCAACAATATGCCAACGGCCCGTTCCGCGCCGAGGGCGGCCTGCGATATGAGCTGACCGACGTCGCCGGTCGCGTGCCGGTGGGCAACGATCGCTTCTTCGGCGGCAAGCGCCATTTCGAGGCGCTGTCCGGCTCGATCGGCGCCTCCTACGCGATCGCCGACGGGGTCCGCATCGGCCTCAACGGCTCGCGTACCGAGCGCGCGCCCTCGGCGGAGGAGCTGCTGGCCAACGGCCCGCACGCCGGCACCCAGGCCTATGAGCTCGGCAACCCGAACTTCAGCCTGGAAAAGAGCTGGGGGCTGGAGGCGACGCTTCACGCGCATGGCGATGGCTTCAGCCTCGATGCCTCGGCCTATTACAACTGGTTCACCAACTATATTTCGGAAAACCGCGTCGACCCCGCCGTCTGCCTCGCCCGCACCGACGACCTGTCGGGCCTGCCCTGCTTCCAGTACCAGCAGGGCGACGCGCGCTATTACGGGTTCGAGGCCGACGCCTCGGTCCGCCTCGCCCGCATCGGCAAATACACGATCAACGCCGACCTGCTCGGCGATTACGTCCACGCCAATATCGTCGACGTCGGCCCGGTGCCCCGCATCCCGCCGGCCCGCGTCCTCGGCGGGCTGGAAGCGCAGGGCGACCGGCTGGGTGGCCGGATCGAGGCAGAACACGTTTTCCCGCAAAATCGCCTCGCCGCCTTCGAAACGCGTACGCCGGGTTATACGATGGTCAACGCCAGCGCCTCGATTCGTCCGTTCGGGCAGGACAGCAAGACCAGCCTGCTGCTGTCGGCGAACAACATCTTCGATGTCGTGGCGCGCCGCCATTCGAGCTTCCTGAAGGACTTCGCGCCGCTCGCCGGCCGCGACATCCGCGTGACGCTGCGCTTCGGTCTGTAATCGCAGCCCGGCACATGCCCCTCGTCACCCCGGACCGGTTCCGGGGTGACGGGACGGATGGGCTGCCCCCTTGCCCCCTCCCGCATCCTCCCGTACCGGCTCTTCAAAAGGAGACGATGCGATGGCCGGCATGGGCAAGTTCGACTGGGCGGATCCCTTCCTGCTCGACGAGCAGTTGAGCGAAGACGAGCGGATGATCCGCGACACGGCGCGCGCCTATGCGCAGGATCGCCTCGCCCCGCGCATCGTCGAGGCGTTCCAGCACGAACATACCGACCCTGCGATCTTCCGCGAAATGGGTGAACTGGGGCTGCTCGGTCCGAACGTCCCGGAAGAATATGGCGGCGTCGGCGCCAGCTACGTCGCCTATGGCCTCGTCGCCCGCGAGGTCGAGCGGATCGACTCCGGCTACCGCTCGATGATGAGCGTCCAGTCGAGCCTCGTGATGTACCCGATCTACGCCTATGGTTCGGAGGAACAGCGCCACGCTTTCCTGCCAAAGCTCGCGAGCGGTGAATATATCGGCTGCTTCGGCCTGACCGAACCCGATGCCGGCTCCGACCCCGGCGGCATGACGACGCGGGCGCGCAAGGTGGACGGCGGCTATGTCCTCAACGGCGCCAAGACCTGGATTTCGAACAGCCCGATCGCCGACGTCTTCGTCGTCTGGGCGAAGAGCGACGCACACGGCGGCGCAATCCGCGGCTTCATCCTCACGAAGGGACTGAAGGGCCTGTCCGCGCCGAAGATCGAGGGCAAGCTCTCCTTACGCGCCTCGATCACCGGCGGCATCGTGATGGAGGATGTCGAGGTCGGCGACGACGCGCTGCTGCCCAATGTCGAGGGGCTGAAGGGTCCGTTCGGCTGCCTCAATCGCGCGCGTTACGGCATCAGCTGGGGCGCATTGGGCGCCGCGGAATTCTGCTTCCACGCCGCCCGCCAATACGGCCTCGACCGCAAGCAGTTCGGCACCCCGCTCGCCGGCCGTCAGCTCTACCAGAAGAAGCTCGCCGACATGGAGACCGAGATCGCACTCGGCCTGCAAGCCTCGCTGCGCGTCGGCCGCCTGATGGACGAGGGGCGGTTCGCGCCCGAGATGGTCTCGATCGTCAAGCGCAACAACGTCGGCAAGGCACTCGATATCGCCCGGATGGCGCGCGACATGCACGGCGGCAACGGCATCAGCGGCGAATATCAGGTCATGCGCCACGCGATGAACTTGGAAACGGTCAACACCTACGAAGGCGCGCACGACGTCCACGCGCTGATCCTGGGTCGCGGAATCACAGGCATCGCGGCGTTCTGAGAACATCGCGAGGGGTTCCGACGGGTTCGCCGGTCCGTCACCTCCCATCGTCACCCCGGCCTTGAGCCGGGGTGACGCTTCTTGGTCCGCGCAGACATAGCGGGACCCCGGATGAAGTCCGGGGTGACGGAAGTAAGGCATTACATGGGCGAGGACGCCTAGCACCTAGCATAACATTTGTTGTGCTCGCTCACCGCCACGCTTACCCTCCCCCAAAACGATAGGGAGAGGACCCATGGCGCCACCACCGCTCACCGGGCTGCGCATCGTCGAGATGGCGGGGATCGGCCCCGGCCCGTTCTGCGGCATGATGCTCGCCGACCATGGCGCGGAGGTGATCCGTATCGATCGCGGCCCCCAGCCGGGGTTCAGCGATCCGACCAAGGACCCGTTGCTACGCTCGCGCCGATCAGTGGCGATCGACCTCAAGACGCCGCAGGGCATCGCCGCGGTCCGCCGGATCGTCGCGAGCGCTGACGGCCTGATCGAAGGCTACCGCCCCGGCGTGATGGAGCGGCTGGGCCTCGGCCCCGACGTTCTGCTCAACGACAATCCGCGCCTCGTGTACGGCCGCATGACCGGCTGGGGACAGACCGGCCCCCTTGCCGCCGACCCCGGCCACGACATCGACTATATCGCCATCTCCGGCGCGCTCCACGCCTTCGGGCGCGCCGGCGACAAGCCGACGGCGCCGATCAACATGGTCGGCGATTTCGGCGGCGGTGGCATGATGCTGGCATTTGGTATGCTCGCCGCGCTGCTGCACGCGCAACGCAGCGGCGAAGGGCAGGTCGTCGACGCCGCGATGACCGACGGATCGGCACTGTTGATGAGCATGATCTGGGGCTTCCGCGGCATGGGCCGGTGGAGCGACACGCGCGGCACCAATCTGCTCGACGGCGGCGCCCCCTTCTACGACACGTACGAAACGCAGGATGGCAAATGGATCGCGGTCGGGGCGATCGAGCCGGCCTTCTACGCCGCGCTGCGCCGCGTGCTCGGCCTCAGCGATCCGCTATGGGACCGCCAGTTCGATCCCTCCGCATGGCCGGCGATGCGCGACGGTCTGGCGGCGGTCTTCCGGACCAAGTCGCGCGATGCCTGGGTCGCAGCGTTTGCGGGCAGCGAGGCGTGCGTGGCCCCTGTCCTCGACTTCGACGAAGCCACCGACCACCCGCACAATGTCGCCCGCGGTACTTTGGTCGAGGCGGGCGGCGTGGTCCAGCCCGCCCCCGCCCCGCGTTATTCGGCGAGCGCCACCGTGCCCCCCGCGCTGGCGAGCGAGCGGACCGATGCCGCCACACTCGCCGATCTCGGCTTCACGCCCGCCGAGATCGCGGAGCTGGGCCTGTAGCTCAAGCCGTCACCGCCGAACGCCGCGCGTACAGGCCGTAGGCGAGGATGATCGCGTAGCAGATCGCCGGCAGCGTCAGCGACAACTGCATCGATCCGGTGACGTCGGCGATCTTGCCGGTCAGCGGCGGGATGATCGCGCCGCCGACGATCGCGGTGGCGATGACGCCCGATCCTTCCGCGGCGCGCTTGCCCAAGCCTTCGCTGGCGAGGCTGAAGATCGTCGGGAACATGATCGAATTCATCAGGCCGATTGCCAGCAGCGCATAGCCCGAGATCGCACCCGTCGTGTTGGCGGAGATCAAGATCAGCGCGATCGCGCCCGTCGCCACGGCGGCGAGCACCTTGCCCGGTGCGACGCGCGTCAGCACCCACGAACCGATGAAGCGGCCGACCAGCGCCCCGCCCCAATAATACGGCACGAAATTACCCGCGGCCTGATCGCCGATGCCGAACACCGACGCCTGCATCAGATACAGCACGATGACCGACCCGATCGCGACTTCCGCACCGACGTACAGGAAGATGCACGCCGCCCCCATCGCGAAGCGCGGGCGCTTCAGCAGGGTGAAGGCGTGGAAGATGCTGCCCGTCTGGTCCTGTTCTTCCTTCAGGCGGTTGCGGCGGGTCCACACGACCGCGGCGATCACCAGCAACGCGACGGCGAGGCCCAGATAGGTGTGGACGATCGCCTGCGACGCTTCCTGCCGGTACGTTACCAGTGCGGCGCCGCTGAGCGACGCCGCGCTGACGCTGGCGAGCCCGCCGAGGATCAGCGACGAGCCGACGCGCGGGAAGATCGTGGTGCCCAGCGAGTTGAACGCCTGCGCGAACGTCAGGCGGCTCGACGCCGTTTCTGGCTTGCCGAGCAGCGAGATCAGCGGGTTGGCGACGACCTGCACGATCGTGATGCCGGCACCCAGCACGAACAGCGCGACCAGGAACATCGCGAAGGTCGCGCTCTGCGCCGCCGGGATGAACAGCAGGCAGCCGACCATCATCGTGACGAGGCCGATCGACGCGGTGCGCATATAGCCCGCCTTGCGCACGATCGCCGCCGCGGGCAGCGAGAACAGCGCATAGGCCAGGAAGAACGCCGACTGGACCAGCATCGACGTCGCATGGTCGAGCGTGAACAGCTCCTTCAGCTTCGGGATGATGATGTCGTTGAGGCTGGTGATACCGCCGAAGATGAAGAACAGCGCGATGACGAAGATGCGCAGATCGGGCGCGTCATAGCCGTGCGCGGCATCGCCGCGGGCCGCGGCTTGGGTTGTGTCGACATGCATGGCCATGGGACTGGCAGCCTCTCCTGGGGAAGATTATGATCCCCAGCGCATAGGCGCCCGCCGCCATCGCTGGCAAGCCGCACCACTGACCCCCGGCATACCCGTCACCCGAATCGAAACCCCGACACCGCCCAGCCCATCACCACGTCGCGATAGTCGCAGAGCGCCGCATCGTCCCCACCCGCCCCCAGCGCCACCATCAGCGGCAGCAGATGCTCTGCCTCCGGGTGCGCGAAGCGGGCGTGCGGCAACGTCTCCCACGCCGCCATCCGTGCCGCGCGCAGCGCCGGATCGGGATCGGTCACGGCGGCGACCAGTGCCTCGTCCCATTCGCGCGCGACCGGCGTCACCGCAGGCCCCCGCGCGCGCAGATTGTGGAAGCTCATCCCCGATCCGACGATCAGCACCCCCGCATCGCGCAACGGCGCCAGTGCCCGCCCGATCGCGATATGCGCGGCGGGGTCCAGGTCGGCCCGCAGCGACAGCTGAGCGAGCGGGATGTCCGCGTCCGGATTGGCGACCATCATCGGGATGAAGACGCCATGGTCCCAGCCGCGCTGTGCCTCTTCGCCGACAGCATGCCCTGCGGCGCGCAGCAGGTCTGCCGCCGCCCGTGCCACATCGACCGCCCCGGGTGCATCCCAACGCAGGCGATAGGTGTGGTCGGGAAAGCCGTAATAGTCGAACAGCAGCGCGGGTCGCTCACCGACATGCACGGTCAGATCGGGCGTCTCCCAATGACCGGATACCATCAGGATGGCGCGCGGCCGTTCGGGCAGCGATGCGATCAGCCCGGCGAGATACGCCTGCATCGGCCGCCACATCGGATCGGGCGGGCCGCCATGCGGGTCCATGAAGAAGCACGGGCCACCGCCATGCGGCACGAACAGCGTCGGAAGCGTCATGCCGCCAAGATCGCCGCACGCCGTCGCGTCCGCAATCGCTGTGGATCGAAACGCCGCGTTTCGCTTATGGGGCTTTCATGTCGCGCCTCACGGTCAACAACCAGCCGGTCGAATATCGGCTCGACCCCGCAACGCCGCTGCTGTGGGCGCTGCGCGACGCATCGAACCTAAGCGGCACCAAATATGGCTGCGGCACCGGCGATTGCGGTGCCTGTACCGTCGATATCGACGGCCGGGCAGTGTTGTCCTGCCGCGTTCCCATCGGGTCGATCGAGGGCAGCTACGTCACGACGATCGAAGGGCTGTCGCGCGAACGAAACCACCCGCTGCAACTCGCCTTCATCGCCGCCAATGTGCCGCAATGTGGATTCTGCATCCCCGGCATCATCATGGCGGCGTCGGTGCTGCTGAAGCGCGACACCGACCCCGACGAAGCGGCGATCAAGGCGGCGATCCGCAACTTGTGCCGCTGCGGCATCTACCCCCGGCTGGTCGAGGCGATCCAGCGCGCCGCCCGCGCCGCGCGGGGTGAGGAAACCATCCCCGCCGGCGCCCGTCCCGGCATCGATCCCGCGGACGCCGCCCGCGTCGTCCCCGCGCTGGTGCCGCCGCCCGCGCGGTAGGCGAAAACGGGTCCGCCACGGGCCCAAGCTTTCGCAACGCTGACGAACCAATTCAGCTTCGGCACAGCGCCGGTGTGTCATTCCGACGTCATCATCGGGGCCGGCTCGTGCGCCGGCAGTGGAAGGACGAACGTTCGTCATGAAGAGCGTGATCAAGGCGTTGCTGGCTGCATCGATGCTGATGCCGGTTGCGGTGCAGGCGCAGGAGGTGGGCGAGCGCGGCCTGGGCGGTCCCGGCCGTCGTGGCGACTGGCAGGCGCCGGGTGGCCCGCGCCCCGACGGTGGTCGTCCGCCGCTGTCGGCCGAGGTCGGCGTCGATGCCCAGATTCGAACCGAGCGCCCGCAATGGCGCGGCGAGCGCCCCGGCGGCCCCGATGGCGGTCAATGGCGCCGCGACCGGCCCGGCGGCCCGGACGGCCAAGGTCCTGCGCCCGGCCCGGATCGGCGCCCCGGCCCCGATGGGCAACGCCCCGACTGGCAGCGGCCCGATCGGCCGGACCGCCCCGATCCCGGCATGGAACGCCGCCCCGACTGGCAGCGTCCGGGCCGGCCCGGACCGGGTATCGACCCGGGTCCCCGCCCCGACTGGAACCGCCCCGGACCGGATCGTGCCGATCAGGATCGCCGCGACCGCGAACGCCAGGATTGGCAGCGGCGCGACCGCGAACAGCGCGACTGGCAGCGGCGTCAGGACATCGACCGTCGTTGGACCGAACAGCGCGGATGGGATCAGGGCTGGAACCAGCGCGGCCGCTTCGACCCCCGCAACGATTGGGGCCGTAATGATTGGGGCCGTAACAATTGGGATCGGGGCTGGCGTAACGATCGGCGCTACGACTGGGCGCGTGAGCGCGCGGCCAACCGCGGCGTCTTCCGCCTGCCGCGCTATTACGCACCGTCGGGTTGGGGCTATGGCTACCGCCGCTTCTCGATCGGCATCTCGCTGGCGCCGCTGCTCTTCTCGCAGAGCTACTGGATCGACGATCCCTTCGTCTATCGCCTGCCCGAAGCCTACGGCCCGTATCGCTGGGTGCGCTATTACGACGACGCCTTGCTCGTCGACGTCCGCAGCGGGCTGGTGGTCGATGCGGTCTACGGCATCTTCTACTGACCGATCGGCAGGATGACGGGAGGCCCGGTGGCGACATCGGGCCTCTTGTCTTGTCCCTATCCCGACGGCATTTTCCCCGCGCCATGTTCTTCCGCAAGAAAGCCGCCGCCCCCTCGCCCGCACGCCGCGACACGGGTCGCGCGGTCGCCACCCGCCTTGCCGCCAATCCGCAGATGACGGCGGCCGAGGTGTCGGGCGTTGAGCTCTTCTACCACCTCGATTTTCTCGATGCCGCGCAATGCGACACGCTGATCGCGATGATCGACGCGGACCGCCGGCCGTCGTCGCTGCTGTCCGACCGCCCCGAATCGGATTTTCGCACCAGCGAAAGCTGCGACATGAACCGCTACGCGCCAGAGGTGCAGCCGATCGACGAATCGATCGCCGACCTGCTCGGCCTGCCGCACGAAAAGGGCGAGACGATGCAGGGCCAGCGCTATGCGCCCGGCCAGCACTTCCGCGCGCACCATGATTACTTCCACGACACCGAAAGCTATTGGCCGCAGATCCAGGCGTCGGGTGGGCAGCGGACGTGGACCGCGATGATCTACCTCAACGACGTCGCCGAGGGCGGCGAAACCTGGTTCCCGCAGGCCGGCTTCAAGATCGCGCCACGCCGCGGGCTGCTGCTCGCCTGGAACAACATGAACCCGGATGGCACGCCCAACACGCTGACGTTGCACGAGGGCATGGATGTGGTGGAGGGCACGAAATATATCGTGACCAAGTGGTTCCGCGAAGGATCGTGGCTCAAGCGGGGATAAGGCTCGGGCCGTTCGGGCACCTAGCCCCATGTACACCGTCACCCCGGACTTGATCCGGGGTCCCGCTTGTCTTGTGCGCACGGATCAGCGGGATGCGCCGCGGAGGATCGCCGCGATCAAAGGCTCAATAAACAAAAAAACGTCATGGCGAAGCCATGACGTCGGACGGTGCTCTGCACCGCCGGCCGCGCAGCATGCCTCACATGCTGCGGTGGGAGCCGGGACGACCCGCGGCGAAATCGTTGCGGCTGCTTCCTTCCGGACCTGACCGGGTTGGCGACGACCACGTCCGCCCGACTCCCGCGGCGCATATGGCGGGGTCGGGCGGCAGGATCAAGTGGTCAGATCAGCGCCATACGCGGAAGCAGCGCCGCACCGGCCCGTAATAGCCCGGCTGCAGCCGGCAGACGACGCGGCTGCGGCCGTAGCCATAACCCGGGCGACCCCAGCCCGGCCCGCGATCCCAGCCGGGACCACGATCCCAGCCACGGTGGCGACCCGGCCCACGATCCCAACCCGGACCGCGCCCCCAACCGGGTCCGCGATCCCAGCCCGGTCCGCCGCGCGGGTCATGCCAGCCATGCGGCCCCGGAGCGGCCTCGGCCGGGGCGGCGGCAACGACAGTGCCAGCGGCGAGCGCAGCGGCACCGAATAGAGCGACAAGCTTCATGATCGAACACTCCCTCTCATGAACCCACCAAAGCGGGCATGAGCGTACAATCGCCGATCCGCGATGCACGATCCCTGAACCCGTCGTTGTCCAACCGTCAGGAAAGGCGGGAGCTTTTCGGTGGGATCATCGCGCGCCAAGCGCCCCCCTGATTCGTCACCCCGGACCTGATCCGGGGTCCCGCTTTTTCGGGGCCGGCAAAACAGAAGCGGGATCCCGGCTCAAGGCCGGGATGACGGGTAACCGCTACCCCGGCACCCGCACCGTCAGCCCATCGAGCGCCGTACTCAACCGGATCTGGCACGCCAGCCGACTGGTCCGCGTCGCCTGCGGCACCATGTCGAGCAGGTCTTCCTCCTCCTCCCGCGGCGGCGGCAGGCGATCGGCATCCTCGCCCGCAACGATCACATGGCAGGTCGCGCAGGCCATATCGCCATCGCACGTCCCCTCCAGCGGCTGTCCGTCTGCCTGCGCCACATCGAGCAGCCGCGCGCCCTCGACGCCCTTCGCCTCGCGAACGCTGCCGTCCGCCCCGATGAACCGCACGCGGATCATATCACCCCCTGCACCCGCGCCGCCGCGGCGATCGTCTCCAGCGCCTGCGTCAATTCGTCCTCGGTCGTGTAGCGCCCCCAGCCCAGTCGGATGCTCGACCGCGCCCGTGTTTCGCTCAGCCCCAAAGCGCGCAGAACATGGCTCGACCGCCCCGATCCGCTCGCGCACGCCGACCCCGCCGAAAAGGCGATGTCGCGGCAATCGGACATCAGCCGCGCAACATCCAGCCCGTCGCAGCGGACGTTGAGATTGCCGCGATAGCGGGGTTCGACCGCACCGTTGATCGTCCACCCGCGCAGCCGCTCGACCGCTCGGGCCCACAACCGCTCGACATGCGCTGCGTCTGCGTCCCACCGCTCCGCCATCAGTCGCGCCGCCACCCCAAAGCCAACACAGAGCGCCGGCGACAGCGTGCCCGATCGCCCGCCCTCCTGGTCGCCACCGTGCAGCAACGGCGCCAGCGTGACGCCATCACGGATCCACAACGCGCCAATCCCCTTCGGTCCGTAGATCTTGTGCGCCGACACCGCGACCAGATCGACATGCTCCGGGATCGCCACGCGACCATAGCCCTGCACCGCATCGCACAGCATCAGCGCAGATCCGGCCTGCGCCCGCGCGGCCAGCTCCGCGATCGGTTGCACCACCCCGATCTCGTTGTTGAAGAGCATCGCCGCGACCAGCCCACCCTCAACCGACACGTCCGTCGCGGCGACGAGTCCGTCCTCACCGACTCCCAACACCGACGCCGCCCGCCGCGACGCCCGCACCGTATCGAGAACCGCGGCATGTTCCGTCGCCAGCGTGACGATCGCCCCCTGCGTTCCCTTGATCGCCCAGTTAAGTGCCTCGGTCGCTCCGCTGGTGAACACCACGCGCCCGCCCGGCGGCAGCAGCGCCGCGACCTGCGCGCGCGCCACCTCGACCGCCGCCTTGGCGGCCCGGCCGGGACGATGCGGCGAATGCGGATTGGCGTGCTGGTCGCGCAGCCAGGGCAGCATTGCCGCCAGCGCTTCCGGCGCGAGCGGCGTCGTCGCCTGATAATCGAGGTAGATCACGGCGCCCGCCGCATCTGCTTCGCCATGGCGCGCCATGCCGCGATAAAGGCGTCAACCTCCGCCTCGGTCGTCGTGCGGCCAAAGCTCACCCGGATCACCTCGCGCCCCGCCTCCGCGCTCCAGCCCATCGCGGCGAGCACATGGCTCGGCTTCATGCTCCCGCTCGAACACGCGCTGCCCGCCGAGACTGCAAAGCCCGCGCTGTCGAGCAGGATCAGCTGCGCCGCCGCCGCGGACCCGCGCAACCGATAAGACCCGATCGCCGGATGCCGCGAAGCGCCTTCCGCGACCACCTCACCACCCGAGCGCCGGATCGCATCGTCCAGCTTCACCCGCAGCGCGCCATGATCCGGCTCCGGCTCAGCCAGCGCCGCGGCATAGCCCAGCACGCCCGGCAAATTCTCGGTGCCCGGCCGGTAGCCGCGCTCCTGCCCGCCGCTCGGGTGGAGCAGCGCCAGATCGCGCACCAGCAGCGCGCCGACGCCCGGCGGCCCGCCGCGCTTGTGCGCCGACAGCGCAACCATGTCGGCAAGGTCGGCCAATTCCACCGACGCGGGCATCTGCGCCGCATCGACGAGCAACCATCCCCCCGCCGCATGCACACGCTCGGCGATCGCCGCCAGCGGCTGGCGCACCCCCGTCTCGCTATTCGCCCATTGCACGCAGACCAGCGCCGGCCCCGCCGCCACCATCGCCTCCAGCGCCGCAAGATCGACCAGCCCGTCGCTGCCCACCGGCACCACGCCCGCATCGCCGCCGGCCCTCAGCGCCGCGTCATGCTCCACCGCGGTCATCAGCCGCCGCGGCGCGGTCGTCCGCCCCAGGGCGATGCCGAGCGACTCGCTCGCCCCGCTGGTCAGGATCGTCTCCCCCCGCCAACCATGCGCCGCCGCGATCGTCCGCCGCGCCTCTTCCAGCGCTGCCCGCGCCGCGCGCCCTTCGCGATGCGGCGACGACGGATTGGCCCACAGGTCGAACCCCTTCGCTACAGCCGCCCGCGCCGCGGCGGTCATCGGCGTCGTCGCGGCATGATCCAGGTAGAGACGGTCGGGCAGGATTCGTTCCAATTGCGAAAACGGGTGTGCGGCCTATATAGCGCGCAACATTCTGCGCATACCCGCGCGCCCCTTATCTGTGGCGAGACCCATGCCCGAAGTCATCTTTCCCGGCCCCGAAGGCCGCCTCGAAGGGCGTTTCGCCCCCGCTCCCCGTCCCCGCGCACCGGTGGCGATGATCCTGCACCCGCACCCCAGCGCGGGCGGCACGATGAACAACCGGCTGGTGCAGGAGCTTTACAAGACGTTCCAGCGCCGCGGCTTCGCGACGCTGCGCTTCAACTTCCGCGGCGTCGGCAAGAGCCAGGGCACGTTCGACAATGGCGTCGGCGAACTCAGCGACGCGGCGAGCGCGCTCGACTGGGTGCAGAGTTTCCACCCCGAAGCCTCGACCACCTGGATCGCGGGCGTCAGCTTCGGCGCGTGGATCGGCATGCAGTTGCTGATGCGCCGCCCCGAAATCCGCGGCTTCATCTCGGTCGCGCCGCCGGCGAACATGTACGATTTCAGCTTCCTCGCCCCCTGCCCCTCGTCCGGCATCATCATCCAGGGCGAGGCGGACGAAGTGGCAACGCCCGGCGCGACGCAGAAGCTGGTCGACAAGCTGCGCACGCAGAAGCACATCACCATCCACCACGACACGATCCCGAAGGCGAACCACTTCTTCGAGAACGAGACGCCCGAACTGATGCGCTCGGTCGACAATTATCTGGATATGCGGCTCGACCCGAACTCGCCGATCCGGTGAGGCTGGCGTAGCGGAATAGCCCCGCTATTCTGCGACCATCGCCAGCCCGGCCAGCGGGGCGCAGCCCCGACTGACGGCATGGGCTTCGCCCATGCCAAGCGACCAGCGGTTCCCGAATTCCTCCCCCGCCAGGGGAAGGTGGCACGCCAAAGGCGTGACGGAGGGGGAGGACACGACGCCCCTATCCGTTGCCGCGGCACTGGGCACACCGCCGCCACGAGGCTCTGAAATCCCGAGCCCGGGGCGTCCGCGGAAACGCCCCCTCCACCATTCGCTACGCGAACGGTCCCCCTCCCCCGCTAAAGCGAGGGAGGGCCTACAACATCACATCTGCCAGATCAGAACATTCCCCAGCAGCACGGCAGACATCACCAGCAACAGCACCGCCTTCTTCCGGTCGCCGCCCCGCGCCAGCAGCGCGCCGCCGCCGATCAGGCAGGCGAAACATCCCAGCATCGCGATCGCCGGTGCGGCGCGCGCGACCGATCCCAGCGGACCGTCCATCAGAACGGCAGCTTGAAGCCCGGCGGCAACGGCAGGCCGCTCGTCATCTTCGACATTTCGGCGCCCGACGCCGCATCGGCCTTGGCCCGCGCATCGTTGAACGCGGCGGCGAGCAGGTCTTCCAGCATCTGCTTCTCGCTCACCTCGATCAGCGAATCGTCGATCGCGATACCGATGATCCGGCCCTTGGCGGTCGCCTTCACCTTCACCAGGCCGCCGCCCGACACGCCCTCGACCTCGATCGTGTCGAGCTGGTCCTGCGCCTTTTGCAGCTCGCTCTGGACGTTCTGCGCCATCGCGAGGATTTCATCGAGGTTCTTCATGCCACACTCCGTTTACCGGGCCAGGTTTCCAGCTCCGCGTCGGGAAACGCCGCCAACGCCGCTTGTACCAGCGGGGTCGCCAGGATCGCCTGCCGCGTCGCCTCTTCCTCGGCCTTGTCCTTCTCGCGCAAGGTAGGCGCGCCCGGCGCATCCTCCAAGGCTATCTTCCACACCTGCCCGGTCGCGCGCTTCAGCGCGTCGGCCGCATCGCGCAGCGTATCCGCAGACATCGGCCGCGATCCGCTGAGGATCAGTTCGGGCGGTTCGTACCGCACGACGCGCGCGCCATAGCCCAATTGGGCGGCAACGGCGTGATGCCCCTTGTCCTCCAGCATCGCAACCAGCGCCTCGAAGTCCGCCGGCATGGCTGGCTTTTCATCGATGACCGCAACCGGCGCGGGCGCCGGGGCCGCCGCCGGGGCGGACGCAAGCGGAGCACCACCGATCTTGCCGCTCGCGATCTGCTTCGCCAACTCGCCCGGATCGGGCAGGCTGGACGCATGAATGACGCGCAGCAGCGCCATCTCCGCCGCCTCGATCGGCAGCACCGCCTTGGCGACCTCCTCATGCCCCTTCAGCGTCAGCTGCCACAGCCGGTGCAGCGCCGGGAAGGAGAGGCTCGCCGCCCATTCGCCCCGCGCCTGCCGCTCCTCGACCGGCTGCGCCGGGTCCTCCGCCGTACCGACCTTGGCCAGCGTGATGCCGTGTACCGTCTCCAGCAACGCACGCAGCACCGATTGCGGATCGACGCCATAGTCATATTGCCGCCGCAGGCTGGCGAGCGCGCCCGCCGCATCGCCGGCCAGCAGCAACGCCATCAGGTCGCGCACCGCACCGCGATCCGACAGGCCGAGCATCTGCCGCACCGCCGCGGCGCTGACCCCGCCGCCCTCCAGCCCGGCATGCGCAATCGCCTGATCCAGAATCGACAGGCCGTCGCGTGCCGACCCTTCCGCCGCGCGCGCGATCAGCATCAGCGCTTCGGGCTCCGCCTCGACGCCCTCTTCGCGGCAGACGAAGGCGAAGTGCTCCGCCAATTGCTCTGCCGAAATGCGCCGCAGATCGAACCGCTGGCAGCGCGACAGCACCGTGATCGGCACCTTGTTCACCTCGGTCGTGGCGAACAGGAATTTGACGTGCGCGGGCGGCTCTTCCAGCGTCTTCAGGAGCGCGTTGAACGCGTTCTTCGACAGCATGTGGACTTCGTCGACGATGTAGATCTTGTAGCGCGCGCTGACCGCGGCATAGCGCGCCGCGTCGATGATCTCGCGCACGTCGTCGACGCCGGTGTGGCTGGCGGCGTCCATCTCGATCACGTCGATGTGGCGCCCTTCGGCGATGGCGCGGCACGGCTCGCACACCCCGCACGGATCGATCGTCGGCCCGCCCTGCCCATCCGGCCCGACGCAGTTGAGCGCCTTGGCGATCAGCCGCGCGGTCGACGTCTTGCCGACCCCGCGCACGCCCGTCATCAGAAACGCATGCGCCAGCCGGTCGCGCTTGATCGCATTGCCCAGCGTCGTCACCATCGCATCCTGCCCGATCAGCTCGGAAAAGGTCTGCGGACGATATTTGCGCGCGAGCACGCGGTACGGATTGGCCTTCGCAGGCTGGTCGACAGGCTGGGGCGGTTCGCCAAGGTCAAAGGAATCGGCCATCACGTTCCTCTATAGGAGCGCAAGGGGTTGGTGTCGAAGGGCGGACGCTGGTCCAGGCGCTCGTGGCGCGCTATGCTTCGGCGATGACGTCGCTGTCGCATCTGTTGAACGCATTCCTGTCGACACTCCTGCTCGCCGGGCTCGGCAATTGGGCGATCAGCCGCTTCGCGCCGAACGCCCCGGCCCGGTTCGGCGCGTTTATGCTGGCGATCGGTTATGCGATCGCACGCTTGAGCGGCGAAACGCCCACGTGGATGGCAGACGCGCGGCTGCCGCGTGCGGCAGGCGTGGCAGTTGCGCTCGCGCTCATATGGTATTGGTGGTTCCGACGGCGTATGCCAGCGGATCGGTAGCCGGCGGACCAGCCGTCGGAATATGATCCGCGCGAGTCCGCCACGCATATCGTTTGACGGTCGCGCTCTGCGGCTCAACCATTTTCGGAAAATTCAACTCCCATGTCCCCCGTTCTCGGCGTCACCCACTCGATTCTCGGCCAGCCCTGGCATTGGCGCAGCCTTGCCGCCGACGGGCGCGACGGCTTCGGCACCGACGATCTGGTGACGCAGTTGCTGCTCGCCCGCGGCGCCCCGCGCGAGGCGCTGGAGCAGCATCGCGCACCCTCGATCCGCGCGTTCATGCCCGACCCCTCGGTCTTCCGCGACATGGACCGCGCCGCCGCCCGCCTCGCCGACGCGGTCGAAGCCCGTGAGAGCATCGCCGTCTTCGGCGATTATGACGTCGACGGCGCCACCTCCGCCGCCCTTCTCATCCTCGTTCTGCGCGACCTCGGCATCGAGGCGCGCCCCTACATCCCCGACCGCCTGCTCGAAGGCTATGGCCCGTCGGGCGACGCGCTCGTCCGCCTGGCCCACGAAGGCGCCTCGCTGATCGTCACCGTCGATTGCGGCGCGCAGGCATTCGACGCGCTCGCCATGGCGCACGCCCACCCGGTCGACGTCGTCGTCGTCGACCATCACAAATGCGCCGCCGCCCTCCCCCGCGCGCATGCTCTGGTCAATCCCAACCGGCTCGACGAGGACGAAGGCGCCGCGCATGGCCACCTCGCCGCGGTCGGCGTTTGCTTCCTGCTCGCCGCCGCGTTGATCCGCGAGCTGCGCCGCCGTGGCTTCTTCGTCAGCCGCGCCGAACCCAAATTGATCGATCATCTCGATATCGTCGCGCTCGGCACCGTCGCCGACGTCGCGCAATTGCGCGGCCTCAACCGCGCTTTCGTCGCGCAGGGGCTGAAGGTCATGGCGCAGCGCCGCAACATCGGCCTCGACGCGCTGATCCAGGCATCGCGCCTCACCCGCGCGCCGACGTGCAGCGACCTCGGCTTCGCATTGGGGCCCCGGATCAACGCGGGTGGCCGCGTCGGCCGGGCGGACCTCGGCGTGCGCCTGCTCACCACGCAAGATCCCGCCGAAGCCCGCACGATCGCCGAAGAGCTCGACCGCCTCAACGATGAGCGCCGCCTGATCGAAAGCGGCGTACAGGAAGCCGCCGATGCGATGATCGCGAGCGACCGCGCGGTCGCCGTCGTCGCGGGCGAAGGCTGGCACCCCGGCGTCATCGGCATCGTCGCCGGACGATTGAAGGAAAAGCTCGGCCGCCCCGCGATCGTCATCGCCATCGACGAACATGGCGTCGGCAAGGGATCGGGCCGGTCGATCGCCGGCGTCGACTTGGGCGCCGCGGTACTCGCTGCCAAGGAGCACGGCCTGCTCGTCGCTGGCGGTGGCCATGCGATGGCCGCAGGCCTCACGATCGCCGCCGATCAGGTCGCAGCTTTCACCGACTTTCTAGAAGAGCGCCTCGCCGCCGCCGTCACCCGTTCGATCGGCGAGCGTGCGCTGCTGGTCGACGCCGTGCTCGCCCCCGGCGGCGTCAATCCCGCGCTGGTCGATTCGCTCGATGTCGGCGGTCCCTATGGCATGGGCTGGCCCGCGCCGCGCATCGCCGCCGGCCCGGTGCGCATCATCAAGTCCGACGTGGTCGGCAACGGCCACGTCCGCGCCATCGTCGCGGGCGACGACGGCCGCAGTTTCAAGGCGGTCGCCTTCCGCGCCGCCGACAGCGCGCTGGGGCAGGCGCTGCTCGCCGCCGCCCCGCACCGTCGCCTGTGGCTCGCCGGCCGCGCCAAGATCGACGATTGGGGCAGCCGCCCCGCCGCCGAACTACATCTGGAAGACGCCGCCTGGGCCGATTGACGAAAAGAGGCTTGACCGACGGCGCGGCCTCCCCTAACCGCCCCCAACGCCTTCACGGCCCCTTCGTCTAGCGGTTAGGACGCGGCCCTTTCACGGCTGAAACACGGGTTCGATTCCCGTAGGGGTCACCAGCGCTCGCCGGAATGGCGGATGTGCGCGGTCAGGCCGTCTTCCCGGACGCTTTACCTATCCTTGGGTACAAAGGATGCGTACAAAGTGGTCCGTATGACCACCTCTTGAAAATATACTCGCACCGGCATTTTCTTCGTTCGGCGCGTCGTCCCCGCTGCGCCGCATCGCCCGCGCCCTCTGCATCGATCCCGCACCGGGCCGCATCCTACCACCCTCCGTCCTAGTTTCGGGCTCTTGGGGGCCTTTCCCCGGGCTCTCCCAACCCTCGAACGAACCATAGGCCAGCCAAGACGGTGCCGCCCCTCACCCCAAGTCTATGAAGGCTGGGCAAAAGGCGAGACACGCGAAACCAACCGCGACGACGATGCGGTGGCCGCTCTCGACGCGATCGGCCGGCTCAGCCCTGCCGGTTGGCGAGCACCACGTCGAGCAGACCCGGGAAGCGCCGGTCGAATTCGGCGCGGCGCAGCGTGTTGATCATCTCGCGGCCGGCCTGCGTCGTCTCGATCAGCCCGGCCGCACGCAGCAACTTCAGATGGTTGGACAGCGTGCTTTTCGGGATCGTCTCGCACGGCGCGGCATCGGTGCAGCTCAGCCGCTCGGTCGCGGCGAGGCGCGCCACCATGGCCAGCCGATTGGGATCGGCCAGCGCGTGCAGCGCCAGATCGAGCGGAACGTCCTCCAGCCGGGGGTGCGTGAAGCGGGCCATGACGTCGATATAGGACACCGCAATGAATTTAATAGTTCGGTATTATTGAACTGTTGAAACGTCACCCCATTTACCGCCTGCCGACAGCGCACGATGCCGTGATCGCGGGCCAGCCTTTTTGGAGATTTTATATGTCGATTCAGGGCAGGACAGCGCTCGTCACCGGTGGATCGCGCGGCATCGGCTCGGCCATCGCCAAGCGGCTGGCGGCAGAGGGCGCTACCGTGGCGATCACCTATGCCGGCAATAAAGCCGCGGCCGACGCCACGGTGGCGGCGATCGAGCGTGCGGGCGGCACCGCCTTCGCCTTCCAGGCCGATGCCGCCGATCCGGCGTCGCAGCGGGCCGGTGTCGAACAGGCCGCCGCCGCTTTGGGCGGGATCGACATCCTGGTCCACAATGCCGGGGTCGCCGAGTTCGCGTCCGTCACCGAGGACACCGACGAGACGTACGACCGTCAGTTCGCCGTCAACGTGAAGGGCCTGCACGTCGGCACCCGCGCGGCCCTGCCGCACCTGCGCGACGGTGGCCGTATCATCCTGATCGGCAGCATCTCGGGCGAAATGGCCTTCCCCGCGACCACGGTCTACAGCGCGACCAAGGCGGCGGTGGCGGCGCTGGCGCGCGGCTGGGCCAAGGACCTCGCCCCCCGCAACATTCTGGTCAACACCGTGCAGCCGGGGCCGATCGACACCGACATGAACCCCGCCGACAGCGACTTCGCCGCACAGCTGCTGCAATCCATACCACTCGGCCGCTATGGCACGGTCGAGGAGATCGCGGGGGCGGTCGCCTTCCTCGCCGGCCCGGATGCCAGCTACATCACCGGCACCACGCTCAACATCGATGGCTGTGCGACGGCCTGACGGCCAGCCTGGACGTGCCGGCCCACAAAAGCCGGCACGTCCAGGCCCTCTCATGTCCGCCGCGGTCGGGTGGACGCCCCCCTCGCCGTCGGGCTGCTCCGGCGCGTAGCGATCCGCATCCGGGCTCAGCGAAGGTCCCACGCCACCCCGCCAGCGCCGGTGAGACATCGAAATCGACGATGTCGTCGGCGCCGTGCGGGGGCCGCCAGGATTTACCGGAAGGAAATGCCCGCGGTCAGCAGGAAGGAGCGCGGCGGCAAATAGTTGAACTGGTCGAGCTGGCCATAGCCAGACTGGTACGATTTGCCGTTGATGGTCGTCGTCGGTGCGCCGGTGCTGCTGGTCGCGATCTGCGTCACGGCGCGGCTGTTGAAGACGTTGTTGACCGTCACGCCCAGCTTCAATCCGCCCTCGAACGTCTGGCTGATCGCGAACTGGCCGATGCTGTACGGGCGGATGCGATACAGGCGGAAGCTGGGGCTGCCGTTGTAATCATTGGCATATTGCGGCCCAGTATACTTCTGGTCGAACGACACGCGAAAGCCGTCCTTGCGAAAGATGAAGCCCGCCGCCGCGGTGGCGAAGGGCGCCTTGCCGATCTGCGCATCGGTCTGCACGCTGCGCGCCTGGTTGTAGCTGGCATTGCCGAACAGGGTCAGGCCATGGATCGGCATGACGCTGAGCTGCCCCTCGACGCCCTTGTAGCGGACCTGCCCCTGGTTCACGAGCAGCGTCTGGTCGCAATTGGCGGTCGAGCAATTGCCGATCTTGTTGTCGACGTTGATGATATAGCCATCGACATCGAGCGAGACGCTGTGCCCGTGCCAGACAGTGCCGATCTGGTAGTTGGTCGTCGTTTGCGGCTTCAGCTGGTCGAGCGCGGTGACGAGCTCGCCCGAGGCGGAATAGAAGCTCGACAGGTCGGGCACGTACATGCCCTGCGCGTACTGGCCATAGAAGGACCAGCTGTTCGTCACCAGCCAATTGGCGGTCAGGAACGGCAGCGTCTTGGTCCAGGTCGCGCTGAGGTCGAGCGGCGTGCGGGTCTTCTGTTGCAGGACCGCATCCACGCCGCGCGTGAAGTGGACGTATTTGACGCCCGGCGTGATCGACACGCCGTCGACCGGGCGGAGTTCGACCTCGCCGAACAGCTGATACTGGTGCCAGGTCGAATGCTGCGCGAAGTTGATGTTCGCCTGCGAAATCGGCGGCAGCGCGCTGGTCGCCGCCGTGCCGCTGCTGAACTTCTCGTTATAGCTCGGCTGGCTGGTCGTGCGGTCGAGATCGAAATTGTGGCGATCGGTGACGGCATATTCATACCAGCCACCGAGCCGCAGCTTGCCGAAGCCGAAGTCGTAATCCGCCTGGCCGATATAGCCGAAGACGCGGTATTTGTTGAGCTTGTCATAGCCCAGCACGTCGTTGCCACCCGACACCGCGACATAGGGCGACGCCGCCGTGCCTGCCCCGGTGAAGCCGGTGACGACACCGATCGACTTGACGATGAACACCGGCAGCGTGCCGCCCTTGGGCACGCCGAAGGACGAGCTGCCATTCCCCGACAGCGTGTTGTTCGTATAGCCGTACATGTACGCGCGATTGTCGAGCGTCAGCCCGCCGCCGAGATTGCTCTGTAGACGCAGGTACGAAAAGTCCGTCGTCTTGTCAGTGCGGTTATATTCCCAATAATCGTGCTGGGTCGGATTGTTGCCGAGCCCGTAATTGAAGCCATATTGCCCGACCTGCGATGTCACGCCGCAGCCCCGCCCGCTCAGCTGGGTCAGCGGCTGGCCGTCGGCGCCCAGCGCGGTGGTGATCGTCGCCGTCGGATTGGCGGCATTATAGGCGTCGGTCGCCGCGCTGCCGCAGGTCGCGCCCTTCAGCACGTCCGACTGATAGTAAAAATTGCGGTTCCAGCTGCTCATCACGGTCAGCGTGTTGGCGCTGCCGATCGGCACCACGGCCTTGCCGAACAGGTTCTTCGATCCGACCGGCGAATAGCTCAGCGCGCCGTCCGACTGGAGATACTGGCCGGTCAGCACGATGCGCGTGCCGCCGAGCTTGTCGATGCTGCCGCTTTCGAACAGCGCGCGGCCGATGAAGGTGTTCCAATTGCCGACGATCGCCTCGCCGCGCAGCTCCGCATCCGCCGTCGCGGCGCGCGAATACATATTGATGTTGCCGCCATAGCTCGCCTGGCCGAGCTGGCTGGCATTGCCCGGACCGCGATCGACGACGATCGTCTCGATCGTGTTCGACGGGAAGAAGGCGGTCGAATGGTGCGTCGGGTTGTTGGTGTCGGCGAAGGGAATCGAGTCGTAGGTGACGTTATATTCGCCGTCCTGGAAGCCGCGGATCGTCGCCTTGGTTTCCGACAGGCCATAGCCGTTGCCCGCGCCCGAGATCGACACGCCCGGCGTCAATGCGATCAGCTCGTTCACGTCGGCCGTGGCGGCGCTATTTTCGATGAAATCGCGGCTGACCGCCGATTGCGGCTGCGTCGTGGTCAGCGAGGCGGTGAGCGGTGCCGCCTGGGCGGTGCGCGATCCGGTGACGATGATGTCGGACGTGGTCAGCGACTGCTTGTCATTGGCCTGCCCCGCCTGATCGGCGCTGGTCGACTGCGGCACGGCCGCCGCAGTCGGCTCGCTTACCGGCACGGCGACCGGACCCGCGACGGGATCGGCATGCGCCAGCGTCGGCAAAGCGAGCGTGGTGGCCGCCAGCAGAGCGGCGCGGAACGGAACATGGGTCATCATCGGGTCCTCGGACGAAAGGGAAGTGCGGTCAGCGGCGGGCGAGTTCGGCGCGGGCGGCCGCGACCTGATCGGCCAGGCGCGGGTCGTGGAGCAGCCGGTCGGCGACCAGCTGGCCGACCGCGTGGCCCGCCTCGACATCGGAGGGGTAGTGGACCGCGCAGATCTCACGCCCCTCGGCATAGTCGCGCGCACGGTCGAGGATCGCGGCGGCGCGATCCGGCATCAGCTGCGCCAGCGTCCAGCCGGTCGACCAGGCGAAGGCCGAATGGCCGCTGGGATAACTGTCATCGACCCCCTTGCCCTTGCCGCAGTGCGACAGCGTCGGGTCGGTGCGGTACGGGCGGATACGGCGGAAATGCTCCTTGGCGCGATCGACCACCGCATCCGTCTCGGCATCGACGCGGGCGAGCAGCGCGGCGGTAGCGGGCAGCGCGGTCAGGTCGCGCCCCGTCACCGCGTTGAAGGCGTGCGGCCCCTTGTCATGCCCATCGGCATCGGCGCGCGCGATGCGCGCCGCCGGCGCCACTTGGTGCAGCGCGCGCAGATAGGCGAGTTCCTGCCGCGCCACGACCGAACCGGGCGCGGGCGGCGGTGCAATGATAGCCGCCGGCGCAAAGGTGGCCGGATCGAGCAGCGACGCCGCGGGCCGTCCGTCATGCTTGGCGATCGCAGCGGTTGCGAGCAGGCCGAGCGCGAGCGCGACCGGCATCCCGTATCGGATATGCATCATGGTATCCCCCGACCGGTCGGCGGCCCCCTCCCGCCGGGGCACGACCGTGTCGAGCGGCGCGCTAGGTGCGCTGTATGACCGATCCGTGACAATCGGGCGCCGGGGCGGGCAAAGCGTGCCTACATTGCAAACTTAGAATGAAAGCATCGCCGGCCTGTCACATTGCGGGTGTCAGGGCGACGCCACCTGCCCACATGATGGATATGCGTCGATGCGCCGTTGGCACCGCCTGCTCGCCCCCTGGTTCGCGCTCCTGCTGCTGCTGCTCGCCGCGACCGGGCTCGCGACGCAAGCAACCGACCTGCTCGATCGCGCGCCGGCCAAGACGGCATCCGCCGATGCGCCGGCGGCGCCAAGCGCGATGAAGAGCTGGAACCACTGGTTCAAGCATATCCATTCGGGCGAGACGCTGGGCCCGGTGGGCATCGCGCTCAATATCGGCGGCGGTGTCGCGCTGCTGTTCTTCGCGGGCTCCGGCTTCTGGATGTATCTAACGATGTGGCTCAACCGGCGGCGGAACCGGCGCAAACGGCAGGCGGCATAAGCGGCAGAGCGATCCGGACGGCGAGACCCGGCCGGGCATCGTCCAGCCGCAGCGTACCGCCGTGGAAGCGAACGATCGCCTGGACGATCGCCAGCCCCAGCCCGCTACCGCGCGTTTCCGCCTGGGCCGCGCGCTCGAACGCCTGCACCACGCGCGCGCGGTCGGCCTCGGCCAGCCCCGGGCCATCGTCCGCCACCGTGATCCGCGCAAAGCCGCTCTCCGACGCCAGCGACAGGCGCGCATGGGTGCCGGGCGGCGTGTGCGTCACGACATTGTCGAGCACGTTGACCAGCATCTGCCCCAGCAGATCGGCGTCCCCCGCCACCATCGGCCGCGCCCCCGCCTCCAGCGTCAGCGTGCCGTCGTGGTCGGCCAGCACCGGCTCCATCGTCTCCGCGACATCCTCGATCAGCGCGCCGAGATCGAGTGGGGCGAGTGCCACCGGATGCCGTCCGCCCTCGATCTCGGCCAGCCTTAGCAGCGCGTCGAAGATGCGGATGATCGCGGCGCATTCGCGCTCTGCCCGTTCCAGCACGGCGGGCTCGTCCGCGCCGTTGCGCAGGATGCCGCGCAGCCGGGTCAGCGGCGTGCGCAGGTCATGCGCCAGGTTGCTTGCGAACAACCGCTGGCTGCGGACCAGATCGTCCATCCGGTCGAGCATCCGATTGAGGCTGTCGGCCTGTCCCGCGAACACGCCGTCCAGCCCCTGCGTCGGCACCCGGCGGCTGAGGTCGCCGCCCGCGATCGCATCTGCCGTCTCCTGCGTCGCGGCGAGCCGCACCGCGATCAGCCGCGCGAACACCAACGTCACCGCGACGCCGGTCACCGCCGCGGCGAGGGACAGTGCGACGACGACCCAGGGTAGGAGCTCGTGCAGCGATTCCCCCGCCTCGCTATGCTGGACGATAACGAGCAGGCTGCCGCTCGGCAGCCGCGTCGCCAGCGCGCGGCCCTTTTGCGTGCCGCGTCCGCCCGCATGAAAGCGCACGTTAGAATAGCCGAGCCGCGGCGGCGCGATGTCGAGCCGCCCGGCGATCCGCCTGCCGTCCGCGCCGAACAGGACATAGGTGCGCTGGCTCAGCACCTTGCGCCGCTGCCAGTCGACGATCTTCGCGGCGATCACGGCGTCGGTGACCGGCTCGCCATGGCCCAGCCCCAGATATTTGGCGGCATGCGCGCGCAGCGACGTGTCGACCCGGCGCGCGATCCACGCATCGGCCACGCTGAACCCGATCACCCCGACCAGCGCCATCATCACGGTAAAGGTCAACCCGACCTGGATCGGCAGCCGCCCCAGGCCATGCGGACGCCCCCGCCCTCCCCAACCGGCGAGCCGCATGATCAGGCGCATCGTTCGGAGCGCAGGATGTAGCCCGCACCCCGCTGCGTCTCGATCGGGTCGCAGTCGATGCCGATCAGCGCGGTACGCAACCGGCTGAGATTGCTTTCGACGATATTGGCGGTGGGCGCGAAGGCATAGCCCCACACCGCCTCCAGCAGCATCGATCGCGTCACCAACCGGTCGGCATGGCGCATCAGATGCGCAAGCAGCGAATATTGCCGCCGGTTGAGCGTCACCGCCTGCCCTCGGAACCAGGCCTGATGGCCGCTGGGATCGAGCCGCAGCCGCCCAACCTCCAACCGCGCGCTGTCACCCGCCGGGGTGCCGCGCCGCGCGATCGCCGCAATGCGTGCGGCGAGTTCGTCCATGTCGAACGGCTTGGCGAGATAATCGTCCGCGCCGCTTGCCAGCCCCTCGATACGATCCTTCACCGATCCCAGCGCGCTCAGCATCAGGATCGGCGTGGACAGGCCGTCACGGCGGATCTGGTCGATCACCGACAGGCCATTGAGATCGGGCAGCATCCGATCGAGCACGATCGCGTCGCAATCGTCCTGCCGCAACGCCAGCAGCGCCGCCGCCCCCGTCGCCGCCACGCGCAGTTGATGCCCCACGGCGTGCAGGCTGCGGGCGATCTGATCGGCGATGACGGGATCGTCCTCGACGATCAGCAGGCGCATGGGATGTCTACGGTCTTCCTACCGCGACGATGCCACGCGGATGTGACAGGTGTGTGGCACGCCAACAGGGCCCGGCATGCGGACGATTGCCCCCAAGCGCGGGCCAGCCGATAGTCACTTCATCAACGACTTGCCGCTATCATGGCACGCGCTGGAGGACCGCGCGTGTACAAGATCGTCGTCGACCGCACCCATGCTCTCATCAGGCTGGACATGCACGGCATGCTCACCCGCGCCGACGCCGACCGACTGGTCGCCGATCTGATCACCCAGATCACCGCCGCCCGCCTGCCCAGCTACGCAATGATCATCGACGTCTCACGCTGTCCGGTCCAGGCGCAGGACATGATCGCCGCGATGGGCGATCACCTGACCAAGATGAGGAACGCGCGCGCCCTCGCCATCGTCACCGGCACCACGCTGGTCCGCCTGCAAGTCCGCCGCATCTTCAACCAGCCCTTCACCCGCTTCGCCACGTCCTACGACCACGCGCTCGCCTGGGTCGTGTCGGGGATCGAACCAGACGGTGCGACCACGGCATAAGGACAACGCGAGGGCGCCTGTGATGGCGCATCCGGATGGCCCCAGCCAGGGGATGCGCGAGGGTTTACCTTCCGCGATCGGGCGACGGCGAACTGCCCGTAGGCGGAGCCGCAAGACCCAATAGCCACCAACGTGACGCACGCCTCCGTCCAGGCGCTCCGTCGCGATGCTGTGCCAGCTGATGTCTTCTGCCGTCCAATCAGCGGGCAGGCGCCGTCCGTGTCATCGGCGGCACGGGGCGTCCGCCGTTGAGATCAGCCCCGGAATTGGCGTCCGTCGGCGTCGGCTGGATCATGGCGCGCATCTGCCACTGATATTTGTCGATGGCATGTTGCACCTCCTGCAACAGGTTCGAGGTGGTCGGATCGCCATCCTCGCTGGCCTTGATACCCTGACCGATCTCGTCGCTGACCACGCGATAATTGGTCGCGAACCAGGTGATGACCTGCGCGTCGTCGATGAAGCCGCCCGGCATCTCGGGCACGCGGCTGGTGCGGACGATGGTATTGGCGCGGCCGTCCGCCGATGCACCGATCGCGAGCAATCGCTCGGCCACCTCGTCGGCATATTTGGCGACGCCGTCGTGATGGTCCTGCAGCAATTCGTGCAGCGGATAGAAGAGCGTGCCCGACACGTTCCAATGGGCCTGTTTGGTCTGGAGCTGGAGCTGTTGCAGCTCGATCAGCGCCTGCTGCAGTGCCGCGATCGACGCGCGCTGCGCCTCGGCTCGCGGACCGCCATGGACCTGGCTGGACAGGCTGTTCTGGGGAAACCCATTGTCGGACCGGGTATCGGTGCTTTGGGCGAAAGCGGGCGTGGCAAAAAGGCACGCGACCGCGGCGAGCGAAGCGAAGCGCATCATTCGTATTCCTTCGGCGATAGCCTCAGCCAGGGTGGTTCGGCTCAGGCTGTTGACTGGCGAAGGATGAACGCCACCACCGGCATAGAGTTGTCTAAATTTGTGTTTATGTTTTGAGCCGGGAACAACCACTTACCCGTAGAGAATAGCTCCATTGGTCCCGCGCCCTGATAGGGCGGAAGCATCCTTGCCACCGTCTCGACGACGCAAAGCCGGCCAGTCGCCGACGTGCGCCACCTTTCCAGTTTTTGCCGTTCGTCCCTGTTGTGTTCGACGCGATGAAGGACTGTCGTTGCGGCGTGAATGACAAGACGTCACATTCCAGTCTTATGGTCACCGATCTCGGAGATCACCATGCGCCCATATCTATCCGCCTTCGCGATCCTATTGTCCGCCCCCTGCGCTGCGCAGGAGCGGGCGGGGCAACCCTTGCCGACCGGGCAGCGCCTCACCCCCACCGCGGCGCCGGGCGCGCGGTTCGAGCCGCTGGTCGCGCGCACCGGTCCCGACCCCGCCTATGTCGTCGATGGCGCGGCGGCGATCGCGCGCCGTCCGGATGGGCGCGAAATGCTGGTGCTGACCAGCGGATTCAACCGCTTCAACGGGCCCGACGGGAAGGTCGTCGCGGCGCAGTCCGTCCAATACATCTTCCGCTACGCGATCGACGGGCATGGCAGCCGGCGGGTGCAAACGCTGACCGTCCCCAACAGCTATGGCGGCATCGCATGGCGCCCGGATGGACGCGGGTTCGTCGTCGGTGGCGGCGTCGACGACAACGTCCATGTGTTCGGATGGTCAGGCGGGCGGTATGTCGAAACCGCGACCATCAGGCTCGGCCACACCGCCGGCCTCGGTGCCGGGGTCAAGCCGCAGGCGGCGGGCGTCGCGGTCAGCCCGGACGGGCATTACGGACTGGTCGCCAACTATTACAATGACTCAGTCAGCTTGCTCGACCTCGATCGCGGTACGGTCATCGCCGAGCAGGACCTGCGTCCCGGAAAAATCGACCCGGCGCAGAGCGGCGTCCCGGGCGGCGAGTTTCCCTTTGCGATCGCATGGACCGATGCCGGCCATGCCTGGGTGTCGTCGCCCCGCGATCGGCAAATCGTCGCGCTCGCGCCGACGCGGTCGGGAATCCGGATCACCGGCCGGATCGCGACGATCGGCGAGCCCACCGCCCTGCTGGCCGATGCCCGCAATCACCGATTGTTCGCCACCGAGGACAATGGCGACCGGCTTGCGGTGATCGATACCGTCCAGGCGAGCTTGGTCGCGGAGCCGCGCCTCACCTTGCCGGACGCGCTCGCCGCCCCCGCGATCGGCAAGGGCCTCAACCCCAACGGCCTTGCCCAGTTACGCGACGGGCGATTGCTGGTGACGCTGGGCGGGATCAATGCCGTCGCCATCGTCGCCCCGAGCGCCACCGGCGGGACCGTCACGGGGTTGGTGCCGACCGGCTGGTATCCCAGCGCGGTCGCGACATCGGCCGATGGCAAGCGCGTGTTCGTCGTCAACCGCAAGAGCCCGCCCGGCCCCAACCCGCAGGGCTGCGCGCCGAAGCTCGCTATCTATCGCGGTCAGCCCAATGCCTGCGGCGCGGCGAACCAATATATCTACCAGCTGGAAAAAGCAGGCATGCTGGAATTCCCGCTGCCGGACGACAAGGCACTGGCCGCGACGACGCTTCAGGTCGCCGATAATATCGGGCTTCCCGGGGCCGCCGCCCGCGCCGCCGCCGAGGCGAAGATGGCGGCGATCCGGGCGCGGGTCAGCCACGTCGTCTTCATCATCAAGGAAAACCGCACCTACGACCAGGTGCTCGGCGACTTGGAGGTCGGTAACGGCGATCCGCATCTCGCCATCCTCGGCCGGGCGTTGTCGCCCAACCACCATCGCCTTGCGCGCCAGTTCGCGACGCTCGACAATTTCTACGATTCGGGAGAGCAATCGAGCACCGGCTGGACCTGGTCGACCGCGGCGCGCACGCCCGACCTGCTCGAAAAGACGGCGCCCGTGAACTATGCGCAGCGCGGGCTCGCCTATGAAGCGGAGGAAGCAGACCGCTTCGTCTACGCGCAGCAGACCCCGGCCGAGCGTCAGGTGACGAACCCGGCGCTATCGAAGGACCCCGATCTGCTGGCCGGCCCTGCCCTGTTGACCGCGCCCGATGGCGATGACGACGAGGACAGGAACCAGGGCTTCCTGTGGGATCAGGCGATCCGCGCGGGCCTTTCGGTGCACAACTACGGCTTTTCCGACGCCTCGGTCTACGATGCCGGCGCGCCCGGCGCGATACCGGTGATCCGCGAACCGTGGAAGACGGGCACGCGCATCTACACGCCCGGCGACCGGCTGCTGGCGAAGCGCAGCGATCCCTATTACCGCGGCTTCGACCAGAAACTTCCCGATTATTGGCGCATGCTGGAATGGCGGCGCGAGTTCGACGCCGCCGATGCGGCCGGCAAGGTCCCTGCCCTGACGCTGCTGCGCCTCAGCCACGATCACTTCGGCGACTTCAAGGACGCGATCGACGGGGTGAACACCGTCGAAACGGAAATGGCCGACAATGATTACGCGCTCGGCATGGTCGTCGAGGCGATCGCCAACAGCCGCGTCGCCGGCTCGACGCTGGTGTTCGTCATCGAGGACGATGCCCAGAACGGTGCCGATCATGTCGATGCGCGCAGATCGTTCGCGTTCGTGGCCGGGCCCTATGTCCGGCAGGGCGTGGTCGTCTCGACCCGCTATACGACGGTCAACGTCCTGCGCACGATCGAGGCGGTGCTGGGGCTGAAGCCGCTGGGGCTCAACGACGGGCTGGCGGCGCCGATGGCCGACCTGTTCGACCCCGCCCAAACGCACTGGACGTATCGCGCCGACGCGGCCGACGTGCTGCGCACGACGCAGCTTCCGATCCCCGCCGATCGCTTCGCCCCCCGGACCGCGGCAACAACCGGGCGGTGCGACCACCCCAGCTCGGCCTGGTGGGCAGAGGCCATGCGCGGGCAGGATTTCCGCACCGAAGATCATCTCGACACCGCGGCCTTCAACGCGGCGCTGTGGCGGGGGCTGGGCGCGGGTGTCGAGCCGACCGAGCGCGATGGGCGGAATTTGCGAACGGCTCGATCGGAGTTGATCGGCAAGGCCGGCGCCGGCTGCCCGCGCTGATCCACGTTCGGACACTCAGGTGCCGCCTTCGGACTTCCGACTTACGCCGGACGCGGGGGCCGGTCTTCGACCACCCGCGCCGACGGCCGCCGCACCTTAGCCTCGTTCACCCACAGCACGGACCCGATCCTACGACAGGGTCCGATGCGCGGCTGGCTCAGCCGCGATCCGGGGTTCCGCGCGTCGTCGGCCAGTCCGAATAGCCGACCGATCCGCCGCCGTACCAATAGTCCTTTGGCGCCTCCGCAAGCGGCGCGCCCGCGCGCAGGCGGTCGATGAGATCGGGGTTGGCGATGAACGGCCGCCCCATGCTGAACAGGTCGGCATCGCCACGCGCGAGAACCTCCTCGGCCAGCTCGAGCGTATACTGGTTGTTCGCGATGTACGCCCCGTCGAAGCGCTTGCGCAAAGCGGCGAAATCGACGCCGTCCGCGTCACGGGTCTGCTGCGTCACGCCCTCAATATCGTGGATATACAGCAGGCCGCGCTGCGACAGCGCGTCAACATAGATGCCGAAGGTTTCCATCACCGTGCTGTCGAGCGGGGTTTCGCCGGGCATCGTCGTCGCCGGCGACAACCGGATGCCGACACGCCCCGCGCCCCAAACGCCGACGACCGCGTCGACGACCTCAAGCGGGAAGCGCAAACGGTTCTCGATCGACCCGCCATAGCGGTCGGTTCGCTGGTTAGTGCTATCGCGGACGAACTGTTCGAGCAGATAATTGTTCGCCGAATGGACTTCGACCCCGTCGAAGCCGGCCGCCTTGGCGTTGGCGGCGGCGCGGCGATAATCCTCGACGATGCCGGGGATCTCATCCGTTTCGAGCGCGCGCCGCGTGACGTGGTCCTTCATCCCGTCCTTGGTGAACGCCTGTCCGACCGGCTTGATGGCCGATGGCGCCACCGGCGGCTTTCCGCCCTGCAGGTCCGGGTGCGAGATGCGGCCCGTATGCCACAACTGCAGAAACATGACGCCGCCCCGATCATGGACAGCCTGCACGATCGGGCGCCATGCCTCGATCTGCTGGTCGTTCCAGATGCCCGGCGTCAGCGCATAGCCGACCGCCTGGGGGGAGACGTTGGTCGCCTCGCTTATGATGATCCCGGCGTCAGCGCGCTGCGCGTAATAGTCGGCGGCGAAAGCGGGCGGGATCCCGTCGTCGTTCGAACGGCTCCGCGTCAACGGCGCCATGACAATGCGGTTGCGAAGCGACAGGTCCCCGATCTGGACGGGCTGCAATATGGGCGATGCGGAATGGTCGGGCATGGTCGGCGATATCCATCAAGCAGTGCAACGTCAGGAGCGCTGAACGGACAAGCTGCCATTACGGTCCGGCGCTCGGCCGCGATTTCAGTCGGTTGAGCCGATCGGGACGATGCCGCAGGTGCGTCGACGGCCGCAACGGGCCCGTATGCGACGGAGACCCGGCGGTCATTCCGCGCGGTATCGCCGCTGTCTAAGCCCAAGTGGAAGCGGAAGGCGAAGATGCTTCGACGTCATGAACGTGCATCTTTGCGCTCTCATTTCGGGAACGATTGAAAGACTTAGCCCTTCGTCGAAAGGGGCGTTTTGCGGCACTCATGTACGACAAACAGCACGAAACCGTCGCTTGGACGGTTGTTTCACAACGATTTCCGGAAGGGTGGTGCCGCTTACAGGACTCGAACCTGTGACCCCCGCATTACGAATGCGATGCTCTACCAGCTGAGCTAAAGCGGCCCGGGGTGGACCGGCCCGCTGAGGGGCCGTTCGGGGGTCCGACTAACAGGTCGGATCGCGGCTGACAAGCGGCCTTTGTGTCGGAACATGCCAATTGTTCGCCTCGCGGCTTTACGCTCCGTTTACCACGGACGGTGCAGAAGCAGCCTAGGACCAGGACCGTCATGTCCTGATGCGAGAAGGGTTTGGGCATGGATACGGCGCGCGGCTTCGATGACGGGCGAGTCGGGGATAGCGAAGGCCTGCGCGCCGATGGCGGCGGCCATGACGTGCTCGACGCGGCGCTGGCGAGCCCGCCGGATGATGGTGGCGACATCGACGGGGGCGGCGTGGACGATGCCGCCTTCTCGCTCGGCGGTGACGAGCGGCGCATGCACGTGCGCGCCTACAACCACTGGGTGTCGCTGCTGAAGGGCCGCCCCTGCCCCGGCATCGACGACCTCGATCCCGCCAATATCGCCGACTTCGGCCCGCACAGCGTATTGATCGATTTCACCCGCGGTATCGACGATCCGACCATCGCCTATCTGGGGCGCACGCTGCGCGAGGAATGCGGGCTGGACGCGCATGTCGTGCGTGTCGCGGATGTGCCGGGGCGGTCGCTGCTGTCGCGCCTGACCGACCATTATCTACAGATCATCGCGAATCGGGCGCCGATCGGGTTCGAGGCGGAGTTCGTCGGCATCCGCGGGCGCACGACCTTGTATCGCGGCATCCTGATGCCCTTCACCTCCGACGATAGCACGATCGACTTCATCTACGGCGTCATCAACTGGAAGGAGCTGGCCGACGCCGACACGCAGGCGACGCTCGCCGCCGAGCTGGACGCCGCGGTGCGCAGCGCCCCGCGCGCGCTCGCCGCGACGCCGGTGTGGGCGGACGGGCCGAGCGGCGGGTTCGAGACGGCGGAGGACCCGATCGCCGAGTCCGCGACCGACGCATCGCTGCGCGACCGGCTG
Organism: Sphingomonas aquatilis; assembly: GCF_014196115.1. Lineage (GTDB taxonomy): Bacteria > Pseudomonadota > Alphaproteobacteria > Sphingomonadales > Sphingomonadaceae > Sphingomonas > Sphingomonas aquatilis. The sequence continues at coordinate 641,097 of NZ_JACIDB010000001.1, read as the reverse complement.
GCGATGGCGCGCGAAAGCGCGGCGGCAGTGCGCGCCGCCGATGCGCGCGGGCGCGCCGCGCTATATCGCGCGCTGGGCCGCGCCCATGATTTCGCGCTGGCGTGCGAGCGGGATGCCGAGGGCTATGCCGCGCTGCTGGCGCAGGCCGGACTGACGGTGCAGCCACGCGCGCCGCTGACCGCGATCGTCAAGCTCGTGTTCGGATCGGATTACGACAAGACACGCCTTGCCGAATATGCCGCGGTGCTGGCCTACGCCCGCCGCACCGAGGTGCCCGCAGGCGGCCTCACCAATGTGCTGGAAACCGCGCAGGGCGGCATCAAGGCGGTGGTGGCTGCCGAGCGCGCCACGCGTCGCCCCGACGAGCGCGTCGACCTGTTCGATCGCGCCGCCGCCGAACTGCGCGCGCTGCCCGTACTGGGCCGCGTCGCCTTGCCCGCGGTGGCGGACGAATTCGTCGTGCTGCTGGCGCGCGCCGGCGAGGATGGCCTGGTCGACGTCATCAAATGCGTCGATGACAAGGCGCTGCTGGAAAGCGTGCTGCGCAAGGCCGCGGCCTGAACGCAGGGCGCCTCCCGTCGACGACCGGAAGGCGCCCGACCAGCACAACACTTTATTGCGCTAACACGTAATTTTCGCACTGCAGCAAAGCTTGAAGCCCGGAAGAGACGGGCGTAGGCGGCTGCCATGGCCGACCAGAACCAGAGCATGGCCGAGGCGCTTGCCGCCCGGCTGACCAAGGGCGCGCTACCGGGGGAGCTGACCGGCTTCGGCGATGCCGAGCGGGCCGCAGCCGCGGCGTTCGTCGCGGAGACCGCCGCGCGCCGTGAGCCCGGCAAGCCCGCGATCCGGCTGGAGCCGATCGCGTCGGACGACGTGCGGCGCCGTATGCGCCTCGCCATCGTCAACGACGACATGCCCTTCCTGGTCGATTCGATCGCCGCCGCGATCGGCGCGCAGGATCTCGACATCGACCGCCTGATCCACCCCGTCGTCCGCGTGACGCGCGACGCATCGGGGGCGCTGACCGATATCGGCGGCGCCGGCACACCCGAATCGATGATCTACATCGAGCTGGAACGCGCCGATGCGCGCGACCGGCGCGGCCTGGTCGAGGATCTGACCGCCGTACTCGCCGACGTGCGCGCCGCCGTCACCGACTGGCCCGCGCTGCAACGCGCGATGGCGCGCGACGAAGCTGCACTGCCGCAGGGCGAGGGCGCGGCGCTGCTGCAATGGTTCCTCGACGGCCAGTTTACGTTGCTCGGCCACCAGATCTGGCGGCGCGACGGCAGCGCGGGCGAAGCGCTCGGCATCGTCCGTCATCCGCACGAAACGCCGGTGCTCGCCGAGGCGAACCGCGCGCTCGCGATTCGCTGGTTCGAAGAGGGCAATGACGCGCCGCTGCTTCTGAAATCCAGCCTGATCTCGACCGTCCACCGCGCCGTGCCGCTCGACCTGGTGCTGGTGCCGGTGATGGAGGCGGGCGAGGTGGTCGGCCTGTCGATCCACGCCGGCCTGTGGACCAGCGCCGCGCTCAGCGCCAAGCCGCGCGACATCCCCGTGCTGCGGGCGCGCCTGTCGGCGCTGGAGGCGAAGTTCGGCTTCGATCCCAAGGGCCATACCGGCAAGGCGCTGACGCATGCGCTGACCGCCCTTCCCCACGATCTCGTCGTCGCCTTCGCCCCCGATGCGCTGGAAGAGGTGGTGCTGACCGCGATGAGCCTCGCCGACCGGCCCCGCCCCGCGCTGGTGCTGGTGAAGTCGGCGCTGGGGCGGCATCTGTTCGCCTTCGCGTGGCTGCCGCGCGACGACCTCACCACCGCGCGCCGCGTCGCGATCGGCCAGATGCTGGCTGACGCCTCGAACGGCAATGTCCTCAACTGGTCGATCAGCCTCGACGACGGCGTCGTCGCGCTGCTGCGCTACACGATCGATCTGCGCGGGTCGGGCCGCATGCCCGAGACCGAACCGCTCGCCGAGCGCTTGCGCAAGATGGTGCGCGGCTGGATGTCGGACGTCGAGGCGGCACTGGTCGAACAGGTGCCGGCGCAGCGCGCGGCACGGCTGGCGCTGCGCTGGGCCAACGCCTTCCCCGCCAATTACCGCAACGTCAGCAGCCCCGCCGAAGCGGCGCAGGACATCCTGCGGGTTGCGGGGCTTGAAAGCGCCGACGACCGCTCCGTGCGCATCTTCCCGGTCGTCGCGGGAGAGGATCGCCAGCTCAAGATCTACAAGCTGCACGGCGCGCTCGCGCTGTCGGACGCGGTGCCGGTGCTGGAGAATTTCGGCTTCCGCGTGATCGGCGAACTGCCGACGCGGTTGCAGGACGAAGCGGACACCTTCGTCCACGACTTCGTCGTCGAAACCGATGCCAATGACGACGCGAACGATGCTGCGGTGCTGGAAGGCGCGATCGCCGCCGTGCTGGAAGGCGCGGCGGAAAACGATGCCTTCAACCGCCTGATCATCGACGTCGGCCTCTCGCCGCAGTCGGTGGTGCTGCTGCGCGCCTGGTTCCGCTATCTGCGTCAGGCGGGCCTGCCCTATGGCCTGACCACCGTCGTCGACGCACTGCGCCGTGCGCCCAAGCTGACCAAGGCGCTGATCGCGCGCTTCGCCGCCGCGCACGACCCCAAGGGCAGCGGCGACCTGACCGCCAGCGACGAAGCGATCGCGCGCGGGCTCGACGCGGTATCGGCGATCGACGACGACCGTATCCTGCGCGCCTATCGCGACCTGATCGGCGCCTGCCTGCGCACCAACGCCTTCGCCCCCGCGGCGAACGAGGCGCTGGCGTTCAAGCTCGACAGCCACCTGATCCCCGGCCTGCCCGCCCCCGTGCCGTGGCGCGAAATCTGGGTCTATTCGCCGCGGGTCGAGGGCATTCACCTGCGTGCCGGCCCGGTCGCACGCGGGGGCTTACGCTGGTCGGATCGGCGCGACGACTTCCGTACCGAAATCCTCGGGCTGATGAAGGCGCAGCGCGTCAAGAATGCCGTCATCGTGCCGACCGGCGCCAAGGGCGGCTTCTACCCCAAGCAGCTCCCCTCCCCCGCGGTCGATCGCGACGCGTGGCTGGCGGAAGGCACCGAGAGCTACCGAATCTTCATCCGCTCGCTGCTGTCGATCACAGACAATATCGTCGACGGCCGCGTCGTGCATCCGGCCGACGTCGCGGTGCTCGATGGCGAGGACCCCTATTTCGTCGTCGCCGCCGACAAGGGTACGGCGACGTTCAGCGACGTCGCCAATGCGCTGGCGTTGGAGCGCGACTTCTGGCTGGGCGACGCCTTCGCGTCGGGCGGCAGCGTCGGGTACGACCACAAGGCGATGGGCATCACCGCCAAGGGCGCCTGGGTGTCGGTGCAGCGCCACTTCGCCGAGCGCGGCGTCGACGTGCAGACCCAGCCGATCACCGTCGTCGGCTGCGGCGACATGTCGGGCGACGTCTTCGGCAACGGCATGCTGCTCAGCAAGGCGCTGAAGATCGTCGCGGCGTTCGATCACCGCCACATCTTCATCGACCCCAATCCCGATCCCGCCGCGAGCTGGGACGAGCGTGCGCGCATGTTCACCCTGCCCCGCTCCAGCTGGGCGGATTACGACGCGGGCCTCATCAGCGAAGGCGGCGGCGTGTGGGCGCGCAGCGAGAAGGTCATTCCGCTGTCGCCGCAGGCACAGGCCGCGCTCGGCATCACCGCGACGCAGCTCGACCCCGCATCGCTCATCTCCGCGATCCTGAAGGCGCCCGCGGACCTGCTGTGGTTCGGCGGCATCGGCACCTATGTGAAGGCGGCGCGCGAGAATAACGCCGCGGTCGGCGATCCCGCCAACGACCGTCTGCGCGTCGATGCCGAGCAATTGCGCGTCACCGCGATCGGCGAAGGTGCGAACCTGGGCGTCACGCAGGCGGCGCGCATCGCCTTCTCGGAACGCGGCGGCCGGATCAACACCGACTTCATCGACAATTCGGCCGGCGTCGATTGTTCGGACAATGAGGTCAACATCAAGATCGCGCTCAACCGCGAGATGAACGAAGGCCGCCTCGGCTACGAGGAGCGCAACGCGCTGCTCGCCAGCATGACCGACGACGTCGCGCATCTGGTGCTGGAGGACAACCGCCTCCAGACGCTGGCGCTGTCGATCGCCGAGGCCGATGGTGCGAGCGCCATTCCGAGCTACGTCCGCGTCATCGAAATCTTCGAAGGCGCCGGGCGATTGGATCGCGCGGTCGAGGGCCTTGCCGGCAACGACGATCTGCTGCGCCGTGGACAGGAAGGCCATGGCCTCACCCGCCCCGAGCTCGCCGTGCTGCTCGCCACCGCGAAGCTGTCGTTGCAGGACGGTATCGAGCAGGCACCGCTAGCGCTCGCCCCCGAACTCGCACCCGACCTGCACGCCGCCTTCCCGCCGGCGATGCAGCGCGACTTCGCCAAGGCGATCGACGAGCATCGCCTGCGGGGCGAGATCGCCGCGACCAAGCTCGCCAACCGCATCGTCAATCGGCTGGGCGTGCTGCGCCCGTTCGAGCTGGCTGAAGAGGAAGGCGCCGCGGTCGCCGATATCGCCGCGATGTTCGTGGTGGCGGAACGCGTCTTCGGCCTCGACAGCCTATGGGCGGAGATCGAGCACGCCGATATCGCCGAGGGCGCACGCATCGCGCTGTTCAACGAGGTGGCGGTGGCGACGCGGTCGCACATCGCCGACCTGCTGCGCGCCAATGCGCCGGGTACGCTGCCCGGCGCGGTGATCGAGCGGCTGGGCCAGGGCATCGCCGCGCTGGAACGCCAGACGCAGTCGCTACTGCTCGAGGAAGCGAGCGCGCAGAGCGCCCGCATCGCCGCCGAGCTGGAAGCCGCGGGTGCGCCCGCAGAGCTGGCACGTCGCGTGGTCCGCCTGTTCGACATGGACGGCGTCGTCGGCCTCGCCGCGCTGGGCCAGCGCCTCGGGCTCGACGAGATCGAGCTGACGCGGGCCTATACCCACCTCGGCCAGGACCTGGGCCTCGACTGGGCGCAGGCGGCGGCGGCACGCATCGTGTCGGGCGATCCATGGGAGCGCCTGCTGCTCGCCGGCCTGGCGCGCGATTTCCAGCAGCAGCGGCTGGAGTTCCTCGGCCGCACCGGTGACGGCGATCCGCGCAGCGCGGTGCAGGCATGGCTGACCGCGAACGGCGCGCGCGTCGCGCAGTTCAAGGCGCTGGTCGACCGCGCCCGCCACGCCGCGCAGCCCAATGCGGCCATGCTCGCGCAGATCGCCGGCCAGGCCCGCGTGCTGCTGGGGCGGTAAGCCCATAATTCCTCCCCCGCCAGGGGGAGGTGGCGCCGCGAAGCGGTGACGGAGGGGGCGGTAAGGGTGGAGCGCTGTTCGGACGGACACCGCCGCCCACCCCCTCCACCACCCGGCTAAAGCCGGGCGGTCCCCCTCCCCCTGGCGGGGGAGGACTTGAGGCTCGCTCAGTCCGACGACGGGCGCATCCGACACGCAGTGTGGTCTATGAGACCCGCCCCACCCACTCCGTCACCCCGGACTTGGTCCGGGGTCCACCGGACCGCGAGGGAACGGCAAGAGCCTCCAGCCATCCCCCCAGCCGCAAAGTGGACCCCGGACCAAGTCCGGGGTGACGACGGAAGAAACCCCCTACCCCCGCGCCGCCACCTTCGCGCGCCAGCCACGGGCGCGCCACCACATGATCACGCCGGTCACTGCCAGCCCGGCCGGCAACAGCCCGCCGAGGAAGATCACCACCTGCCAGACGATCCCCATATCGTCGCCATCGTGAATCCGCCGCATCCAGCGCGCCGCGCCGCCCGGCTTGCGCGCCGCCGCAGCCACCGCGACGCCGCCGTCGTCCGCCACCTTGATCCGGCGCCCATCGGCCAGGCTGACCGTCCAGTCCGCCGACCGCTCGGTCGGCCAGCCGACGCTGCGCAGCGGCCCCTTCGCCACCCCCGCGGCACGCGCGACGACCGTGTCCACGGACTGCGCCGGCTCGGCCACCGGCGGCGCGAAGGCGGGGCGCCCGCCGCCCTCCCGCCCCCCGAACACGCCAGGAAAGCTGATCCACACGCCCGTCAGCGACAGGACGAACAGCGGCAGCGCGATCCAGAAGCCCATCTGGTAATGCAGGTTGCTGTCCGTGTTGCGATGCCGGCGCCAGCGAAACCCCTTCGTCCAGCGGCCGACGCTCGGCCACCACAGCCACAGCCCGGTCATGCTCGACAGCAGCATCGCGACGCCGATCCAGCCCACGATCGTCCGCCCGATCCCCGGCACCTGCAAACTACCGTGCAGCACATGCAGGAAGCGCATCACGCCACCACTGCGCGGCGCCACGGCCAGCACGCGCGCGGTGGGCGGGTCGAGATAGACCGTCGTGCGCGCTGGCGGTCCGCGTCGCGGCGCCTGCGCACCCACGGCGCTGACCGTAACGGGGCCGTCCCCGTCCGGCAGACCGAGGTCGCTGATCCGCTCGTCCGGCGCCAGCACACGCTGCGCCGCCGCCACATAGGTTTCGGGGGCCAGCAACGCGGTGCCGCTGGTGGAATAGCGTTCGGCATGGATCAGTCGGTCCAGCGGCTCGCGCCAGACGAGCGCCGCGCCCGACAGCGACACAGGGATGATGAGGATGGCGAGCGTCAGCCCGATCCATTTATGGACCTGAAACCAGGTCTTTCGCCATTTGACCGCGTTCATCGTTGCATATCCCCGACTGTGCCCCGGCGGTCGCATGGCGGCGGGCGTCAGGTCAACGTCCGCGCGAACAGCCAGCTTCTCAACGCACTGGCAAGGTTGGGCGGATCGTCCGCGGCGATGCGCAGCACGTCGATTTCGGCGACCAGCGCGGACAATGGCAGGCTGCAGCCCTGCGCCGCCTCTTCCAGCGCACGCCAGAACACGGGCTCCAGGCTGATCGACGTCTGGTGACCGGCGATCGTGATCGACCGCTTCACCGGCCCGACGAAGCCGCAGGCGGGGGCCGCAATGTCAGGCATCGGCCCAGCGCCGCAGCAGATTGTGATAGATGCCGGTCAGTTTGACGACCGCGGGATCGCCCTGACCGTTGCTGGCCGCGACCGACTGGATCGCCTCGTCCAGCTCGAATAGGGTCCGCCGCTCGCCATCGTCGCGGACCATAGATTGCAGCCACAGGAAGCTCGCGGTGCGCACGCCCCGCGTCACCGGCGTCACGCGATGCAGGCTGGAGGCGGGGTAGAGGACCAGATGTCCGGCGGGCAGCTTGACCGTCTGCGGGCCGAAGCGATCCTCGATCACCAGCTCGCCGCCGTCGTAACTGTCGGGATCGTCGAGGAACAATGTCGCCGACAGGTCGGACCGGATGCGGAAGTCGCTGCCGCGTTGCAGGCGGATCGCATTGTCGACGTGCAGCCCGAAATCCTCGCCGCCCTCATAGCGGTTGAACAGCGGCGGAAACACCTTGAGCGGCAGTGCCGCGGCGAAGAACAGCGGCGACCGCCCCAGCGCGTCGAGCACGAACGCCGCGCCGGCGCGCGCCGCCTCCGATCCTTCGGCGAGCTGCCGGTTGCGCTTGGCGAGCGCCGCCTGCGGGCCCGAGGTGACGTTGCCGTCCACCCATTCGCCCGCGTCGATAATCTCCCGCAGCCGCGCCACGCCCGCCGCATCCAGAATATCGGGGATGGCAATCAGCATGACTGGTGGTTCCTCAGGTCTCTTCCCCGCCGGGGGCTGATGTGGCGGGGAAGAGTAGCAAAGATCAGAAGCTGCGGAACAGGCTGAGCACCGTCTGGCGCCGATCGCCGGGCATCGCCCAGCCGCCGGTCACGACGCCGCTGGTCGCGTTGATATTGTTGCGGACGTTGGTCAGATACTTTTCGTCCGTCAGGTTTTGGATGTTGAGCTGCGCGGTCCAGCCGTTGCCGAAGCTGTAGGCGAGATAGGCACGGTGGATCAGATAGTCGGGCGCGCGCAGCTGCACGCCGTTGGTCAGCACCGGGACATAGGTGGTGAACGACCCCTGATAGGTCAGGCCATAGCCCAGCTCGAGCCCGAACGGCAGCTTGTACGTGGTGAACAGGCTGCCCGAATGCGTCGGCGTCTGCACCAATGGGCTGCCGCGCTGCGGGTCGGGATTGGCGACCGAATTGCCGCAATTGGGCGTACCCGTGCTGCCGGGATTGGCGAGGCAGTAATCGGACACCGACTGCAACACCGTGCTGTCGAGATAGGTATAATTGGCGAAGATCGTCCACGCCTTGGTGATATTGCCCGATGCGCCCAACGCGATGCCGTCGACGCGGCTCTTGCCGCCCAGCACCTGCACCGTCGGCAGCGCGGGGTCGTTCGAGGGCACGCGATAATTGGTGCGCTCGTTACGGAACACCGCCGCGGTCAGCTCCAGCCGGCGATTGAACAGCCCCGCCTTCACGCCCGCCTCGTAATTGCGCGCGGTTTCGGGCGCGACGCCGCAGGTGTTGGTGACGATATTGTTCGACACGCTGACGCAGCCGGCGCGCACGCTCGGCGACGAGGGCGTCTTGGCGTTGCCGTAGCCGGCATAGACGCTGACGTCGCGCACCGGGTGGAACACCGCGCCGACGCGATACGAGAACAGCCGTTCGTTGTTGATCTGCGGCGTCTGCAACGCGGCGGCGGGCTGGCTGACGCCCAGCGCCAGCGTCCGGAGCGGCAGCGCGCGGAAGTCGCTGCGCTGCATTTCCCAGCGCACGCCGCCGTTCAGTTCGAAGAAGCGGTTCAGCTCCAGCGTGTCGAAGGCATAGACCGCGACATTGGTCTGGGTCGACCGCGACTGGGCGGTCGTCACATAATTGATCGGCCCGCGATAGACGCTGTCGGGATTGCTGATCGACAGCGTCGGCAGCGGCGACACCGCCGATCCGTCCGCATTGCGCAGCAGCGATCCGCTGGTGATGCGATAATCCTCGACGATCGCGGACATGCCGATGTTGGCGACGTTACGGAGCCCGCCTTTCTCACCATGTTCCAGCCGCAGGTCGGTCTGGTTGGCGAGCAGCTGGTTCTCCTGGTCGCGTACCAGCCCGCGCGGGCCGGACGGGATCCATTGGCCCCGCTGCAACCCCGTCGGGCACGCCGCGCCGACCGGATTGGTCGCGCTGGTCGCCACCGGCTGGCGGCCCGTACCGGCGAGGCAGAAGGTGCCCTGCGGCGCGCTCGTCACGCTATATTGGCCGACGCGCTGCCAGCGGGTCAGGTTGCGGATCGAGACATGCGCGTCCGCCTGATGTCGGAAGGTCGCGGTGAAGCGATCCACCGTAATCTGCTGGCGATCGAGGTTGCTGTAGCCGTAATAGTCACTGCGATCCGCGCCGGTGATCAGGCCGCCGACCAGCGCGTTGTTGAAATAGGGCACACCGTACAAAGGCGTGTTGTCGTCGCGCTGGTGGACATAGGCGAGCGTCAGGCTGGTCGGCCCGCCGATCCCGATCGTGACGGCGGGTGCGACGCCCCAGCGTTCGTACTTCTCGACGTCGCGGCCAGGCACGTCGTTGTGGTGGTAGACGGCGTTCAGGCGCACCGCGACATCGTCGCCGACGCGATGGTTCGCATCCACCGTGCCCCGCCAGTAATTGTCGGTGCCGACCGATCCCTGCACGATCGTCAGATCTTCGGCTCGCGGTTCCTTGGTGACGAGGTTGATCGTGCCGCCGACGCTGCCCGATCCGTTGAAGACCGAATTGGCGCCATTATAGACTTCGATCTGCTGCAGATTGAACGGATCGGTGCGGCTGTATTGCGCGCTGTCGCGGATGCCGTCGATCGTGATGTCGGTGTTGGCCGAATAGCCGCGCAGGTTGATGCTGTCGCCATAACCGCCGCCGCCCTCGCCCGCGCCGAAGGTGATGCCGGGGATCGTCTGCAACGCATCGCGCAGCGTCTGGAGGTTCTGCTTGCGCAGCACCTGATCGGAGATGACGGTGATCGTCTGCGGCGTGTCGATCAGCGCAGACGTCGCCTTGGGGCTTTCGACCACCGCAGGCGCCACCTGTCCCTTGCCGTTGACGATGATGTCGTCGCGCTCGCCCTCGCGCCGGGCATCCTGCGCCTGCGGGTCGGCGGCAACGCCGGCCTTTGCGGTCGCCGCAACCGGATCAGCGGCAAAGGCCGGCGCGGACGCGAGGAAGCCGATGCACGACAGCGCCAGAAACGGTGGTTTGGTCATCAAAAACGGTCCCCTTTATGGGGCGTCCGTTAATGCGAGTTATTATCACCGTCAACGCTAATGCGAGCTACTCGCATATATTTACACGTTATACGCCGCGGTCGCGCGCCCTCATTGCGTGATCCGCGCCGTCGCCACCGCATTCTGGAACAAGGCCGACAAGGCGGCCGCGATGTCCCCATCGGTCGTCACCTTGGTGTACAGGCCGGTCGAGGCGCAGGCCTGCAGCGCGGGTTCGACCTTATACAGATTGGGTGCGACGTTGACCTGCGACCAATTGTCGTTGTCGAGCGATTCGCGCAGATATTCGGTGTAGAGCACCGCGATGCGGATGCCGCGCGCCTTGATCGCGTCGCATTTGGCGGTGTCGATCGCGATTTCGGGCTTGCCGCCGGGACGCGCTTCGTCGCGCATGCCGTCGGTGATCATGAACATCACCGCCTTGGGCGCCTCGCCGTTCAGCCCCGATCCCGGATCGGTCATCATCGCATTGATGTTGTCCATGGCATCGCTGGTGCCGCTGTCCTGGTCGTTGAAGCCGACTTCGGTGCTTTTGCACGCGGAGGTCGGACAGCCGTTGCTGTAGAATTTCGATGGCCCGATCAGGCCGGTCGCATCGATGATCTTCTGGACGGTGCCGGTCAGGCTCTGGAGCGTCGAAAAGCCGCCCTTCCCCCGGAACCCCGCCATCGCGAACTGATAGGCCGCGCCGTTGCGACTGGCGGTCGTCGTCGCCGTGCTGATCAGGCTGCGCACGGCGGTCGCCTCTTCATCGACCCGCAACGTCAGATTGTAGGATCGGGCGACGTTGTACAGGCTCGTCTGATTGCCGTTGGCGTCGGTGCCGGTCAGGTCGTTGACCGAATGGCAGGCGAACTTGCAGCCCTTGCTGTTGCTCTGGGCGATCTTCAACAGGCCTGCGCTCGTCGTCGGCAGCGCCATCGATCCCGACACGTCGAGCAGCATGTAGAAATTCATGTTCGGCGCGATGGCGTTTGTCGTCGACGACGCGCCACTGATGTTGAGCACCCGGAGGCCCAGCACGCGCGCAAAGACGTTCCCCGACGTCGCGGTATAGGTGACCGACGCGGTGCGCCGACCGGTGCTGTCCTTCACCGCGGTCGCGGTCACGTTGGTCAGCTGCACCGCGCCGGGCCCGAGCACCGACTGCGCCTGGATCAGGAACATCTGCCGCGCCTGATCGGCGGCGGTCTTGTCGTCCAGCGGCATGGCTATCTTGCTGACCGCCACCAGCGCCGCCGCATCCGCGACGCCGTTCAGCTTGGTCTGCGACTTCATCGCGCGCGCGTAATCGATGCCCATGCCGACCGCGAAGGTCATCGGCATCACGGCAAAGCCGAACATTCTCAGCACGTTGCCGCGGCGGTCGCGGCGGACGTCACGCAGGCGGGAGAGCAGGGAAAAGGTCATGGGATCAACAATCCACACAGGTGACGGCAGAGGAATTGCGCGGCAGCATGATCAGCGAATCGCCCAGCTTGATCGGCCCGATGAAGCCGAAATTGGTCGGCGGCTGATAGGCATAGGTCACGCGGGCGATCAGGAACGACACGCCGCGCACCCGCATCTGGGTGGGGATCGTCGCCACGGTGCCCTTCACGTCGGGAATGCCGTTCAGGGCCCGGCTCCAGTCGACGCGCGCCTGGTAATTGTTGTCGATCGTGACATGCGTCAGCCGGATCGTCGCGCGGGCGGCGGGATAAGGCGCCATCACCTGCGTCGCGGCGGCCAAGCTGTTGTCGATCTCGCGCTGCGTGGTCGAGCCGGTCGCGTTCTGGGCGATCAGGTCGGCGACGCCCCGTGTCGCGATCGTCACCTTGCGATTGCACGAAATGCCGTCCTGCAACTGGACGCTGCCCAGGTACAGGATCAGCAGGATCGGCAGGATCATCGCGAATTCGATCAGCGCCAGCCCGCGTCGATCGCGCCGCAATGCGCCGAAGGGGCGCGGCCATCGGATGCGGCGCCCGGTCATTGATAGGTCTCCGACTTGGCGACCGACGTCGCCATCAGCAGCCGCCGACCCTTGCCGATATTGCTGAAATCGAACAGCGGCGACGTCTGGATCGGCCACACGTACATGAAACGGACGGCGACGATCGATCCCTGGTTCCCCAGGTCGTAGGCGAAGACGTTGGCGATGCGGCCGTCGGGGCCCATGGTGATCGCCGGCGGCGAATTGTCGAGCAGCGTCCAGTCGACCGCGCTCTTCACCTCCACGTACAGGCGCGAACACGGCAGGAAGGCCGGCAGCGATGCGCAGCCTGCCTGGCGGAACCGTTCGGCCAGTTGCGCCCGCGTCATGCCGGACATGGTGCCTTTATCGTCGGCGGCCTGCGTCCGGCCGGTCACGATCCCGCGTGCGGCGCGCTCGACCGCGGTTTCCAGCGTTTCCTGGACGAAATAGGCCAGGCTCGTCACGGCCACCGCCAGCATCAGCGCGACGAACGGCACCGCGACGATCGCGAATTCGACGATCGTCGCACCCCGCGCATCGCGCAACAGGCGCGCGGCGCCGCGATGCGCCGCGGGCGCGCGATGCGCCGGGCGCCGGGCACGGGCGCGTGGGATGGTCGGAGGCCTCATGCGGCCATCCTACCGGACAAAAGTAAACAAAAATCCAAACTGGTCCGCTTCGGGCTTTCCAGCGAAATGGATTTATAGGCCAGCCGCGTCGGGGGTCACAGGAAGGCGGGGGCCTGCCGCAGCTGCTGATAGGCCGCGATCACCTTTTGCAGCATCGCCTCGTGGCTGCGATCGCCGCCGTTGCGATCGGGGTGATAGGTGCGGACGAGTTCCGAATAGCGCTTGCGCAGCGCGGTCCGATCCGCGTCCGGGGCCAGCCCCAGCACCTTCAGGCTCGCCCGGTCCTGACCCGACAGCGGCTTGCCGTCGCGGCGCTCGGGCGCGACCTCGCGGCGATAGCGTGCGCCGATCGCATCGAGCGGATCGCGGAAATCGGCCCAGCGCGGCCCCTGATCGCCTGTGCCCGCGCGCGCGAACGCCCGCGTTTCGCTTTCCCAGCCCGCCAGCGGCCGCTGCGCGCGATGGATCTCGTCCGCGGTCATCCCGTCGAAGTAATTGTACCGGCTGTTGAACGCGCGGACATGCTCCAGGCACATCCAGCGGAACGCGCCCGGCCCGCCGCCGCCATCGCTCGCGCCTTCCAGCGGCGGCGCGCGGAATTCGCCCGGCTCCTCGCAGCCCGGCTCGGCGCACATCCGGCCATTCGCTTCCACCCGGCCATGAAACCGCGTGTGCGGCCGGTCTTTCCTGTCACTTCCGCGCGCCACGAACGCTCCCTAATCTGCGCAAGTGTGGCTATATAGGCGCGATGACCGACACCGCCACCGCCGCCCGTCCCCTCGCCGACATCATCGCGGAGCGCCTGCGCGACGCGCTGCAACCGACCCATCTTGAGGTCGTCAACGACAGCCATCATCATGCCGGCCATATGGGCGACGACGGCACCGGGGAGTCGCATTTCAGTGTGTCCGTCGAAAGCCCGCTCTTCGCCGGCGAAACGCGCGTCGCACGCCAGCGCCGCGTGAACAAAGCGCTCGCCGATCTGTTGTCGACGCGCATCCATGCCCTCGCGATCAAGGCACGCGCGCCGGGCGAGTGAACGGGAGAGCCTGATGCCCTATCGCTTGTGGTATTGGCCGACGATCCAGGGGCGCGGCGAATTCGTCCGCCTGGCGCTGGAGGCGGCCGGCATCGACTATCTCGACTGCGCCCGGCTGGAGGGTGTCGAGGCGATGATGGCCGATATGGAAACGCGGGCGAAGGCCGGCCGCGGCCCGTTCGCCCCGCCCTATCTCGCGCTCGACAATCACGCGGTGGCGCAGGTCGCCAACATCCTGCAATTCCTCGGCCAGCAGCACGATCTGGCGCCGTCGAACCTTGCCGACCGGCAGTGGATCAACCAGCTGCAACTGACCATCGCCGACTGCATCGCCGAGGTTCACAGCGTCCACCATCCCGTCGCGATGATGGCCTATTACGACGATCAGAAGGACGAGGCCGCACGCGCCGCCGACCAGTTCCGCAGGGAACGCCTGCCCAAATATCTCGACCATTTCGAGGCGGCGGCCCGGCATGGCCCGACCGAATGGCTGGTCGACCATCGCTGGACCTATGCCGACACATCGCTGTTCCAGCTGGTCGAGGGGCTGCGCTATATGTTCCCGCAGCGGATGGCGGCGCTGGAATCGCGCTATCCCGCATTGCTCCGCCTGCGTGACGCGGTGGCGGATCTGCCCGGTATCCGCGCCTATCTGAAGAGCGACCGGCGCCTGCCGTTCACGACCGAAGGCATCTTCCGCCACTATCCCGAACTCGACTGCGGATCGCGCCTGCACTGAACCGCAGCGTTTCCGGATTGCGGGCTGTCGCGATCGCGTCGGACCGGTAAGACGCGCCCCAGCCCCTTGGCCTCCAGCCGTGCTTCGCAAGGCTGGCGCCCACGGCCTACAGCCGCCGACCGGCTGACACCGAACGGGAGTGGAAGGAAGCCCGATGTCGTCGACCGTGCCCCGCGTCCCCCGCCCCGCCGCCCGCATCCTGCTGGTCGATGGCGCCGGCCGCGTGCTGCTGATGCGCTTCACCCCCGGCGACCGCCCGCCCTTATGGTGTACGCCCGGCGGCGCGGTCGATCCCGGCGAAACCTATCCGCAGGCGGCCCGCCGCGAACTGTGGGAAGAGGTGGGACTGGACATCGATTGCGGGCCGGAGGTCGCGCAGCGCACCTGCGAATTCCTGACCTTCGAAGGCGTCGAGGTGATCGCCGACGAACGCTATTTCCGCGTCGATATCGATCGCCACGACGTGCAGGCCGGCGCGCTGACCGCGCTCGAACAGCGCTTGCTGGCGGGATCGCGCTGGTTCGCATTGTCCGAACTCGCCGATTGGCCGGAAGTCATCTACCCTGCTGATCTCGAACAGCTTCTTCGCGAAACGGAGCCTGCCCGTGCTTGACGATTTCGTCCTCCAGACCATCACCCCCGTCACCCACGACCTGGGCGGGTTCAAGGTCCACCGCACGCTGCCCGGCCGCGCCCGTACGATGGTGGGGCCGTTCCTGTTCTTCGACCAGATGGGCCCGGCACAGCTCGCCGCGGGCGGCGGCATCGACGTGCGCCCGCATCCGCACATCAACCTCGCGACCGTCACCTATCTGTTCGACGGCGCGATCGAACATCGCGACTCGCTCGGCACGCAGCTGCGGATCGAACCCGGCGCCGTGAACCTGATGACCGCCGGCCACGGCATCGTCCATTCGGAACGCTCGCCTGGCGACGAGCGCGCGCATGGGCCGGTTCTGTCGGGCATCCAGACTTGGCTCGCCTTGCCCGACGCCCAGGAGGAAATGGCGCCCGATTTCGAACATGTCGCGCGCGATGCGTTGCCGACGCTGGAGGCGAACGGCGCCCGCGCGCGCATCATCATGGGCGAATTGTGGGGCCAGCGTGCGCCGACCACCACCTATGCCGGCACGATCTATGCCGACATCCTGCTCGATCCCGGTGCCGCCGTCCCCATCGACGCCGCGGCGGACGAACGCGCCATCTATCTCGCCTTCGGTGAGGCGACGCTGGAGGGCGTGCCGCTCGAACCGATGAAGCTCTACGTCCTGCGCCCCGGCATCGCCGCGACGCTGCGTTCGGAGACCGGCGGCCGGGCGATGCTGGCGGGCGGCGACGCCTTCAAGACCCCGCGCCACGTCTGGTGGAACTTCGTCTCGTCGCGCCGCGAGCGGATCGAGGAGGCGCGCCGCGCCTGGACCGCCGGCGAATTCCCGCTCGTCCCCGGCGACGACAAGGAATGGATTCCCATCCCGCAGGTACCCAACACGGTCAGTTATCCCTGAGGCGTCTTTCCCCGCGCTGGTGCGTTAGGTCCTTCGAAAGCGGGGCGAATATGTGCGCAGGTGACGACGAATATTGGATGCGGACGGCGATCGACGTCGCGCGATCGAAGGGGTCCGATCCGTCGACCTCGCCGCTCGGCTGCGTGATCGTGCGCGACGGCAAGGTGCTCGCCGCCGAACGCAACCAGACGCACGAGCTGCCCGACGCCACCGCGCATGCCGAAATGATGGCGATCCGCCGCGCCTGCGAAGGGATCGGCGAACTCGAGCTGCGCGGCGCGACGCTCTATTCGACGCTGCAACCCTGCGGCATGTGTACGATGGCCTCGATCTGGTCGAAGGTCGGCCGCGTCGTCTTCGGCGCCGGCCGTGACGACGTCCATCCGATGTATTTCGAGGCGAAACACGTCGACACGCTCGCCTTCATCGCCGACGCCTATCGCGACGATATCGAGATCGAGGGCGGCTGCCTGGCCGACGAATGCGCCGAACTCTATTACGGCCCCGATGCCGATCTGCCGAAAGAGGAGCAGGCGAACCTGTGAGCGTCAACGTCAACACCGCCACCGCGGACGAGCTCGACGCCGTTCCCGCACTCGCCGGCCACGGCTTCGAAATCGTTCGCTACCGCGAAGACCGCGGCGGCTTCACCGCGCTACGCCAACTGGACGAAGTCCCCGGCCTCGCCGGCAAGGTCGACCCCGACGACGACACGCTGATGCTGGAGTAACGCCCCCTCCGTCATCCCGGCGCACGCCGGGATGACGGAGGGAGGGGCGAACCACCAAGGCGCCCGTCACGCCGCACCCGGCAGCCCCGTCGGCCAACACGCAAACCCCCGCCCCCCTCCGTCATTCCCGCGAAGGCGGGAATCCAGACGCGCTACCGTCGCGGCTCCATCACGGCCGGTAGCGGTTATGGATCCCCGCCTCCGCGGGGATGACGGTCAGGCCTAAAGGACGCGCCAACCAACACCCGCCACCCTACCAACACCCGCGAGCCAAAAAGCCCTACGCCCCCAACCCCGCAAACCACGCCGCATACGGCGTATTGCGCGCCATATGCCGGTTGAGGTCCGGCGCTCCGTCATCCCACCACACCGGTCCGCGTTCGCCGAGCGCCACCTTCGCCGCATCCACCGCGGCATGCGCCTGCGTCTCCGCGTCCGCGTCACCCGCCCGTTTCGCCGCCGCCACCGCCCGCCGCGCCGCCATCAGCTGCGATACCAGCCGTTGCCGCTCGTCCTCCGCCAGCGCAGGGTTGGCGCGTCGCCACAGCCGTCCGCGCACCACGATATAGCGCAGGTCCGGCGTCACCGGCGGAGTCGTCCCGCTCAGACCGGGGCCTCGATCGCGAAGCGCACGCCCTCGGGCGCATAGGTGATGCCGGCCTCCCCCTCGACATGCTGGGCGAAGACGCGCTGGATCATGCGCGTGCCGAAGCCGGTGTGCATCGGCGCGGTCACCGGCGGGCCGCCCTGTTCGGCCCAGCTGAACGCGAAGCGCCGCGCGCCGACCGCGCCGACCAGCGCCCAGCGGATCGCGACCTGCCCCTCGGGCACCGACAGCGCGCCATATTTGATCGCGTTGGTCGCCAGTTCGTGCAGCGCCATCGACAGCGCCAGCGTGATTTCGGGGCTCAGGCGGATGTCCGGCCCTTCGATCGTGAAGCGCCGGCCGTTGCTGTCGAGGAACGGCGCCAGCACGCGCTCGACGATCTCGCCGATCGCCGCGCCCTCCACCTCGTCGCGCACCAGCAGCTCATGCGCCGCGCCCAGGCTCGCGATCCGTCCCGCCACCGCCGCCCGTGCCTCGCCGAGCGACGGCGCGTCGCGCAACGTCTGGCTGACCACCGCGCCGACGGTCGCCAGCGTGTTCTTCACCCGGTGCGTCAGTTCGCGCGCCAGCACCGCGCGATGCTCCTCGGCGAATTTGCGCGCCGTGATGTTGCTGGTGAAGCCCGACATTTCCAGCGGCGTTCCATCGGCGCGCCGCTGGACCGCGCCGCGCGCATGGATCCAGCGCTGCTCGCCCGCCGGCGTCAGGATGCGATATTCGATGTCATAGGGCGCGTCGTTGACGACCGTGTCCCTGATCGCGGCGAGCACGCGCGCGGCATCATCGGGGTGGAGGCTTTCGGCCAGGTCCTGCTCGCCGAAATGCGCGCCCGCCGGAAAGCCGAAATTCGCCAGGCACGATTCCGATGCGGTCAGCACGTTGCTCGGCAGCGCCAGCGTCCAGGTGCCGAGGCCACCCGCATTGAGCGCCATCGCCAGCCGCGCCTCGCGCTCGGCGAGCAACGCCTCGCGCTTTTCCAGTTCCGCATTCAGCGAGTCGCGATCCTGCTGCAATTGCTGCAGCCGGTGCCGCTCGATCGTCACGTCCAGCTGCGATGCGACGAAATAGCGCAGCTCGCCCGCGGCATCGAACACCGGTGCCACCATCAGCCGGTTCCAGAAGGGCGTACCGTCGCGCCGGTGGTTGAGCAGGTCGACTTCGATCCGCTCGCGCCGTCGGATCGCGGCGCGCAGCCGCTCGACATCCGCGGAATCGGTCAGCGGCCCCTGCATGAAACGGCAATTGCGGCCCAGCACTTCCGCCGCATCGAACCCCGTCAGCGCGGTAAACGCGTCGTTCACATAGATGAGCGGATTATCGGGCAGCGTGGGATCGCTGACCACGATCGCGGTGATCGAATGCTGCACCACCGCCAGGAACGGGTCGCTGGGGTCGAGCCCGCGCAGGAACGCGTCGATCGCCGCGCGCACGGCGGGCGGCGCGACGAATGGCGTGTGCGGAACGGGGGGCAGCGGCTGTCGGTCCAAAGCAGGAACGGTCCTAGGCTAAAGCGGATGCCCGGACAAGAGACGCTACCGTTACGGATGCAATCGGATTGGCCTCAAAAGGCATCGGCAGTGAACCATCATGTCGTTGATCCGCCGCGATTAAATGGCGGGTTTGTTACGCGCCGTTGGTCGCCTTGAACGCGGCGGTCCGGGCGATGCGATCCGCCATCGCCAGCCATGCCTCCTCCGACCGGCGATAGCGATCGCGCACCTGCGACAGCTGGGTCGCTGCGGCCTCGCGCGCGCAGGACGCCGCCTGCTCCCGATAATAGCTTTCCATGGCGTCAGGCCCCTTTCTGCATGGTCGATCGAGATGGTCGATACGCCACGCGAAAGCGCCGGCGCGCCCAGCGGCGCGGACCATCGCGATGGCTTAGGAAAACGAAGGACCCGCATCCGCGCATCCGGTCCGGATGGCGCTGCTCAGGCCGTGCAAGGGGCCTCGCGATGGGGAGACTGTTGGTCAGGGCAGGTCCGGCAGATCAAACGATGCGGGCGCAATCGGATAAGACCCGCCCGTTTGACCTACAACGCGCGATCCGCTCGACGGTTCCCGCGCCATGACGGGCCCGCGATGCGAAACGGGGCGGACCCTTCGGCCCGCCCCGCCCGGCGTCACTTCTTCTTTTCGCCCGAGGCGTCGGAGATGGCGGAGCCGGCCGACTTCAGGTCCTTGCCCGCGCCATTGACCGTGTTGCACGCCGACAGCGACAGCACGGTGGCGAGCGCCAGCGCGGCGCCGATGGTCTTGGTGGTCATCATCGTGTCCTTTCCAGACAGTCGGTAAAAGGATGCGGCGGGCCCGAATACGCCGGCCCGCCGCGCACACTCAGCGCAGCTTGCGGCGGGTCGCCGCAGTTGCACCGAAACCGGCCGCGCCAGCGCCGATCAGCAGCGCGAGCACGAGCATGAACGAGGTGCCGGCGGCAGCACCCGCCGCCTTGTCGGTCGCGACCTTCGCGGTTTCGACCGTCTTGTCCTTAGCCTGGACGAACTGCTGCTTGGCGCGCGTCACCTGGGCCTGCGCCTGTTCGCGACTGATCTTGCGCTGCGCGGCGACGATGTCGACGACGCGGGCTTCCGCCTGCTGACCGTCGGCGCCGCCACGGGCCATCGCCGGCAGTTCCTTGGCGATCGCGGTCTGCGCCTGTTCGGGCGTCATCTGCGCGGGATCGTTCGGCGCATCCGACAGATAGGCCGCGGCCTCGCTGCGCACGTCCTGCTTGTCGATGCCCGCGACCGAGGCTGCGGCCGGTGCCGCCGCGCCCACCGTGCTGCCCGCCGCGCCGGCGACCGCACCCACCGTGCGGAACGCGCCGCCGATGATGCCGCCGACGACCGATGTCAGCAGGTACAGCGTCAGGATCAGCGTGACGCCCCACACGACCAGGCCGTGGACCAGCGCGTCGAACCGGTCATGCACGCCCGCGACGCGCGCCGCGGCATAGCCGCCCGCGCCCAGCGCGATGACGGTAGTGATCAGCCAGAAGATGCCCGCGCCGATGCCGAAGCCCGCCGCGCCCGGCGTCGTGCCCTCGACCGGATCGACCATGGTCAGGCCGATGCCCGCGCCCAGGATGCCCAGCACCAGCTGCACCGCCACGGCGATGACGACGCCGGCGAACACCGCGCCCCACGACAATCCGGTCGGCGTCTTCGCCGTGCGCAGGTCATCGCCCGGCACCGGGCCGGTATAAGCATGGGTAGCCATAATCACTCCTGTTGGAAAAATGCGTGTCCGGGATCAGTCCCGGGATTCCTTGGTCCGGCGGGTCGCCGCAGCGGTGCCCGCGTCCTTTTCGGCACGACCGCGCTCGCGCGCCGCATCGTCGCCGATCAACTTGCCGATCGCTTCCTGCACGGATCCCTTGGTCGCGCGCTTGGCGGCATCGGCTTTCGGGGTCTTGCTCATGCCGCCGCCTCCGTTTCGATGACGACGCCCTCGCCGTCAAAGCCGCGCGCGCGGGCCCAGGCGACCGCGGCGATGCGCCGGTTGACGCCGATCTTGGCGTAGATGCGCGCGACATGGTTGCGCACCGTGTTGCCCGACACGTCGAGCGCCCGCGCGATCCGCTTGTCGTCATAGCCGCGGCAGATCAGCGCCAGCACGTCGCGTTCGCGCCGCGTCAGATCGTCCAGGCCCGGCCCGTCCGCCTGCCGCTCGGGCGCGCGCAGCCGGGCGAGCTTGTCCATGATCGACCGGCTGAACCAGCTGGTGTCCTTCATCACCGCCTCGATCGCCTCGACCAGCTCCAGCTCGGTCGCCTTGCGCTGCGTGATGTCTTGGAACGCCCATAGCACGCAGGCGTCGTCGCCCAGCCGGATCGCCTCGGTCGATACCAGACAGTCGATCCCTGCGCCGTCCTTGGCATGGATGCGCGCCTCATGACCGCGCAGCGCATGCCCGTCCTCGATCAGCGCCTCGATCTCCTCGCGCATCGTGGAATGTTCCCACAATTCCACCTCGCCCAGCGGGCGGCCGATGATCTCGGTCGAGGCATAGCCGGTCATCTGCGTGAAGCTGGCATTCACCTCGCACAGCAGATGTCCGTCGCGCGCGCCGATCGCCATAGGCACCGGCGCCATCTGGAAGGTGCGGGTGAACCGCTCCTCGCTGTGGCGCAGCGCGCCCTCCGCCTTCCGGCGCGGCTCCAGGTCGGCGAAGGTGAACAGCATGCACGGCTGGTCGCCCATGTCGATCGGTTGCCCGGCGACGATCACCAGCTTGGTGCCGCCACCCGGCAGCTCCAGCTCCGCCTCCATCTGCGGGATCGTCCGCCCTTCGGCGAGCCGTTCCTTGGCCAGATCGCGGCGTTCCGCCTCGCGCAGCACGTCGATGTCGTACACCGTCTTGCACAGCACCTGGTCGCGCTGATGCCCGGTCATCTCCAGGAACCCCTGGTTGACCTTGACGAAGCGCAGGTCGCTCAACCGGCAGATCACCGCCGGCGCCGGATTGGCGTTGAACGACTGTTCGAAGCGATCCTCCGCCTCGTAGCGCGCCGACACGTCCTGGATGATCAGCACCAGGCACGCCGGCTCGCCATCGTCCGCGTCGTTGAGCACCAGGCTGCGCACCTGATGCACCCAGCGGGGGGCATCCTCGCCCGCCACCGTCACCTCGACGACGACTTCGGAAAAGCTGTCGCCCGCGACGACGCGTTCGATCGGGTAATCGTCCGCTTCCAGCCGGTGGTTGTTGCGATAGCGCAGCTGGAAGCGGGATCGATATTCGTCGACGGTCGCGCCCAGCTCCTCGACCGACCCGACGCCGTGCATCGCCAGCGCGGCGTCGTTCGCCCAGAGCAGGCTCTGGTCGGGATCGATCAGGATCACCCCTTCGTCGAGACCGACGATGATCTGGCGCAAATGGCGCAGATCGACGGTGTCACGCAGGGATTTGAGCAGGGCGGCCGTCATCGCGTGCCCCTCAGGCGCGACGCCCGTGGATCAGCCAGCCGAGCGCATAGCCACCGACCAGCGCGGCCACCGCCCACAAAGCCGGCGTGTCCTGCACGGTCTTCGCCGCCGCCTTGCCATGCTCGCGCGCGGCATCCGCGGCGACCTTGCCGTGCTTGCCCGCCGCGTCCTTGGCGCGTGCGGCGGTGTCGCCCGCCACGTCGGCGATGCGCTCGCCCGCATCCTTCAGCCGGTCGCGCGCTTCGTCGAGCAACTCGGGTGCGCTGTCCACCGCCTCGCCGATGATCGACTTGGCGCGACCATAGGTGTGCTGCGCACCGCCGGCGACCTGATCGACGACGCCGTCGACCTGCCAGTCGCGGCTGTTCACCGTATCGCCGACCGCCTTTTCGACCTTGCCGGTCGCATAGCGCACGCCGCCGTGGAATTCGTCCTTGTTCATGGAATATCTCCTTTGCGGATGGGAAAGTGCAGGATCAGGGCAGGACGCCGCAGCCCGCCGCGGCCTTGCCGACCGACAGAGCGATCTTCGGGTCCTTCAGCTCGCCCGCGACCCGGATCAGGTCGCCCACCGTCAGCACGCCCGGATTGGGATCGTTCTGCTTGTAAGCGGCGGCGGCACGGCCCAGCTGTTGCAGCTGGCCGAGCGTCAGGTCGCTTTGCAGGCGCCCGCCGACGCAATCGGCGCGGCCTTCGTCCAGGCCATAACGCTGCAGCCCGGTCGAAATCCGCGTCGCGGGTGCAGCACAGGCGGCCAGCGCCACCGTACCGCAGAACACCGCCGCTATCGTCCGGGTATGCCCCATGGCCGATCCTTGCCTCTGCCGGCCCCACAGCAGGTCCGGTTCGGGCGCATCAACCCATGTTAGGCTGGTCCGTTCCTGGTATCTTTGCGCAAATACCTAGTCAGGAAGCACTATTTCCAGCAGCCCAAGTTGCTCGCGATACAGCTGCTCCAGCCGCAAATGGATCGCGCGCGATCCCATATCCGCTGCTTTTTCAGCGCTTTGCCGATGCTCCTCCGCCCGGCGCCGCAGATAGGCCAGCTCCTCGGGGCCGGACCGGAAAACGGGTGTCTCTGAAGGCGTATCGGTCATGGGGCGGCACGCTAACGTGCTGTTTCACCGTGCCTATCGGCCAGGATGCACCCATGACATGGTAGATCGGTATGCCAATGCGCACGGGCATGACGGCATGACCAAAGGCCGCTAGGCTTGCCGCACGACGACCCGCACAGGGCTTGCGACAGGAGAGAGTGATGACCGACATGCCGCTGACCCGTATCGCGCTGCCCACCGGTGTGGAGCTCGACGTCGCGATCGCCGGCGATCCCACACATCCGCCGGTCATCCTGCTGCACGGCTTTCCCGAATCGCACCGCACATGGCGCGGCGTGATCCCCGATCTCGCCCGCGACCATTATGTCGTCGCGCCCGACCAACGCGGCTTCGCCCGCTCCTCCAAGCCG
Organism: Sphingomonas aquatilis; assembly: GCF_014196115.1. Taxonomy (GTDB): domain Bacteria; phylum Pseudomonadota; class Alphaproteobacteria; order Sphingomonadales; family Sphingomonadaceae; genus Sphingomonas; species Sphingomonas aquatilis. The sequence continues at coordinate 617,291 of NZ_JACIDB010000001.1, read as the reverse complement.
CAGGGGGTGGAGGCCTATGCCGCCGAGCATATCCTCGCCGATCTGATCGCGCTCGCCGACCATCTCGGCATCGATCGCTTCACGCTCGTCGGCCACGACTGGGGCGGCGCGATCGCGTGGATGGCGGCGCTGACCCGGCCCGATCGCGTCGCGCGCCTCGTCATCGTCAACGCGCCGCACCCCCTGCTCTTCCAGCGCGCGCTGTTCGACGAGCCGGAGCAGCGCAAGGCCAGCCAGTACATCACCCGCTTCCGCGACACGGGCATCGACCAGGGCCTCGTCGGCGCCGGCCTCGAAAAATTCCTCGGCTCCACCTTCGCGCATCACGTGACGCACGCCATCGCCGGCGCGGACAAGGCCGCCTATCTGGACGAATGGTCGCAGCCGGGCGCGATGACCGCGATGCTCAACTGGTATCGCGCGTCGAAGGTAATCGTCCCCGCGATGGACGAAACCCCGCCCCGCCCTGCCTTCCTCGACGCGCCCTTCCCGCCGGTGACGCAGGACACTTTGGTCATCTGGGGCATGCGCGATTCGGCACTGCTGCCGGTGCTGGTCGATGGCCTGCCGCCCTATGTCCCGCAGCTCACGATCGAGAAGATCGACGCCGGCCATTTCGTGCCCTGGGAAAAGCCCGAGGCGGTCGTCGCGGCGATGCGGCGCTGGGACATCTGACGCCCCCACACCCACGCCCGTTCGTGCTGAGCCTGTCGAAGGGCGGGTCGCCACACACACCGCCATCGCCCGTGGCACCCGTGCTTCGACAGGCTCAGCACGAACGGCGTGGATGGGGCGGCAATGCGTTGATGCGAAACCGGAATAAAGGACAGTTACCTTTCCCCAAGATGACCAAAGCATTCCTCACGCGTTCAGCGACGCACGGTCACAAGACCGTTCTGCGTTACGCCCCAACCCACAAGCGGGCGGTACGCGAACCGAGGAGTGAAACACATGCGTAAGATCATGATCGCGGCCCTCGCCGCTGCCACCATCCTGCCCGCCGGCGTCGCCAATGCGCAGAGCGCCCGCGAAGTCCGCCAGAGCGAACGCGAGTTGCGCCAGAGCCAGCGCGATCTCGCCGAAGCGCGCCGCTACGGCGACCGCCGCGACATCCGCGATGCGCGCCGCGAAGTGCGCGAGAATCGTCAGGAGCTGCGCGAGGATTGGCGCGACTATCGCCGCACGCACGGCGACGTCTATCGCCGCGGCACCTATGCCGGCCCGCGCGGCTATCGCTATCGCCCGGTGACCACCGGCTATCGCTTCGCGCCGAGCTATTACGGCCGCCAATATTGGATCAACGACTACGCGACCTATCGCCTGCCGCGCCCGGGCTACGGCTATCAGCGCTGGGTCCGCTACGGCAACGACGTCGTGCTGGTCGACACCCGCTCGGGCCGCGTCGTCCAGGTCTATAACCGCTTCTTCTACTAAGCGGACGTAACCCTCTCTCCGTCATCCCGGCCTCGAGCCGGGATCCCGCTTCTTCTTCTGCGGCTGAAAGCGGGACCCCGGATCAGGTCCGGGGTGACGGTACAGGCGCACCGGGGCGGCTCACGCCGTCCCGGTATCCGCCTCATACGCCCCGCGCCGCATCACATAGTCGCGCGTCTCATAAGGCGGCGATAGCCCTTCCACCCAGGCGCCATGCGCATGGGTCAGCGCCACCAGCTCCATCGGCGTGCTCCCCGGCCAGCCGCGCACGCGCACCTCATGCCGGTGCAGATCGCGATTGGGCTCCATCATCACCCAGCCGAGCGGCCGCTCCGCGGTAGCACGCGCGCCTGCTGCCGCCATTGCGTCGCCGATCCGCGCGCGCGTCGCCGGCGGCAGATATTGCCACACCACCGAATGCATCAGCACGCGCGTGACGCCCGCCTCCTGCGGTTCGGCGAGCCGCGCCTCCACCCAGTCCGCCGCATCGCCCTGCACCAGATCGACGCCGTGCGCGCGCACCAGATCGATCGCCCGTGCCAGCCGTTCCTGCCGATCGGTCGCCTCGACCCACACATAGGCCTGCAACCGCCGCGCTTGGCGTTCATCGGACAGATCGACCGGCGCGATATCGACGCCCCTCACCCGCTCCACCGCGATCGGCACCGCTGGCGGGGGCGGCCCGCGCCAGTCGGGCGTCAGCCTCAGCGCCGCCGTCGCCGGCCCCACCCGCGTGCCGCCGAGGTCGAAGTCGTAATGCCCGATCATCAGGTTCAGCCCCGCGCTCGACCCGATCTCGAGCAGCTCGACGCGCGGGCCATAGCGTGCGGCGATATGGAGCAGCCCAGTCATCAGCCCCGCCGATCGCCCCACCTCGTTGGTCTGCGGCGGCCCGTCCAGCCACGGCCGGATCGCCGCATCGTGCCGCGCCAGCGTCGCCCGCAGCACGTCGGCAATCGCCGCCGGATCGGTCGTCTCGCCCGCGAACACCCGCGACAGATCGGCGTCCGCACCCGCGCGGTGCAGCGCATGCAGCCCGCCGACCAGGCGCAGCACCAGCGCATCCGCTACCGGCTCGCCCGGCCAGTCGAGCACCGTCCGTCCCGTCTCCGTCGATCGATCCAGCGCCACGGGCAGCGCCTCGACGAGCCGCGTCGTCACCGGCGCATCCATCGCTCGGCAGTATCCCGCCTGCACCTCGAACGACTTGAGATTTTCTGCCTCACTCGCCATCGACTCGCCTCCTGCCGGCGCCGTGTTGCGCCTGCTCCCCACCGCCAGTAAAGCCCCGCGCGTGCCGACACCTTTAGTCATCGCCGTGCCCAAGGGGCGCATCCTCTCCGAGGCCCTTCCCCTGCTCGCCCGCGCCGGTATCCATCCCGAAGCCGCGTTCGGCGACGAGAACAGCCGCGCGCTGCGCTTCGCCACCGATGTGCCGCATATCGAGCTGATCCGCGTGCGCGCCTTCGACGTCGCGACCTTCGTCGCACACGGCGCCGCGCAGCTCGGCATCGTCGGGTCGGACGTGCTGGCCGAATTCGACTATTCGGAGCTGTACGCCCCCGTCGATCTCGGCATCGGCCATTGCCGCATCTCGGTCGCCGAACCCGCCGCCATGGCCGCGACCGACGATCCGCGCGGCTGGAGCCACGTGCGCGTCGCGACCAAATATCCGCACATCACCGCCGCCCATTTCGCCAATCGCGGTGTGCAGGCTGAATGCGTCAAGCTGAACGGCGCGATGGAGCTGGCGCCGACCCTGGGTCTCGCGCCGCGCATCGTCGACCTCGTCTCCTCAGGCCGCACGCTCAAGGAAAACGGCCTCGTCGAAGTGGAGGTGATCGCCGAGGTCACCAGCCGCCTGATCGTCAACCGCGCCGCGATGAAGACCCGCGCCGAAGTCGTGCCGCTGGTCGAGGCATTCCGCCGCGCCGTGGCGGAGGGCATGAAGTGATCCACCTCGACACCCGCGACGCCGGTTTCGCCGACGCCTTCACCTTTTTGGTCGACGGTCGCCGCGAAGCCGCCGCCGACGTCGCACGCGACGTCGCGACGATCATCCGCGCCGTCCGCGACGATGGCGAAGCGGCGATCCGCGCCTTCACGCAAAAGCTCGATCGCCATGACTTGGCGGAGACCGGCTGGCGCATCGAACCCGCCACCTGCGCCGCCGCCTACGAGGCGCTCGACCCGCAGCTGCGCGACGCGCTCGACCTCGCCGCCACCCGCATCCGCGCCTATCACGAACGCCAGAAGCCGACCGACACCGATTATGTCGATGAGGCCGGCGTCCGCCTCGGCGCGCGCTGGCGCGGCGTCGATGCCGCGGGCATCTACGTCCCCGGCGGCCGCGCGGCTTACCCCTCGTCGCTGCTGATGAACGCCATCCCCGCGAAGGTCGCCGGCGTCGAGCGGCTGGTGATGGTCACCCCCACCCCCGATGGCGAGATCAACCCGCTCGTCCTCGCCGCCGCGCACCTGGCCGGCGTCGATGAAGTGTGGCGCATCGGCGGCGCGCAGGCGATCGCCGCGCTCGCTTATGGCGCCGGCCGCATCGCGCCGGTCGACGTCGTCACCGGCCCCGGCAACGCCTGGGTCGCCGAGGCCAAGCGCCAGGTCTATGGCGTCGTCGGCATCGACATGGTCGCCGGCCCCAGCGAGATCGTCGTCGTCGCCGACGCCAAGAACGATCCGCAATGGACCGCCGCCGACCTGTTGAGCCAGGCCGAGCACGACACCACGACGCAATCGATCCTGTTCACCGACGACGCCGACTATGCGCAGGCGGTCGCGCGGGCAGTGGACGAGGAACTGGCCATCCTCCCCACCGCCGCAGTCGCGCGCACCGCGTGGGACGCCAACGGCGCGATCATCGTCGTCGACAGCCTCGAGGCCGCCTGCCCGCTGGTCGACCGCCTCGCCCCCGAACACCTCCAGCTCGCCGTCGATAACCCGCAGGCGCTGTTCGATAAGGTGCGCCACGCCGGCAGCGTCTTCCTCGGCCGCCACACGCCCGAAGCGATCGGCGATTACGTCGCCGGCCCCAACCACGTCCTTCCCACCGGCCGCCGCGCCCGCTTCGCCAGCGGCCTGTCGGTTCTCGACTTCATGAAGCGCACCAGCTTCCTGGGGCTGGACGAAGCCGCACTCGCCACGCTCGGCCCCGCGACGGTCGCCCTCGCCCATGCCGAGGGCCTGCCCGCCCACGCGCGCTCGGTAGCGCTGCGGCTGCGGCTCAATCGGTAGAGCGGGGGGACGCCCTGCTCACCGATGTGGTCAACGACGCCATTGAGTGGATCGACGATCGCTTCGGGCGGAGAGCAGCTTGGTGCGCCGCGGTCATCGGAGTGCTGATGTTGACGGTCGGCACCCTGACCGTCGGCTACCTCCTGTTCGGCTAAGCCCAATCGACATTCGCATTAAATCAATCCCTCCCCGCCAGGGGGCATCCGGCATCGTCTGCGAATTTGATCGCGAGCTCAAACGACTAAGCCCTACGACGGCATCAACCACCCCCAGCAACAAAACTTAATATACATCAATTTCAGCTACTTACATTTGAGTTGCTGAAACAACGCATCTTTGTGCCGCGACGGACGTATCTCCGCCGCACCCGCCCCAGGGTGACCAGACAAAGGATGCCTCAGATGACCCGCTTCCAGTTCCGCGGCGCGATCGCCGCCGTCGCCCTGCTCGCCGCCGGTCCGGCGATGTCCGCCGCCAAGAACCCGATGGTCGGCGGCGCCGCGATGTACCCGACCAAGACGATCGTCGAAAACGCCTCGACCGCCAACAACCTGACCACGCTGGTCGCCGCGGTGAAGGCCGCCGGCCTCGTCGACACGCTGTCGGGCCCCGGCCCCTTCACCGTCTTCGCGCCGACCGACGCCGCGTTCAAGAAGCTGCCCGCCGGCACCGTCGACACGCTGGTGAAGCCCGAGAACAAGGCGCAGCTGACCAACATCCTGACCTATCACGTCGTCGCCGGTACGATGACGTCGAAGCAGATCGCCGCCGCGATCAAGGCCGGCGGCGGCAAGGCTACGCTCACCACCGTGCAGGGCGAACCGCTGACCGCGACCATGATGGGCGGCCGCCTCATGCTCACCGACGCCAAGGGCGGCATGAGCCACGTCAGCACCAAGGACGTGATGCAGTCGAACGGCGTCGTCCACGTCATCGACACCGTGTTGATGCCCTGAGTGGGCTTCGGTGCCGGCCCGCTCCCCCTCCCGGCCACCCACATCGTATCCTGATGGGTGGCCGGGAGGGGGAGCATCGGGTCGGCCATGCCCCCGGCATGGCCTGAACAGCGCGGGGCGCTGTTCACCTGGTGCTGGCCGGCACCGCCTTCGGAACGTGCTCTACCGCGCGTTCCGCAAAGGGGTGACGGACGCCCCGCACGCCACTACATGCCCGCACGATGTCCCGTACCACCAACCGTACCCAGGCGCGCGCCGCCGCCCGTCTCGCCGCCGTTCAGGCGCTCTACCAGCATGAGATGGAGGGCACGCCGGTGCCCGCATTGCTCCACGAATTCCACAACCACCGCCTCGGCGCGACGATCGAGGACGCGGAATATGCCGAGGCCGACGTCGATTTCTTCGACGATCTGGTCAAGGGCACCACCGCGCGCGCGGGCGAGATCGACCTCGCGATCGAAAAGAAGCTCGCCAGCGGCTGGACGCTCGCCCGCCTCGACAAGCCGATGAAGGCGCTGCTGCGCGCCGGCACCTACGAACTGATGGCGCGCAAGGACGTGCCGGTCGGCGCGACGATCAGCGAATATGTCGACGTCGCCCACGCCTTTTACGAACGCCGCGAATCGGGCTTCGTCAACGGCCTGCTCGACGCCATCGCCAAAGACGTCCGCTAACCCAAAAATCCTCCCTCGCGTCAGCGGGGGAGGGGACCGCTAACCCAAAGTCCTCCCCCGCCAGGGGGAGGTGGCACCGCGCAGCGGTGACGGAGGGGGAGGACACGGCAAGCCCGATCATCGCGCGGCGCCGCCCTCCCCCTCCACCATTCGGCTGACGCCGAACGGTCCCCCTCCCCCTTGCGGGGGAGGACCGATGCAGGCTCTTTCTTCCGCGTATGACCGAAGCCGACTTCCTCGCCGCCCTGCGCACCCTCCCGCTTCACCCCGCCGCGCGCGGGCTGCGCGACGACAGCGCCCGCCTGACGCGCGCGCCCCTCGTCGTCACCACGGACACCTTGGTCGAGGGCGTCCACTTCCTCGCCACCGACACCCCCCAGGACGTCGCGTGGAAGCTCGTCGTGACCAACCTGTCCGACATCGCCGGCAAGGGCGGCAAGCCCGACGGCATCCTCTTGAACTACCCGCTCACCGACGACGCCTGGGACCGCGCCTTCCTCGAAGGCCTCGCCGACGTGTTGACCGCGTGTAACGCGCAGATCCTCGGCGGCGACACCGTCCGCCTGCCGCCCGGCGCGCCGCGTGTTCTCACCGTCACCGCCTTCGGCTGCGACACCCCCGCCCCCCCGCGCGGCGGCGCCGGCGAGAATGACGCGCTCTGGGTGACGGGCACGATCGGCGACGCCGGCGCCGGCCTCGCCATCGCGCAGGGCCAGCCCGGCCCCGCCGCCCTCGCCGCCCGCTACCGCCGCCCGACGCCGCGCCTCGCGGAAGGCCGCATCCTCGCGCGTCTCGCGCATGCGATGATGGACGTCAGCGACGGCCTGCTCATCGACGCCACGCGCATGGGCGCGGCGAGCAATCTCGCCGTGATCCTCGACCTCGCTGCCATTCCCCTGTCGCAAGCCTATCGCACCCACGCCGGCGACGACCGCCCCGCCCGCCTCACGGCCGCCAGCGCCGGCGACGATTACGAACTCCTCTTCGCCATGCCCGCCAACGTCGTGCCCCCCGTGGACGCCACCCACATCGGCCGCTTCGCCAGAGGCGAAGGCCTGCACCTGTTCGACGGCGGAGAGGCCGTCCCCCTCCCCGACCGCTTGGGCTTCCAACACTAACCCGAACACCCGGTCATTCCCGCCGTGAGGCTCGAAACGCCAATCCCACCCCCCCGTCACCCCGGACTCGTTCCGGGGTCCACCGGGCCGCAAGGGAACGGCAATAGCCTCCAGCCTCCCCCTCGCCGCGGAGTGGGCCCCGGACCAAGTCCGGGGTGACGACGCGCAGGCGGAAGCGACACCCACCCCACACCCCCCAACCCACCGCAACCCACAACCGCTTGCACTCCCCCCGTCCCCGCCATAGCCTCACCCGCAGCGCGCCAGACCGGGGGACATCGGCCGGCGACGTCACTAGGAGAAGGATTTGCGCGAATGACCACGGTCGCCCTCGCCATCCTCTGCGGCGTCATCGCCGTGGTCTATGGCTTCGTCACCAGCCAACAGGTGCTCCGCGCCTCTCCGGGCGACGCCCGGATGCAGGACATCGCCGCCGCCAGGAAGGCGCCAAGGCCTATCTCGGCCGCCAGTACACCACCATCGCGATCGTCGGCGTCATCGTCGCCGCGATCCTGTTCCTGACGCTCAACGCGGTATCCACCATCGGCTTCGTCGTCGGTGCGGTGCTGTCGGGCGTCGCGGGCTATGTCGGCATGAACATCTCGGTGCGCGCCAACGTCCGCACCGCAGAGGCCGCGCGCACCTCGCTGCAGGGCGGGCTCACCATGGCGTTCCGCTCGGGCGCGGTCACCGGCATGCTCGTCGCGGGCCTCGGCCTGCTCGCGATCAGCACCTTCTTCTGGTATCTCACCGGCCCCGCCGGCCACGCCCCCAACGACCGCGTCATCGTCGAGGCGCTGACGGCGCTCGCGTTCGGCGCATCGCTCATCTCGATCTTCGCGCGCCTCGGCGGCGGCATCTTCACCAAGGCGGCGGACGTCGGCGCCGACCTCGTCGGCAAGGTCGAAGCCGGCATTCCGGAGGACGATCCCCGCAACCCCGCGGTCATCGCCGACAACGTCGGCGACAATGTCGGCGACTGCGCGGGCATGGCCGCCGATCTGTTCGAAACCTATGTCGTCACGCTGGGCGTCACGATGATCTCGATCGCCCTGCTCATCCGCGCCGACGCGGCCGAACTGATGCGCCTGATGAGCCTCCCGCTCATCGTCGGCGGCGTGTGCATCGTCACCTCGATTATCGGCACCTACATGGTCCGCCTCGGCCCAGTGAGAAACGGCAAGGGCGGCACGATCATGGGCGCGCTCTACAAGGGCTTCTGGACCAGCGCCCTGCTGTCGATCCCGGCGATCTACCTCGCCGCGCGCTACGTGCTCGGCGACCTCAACCGCACGATCGGCAGCGCCGGCTTCCTCGATGCGGTGTCCGACGACCTCACCACCGGCTTCGACGCCCCCCGCGCCGCCGCCGCGACCGCGCAGGCGTTCACGGGGATGGACCTGTTCTGGTGCATGGTCATCGGCCTCGCCGTCACCGGTCTGATCGTCTGGATCACCGAATATTACACCGGCACCAACTATCGCCCGGTGAAATCGATCGCCGCCGCCAGCCAGACCGGCCACGGCACCAACGTGATCCAGGGCCTCGCGATCAGCCTGGAGGCGACCGCCCTCCCGACGATCGTCATCGTCATCGCGGTCATCGCCACCTACCAGCTCGCCGGCATCATCGGCATCGCCTTCGCCGCCACCGCAATGCTCGCGCTCGCCGGCATGGTCGTGGCGCTCGACGCCTACGGCCCCGTCACCGACAATGCCGGCGGCATCGCCGAGATGGCGGGCCTGCCCGACGACGTCCGCACCCGTACCGACGCGCTCGACGCGGTCGGCAACACCACCAAGGCCGTGACCAAGGGCTATGCGATCGGCTCCGCCGGCCTCGCCGCCCTCGTGCTGTTCGGCGCCTACACCACCGACCTCGCCACCTACTTCCCCGACGTCAGCGTCGATTTCAGCCTCTCCAACCCGTACGTCATCGTCGGGCTGCTGCTGGGCGCACTGCTCCCCTACCTCTTCGGCGCCTTCGGCATGACCGCCGTGGGTCGGGCGGCGGGCGCCGTGGTGGAGGAAGTCCGCGGCCAGTTCCGCGACAATCCCGGCATCATGGAAGGCACCAGCCGCCCGAACTACGGCCGCACCGTCGACCTCGTCACCCGCGCCGCGATCAAGGAGATGATCGTCCCCAGCCTGCTCCCCGTCCTCTCACCGGTCGCGCTCTACTTCATCATCCGTACCGTCGCGGGCCAGGCGCAGGGCTTTGCGTCGCTGGGCGCGATGCTGCTCGGCGTCATCGTCTCCGGCCTGTTCGTCGCGCTGTCGATGACCAGCGGCGGCGGCGCCTGGGACAATGCCAAAAAGTATATCGAAGACGGCAATTACGGCGGCAAAGGCTCCAAAGCCCACAAGGCCGCCGTCACGGGCGACACCGTCGGCGATCCGTACAAGGACACCGCCGGCCCCGCGGTCAACCCGATGATCAAGATCACGAATATCGTCGCGCTGCTCCTGCTGGCGGCCTTGGCCGGCAGCGGAGGCTGAGGCAGAGCCTCGGCAAGCGCGACCGGCCGGCGGACGGGCGGGAGCACCTCCCGCCCGATCCGTCCGACGTCACGGGGAGTGGACGGTGAACGATGCCCCGCATCGTTCAGATCATGCCGGGGGCATGATCGACCCTCCACTCCCCCGTGACGTCCGCCCTGACTCGCCACCAATTGACGCCGCACTAACCTGCGTTAGTTTCCCATCACTGGCCTTGGGGAAGGCCGCCGGGGGGAATTCCATGCTTCGTACCTGCGCGCTGTCGCTCGCCACCGCTCTGTTCGCCACCACCGCCACCGCGCAGACGCCGCCCGCCACGACGCCCGCCGCACCCCCCGCCGCAGACGCCCCCATCCCCGCCGCGGTTTTCGCCCAGCTGCCCAGGTTCGAATCCCCCCGCCTGTCGCCCGACGGCACGCGCATCGCCGCGAAGATGGCGATCGACGGCGTCCAGAGCCTCGTCGTCATGCCGCTGTTCGACGGCAAGCCCGCCGCGTTGAAGGTCGGCGAGAATATGGACATCAACTGGTGGCGCTGGGTCGGCGATAAGTGGCTCGTCGCCGGCATCGGTAGCCAGTCGCACCTCGGCGGGGAGGACATCTACATTACGCGCATGGTCGGCCTCAGCGCCGATCTGAAGACGCTCAACCGCATCGACTGGACCAATTCCGGCATCCGCGCCGACGACCTGCTCTGGTCGGCCAAAGACGGCAGCCCGCGCATCCTGTTCGCACGCTCGACCGGGATCGACACGATGGCGGACATCTATCCGTCCGTGTGGGACGCCGACGTCTCGACCGGCAAGGTCCGTCGCGTCGCCGCCAGCCAGCCCGACGTATGGGACTGGTATGCCGACGGCGCCGGCACGTTGCGCATGGGCATCCGCTACATCGACGACACCGGCCGCGGCGCGCTGCTGTATCGCGGCTCCAACGCCGAATCCTTCCGCACCATCGCGCGCAGCGATTCGCGCAAGGAGCAGAGCTTCATCGTCCCCACCACCTTCCGCGCCGACGGCACCGCGCTCGCGACCAGCGACAGCGGCGGCCGCGATGCGCTGTACGAAGTCTCGCTGCCCGATCTGACGCTGGGCAAGAAGGTGTTCGACCATCCCGGCTACGACATCGACGGCGTCGTCGAAAACCGCGACGGCAACGACGTGCTAGGGATCAGCGTCACCGACACGTTCGACCATATCGTCTGGCTCGATCCCGCCCTGAAGCGAATCCAGGCCGCCGCCGACGCCGCGGTCGGCAATCGCCGCGCGCGCATCGTCTCGCGCAGCGCCAGCGGTTCGCAGATGCTGGTCGAGGTCGGCAGCCCATCGCAGGCCGGCGCGCTCTATTACTGGGATCTCGGCAGCGACCGCATGCAGCGCTACGCCTTCCAGAACGACACGCTCGCCGGGCGCAGCCTGTCGCCGGTCAGGACCGTCCATTACACCGCGCGCGACGGCACGGCGATCGAGGCGATCCTGACGCTCCCCCGCCATCGCCCGAACGCGAAGAACCTGCCGCTGGTCGTCCTGCCCCACGGCGGCCCGATCGCGCGCGACAGCGAAGGCTGGGACTGGTGGGTCCAGTATCTCGCTGAACAGGGCTATGCCGTCATCCAGCCCAATTACCGCGGCTCGTCCGGCTATGGCACCGCCTTCGTCAAGGCGGGCGAAGGCGAATGGGGCCTCAAGATGCAGGACGACCTCAACGATGCGATCACCTTTCTGGCTAAAGAGGGCATCGCCGATCCCAAGCGCGTCTGCATCGCCGGCGCCTCGTATGGCGGCTATGCCGCGCTCCGCGCCGCCCAGCGCGACGGCGCGCTGTATCGCTGCGCCATCTCCTATGCCGGCGTGTCGGACCTTGCCGGCATCAAGAAATACGATGCGCAATTCCTCAACGGCAAGACGCTGGGCCGCTACTGGACCAAGCGCGCGACCGACCTGCACGCCGTCTCCCCCCGCTTCGGCGCCGATCAGGTAACGATCCCCGTCCTGCTGCTGCACGGCAAGGCCGACAAGCGCGTGCCGGTCAAACAATCCCGCCAGATGGCCGATGCGCTGAAATCCGCCGGCAAGCCCTATCGATATATCGAGCAGCCGCTGGGCGATCACCATTTCACCCGCAGCCAGGACCGGCTGGAATTCCTCACCGCAATGGGCGCGTTCCTGGCGAAGTATAATCCGGCGTGAGGGGGATTGCCGCACCCGGCCATCGCCCCGCGTATGACGAGGGTCGATTAACCCGCGGCGGGTGATTTGTCGTCGTCTTCCCACGGCTTCGCTCGCGCGACGCGGCAAATATTAACCCCGTTTTGACTGATCTCGATCAATTTGGGTGGATGGGAGAGACAGTCCGCACCGCGCGCCCATCGGGGACGCCATCCCGCACCATCTGGCTGGTCGCGGCATCGCTCTATTTCCTGTTCGCCGCCTCGACCATCCACCTCACCAGCGACGGCCGCACGATCGCGACGGTATGGCCGGCCAATGCCGTCCTCGTCGCGCTGCTGCTGCTCGATCGGCGCCCGCGCTGGTGGACGGTGCTCAGCGCCGGCCTCGTCGGCAATGTCGCCGCCAACTGGCTGACGCGGGGCAGCATCGTCGGCCCGCTGCTGTATGCGATCGCGAACGGGCTGGAGGTGGTGGTCGCCACCATCCTCATCCGCCGCGGTTCGGGGTCGATCGACCTGCTCCGCTCCACCGGCGCGCTGCTGCGCTTCATCCTCGCCGCCGGCCTGATCGCGCCCGCGCTCAGCGGCGCGGCGGGCGCCGCCACCGCGACCCTCGTCTACGACCAGGCGTTCGTCTCCTCGTTCAAGACCTGGTTCCTCAGCGACGGCCTCGGCCTGCTCGTCTTCACGCCGGTGTTCATGGCCATCCTCGGCGGCCAGCTGACCGACTGTATCCGCAGCAAGTCGCCGATGCAGCGACTGGAATCGCTCGCCTATCTCGGGCTGGTCGTCGCCACCGCCTATCTCGTCTTCTACGTGGCGGTGCTGCCCGCGCTGTTCCTGCTCTACGCGCCGGTCATGCTCGTCACCTTCCGCGTCGGGCCGCTCGGCACCAAGATGGCGGTCATGGCCATTGCCGTGATCGGCGCGTGCGCCACCGCGTCGGGCCATGGTCCGGTCGTGATGACGACCGGTGACCCGGTGCTCCAGGCGCATCTGTTCCAGTCCTTCCTCGCCATCATGCTGATCACCTGCCTGCCCGTCGCGGCGGAGATCGCCGCGCGCACCCGCCTGTCGCGCAAGCTGGAGGAACAGGCCGCCGAAGCGCATGCCGAGGCGATCACCGACACGCTCACCGGACTGCTCAACCGCCGCGGCTTCGAACGCCGCGCCGGCGCGCTGCTCGATCGCGCCGCTTCGCCCTTGTGCTGCGTCGCGATGGACATCGATCACTTCAAGGGCATCAACGATTCCTGGGGCCATCCCTTCGGCGATCACGTGCTGCGCCATCTCGCCGCGACGCTGCGCGCCAATACCCGCCCCGACGATCTGATCGGCCGGCTGGGCGGCGACGAGTTCGTGATGATCCTGCAGGTCGGCGATCACGACACGGGCGAGGCGATCTGCACGCGCATCCAGGCCGCATTGCGCCAACAGCCGATCGCCGCCGACGCCGCGACGCACGTGCTGCTCAGCATCAGCTGCGGCATCGCCGGCATCACGCCCCCCGATCGCCTGCGCGACGTCATCGCCCGCGCGGACGATGCACTGTACCGCGCGAAGGCCGGCGGGCGTAACGGCTTCCGCTCGGCGGGGTGATCGGGGCGGGCCTGCCGCAGCCAACCATCCGCTTTGGATGAAACGATCGGGAACAGGCCCGCAACATCGGATGCGTCGCAGCCGATCCGGATCAATCGTCATGCCCCGATCGCCGCTGCCCCCGGCACAGTCCGGCAATGCGGAACAGACCCCTCAATCACCTCTATTATGGCGATAATCTGGACGTGCTGCGCGATCATATCGCCGATGCCAGCGTCGATCTGATCTATCTCGACCCGCCCTACAATTCGAACGCCAACTACAACATCCTCTTCAAGTCGCCGACCGGCGCCGGCGCGGATGCCCAGATCGAGGCGTTCGAAGACACATGGCACTGGAACGACACGGCGGAGGACGCCTTCGACCAGGTCTGCAAGAGCGGCAACACGCGCGCGTTCGAACTGCTCCGCGCGATGCGCGCGTTTCTCGGCGAAAACGACATGATGGCCTATCTCGCCATGATGGCGATCCGCCTGGTCGAATTGCATCGTAAGCTCAAGCCGACCGGCAGCCTGTTCCTCCACTGCGATCCGACCGCCAGCCATTACCTCAAGCTGCTGCTCGACGCGGTGTTCGGCGCCCAGCGCTACCGCAACGAAATCGTTTGGTGCTACACCGGGCCGGGGTCGCCCGGCATGCGGCAGTTCATGCGCAAGCACGACACGATCTTCTGGTTCAACAAGGGCGACACCTGGACGTTCAACGCCGACGCCGTCCGCGTCGAACACAGCGCCAAGACTCGCGAAAACTATAAACCCGGCCTTGTCGGATCGGGCTTCGTCGGCGCCGATCACCTGATCCACGCCAAGGGCAAGGTGCCAGAGGATTACTGGAACTTCGCCATCGCACCGCGGGGCAAGGAATATCTCGGCTACCCCACGCAAAAGCCGATCAAATTGCTCGAACGCATCGTCGCCGCCTCGTCCAACGAAGGCGACGTCGTGCTCGACCCCTTCTGCGGCTGCGGCACCGCGGTGCATGCCGCGCAGAAGCTCGGGCGGCACTGGATCGGGATCGACGTCACCCATCTCGCCATTTCGCTGATCGAACGGCGCATGCAGGCAGCCTTCCCGGATGCCAGCTTCACGGTAGAGGGCACGCCCAAGGACCTCGCCTCCGCCACCGATCTCGCCAGGCGCGACAAATATCAGTTTCAATGGTGGGCGGTGTCGATGGTCGATGCCGTGCCCTATGGCGGCAAGAAGAAGGGCGCGGACGGCGGCGTCGACGGCTTGCTCTATTTCAAGCCGGACGGCAAACGCACCGAAAAGGCGATCGTCTCGGTCAAGGGCGGCGACCATGTCGGTGTCGGCATGATCCGCGACCTGCATTCGGCGATGGTGCGCGAAAACGCGCCGATCGGCGTCTTCGTCACGCTCGCCACGCCGACCGGACCGATGCTGAAGGCAGCGGCGGCGGTCGGCCGGTTCGAGGACGGATTCAAGCGCACCTATCCGCGGCTTCAGATCCTGACGGTCGCCGATCTGTTCGCCGGACGAAAGCCCGATCTGCCCTATCCCGATCCCAACCTCGCCTTCCGCAAGGCAGCCCGCGAAGACACGGGCCGGCAGGACCGGCTGCTCTGATCCGATCTTTCCCCTGTCCTACACGCGCCGAATATGCATCATCCCCGGAACGCTCTTTGACCCGTCCGACCCTACCCCCCACGCTCCCTGCGCATGAGGGGGTCTCCGGCACATGACGTATCGTCCACTTCGTCCGCTTCCGAGGGGGCCGGCCGGCTTGCGAATCGCCCCCGCCGCCCCCATCTCGCATCCTGCAAGGCCTTGCGACGCGCCGCCCCCTGTTGGACCGGCGCCGCCCGTCCGCCTTGCTTCCCTTTTTCGGCGACTTGCGCTAAGGGCGCGCCCGAACACGCGAACAGAGGTTGATTTTTGGCCAAGGAAGAACTGCTCGAGATGCGCGGCCGCGTGGTGGAATTGCTCCCCAACGCGATGTTCCGTGTACAGCTCGAAAACGACCACGAAATTCTCGGCCATACCGCCGGCAAGATGCGCAAGAACCGCATCCGCGTGCTGGTCGGTGACGAGGTGCTGGTCGAACTGACCCCCTACGACCTGACCAAGGGGCGGATCACCTACCGCTTCATGCCCGGCCGCGGCGGCCCCGGCCCGCAATAAGCGGCGGCGGCACCCGCGTGCCGCCCGACCTTATGCCACTGGTTCTCGCCTCTTCCTCGCCGCGCCGGCGCGATCTGCTGGCGCGTCTCGGCGTCGTGCCCGATCGCATCGCCGCGCCCGCGATCGACGAAACCCCGCGCCCCCGCGAACTGCCCCGCGTCTATGCGCAGCGCCTCGCCGTCGAAAAGGCGCTGGCGGTGCAGCGCGCGCCGGATGAGACGGTCATCGCCGGGGACACCACCATCGCGCTCGGCCGCATGATCCTACCGCCCGCCGAGACCGAGGCGATCCAGCGCGACCTGCTGCTCCGCCTGTCGGGCCGCCGCCACCATGCGCTGTCGGCGATCTGCGTGATCGGCCCCGACGGCACGCAGCGCACGCGCCTGTCCGACACGATCGTCGCCTTCCGCCCGCTCTCCCCCGCCGAAATCGACGCCTATGTCGCGTGCGGCGAAGGCCTTGGAAAAGCTGGTGGTTACGCCATCCAGGGCCGCGCCGAAGCCTTCGTCCGCTTCCTCCACGGCAGCCATTCGGGCGTCATCGGCCTGCCGCTCACCGAAACCCGCGCCCTCCTCCGCGCCGCCGGGCTCCCCCTTGCCTGAATGGGTCTATGAAGCCGGCATCGGCGAAGCCCGCGCCGCGCTGATCGAGGACGACCGCATCGTCGAAGCCGCGATCGAACTGCCGAACACGCTCCGCCTCGGCGCCATCGCCAGGGCCCAGCTGGTCGAGCTGACCGCCGGCGGCATGGGCCGCCTGTCGATCGCCGGCGAGGACGCGGTCCTGCCCCGCATCCCCAAAGGGCTGACCAAGGGCGCGACCCTGACCGTGGAGATCGTCCGCGAAGCCATTCCCGAACCCGGCCGACCCAAGCCGCCCCGCGCCGTGGCGACCGACGCTACGCCCGCCGACGGCCCGGACCTGCTCGCCCGCCTCCACGCCACCGGCCATCCCATCCGCACGCTCCGCCCCCACGAACCCGACGCGCTGGAATCGGCCGGCTGGTCCGAACTGCTCGAAGAAGCGATGGACGGCGCGATCGCCTTCCCGCTCGGCGCGCTGCGCCTGTCGCCCACCCCGGCGATGACGCTGTTCGACGTCGACGGTCCGCCCCCGCTCGAACCGCTCGCCGTCGCCGCAGCGACGGCGGTCGCCGCAGCGATACGCCGCCACGGCATCGGCGGCTCGATCGGCATCGACTTTCCGACGCTGGAGGGCAAGGCCGCGCGACAGGCGGTCGCCGAAGCGCTCGACGCCGCGCTGGTGCCGCCGTTCGAGCGCACCGCGGTCAACGGCTTCGGTTTCTTGCAGATCGTCCGCCCCCGCCCCCGCGCCTCGCTGCCCGAATTGCTCCGCACCGATCCGGTCGGCGCCGCGACCCGGGCGCTGCTGCGCCGGCTGGAGCGCGAGCCCCCCGGCAGCCCGCTGCATCACCGCCTGCCCGCCCCCGTCCACGCCCGCCTCGTCAGCCGCCCCGACTGGCTGGCCGAGCTTGCACGCCGCACCGGCGTCACCCATCTGTTCGACAGCCTATGACCGCCACGACCTGCCCGATCTGCGACAAAGCCGTCGATCCGCTTCACACGCCCTTCTGCTCGCGCGGCTGCCGCGATCGCGACCTGCTGCAATGGCTGGGCGAAGGATATCGCATCCCGGTGCAAAATGATGCGCATGAGGGGCTGGACAGCACCGGCGGGGACCATTAGAGGCGCCACTTCCGAACGCGAAGCCTTCGCGTGACGGCCCTGCCCGGGTAGCTCAGTTGGTAGAGCATGCGACTGAAAATCGCAGTGTCGGCGGTTCGAATCCGTCCCCGGGCACCACTTCCCACATCGATGATCACACCGCCGGCAGCGGCCCCGTGCCGTTGAACAGCCCCGCCTGATAATCGCGGATCGCCTGGCCGATTTCGTCGCGCGTGTTCATCACGAACGGCCCATGCGCCACCACCGGCTCGCCGATCGGATCGGCATGGCCGTACAGCAGCACGGCATCGTCGCTCGCGGTCAGTTCCACCGAATCGCCGTCGTCGCGCACCGTCGCCAGATGCCAGTGCGGCACGCTCCGCCCGCCGATCGCCACGGTGCCGGCAACGATATACAGAAACACTGACCGTCCCTTTGGCGCCGGCAGCGTCACCGCCGCACCGCCACGCAGCCGCACGATCGACAGCATCACGCCGGTCAGCGACCGGATCGGCCCCTCCACGTCGACGAACCGCCCCGACACCAATGCGACGCTGCCCGCATCGTCCGGCAGCGGCACCACGGGGATCGCATCGGCCTGCAAGCCGGTATAGGCCGGCGCTGTCATCTTCAGCCGGCCAGGCAGGTTCACCCACAATTGCAGGATCTCCATCGGTCCGCCGTCACGCTTGAACGCGGGCGGCGAGATTTCGGCATGGATCAGCCCCGATCCCGCCGTCATCCACTGCACGCCGCCCGCTTCGATGATGCTGGCATGGCCGCCGGTGTCGTGATGCGCCAGGCTGCCGTCGAGGATGAACGTCACCGTCTCGAATCCGCGATGCGGATGCGGCCCGAACGGCAGGCCGTTGTTGCCCGGGCGATACGTCTGCGGGCCGTGATGGTTGAGGAACAGGAACGGATCGACCTGCTCCAGCCCCGGCCCCGGCACCGGCCGCCGCGTAACCAGATCACCGATATCGTCGCGATGGGCAGGGTGGATGGCGGCAAGCGTGCGGGCGGTCATGCGAAAGGCTCCTTCCCGCGCAAGATGGCGGCAACGCCGCGCAGCGACAACGCCCGCAGCGGGAACGCTGCGTTTCGTACGACCATCGATATGGACAGTGGGGAGCTTCTGTTGCCCGGTGCTCCCCGTACCGCTGGAATCCCCTTCTGTTGCCCGGTGGGGTCCAACCGCGCTATTTTGGAGTAACCTTAGGCCGTGAGGCCCTCAGTTACGCCGCAATCGCGAGTGCTTCGTTATCGTTGGCACTTGTGTAATGGGCCGTTGCGGTGGTCCCATTCCGAGCGAAAGACAGCGCTTTTCAACACACGTCGATCCTAGTTCGGCCCCGTCATCGACGCTGTGCCAATCGCCAGCACGCATGAAGCGTGCCGCCGAGCGGCTCAGCGTCGGTGGTGGAGCCGCCGGGTACTGCCCCCGGGTCCGCTGCGCCTATTTAACGCCACCGTTTATCGCCATAGCCGGCTGGAAGCCGGCCCGGTCGATATAGGGGCAGCGTCACGTCCCTGCAATCCACGCCTTTCGTTAGCCACAATATCCGGCCATAGCGGCGCCATCATGTTGACCCAGCGTTCCCGTTACGCGTTGCGCGCGATGCTGTTTCTCGCCGAAGCACCCGCCGCCAGCCCGCCGATCCCGATGGGCAAGATCGCCGTCGCCGCCAATGTGCCGCGCAAGTTCCTGGAACTAATCCTGGCCGATCTGCGCGATGCCGGCTTCATCCAGAGCACGCGCGGCAAGATGGGCGGCTACGTCCTCGCGCGGCCCGCGCACCTCATTTCGCTGGGCGACGTGATCCGCGTGATCGAAGGGCCGCTCGCGCTCGTCCCCTGCGTCAGCCGCACCGCCTACCGTCCGTGCAAGGACTGCAAGAGCGAGGCCGATTGCGCGATCCGCCACGCGATGATGCGCGTCCGCGACGAAACCGCCCGCATCCTCGACGGCACCAGCCTCGCCGACGCCACCGCCGACCAACTCGTCGCGGCGTAAGGACACCCCATTCCCGTCATCCCGGCCTCGAGCCGGGATCCCGCTTCTTCTTCTTCGCGCCGATAGCGGGACCCCGGATCAAGTCCGGGGTGACGATGGTGGCAAGGCCCAGTACGGCTGGGTCGCCGACCAGCGCGTCACGGCATGCCCCCATTCCTCCCCCGCCAGGGGGAGGTGGCAGCGAAGCTGACGGAGGGGGAGGTCAACGGCTCCCGTCGCGCTCGCGGCAACGCCCCCTCCACCATTCGCTACGCGAACGGTCCCCCTCCCCCGCTAAAGCGAGGGAGGATCCATCACACCCGCGGCCGCGCCTTCAGCTCGTCGCGAATCTCACGCAGCAGCGCGACATCGGCCGGCTCGGGCGCCGGGGCGGCGGGCGCCTCGGGCTTGGCGATCACGCGGTTGACGCTGCGCACCAGCAGGAAAATGATGAAGGCGAGGATCAGGAAGTTTGCCGCCTGCGTCACGAACTCGCCATAGCCCAGCAGCGGCACGCCCGCCTTCTTCAGCGCGGCATAATCCGTCGGCGATCCGGTATAGGTCGCGGGGATTGCGCCCAACCGAATGAAATAGCTCGAAAAATCCAAGCCGCCGAAGATCTTGCCCACCACCGGCATGATGATGTCTTCGGTCAGCGACGTCACGATCTTGCCGAATGCCGCGCCGATGATGACCGCCACGGCAAGGTCCAGCACATTGCCCCGCGCAATGAAGGTCCTGAATTCCTTGAACATGTTCGCGTCCTCCCCGTTGTTCAGGCGTCGGGTGAAAGCCTAGGCTGCGATTACCCCTTCGCCAAGCCCGCACGCTGTCCTATATGGATAGGACAGATACGCTCTCAGGAGAATGTTCATGTCGTCGCTTCGTCCCGTTGCCGCCTTCGCGCTGGCTGCCACCGCGAGCCTGTCGCTCGCCGGATGCGGGATCAATTCCGTGCCGACGGCCGAGGAAAATGCCAAGGCGCGCTGGGCCGACGTCCAGAACCAGTATCAGCGCCGCGCCGACCTGATCCCCAACCTCGTCGCGACGGTGAAGGCCGCGGGCGCGCAGGAAAAGGACATTCTGGTGCAGGTGACGCAGGCCCGCGCCGGCGCCAACCAGGTGAAGCTGTCGGGTGACCAGCTGACCGATCCCGCCAAGATGCAGGCGTTCGAACGCGCGCAGGGCGCCGTTACTTTGTCGCTCCAGCGCTTGCAGGAGGCGTACCCCGAGCTGAAGAGCCAGAGCAACTACACCACGCTGATGAGCCAGCTGGAAGGCACCGAAAACCGCATCACCATCGCGCGCAGCGATTACAACAATGCGGTGCAGGCGTATAACACCAAGATCCGCACCTTCCCCGACGCGGTCGGCGCGAAGATCTTCTACGGCGCCAAGCCGCTGACCCCCTTCGCCGCGACGACGCCGGGGGCGGATCAGGCCCCGACCGTCAACTTCGGGAATGCGAGCTGACGGCGATGCGCCTCTTTGAGCGGGCGGCGATCGTGTGGCGGGCGGCGTTGCTGCTGCTCGCCGCGAGCCTGATGCTCGCGCCCGCGACCGCGCAGACCTTCCCCAAGTTCACCGGCCTCGTCGTCGACGCCGCCAACGTGCTGCCGCCGGACACGAAGGCCGCACTGACGCAGAAGCTGGAGGCGTTGCAGAAGGACACCAAGCGCCAGCTGGTCGTCGCGACGATCCCCGATCTGCGGGGCGATACGATCGAGGATTACGGCTACAAGCTCGGCCGCAGCTGGGGCGTGGGCCTGCGTGACGTCAACAACGGCGCGATCCTCATCGTCGCGCCCAACCAGCGCAAGGTCCGCATCGAAGTCGGCCGCGGGCTGGAGCCGTTCATCACCGACGCTTTGTCCAGCGTCATCATCAATCAGGACGTCATTCCCCGTTTCAAGGCGGGTGACATGTCGGGCGGCATCACCGCCGGCGTCGATGCGCTCGACAAACAGCTGCGTGCCTCACCCGAAGAACAGCAGGCGCGGCTCGATGCGGCGGCGAAGCAGTTCGACCAGATCCACCAGCGCTCCGCCGAACGCCGCAGCGGTGGTGGCGGCGTACCGTTCGGCCTGATCATCTGGGCGGTCATCCTGTTGTTCGTCCTCGTGCCGCTGATCATCGGTCGCCGGCGCAGCGCCGGGCCGTGGGGCCGACGCTATGACGATGGCGGCGGTAGCGCGCTGCCCATCGTGCTGTGGGGAATCGCGAACGAGATCGGCCGCTCCTCCGGCGATCGTGGCGGCGGCTGGGGCGGCGGCGGAGCGTCGGGCGGCAGCGACGGCAGCTGGGGTGGTGGTGGCTTCACCGGCGGCGGCGGCGGCGATTTCGGGGGCGGCGGCGCCTCGGGGGATTGGTGACATGCGCCTGACCCCCACCGATGCCGCGCGCGTCGCCGAAGCCGTGGCAGAAGCCGAGCGCACCACCTCGGGCGAGATCGTCACGATCGTCGCGCACCGATCCGACAAATATCACGACGTCGCGCTGCATTGGGCGGTGCTGGCGATGCTGCTCGTCCCCGCGCTGCTCGCGCTCTGGCCGGGGATCGCGGTGACGCTCCACGGCCTCGTCGCCGATCCGTGGGACGGCGCGCCCGCGCCCGGCGGATTGTTCACCGTCGCGCTGGTATTGCTCGCCGCGACCTTCCTGATCGTCCGCGTCGCGCTCGCCTGGATGCCGCTCCGCCTCGCGCTGACGCCCAAGGGCACCGCCGCCCGCCGCGTCCGGACGCGTGCGCTGATGCTGTTCCGCGCCAGCGCCGAGGCCCGCACCCGCGATGCGACCGGCGTGCTGCTGTACCTCTCGCTCGACGAACATCGCGCCGAGCTGATCGCCGATGCCGCGATCCACTCCCGCGTCGCGCCCGAAGTCTGGGGCGCCGCGATGGCCGCGCTCATCACCGCGACGCGTGACGGACGCCCCGGCGACGGCATGGCAGAGGCGATCCGCCAGATCGGCATCGTCCTCACCGAACACTTCCCGCCGCGCGCCGACGACACCAACGAACTGCCGGACCGCCTGATTCAGCTATGACGACCGATACGATGTGGCAGGGCAAATACCTGTCGGTCCGCAAGGCGGGCACCTGGGAATATGCCGAGCGCAACGGCGGCATCGGCGCCGCGGTGATCGTCGCGATCGATGCCGACGGTCAGTTGCTGCTCGTCGAGCAATATCGCGTGCCTTTGGGCCGCCCCTGCCTGGAACTCCCCGCCGGCCTGGTCGGCGACGAAAGCGCGGGCGAAAGCATCGCCTCGGCCGCCCGCCGCGAGCTGGAGGAAGAAACCGGCTATCACGCCCAATTCGTCGAGGAGCGCGGCGAGTATTTCTCCTCGCCCGGCATGACATCGGAAAGCTTCACGCTCGTGCTGGCGACCGGCCTCACCCGCACCGGCGACGGCGGTGGCGACGCCGACGAGAACATCACCGTCCACCGCGTGCCGCTATCGGGCGTCGAAGGCTTCGTCGCAGAGAAACGTCGCGCCG
The DNA here is from genome assembly GCF_014196115.1 of Sphingomonas aquatilis. Taxonomy (GTDB): domain Bacteria; phylum Pseudomonadota; class Alphaproteobacteria; order Sphingomonadales; family Sphingomonadaceae; genus Sphingomonas; species Sphingomonas aquatilis. The sequence continues at coordinate 594,280 of NZ_JACIDB010000001.1, read as the reverse complement.
GCGTCGCGATCGACGCCAAGATGCTGCTGCTGCTCGGCAGCGGCATCGTCGCGGAAATGATGGGGCGCTGAGAGCCCTTCGACAGGCTCAGGGCGAACGGGTATGAAACGCTCGCGAGCGCGCGCATCGATCCTCCCAGCCTCCACTGGGGCGACGCATGATGGGGGACCGGCACACGCCCACACCCCCAATCGTCATTCCCGCGAAGGCGGGAATCCAGAAACGCTACCGCCCCGGCTCAAGTCGCAACGTCAGAGGTTATGGATTCCCGCCTCCGCGGGAATGACGGCGTCGGTAAGAGCCCCGCCCTTACCGGAAATTATCCGCGTACGCCTGCAGCTTCAGCTTGCGCTCCGGCGCCGGGATCAGCTCGTAATCGAAGCCCTGCGCCTCGCAATAGGCGATCGCCGCCTCGGCCGACGGGAAGCTCAGCCGCACCTGTTCGCGCGTATCGCCGCTGCCCGCCCAGCCGGTCAGCGGATCGGGCTGCTTCGGCTCGGCCGGTTCGAACTCGAGGGCCCAGGTGTGCGTGCGGGCCTTGCCCGATTGCATGGCGTTCTTGGGGCGCTGGAAGATGCGGGCGGTAGGCATAGACGCCCCTTTAGCGCGTCCCGCCGCCCCGTGCATCCGCCATTTTCGTCCGCAACGTCGCGGTCGCCGCGGCGGGATCGTCGGGCCAGGGATGTTTGGGATAGCGCCCGCGCATCTCCTTCGCGACCGCGCTCCAGCTGCCCGCCCAGAAGCCCGGCAGATCGCGCGTCGTCTGGATCGGCCGCCCGGCGGGCGAGGTCAGGCTGAGCACCAGCGGCACGCGCCCCGACCCGATACAGGGATGCTCGCCCAGCCCGAACAGCGCCTGCACGCGCAGCTCCACCTTCGGCCCGCCCTCCGCCGCATAGTCGATCGCGTGCGTGCTCCCTGCGGGGCTGGTGAAGTCGGCAGGCGCCAGCCGATCGATCTGCCGCATCGCATCCCAACCGATCAGCGTCCGCACCGCGTCGGTCAGCGCCCCCGCCGGAATCGCGTCGAGCCGCCGCCGCCCCACGAGCAACGCCGGCAGCCATTCGTCGAGCCGCTCGACCAGCATGTCTTCCAGCGGCACGCCCGCATAGTCCGCCCGCGCCCGCAGCGCCGCCGCCCCCGCGCTCCACGGCAGCAGCGCCAGCCCATGCGTCCGCACGCCCTCCAGCAAGGCCGCGGCGATCGCGTCCGGCTCCGCCCCCGCATCCGGCCCCGACGACAGCCGTAGTGCGCCCAGCCGCCGCTCGCGCAGCGTCACCACGCCACCGCTCGCCGCATCGAACGTCACCGTCCGCCGCGTCTCGATCCGGTCGGCGAACAGGCGCTCGATCGTCGCCAGCGCGATCGGCGCCGCCGCCAGGATGCGCGCGCCCGATGCCGCCCCCTGCGTCTCCGCGACCGCCAGCCACGCATGCCGCGCCAGCGGCAGCGTCGGGTCGAGCCGGAAGCCGCGCCCGCCCGCCGACGCCCATAATTCGCCGCTGGCATCCCGCGCCTTCGCGATCCGGTCGGGGAAGGCGAGCGCGATCGCCACCTCCACGCCCGCGCCATCGATGCGCAGCGGCTCGCCCACCGGCTTGCCCGCCAGCGCCGTCCACCGCTCCGCCAGCCGCCGCGCCGCGGTCGCCTTCGTCCCCCGATCGCTGCGCCAGCGCCGCAGCCGCACGTCGAGGTCGGGATCGTTGCCGCCCAGCCCGCGCTCGGACAATAGCACCGCCACCTCGGCGGCCAGCGCGCCCTGCCCCATCGCCCCCGCGCGCAGCAGCATATGCGCGAGGCGCGGCGGCATAGGCATCGCCGCGACGCGCCGCCCGTGCGCGGTCGGCCGCCCGTCGCCATCGACCGCGTCGATCGCCGCCAGCCGCTCGCGCGCCTCCGCCACCGCCGCGGCGGGCGGCGGATCGAGCCACGCGAGGTCGCGCGGATCGCCGACGCCCCAGATCGCACTCGCCAGCACCAGACCCGACAGATCCGCTTCCACGATCTCCGGCGGGTCGAATCGCGGCAGGCCACCCGTCGCCGCCTCTTCCCACAGGCGATAGGCGACGCCCGGCCCCTGCCGCGCCGCACGCCCGGCGCGCTGCGTCACCGCCGCCTGGCTCGCGCGTTCGGTCACCAGCCGCGTCATCCCCGCCGCCCGGTCGTAGCGCGGCCGCCGCGCCAGCCCCGAATCGACGACGATGCGGATGCCGTCCAGCGTCAGGCTGGTCTCGGCGATCCCCGTCGCCAGCACCAGCTTGCGCGCGCCATCGGGCTCGGGGCGGATCGCCGCGCGCTGCGCCGCCGGCTCCATGCTGCCATGCAGGTGATGCACGCGGATCGTCTCCGGCAGCCCCTCCAGCCGCTCCGCCGTCCGCTCGATCTCGGCGACGCCAGGCAGAAACGCGAGCACGCCACCCTCCGCCTCGCGAAGCGCCTGCCGGATCGCGCTCGCCATCGCATCCTCGATCCGGCCGTCGCCGCTGCGCCCCAGATAGCGCAGAGCGAGCGGATAGCTGCGCCCCTCGCTCTCGATCACGGGCGCCCCCTGCTCCGTGGCGCCCAGCAGGCGCGAAAAGCGCGCCCCGTCCAGCGTCGCCGACATCGCGACCAGCCGCAGATCGGGCCTCAGCGCGCCCTGCGCCTCCAGCGCCAGCGCCAGACCGAAATCGCCATCCAGGCTGCGCTCATGCACCTCGTCGAACAGCACCGCCGACACACCGGTCAGCTCCGGATCGGCCTGGATACGCGCGACGAGAATCCCCTCCGTCACCACCGTCACCCGCGTCGCTGCGGAGCGCTTGCTGTCCATCCGCGTCGCATAGCCATAGGTGCCGCCCGGGCTTTCCCCCGCCAGCGCCGCCATCCGCTCCGCCGCCGCGCGCGCCGCCAGTCGCCGCGGCGACAGCAGCAGCACCTCGCCCGTACACCAGGCCTCGCCCAGCAGCGCCGGGGCTACCGCGGTCGTCTTGCCCGCCCCCGGCGGCGCGACGAGCACGGCGTTGCTCCCGGTCCGCAACGCGGCGAGCAGGTCGGGCAGGACGGCGAAAATCGGCAGGTCGGTCACGATGCGCGGCTTCTTGCCACGGATCGCCCCGCGACGCGACCGTCACCGCCTGCTATGCTCCCAGCCCGCGCGAACCGACGCGCGCAGGAGACATATGATGGGTCTGTTGGACGGCATCCTTGGCCAGATGGGCGACACTCCGATTCTCACCAACCTCGCCGAAAAGATCGGCCTCTCCCCCGAACAGGTCGCCCAGGCGATCGCCGCGTTAAGTGCCGCGCACGCCGAACCCGGCGATACGGTGGCCGGCGCCGCCGATTCGACCGGCCTGTCCCCCGATGTCCTGCACCAGATCCTCGCCCACCTCGGCGGCGAAGGCGCCCTCGCCAACATCGGCGGCCTGCTCGGCGGCGAAGGCAACGGCGCGCTCGGCAATCTGGGCGGCATGCTCGGCGGCCTCTTCGGCAAATCCTGAGGGGGGCGCCACCCCCCCCCCCTCGTCACCCCGGGCTCGACCCGGGGTCCACTCCGCGGCGAGGGGGACGGCTAGAGGCTCCAGCTTCCCCTCGCGGCCCGGTGGACCCGGACCAAGTCCGGGATGACGGAGTGGAGGAGGCACCCTGCCGAAGCCACACCCCGTCACCCCGGGCTCGACCCGGGGTCCCGCTTCTTCCGCGGTCGCTGGAAAAAAAAGCGGGACCCCGGCTCTTCGGCCGGGGTGACGAGGGAAAGGCCCACCACCCAAATCCCCCAAACGATTGGGAGCGCGAGCCACGCCCCAAACACCCCCGTCACCCCGGACTCGTTCCGGGGTCCACTCCGCGGCGAGGGGGACGGCCAGAGGCTCCAGCTTCCCCCCGCGGCCCGGTAGACCCCGGACCAAGTCCGGGGTGACGGAGCGGAGGAGCTACCCCGACTGCCACACACCCCGTCACCCTGGGCTCAACCGGGCGTCCCGCTTCTTCTGCGAGGCGACCCGAATACCGAAACCCCGCGCTCCACCCCACGCGACGAGCACGTCACCATCGATGCGCTAGTATCACGCACCGCCGCAGTGATACGACCACCCCACAATCACCCGGACGAGATCATTGGGCGCCCATCACCACCACGGCCACGCGCACGACCACAGCAAACACAGCCACGGCGGCCACGGCCATTCCCACGCCCCCGCGTCGTTCGACCGCGCCTTCGCGATCGGCATCGCGCTCAACATCGCCTACGTCCTGGCCGAAGGCGGCGCCGGCCTGTGGACGGGATCGGTCGCGTTGCTCGCCGACGCGGGCCACAACCTGTCCGACGTGCTCGGCCTCGCCGTCGCCTGGGGCGGCGCCGCGCTCGCCCGCAGTGCGCCCTCCAAGCGCTTCACTTATGGCCTCAAAGGCTCGACGATCCTCGCCGCGCTCGCCAATGCGTTGCTGCTGCTCGTCGCACTGGGCGCGATCGTGCTGGAGGCGGTGCAGCGGATCGGCGACCCGCCGGTGCTCGCCGGCCTCACCGTATCGACCGTCGCGGGCATCGGCATCGCCGTCAACGCCTTCACCGCCTGGCTGTTCGCGCGCGGGCGCAAGCACGACATCAATGTCCGCGGCGCCTATCTCCACATGCTCAGCGACGCGGTCGTCTCGGCGGGCGTCGTCCTCGCCGGCCTCGCGATCTGGGCGACCGGCCTCGGCTGGATCGATCCGATCGTCAGCCTCGTTATCGCCGCGCTGATCTTCTGGCAGACCTGGGGCCTGCTGCGCGAGACGGTCGAAATGAGCCTTTCCGCCGTGCCCCGCCACATCGACTATGATGCGGTCACCGCCGCGCTCGCCGCGCTGCCCGGCGTCTCGCGCGTCCACGACCTCCACATCTGGCCGATGTCGACCACAGAACCCGTGCTCACCGCGCACCTCGTCATGTCCGGGCGCTATCCGGGCGACGCCTTCCTCGTGGACGCGCGCGCGATGCTCCACGACCGCTTCGGCATCGGCCATACGACGCTGCAGATCGAAACGGGCGGTGATTGCGCGAGCTGTTGAGCCCCGCTCAGCCCCACCCACGTCCGTCATCCCCGCGAAGGCGGGGATCCAGACTGGCTAGCCTGTCGACTCCATCGGAGCGGTAGCGGTTACGGATTCCCGCCTGCGCGGGAAGGACGTGAGAGGCACGGTGTTGGACGACACCCCTCGCAAGCCACTGACAAAACAAGGCAATCCCGCCCTGACAGCATTCTGTCTCAGCCTGAATCACCGCCCATTCCGAAACGATAGCCCAACATCGTTTCGGCCAAGGTGTTCATCTTGTCCATGTTGCGCATCCGATCTGCCGACGGCAAAGCCGCCGGCCTGACGTCGGACGGGTTCGGCTGGCGCCGCCCCGCCGGCCGTGCCGGGCGCTGCTCGCTCTGCTTCGCATCGGCGCGGGCGTGGCCGCGCCTGCGCCCGTCAGTACGCGCGGGCCACCGCGAATTCGACCGCCTCGATCATCGCGTCCTTCGCCTTCCCGTTCGGGAAATGCCCGATCGCATCGATCGCGCGCTGGCCGTAATGCCGCGCCCGCGCCAGCGTGTCGTCGACCGCGCGCGTCTTGCGCACCAAGTCGATCGCATGCGCGAAATCCTCGTCCGACGCGCGCCGTCCCTCGACCGCGTCCTTCCAGAACTTGCGGTCGGTCTCGTCGCCGCGCGCATAGGCCAGGATGACGGGCAGCGTCATCTTGCCCTCGCGGAAGTCGTCGCCCGCGTCCTTGCCCATCGTGCCCGCGTCCGACACGTAGTCGATCGCATCGTCGACCAGCTGGAACGCGATGCCCAGGTATCGGCCGTACGCATCCAGCGCCAGCTCGTCCGCCTCGCTCCGCTCCGCCACCACCGCCGCGATCCGGCAGGCGGCGGCGAACAGCGCCGCGGTCTTGGCGTTGATGATGTCGAGGTAACGGTCCTCGCCCAGGTCGATCCGCCGCGCCGCGGTCAGCTGGTTGACCTCGCCCTCCGCGATGACGGCGCTGGCGTTGGACAGGATCTTCAGCACCTTCAGGCTGCCGTCCTCGACCATCAGTTCGAAGCTGCGGCTGAACAGAAAGTCGCCGACCAGCACGCTCGCCGGGTTGCCCCAGATCAAATTCGCCGCGCGCTTGCCGCGCCGCATGTCCGACCCGTCGACCACATCGTCGTGCAGCAGCGTCGCGGTGTGGATGAACTCCACCGATGCCGCCAGCCGGTGGTGGCGTGTGCCGGTATAGCCGATCAGCCGCGCGCTCGCGAGCGTCAGCATCGGCCGCATCCTTTTGCCGCCGCCCGCGATCAGATGCCCGGCGAGCTCGGGGATCAGCGGGATCTGCGACTGCATGCGATCCAGGATCACCGCGTTGACGGCGTTCATGTCGGCCGCGACCAGTTGGAGCATCGGCTCCAGCGACGGTTCGGGACGATCGAGGCGGTGGATGGTGGCGGTCATCTCGCCACGCGCTGTGGCCGCTGGCGCCCCCGAACGCAAGTCTTGCTCGCGCCCGCAACAACGCTCATGGGGGTCGGACTTGACCATCGAAGGGGGCGACCGGTGAGCGACGACGTGCTGCAAGGCTATCGCAAGAGCATCGACAATATCGATGCCGCGCTCGTCCATCTGCTCGCCGAGCGGTTCAAGGTGACGCAGGCGGTCGGCCGGCACAAGGCGACCAGCGGCCTGCCCGCCGCCGATCCGGGCCGCGAGGAACGCCAGATCGCCCGCTTGCGCCGCCTCGCCGAAGACGCCGAACTCGATCCCGAATTCAGCGAGAAATTCCTGCGCTTCATCATCGACGAGGTGATACGCCACCACGAACAGTTGCGCGGCTGACCCTCGCCAACCATCTGATCGACGTGTCCCTCCTCTCGTTCCTCGCCGCTCTGCCGCTCGCGCTCCAGTCCGCCACGCTGCCGGCGGACCCGCATGCGCCGATCATCGGCAATTGGCACAATCCCAAGAACACCGTCGCGGTGCGCACCGGGCGGTGCGGCCCGAACCTGTGCGGCTGGGTCATCCGCGCGTCGGACAAGGCGAAGGCCGACGTCGCGAACAAGGGCTATCCGCCGCTGATCGGCACCGCGCTGCTGCGGGGCTATCGCAACAACGGCAAGGGCCGCTGGGCGGGGCAGATCTACGTCCCCGACATGGGCCGCGCCTTCGGGTCGACCGTCACGATGATCGACGCCGATACGCTGAACGTGAAGGGCTGCCTGATCGGCGGCTTCATCTGCAAATCGCAGATCTGGCGCCGGGAATCATGACCCCGCGCGGCGCGTTCATCGCGGTCGAGGGCGTCGATGGGTCGGGCAAGAGCGGCGTCGTCCGCGCGCTCGTCGCCGCGTTGCAGGCCGCGGGGCATGACGTCGTCGCCACCCGCGAACCCGGCGGCACCCCGCAGGGCGAAGCCTTGCGCGGCCTGCTGCTCGCCGGTGACGACGCGGCATGGGAACCCCGCGCCGAACTGCTGCTGATGACCGCCGCGCGCGTCCAGCACGCCGCGCACGTCATCCGCCCCGGCGTTGCCGCCGGCCGGATCGTCGTCTCGGACCGCTACGCCGGCTCGACGCTCGCCTATCAGGGCGCGGGCCGCGGCATGGACGAAGCGCTGATCCGCGGCCTCCACGCGACGATGCTCGACGACCTGTGGCCCGACCTGACTGTGGTCCTCGACCTCGACCCGGCGATCGGCCTCACCCGCAGCCGCAAGCGCCTGTCGGACGAGGCGATCGACGAAGGCCGCTTCGAAAGCCTCGCCCTCCCCTTCCACCAGCGCATCCGCGCCTCGTTCCTGGCACAGGCCGCCACGGCGCCCGATCGGCATGCGATCATCGACGCCGACGACACGCCGGAGGCGGTGCGCGAGACGGCATGGCACGCGGTGCGCGACTTTCTGGCACGCGGCGCCGCACGCACCTGACCGGCCCCGAGCGCGTTTCGACCAGCCTCCACAACAACCGCCTATTTGATATTGATTCGCATTACGGCTCGCACTAGGTCGTCGTCCGGAAGGGGGACCGATGACACCGACCGTATATGCGCCTGCCCGCACCGTCCCGCACGGCCTGACGCCGCGTCCGGCTGACGGGCCGTCCGGCCGAGCCCCGATGGGACAGCCGGCATGATCGCGCTGCCCGCACTCCTCGCCATCGCAGGCGGCATCGCCGGTGCGACGCTGCTGCGCCGCGCCTGGGCCGAGCGCCAGCGCGAGCGCCCCGACCTCATCGCGGCGGGCTGGGCGGTGATCGGCGGCACGATCCTGGCCGACGCCGCCTGGATCGGCTGGATCCGGGGCGGCGCGCTCGCCGTCGTCGCGGTCGGCATCGGTGCGCTGATCGTCCTCATCCGGGGCCGGACCGTAAAGGCCACACGCGCTGCCCGCGCCACCACCCCGCCGACCGAGCCCGACGAACCGTCCAGGGCGTGGCGCGGCGTGCTGAAGACGATCCTGGCCGGGCCGCTCGGGCTGGCCGCCGCCGTGGCCATCGCCTATTGCGCCGCCGCCTGGGTGCCCGGCGCGCCGCCCACCCGTGTCCTCATCGGCGGGCTCACCATCCCCATCGTCTGGGCGCTGGCGATGATCTGGACGCTCGCCGACCCCCGTCTGATGCGGTCGCTCGCCATGATCGTCACCACGACGCTGACCGGCTTCGCGCTCGCTGCCTTGCAGGGACCGGTATGACCAAGGCCGCCAAGACGGACGCGCCGCGCGGCTGGCCGCTGGCGCCGGGCACGGTGCGCGCCGTGCTCAACGGGCATGGCATCCTCGGCCTCGCCTTCGCCGCCCTCATCTATCTCGTCTGCCTCACCGGCACGCTCGCCGTCTTCGCCGGGGACATCGCACGGTGGGAAGCGCCCGGCGCACCCGTGGCGAACCAGTTCGCCCCCGGCGCGCTCGATCGCGCGGTCAGGGCCGCGCAGGCCGGCGGCCCGGCACAGGCGACGCTCTATCTGACGCTGCCCTCCCCCGCCCAGGACGGCGCCCGCATCCTCGCCTATACGCCAGCCGAGCACCACGACTGGGCGATCGCCCGCGACGGCACGCTGACCGAACAGCACACGCCGTTCAGCGAATTTCTGATCGATCTCCACATCGCGCTCCACCTGCCGCGGACATGGGGCGCGATGCTCGTCGGGCTGACCGGCGTCGCGCTGCTGTCCGTCCTGATCTCGGGCATCCTCGCGCATCCGCGCGTCTTCAAGGACGCCTTCAGCCTGCGGCGCGGCGGCGCACGGCGCTTACAGGAGGCGGATCTGCACAACCGCCTCGGCACCTGGGCGCTGCCGTTCCACGTCACCATCGCGCTGACGGGGGCGATCCTGGGGCTGACCACGCTGATCGTCGGCGTGCTTGCGATGCTGCTCTACGGCGGCGACACCGCGCGCGTGTACGGCTTCTTCGTCGAGCCACCGCCCGCCGCAAACGCCGCCGCCCAGCCGCTGCCCGCCCTCGCGCCCTTGTTGCTGGACGCCCGCCGCCGCAGCGACGGCGCCGCCCCGCAGCAACTGATGATCGAACGCGCGGGCCGCGCCGATGCGCGCATCGCCATCACCTCGCGCCGCGACCGCCTGCTCGTGCCACAGGACACGACGATGTTCGACGCGCGCGGCCGGATGGTGACGGACCGCCATCCCGCCGATCTGCCCGCCGGCGTGACGCTGCTGGGCGGGATCGGCCAGCTCCACTTCGGCTGGTTCGGCGGCTTGCCGGTGCGGCTGCTCTACGGTCTGTTGGGTCTGGCCCTCTGCCTCGTCACGTCGAGCGGCGTGACGATCTGGCTCGCGCGCCGCCGCGACCGCGGTCGCGCCGTGCCGCTGTGGGAGCGGCTGTGGACGGCGGTCGCTTGGGGCCAGCCCGTCGCGCTGGCGCTCACCGCCGCCGCGTCCCTCGCGCTGCCGACCTTCGGCGACACCCTCATCTGGCTATGGCTTGCCCTGACGCTCACCCTGCTGCTCGCCGCGGGGCTGTCCCGACAATTCGGGGCGGCGGCCGGGTCGATCCGTGCGCGTCAGGCCGTGGGCGGCACTCTCCTCGGGGTCGCCCTCTTCTACCTGCTCATGCGTCCCGTCGACCTGTCGGGTCTGGGAGTGGAGGCCGCCCTGCTGCTCGGCGCCGCGCTGCTGCTTCGACGGCCCGCGACGCATCGCATCGCCTGACGTGCGTCATCGAAGGCACGGCAGCGCTGCGGGCAACGCTGCCGTTCCGAACGATCAGGGCTGATAGGGCAGCGACGATTGGTGCAGGACGATGCGCACCTTGCCATCCTCGCACGCCTTGAACACGAAGCTCTTATTCACGAAGATGTGGCTGTCGTCCTGGCCGATGAAATGCACGTTGCACTGCACGATCGCCAGATCGCCGTGCAGGATGAAATCTTCCTTGCTGTACCACACCTTGACCCAGGGCTTCAGCTTGAACCCCTTGTCGTCGGGAAAGGCCTCGCTCCCGCCCGTGAAATAGGCCAGCGCGCCCTCCTTTGTCGGGCGGTAGGTCTGGGTGCCGAAGGTCAGCGTCGGCTTGAACAGCACCTTGCCATGGTCATAGTCGTAATTGTCGCTCAGCACCCGTTCCGCCACCGCGCGCGGATCGCCACCTTCGGCATGCGCCTTGCCGACCGCCACGACATTGTCGCACCACGTCTGCAAGGCCGTATGGACCATCTCTTCGGTAAACATCGTATTCACTCCCGTTGAAAATAATGGGCGGCCGGATCGCCGCCGGCCGCCGGTGGCGCGCGATCGCTACGCGCGCGCGGAGGCGGCAGCGTCGTCGCCCCGGATCACGCCGACCATTACGGCGTCACGCTCTCGATCAGCCCCCTGTAGGTCGACACCGTTCAGGCCCACGGTCATCAGCGCCAACGTGCCCCGCAATTCTTCGGGATCGATGTTGCGCGTGACGAATACCATCCGCGTGCGCCGGTCCGCCGACGGCCAGCGATCGAGTTCGATGGGCGGGTGGAAGACGTGCTGCACCCCGTGAATCACCACCGGCGCGTCATGCCCGACGAGGTTCACGATGCCCTTCACGCGCAGCAGGTCGGCGCCCTTGAACATGGTCAGCAGCCCCAGCCAGCGATCGAAGGCGAGCGGCTCCAGCGGCGTATCGAACGTCAGGCAGGTCGCGCGGATACCGGCATCGTGCCGGTTCACGTCATGATGGTGATGGTGGTGATGGCCGGCATGCGCGGCCTCGTGCGCCAGCCAGCGATTGACGTCCTCGCTCTTGCTGGCCGGGTCCCATAGCCCCACGTCGAACAGCGATGCCGGATCGACAGCGCCATTGGTCACCGCGATGATCGGCGCACCGGGGTTCAGCGCGGCCAGCCGGTCGCGGATCGCCTGCTGTGACGTCGCATCGGCAAGGTCGGTCTTGGTCAGCAGCAGCCGGTCGGCGACGGCCGCCTGCTTCACCGCTTCCGGCTGGGCGTCCAGCGTCGCCATGCCCGCCGCCGCATCGACCGTCGCGATGACCGCGTCCAGCCGATAGAGCGGCGCCAGCTGCGGATCGGTCATCAGCGTGTGCAGGATCGGTGCGGGATCGGCCAGCCCGGTGGTTTCGATCACCACCCGGTCGAACCAGCACGCGCCGTCGCGGGCGAAGCGCCACGGCGCGTCGCGCAGCGTGCGCGACAGGTCGCCGCGGATGGTGCAGCACAGGCAGCCGCCCATCATCTCGACGACCAGATCCTCGTTCGAGCGGGCGATCAATTCGTGATCCAGCCCCACCGCGCCGAATTCGTTGATGACGACCAATGCCCGCGCCATGCCGGGGGACCGGACCAGATGGTTGAGGACGGTCGTCTTGCCGCTGCCGAGAAAGCCGGTCAGCACCGACACGGGAATACGCGTGCCCGGCCCCTCTGGAACGCTGCTCATGCCGCACGCCTCGCCGCGGTGCCACCACGGCTTGCCGTCACCTGCATCGGTCCACGCGGTTTCATGATCAGGATGTCACTGGACATCGTTGCGCATCTCTGGATAGGTCATGTTGTAACATATCACATTGGACCGTCATCATGGCAACCCTCTCCCCATCCGACACCCGCCTGCCCGTGACCGTCCTGTCCGGCTTCCTCGGCGCGGGCAAGACGACGCTGCTGAACCATATCCTCGCCAATCGCGAAGGGCGGCGCGTGGCGGTGATCGTCAACGACATGTCGGAAGTGAACATCGACGCCGATCTGGTGCGCGGCGGCGAAGCGGCACTGTCGCGGTCGGAGGAAGCCCTGGTCGAAATGACCAACGGCTGCATCTGCTGCACCTTGCGCGACGATCTGCTCGCCGAGGTGCGCACGCTCGCGGAGGCCGGGCGGTTCGACTATCTGGTGATCGAATCGACCGGCATTTCCGAACCCCTGCCGGTCGCCACCACCTTCTCCTTCCGTGACGAAGATGGGGTGTCGCTGGGCGACGTCGCGCGCCTCGACACGATGGTGACGGTGGTCGACGCGCTCAACCTGCTGGCCGATTATTCCAGCCAGGATTTCCTCGCCGATCGCGGCGAGAGCATGGGGGAAGACGATACGCGCAGCCTCGTCGGCCTGTTGGTCGAGCAGATCGAGTTCGCCGACGTCGTGATCGTCAACAAGGCCTCGTCGGTGTCCGCGGAGCAATTGGCCACGGTCAAGAAGCTCGTCGCCAGCCTGAATGCCGATGCGGTGATCGTGACTGCCGATCACGGGCGCGTCGACCTCGACCTCGTGCTCGCCACCGGGATGTTCGACGAAGAGAAAGCGGCGCGCCACCCGCTGTGGGCCAAGGAGCTGTACGGCTATGCCCACCATCAGCCCGAAACCGAGGAATATGGGATCGAAAGCTTCGTCTATCGCGCCCGCGCGCCGTTCGATCCTGCGCGATTTTATGCGTTCCTGACCGAGGGCGGGCTCGAAAATGTCGTGCGGGCCAAGGGGCATTTCTGGCTCGCGACGCGCCCCGACTGGGTCGGCGAACTGGCGGTGGCGGGCAGCCAGACGACCACCTCGCGGATGGGCCGCTGGTGGGCCGCGGTCCCCAAGCATCACTGGCCCGACGACGGCCGCTTCGAAGACTTCGTTGCCCAGCATTGGGACGACATCTGGGGCGACCGCCGACAGGAAATCGTATTCATAGGCATAAACATGAACCAACCCTTCATTCGGCGCCGGCTCGACGCATGCTTGGTGGCCGCCTCTGCCTTTACCCCGACGCTGTGGACGTCGCTGCCAGACCCATTCCCGGCCTGGGGTGAGCGCCAGCTGGAGACCTCCGTATGACGCCCGCCATGCTGGAGGACGTCGTCGCCTTTGGTTATGATCGCACGTCGCTCGACGCGATCGCCCGCCCGAAAACAGCGCTGGCGATCTGGTGGCGCCCGCTTCCCGACGCGGTGAAGGCCGGATTGGCTGCGCTGGACCTCGACACGGTCGATGACGTGACGCTAGACCTCGACGCGGACGCGCCGCTCGATGACGCGCTGCGCGACGCCGGCTACCCCGACGATATCGCCACCTCGCTTGCTGCGGACATCGACCTCCTGCTCCGGCGGCAGGCAGCGCTGACCGGCGACGATCGCCTGCGCCTGCGGCTCGAAGTGATCGAGACCGATGCCTGCCGGCGTTTCCATGCCGACTATGTCACGCTGCGGCTGCTATGCACCTATGTCGGGCCGGGAACCCAATGGTGCCGCGCCGCGGCGGCAGATGCAATCTACGAGGTACCGACCGGCGCAGTCGGCGTCTTCAAAGGCCGGATGCTGCTCGATCCCCCGACCGTCCTCCACCGATCGCCCCCCATCGCGGCCACGGGCGGACAGCGCCTAATCCTCGTGATCGACCCTATTCGTAGCAACGATGGAATGTAGCGATAGCGCGTCAGGACAGGCGCGGCGTTCAGCATACCAGACGAGTCCGACCCGTGATGGTCGGACGACGATCAAAGCTATTCAAGAAGGCACTTGGCGATTTTGTCACACCCGACAGGACTCGAACCTGGGGCATATGCCTTCAGAGCGCCGAAAAGCGGTACTGTTTTGAGATTTATTGGAACTTATAGCCGACTTGCATTTGTTTGATTTGTTGCGCCATGGCGCACAACATTATCCAGGGCCTGCGCCTTTCTCGACTGTTGGGTACGCCGATCACCCGCCTGCCCGGCGTCGGCCATGTGCCTCATATCGAAGTCCCGTTCATTTCCTGCCGGCGCTCGACGCCGCCATCGCGGAGCCGGTCCGATGAAGCATCAGCGCCTGTTGGTTGGAACCTCCATCCTGGCGCTCGCCGCCGCCGGGGTGGCCGCCTATGTCGCGCCGCTGGCTGCCGATCCCGCCGGCCCCAAGGACTGCGCCACCGTGCTGCCGCCGCTGCCGCAGGAGCGGCCCCGCGCTGCCGCCGTGCGCGAACCTAATTGGGCGCAGCGCGGCGGCCATGTCAATGACGCGAGCTGCCTCAGCCGCACGCCCGTCGCCGGCGTCGTCCGCGTGCGAAGCGAGGCCGATGTCGCCACGGCGCTGCGTTATGCCAGCGCCCACGGGCTTACCGTTTCTGCAGCGGGCGTGAAGCACTCGATGGGCGGTCAGGCGTTCCGCTCCGGGGGCGTGGTGCTCGACATGCGCGGCATGGACGCGATCCGGCTCGACCCTGCGGCACGCACTGTCACGGTGGGCAGCGGCGCGACCTGGCACGCGATCCAGCTTGCCGTGCATCCGCGGTTCGCGGTGAAGGCGATGCAGTCCACCGACATCTTCTCCGTCGGGGGGGCGATCAGCGTCAACGCGCACGGCATGGATCATCAGGCGGGCGCGGTGATGGGCTCGTTGCGCAGCGTCCGGCTGATGCTTGCAGACGGCCGGGTGGTCACCGCGTCGCGCGACGAGAATGCGGAGCTGTTCCGGCATGTGGTCGGCGGCTACGGGCTGTTCGGCGTGATCCTGTCGGCGACGCTCGATGTGGTGCCCAACGACGTCTATCGCTCCGGCCGCGAGATCATCGACTATCGCGCCTTCCCGGCCACTTTCGAGCGGATTGCCGCCGACCCCCGCGTCGGGCTCAGCTATGTCCACCTGTCGACCTCGCCCGGCAGCCTGCTGCGCGAGGCGTTGGTGTACACCTACACCAAGCATCCCGAAGATCAGGCGCTGAACCGCGCGGTCCTATCGGAAGTGACCTCCACCAAAATCCGCCGCGTGACCGTCAACCTCGCCAAGCGCAACGACACGTTCAAGCGTTGGAAATGGTGGAGCGAGAAGCATCTTGAGCACCGGTTCGAAAGCTGCACGATAACGCGAGCGCAGGCGCAGGGGTCGGGCGAGGCGTGCCTGGTCGCGCGCAACGACCCCATGCACGATTCGGTCGCCTATCTGTTCAACGACCTGCCGGGCGAGACCGACATCCTCCACGAGTATTTCGTCCCGCGCGCGCAGATTGTGCCGTTCATTGACGGCATGCGCGCGATTTTCGAACGCGAGCACGCCAACCTCGTCAACGCGTCGATCCGGGCGGTGGGCGCGGAGGATAACGCGCTGAGCTACGCGCCCGCGCCAGCGTTTTCGGTAGTGCTCTACCTCAACCAGCCGACCACGCCTCAAGGCACGGCGGCGATGCGGCGGCTGACCAGCGAACTCATTGACCTCACCGCCAGCCACGGCGGCCGCTTCTTCCTTCCCTATCAGCTGCACTATACGCCCGCACAGCTCGAGCGCGCCTATCCCGAGATCGGCACCTTCTTCGCCGCCAAGCGCGACTGGGATCCGCATGGGCTTTTCAGCAACACCTGGTACGCCCGCTACGCGCCCTTGGTCGCGAAGCAGCCGGCGCCGATCCGACCCTCGATCACCGCGCGCGCGCCATTGGCGTAAAGCCGGCGAACGAAGCCGGCATCGTCGCCGCGGGCCAGCGTCGCGCCACGGCGGACCTCCACGACGCGCCCACCCGCCGCGGCGATGACCCGCACGGCCGCCGGTCCATCGCCGATTACCGCCACTTGCCGGCCGGCCGGCCCGACGAAGGGCATTGCCAACAGGATCAGGACCCATGCGCCGAGCACCACGGCGAGTTGGGCGACGGCACGGCCAACCGCCTTAATAGTCGTAGACATGCTCAACCGTGCCGCCGAGCGCGCGGACGCGCGTCATCAGGGGGAGCAAGCGGGCGACCGGAACAACGACCCCGACGCGTCGCCAACCCGTCCGGTCGATAGGCATCGCCAGCACGGCGGGTCCCGGTGGAGGCACGCGGTCAGGCAGGATCAAGGTGGCGAAGATCGTGCGGTTGCCTGCGATCTCGACCAGTTGAACCTGCGTAGCCGACAACTTCGCCAGCAGATCGTTGAACTGCTGATAACGCGGCGCCTCCACCACCGTCAGCCCACTAGGCAGCGATCCGACCACCTTCAAGCGCGGGTCAACGGCGCGGAGGACGGCAGGGTCGCCGCGCACCACCAACCGTAGCGTCGGCTCGTCACGCCCAACGGTAGCGCCGGTCGCAGCATCGATCGCCTTGGCGTAGAGCGCCTTGACCCCGTATTCCGCCGACAAAGCGAACCGGCGTTCCCAATGCCGGGCATGCAGCGTCGGCTCCCGAGTCTGCCATTCGCCTTTCAGCGCTTCGCGGAAAGGAAATCGGTACCAGGGCGTTTCATGCAGGAAGGCGCCATAGCGTTGCTGGACGTGCGCGCCATGGCGGTCATCGGCGCTGTCCCACCCGCTCGTCGCTTCGAACAGTCGCCCGATCGTCCGCTCATAGACGGCCTTGACCGCCAGCTCGACCGTGTAGCTGATGCCGATCGTGTAGATCGTCACCTTTGCCGCGCCTGATTCCGGGCTTGTGCGGGTGATCCGGTTGACGGTGCAATAGCTTGTCCAGCACTGTCCAATCTGCTCGCCATAGGCAGAGCTGCTCGGCGGTTGGCCGGCGGCCAAGTGCCGCGCAAAGGCTTCCGCTTCGTAGACGATGTGCCATTCGGGATATGTGAGAAATGTGCGCGCCTCCGGCCGCCGATCGGCTGCGGGGAGAAGCGGAGTATGGTCAGGCGCGGCGACGAGGCCCGGCAGCGGCGCCCGGCAGCCCACCTCGATATACGCCATCGGCACCAGCACAATGGCCGCCATCAGCCCGCCGGCCAGCGCCGCCAAGCGCCAGCGGCGCCTCATGCCAACGTTGGCCGCGCTGCCCCCTCAGGCACCCGCGCCAACCGATAACCTACCCAGATCGCGACACCACCGATCACGAGGTGCGGCAGGTTGGCGAAGACGTGAGCATACAGTGACTCCCGGACTGGTCCGTACAGGAAGATACCGCCATCCAAATAGCTGCTGCCCAGGAACAGCCCCATCACACCGTCTGCGAAATAGAGTGGCCCAAACAGGCGGAAATAACGGCGTGTCGCGCCATAGGACCTCCACGCGGCGATCCCCGCCCACAGACCGGAAAAAAAGTGCAGGCTGTCGTCATAAAGGTCGAGCTTGAACAGCCCGAACAGATTGCCATCGGCGTCATGAAATTGCGGCACATAGCCGATCGCCACCACGAGCATGAAACCGATGCAGTATGCTGCCCCGAACACCCGAACTCGGTTCATCGTCACCCCCTCTGACTTCACCAGCTTGTCACGAAGGCAGTTAGCAAACAATGAGCGGATGCGGGACATCCATGCGACAGTTCTTAACCCCAGTGGCTTGACCGGACGAGGAGCACGGGTGTGTCAGTCGCCCGCCCCTGTTATGTTTCACCTCGCGCCGTCGGGGGTGTAGGCTAGGCAGGATCGGTTGCACGGCCGACCGCCCGGACCCAATAGCCGTCAATCTAAGCTGCCAGACCGCTTCCCGCTTTCTGCCATTCGTTCATCACGCGAGACCGAGGCAGTGACCTAAATGCTGGGCTGACTGTGTGTCGCCTATTGGGGGTGATGAGCGTGTCGGAAAACAGCTCGGCAACCAGATAGTCGGCGGGCGGGATGGTGCCGTTGCGGGTGAAGGCGTTGCGCAGTACCTGCTTGAACTGGCTGTACCAGCCGCTCTTCAATGGCGTGAACGATACCCCTATAATTCCCGGCAGCGAGCATCGCCTCGACGTCTTCCGGAGGCAAGCTGGTGGCCGATCCGTCGATCATCGCCGCATGGCGGCGAGCTGATGCCAGCGCCGAGCGTCAGGCGACGGGATAGGGCACCGGGGCGGCAGTGTTCTCGTCAATGGTGAGCGCACGCCCGATCGGCGGAAACGCCCGCTGCGGGCACGCTGGGCGCTCACACACCTTGCACCCGGCGCCGATGGGCGTCGCGAACGAAGGATCGGCCAGATCGAGCCCACGCGAATAGACGAGCTGCCCCGCATGGCGCAGGTCGCAGCCGAGCCCAATTGCGAACACCTTCTCCGGGTCCCCGAATCCGGCAGACCCGCTCGCCACTGTCCGCGCGACCCATAGATAGCTGCGCCCATCGGGCATCTGTGCAACCTGACGCAGCACACGGCCCGGCTGAGTGAATGCCTCATAGACGTTCCAGAGCGGGCAGGTCCCCCCGACACGCGAAAAGTGGAAGTCGGTCGCCGATTGCCGCTTCGAGATATTGCCCGCACGGTCGACGCGAACGAAGAAGAAGGGCACGCCGCGCGCACCCGCCCGCTGGAGCGTCGACAGGCGGTGGCAGATCGTCTCGAACCCCACACCGAAGCGCCGCCCAAGGCGCTCAATGTCATACCGCTCGGCTTCGGCGGCAGTCAGGAAGTCGGCGTAGGGGAGGACCAACGCGCCTGCAAAATAGTTGGCGAGGCCGATCCGTCCCAGGCGGCGCGCCTCCGCATCGGCGAGGACGGGATCGTCGGCAAGGTCGTCGATCACTTCGCCCAATTCGAGAAAGGCGAGCTGGGTCGCCATCTGGAACACGCGCTGGCCCGGTGTCAGCGAGGCGGACAGCGTTAGCGCTTGTGCGGCGGGATCGAAGCGACGTGGCGCGGTGGTAATATCGGTCAGCACCGCGATCCCGTGGCGCGCTTTCAACCATGCCGTCAGGCCGTCGTGAAGCGTGCGCGGGCTCAGACCCGCGTCGCGATAGAGGCGTTCGGCCGCTTCATCCAGCAACTCGACATGGTTGTGGCGCGCGTAGAAGAAGTCGCGGACCTGCTCGAAGGGCTGGCGGGCGCGGTCCCCGATGCTCCATTCGTCGCCCAGCTCAGCCGCCATCGCGTCGCCGCGCTCGACCGCATCGCGATACCGCCGATGCAGCGCGACCAGCGTGCGGCCGACTGCGGGCATGTTCGTCGCCAGCTCGCGCAGTTCGGCAACGGACACCGCCTCCTCGACGTCGGCGATCGCATCGCGAATGTCGGTCATCAGGCGTGCCTCATCGTCCTCTGAGAAAATTTGAACGTCGACACCGAAGGCGGCGTTCAGCTTCAGCAGGATCGGGACGGTCAGCGGACGCTGGTTCTGTTCGAGCTGGTTGAGATAGCTGGGCGAGATGCCGAGCGCCTGGGCAAGCTCGACCTGCTTCAGCTTGCGCTCCTCGCGCAAGCGCCGAAGCCGAACCCCGATGAATGCCTTGCGCGCCACCATAAATTCGCAACCTTCGCAGATTTGCTAATCGACCTTCGCAGGACTTCACGCTTTCAGCCCTGTGAAAGCGCGACTGTTTGCGGATTATGCGAATATGCTTGCTGCCGCCCAACCGCAAGGTGCCGACCTTCTCGACCGCGTCCTCGGAGCAGCCACGGCCCGCGCGCGGGATGTCCTGGGTGGAAGCGTTTCGCTCCATCGCTGCCACGACATCGAACTGCGCGCTGTGCTGGATAAGGTCGTATTCGAGGCATCATGCGTCAGCCAGACCGACGATGGCCTCGTCGTCGCCGTCTTCGCCTGCGGGCGCGACGCAGCGGGATGCGACTGCATGGTCGCCGCTGGCCGCTTCACCTTCTCGACCTTTACCCGACCGAGCGCGTCGATCGCCACGCGGCTCGCCCAATGGACCCCGGGAGCCCCATGAACACTGTTTACCAGAAGCCGCTCGACGGCACAGCTCTCACCTACTTCGATGCGCGTGCCGCGATCGAGGCGATCCGCCCCGGCGCCTATGACACGCTTGCGTACGTCGCGCGCGTGCTGGCCGAGCAACTGGTCCGCCGGTGCGACCCCGCACTGTTGAACGACGCGCTGATCCAGATCGCCGATCGCCGGCGTGATCTTGATTTCCCTTGGTATCCGGCCCGCGTCGTCTGCCACGACATCCTTGGCCAGACCGCGCTGGTCGATCTCGCGGGTCTGCGCGACGCCATCGCGGATCAGGGCGGCGACCCCGCCAAGGTCAATCCCGTCGTGCCGACCCAGCTCATCGTCGACCACAGCTTGGCGGTCGAGCATGGCGGCTTCGATCCCGACGCCTTCGCCAAGAACCGCGCGATCGAGGATCGGCGCAACGAAGACCGCTTCGACTTCATCGAGTGGACCAAGCGCGCGTTCGACAATGTCGACGTGGTGCCGGCGGGCAACGGCATCATGCACCAGATCAATCTGGAGAAGATGTCACCGGTGATCCAGGTGCGTGACGGCGTCGCCTTCCCGGATACCTGCGTGGGCACGGACAGCCACACGCCGCATGTCGACGCGCTGGGCGTGATCGCGGTGGGTGTCGGTGGCCTTGAGGCGGAGACGGTCATGCTCGGCCGCCCGTCGATGATGCGCCTCCCCGATATCGTCGGGGTGAAGCTGACGGGGCGGCGGCCGGAGGGGATCACGGCGACCGACATCGTCCTCGCGCTGACCGAGTTCCTGCGCAAGGAGCGCGTCGTCGGAGCCTGGCTGGAGTTCTTCGGCCCCGGTGCCGACAGCCTGTCGATCGGCGATCGCGCGACCATTTCCAACATGTGCCCGGAATATGGCGCGACCGCAGCGATGTTCTACATCGACCAACAGACGCTCGACTATCTGCTGCTGACCAATCGCGCGCCCGAACAGGTCGCGCTGGTCGAGACCTATGCCAAGGCAACCGGCCTTTGGGGCGATGCGCTGGCGACCGCACAGTATGAGCGGGTGCTGACCTTCGATCTGGGCGGCGTCGAGCGCAACCTTGCCGGCCCATCGAATCCGCACCGGCGCCTGCCGACCGCCGCGCTCCACGACCGCGGCGTAGCGAAGGATCTCGAAGGTGCCGTCGCGCAGGAGCGCGAAGGACTAATCCCGGACGGTGCCGTCATCATCGCAGCGATCACGAGCTGCACCAATACCTCGAACCCCCGCAACGTCGTCGCGGCGGGGCTGGTGGCGCAGAGGGCCAATGCGCTCGGCCTGACGCGCAAGCCGTGGGTCAAGACCAGCTTCGCGCCCGGATCGCGGGTGCCCGCGCTCTATCTCGAAGAAGCCGACCTGCTGCGCGAGCTGGAACAGCTCGGTTTCGGCATCGTCGGCTTCGCCTGCACGACCTGCAACGGCATGTCGGGGGCGCTCGATCCGGTGATTCAGCGCGAGATCGTCGAGCGCGACCTTTACACGACCGCCGTCCTGTCGGGGAACCGCAACTTCGACGGCCGCATCCACCCTTACGCTAAACAGGCGTTCCTCGCGTCACCGCCGCTGGTCGTCGCCTATGCCATCGCCGGCACGATCCGGCTCGATATCGAGAAGGACGTGCTCGGCATCGCACCGGATGGCCGCGACGTCAGGCTTGCCGACCTGTGGCCGAGCGATGCCGAGATCGACGCGATCGTGCGCGACCATGTGAAGGCAGAGCAGTTCCGCGACGTGTACGAGCCGATGTTCGCCCGCTCAGGCGACGGCAGCGCGCCGGTCAGCCCACTCTACGACTGGCGTCCGCAATCGACCTACATCCGCCGGCCGCCCTATTGGGACACCGATGGTCTGGGTGCGCTTGCCGCCAGTCCGCGCACGCTCACGGAGATGCGCCCGCTCGCGATCCTGCCCGACAACATCACCACCGACCACCTGTCGCCATCGAACGCGATCCTGCCGACCAGCGCGGCGGGCGAGTATCTTACCGCGATGGGGGTGCCGGAGGAGGATTATAACTCCTACGCCACCCATCGCGGCGATCACCTGACGGCGATGCGCGCGACCTTCGCCAATCCTCAGCTCGTCAACGAAATGGCAGTGGTCGACGGCGTAGTGAAGAAGGGCAGCCTCGCCCGGATCGAGCCCGATGGCACGATCGTTCGCATGTGGGAGGCGATCGAAACCTATCTCGGTCGCCGGCAACCGCTCATCATCATCGCCGGTGCCGATTACGGGCAGGGATCGTCGCGCGACTGGGCCGCGAAGGGCGTCCGGCTCGCAGGCGTCGAGGCGATCGTCGCCGAAGGGTTCGAGCGCATTCACCGCACCAACCTCATCGGCATGGGCGTGCTGCCGCTGGAGTTCCAGCCCGGCACCACCCGCCTCAACCTGAAGCTGGACGGCACCGAGACCTTCGACGTGGTGGGGACGCCCAATGCGCGCGCCGAGCTGACGCTCGTCATCCACCGGGCCAATGGGTTGCGGACGGAGGTGCCGGTGCAGTGCCGTCTCGACACCGCCGAAGAGGTGTCGATCTACGAGGCGGGCGGCGTGCTGCAACGCTTCGCGCAGGACTTTCTCGCGTCGAGTGCGGCAGCATGACGCCGCAGCTCCGCATCCCGGCCACCTATATGCGTGGCGGCACCAGCAAGGGCGTGTTCTTCCGGCTCGAAGACCTGCCCGAACGCGCGCAGACGCCGGGCGCCGCGCGCGACCGGCTGTTCGCCCGCGTCATCGGCAGCCCCGACCCTTATGCCGCGCATATCGACGGCATGGGTGGCGCGACGTCCAGCACGTCGAAATGCGTGATCGTCTCCCCGGCGACGCGTGCGGACCATGACGTCGATTACCTCTATGGGCAGATCGCGATCGAGAGCGGTGCGCTCGACTGGTCGAGCAATTGCGGAAATCTGTCGACGGCGGTCGGGGCGTTCGCGATTGCGGCCGGCTATGTCGATGCCGCCCGCGCAGGTGACGGCCTCTGCACGGTTCGCATCTGGCAGGCGAATATCGGCAAGACGATCGTCGCCCATGTGCCGGTCGCCGATGGGCAAGTCATCGAGACGGGTGATTTCGAGCTCGACGGGGTCGCCTTCCCGGCCGCCGAGATCGTTCTGGAGTTCGTCGACCCCGCCGATGCGTCGGACGCGCTGTTCCCGACCGGCCATCTGGTCGACACGCTGAAGGTCGACGACGTCGTCGTGCCGGGCGGTGTGATCCTGGCGACCCTCATCAATGCCGGAGTGCCGACCGTCTTCGTCGCGGCGGAGGATCTGGGATATACCGGCGCCGAGCTGCGCGACGCCATCAATGGTGACGCGGACGCGCTCGCCCGCTTCGAGGCGCTGCGCACGGCCGGCGCTGAGGTGATGGGCATCGCCAAGACGGCGCGGGCACCGGCCATCGCCTTCGTCGCACCGCCCATCGACCATCGCACGTCGAGCGGCCGGGAGGTGGTGGCCGACGAGGTCGACCTGCTGGTCCGCGCGCTGTCGATGGGCAAGCTCCACCACGCGATGATGGGCACCGCCTCCGTCGCGATTGCCGCCGCAGCGGCTGTACCAGGCACGCTGGTCAACAAGGCCGCCGGGGGCGGCGAGCGGACATCGATCCGTTTCGGCCACCCTTCCGGCAGCTTGGGTGTCGGTGCCGAGGCCCACCAGGCGAACGGACAATGGATCATCACCAAGGCGGTCATGAGCCGCAGCGCGCGGGTGCTGATGGACGGTCATATCCGCGTCCCCGCCGACAGTTTCTGAGAGGAAAGTCAGACCGATGAACGACGTAACCACCTTCAAGCCGAAGAAATCGGTCGCGCTCTCGGGCGTGACGGCCGGAAACACCGCGCTGTGCACCGTCGGCCGAACCGGCAACGACCTGCATTATCGCGGCTATGACATTCTCGACTTCGCCGAGACGAGCGAGTTCGAGGAAATCGCCCATTTGCTGGTGCACGGTGCGCTGCCGACCGCGGCGCAGCTCGCGTCCTACAAGAAGAAGCTGCGGACTTTACGTGGTCTCCCGCGCTCGGTGAAGGAGGCGTTGGAGGCGATTCCCGCCGCGGCGCACCCGATGGACGTCATGCGCTCGGGCGTGTCGGCGCTGGGCTGCGTCCTGCCCGAAACGCACGATCACAATGTCGCCGACGCGCGCGACATCGCCGACCGGCTGATGGCCTCGCTCGGATCGATCCTGCTCTACTGGTATCATTTCGCGCACCATGGTCGCCGGATCGAGGTGGAAACCGACGACGACAGCATCGGTGGTCACTTCCTCCATCTGCTGCACGGCGAGGCACCATCCGACAGCTTCGTCAGCGCCATGCACACCTCGCTCATCCTCTACGCCGAGCATGAATTCAACGCCTCGACCTTCACCGCCCGCGTGATCGCCGGCACCGGCTCGGACATGTATTCGGCCGTCGCCGGCGCGATCGGCGCCCTGCGCGGTCCAAAGCATGGCGGCGCGAACGAGGTCGCCTATGAAATCCAGAAGCGGTACGCGACGCCTGACGAGGCTGAAGCCGACATCCGTCGCCGCGTCGAGGCCAGGGAAGTCGTGATTGGCTTCGGCCACCCGGTCTATACAGTGGCTGACCCCCGCAACGTCGTCATCAAGCGCGTCGCCAGGGCGCTCGCCGACGAGGCAGGTGCCCAGCGCCAGTTCGCTGTCGCTGCGCGCATCGAGGAGGTGATGTGGGACGCCAAGCGGATGTTCCCGAACCTCGACTGGTTCTCGGCCGTTTCCTACAACCTGATGGGCGTGCCGACCGCGATGTTCACGCCGCTGTTCGTCATCGCGCGCACCAGCGGTTGGGCGGCGCATGTCATCGAGCAGCGCCAGGACAACAAGATCATTCGCCCGTCCGCCAACTACACCGGCCCCGAAGACCTCGCCTGGGTGCCGCTCGCCGCCCGCGGTGACCATCTCGCTGCCTGAAGGAGTATCTTGCTTTGCCGTATCTCGTTGCTGCCGAACTGCCGACCGAATCCGCGGGCAAGCGCTTCCGCGCCGCGTTGTCGCGACCGGGGATCTACCGTCTGCCAGGCGCCCATAACGGCCATTCCGCGATCCAGGCCCGCAACGCCGGGTTTGATGGGCTCTACCTGTCGGGGGCGGCGATGACCGCGTCGATGGGCCTCCCCGATCTCGGCATTATCACCATCGATGAAGTCGCCTTTTTCATCCGCCAGATCGCCCGCTCGGCCGCGCTGCCGCTGCTGGTCGATGGCGACACCGGCTATGGCGAGGCGCTGAACGTCATGCACATGGTGCGGACGTTCGAGGATGCTGGGGCCGGTGCGGTTCATCTCGAGGACCAGATCCTGCCCAAGAAATGCGGGCACCTGAACGGCAAGAGCCTGGTCCCGACCGTCGACATGGCGGCCAAAGTTGCAGCCGCGAGGAAGGCGGCGCGGGATCTGGTGATCGTCGCCCGCACCGATGCGGTCGGGGTCGATGGCTTCGATGCCGCGGTCGAGCGCGCACGGGCCTATGTCGAGGCAGGTGCGGACGCGATCTTCCCGGAAGGGTTGACCAGTCGCGAGATGTTCGAGGCGTTCGCGGCCGCGATGCCGGGCGTGCCGCTGCTCGCCAACATGACCGAGTTCGGCAAGACCCCGTTCTTTACGGCACAAGAGTTCGAGGCGATGGGGTACAAGATGGTGATCTGGCCGGTGTCGTCCTTACGCGTCGCCAACAAGGCGCAAGAAGAGCTATACGCCGCGATCCAGCGCGATGGCGGCACGCACAACGTGGTCGAGCGGATGCAGACACGGGCCGAACTCTACGATGTGATCGGACTGCACGATTACGAGGCTCTCGATGCCTCGATCGTGAAGACGATCGTTCCCGAAGCCATGCCGCAAGCGTGATCGATCGAAGATCGCGGCCAGTGAGAAACCGGTTGCGATCCCCGCTCCGGCGCTACACGATCGGTGTCAGCGTGTGAAAAACGCTGGAATGAAACACCAGCCACATGATCCCTCCTGCGGTCGCGGCGCGGTGGAGCCGGAAGAGGATGATGTCGTGGTCGCCCGCCGCGATCTCCTGCTCCACCGAACATTCCAGCCAGGTGGGGTCACGTCGCCCGTGCCTTACGCCTGGCCTGTTGCAGAGGATATCGTCTGAACCGAGCAGCACGGCCTGTCAGTTGGTACAGGCGCTTAATAGAAAGCAGTTCGGGGACCTGTTTGCACCACTTGACGGTGGTCGATGCCATGATCAAATAGCTGCTGCACGCGGGTACGGGCCGTATGTACAAACCGATGGGGAAGCAACCCACGAAAACCGTAGAAATACGCGCTTTTTACGCTGGATCAACGCCTCCCGAAGGGGTCACCAGCTGGTCTCTATAACGGCGGGCCCGCTGCGGCCGTCGCGGAAGAGCTCGCTGGCGAGTGGGTAAAGGACGAGCTCGAACAGCATCCGAATGCACGGGCATGCTGGTCGCTCAAGCACAACAGCCTGACGACATAGGAATGCTTCACACATAGTCTATGGGCTGTTGTATCACGACAACATGGCCGGCCGGGTACAAATGTAAACGGCGCAGCCCGACATGATGAGCGTTACGACGGACAGCACGCTGACGGGTGGATGCGCGACCGCGACGAAGATCGCATAGCCGATCGCCATGCCGCCACAGGCCATCCCCTTGGCCCGGCGGCTCATGGCGCCATCCCGCCGCCACGCGCGCAAGGTCGGGCCGAATCGCGGATGATCGAGCAGCCACGCCTCCAGCCGGGGCGAGGAACGGGCAAAGCATCCCGCCGCCAGGATCAGGAAGATCGTGGTCGGCATCAGCGGTAGCAACGCGCCGACGATGCCCAACCCGACGCAGAATACCCCCAGCGCCAGCCAGCCGAACCGGATCGCCCGCCTCACCCGGCTCACTTCACGCAAAGCTGTCATCGGCCAGTTTCCGCACATAGAGGAAAGCGTCGCGCGCGCCGTTGAGCATCAGCGCGTCACCCACCTGATCCAGGTCCAGCGCATCGACCGCCGCCGTGAAATGCTTCCAGGCCTTTGCGCGCCCGTCCGGGTGCCCAGCCAGGTGACGCGCGCCGAACGTCTCGTCGAGCCCCAGGGCCGCCGCGCGCTTCAACAGTGACGCCGCGCCTAGCGTCGATCCCTCGGCGACCCACAGCCAGCCGATCGCCGTGGCGGCGTCGACCCGGGCGGTGTGGAATGGCCGAACCCCTTCATTCTCCGGCGGCGACCGACCCAGATCCTCCAGATCCTGTCTTACGCGGTCCAGCCGCCGCCGGGCGGGCAGGTCCAGCGTCGCCGGGAGCGGCAGTGACCGCGAGTAGAGCCCCTCGATGGCGCGATGAAAGCGATACTGCATCTCCAAAAGCCGGACATAATGATCGCGGTCCTGAAAGGGCTCGGCCGAGATGATCCGGTTGTCCAGTCCGTCATGCGCACTGCGCGTGGCCTGCATCAGCCGCTGCGAACGGGATATCGGCCGGGCGGACGCGGCCATCGGGGTGCTCGGCTGGGATGGGGACGCGATCGGGGTCATGGCGATACTCCTGAAAGAACGGGAAAGGATCAGCGGTGCAGGGCGAATTCGATCGGCACCTCGACGGTGACCGGATCGCCGGGAACGGCGTCATCGACTGCGGGCAAGGGCGCGGCACGGCGCACCGTGCTCCGCGCCTCCATGTCGAGCAGCGGGTAGCCGCTGCCATGGACGAGTTCGACGGCGATCACCTCGCCCGAACGGTGCAGGGTGATGGCGATGCGGGCGACGCCCTGTTGCCGCGCGGCCTCCGCCTGGCGCGGATAGCGACGATAGCGTTTGAGATGACCGAGCAGCCGTGCCCGCCAGTCCGCTGCTGCTGCTGCTGCCGCCGCCGCCGAAGCGGCCGGGGCGGTCGTCGCAGGGCTTTCGACCGGCTTCGTCCCGGATGAGGGCGAGGAAGGCAGCGCAACCGCATCCACAGGCTGAGCCAGCGGCGCGGCGGAGGGCGGTCCGACCGATGACGGGGCGGCGATCACGGATACCGCCGGAGCCATGGTGGACGGGAGCGCCGCCGTCGGACGGGGTGGCGTGGCATCGGGCGGCGGCGGCGCGGGCGGCGGCTCCGCTGGATCGAGCACAGGCCGATCAAGCGGGATCGCCTCCGCGACGAACACCGCCATCGACCCGGCGTCGGCCACCGGGGTCGGCGGCGCGGTCACCCGGATGCTGAGCAACACGATCCCCAGCAGCCCGGTGGCCACCATCGCCCCGGTTCCGAACGCGCGCGCCTGCACCGGCTGGCGATAGCCGCTGGGCCCGGCCTCAGAAGGCATGTTCCAACCTGATGCTCGCGGCGGTGCGATGAAAGGAATAGAGCCAGTCGACATTGCTCTTCACCCGATTGTGCTGGAGAAGGATGTTGGGCGTCAGCCCGGCGAGACGCAGCTTGGGCAGGCGGAGGACGGCGGTCAGGTTCGCCTCTCGGTCGTGGCGGACGGCCTCCAGCAATTCGCTATAGGCCCCGTAATCGCGATGCCGCACCGACCCGATCAGCGTCAGTTCGGCCCAGTCGGCAAAGCCGTGCACCACCCCCAGTCGCGCCCCGACATGGCGATAGGCATTGGCGCGTTCACCCGCCTGCTTGTCGCCCGCCTCGATACCGGCAAACAGCGTCCAGCCGCGCGGGCGCGACCACCAGCCGGTCAGAGACGCTTCGGTCAGCGCACCGTCGAGATCGTCGAAACTCCGGCGATAATCGAAGACCCGGCGCGCGACCTCCAGCCGCAGGGCGGTGTCGGGCGACGGGGTGACCATCGCCTCGGCGCGAAGGCCGGGCGCGGTATAGAGCAGCCGATCACCCAGGCTCGCCAGGTCGATGGTCGGCGACAGGGTCAGGCTGCGCCTCGCGGTCTGATGATCATAGCCGATCTGCGCGGTCAACGTCGCCTGATCGAATGCGCCATGCCCAGGCCAGAGATCGCCATAGACGAAGGCCCGGGCCAACAGCCCACCCTGCCCCTTCAGCGCGAACCGGCGACTGACGCTCCCCTCGACGTTGAGGCCGACGGAGGCGATCGCCGGTGGCAGCGTGCGGTCGATCAGGCAGGTGCCGTCCACCCCGACCAGCAGGCAGGTCTGGCTGGCGGAGGTCTGGTTGAGATTGCTGCTATAGCCCGGCCCCGCCGCGATCATGCCCTGCCAGCCGCCCCGCCGGTCGAGCGCGGCGAGGAAGGTGTCGACCGTCCGGCGAACCCCGGCGGCCTGCTCGCCCTGCGCCGCCAGTTCATCACGGATCGCGCGGAACAGGCGGCGGGCCTCTCGGTCCTTCCGGTTCTCGAACAGCACGCGGCCAAGCTCCAGCCGCCCCGGCAGGAAGTCGGGCTGGATCGCCAGCAGGGCGCGGTACTGGCGCTCGGCCTCGCCCAGCCGCCCGTCACTGCGCGCGAGGCCACCGCGCGCCCAGGCGACCAGCATCGGATCATGGCGGGCCAGCGCCAGATACGGTGGCAGGAAGCGGCGGGCATCCGCCCAGTTCTTGCGTGCTACCGACAGGTACAGCGCCCGGCCCAGATCGTCCGGGTTATGGCCGACCGAATACACCTGTCCGTCGATGGTGATGCGATCCTGTGGATCGGCCCCCTCGATCGCCTCGCGTTCCTGGGGCGTGGTCCGGCGATCGATGCCGGGGTCGAGACGCAGGCGGTTATCCTCGCTCCGGGCACTCTGGCCGGAAGCGGGCGCGGCCAGCCACAGCGTGGCGAGCGTCAGGAGATAGGGGGAGACGGCGTGGCGCATCGGATCGGCACAAAGCCGGGGCTCCCGCAAGGGAGAGACAGGAGCCCCAGCCCTTCGCGTCAGTTCTTCGTGCCGCCGAAGGCGGTGTCGTGCTGACGCGCACCGTCGAACTTGACGGTCCCGGCCAGCGCCGCGGCATTGGCGCCGAAGAAGCGACCTCTTACCGCGCCGCCAGACGCGAGGGTGGCACCCGACTGGGTGGCGACGGCGGCATCGCCAGAGAAGTTGGCCCCGTTGATCTGCGCCGTACCGATATTGACGCCCGCCCCGGTCGAGGCGTTGGACAGGCTGCCACGCAGCGTGCCCGACGAACCCGACGCGAAATTGGCGGTCAGTGTGCCGGTCAGCACGCCCTTGTTGGCATAGTCGCTGATGCCCTTGACCGAATAGGTCGCGGTGCCGCTGGTCGGGACGGTCGTGCCGCTGGTGTTGCCGACATAATAGACGGTGTGATCGCCCGCCGTGGCGTTGCCCGTCTGCGACCATTCGCCGAACCACAGATCGGCCGAGCCGACGCGGGCGAAACGGAAGTCGCCATAGCTGCTGTGATCGGCTGTATCGCTGGTCGCCATGTTCAGATGGCGCACCCCATTCAGGTCGGGCGCGGCGTAAAGGCTGAGACCTTGGAAGTCTACGCGCTTGCCCTCGGTTCCCGGTACGGCGATACCGGCGCGCCCCGAAACATGGGGGCCGCCATCCACATTGCTCTCGCCGACCGTCACCTTGTCGGTGTCGCTGGAACCACCGGCGAATTGGGCCTGCGCCGAACCAGCGGCCAAGACCGTGGCGAGCCCAGCAAGAACGATGGTCTTCATTGTGATGGAGGTCATGCTATTACTCCTGCGGTTGTGTGCGCCCGATCGCTTCGGGCGCATCGATCCGGCCCCGCCGTGACTGTCCGGCTTTCAGGAAGGACATCGACGGCGGGGTCGAATGGCGGGATCGTCAGAAGCGGCCCGTCAGGCTCAGCCGGACGGTGCGCCCGGGGGCGGGCATCATCGAACGGGTCAGCGGGTCCGCATAATAACGATCGTTGAGGTTGGTCCCGACCAGCTCGGCCGAGAAACGGTCGTTCAGCCGGTATCGGACATAGGCATCGGCGGTGACGATCTCGCCCCAGCTGAACGGCACGTTGAGCGAATAGACGTCGAGCTGCTGCTCGCGCGGAAGGTCGGCGATCCTCTGGAACAGCGGATTGTCGTAGCGGCTGTAATAGGTCAGCCGTCCGCCGATCTCGAGCCGCTTCTCGAAGAAGCGCCCGCCGATCGTCCAGTTGACCGTCTCTTCGGGCGTCGCCTGGGTCAGCAGGAAGCCATCCGGGAAGCCATATTTTACGCAATCGGGAATGCTACCGTTCTTTCGGTCGGCGAGAGCAGCGACGCTTGCGTCACAGACCCGATTTGTCGTCATGAAGGCCGCGCCGAACTGCGTGTAGAATCCGCCGGTGTCGATCCGCGCCTCCGCCTCTATCCCGGCAATCGTCTGTCCCTGGATATTGCTAAACTGAAGATTGGTCGATCGCTCGACCACATCGGTGATGTGGTTGCGATAGAAGGTCAGCTTGACGTCGGCGCGCTGATCCTCCCGGTTCAGCCGCAACAGACTGCGCAGATCGCGGACCAGACCGACCTCGTAAAGCTTGGCGTGTTCAGGCCGCAGTGGTGCCGCTGGGTTGAACGACGCCGAAAAGCCCAGCGTGCTTTCGAACATGCTCGGAAAGCGCCACGTCTCGATATAGCGGGCATAGGCGCGGGTATGATCGTCGGCATAGACGGTGGCCGAAAGGCTCGGCGCCCAGTTGTGGGCCGAACGACGCGGTGCAGCGATCGGGACGGTCGTTGAAATAATGCTGAGATTGCAGGTCGTAGCGCCCGGTATGCTGTTCATTGTCCCGTTCAGGCAGGGATTGTCTGTCCGATTGTAACGCCCCTGCGCGTCGGGTGCCCAGACCGGGCCAGCTTGATTGAACGTGATCGAATAAGGGTTTGCCAGATATTTCGGCAGAGCCCTCGCGATAAATTCTTCAACCTCCGCAGCAGGGAAGTCTGCAAACAAGCTCTGCGTGTAGTATCGCCGGAAGAACGCCTCCCCAATGCCCCGGACTTTGAACGATGACTTGTAGCCTTTGAAGAGGACAGATTTCAGGTTCGGATTCCCCTTGGCGATCTGGTCGCGCGCGAAATCGTCCACCGCCCAATATCCGGCATAGCTCAGCCCGGCGTTCAGCTTCAGGAAGCTCGCGGGCCGCCACTCCCCGTCCAGCCGGACCAGGAACTCCTCGCGCCGTCCCGCGCGGGGGAATTGCCGCCAGCCCTGGAAATTCGCCGCATTGTAGATGTCGTGCGACGCCAGCGTCTCATGCTGCCAGTTGCCGCTGAGCGTCAGGTCGAGCTTCGTGCCGAGGCGCAGGGTGTTGCTGGCGTTGAAACCGTAGCGATCGTTCATCGCATTGGCGCGGGCATTGTCGATGATGATCGGATCGTCAAAGGTCGCGAAATTAGGCATCCCGCCGGAATTATAGGTGTCGCTCCTTGTGTCGGTGGCCCAGAGATTGGCCTTCAGGTCGATCCAGCGACTGTCCGGCTGCCACTTATATTCCGCATTATAGGCGCGGGCATGGACCTTGCTGAGCGGCCATTGGACATTACCCGTGTCGATCGGGATGCGCGACGGCATGATCTCGCCATAGCGGGTGACGCTGTCGCGCAGGCTGACCAGTAGATACTGGTCGTCGGCGATGTGCCAGGTGGCCTTCAGCAGCACCGACTCCAGATCGCTGGAGGTGTTGGGCACTTCGTTGCCGGGCGCGAAACCCAGCGCCATCCGGCGGATACGGTTCAGGTTCCGGGATGGCAGGCTCGACTGCTCGTAATAGTCCGCCCCGGTCGTTCCGGAGAAATAATTGCCCCGCTCGCGAAAGGCATAGGCAGCGAAGAGGTCCAGCCCCTCGATCCGCACCGCGCCGGCGACACGCACGGCACGGTCGCCGAACGACAGGAAATGGTTATCCGATCCGGTCCGCGGCACGATCCGCAGATAGGGATCCTTCAGCGCGAAGCTGGGCGACGTCTGAGGAAAGCCGGGCACGGTGCGATAGTCGCGCCCCGTCAGCAGCGTCGGCAGGCGCGGATCGGTCGAGTTGTCGCCCCCCTCCAGTCGCAGGTCGAGGCCGAAGGTGCGCCCGGGCCGCAGCACGTCGTCGGCGTCCAGCGTGTTGATGACGACCGCACCGCCGGTCGAACTACGAATATTGCCCTTGTCGGTCGGCCCGCGCAGCACCTGGAGGCCCGAGATCAGGTTGGGGTCGACATAGGCCCGGTTGCTCGCGCCATTATAGCCGCGCCAGACGGTTAGCGCCTGTTCGGTGCCGTCGATCACCACGGGCACGCGCCCCGGCCCCTGGATGCCGCGAATGCTGGGATCGAGCGCGCCGCTGTTGCGCGCATCGCCGCTCAGGACGTTGACCATGCCGGTCAGCAGGTCCGACGTCGTGACGCCCTTGTAGCGCTCGATCTCCGCACGGTCCTTGTACCCGCTGGAATAATCAGCGTCGAACACGGTGTCGTGGCCACGCTGGGCGCGTGCCTCCGCGACATCGCGCGGCGCGCCATCGCCCTCCACCTGCAAGGCGTCGGTAACAAGCGGCGCTGTCTGCGCCTCGGCCGCAGCGCGCGCGGGGGCCTGCCGTACCGTCAGCACACCGTCGGTGACACGCCAGTCGAGGCCGCTGCCCGCCAGCAACCGGTCGAGCGCCCGCGCCCGGTCCATCCGCCCCGACACCCCCGCCGAGCGCTTGCCCGCCACCAGCGTCGTGTCGAGGCTGAGCTGCAGCTGGGCCTGTTGCGCAAACTGCGTCAGCGCATCGCCCAGCGGCTGGGCCGGAATGCTGACGCTGACATCGGCCTGCTGGGCGTGTGCGCTCATCGGCGCCATCAGTCCCGCCAGGGACGAGGCCGTCAGCAGCATCGCCAGACCCATGTTCTTGTACCGCGGCATACCCCCCCGGAACCCCGAATATCCGTTCTTCACGTCGTCCCCCCATGTCCAGAAGAGCATGAATGCTATTGCGCATCATTCTCATTCATTGAGTAGACGAACGTCGCCGGGGGATTTTCGGCACTTTTTATCCGATGGTGGAAAACGGTCGCTCAGCTGGCGGTGACGATGGTGACCCAGGGCGTGACCTGCCACACCGTCGCGCGATGCACTTGGCGGATGGCCGCCAGAGCCCGGTCGGGGTGACGCAGATCGTAAACGCCCGTGACGTGGCGCGCCATACCGCTCCCCCGCGCCAGGAGCAGCCCATGATGCCACGGACGCAGCGCGGCCACGACCTCACCCAAAGGACGATCGACGATCACGAGCTGGCCGTGCGTCCACGTCGCTATCGCCGATAGCGGGACGGACGATGTCACGGCACGGCCGGTCGTGCAGTCCAAGGCCACGACGTCGCCCGGTCGCATGTCGCTCGGGTCGATCGAACGATGCTCGCACGACGCCTGCACGCGTCCCTCCCGTACCGCAATGCGCGCGCCATCGTGATCGCGTCGAACCTCGAACGCGGTGCCTAGGTCGGTCACCACCGCCTCGCCCACCTGGACGCGGAACGGATGGGCGGCGTCGTGCCGGACCTCGAAAAAGCCGGTGCCGCGCAGCAGCCTGACCTGCCGTGCGCCGTCGAACGCGATGGCGCTGTCGGGCGCCAGCGTCACGCGACTGCCATCGGCCAGACGGACGCGCCGCACATCGCCGGTCTCGGTCGCGAGATCGGCACGGGCGGTCGGCAGCACGACTTGCCCGGCGAAGATCGCCGCAAGACAGGCCGCCATCGCAACCGGCAGCGTCCTCTTCCACCGGCGTGGCGCATCGGAGAACGAGGCGGGGCGATCGTGCCATGCCTGACGGAGCACATCCCCGACATGATCCAAATCCCGCCACGCCGCGTCGCACGCAGGCGCCTGCCGCCACTGCCAAAAGCGCGCTCGCACCTCGCCGTCGTCGGGACGCTCCTGCAACAGGATCATCCAGTCGAGCGCCTGGCGCCGACACTCCGCGTCTGCGATCACCCTGTCCCCGTCTCCGCGCTGAGGATGATAGGACGAGCCGCGCGCTCCCGTGTTTGGTTCGTCGGTCATTGCCGCGTCCGCTCCAGGCATTTGCGGCACCGCTCGACACCTTGCGTCACCAGCCCATGGGCGGTGGTGACCGACACGCCCAACTCGGCGGCGATCTCGCGCAGCGGGGCCCCGGATACCCGATGAAGCTCTACCGCGCGACGCATCCGGGCTGGCATCCGCGCCAATTCGGCCGTTACCAGCGCCAGTTCCTCCCGTGCCATCAACGCCCGCTCGACACTCACCGCCTCGCCGTCCGGCATATCGCGGTCGCCTTCGGGAGCCGGAAGTGTCACTTGCTCGCGTCGCCGCCGTTGGCGATATTCGTCCAATGCCAAGTTACGCACGACCCGGCTGACATAGCCGACCGGGGCGTCGATGCGCGTTCCTGCGGCTCCCTTCGACAGGCGAATCCAGGCCTCCTGAACGATATCCTCCGCCGATGCCGTATCGCCGGTCAACCGCACCGCCTCACCGATCAGTCGGCGGCGCTGACCGGCGAACAGCGCCAGAATGCGCCCGGGTCGGTCGGTCATCGGCGCCGCATGGGGATCATCGATGCGGACGAACCGCGCCACTGTCGCGATCTGCCCCCTCAACCGTCGAGGCCGAAAACCCATCGAATCCAGCGCGTAGCGATGCGCACCTCCGGAGGGCGGGCCAAGTCCGGCATGAGACGACCCGATCGTGCTTCATCGTGCGCTCGACCATAATCGCCGCAGCCTGATCGATCCCCTGCCCCGTCATAGCACCGCCCATAAGCGCAATGCTATTGCGAGTCGACAGCATCTTGCACGGCCGTGTTTAGGACGTTGTCAGTCCAGACAATTCCGCAAAGCCACGGGCCACCAAGCGATCGGATGACATATTGGCGTTTGGCCTGCGCGTCTCGATCGATGGAGCCGCATTGTTGGAAATGCCCGCGCAGCGATCAAGGCTCCACGTTCACCATCGCGCATTGGCGAGGATCGCGGTCGTTCTAACCGCATCCTCGCCAACCTGATTTAGGCAACGTCGACCAGGATCACCTCGCTGTCATCGATCGCCGTGACCCGAAGCGTCTCTGTCCGGTCGATCGCGGCGCCGTCGCGTGCGCCGACCCGCTGGCCTTCGATCTCGACCGCACCGGTTGCGGGGACGAGATAGCCGCGCCGGTCTGCGCCCAGCGAGTATTCCGCCGTCTCGCCCGCCTTCAGTGTCGCCGCCACGATCCGGGCATCGGTGCGGATCGTCAGCGCGTCCGCATCCTCGGCAAAGCCCGAGGCCAGCGTCACGAATTGCCCCGCCCGCTCGCCCTTGGGAAAGGGCCGCGCGCCCCAGCTGGGCTTGTCGCCCTTGGCGGTGGGCACGATCCAGATCTGGAAGATCTTCGTCGTCACATCCTCCAGATTATATTCCGAATGGGTGATGCCGGTGCCGGCGCTCATCACCTGGACATCCCCCGCCTCGGTGCGGCCCTTGTTGCCCAGATTGTCCTGATGCGTGATCGCGCCTTCGCGGACATAGGTGATGATCTCCATGTCGCGGTGCGGATGCGGCGGAAAGCCGGTCTTGGGGGCGATCGTGTCGTCGTTCCACACGCGCAGATTCCCCCAGTTCATTCGGGCGGGATCGTAATAATCGGCGAAGCTGAAATGGTGCTTGGCGTTCAGCCAGCCATGATCGGCACCACCCAGACCAGCAAAGGGACGAACCTCGATCATCATCTATCTCCTTGAAATCGGGCGGATCAGCCCGTCTGTTGTCCCGGATATAGGCCTTGCCGACATGCCTGCTCAGTGAGATAAATCAGGCATAAACGTTCGATGGACTTGAAATGGCGAACCCCGGCTTTCCGACCTTCGACCAGATCAAGATCTTCCTGGCGGTGGTCGATACGGGCAGCTTTGCGGGGGCGGGCCGGCGGCTGAACCGGGCGGTGTCCGTCATCAGCTATGGAATCGCCAATCTGGAGGCGCAGCTGGGCGTGCGGCTGTTCGACCGCGAGGGGACCAAGAAGCCGGTGCTGACGGTCGAGGGCCGCGCCGTGCTGGCCGAAGCGCGCGCGATCGGCGAGGGCGTGGACGGGCTGCGCGCCAAGGTGAAGGGGCTGCTGGAGGGGCTGGAGGCCGAGGTCAATCTGGCGGTCGACGTGATGCTGCCTGCGCCCCGGCTGGGATCGATCCTGCGCGCGTTTCGCACCGAATTTCCCACCGTGTCGCTGCGCCTGCATGTCGAGGCGCTCGGCAGCGTGACTGCGATGGTGCTGGACCAGACGGCGGCGATCGGCATTTCCGGCCCGGTCGCGGCGGGGATCGAGGGGGTGGAATGTATCGGCGCAGGTGCGCTGCCGATGGTGCCCGTCGCGTCCCCCGATCATCCGCTCGCCCGGATGGAGCGCATCCCGCCGGGCGCGGGGCGCGATCATATTCAGCTGGTCCTGACCGATCGGTCGCGCTTCACCGAGGGGCGCGACTTTTCGGTGATGAGCCCCAGGACCTGGCGGCTCGCCGACCTGGGCGCCAAGCATTCGCTGCTGCGCGAGGGGATCGGCTGGGGGAATATGCCCTTGTCGCTGATCGAGGCCGATCTGGCGACGGGGGCGCTGGTCCGGCTGCATATGCCCGACCATCCGGGCGGCATGTATCGCTTCGCCGGCGTCTGGCGCCGCGACCTGCCGCCCGGCCCCGCCGCATCCTGGCTACTCCAGCAATTCGTCGAGGCGGGCGCGGCGGATCGCGATATGCCGGGACTGGGCGAGATATGAACACCGGGCGGCTGGAGGCCTTCACCGACGGTGTGATCGCGATCATGGTGCTGGAACTGACGGTGCCGGCGGGCGGCGATCTGTCGGCCTGGTCGTAGGAAGCACATGTGCGGCTGCCCGCATTGATCACCTGGGCCTCGAGGTTTTCGTGATCGACGGTTGTGACCTTGGCGTTGACGAGGATCAGGTCGGGCATGGCCGTATTCTTATCGGTGGCAAACAAGGGGGACGCGGCGGTGGCCGCCAACCCGACAAGCGTCTGGCGGCGGGTGGCATTAGGCCATGTGGTCCGCAGCCGTGACCGTGCTGGGCGCGGCCCCGGTCGAGTGCCGCGCCACCGGCACCGCCTGCTTGCCCAGCAGGATGCCGAACAATCCGACCAGCGCGATGACCGGCGGCGCGAGCGATTTGACGTCGAGGAGGCTGTAGACGAAGCAGACCTGCTTCTAGCAAGAGACGATTGGGTTTCGTCAAACAGCCTCCCCGCAGTTCGATCAGCCGCGTACGAAGGCGAGCAGTTGGGGTTGATGACGTCGGCGTTGACGGTCAGCATTCCGTGGCTGAAACCGGGGTAGATCTTCAGCGTCGCGTTCGGCAGCAGCTTGGCCTGCAACTCCGCGCCCTGATGATAGGGCACGACCTGATCGTCATCGCCCGCCAGGACGAGCGTCGGCACGGTCATCGCCTTCAGATCGTCGGTCTGATCGGTCTCCGAAAAGGCCTTGATGCCCGCATAATGTGCCTGCGCGCTGCCCATCATACCCTGCCGCCACCAATTGGCGATCACGCCCGGCTGCACGGTCGCGCCTTCGCGGTTGAAGCCGTAGAACGGCCCGGCGGCGACATCCTGGAAGAATTGCGCGCGGTTGGCCGCGGTGCCGTCGCGGAAGCCGTCGAAGACGCTGATCGGCAGGCCGTTGGGATAGGCCTCGGTCTTGGCCATGATCGGCGGCACCGCGCTGACCAACACCGCCTTGGCGACGCGGCCCTGCGGGATGCCATATTGCGCGACGTAGCGGGCGACTTCGCCGCCGCCGGTCGAATGGCCGATATGGACCGCGTTGGTCAGGTCGAGATGGCGGGCGACCGCATCGGCATCGCTGGCATAATGGTCCATGTCATGACCTGTGCCGATCTGGCTGGAGCGGCCATGCCCACGCCGGTCGTGGGCGACGACCTGGTAGCCCTCGTTGAGGAAGAACAGCATCTGGGTGTCCCAGTCGTCCGACGACAACGGCCAGCCATGATGGAAGACGATCGGCTGCGCGTCCTTGGGGCCCCAATCCTTGTAGAAGATCTCGGCGCCGTCCTGCGTGGTCACATAGGTCATGGGTCGTTCCTTTCGCGTCTTGACGTTGAAAGAGGGGATCAGGCGTGGCCGCCTTCGAAGGCGTCGAACATCGGGCCGGAAACGCTGTTTTCGGAGACCGTGGTCAGAGTGCTCGGCGCGCCAAACGCCTTAACGGCGCGCTTGAGCAGCGCGGCGTTGTTGCGCAGCAGCTCCGGTGCGATCGCCTTGATGGCGAAAGCCATGTGCGACTGGAGATCGATCAGGAGCAGTCTGTGGTCCGTCGCCGAGAGCAGCGAGGCGCCGGGGGGCGAGGTGGCTTTCGGCATCCTGCTTTCCTTCCTGTTTTCAAGCGACTTGGCGGGTGTTGAGGGGAGAGTAGGCAGGACCGGCTTGGCGGAATATCCCGATAGTTTCAGCCTGTGCGTTCGAGAAAGTCGAATAGCTCGCGGTAGCGATCCCTGCGGCGCGGCGGGGGGGATGGCGACAGATCGTCCCGCTTCGCCAACAGCCCGAGTACCCCGTCACGGGATAACGCCAGTTGCAAAACGTCCATCTGAATGGAACCGACACGATCGCGTGTGCCGGTCATGGCATCAGCCCCCTTGTGAGGGCGATCGGCCCCCGCGCGTCAGTCGCAGGATGGACGATGGACGACACCACGTTCCTGCCACGGGCAAGCGAGCGCGCTCGACCGTCAGGCCCATAACACCGGCTGTCGCAGCGGCACGTTGCGGATCACTTCGCGGACCGACGGGATCGGCGGCAGCCGGCGCCACAGGTCGAGATAGGCGGCCTTGTGCAGCGCCTGCCCGCCGAACAGCAGGCCGACGCTGCGCACCGGCCATTGTTCAAAATATTCGACATCGTGCCGGAACGGCCAGCGCGACCGGTCCCGCATATAGTGGTAGAGGAACGCCAAGGCCTTCGCCAGCGAGCGGCCGTCGGGCGTCGTAAACTGCCACAGGTCGTCGCCCGGCGTGGACGCGATGTGTGCCAGCGCCGTCAGGGCGTCGAGATTGAACAGCGCATAGCCGAAGGGCTTGGTGCGCGCGAGTTCAAGCGGCTGCGATCCGTCGGGCGCGATCTGCTGCGGAATCAGCCGCTTGCGAAACCGCGCGGCGCATGCAGCGACGGTCGCATCGTCACCCGTCAGCCGGGCGAAGGCCGCCGCCTGCAACGCCCAGCAGGTGCCGTGATTGTTGCGCTGGTCGCGCTCGTCGATGCCGTTCGGCGACGTCGTCATCCATCGCAGATAGGCAGCGAACCACTGCCGGATCGCGGGTCCGTGCCGCAGCCTGTACCCCCCGTCTTCCAGTACCTGCACCGCGCGGGACACTTCGACCAGATGCACCGTGTCGATCACGCCGATGCCGCGTCCGGTGTTCACGCCGATGATCGCCTGCGCATAGCGCAGATCGGGGGTCATCGCGGTCGCCGGATCGACGAACCAGGCGTCCAGGAATCGTTCGGCATGGCGAGCATAGCGGGGATCGCCGGTCACGTGCCACGCCGCGGTCAATGCCGGTACGGCCAGGCTCAGCGCGATCATGGCGTCGCGATGCGCGTCGAACTTGTCCGGGTTCGACAATCCGTCGCGTCGCACATAGGCGCCGCCCGGATGCTGTGGGTCCGGCCACCAATAATCCGCTTCCGAATAATAATCGTGGGGGCCGCCCGGACTGCGCGGCGCCCGTACGGCCGTGATCGTGCGGGGGCGTCGGCCAAGCCATTGCGTCGCATCGGCCAGCACACGGCGCCGATCCGCCGGGGACAGGACTGCCGCGCCGCCGCCGCGGAACGCCCCCGCCGCGAGCGCCGGCAAGCCCCAGGCGAGCGACCCGGCGCCCGCGATCATGGCGCGCCGATCGATCACCGGTAACGGATTTCC
The DNA here is from genome assembly GCF_014196115.1 of Sphingomonas aquatilis. Lineage (GTDB taxonomy): Bacteria > Pseudomonadota > Alphaproteobacteria > Sphingomonadales > Sphingomonadaceae > Sphingomonas > Sphingomonas aquatilis. Next base: position 553,510 of record NZ_JACIDB010000001.1, on the reverse strand, counting down.
CATCCCAGCGTGAACGGCGCAGCGATCCGTCGTGCATCCATGGCGCACGCGACCTTCGTCCGCATCGCACCGATCGGCGTGTGATAGTCCGCGTCGCCGCCCGCCTCCGCAGCGGTGCAGCGATCGAAGCCCTGCGTGGCAAAGCTGCGCACCGCCCCCTCCCCGAAGCGGAACGCGGTCGGACCGTTGCTGGGCAGCGTGGAGAAGGTGCCGAACGCCATCGTCACCCCTCGCACGTCGATGGGCGCCTTGGGGGTATAGGTATCGCTGCGGCGGATCACGCCGGGCGACACGTCGTAGCGGACGGAGACGCGCAGCCGCGGGTCGGCCTTGGGGCCCTTGCCGCCCATGCGATCGAGTTCGTCCTGCTCATAGGTGACGATGGTGTGGCGCCCGCGCGTCTCGACCCGAACGTTGCGCGCATAGGCGAGCGGCATCAGCGTCGCCCCGTCGCCCAGCGTGATCCGCGGCGTCAGCAGCGGCACGCTGCCGTCCGCCACGCCCTCCAGCATCCCCGGCGAAAACGGGATCGGGAAATAGGGATTGTGATCGTGCTGCGATTCCCCGCCGTTGATGATCGGCAGGCTGACTACGCGCGCGCCGAAGCGCCACGTCACCAGCGCCCGGTCATAACGCCCCTTGGCGAACCAGGTGACCGTGCGCTTCGGCAGCGCGGCGGCCAGCGTGTCGAAGCGCGGCGTCGGCGTCTTGTCGCGATAGCCCAGGCGGTTCCACCAGTCGTTGGTGTAGACGAACTGATGCGCGAGCGACAGATTCTCGCCCAGAATGCGGAACTTGCCCCGATAGGCATCGGTGCGCCGCCCGTCGTCCCACAAATTGACCGATCCCGTTCGGGGGTCGGTCCAGAAGGCGACGTAATGCTGCGCGGCGCTGGAGGCATAGGCATAGGCCAGGTCGCGCTCCGCGGGGGTAAGGATGCCCGTCGCCGCCGCGGCGGTCAGCACTTCGACGATCGAGGTTTCGCCATAGGGCCCCAGGCTGCGGCCATATTCGAAGCCGTGGCCAGACAGATTGACCCGCTGGAGCATGACGTCGGCCGAGCGGCGCAGCCAGCCGAGCACCTCCGCCGGTGGTGTCTCGCCGGTCTGCAGGAACCGCTGCGCGATCTCGCCGGCCAGCAGCACGCTGTAGCGGTCGAAGCGCCCCTCGCCGTCCGTCTCGTCCGCAAAGCCATAATCGCCCGAATATTCGCGATAATGTTTGACCATCGCGGTATACAGCCGGTCGCTCCCCTCGCGCGGCTCCCACCCCAATTGCGTGCGCAGCCGCGCGATGGCGAAGGCGACGCAATAATAATTGTTCGGGTGATCGATCAGGTCGTACGTCTGCGTATCGACGAAGGTCCGCCAATCGAGCCGCACCTTCAGCTTCGCGAGCGTCAACCGGTCGAACGCCCGGTCCAGCAGCCCGCGGGCACGCAGCCTATCGATCGCGGTCAGATAATAGAAGATGCCCCAACTGTCGTTCGCATCGTCCACCGTCAGCTTCGCGATGGTCCGGAAATCGGCCAGGTATCCGGGCAGCCGCGGATCGTCGTCCGGCATGTCAGCGATGAAATCGACCAATCCGATCGCGATCTTGCCGGGCAGAAACTTGTCGCTGCCGTTGAACACCGGAACACCGTCGATCCGATAGGCGCGCCCGTCCTTGGCCAGCCCGACGAGCAGTTTCTCCGCCTGCGGCTGGATCTGCTCGACGACCACCCGGTTCATCGCCACCGTACCACCGCGAAACGCGGTGAGCGCCGGCGCCGGCGCTGCCGATACCAGGCCGAGGAGCAGAACACAGGCGGCGGGACGCGCGGCCGCGCGAACGATCGCCATCATGCCGCCTCCACCCGTGCGAGGCGCGGGCTGAGCAGATGCACCACGATCACCGCGATCAGATACGTCGATCCCGCCACCGCGAAGATCGGCGTATAGCTCCCCGTCGTTTCCAGAACGTACCCCGTAAACTTCGCCATCAACATGCCCCCGATCGCACCCATCGTCCCGCCGATGCCGATCACCGACCCCACTGCCGCGCGCGGAAACATGTCGGACGGTAGCGTGTAGAGGTTGGCGGAAAACGCCTGGTGTGCCGCGGTCGCCAGACCCACGATCGCCACCGCAAGCCACACGCTGCTGGCATATTGCGCGAAGAAGATCGGCATCACGAGGATCGCGCAGGCGAGCATCGTCGTCTTGCGCGCGACATTGGCCGACAGGCCGCGCTTCATCAGCCGCGACGACGACCAGCCCCCCGCGACCGACCCGATGTCCGAAATCAGGTAGATGACGATCAGCGGCGGCCCGAAGCTCTTGAGATCGAGGTTGTAGGTCTTGCCGAGGAAGTCGGGCGTCCAGAACAGGAACAGCCACCAGATGGGATCGATCAGGAACTTGCCGATCGCGAACGCCCAAGTCTCGCGGTAACGGACGATCTTCCGCCACGCGATGGGCTGCGCCGGGTCGGCGGGATCGCTTTCGATATAGGCCAGTTCGGACGGCGACAGGCGCGCCTGTTCGCGCGGACGGCGATAGATGGCGATCCACGCGACCAGCCAGATCAGGCTGAACAGGCCGGTGATGACGAAGGCCATGCGCCATCCCAGGCCCAGGTCGACGACGATCCACGGCACCACCAGCGGCGTCACGATCGCGCCGATGTTCGCCCCCGCGTTGAAGACGCCGGTCGCCAGGGCGCGCTCCTTGGCCGGGAACCACTCGGTCACCGCCTTGATCCCCGCGGGAAAGTTGCCGCTTTCGCCGATCCCCAGCACGGCCCGCGCCAGCGAAAACTGGAAGGCGGAATGGACGAAGCCGCACAGGATGTGGCCCACCGTCCAGATCACGAACGCGATCGAATAGCCGATCCGGGCACCCACCACGTCGACGATCCGCCCGAAGCTGAGATACCCCAGCGCATACGCCGCCTGAAACCAGAAGATGACATCGGCATAGGTCGTCTCCGACCAGCCCAGATCCTTCGAGATCGTCGGCTTCAGCACGCCGATCATCTGCCGGTCGACGTAATTGATCGCCGTCGCGGCAAACAACAGCCCGCAGATCACCCATCGATAGCGCCCGACCGTCGAGGCGGCGGCCGCGATCTGGGCGTCGCTGGATATCGTATCAGGACCAGTCCGGCCGATGATCGCCATAGTCTCTCTCCGGTAGCGGCCTCTTAATGGGCTTTGATCGTGCAGGTGACGCCGTAGCGATGGTCGAACCTCGCCTCGACCCGATCGCCGGGCGCGACGGGGTGGACCCCGGTCACCGCACCCGTCGATATCCACTGGCCGCGTTGCAACGCGATACCGCGCGCCGCCGCATGCTCGAACAGAAAGCGCGCCGCACCGATCGGGCCATCCAGCATGGTGGCGGCGGTGGCGGCGCCGACGATGGCGCCGTTGACCGCCAGCGTCACCGGCCAGGCGTTGAGGTCTGCATCCCGCCAGTCGGGGATGGCAGCACCGACGACCAGGCCGTTGTTGTTGCCATGGTCGGAAATGGTGACCATCGGCCCGTGCGCGTTGATCCCGGGAAAGGGCGAACTCGCAATCTCAATGCCGACATGCACGGCGTCGATCAGCGCGATCGCATCCTCCATGGCGTAGTGCGTCCTGGTCGGGTCGGGGGTTCCCCCGATACGCAGCAGGAACTCCGCCTCCGCCGCGCCGAAGCCATCGGCGTAGATCGCCATCGCCGTCGGTGGGTCTGTCTCGGTGACGATCGTATCCGCAAAAATCGGTCCTGCGAGACGGTCGACACCCTCGACCGGGGGATTGATCCGCCCGACCTTCCATCCCGCGACGGTGCCGGTCGCGATCCCGATCGCCCGATCCTGCACCCGATAGGCGGTGGCGAGATCTGGCGGCATGGCGCCGGGAAACGCTGGCAGCATCCGCGCTGTGCGGCGCGCGTCAACGAACGCGCGGGCGATCGCATCGATGGACATCGTATCCGACGGCGACGTCATGGCTCTAACGGCCCTCCCCATTCTACTTGTTGTACGACAACCTATGGGGAACCGGTGTCATGCGCAAGCGCTTCCCGACAGGTGACGGCGGTTGCCCGATGCCCTCGCGGGTCACATGCCGGCTGCAGCGGATGTGGCGCTAACCGGTCCGCTGGACCGATAGGTCAGGGCAAAGGGATATCCGCGCGCCGTGGCCGCATAGGTGCCGGGCCAGGCCTGGCCGGCGCGCACCAGCAGTGGCTCCAGAATGCCGGGCTCGGGTTTGATCTCGCGATAGGGCCATTGCGCCATCCGGTCGCGATAGGCGGCCAGAAACGCGGTGGCGCTGCGCAATCCCCTGCCCTTCGGGTCCTGCCAATGCCAGATGTCGATCCCCAGGCACTCGCCCAGATCGGCGACGTCATAGGCCGGCGTCAGGGCATAGATCGAATAATGGAAGCTGCGCGTACGGGCGAGTTCCGCCGGCAAACGACCATCGGGCATGAACTGCGCCGCGATCCGCCGCTTGGGAAAGGCTTCGATGACGCGCCGCGCGACTGCGGGGCGACGCGCGAACAGCGCATAATGCGCCAGTTGATTGTCGAACCAGATGCCATGATTGTTCTTCCCGGCCTGCTCCGCCCGCCCGTTGCGGCTCGACTGCATCCAATCGACGTAGCGGCCGAACCAGGTTTCCAGCGCGGCGGTGTCCGCAGGGGTCAGCACCTTGGCCGGCGCGATCAGGCCGATCGTCTCGACCACCGGTTGAAAGGCATTGGTGTCGAGCACCCCTTCCGCCCGGCCATCTTCGCGCCCGCGCACGGCCTGCGCGAAATTTGCATTGGGGTTCATCGCCGTCGCCGGATCGAGGAACCAGGTGCGGATCGCCCGCGCCGCACCCGCGGCATAGCGCGGATCGTCGGTGTAGAAATACGCCAGACCCAGGGCCTGCACGTCACCGCTCATCCGCCCCATCGCGGTCCGGTCGTAGCGGTTGCCGTCGCGATCGGGATTCACCTCACCGTCGCGGCGCACATACGGTCCCTTGGGATTGGACGGATCGGGCCACCAATAAGGCGCGATGCTCAGATAGTCGTGTCGATCGCCCGACGGCGGGATCGTCACCTTGTCCGTCACCGACACCAGTCGGCGCGCCAGCGCGGCCTCCGCACGCGCGATCAGTTGGCGATAGGCCTCGGCAACCTCGGGCGAGCGGCTCCGCTCGGCCTTCAGGGCGTTGAGCTGATCGGGTTGCAGCAGGAAGGTGCGTCGCCCGCCGAATGCCTGGGAAAAGCCCTCCGCGCCGCGGCATGACGCCGGTTGCGCAGCGGGCGCCCGTTCCAAAAAGGCTGCCGCCGCACCGTTTGGCGCGGCGGCAGTGACGACAAGGCCTAGGGGGAGAAATGCCTTGCCAAGCGGGATCACAGGCGCACCCGGAAGCCGAAGAAATATTGCGGTCCGCTGTTCGACACCTCGGCGATGCTGTCGTAGCCGCCCTTGTAGAAGACGTCCTTCGTGCCCGTGACGTTCAGCGCCTGCGCCTTCAGCTGCACCGTCTTGCTGATGTTGTACTGCGCGGACAGGTTCAGATACGTGCCCTCGCGCACCGACCGGTTGGTGCCGCCGTTGGGCTTGTAATAGCTCGACCGGTAGCGCGCATTGGCACGCAGCGAGAGGCCCCATTTCTCGAAGTAGACCGAACCGCTGCCCGTCCAGTTCGACAGGCCGATCAGGTTCGCCGGCTCGACGAAATTGACGATCGGGGTCGTCGTCTGGATCGGCGACGTTTCGGGGAATTCGAAATCAGCCCAGGCGCGTCCCACCGATCCGTTGACGCCGAACCCGTCCAGCGGAGAGGGCAGCCAGGTGAAGGCGTGGCTCACCGTCGCCTCGAACCCGTAGAGGTGCCGCGTGTTGAGGTCGTTGGCCGGCGCGACCGGATTGATCGTGAAATTCTGCGTCTGGCGCGGCGCGCCCGGTGTCGTGCTCGTGGTGGTGACGGTGATGTTGGTCGGGATCGGCTCCGACCGACCGATCACCGCGCCGGTGATCCACTTATAGTAACCGGCGATCGCGACCAGCGTATCCTTCGACGCATAGAGCTCCAGGCTCGCATCGGTATTCCACGCGCGCAGCGGCTTCAGGTTCGGATTGCCGGTGGTCGCGTTGAAGATGATGTTGTTCGTACCCGTGCCGGTCGACGGATTGAGGTTCACGCCCGCGCCGAAGCTTTCGATCCCGGAACGGGCGATGGCGCGATAGGCGGCAAGGCGCAGCTTGAGCTGCTGGCTGAGGTCGAACGACAGATTCGAACTCGGCAGGAAATAGCGATAATGCCCCTTCGCCGTGTTCTGCGTCAGCTGCCCCGTCGGATCCACCGCGACGGTATAGGTGTCGGCACCGGGATCGATCGTGATCAGATAGGCCTGGCGATACCCTTTGGACGTGATGCGCGTGTCGACGAAACGGCCACCGATATTGCCGCTGTACGGGATGGTGCCCGCATCGCCGCGGAAGCTTGCCATGGCATACGCGGCGTAGATGCTTTCCCGCACATCGATGTCGCTCGGGTCGCGGCCGTCCGCGGGGTACGGCAGCGCGCTGTCGCTGCCCGTGAAGGTGCGGAACAGGCAGTCGTTGTCGAACGTCGCCCAGCGCGTGACGTTGGTGCCGACGCCGCGCATGTACGATTGCGTGGTGAACGGCGCGCGGCAGTTGAGGTTCGCCGCGGTGATCAGCTGCGCCGGCGTTTGGCCGTTCAACGTCGTCAGCGTGTTGAGGTCGCTGTTGCGCGCATTGTCGTTGGTGCGATGATGGCTGCTGTAGCGCGCGCCGAACTTGAATGCGGTGAAAAAGCCTTCCAGCTCGCGATTGACGTCGAAGCGGCCCGCCCAGATCTCGTCCTTGCGGTCGGTGACGAAGCGGTTGCGCGCATAGACCGCATTGGCGGCGGTGTTGAGGAAGTTGGCCGGATCGGTCACGTCGAAATTGTCGAAGGTGACGTTGGGCACGACATCGTCGTCGAGGTAGCTCAGCGTATAGGCGACGCGATTGGTCGAGCGCATCCGCGTCTGCTTCTGCGTCTCGGTCCGGTGCGATTTGGAGAATGAGGCGTCGGCGGTGAACTGCCACGGCCCCGGCGTCCAGTTGAGGCTCAGGCCGCCCCCGATATAATCCTCGTTCCGCTGCCGACGCTCCAGCTGGTCCTCGACGAAGCTGTTGCCGCGGTAGCTGATCAGCGCGCCCTTCGAATAGCCGTTGCTCCCCGTGCCGACGATCAGCGGCTGCACGCCACGCAGCCCTTCCGTAATGCCCAGCACGTTGCGCTTTTCGAGGCTGTCACGCGTCGAATATTGGCCGTCGAACGTGATGTCGAAGTCGGGCGCCGGCCGCCACTGCACGGCACCGATCAGCGCGTTGCGCACCTCGGACGTCTGCTGCGTGCGGAAACTGCGCGAGCTGTTGGCATAATAGGTGTCGCCACGGCTCTCGCCCACGGTGGTGCCCGTCACGGCGCGCGGGCCGGTGGTCAGCGCGCAATTGGCACTGGCGCCCGCCGCGGTCAGCTGTGCCGCCGTGCCCGTCAGCAACGACGGATTGAGCGCGCTGGTATTGCAGGGCTGGAACGTGGCGTTGGCGTTGTAATAATCTTCCGGCGCGGTCGTGTCCTGCCGCTGAAAGCCGATCGACACGCCGATGTCGCCGATCCCGGTCTTGAAAACGTCGGTATAGGAAACGTTGGCGCGATAGCCGAGGCCGTCGTCCTGATAGACGTCGTCCGCCTTGGGCTGGAAATCGCCGCGAATTTCCGCCTGCAGTCGACGCTTGCCGTAATCGAGCGGCTTGATCGATCGCAATTCGATGATGCCGCCGACGCCGCCTTCCAGGAAATCGGCCTGTTGCGTCTTGTAGACGAGCACGCCGTTGACGAGCTCGGAGGGGAATTGCTGAAAGGCGACCGAGCGGTCGCCGCCCGCCGTCGACACTTCGCGACCATTGAACGTCGCGAAGCTGAGCGTCGGGCCCAGGCCGCGCACCGACAGTTCGTTGGCATTGCCCTTGAACCGATCCGCCGAAACACCCGCGATCCGTTCCAGCGTATCGCCGACGCTATTGTCCGGCGTCGCGCCGATTTCGTCGCTGACCAGTCCGTCGACGACGACCGTCGCGTTACGCTTCAATTCGATCGACGTGCGCTGCGTCGCCCGTGCGCCGGTGACGACGATATCGGCCCCCGCCTCGCCGACATCCTGCGCCGCTGCGGCAATGGGATCGGCCGGTTCCCCTGCCCCGGCAGCCTGGGCAGGCGGCGCTGCCTGCTGCACCGGGTTGGGCTGGACCGCTGGCGACGCGATGCTGGCGCTGTTCGCCTGACCGGTCGACGACGTCGATTGCGCGACGAGCGGCGCGGGCGCGAGGACGATACCCGCCGCAGAGCAGAGCAGGAAACGGCGCAGCATGGGCCGTGTCGGCGTGTTGGTCGAAAGCATCCTATCCTCCCTGCACCGGCTTCGGGTGGTTGGCCCTCCCCATTGCTACCGGTGTCAATGACTAGGATGTCATACAACTTTAATGATGGGTGTCAACGTCAGCGGAGGGCCTCTGCGAAGAAACGCCGCAACATAAACACGATAGGCCCGCCTGCCTTTCGGGCCGACACGTCGCCGGCACGGCCATGCGCTCCCATACCGGCTCGCAAAGGATCAGCGGCGGGGCGCCGCGCGCGCGAGATCGTACATCGCCGTGCCCGCGAGCAGATAGGCGCCGGAGCCGTAGAATTGCGTGTCGTCGCGATTGACCGCATCGGGTCGGTCGCCCACCTGCTGCACCCAGCCGAGCATCCCGTCGGGCTGCACCGCGCGCTGCATCGCCGCCCAGCCCCGGATCGCGGCGGGGCGATAGATGGCGGTATCGAGAATGCCGTGCCGCACGCCCCAGGCAAAGGCATAGGTGAAGAAACCGGTCCCGCTCGACTCGGGCGGCGTATCCGGGCCGTTGTCGAGGAGCGAGGGCGCCCAATAGCCATCGGGCTTCTGTAATGTGACGAGCCGCGACGCCATGTCGCGGAACAGGCGGACATAATAGGCACGGTGCGGATCGTCGGCCGGCAATACGCCGATGATCCGTGCCAGACCCGCCATCACCCAGCCGTTGCCACGGCTCCAGAACAGCTTGCGGCCATGCGCATCGCGGCGGTCGAAGAAGCGGCTGTCGCGAAAGAACAGGCGTTCGCCGGGATCGTAGAGATAGTCGGCGGTGGCGCGAAACTCCTCGTGAACGAAGGCGGCATAGCGCGGGTCGCGCAGCGATCGGCCCAGGTGCAGCAGCGTCGGCGGCGCCATGAACAGTGCGTCGCACCAGCACCATCGCGCGGTACAGGCGGAATCGCCGCTGCCGGGCTGGCGCGGCACGAAGGCGAGGTCGCCACGCGGACGATGCGCGAAGACGTTGTCGAAATAGGCCTTGGCGGGATCGAGCGTCGCCGCACCGGCACCGTGGCGCGACGCCCATTCCCACACCTGTGCGATCAGCTGGTCATCGGCATGGAAGGGGTTCGCGCCCAGCTGCCAGCCTTCGCGGCGGCCGAGCGCAAGGACCGGCGCCGTATAGCGCGGATCGCGGTCGGCCAGCTCCGTCAGTGCCAGCCAGAAGGTCGCCTGCTGCCAGTCGCGCGGATTGCGCGCGCTGGCACGGGCCGCGGGCATGTGATCCAGGCTGTCCTTGTGCGCCAGCTGCCAGTCGGCGACGCGGCGGGTCGATGCCAGGATGGCGTCCGGTTGCGGCATTACGGGCTGCGCCGCAGCGGTGGCCATCAGCACGACGGGGGCGAGCGGCATCATGGGCATTGGACCTTTCCCTGAATGGGGTTCAATTCGATCGACGACAGCGCGACGCGCATCGCGCCCGTTGTCGTCAGCGCGAAGGGGGCGGTGATGCGCCGCAGGTCGGCGCCCGCCACGCAGCCGAGCGGCACGCGCAACGTTTGCCAGCCCCGCCCGGCGAGACCGGCGATCGCCCGTGTCGCATCGATCCGGCCGGTACAGCCGGCGCCGCAGCGCATCTCGATCGTCACGGGTGCGCTTGGTGCCGCATCGACGCGCATCGCGATCGTCAGGGCAAGCGGGCCGTCGTGCGACCAGTCGGCGGCGCGGGGTTCGGCGAGCAGCACGGTGCCGCGCCCCCGCCCGCTCCACGTTGCCGCGATGGCGTCTTCCTGGCGATCGCGATCGATCGGCCGCACGGCGATGGAGCCGTTATCCGCCATCCCCGTCACCGTCTGCGGGCTGTCGTTCGCGCCATCGATCCGCACCAGTCTGCCGCGCACGCCGCGGCCGCCCTGGAACAGGACGCCGACCGGCGATCCGCCCCCTTCGTCGACCCCCGACTGCTCCGACACCGGCCGCCAGGCGACCCGGCTGCGATAGGTCAGGCCATATCCGAACGGGAACAGCGGCCGATAGTCCGCATCGCCGACGTTGAGCGGCTCACCTTTCGCATCGCCGGGCCAGGAGAAGGACAGACGCCCGCGGAAATCGGACTTGCCGAACAGCACATCGGCGACGCCGCCGCCCTCCGTACCCGGCAGCCATGCCGCGACGAAGGCATCGGCCGCATTCAGATGCCGATTGACCCACAACGGCCGCCCGGACAGGAAGACCGCCACCACCGGGATCCCCGCCGCTTTCAGCCGCCGGATGATCGCCAGCGAACCATGCGGATCGTCGAACAGGAGGTCCGCTCGGTCACCCTGGAATTCGGCATAGGGGTCTTCCCCGAACACCACGATCGCGGCATCGGGTCGCGTGGCATAGCGACCCTCGGCGTCGATGGTCGCCTGACCGCCGCCCGCGCGCACCGCCGCGACGATCCCCTCTCCGATCGTTTCGGCGTGGGGGAAGCGTTCGCGCGTCGTGCCCACGCCCTGCCACGTCAGCGTCCAGCCGCCCGACTGTTTGCCGATATCGTTCGCGCCGTCACCGGCAACCAGCACGCGGGCGGACGGCGCCAGCGGCAGCACCCCCTGGTTCTTCAGCATCACCAAGGATTCACGCACCGCCGCGCGCGCGACCGCGCGATGGTCCGGCGAACCGAGCAGATCGAACCGGCCAGCAAGAGTGCGCGAGGATGGACGCCCCGCCTCGAACAGTCCGGCCCGCAGCTTGACGCGCAGGATGCGCCGCACCGCATCGTCCAGCCGTGCCATCGGCAGCCGGCCCGATCGCGCCGCCGCCAATGTCGAGGCGTACAGCGCCTTCCAGCTTGCCGGCGCCATGTACATGTCGAGCCCCGCCGCCATCGATGCGGGGCAGTCGGTCGGGGTGCAGCCCGGCACCTTGGCATGGCCGTCCCAGTCGCCCACGACCAGGCCATCGAACCCCCAGCGCCGCTTCAGCACGCCCGTCAGCAGGTCGCCATTGCCGTGCATCTTGATGCCGTTCCAGCTCGAAAAGCTCGCCATCACCGCCTGCACGCCCGCGTTCAGCGCGGCCCGGTACGGCGGCGCGTACAGCCGGATCAGCGTCGCCTCGTCCACCCGCGCGTCGCCACGGTCGCGGCCGTCCTGCGTCGCGCCATCGGCGATGAAATGCTTGGCGGTCGCGATGACATGGTCGCCGCGCAGCCAGTCCTTCGCGCCCCTCCGCCCCTGCAACCCCTCGACGTAGGGGCCGGCGTAGGAGGTGACGAGCGCCGGGTCTTCGGAGAAGCTTTCGTAGGTGCGGCCCCAACGATCGTCGCGCGCGACCGCCAGGGTCGGCGCGAATGTCCAGTCGAGGCCGGTCACGCGCATCTCCCGCGCGGCGACGGCGCCGATCCGCCGGACCAGCGCCGGGTCGCGCATCGCCCCCAGCCCGATATTGTGCGGGAACAGCGTCGCACCGACGATATTGTTATGACCGTGTACCGCGTCGCTCCCCCACATCACGGGGATGCGCGGCAGCGAACCCTGCGGCCGCATCGAGGCATCGTAATAGGCGTCGGCCGCCGCCAGCCACGCGGACGCCGGCGCATATTCGTCCCCGCCCGGCGACGAACTGCCGCCGTTCAGGACGCTGCCGAGATGATAGGTCGCGACGTCCTGCGGCGTGGTGCTGGCGATGTCGCCCTGGATCGTCTGCCCGACCTTCTGCTCGATCGACATGGCGGCAAGCAGTGCCTCGACGCGCTGCTCCAGCGCCGCATCGGCGTGCGGCGGGGCGACCGTCGGCCAGTGCGCCGGATCGATAGCGTGGGGGCCCTGCGCCGAGGCGGCAATCGCGAGGGGCGATGCCAATGCGGCCAATCCCAGGATGTTGCGCCACATCGTCACTCTCTCCCACGCGCCGTGTCGTTGCCGGCTTGGGATCCCTCTTTCCTTTTGAAAGGACAGCTGTCAATCATGTTGTCACACAACCTGCTCCCGCAGGTGTCATCTTGCGAAGGACCGCGTCATGGCTCGCCCGCATTTGCCCCTGCCCCGTCGATCGATGCTCGCCGTCCTCCCCCTGCTCGTCGCCGCCAGCCCGCAGCCTTCCGCGCCAGCGACCGACGCGCCGCAGGCGGCCGTCGTCTTCGCGCCCTATCGCCACGACGATCTGTTGTGGGAGAACGACCGTACCGCGCATCGCATCTACGGCCATGCGCTGGAGGCGGCAGAGCCCCCGTCGAGTTCGGGGATCGACGCCTGGGGCAAGGCGATCCGCGCGCCGTTCATGGATCGCCAGCTGCGCACCGGCGATCAGCATGCCGATCATGGCGAGGGGCTGGACTTCTACGATGTCCATGGGTCGCGCGGGGCCGGCGGCCTCGGCATCTGGTACGACAACAAGCTGTGGACCTCGCGCAACTTCATCCGCCACCGCATCCTCAGCGCCGGCCCCAAGGTGGCGGACTTCGCCGTCGATTATGCGCCCTGGCCCGTCGATGTCGTGCGCAAGGTGTGGGAAACGCGGCGCTTCACCTTGCCGACCCGCACGAATTTCACGCGCATGACGTCGACGTTGCAGTCCGACACGCCGGCGCCGCTGACGGTCGGGATCGGCATCGCCAAACGCGCCACCGACGGCAAGCCCGGCAGCTTCGCGGCGAATGCGAAGACCGGACGCTTCACCTGGTGGGGCGCGACCAACCCCAAAAAGGGGACGATGGGGGTCGCGCTGATGGTCGATCCCGCCGCGATCGCCGGCGTGACCGAGGATTACGACAATTACCTCGTGCTGGTGACCGTGATGCCGGGCAAGCCCTTCGTCTATTACATGGGGGCCGCCTGGGATCGCGGCCCCGATATCCACGACCGCGCGCAGTGGCAGGCGTATGTCGATGCGCAGACGCCGAGCTTCCTTCCCTCGGCGCGCTGACGTGCTACGATCGGTGGCGACATCCTGCCCGGCCGTTGCCGTCCGCCCGCGCGCGGATGGCGTGTCCGGCCCCTCGAGAGACCACGCCGCCGCCATGCCGATTACCAAAGCCGCCTCGCTCGCCGACAATCTGGTGCAGAAATTCGAGCAGCTGATCGAAGCGGGTCAATTGAAACCCGGCGCGCGCTATCCCACCGAAAAGGTCATCACCGAGGAATTCGGCGTCAGCCGGACGGTGGTGCGCGAAGCCTTTGCGCGTCTGGCGGCGCGCGGTCTGCTCGTGTCGCGGCGCGGGTCGGGCGCCTATGTCGCCGACAATGCCCTCTACCGCGCCTTCCAGGTCACGCCCGACGAGGTCGCCGCGATCGAGGACGTGCTGAAGCTGCTGGAAATGCGCATGGGCTTCGAAACCGAGATGGCGCATCTCGCAGCGGAACGGCGCACCGACGACGACCTCGCCGCCATGCGTGTCGCGCTGGATGCGATGGAAGCGAGCCACGATGTCGACGGCTCGGTCGCGGCGGATACCGCTTTCCATGCCGCGATCGCGCGGGCGACGGGCAACGTCTATTATACGCGCTTCACCGATTTCCTCGGCGTCCGGCTCGTCCCCTCCCGCCGCCTGTATCTGCTGACCGACGACCCCGCCGTCCATTCGGTCTATGCAGCGTCGATCAACCGCGATCATCTCGCGATCTATGCCGGGATCGAGGCACGCGACACCGCCCGCGCCCGCAAGGCCGCGCGCGCGCACATGCAGAAGAGCTACGAACGCTACAGCGGCCTCACCGCGCGGCTCGGCGACGACTGATCACCGCGGCATCGCGTCCGCCAAGGCCGCGATGCCGCGCTCCAGCCCCCGCAATTCGGCAAGCCCCCGCATCCGGCCCAGCAACGAATAGCCCGGATTGGTCTGCCGGCCCTGGTCGTCCAGGATCTGATGCCCGTGATCCGGCCGCATCGGGATGCTGCGCCCCGCCGTGCGCGACAGGCGATGCACCGCTGCGATCACGGCCACCATGTCGGCATTCCCCTCCAGATGCGCCGCCTCGTGGAAGGCGCCATCCGCCTCGCGCTCGACCGAGCGCAGGTGCAGGAAGCCGATCCGCTCGCCCAGACGCTCAACCATGCCGGGCAGATCGTTGTCGGGCCGCACGCCCAGCGATCCGGTGCAGAAGCACAGACCGTTCGCCGGGCTCGGCACCGCGGCGAACAGCGCCGCCAGATCCGCCTCGCAGCTGACCACGCGCGGCAGGCCGAACAGCGGGAACGGCGGATCGTCGGGATGCACCACCAACGTCACGCCAGCCGCTTCCGCCGCCGGGCACACCGCCTGCAGGAAGGCGACATGGTTTGCGCGCAGCTGCTCGGCGTCCACCCCGTCATAGGTGGCCAGCGCCGCCCGGAACGCATCGGTGTCGAAATGCTGCTCGCTGCCCGGCAGCCCGGCGATGATCGTCCGGTCCAGCCGGTGGCGCTCGTCGGGCGACATGGCGTCGAACCGCGCCGCCGCCGCCGCCAGCGTGCCCACGTCATAGTCCAGCGCCGCGCCGGGCCGCCGCAGCATATGCACGTCGTATGCGGCAACGGCGACATGCTCGTAACGCAGCGCCAGCGCGCCGTCGGGCAGGCGATAGGCCAGATCGGTCCGCGTCCAATCGAGCAAGGGCATGAAATTGTAGGTGACGACGCGGATGCCGCACGCGCCCAGATTGGCAAGACTGGCGCAATAGGCGTCGATCAGTGCGTTCCAGTCGCCCCGCCCGGTCTTGATCCCCTCATCGACCGGCAGGCTTTCCACCACGTCCCAGCTGAGGCCCGCGGCCGCAATTGCCGCCTGCCGCGCGCGGATCGCGTCGCGCGTCCAGACGGCACCGTTCGGCACCTCGTGCAGCGCGGTCACCACGCCCGTCGCACCGCATTGGCGGATATCGGACAGCGTCACCGGGTCTGCGGGGCCGAACCAGCGCATCGTCTGCGTCATCAGCATGGCGCGTGCTCCGCGCCGACGCGGCCCGTGCAGGACGCCACGTCCCGTGCCGCATAATACTCCGCCAGTACGGCAAAGGCCTGCTTCCTTTGCCCCTTTTCGGACACCAGCCCCTTGCGGTTCCAGCCCTGCTGGAATCCGTTCTGCCGGCGCGGCGATCGGAAATCCTTCAGGATCCAGGGGGACAGGCCGGCCAGCGTCGGCATGTGTTCGGTCATGGCAAGCGTCGCACGATAGTAAGCAGCTTGAAACTCCTCGGAAAACTTCTGCGGCGCGGCGCGTGTGTCGTGAAAGCCCGCCTTGGCACCGGCGCCGAATTCCGACAGCACGAGCGGCCGGTCCGCCGGCACGCGCCACAGCGTCTTCGGCACGACGGACAGCGCGTCATTGCCATACCATCCCGTATAGGTGTTGACCGCCATCACATCCAATGTCGCGGCGAGTGGATCGTCCAGCGTCATCACCGGGCGGCCCGCCTCGGTCGTGCGCTTGACCAGCAGGGCGGCACTGAGCAACCGTGTGTCATCCAGCGCGCGGATATCGCCGACCAGCGTGCCGAGGAAGCTGTTACGCGCATCCGTCACCGGCGTTTCGTTGGCGACGCTCCAGATCGCGATCGACGCGCGGTTGCGGTCGCGCCGGACATTGTCCGCCACCATCCGCCGCGCGGTTGCCAGCGTTGCCGGATTGGCCCAGTCGATCAGCCAATAGACGGGCACCTCGCTCCACACCAGCAGGCCCAGTTCGTCCGCCAGCCGCGTCGTCACCTCGGCGTGCGGGTAATGCGCCAGCCGCACGTAATTGGCGTGCAGCCCCGTCTTGGCCTCCATCAGCAGAGCGCGCGACGCGGCGCGCGTCATGATGCGCGCCGGGTTCGGCCCGAATTCCTCCTCGTGCAGGCTGATCCCGCGCAGGAAGATGGGCCGATCGTTGAGCAACAGGGTCGCGCCGCGCACCGCCAACGTGCGAAAGCCGACACGGTCGCGCCACCGATCGTCGCCCGCCGTGACCGTGACGTCATACAGCTGCGGCCGATCCGGCGACCAGCGTACCAGGCTGCGCGGCACGGGCAGTTCGGCATGCCAATTGCCCGCGGCATCGGTGCGGCCACGGATGCGAACGCCCAGCGCGGCGATCCCCAGCGTCACCGCCTGCCCGCCCGCGCGCTGCCCATCGAGGTGGATGTCAGCCGCGATGCGTCCCGTCCGCGTCAGCCGTACCCAGGCATCGTCGACATAGGTTTCCGGCGTCTCGATCAGCCGGACGCTGCGGGTGATCCCGCCATAGGTTTCCCAATCGGTGACGGGCGGCGGCACGCTGGCCGGCGTGGCGGTGGAATCGACGCCGACCGTGATCTGATTGTCGCCGTCGCGCAGTGCAGCGGTGACATCGAAGGCAAAGGGGGTGAAGCCGCCCTCATGCTGGCCGACCGGCCGGCCGTTCAGGAACACGCGCGCCGTGTAATTGACGGCACCGAAGCGCAGGAACACCCGCTTGCCGGGTGTCGGATGAACCACGACGTGGCGCTGATACCACATCAGGCCCTGGTAGTGACGAAGCTCGGCCGCATGCGTCAGCCAGCTGCCGGGCAAGGTCGCCACCGGCGCGCGATCCATGTCGAATTCGAACGCGGCGCGGGTATCGCGGCGCATCGTCTCGCCGACATCCACATCGGCCCAGCGGCGATCGCTCAGTCCCGGCGCGCCGCCGTGGAAGCCCGAAAGCCCGGCGCGATAGGGGTCGACCGAATAATGCCACGCCCCATCCAGATCCACACCGGCGCGCAGATCCGCAGCGGCCAGCACCGGCCACCCCTCGCCCGCTATTGCCTGGGTAGGCTGTTGCGCCGCGCCGCCGGTGGGCAGGACGAACAGCGCCGCGGCCAGCATCGTCGCGCGTGCTCCAACGCCGGGCCGTGGACCGGCATCCGCCGGCCATCGACGCCGGGGTCCGACGCGTCCGCGTTCCGCGCCCCACCCTGTCGCCGTACCACGGCTCCGTTCGGTCTTGGATCGGCACCGGCCCGATATGTACGAAGACATGTCATTCCTATTCCGAAAGCAGGACCATGGCCGCTGCGAGGCGGCGCGCCGCAGGCGTAACGGCTGAAGCGCGCGGGATGCGCCAATCGGCCGCGCGCCATCGGCATCGCACACCCCTTTTCGATCAGCGCCGCCCCAAGAGTTGCAGCCAGTCGGGGGGCAGCCGTCGTGTATCCTGTGCGACCTGCATCGCCATCGGCGCGAGGGCGGGATCGATCACCGCGGCCAGCGACAGCGTCTGCACCGCATTGCCCCGATCCCACGGATGCGGCGCATATTCGCCTTGGCCCGCCGCCGCTCGATCACGGTCGAACTGGATCTTCGAGTGCGCAAATTCGATGTGCGTCTTGCGGCCGAGTGCATAGGGTTCGAGCCAGGCGACCGCTCCGGCAAGGCTGCCCCCGCTCGGCGCACGCCAGTGATACCAATCCTCGCCATGCGCCCGCGCGCTCAACGCGGCCATCAGCAACGGATCGAGGTCATAGGTGACGTAATGCAGGGCGTCACGCTCGTAGAAGTCGGACACCGACCCATCGGGGCGGATATTGGCGGCGACCTGTTTGCGATAGGCTGCGCGCGCGCGGGCGATCAATGTCGCATCGCCGCTGGCGAATGCCGCCATCGTGGCCAGCTTGACGCGGTGGCTTTGCCAATTGGTGTCGGCATTGCGTGGGCCCTTGTCCATCGCCTCCAGATATCCGGCGGCCATGCCGCGCCAGAACGCCGTCACCCCCTCGCGTGTCGCCGGCGTCAGGTCTCGCGCCGTCAGATCGGTCGCGAGGATCAGCTGGTCGAACCCCGTGTCGTCGATGGGATTGAAGGCGGAGCGATAGGTCCGCGCCCACGCCAGCAGATAGCGATCCGCCGCGACCAGATAGCGCCGATCCTTCGTCGACCGCCATGCGAGCGCCAGCGCCAGAATGGCAGGCTGGTCTTCCTTGGCATACAGGCTCGCCTCGCGAATGCCTTTGCCCGGCAGCGTCCCCTCGGTGTGCAGATCGACCCGCGACCGCGGAGGCCGCGCCACGGCGGCGTCGGCCCGCGCGACGATCCGTGCCCGTGCGGACGCGGAGAGGTCCGCCGGGGCATCGGGCGGGAACAGCGTGAAGGACTGGCTCGCCGGCGTCGTCCCGGCGAGCAACAGGGCAAGGATCATCGCTTGCATCAGAAACGGGCCCGCAGCGTCGCTTGATAGGTGCGCCCGTCATAATCGATCCGGCGCGGCAGTTGCGGATCGTTTTCATATTCCGCGCGCGTCGCATCGGTGATGTTGAAGGCATCGACCGAGAAGGAGATGCGATCGGTGATGTTGATGGAGGCGGACGCGTCGAGCTGGCTGCGCGCCTTCACCCGGCGCGCATCGCCGACGAAGCTGTTGCCTGCGGCCAGATCATAGTCGCCGCGCCAATTGTAGGTGGCACGCACGCCGAAGCGCTTCGTCTCGAAATAGCCGATGACGTTGACGTTGTGCTTCGACACGCTGGGCAGCGTGATCGCCTTGCCGGTCGGGTCGCGGCCGGAGATCGCGGTGAACGTATAGTTCGCCGCCCCGCCGAAATAGCGCAGGACGCCCGGCAGGAAGTCGAAATTCTGGTTCGCCGCAACCTCGATGCCGCGGACGCGGATCGGCTGCTGGTTGGTGATGCCGCTCGCCAGCACGCGCGCATTCTCGATCGCACCGCTGGTGTTCACGAACTGGTTGGAGCTGACGCAATTCGGCCCGACGATGCTGAGCGTGCCCAGCCCGTAATCGACGCCGTTGAACCGCCCGTCTGCCGGGCAAAGTATGCTCGTGTCGGTGATCTGCCCGATATAGCCCTTGATGTCCTTGCGGAACACCGCGAGCGCGAAGATGCCGCCGGGCCGGTTATACCATTCGAGCGACACGTCGTAGGAATTGGCGGTATAGGGCTTCAGGCCGTTGGCGCCGACCACCACCGAATAGACCGGGTTGGTCGACGGCACCAGCGCGGGCGCCACCGGGATTTCCGGGGTCTGGACCGTCGTTACCGGCACGTTGTCGCGGGGCTGCGGGCGGACGTAGGTCTTGTAATAGGCCATGCGCACCAGCAGCTTCGACGACAGGTCCGCCGCCAGCATCGCCGAGGGCAGCAGATAGCCGTAGTTGTTCTTGTACTGCCGCGGGACGTTGCGGTGGTTCAGCGGCCCGTTGACCAACGACGAGGTCGCCGAACAATTCTGGCAATCGGTCGCATCGATGATCTGGTCGGTATGTTCGTAGCGCAGGCCGGCATTGCCGCGGATGTGCACGCCCTCGATGTCGCCATCCCACTTCACCATGCCGTACGCGGACGCCACCGTCGCCTGGTTGGTGAAGTTGTTGTTGTAGTAGTTCGGATCCCAATAATTGTTGGTCAGGCCATAGGGCGTCAGGAACACTCCGGAATTGGGTGCGACGATGAATTGCCCCGGCAGTCCGGTGGGATTGGCGGTCGAACGCGGCGCAGTGTTCACCGGGGTGATCGCATTCAGCACGCCGTTGATATCGATGTTGCGCCAGCTCGACGTGTAACCGGGTGCGGTATTGCCGAAGAAGTCGCCGATATACGGGTTGGGCGACGACAGGCCCTGCGTGATGTTCTGCGTCTGCGCGCCCAGCGACGTGTTGCGCGTGCCCGACGAGATGAACCGGTTCTTCTCGTACCGCGCGCCCACCTGCACGCTCGACAGGAAGCTGTCGTGGACGCTGCGCTCCAGGTCGATCTGCGCGGCGGTCAGCTGGTTGCGCGACATGCCGTTCGTGCCCGTCACGCCGAACCGGTCGCCGGCGACCGTCGAGAGCTGGCCCGGCATCGGCGCGCCCGCCTGCGTCGCCTGATTGGCCGCGGACGGGATGGTGTAGCCGCCGGCCGCGATGTGCGACGCATTGGGGGTGTTCAGCCCGATGTTGAAATTCGACAGGTCCGTGCCGCCGGTGTTGATGTCGGCGGTGATGCCGTTCAGGCCCGCAGGCCCCAAATTGCGATACGGGTTCTGAATAATATCAAACTCAATTTGATTCGCCCGCACCATGGCCCTCGATACGGTGCCGACGACGCTCATGCGCCAGTCTTCGCTCTTGAATTCGACCGACGGATTGATGGCCCACGTCTGCTGCACGCCTGGTTCCGACCGGATGGAATCGTATGTTTGTAAATTCTCGGCGGAAAGTTTGTTGATATAGGCGCGCGGCCCGTTGGGTGTGTTCACGACAAAGGGCGTGCCGATCGACGTGATATGGGCGACCGCCGACGTCGCAGTAAGTGCCGTGTTGTTGCCGTTGCCCTGCGAGGTGTCGACGTAGAGCAGATGGTTCAGCGATGCATCGAGGTTGCGCCTGGTGTAGAAGCCGGTCAGCCCGATCTTCGTACTCTCCGCCGCCTCCCACTCGAAGCCACCCGCTCCGGTCAGCAGATTGCCCTTATTGTAGCGGACGAACTGGCGCATCTGGCTGGGATAATAGACGCCGCCGGGATATTGCGCGGCGAGCGCATCGAACACCGGGTTGGCGCCCGCCGCCTTTTGGTTGCCAAGCTGGATCGCGCCGAGCTTGTTGCTCCACGTGTTGACGGAGATGGAGTCGCGGCGGAACGTCTCCTCACGATAGGTCAGCACGCCAAAGGCGGCGAAGCGACTGCCCACGTAATTGTATCCGCCCGAAAAGGTCGGCGTCTTCAGCTTGCCGAGATCGTCATACTCCAGCCCGGCCTTCAGAAACCCGCCGCGCTTGCGGCCCAGCGCCGGCGCGATCCGCAGATCGATATTGCCCGACAGGCCGCCTGCGATGTCGGACGCGTCGGGCGATTTGATGATCGTGATCGACGTGAAGATGTCGGAATTGAAGGCGCCAAGCGGGGTCGAGCCGTTCAGCACGGGGTCGGCGAAGCCCACGCCGTTCAGCGTGGTGCGCGCGAACGTGCCGGGCAGACCACGTAGCGAGATCGTGGCGTTGCGCGCATCGGCTTCGCGATTGATCTGGACGCCGGGTAGCCGCTGGATCGCCTCGCCGACGTTCAGGTCGGGAAACCGGCCGAGGCCGTCGGACGAGATAGAGTCGGTAATCTGCGCCGAATTCCGCTTCGTCGCGAGAGCGTCCGCATACGCCTGTCGAAAGCCGGTGACCACGATATCGCCCGCCCGCTCGGATGTCGCGTCGCCGCTGACCTGATCGACGCCGCCTGAGGCCTGCGCATCGAGCGGCGGCGTCGTGTTTTCGCCGGTTTGCGCCTGGGACGGCGTGCCCGGACCGGCGGGACTCACCCCGGCGGAGGGCGACGCCCCCGTCAGCGTCGGTTGGCCCGCCGTCTGACCAACGGCCAGGTTCGCAGACGCCAAAACGTACAGCGCAGCCCCTGCGCAAAGGAAACCCTTCGTCATCCCCTACCCCTGTCCGTTTGTCATGCGAGCGCTTGTGGCCTCGCCGTTGCCCTGTCACCGGTGTCACGGATTGCACATCAACCCGCACAGCGAGTCAAGAGTTATCGTACAACTTTTGATCATGGCGCGATGTACGCAGGGTGCCCTTCGTCAGGCGACGTGAGGCAGCCTTTATCCGCGGCGCGGGGCGCGCCCCATGATCGCGCCCCGCGCCGCCGGCTCACCCGTGCTTTACGCCCAGCGCTTCGAAGCCCACGGACGACCCACCGTTGGTATCCTGTGTGTAATTGCCCGCCTTGAAATACAGCTTCGCGGAGTCAAAGCTGCCGTCGAGGTAGGTCGACTGGGATTTGCCGTTCACCGTGACGGTGAGCAGCCCTCCTGGCGCCAGCGTCATCGAATAGCTGAACGCCTGATGCGTCGGAATACCGGTCGCGATGGTCAGGCGTGTGCGCGGCGAGCCCGCCTCGGTCGTTTGCTGCTTCATGACGTCGGCATGGATCGTGCCGTTCGTATAATGCAGTTCTACCGGCGGTCGCGGGGTTGTCGCCTCCTGATGGATCTGCCCGATGACGATGTCGCCGCTATCCGGCAGGTCATAGATGTTCACCCGCGCCGCAAGGCCCGCACAGCCCTCGTTGACGTTCCACGTCCGCCCTTCCTTCAGCTCCGATCGCGGATATTTGGAATTGGGCGTCGTCGCCGACGATCCCGTGGGGACGCGCATGACGATGCGGTCGCTGCCCTGCCGTTCGAAATACTGGCTGCTATACGTCTGCAGCCGGCTGCCGCTGACCGTATCCGGGCTGCCATTGCCATCCGCGTCGATGGGGAGTTGCAACGTTCCGAAGGCCGCCGTGCTCGGCGACGACGGGGCCGCGATCGTGCAGGCGGCTTGTGCCTGCTGGGCACCCAGTACCGCCATCGCGGTTGCGAGACACATGGTAAGATTGCGCATCTGATACCTCCAGTTCGGGTCGAGCGAAGCCCGATCCATCCTCTCCTCGCCCCCGGGTCTCCGCCGGAGCGCGGTTTCGGCGCGTCGTTGGACCGACGTCGCCAACTGCTGTGGACCACATCGATCTAGCGGCGTCAATGTTGTATTACATCTTTCGAGTCTGGCAGGATTTGCGACTATCTTCCGCCCCGCCTCAGCGCCCGTTGTCGTCCGCACGATAGAAGATTGGAAAGTATCGCGTTAGAACGAATATCCCGCTGAACCCCGATCACCGAGGGCATCCGCCACCTATCGAACGTCTCCGTCCGGCGCCGGACACATGACAGCAAGTAGACCAGTTCCGAAATCCGGCGGGCGTTAAGACCCGCCGCTCTGTCAGTTTAACAAACGTCTGATCCGTCGCAGACGCTGCCCGAAAACGGACAGGCAGCTCTTACCAAAAACTTCTGATACAACATAACTCGTTAAACCTTGGTGACGAGCTACCAACGTTCTCAATCGTCCGCCTGCCGCTGCCAGCTATCGATCGCGACGTGGTCCTGGAAGCGCTCCTCTAGCGACACTTACGGCAACAGGTTACGAACTTCGGCGCGTTCGTCTCGGGACAGAGCAAGGTCTTCGCCGAACATGCCCGAGGGTCCAAGGAACTCGTTGACCACGCCATCAGGATTCGCGCGCGTCCAAGTTTGAGCCATCATTTTTGCGTTCGGATCGTCAACTGCTTGCCGATCGCCGCGTACGAACAGGACCCATGCTGCAATCGCCCGAAGGATAGTTGGGGAGGATCGCCCCGCGGCACGATTGTCGGCCAGCGTGGCGAGCCAGCGTGCGCCGATCTTCTGCGAACCATCCGCGGCAATTTGTATCAGTCGATGCGGCAGCGCAGGATTGCGGAAGCGGGCAAGCAGCAGGTCGGCGTAGCGATTGAGATCCTGCCCCGGACTCGTTCGGATAGTAGGTGCGGCCTCATCTCGCATCAGGCGGCCAATGAGCGGCCCGATGGCAGGATCGGCGATGGCCTCGTGAACAAAGGCATGCCCACGCGCCAGCCCCAGGTAGGCTAGCGCCGAATGTGCGCCGTTCAACATGCGCAGCTTGGCGGTTTCAAAGGGCACCACATCGTCGACGAAGGCGGCGCCGGCGAGATCCCAGCGCGGCCGGTCGCCGGCAAAGCGATCCTCGATCACCCACTGGCTGTACGGTTCGGTAATCACAGCGCCCTCGTCGCGCAGACGGAGCATGCTTTCCGCGGAATCAAGGTCTGTCGCCGTCGTCGCGGGAACGATCCGATCGACCATCGTGGCGGGGCAAGCCCATGTCCGCTCGAACCAGCGACGGTGCGACGGTGAGAGTGTATCCAGATGTTCGCCCAGCCGCTGCCGCAGCACGCCACCATTGTTCGACAGGTTATCGCAGCTGATCAGCGTCAGTGGTGCCAGTCCGGCATCGTGCCGCGCGATGACCGCCTGGGCAAGATAGTCGTAGATGGAGCGTGGGTTCGCGCCGGCCACGGGAGCGCCTGCCTTCGCCCCCTGCGCATACCCCTTTTCAGTCACGGTCAGCGTTACGATCCGCGTCTCGGGCAAGGCGAGTGCCGCACTTACGCGCCCCGGCGATTCGGGCGCGACGATCACGTTGGTCACGGCTTGGATCAGCCGTATCGCCAGGCCGCGGGCCTGCCGCTCCGTGACGGTGTACAGACAGCTCTGAGGTGCGAGCTGGTCGCGCACCTGCTGCGAACGCAGCGACACGCCTGTAATTGCCCAGTTGCGATCGCCCGCCGCCATCGCCAGATCGGTGTAGGTCGCCTGATGCGCGCGGTGGAATGCACCGATGCCCAAATGAACGATGCCCGCACGCTGCTCCTGGCGATCATAGTCACCGCGCGCCACGGCGGCAGGCAGCCGATCGGCGGTCTCGGCGGACAGCCTCACAGCCGATACGCCCGGCGGACCAGCCCGCTGGTCAATTCCTGTGCGAGATCGGCCGCCTCCCAATCCTGCAGGCGATGTTCGGCGACCAGGCGGGCGAGAAAGGCGCAATCCACGCGCCGCGCGACGTCGTGGCGGGCCGGAATGGAGAGGAAGGCACGGGTATCATCGTTGAAGCCGACCGTATTGTAGAAGCCGGCCGTTTCCGTCGTCATTTCGCGAAAACGGCGCATGCCTTCGGGGCTGTCATGGAACCACCAGGCGGGGCCGAGCCGCAGGCAGGGATAATGACCGGCAAGCGGCGCGAGTTCGCGCGCATAGACGCTTTCGTCGAGCGTGAAGAGGATGATCGTCAGGTCGGAGGCGTTGCCCACGACGTCCAGCATCGGCTTTAGCGCCTGCACGAATTCAGTCCGCGTCGGAATATCGGCGCCCTTGTCGCGGCCATGGCTGGCGAACAGGCCGACATTGTGGTTGCGATAGCTGCCAGGGTGGATCTGCATCACCATGCCATCGTCCAGCGACATGCGTGCCATTTCGGTCAGCATCTGCGCGCGGAACAGTTCGGCGTCTGCCGTCGTCCAGGTGCCGCCGACGATCCGCGCGAACAACGCTTCCGCCTCCGCCGGCGTGAGATCGGCGGTGGCGACCGTCGGGTGCCCATGATCGGTTGCCGTCGCACCGGCGGCACGGAAGTCCGCGCGACGGCGGCGGTGCGCGGCCAGATACCCCTGCCACTGAAAGACATCCTCACCGGTGAGTTCGCCGAAGCGCTGCATCGCGCGCGCGAACTGTTCATGCTCGACATCAATCACGCTGTCAGGGCGATAGGTAGTGACGACCCGCCCCTTCCACCCGGAGGCATGAATACGGTGATGCGCATCCAGATCGTCGTGTGCGCCCTCGGTCGTCGCCAGGAAGTCGATGCCGAAGCGGTCGAACAGCGCGCGCGGACGGCAGGTATCGCTCGCCAGCGCATCGCCGATACGATCGAAGTAGCGGTCGGCGGTGCTGCCATCCAGCACCTCTTCAAACCCAAACACCTCGGCAAAGACGTGGTCGAGCCACAGGCGCGACGGCGTGCCCCGAAACAGGTGATACCGTTCGGCAAAGGTGCGCCACGCCTCGCGACGATCGGTCGCGGGTTCGCCGTCACGCCGCGGGATCGCCAGCGCGTCAAGCGGCACGCCCTGGCTGTAGAGCATGCGGAAGATGTAATGGTCAGGTTGGAGCAGTAGCGTGGTCGCATCGCTCCAGGGCTGGTTGTCGGCGAACCAGCGCGGATCGGTGTGGCCATGCGGGCTGACGATCGGCGCATCGGCGATGGTCGCATACAGCGCGCGTGCGATGTCGCGCTGGACGGGATCGCTTGCGAACAACCGGTCGGGATGGAGCGCCAGAAGCCGGCTCACGCCTGTGCCTCCGTCATCTGCCGGGCATGGATCAGCCCGTGTTCCAGTCCTCGCAATTCGGCGAGCCCGCGCAACCGGCCGATCAGCGAATAACCGGGGTTAGTCACCTTCTCGAGATCGTCGGCCATCTGGTGGCCGTGGTCGGGACGCATCGGGATAGCACGCTGCTCGCGCGTGCTGAGAGCGACGACTTCGGCGACCACCGCAGCCATCTGCGCATCGCCGCCCAGATGTGCGGCCTCGTGGAAGGTGCGCTCACCCTCATGCGCGACGGCCCGCAGGTGGAGGAAGCCGATACGACCGCCCAGGCGGCGCACCATCCCCGGCAAGTCGTTATCGGCGCGCGCACCGAATGACCCCGTGCAGAAGCAAAGTCCGTTGGCCCGGCTCGGCACGCGCGTGAACAAGGTGGCGACATCCGCCTCAGTACTGACCACGCGCGGCAGGCCGAAGATCGGGAAGGGCGGATCGTCGGGATGCACCACCAGTCGGATGCCAGCCGCTTCCGCCGCCGGGCAGACCGCTTCGAGGAACTCGATCTGATTGGCACGCAGCCGGTCCGCGTCCACATCGCGATAGGTCGCGAGCGCCTGCAGGAATTCGGGCGAGCTGAAACTTTCCTCGCTGCCCGGCAGCCCGGCGATGATCGTGCGTTCGAGCCTGTAGCGCGCGGCATCGTCCATCGTCGCGAACCGCTGCGCGGCCCGCTGCTGCATCGCGGGGGTATAATCATCCGCGGCGCCGGCGCGTTGCAGGATGTGGATGTCGTAGACCGCGACCGCTTCCCATTCGAAACGCAGCGCACGGGCGCCATCGGGCAGCCGCCAGGCAAGGTCCGTACGCGTCCAGTCGAGCAGCGGCATAAAATTATAGGTGACGGTCGTGATGCCATTCGCGCCCAGATTGGCGAGGCTGCGCCGATACGCATCGATCCAGCGCTCCCAGCCGGGACCGCGCGTCTTGATCTCCTCATGCACGGGAAGACTCTCGACGACGGTCCAGCCGAGCCCGGCGTCCGCGATCATCGCCTTGCGCGCGGCGATGCGATCGACCTCCCAGATCGCGCCGTTCGGCAATTCGTGGAGCGCGGTGACAACCTCGGATGCGCCCGCCTGCCTGATATGCGCGAGCGGCACCGGATCGTTCGGTCCGAACCACCGCATCGTCGGCGTCATGCGATGCTCCGCTCGCTTCTGATCAGCGCGCGCCACGGGCAACCTCCGCGATCTCGATCGCCGACACGATCGCATCTCCCCTGCCCGGCACGAAACCGAGGTCGAGCGTTCCGCCCCGCACCGAGACCAGCGTACGACGTTGCAGCGCCTTGCCGCTGCCGCCCGCCTCGCGCGCGATATCCAGAGCGGAGACGATCGTCTTACCGTTCGCGGTCACGCCGAAGACACGTTCGCCCGGCGCCAATGACGGTTCGACGAACGTCAGCGTCACCCGATAACGGCCGTCCGGCAGGGGCACCTTGTAGCCGAAGCGCCCATGGCGATAGGTCGCGGCGACCGCAGCATCGGGCGTTCCCGCGATCTGGGCGGCGACGGCCGGCTTGCCATAGTCCGCCGGCTTGTTGAGCGTCCCCGCTTCGCCGCCGGCGAAGAAGGCGTCCGACCCGAAACGATGCGTAGCCGGTGCGGCGACGATCGCGCCGGCGTCGATCCGCACATTGGCTTGCGCGTCGGCACCAAGCTGCCACGACACGCGATCCTCGACCGGTGCGCCCGGGAAGCGGCCGCGTGCCACCAGATCGTTCGAGCCGCCGTCCAGCGCGACCTGTTGCCAGACGCAGATGCGGTCGGGACAATCGCTGCGGGTGCCGAGCGAGCGCCCGTTGAGCGTCAGCTCCGTAGCTGGCGCATTGCTGTACACTCGCACGTCGGCGACTCGATAGGCGCGGTCGGTATAGCGGTGTCCGTTGATGTGAACGGTGGGCGTGGTGGTCCAGTTAGCCTTGTAGAAGTAATAGGCATCCTTTCGGATCGCCCGGTCGTAGGTCACCAGTCCCTTGGTATTGATGTCCTGCGCATCGCCCTCGGCGCGAATGGTGGTTGCGAAGTCGAATGAGTTCCACAGCCACGTGCCCCACAGGTACGGCCGCGCCTTCAGCGCCTTCCACGCCTCTTCGTGGATATAGCTTTCATATTCTTCCGGCTGCAGGCGACCGCGCGAATCGATCGGCCCGCCCAGCACGTCGTCGGTGTGGATCGTCGTCGCGCCGCCGGCCCCATATTCGGTCACGGACAGCGGCTGGTCGGGCCGCTTCGCCCGCAGCATGTCGAGATGCGGCCCGAGATCGCCGGGCTTGCCGAAATACCAGCCGAAATACCGGTTCGCTCCGCCCAGGTCAGCCGCCGCCGCGGTTGTCGGGATGGCGGTGCCCTCGTCGAACAAGCGCCCTTCGCAACAGGTCGCAAGCGCGGTCGGGCGGCTGGGGTCCTCGGCCTGCGCAAGCGTCTGAAGATTGTGCAGGAGCGGCATCGGATCGGGCGACTTGCCGTCGGGATAACCGGTCAGAAAAGCCGGGAACGAATTGCCGAAATCGACCTCGTTGGCGATCCCCCATGTCACGACGGAAGCATGATTGCCGTTCTGGTGAATCAACTCGCGCAGCTGCTGGCGCGCATTCTCAACCAGCGCCGTCCGCGGTTCCAGTTCACCGCGGCGCGTCCACGCCGACACGAGCGGAATTTCGTCCCAGACCAACAGGCCGTATTTGTCGGCGAAATCGTGGATCGCCTGACCGTGCTGATAGTGAGTTAGCCGGATGGCGTTCACCCCCATCTCGCGCATGATCGCCACGTCGTCCTCCACGTCTTGCGGCGTGATGGCCCAGCCCTTCCCTTCACGATCCTGATGATAGCCCACCCCGTGCAGCGCGACATGTTCGCCGTTGAGGTACAATCCGCTCGCGGGATCGATGCGGATGGTGCGAATGCCAAACGGTTGCGACACCCGGTCGCGTACCCGCCCGCGTGCGTCGATGACATCGACGACAAGCGTGTACAGATACGGGTTCTTCGTCCCCTGCCACAGATGCGGGTTCGCGACAGCGAGCGTACTCGGTACTTCGGATACGGCGGACCGCGGCCCGCCCGCTTTCGACGCCGCGGCCATGAGGATAGCCGCGCCCTGCGCCGTTGCGGCGACCTTGCCCGTCGTGTCGATCAGACGCGCGACGATGCGGACAGGCGTGCGGCCCTTGTTGTCGGTGGCGACGCGCGTCCGCACCGTGACACGCGCCGCGGTCGCATTCGCCTCGAGCGTAAACGCCGCGACACCTGACCCGCCATGATCCTCCATGTCGATGTGGATGGCATCGGTCGTCACCAGGCGTACCGGTCGGTAAAGGCCGCCGTGGACGAAAAAATCGCCGGTCAGCGGCAGGGCGTCCGCCGTTGCGGCATCCTTGTCGGCGGGCGCACTATTGTCGACGCGGACGAGCAGCACGTTTTCCTGACCGGGGCGCAGTGCCTGCGTCGCATCGAGACGGAAGCGCGAGAATCCGCCGGCGTGATGGCCGAGCTTACGCCCGTTGAGCCATACGTCGGCGATGCGGCTGGCGGCGTCAAATTCGAGCCACTGTCGCTTTCCCGAAGCCGCCGTCCCTGCCGCCGCCGGCGTGAAACGCAGGCTGTACCAGCCAACGCCTTGCGTTTTGTTGACCGATTGTTCGGTGTTGACGTGCGACGCCGCGTTTGGCCGGTAATAGCCGACCCGGTTCCACGTATGCGGCACCGTCACCGGTTGCCAGGTCTCGTCTTGCAGCGGCCCAGCCACGGGATCGCTCGCGGGCGCACCCAGGTGAAAGCGCCAGCCTTGACCGAGCACGGTTTCACCACGCACCGGCGCAGCCTGCGCCACCACCTCCCCCACGCTTGGATGCTGCGCATATACAGGTTGCGCAACGATCGACGCGAATGCGCTTGCGGTCGTGAAAAGGCACAGCGCCTTGTTCGTCATAGTGCCTCTCCAGCTATGGAGACCTGCATAGCGGGGTCAAACTGGTCTTACCAGTTAATTTAGACGTCCACAGCCGCGCGATAGCGTGCGCGGGTCGAGGCGATCGTCCGGCGCGCCTCTTCGATCGCCCGCTCCTCGGTCGCAAACAGCAGGTGGTCCATGACCGCGGACAGATGCGCGCGCATCGCCGCGCGTGCGGCAGCAGGATCGTGGGCGCATAGGGCATCGAAGATCGCCTGGTGTTCGGCGACGACGGGGCGGACGTTGGCACGCCGCGCCTTGTCATGAAGCAAGGCGCATTCGGGCGACGTAGTCCGCACGCGCCAAAACTCGTCGATCGTCATCTGGATCGCGGCGTTGCGCGTCGCCTTCGCGATGGCGCGATGGAAATCCCGGTCGGCGTCCTCGGTCACGTCAGGTAGCAGGTTTTCCTCGCCGATCCGGTCGACCAGTGCCCTCAACCCCTGAAGTTCCTCTGGGGTGATGTGGATCGCCGCGAGCGCGGCCGCTTCACCTTCGAACACCATCCGTGCCTCGGTCAGTTCGAAGGCGGTAATGGCGAAGTCCGGTCGATCCTCGCTGTCCCCCGGCAAGCGCCGGACGAACGCCCCGGACCCGATCCGCACTTCGATGAAGCCCTGCACCTCCAGCGCGATGAGCGCTTCACGCACCGCCGGTCGGCTGACGTTATATTCGACCGAGAGTTCGCGTTCCGCCGGCAAGCGGTCGCCGATGCCATAGCGCCCTGACGACAATTGTTCGAACAGGACACGCGCCAGCCGCTGGTACAGCCGATCGCCCGACGCGGGAAACGGATCCGCGGCGGCGGACAGAGGCAGGGGCATGCGCAGACTCATTTCGTTGACAGCGGACTGACCAATATCACATTCCGCGCGGGAAGCGAGATGGGGAGTGGCCAGTGCGGATCGTGGTAGCAGGCGAGGGAATGCTGGAACTGTCACGCGGCCGGACAGCCACGGCGGTCGCACCGGACGCGCCGACGTGGCGGCTCGGCTATGGCGGCGATACGCTCAACACCGCCATCCACCTGGCGCGCGGCGGCGATCGCGTCGCTTATCTGACCGCGCTGGGTGTCGATCCGTTCAGTGAGGGCCTGCGCGACGATTGGACGTCCGAGGGATTGGACACCTCGCTCATCCTGACCGATCCGGCCCGCCTGCCAGGGCTTTACGCAATCCAGACCGATGCCGAGGGCGAACGCACCTTCAGCTATTGGCGTGGCGACAGCGCCGCGCGGCAGATGTTCGCCCTGCCCGCCGCAGAGGCTGCCATCGCGACTGCGGAAGCGGCGGACCTGCTCGTCTTTTCCCTCATCTCGCTGGCCATCCTGCCAGATGCCGGCCGATCCGCGCTGCTATCGCTTGCCGGGCGGATGCGCGCGCAGGGCAAGCAGGTCGCCTTCGATGGGAACTACCGGGCGCGGCTGTGGGCCGATGCGGCGGAAGCCCGCCAGTGGCGCGATCATGCCATCGCCTGTTGCTCGATCGGCCTGCCGACGCTCGAGGACGAATGCGCGATGGAGAGCGCAAGCGCGAGCGCCACCGACACGGCCGCCCGGTGGCGAGCCACCGGCGCGGCGACGGTCATCGTCAAACTGGGTGCGGACGGGTGCCTGTTGCCCGACGGTCAGATCCTGCCGCCGCCCCAGCGCCTGATGCCGATCGATACCAGCGGCGCAGGCGATGCCTTCAACGCGGGTTATCTGCACGCCACCTTGCGCGGTGCCGACCCGCGTGCCGCCGCCTTGGCCGGGCACCGGCTGGCCGGATGGGTCGTGATGCGCGCAGGTGCCGTGCCGGCGCGCGGCACGGATGACGTCTACGCGCGCCTGCTCGGCTAGGAGGCAAGCGGCACAAGACGCGGCCGGCGCAGCAGTGTCCACAGTACCGCTGCGCCGATGAAGTCGAAAACGGCGAGCGCGGCGAACAGCGGATTGTAGCCGATTGTATCGGCCAGCGCGCCAATCAGCAGCGAAAAGCTCAATCCACCGATCCAGGCTGCCGATCCCGCCATGCCTCCGGCCGTTGCGACGATCCGCGGGGCGAACAGATCCGCCGCCAGCGTCATCAACGCGCCCGACAGCATCTGGTGCGCGAAACCGCCGATACAGAACAGCGCGATCGCCGCGGCGGGCGACACGGTCAAACCGATGCACGCGGGCCCGACCATCAGCAGAGCCCCCGTCGTCACCACGATCTTGCGCGAAGTGAGCAGGGACACGTTGAACCGACGCATGACGAAGGGCGCGTAATAACCGCCGAGCAGCGATCCCGCATCCGCCGCCAGAAACGGCAGCCAGGCAAAGGCTGCGACGCTCTTGAGATCAAGCCCCTTGGCTTCGACCAAATAGAGCGGGATGAAGAAACTGAACGTCTGCCACGCCGGATCGGCAAGGAAGCGCGGGATGGCGATGCTCCAGAAGTCCCGCGTGCGCAGCAGGGCGCGCCAGTTGGTCGGCCCGTCCTGATGGCCCTGCGCCGCCACGTCGCGGCCGGCTTCGATGTGCGCGCGCTCGGTCGCCGACAGCCGCGAATGGTCGGCAGGCGAGCGATAGAAGACGTACCAGATCGCCGCCCACACAATTCCAACCGCGCCGGTGACCACGAAGGCGGACTGCCAGCCCCAGATGGCGATACAGGTGACGACGATCGGCGGTGCGATCATGGCGCCCAAGGACGATCCGATGTTGAACCAGCCGGTCGCGACCGTGCGCTCATGCGGCGGAAACCATTCGGCGACCGTCTTCAGCCCGGCGGGAATCGCCGCTGCCTCGGTCAGCCCCAGCATGCCGCGGAACACCGCGAGGCTGGGCCAGCCCGCCGCAAACGCATGGCAGCAATTGGCGACAGACCAGCCGACCGCAAACACGGCAAAGCCCAGCCGCAATGCCATCAAGTCGAGCAGATAGCCTGCAACCGGCTGCATCACCGTATAGGCAGCCTGAAAGGAGGCGACGACCCAGCTATACTGCTGCGTCGTCATCGCAAACTCGCCTTTCAGCGTCGGCGCGGCCACTGACAGCGAGGATCGCGCGAGGTAGTTCAAGACCGTGCCGATGGTCACCAGACTGATGATCCACCATCGCGTACCGATACGCATTCGCCCCTCCTTTGGTCAGGCCAATACGCCGATAGCCCGTCCGACTGTCAAGGATGATCCTTGCTACTGACCGGCTTACCCGTTGACGCACTGGATAGATTGTCATAACTGGCCTGACCAGATCGCAGCCAATTGCGACTTCATCAGGGGGGATGTCCCATGCGAAAGAGTTATGCTCTGCTCACCGGCGCCGCGATGATCGCGTTCGCCAGCCCCGTACTCGCGCAGGAGGGTGCCATTTCGGCATCGCCGACACCGCCGGGCAACGGCACCGCCAGCCCGCTGTCGCAGCCGGGAGATCAGCAGGGCTCCAATACCTCGACCACCGACTCCGGCGCCCTGGAGGACATCGTCGTCACCGCGCAGAAGCGCGAACAGAACCTGCAGGACGTGCCGGTTGCCGTCACCGCTATTACGGCAGACACGCTGGTCAACCGCAACGTGTCGACCATTTCCGATCTGCCGCGCCTCGCCCCCAGCCTGACGGTCACGACCGGCGCGCTGCCGACCAACAACTCGATCAATCTGCGCGGCATCGGCACCGTCGCTTTCTCAACCGCGATCGAACCGTCAGTGGCGGTCATCGTCGACGACGTCGCGCTGCTCCAGCAGGCGCAGGCCTTTTCCGGCCTCAGCGACATTGCCCGCATCGAGGTACTGCGCGGGCCGCAAGGCACGCTGTTCGGCAAGAACGCCTCTGCTGGCGCGCTCAACATCGTGTCGCAAGGCCCGACCGCCAACTTCACCGGGGCGGTGACCGGCACCGCGACCACGGACGACGAATATCGCATCGATGGCGTCATCTCCGGTCCGGTCGCCGAGGGCGTCGGCTTTCGCCTGAACGGCTTCTACGGCGATCGCGACGGCTTCATTCGCAATACGTATGACGGCCGCCGCCTCAACAACGACAAGAGCTACGGCGTGCGCGGGCGGCTTTCGATCGATCCAGCACCCAACGTGACGATCGACCTGATCGCCGGCCACTCGATTGCACAAGCGCGCGGCACGGCCCGCACCTATCGCAGCGTGCCCGCGGGCGCGACCGTCTATGGCGCGCCCGTCCAGCAGCGACTGGGATCGATCGTGCCGGGACGCGACAATTTCGAAACGGCGTTCGACGGCCCCTTGTTCAACAAGAGCCGCCAGACGAACGGCAGTGGCCGCGTGACGGTGGACCTTGGCGTGGCAAACCTGGTGTCAATCACCAGCTACCAGGATTGGCGTTTCCGATTCGCGGAAGACTTCGATTATCTGCCCGGCACGATCCTGGGCCTGCCCGGCGGCATCGTCGCGCAGAGCGGCTTCCATTCGCGCCAGTTCGCGCAGGAATTGCGCGTCGCATCGAAGGGCAGCGGCCCGTTCAGCTATGTCGTCGGCCTCTATTATTCCGACGGCAAGACCGATCGTACCTTTGATCGCGGGCCGTCCGGCCCCGTGGTCGCACGCTGGAATTCCAGCAATGGCACCAAGACGTATGCGAGCTTCGCGCAGCTGACCTACGACCTGGCGGCGACCACCCATATCGACGCCGGCCTTCGCGCCAATCACGAAGACATTTCGGTCAACTACCTCAACACCAACGTGCCCGCTGTGGCCCCGGCCAACAATGCGACCTGTCTGTCGCTGTGCAGCGGCAAAGCATCCGACAGCGTGGTGACCGGCAAGATCGCGCTGCGCCAGGATCTGGCGGAACGCGTCATGGCCTATGCCTCGTTCTCGACCGGCTACAAGGGCCAGGGGTATGACATCGCGACGGGCTTTACCCCGCAGCGTGCCGCCGTGCCCGTCCGCCCCGAAACGTCGAAGGCCTACGAGCTCGGCTTGAAGAGCCGCTTCCTCGACAATCGCGTGCAGCTGAACGTCGCCGCCTTCTGGACCGACTTCAGCGATTTCCAAGCCCAGTCGGGCGTGCAACTGCCCGACCAGACGATCCAGCTGCAGTTGAACAACGTCGGCAAGGTTCGCACGCGCGGCATCGAGGCCGAATTCCAGGCGCGCCCGGTGGAGGCACTGCTGATCGATGGCGGCATCAGCTATACCGATGCGAAGATCCGCGAGTTCCGCAACGCGCAATGCTATGTCGGGCAGACGGCGGCGCAGGGATGTTTGCCGGTGGCAGGCTCCACGACCGGCTTCCAGGACCTGTCGGGCAAGCAACTCAGCAATGCTCCCCGGTGGAAGTTCAACGTCGGCACCACCTATGACGTCGCGCTTGAACGGATGCCGTTCGACGCCTTCGTGCAGGCCGATCTGAGCTACCAGAGCTCGGTCAACTTCTCGCTGCTCAACGATCCCTATTCGGTCGAGCGGGGCTATGCTCTGGTCAACGGCAGCATCGGCATCGATCAGAAGGATCGTGGCGGTCTGCGCGTCGCGCTGTTCGTCAACAACATTTTCAACACGCACTTCGCCAGCGCCCTAGGTGGACCGTCGGGCGGTACGCCGGGCCTGATCGCGCAGACCTTCTCGCGCAACGCCCGCCGCTATGGCGGCATTCGTGCGCGCATGTCCTTCTGATCAAGCGCGGCGTCGACGAACACGGTAAAGGAGATTGATGATGCGCAAGTCCAGGCTCGCGACGCTGGCGTTGACCGGGATCGTGGCGGCAGGGCTTGCCGCATCATCGATCGCGGCGGGGCGTAATGCGCCAACCGCGCCGACGTGGTTGAGCACCAGCCTATCGCCGGAGCAGCGCGCCGAGGCGCTGCTGCGCGCGATGACGCTGGAGGAGAAGGCCGGTCAGGTTTCGCAGCAGTTCATGTTCGGCACGTTCGAGGAGTTCGCGCCGAGCGTCCGCGACGGCAAGGTCGGATCGCTGCTGTTCGTCACCGATCCTGCGATCATCAACCGGCTGCAGAAGGTGGCGGTGGAGGAAACGCGGCTGAAGATCCCGCTGATCTTCGGCTATGACGTCATCCACGGCTTCCGTACGATCTTCCCGGTGCCGCTGGGCAATGCGGCCTCCTGGGACCCCGCCGGCGTCGAGCGCGCGCAGGCGGTCGCCGCAGCGGAAGCGCGATCGGCGGGCATTCACTGGGCGTTTGCGCCGATGCTCGACGTGGCGCGTGATCCGCGCTGGGGCCGGATCGTCGAAGGACCGGGTGAAGACCCGTTCCTGGCCTCCGTCTTGGCGCGCGCGCAGGTGAAAGGATTTCAGGGCCCTGCAATCGGTACGCCCGGCCATATTATCGCAGGCCCCAAGCATTTCGCCGGCTATGCCGCCGCCGACGGCGGGCGCGACTATGACGGCGTCTACCTGTCTGATGCGCAGCTCTACAACGTGATCCTGCCACCCTTCGCCGCTGCGGTGCAGGCAGGCGCGGGCAACGTCATGAGCGCGTACATGGACCTCAACGACATACCCGCGGTCGGCAACACATGGCTGCTCACCGACGTGCTGCGCGGTCAGATGGGTTTCAAGGGCTGGGTCGTCTCCGACGCAAACGGCACCAAGAACCAGGTCGTCCAGCATTTCGCACGCGACGAGGCGGATGCCGCGGTCCGAAGCATAGCCGCAGGCAACGATATGGAGATGTCGTTCGGCACCGCCGCCTCGGCTGCGACGCTCGCTGCCAGTGTGCGTGCGGGCAAGCTGGCGGAAGCGACGCTGGACCAGGCGGTACGCCGCATCCTGATCGCCAAGTTCACGATGGGCCTGTTCGAACGCCCCTTCGTCGATGAAGCACAGGCCCGACGCACGCTCGCAGACCCTGGTCATCGGGATGCAGCACAACAGGCGGCCGAGCGCTCGTTCGTGCTGCTCAAGAACGATGGCGCCTTGCCATTGCGAGCGGGCGCGAACGCGCATGTCGCGGTGATCGGCGCCAGTGCCAATTCGAAGCGCGACATGCTGGGACCATGGGCGTTCCAATACGACCTGCCCGAAACGGTGACGGTGTTCGAAGGCGTCCGCGACCGGCTGGGCCGCGCGGCGACCGTGGAGACGGCACCGGGTGTCCAGCTGAAACGCAACGTGCCTTCGATGTTCGAAAGCATCACGATCCCGGGCCAAGCCAAGCCCGAGCCACGGTGGGACGCGGCCCGCACCACGCGCGAATTCGACGCTGCGGTGGCGCTCGCCAAACGCTCCGACCTCATCATCCTGACGCTGGGTGAGGCCGAAGACATGAGCGGCGAAGGCGCATCGCGATCCGACCTGACGTTGCCCGGCGACCAGATGAAGCTGTTCGATGCGGTGATGGCGCTCGGCAAACCGGTGGTCGTCGTGACGATGAGCGGGCGGCCGCTGGCGCTGGGATCCGTGCTGGAGCGCGCGCCTGCGGTCCTCCACACCTGGTTCGGCGGCACGCGCGGTGGCACCGCGATCGCGCGTACCCTGTTCGGCGACGTGAACCCCGGCGGCAAGCTGCCGGTCACCTGGCCGCGCAGCGTCGGCCAAGTCCCGATCTATTATGCCCACAACACCACGCACATGCCCCAGGACCAGGGCAAGCGCTATTGGGACATCCCCTCGACCCCGCAATTCGAATTCGGGTACGGCCTCAGCTATACCCGGTTCACCATCGGCGCGCCCAAGCTCGATACACCGGTGCTGCAACCGGGCGGTCGGGTGACGGTGTCGACCACCGTCACGAACAGCGGCGACCGCGCGGGAGACGAGGTCGTACAGCTCTACATCCACCAGCAGGCCGGCCGCGCCTCGCGCCCCGTCCGCGAGCTCAAGGGCTTTCAGCGCGTGACACTAAAGCCGGGCGAGACGCGCACGGTGTCGTTCACGCTCGACGAGAGCAGCGTACAATATTGGAACGCCGCCGAGCGCGGCTGGGTGGTCGATCCGGGCACGTTCGACATCTGGGTCGGATCCAGCTCCAACGCACAGAACCATGGTCAGTTTTCGGTTGGCGGTGCTCCGCGGGCGGGTCGTGGGTTTCTGCCAAATGCAACGAGGTGAGCTCATGGGCGCCTAGGTGCCTCAATCGGCGTTGCCAATGCGCTTTCGCCTGAAAACCGCAACGACATCCATGTCGTCCGACCGCGGTCATTGCACATGATGATTCGGTCGCGGGGGTCGGGCTCGGCCTCTGTACGCGCATTGTACGCGCGCTCCTGTTTTGAACGCGCATGTTCCTGCGCGGTTCTGCGAGCGTGAGGCTGGTCCGAATCGACAGAAGTGGCGGAAAAGCTGGCGCACCCGACAGGATTCGAACCTGTGGCCTCTGCCTTCGGAGTGCAGAGAAAGTGCGTTCGCGATGGTTCGTCATAGTCCGTAGCCCCTTGTAATCCGTCCGTGATGATTCAAAGTTGTTCGGGCAGGTTTTACCGGACGGCTACCGGACATTACCGGATCGACGATTGGAGGCAGGGCAATGGCAGGGCGGGACTTAAGCCGGGTCAGGGATCGGGAGGCGCTGCGCTCTGCCGCTAATGCGGAGCCTTACTGGCAACGACTGCGTCCCGGATGCTTCGTCGGTTACGCGCCATCGGCGAAGGGCGGTGAGGGAACGTGGTTCGCCCGCGCCTACGATGCCGACGCCAGCCGCTACCAGAAGAAGCGGTTGGGCGCGTTCCCCAGCGTGCCCGGCAACGCCAAGTTTGCAGCGGCGAAGCTGGAGGCGGAGCGGTTCGCAGAACTGACCGAGGCAGGCGGACACACCGAAGAGAAGATCGAGACGGTAGGCGATGCCTGCCGTGCCTACGCTGCGGAGCGACCAGAGGCGGCGGCGCGGTTCCGCCGCTACGTGTACGACGATCCTCTGGCCAAGCGTCGCCTCGACAAGCTGCGTCGCAAGGACTTGGATGACTGGCGACGACGGCTGGCCGATCAACCGTCGCTGGTAAGTCGGAGCAAAGGCGGGGAGCAGCGCACCCGCGATCGAGCCTTGTCCACGATCAACCGCGACGTGGCCGTGCTGCGGGCTGCGCTCAATCGGGTGATGCGTCACGGGCAGCCGGGGAGCGCGGGTGCGTGGCAGGAGGCATTGAAGGCGCACGGCAACGCAGATGGACGGCGCACCCTGTATCTCGATCGGTCGCAGCGGCGCAGCTTGCTGGTGCACCTCGACGCGGAGGCTGCGCCGTTCGTGAAGGCGCTATGCCTGCTGCCGATGCGTCCGGGCGCGATGGCGGCGCTGGACGCGGGAGCGTTCGACAAGCGCACGTCCGAACTGACGATTGGCAAGGACAAGGCGGGCAAGGCACGACGGATTAAGGTTCCGGTAGAGGCCGCTGCGCTGCTGGCGTCGCAGATCGTCGGAAAGCTGCCCACGGCTCCACTGTTCATGCGGGCGAACGGCAGCCGGTGGAACAAGGACAACTGGAAGCAGCCGATCGCGAAGGCGGTGGCAGCGGCAGAGCTGCCGTCCGACGCCACCGCCTACACCTTGCGGCATAGCACGATCACTGACTTGGTAGCGGCAGGGCTGCCGCTACTGACGATCGCGCAGATTTCCGGCACCAGTGCGGAGATGATCGAGCGTCACTACGGTCACCTTGCAAGCGACGCGGCGCTCAAGGCACTGGGCGCGCTGGCGTTGTGACTTGCCGAGCGTTGGATGCGATAGCGAGACACGGAGGGTGTATGGCTCGTCTATAGCACGTTTTTGTTCTCTTTACCCGGTAAAGAGATATATAAGTTATTAGATTATCTGATCCTTAGAAGGAAGAAAAATACATCTCTTTACCCGGTAAAGAGATAAAAACCGAGCAGTAGAGAATAAGGAACTGCATTGGATTATCGAGCAAGTTGCCGGGTAATGTCTCAGTAAATGACTTCTCACCGGCGGCGTGTCGGCTACATCGAGCGGCGGAGGCGCTCGAATGTATGAAGAACTCACCCGACCTGCACCGCTGCGGCTGGCGTACAGCGTGGACGAAGCGGCCCGCGCCACCGGCTTAGGCCGGACGACGCTGTTCAAGCTCATCGGCGACGGCACGTTGCCATCGGTGAAGATTGGCAAGCGCCGCGTCATCCGTGCGGCTGACCTGGACAACCTCCTGGCCATCGGCTCGGCGGCGGCCTGAACGGCCAAGAACCCGTGAGGCCGCCTAGGAAGCCCGTACAGCGCATCGCGCCGCCGCGGGCACCCGACTAGCCTAGCAGGGCGCAACGCCCCTCCTGAAGAATCCTAGGCAAATTTTGACAGAGCAAGGGGCAGTCGTTGCCCTTTCTGTCGAAAATATCGCGGCATGCTGCCGCCGACCATCACGATAAATCGCGGATTTAGTGCGCAAGAAGCGTGTCACCCTTCTTGCCAGCGCCGCCGCCGCAGCTATTGTCCGTCTGTTGCTCCGACTTTGAACGGAAGGAGCGGCCCGCAATCGGCGGCTGACACAGGCTCTCGACCAAACGGTCGGGCGGCCTGCGGAATACAAGAGCTTCGGCGAATACGCGGGAGGCGTGTACCTGTGTCTGCGTCGTTCAACCGACCCGACTGTCGGGCGGTGCGGCGAGCACGGGCGAATGGATATGCTTGCAACAGCAGCTTCAATCTTAGGTTTGATCGCGGCGGCCAGCCTTCAAACCTCGGCGCAGTCCGAGACGCTCAACCAGCTTGAGGCGCAGTTGTCGCAACAGGATGCCTCCTTGAGAGAGATTAGTCGCGAGACAATCAGCCTGCATGCGCAACGCATCGAGATTGATCGTTCGTTAGAACTCAGACGCGAAGAGGCTCAATCGCTTCGGACTCGATTTCCGCGACTCACAGTGTCGGACACCTTCAACACGCAACAATTCGTGTCAGAACTTCAGGCGGAAGAGCAGCGCCTGCGGCAGGACAAGGCGGACACGCTCTATGCGATATTGCTCGTCAGAAACGAACAGGTCTGCACATCACTTCGTGACATTGAACAGACAGCGGGTCGTGTTCAGCAATCGCCTGATTGGGCGCGCATGACTTTGGAGGAGCGATCCGCTGTCCGAGCAGCGGTCGTGCAAGCGCGGGAGCAGGCATACAGCAACGGCGATCCCTGCAAGCCTGCTGCACGTCCCAGCATGAGTAGCAGCATGATCGATGACTGATAGCTGAGTCGCGCAAGGACCGCACGCTACACCCGATTTTACCGGATCATTACCGGATGGCCGCTGATACTGCCATTAAGTCATTCAAAAATGGCGCACCCGACAGGATTCGAACCTGTGACCTCTGCCTTCGGAGGGCAGCGCTCTATCCAGCTGAGCTACGGGTGCCTGGGTGGCTCGCCTAGCAAAGGCCTCGGGGTTGCGCCAGTGCTTTATGGGGCCTTGGTACGCTTGGGTGGCGGGGTCTTGGGCTTGTAGGCGCACAGGTCGGCGACGGGGCAGCGCCAGCATTCGGGCGTGCGCGCCTTGCAAATGTAGCGGCCGTGCAGGATCAGCCAGTGATGCGCGTGCAGGCGAAAGGGCTGCGGCGTCGCCTTGTCGAGCTTCAGCTCCACCGCGAGCGGCGTCTTGCCGCGGGCAAGGCCGGTGCGGTTGCCGACGCGGAAGATATGCGTGTCCACCGCAAAGGTTTCGGCGCCGAAGGCGACGTTAAGAACGACGTTGGCGGTCTTGCGGCCCACGCCGGGCAGCGCCTCCAACGCCGCACGGTCGTTCGGCACCTCGCTGTCGTGCTGCGCGATCAGGGCTTCCGACAGCGCGATGACGTTCTTCGCCTTGGTATTGAACAGGCCGATCGTCTTGATGTGCTGTTTCAGGCCGTCCTCACCCAGCGCCACCATCTGTTCGGGCGTCTTCACCTCGGCGAAGAGCGCGCGCGTCGCCTTGTTGACGCCGGCATCGGTCGCCTGGGCGGACAGCACCACCGCGACCAGCAGCTGGAAGACGTTGCCCGATTCCAGCTCGGTTTCGGGATGCGGGTTCGCTTCCGCCAGACGGCGGTAGAATTCGAAGACGTCTGCCTTTTTCACCGGCCCCTCGTGATCACAGGCCGAGCACGTCGCCCATGCGATAGCGGCCGGCGGGCTGGCCCGCCAGCCACAGCGCGGCCCGCACCGCGCCCTTGGCGAAGATGCCGCGATCCTGTGCCAGATGGGCAAGTTCGATCCGTTCGCCCTCGCTGGCGAAGACGACATTGTGATCGCCGACGATCGAACCGCCGCGGATGCTGGCCAGCCCGATCGTGCCCTCGGTCCGCGCGCCCGTCAGCCCCGCGCGGCCGTCGACGCGCAATTCGGACAGCGTCGTCCCCCGCCCGCTCGCGGCGGCCTCGCCAAGCAGGATCGCGGTGCCGGACGGCGCGTCGACCTTGTGGCGGTGATGCGCCTCTACGATTTCGATATCCCAGTCGGTGCCGAGCCGAATTGCCGCCTCGCGGACCAATTGCGCGAGCAACGTGACGCCCAATGACGTGTTGCCGGTCTGGAGCACCGCAATGTCAGTCGCCGCGGCGTCGATCATGGCATGCTGGTCGAGGCTGAGGCCGGTGGTGCCGATGACGATCGGCGTGCGCGTCGCGCGGGCGGCGGCGACATGCGCCTCCAGCGCGGCGGGGGTGGAGAAATCGACCAGAACGTCGGATATTTGCGCAAGCGCGTGCGGATCGCCGCCGGCATCGACGCCGCCCGCCAGTCGCGCGCCCGCCGCCTCGATCTGTTCGGCGATCGCGCGGCCCATCCGGCCGCTGCTGCCATAGATGCCGATCGCGGTCATAGCGCCCCCGACAGGTCACGAGGGGCGCACGAACACGCAAGGTTCGCAGAGCGACGGCAGCGCAGGTCACAGGTCATGCCGCCCGTCTGGCACAAGTCGAGCGCGCAGGACAGGTGGGAGCTTTGGCCGGAATTGTTGATCGGCGCCCGACGCCACCCGCGCGCGACCGGGGTCAGCGCCGAGCGTCAGCGGCGGGCGCGGCCGGCGAGGGCTACGACCCGGCCGGTCATCGCCGGCTCGTGCCGCGCCTCGCCGACGCGGAAGCGGCAGACGGCATCGGCGAGGCGTTCCGCATCCGCCGCCAGATTGCGGGCGGCGGCGGTGGTTTCCTCGACCATCGCGGCATTCTGCTGCGTCATCGCATCCATCTCGCCGACCGCCGTGTTGATCTGGCTGAGCCCGCTGGCCTGCTGGCGCGCGGCGGACGCGATGCTGGCGACCGAGCTGCTGATGTCGGCCATCTGCGTGATGATCCGCTGGAGCGCAGCGCCGGTTTCGGAGACGAGGCCGACGCCATTGTCGACCTGTAGCGTCGAGGCGGTGATCCGCGCCTTCACGTCGCGCGCCGCATCGGCCGAGCGCTGCGCCAGCGCACGCACTTCGGAGGCGACGACCGCAAAGCCCTTGCCCGCATCGCCCGCGCGCGCCGCCTCGACCCCGGCATTGAGCGCGAGCAGGTTCGTCTGGAAGGCGATGCCGTCGATGACGCTGATGATTTCGGAAATCTCGTTCGACGCGCGTTCGATTCCCGCCATCGCCTGCATGGCACGTTCGACGACGACGCTCGATTCCTCCGCCGCGCGGTGCGCGCCGGCGACGATCGTCTCAGCCCGGCCGGCGGTGTCGGCGGTGACGCGGACGTTGCTGGTGATCTCGTCCATCGCCGCGGCGGTTTCTTCGAGGCTCGCCGCCTGACGCTCGGTGCGCAGCGACAGATCGTCCGCCGCGGTGCGGATGTCGCCGCAACCCGACGCGAGGCCGTTGCCGACCGCGACCACCGTCTGGAGCGAATCCTGCATCGTCGCGGCGGCGCTGTTGAAGCTGGCGCGCAGCGGTTCGAATTCCGGATTGAATGCGGCGTCGATCCGCACGGTGAGGTCGCCCCCCGCCAGGCGTTCCAGCCCCTCGCCGATCGCATCGACGACCTGCGACGTCGCGGTCATGTCCTGCACCAGCACGAGGACCTCTGCCCCGCCGTCGATCGCCACCGGGATCAGCGTGACCAGCATGCGCACGATCTGGTCGTTACGCATGTTGAGCCATTCGAACCGGGCATGGCCGTCACGGATGGCCTGCGAGACGCGCTCGTTGACATGTTCGATCGTCGGACGCCCGTCGCCCTGTGCCGGTGCCGAGAAGACCACGGGATTCTGCC
Source organism: Sphingomonas aquatilis (assembly GCF_014196115.1). GTDB lineage: Bacteria > Pseudomonadota > Alphaproteobacteria > Sphingomonadales > Sphingomonadaceae > Sphingomonas > Sphingomonas aquatilis. The sequence goes on along the minus strand of NZ_JACIDB010000001.1, from coordinate 509,455 downwards.
CGAGGATCGCGGCGGTCGGCGCGCCATACACCTGCTCGGCCGCCGCGTTGCAGGCGACGAACCGGTTATCGCGCAACAGCATCATCGCGTCGGGCGAATGACGGAAGACGGCGAGCGCAGTGCGCGCTTCGAGCGTGTCGGAAGAGCGTTTGAACAGCATGGTTAAACCGATATCGACCGTTTCTTAACATGCGGTTGATCCGGATCGGCACTATCGGCCCGTCCGTGACGCACGGACGTGACACCCCCCGCAGCCGTTGCCTGCCAAGGTCGCGCAAGCCAGTCTGCCCTGATGTGGACCACCGTCCTGACGATCATCGCGATCACCATCCCCGCGCTCTACTGTCTTGCGAGAGGGATCATCGACCTGCGCGCCCGCCGTTATGGCTGGGGCCTGATCGGAGTGTTCAGCGCGATACTGCTTTTCCTTATCCCGATTCCGACTAACGTCATCAAGTTAGACTTGCCGGTCTCCGGACAGTGATCACACCGGTTTGCAACGGCCGATATTTTCCAGTCTTTTCAGGTGGACAGATACGTCCACGCGCCCCCCCCCTACTTCAATAAGCCACTGCTCTGAGGAGATTTTCCAGGCCACTTTCCGACATCTGGTTTATGGCCATAGTGAACCGTTTTATTAACGCATGTTGTTTATCGGGTCCTCTCAGGAGGATCGCATGACTATCCGCAACAAGCTCTTTTCTTGCCTCGCATCCCTCGCCGTGGCGATCGTGCTGCTCGCAGGCGTGTCGCTGTGGAGCATGCACAACAGTAAGACGTCGCTCGATTCGATCCTGCAGGATCGAGTGGTGCCGATGCGCGATCTGAAGATGGTCGCAGACAAATATGCCGTCGATATCGTCGATGCGTCGCACAAGGCGCGCAACGGCAATCTCAGCTTCGCCCAATCGTCGGCAAAAGTGCGCGCCGGATTGCGCACCTTGCACGAGCATTGGAAGGCCTATCGCGCCACCCGCATCACCGGCGACGAAGCCGCGCTGGCCGACGAGGCGGAGGCGCGCATGCGCATTGCGGACGAGCGCGTCGCCGAACTCCAGACGATTTTGGATAGCGGCGATCGCGCCGCGCTCGACCATTTCGTCGTCGCCTCTCTGTATCGAGCCATCGATCCGGTGTCGGAATCGATCGGCAAGCTCGTCGACCTGCAACTGAAGATCGCGGAGCAAACCGGCACCAACGCCACCGTCACCGCGCAGACGAACCGCACGATCATGATCGCACTGGTGCTTGCCGGAATCGCGGTGCTTGCCGTGTCGCTGTTCATCATCGCGTCGAAGGTCGTCACGCCGGTCAAACGCCTGTCCGGAACGATCCGCGGGCTGGCCGCACAGAATGGCACGGCCACCGTGCCGCATCTGGATCAGCAGGACGAGATCGGCGACATCGCGCGGGCGGTCGACATCTTCCGCGACTCCGTCGTCAGGGCCGAACAGGACAAGGCCGCTGTCGCCGCGCAGGCGACCGAGGCGCTGGCGACCGGGCTGGCCGCCCTGGCCGACGGCGACCTTACCTGCCAGCTGAACGGCAGCTTCCCGCCCGCCTATGCCAAGCTGCAGTCGGACTTCAACGACGCGGCCGCATCGCTGCGCAGCGCCCTGTCGCAGGTCACGGAGTCGGCGAGCGGCATCAACAGCGGCGCCAACGACATTCGCCAGGCTTCGGACGATCTGTCGCAGCGGACCGAGCAACAGGCGGCATCGCTGGAGGAAACCGCGGCCGCGATGGACGAGATCACCGCGACCGTCCGGTCGACAGCGGAGCGTGCCGGTCGCGCCGACGCCGCGATGCGCGACGCTCGCGTCGAAGCCGAGCGTTCGGGCGAGGTTGTGCAGCGCGCGGTCGATGCGATGGGCGGGATCGAACGCACCTCGCACGAAATTTCCGAAATCATCAGCGTGATCGACGGCATCGCCTTCCAGACGAACCTGCTGGCGCTGAATGCCGGCGTCGAGGCCGCGCGCGCCGGCGATGCCGGCAAGGGCTTCGCCGTGGTCGCATCCGAAGTGCGTGCGCTGGCGCAGCGCTCTGCCGAAGCGGCGAAGGATGTGAAGGCGCGGATCACCGCGTCCTCGGTTCAGGTGACGGCGGGCGTCCAGCTGGTCGGCGAGACGGGCGACGCGCTCAGCCGCATCATCGGCAAGATCGGCGAGATCAATGGCCTGGTCTCCGCGATCGCGGCGTCGGCCGAGCAGCAAGCGACCGGCTTGCAGCAGATCAACACCGCCGTGTCCGAGATGGACGGGGTGACCCAGCAGAATGCCGCGATGGTGGAGGAGGCGACGGCCGCCGCGCGCAGCCTGGCATCCGAAGTCGAGGAGATGAGCCGCCAGATCGCTCGGTTCCGGGTGGGCGAGGCCCCGGTGGGCGCCGCCGTACCCGTCGCCGTCCTGCGTCACCGCCCCGCCCCGGCCGCACAGCGTATCGCCCGCCCCGCGCCGCCACGCGCGGTCGGCAATACCGCGCTGGCGGTGAGCAACGACGACTGGTCGGAATTCTGACCGCGGGGATGGTGGTGCACCGGTCGCCGGCCACCACCTTCCCGCCACCCGGTTCCGGCCCTATCGTCGCGGATCATGACCGCCATCCGCAACATCGTCGTCCTGACTGGAGCCGGCATCTCCGCCGAATCCGGCATCGCCACCTTCCGCGGGCCGGGTGGGCTGTGGGAGGGGCACCGCGTGGAGGACGTCTGTACGCCGGAAGCGTTGGCGGCGGACCCGGCGCTGGTGCATCGCTTCTACGACCTGCGGCGGGCGGCGCTGGCCGAGGTCGCGCCCAATGCCGCGCATATGGCACTGGCGCGGCTGGATCGCGCGTGGACGGGCGAATTGCTGATCGTGACGCAGAATGTCGACGATCTGCACGAGCGTGCCGGTGCGACGCGGCTGCTGCACATGCATGGCGAGCTGAAATCGGCGCTGTGCGCGGTCTGTGGCATCCGCGAGGATTGGGACGGCGCGCTGCCGCCCGACACCGAATGCCCCAATTGCGGCGAGCCGGCGCTGCGCCCCGACATCGTGTTCTTCGGCGAGATGCCCTATCACATGGACCGGATCGAGGCGGCGCTGGCGGCGTGCGACCTGTTCGTATCGATCGGGACGTCGGGCGCGGTCTATCCCGCCGCCGGCTTCGTGCAGATGGCGGACGCCTATGGCGCCGACACGCTGGAGCTGAACCTGGAGCGATCGGCGGGCAGCGGCTTCTTTGCCGAGACGCGGCTGGGGCCGGCGGGGGAGCTGGTGCCGGCATGGGTGGATGCGCTGCTGGCGGAGGCTGGCAGCCCGGCTGAGGGATAGCTCCGCGCCCTCCTCATGCCTCCCCCGCCAGGGGGAGGTGGCATCGCGCAGCGGTGACGGAGGGGGATAGAACGCCGCATGCCGCACCATGCGGGCGTAGTCGCCGGCAACGGGAAGAGAGGCCTTTACTCGACCCAGTCGAGACCGATGTCGCGGTAGATCTCGCGGTCTTCGTCCCAGCCGGGCTTGACCTTCACATGCAGGTAGAGGTGGACCGGCACGCCCAGGATGCCGGCGAGTTCGGTGCGTGCGCGCGCGCCGATGTCGCGGATGCGCACGCCGCCCTTGCCCAGCACGATCGCGCGCTGCGTCGGGCGTTCGACCAGGATCTGCTGGTGGATTTCGACCGATCCGTCCTCGCGCTCGCTATACTTTTCCGTCTCGACCGTGCTCGCGTAGGGCAGTTCGGCGTGGAGCTGGAGGTAGAGCTGTTCGCGCGTCACCTCGCTGGCGAGCGCGCGTTCGGTGGCGTCGGAGACCTGATCCTCCGGATAATGCCACGGCCCCTCCGGCATTGCCGCGGCGAGCGCGGACTTGAGCTCGGCAAGGCCGTCGCCGGTCTGCGCCGAGACGAACCACGTGTCGGCGAAGTGCATCAACGCGTTGAGCTTTTCGGCGTGGAGCAGCAGCTTGGGCTTGTCCGCGACGTCGACCTTGTTGAGGATCAGGATCTTGGGTTCAGGCCGGTCCTTCAGCGCCTCGGCGATGCGTTCGACCTTGGGGCCGATGCCGCCCTTGCCGTCCACCACGAGCGCGATCATGTCCGCGCCCTCGGTGCCGCTCCACGCCGCGGACACCATCGCGCGGTCGAGACGGCGCTGCGGTTCGAAGATGCCGGGCGTGTCGACCAGCAGGATCTGCGCCGCATCTTGAATCGCGACGCCGAGCAGCTTGGTGCGCGTCGTCTGCGCCTTGGGGCTGACGATGGCGACCTTCTGGCCGACGAGCGCGTTGACGAGCGTGGACTTGCCCGCGTTGGGCGCGCCGACGACGGCGACGAGGCCGCAATGTTGGGTCTGGGTCATGACATAAGGTCCGAAATATCGATAGGGGCGGCCATAATGGCGAAGCGGGCTTCGACAGGCTCAGTGCGAACGGAGCTGGGCCGATTGGGCACCGGCGCGGCGCTCGCGGTTACCTGCGCTTCGACAAGCTCAGCGCGAACGGGACGGGTTGGAAGGGGAGCCTCCCCCCTCTCCGTTCGCCCTGAGCCTGTCGAAGGGCGGGGTGCGGCCTGGCGATTGCGGGCGAGGTCACGCAACGATTGCCAGTCGGACGCGATCAGCGCTTCCTTCTTCGCGCGGCTCCAGCCCTTGATGCGGCGCTCCGCCTCCAAGGCTTCCAGGCGAGTGGGAAAGTCTTGCGCCCACACCAACGTCACGGGACGGCGCGTCTTCGTATAGCCTTCATACGCTCCGCTCTGATGCGCACCGATGCGGGCATCAAGTTGATCGGTATGGCCGGTATAATAGCTGCCATCCTTGCAGCGGAGAAGATACGCCCAGAACACCATCAGCGGAGCGCTAGCGGATGCCCGCCCTTCGACAGGCTCAGGGCGAACGGTGGGCAAGAGGATAAGGCGTTCACCCCGCCACCTTCGCCAGCAGGGCCTTGGCCGCCGCGGTTTCGGCGATCTGCTTGTTGGCCCCCGTCGCGGTGGCTTCCGCGAAGGTCCCGATCTTCGCCTGCACCGTGAACCGTGGCGCATGATGCGGGCCGGAGCGATCGACGACGACATATTCGGGCGTGCGGCGACCATGCGCGGCGGCCCATTCCTGCAGCGCCGACTTGGGGTGCTGCGGCGCCTTGTCGCTGCGGCGAACGCGGTCGCCCCAGGCGGTGCGGACGAAAGTGCGTGCCGCATCCAGGCCGGCCTCGCGATACCAGGCGCCGATCAGCGCCTCCATCACGTCGCCCAGGATATTGTCGCTCTCATACGCCCCGTCATCGCGCGCTTGTTTGCCGAGCTTCAGATGCGCGCGCACACCGATCGACCGGGCGACATCGGCGCAGACCGCGCCCGTCACCAGCGCGTTCAGGCGCTTCGACAGGCTGCCTTCGGTCTCCCGGGGAAACAGCTCCCACAGCCATTCCGCCATGATGAGGCCGAGCACGCGGTCGCCGAGAAATTCGAGCCGCTCGTAATTCTCCGCCGCCTGGCTGCCATGCGTCAGCGCACGCGCGAAGGGAGCGAGGTCGGCGGGTGCCCGGCCGAAGGTCTGCGCAATCCAGCTGGCGAGATCGGGGGTCAGAAGCCTTCTCCGATGCGGTTCCAGCGTGCGGCGGTGAACCAGCTGATCGGATTGAACCAACGATAGTTGCCGTTGGTCGAGAAGAAGGTGACGGCCGCCTTGCCCTCGATCCGCTCCATCGGGATGTAACCCATGCCGATCGGCGCGGGGAAACGGCTGTCGGCGCTGTCGTCGCGATTGTCGCCCATCAGGAACACGCTGCCGGCGGGCACGGTGTAGAGGCCGGTGTCGTCCGCCTGCGGGATATCCGCCTGGTCGAGCACCATATAGCTCTTGCCGTTGGGCAGGGTCTCGCGGAACTGGGGGTAGCGGCAGATCGGCTGCCCCTTTGCGTCGACATCGACGAAGGTCGCGCCGCACTTCTGCTCGTTGAAATTGGCGGTCAGCGGCAGGACGAAGTCGGCGACGCGCTGCTTGGGAACGGGCACGCCGTTCAGGATCACCTGGCCGCGGCGCATTTGGATCGTGTCGCCGGGCAGGCCGATGACGCGCTTGATGACGTCATGATCGGCGTGTTCGGGATCGGTATCGCCGGGGGCGGGATCGGGCGAGCGGAACACGACGACGTCGCCGCGCGCAGGGTTGCGGCCGAGCAGGCGGCCCGGGATCGGTGGGAAGCCGTAGGGCAGCGACCAGCGCGAATAGCCGTAATTCCATTTGGTGACGAACAGATAGTCGCCGATCAGCAACCGCGGCAGCATCGATTCGCTGGGAATCGAGAAGGGCGCGAAGATGAAGCTGCGCAGGATGAACACGGCGACCGCCAGCTTCACGAGGAAGCGGATCGTCTCGCTAGTTTCCGAGCGGGGCTGTACCGGCTTGGGCGTCGCGGGGGCAGGAGTATCGGCCATAGGAGCGGAGCTTTAGCCGCCCCCGTGCGTCCTCACCAGTCGTTCCGGTGTCGGCGGAAACGGGCTTGTCGCCCGGCGCAGGATCGATACGGGACGGTCACGACTTACCCCTCCCCATGAAGGACGGACATATGAGCGACTGGTCTGCGATCGAAGCCCTGCCCTCCCCCAAGCTGATGGACCTGTTCGCCGAGGACGGCGATCGGCTGAAGACGTTCAGCCTGGACGTCTCCGGCATCCATTTCGACTGGTCGAAGACGCATCTGACGCGCGACGCGGTCGCGGCGTTCGAAGCGCTGGCCAAGGCGAAGGATTTAGCCGGCAAGCGCGACGCGATGTTCGGCGGCCAACACGTCAACGTCACCGAAGATCGCCCGGTCGAGCACACGGCCGAACGCGGCGAGGGCAACCCCGACAGCGTCGCCCGCGCCCGCCGCTTCCACGAGCGGATGCGCGCGCTGATCGACGCGATCGAGGCGGGCGCGCTGGGCGACATCCGCCACGTCCTCCACATCGGCATCGGCGGATCGGCGCTGGGGCCGGATTTGCTGGTCGATGCGCTGGGGCGCGAAGACAAGCGCTACGATGTCGCCATCGTCTCCAACGTCGACGGCGTCGCGCTGGAAGAGGCGATCAAGGATTTCGACCCGTCGGCGACGCTGCTCGTCATCGCCAGCAAGACCTTCACCACCAAGGAAACCATGCTCAACGCCGAATCGGCGATGCAGTGGTTCCGCGAACACGGCGTCGAAGACCCGTACGGCAAGGTGATCGCGCTGACCGCGGCGCCCGACAAAGCGATGGAATGGGGCGTCGACGAAACGCGCATCCTGCCGTTCAGCGAAGGCGTCGGCGGCCGCTATTCGCTCTGGTCGTCGATCGGCTTCCCGGCGGCGGTGGCGCTGGGCTGGGGCGCGTTCGAGGAGCTGCTGGAAGGCGCGGCCGAGATGGACCGCCATTTCCGCCTGACCGCGCTGCACGAGAACGCACCCGCGCTCGCCGCCTTCGCCGACCTCTATTACACGCAGGTCCGCCACGCCGAAACGCGCGCGCCCTTCGCGTACGACGAGCGGCTGCGGCTGCTGCCGAGCTACCTCCAGCAGCTCGAGATGGAGTCGAACGGCAAGGGCGTGACGGTGGACGGCCAGCCGGTCGGGCGGCCGACCGCGGCGATCACCTGGGGCGGCGTCGGCACCGATGCGCAGCATGCGGTGTTCCAGCTGCTCCACCAGGGCACGCACCTCGTCCCCGTCGAGTTCATCGCGGTGATCGAGCCGGGCGATACGCTGGCGGAGGATCACCATCGCCAGCTGCTGCTCAATGCCTTCGCGCAGGGCGCCGCGCTGATGAAGGGCAAGCAGGTGGACGATCCTGCGCGCTCGTACAGCGGCGACCGCCCGTCCTCGACGATCCTGCTCGACGTGCTCGACCCGCGCACGCTGGGCGCGCTGATCGCCTTCTACGAACACCGCGTGTTCGTGAACGGCGTGCTGCTCGGCATCAACAGCTTCGACCAGTTCGGGGTCGAGCTGGGCAAGGAAATGGCCAAGGCGGCCGACCAGGGCGGGCAGGAGTTCGATCCCTCGACGGAAGACCTGATCCGCCGCGCCGGTCTGGATTGAGCTCGGGCTAGACGCTATGTGTATGGCTCGGCGGAGCCATACACATGCGGACGAATATCGACATCGATGAAACGCTGATGGCCAAGTTCATGGCTGCGCTGAATATCAGCAGTAAGAGCCAGGCTGTGAACGAAGCGCTACGCACGGCCCTGCGTTTGAAACAGCAGGAAGCGATGCGCGATTTGCGCGGGATCGGCTGGGACGGCGATCTCGACGATATGCGGACCAGCAAATACATCCCTGCTGAATGATCGTCGTCGATTCCAGCGTCTGGATCGACTATTTCCGGGGCGTCCAGTCTGTCCAGACGGCATATCTGGATGCTGCATTTGGACGCACGCCTGTGGTGGCTGGTGACCTAATCGTTGCCGAAGTTCTGCAAGGGTTCAGCGATGATCGGTCTTTCCAATTGGCGGAGGCACGCTTTTCGCTTACCGACCTCCTCGTCATCAGCGACCACCGCGTCGCCGTACAGGCCGCCCGCAATTACCGTCACTTACGCAGCCTCGGCATCACCATCCGCAAGACGATCGACACGCTGATTGCGACGCGGTGCATCCTCGACCGGCTTCCCTTGTTATACAGCGATCGCGATTTCGACCCTTTCGTGCAGCATCTGGGCCTTCGCCCGGCGCTCGCCACCCCGGAGTAACACCATGCCCCAATACGACTACGACCTCTTCGTCATCGGCGCAGGGTCCGGTGGCACGCGCGCGAGCCGCGTCGCAGCGGCGCATGGCGCGCGCGTGGCGGTGGCCGAAGAGTATCGCGTCGGGGGCACCTGCGTGATCCGCGGCTGCGTGCCCAAGAAGCTGCTCGTCTATGGCGCGCACTTCGCAGAGGATCTGAAGGACGCCAAGCGCTTCGGCTGGCAGGTGCCCGACCAGTGCGACTTCGACTGGAAGACGCTGCGCGACAATGTGCTGGAGGAGGTCGACCGGATCAACGGCGCCTATACGCAAACGCTGGAAACGCATGGCGTCGAGATCATTCACCAGCGCGCCACCGTCAGCGGCCCGCACAGCGTGCGGCTGGCCGATGGCACCGAGAAGACCGCGGAACGCATCCTGATCGCGGTCGGCGCGCATCCGGCCGTCCCCGCCTGCCCCGGCGCCGAACACGGCATCACCAGCAACGAGGCGTTCCACCTCGATGCGATCCCCAAGCGCATCCTGATCGCCGGCGCGGGCTATATCGCCAATGAATTCGCCGGCATCTTCCACCAGTTCGGCGCGCACGTGATCATCATGAACCGCACGCAGGACATCCTGCGCGGTTACGACCTGTCGATCCGCGATCGCCTGCTCCAGATCAGCATGATGAAGGGGCTGGAGTTCAAGTTCGACGCCAATTTCGAACGCCTCAAAAAGGGCGAGGATGGCTGCCTGACCGTCCATATGTCGAACCACGAGCCGGTGACGGTCGACATGGTGATGTTCGCGACCGGTCGCGTGCCCAACACCGAAGGTCTCGGGCTCGAAGAGGCTGGCGTCGCGCTGGAAAAGGGCGCGGTCGTCGTTGACGAGCAGAACCGGTCGAGCGTCGAGAGCATCTTCGCGATCGGCGACGTCACCAACCGCATCCAGCTGACCCCCGTCGCGATCCGCGAGGGCCAGGCGTTTGCCGACACCTTCTTCGGCAACAAGCCCACCACGGTCGATTACGCCAACATCCCGTCGGCCGTCTTCAGCCATCCGCCGATGGCGGGCGTCGGAATGACCGAGAGCGAGGCGAAGCAGAAGCTGGGGTCGGTCGCAGTCTATTCGTCCGATTTCCGGCCGATGAAGAACGTGCTGGCCGGGCGCAACGAGCGCGCGCTGTACAAGATGGTGTGCGACGGCGTGTCGGGGAAGATCGTCGGGCTGCACATGATCGGGCCGGACGTGCCGGAGATCCTCCAGGCCGCGGCGATCGCGGTAAAGGCGGGGCTGACCAAGGCGCAGTTCGACGACACGGTCGCGCTGCATCCGACGATGGCGGAAGAGCTGGTGCTGATGAAATAAGCGCCCCCGTCACCCCGGACTCGGTCCGGGGCGACGGCGTGTATGGGACGGCGTCAGGCCCCCACGAACCGCCCCGGACGACGTTCGTTCACAGCGCGCACGCCCTCGGCAAAGTCGGCGGTCTTCTGCAACCAGGCCTGTTCGGCGAGTTCGTGGTCGGTCTGCGCCTCGAGCAGCGCAAACAGGTCGCCGCGCATCGTTGCCCGAGTCGACTGCACCGCGAGCGGCGCTCCCGCTGCAATCTCCTGCGCCAATGCCAGCGCCTCGGCGCGCAGGCGGTCGGCGGGCACCAGCAGATCGACGAGACCCCAGTCCGCCGCCTGCTCCGCCTTGATGCGACGCGCGGTGAGATTCATCAGCAGTGCGCGCTGGCGGCCGATCACCCGCTCCAGCACCGCCGAGATGCCGAAGCCCGGGTGAAATCCCAGCGCGACAAAATTGGCGACGAAGCGCGCCTCCGGCGCCGCGACGCGGAAATCGGCGACGAGCGCGAGGCCGAGGCCTGCTCCCACCGCCGCGCCCTGGATCGCGGCAACGACCGGCGTTTTCACCGCGTAGAGTCGCGCGGCGGCGACGTAGAACGGGTTGCGCGTGCCCGCGGGCTGGTCCTTTTCGACCGGATTGTCGCGGGCGAGGTCGGCACCGGCGCAGAAGATGCGGCCATCCGATTGCAGCACGATCGCGCGTACCTGCGGGTCGGCATCCGCCGCAGCAAAGGCGGCGCCGATCGCCTCGATCAGCGCGAGATCGGCGAAATTGTGCGGCGGGCGGGCGAAGGTGAGGATCGCGACATGGCCGTCGCGGGCGGTGTGGACGAGGGGCTGGGTCATGGCGCGACAGTGGCGCGGATCGGGTTTGCGCGCCAGTGGGTGGCTTACCGGGTAGCCTTTACAGCTATATCCGCCATCCCAACGCAGGCTGGGAGCTTTCGCTTGCCGGACGACACAGCCGATTACAGGAAGACCCCAGCCTGCGCTGGGGTGACGCAGTTCACGCGCTCAATGTTGCGCGCTGAGATAGGCGATCAGGTCGGCGCGGGCGAGCGGGTCGGCGAGGCCGGGATAGCCCATCGACGTGCCGGGTGCGAAGCGGCGCGGGTTGGTAAGCCACGCATCCATCCGCTCTGGCGTCCAGCGGCCGCCGATGCGCTGCAGCGCGGCGGTGTAGCCGAAGCGCGGACTGACGCCGGCGACCGGCGCGCCCATCGCGCCGAACAGATTGGGTCCGTTGCGATCGGGCGCGCCCTTGCGGATCGCATGGCAGGCCGCGCAGGCGTTGAACAACCGCACGCCCGTCCCGGCATCCGCGACGCGCAACAGCGCCGTGACGTCCGGGTTGGGCCCTGCCGCGCGCAGCCGGGCCGCGCGGTCCGCACCGCCATCGCCGCAGCTGGCGAGCAGCAGCGCGACGGCGGCGGCGGCGGCGGCCCCGCGCATCAGTCGGCGAACAGCAGGACCGGCGTCTCGAGCTGCGTCTTGAGCGCCTGAATATAGCTCGCCGCGTCCCAGCCATCGACGACGCGATGGTCGCAACTGATCGACACGTTCATCAGCTTCGCCCGACGGATTTCGTCACCCCGGCCGGTGAAGACGGGGCGCTCGACAATCTTGTTCGGCCCGATGATCGCGACCTCCGGCCGGTTGATGACCGGCGTCGTCGCGATGCCGCCGAGCGGCCCGAGCGAGGTGACAGTGATCGTGCCGTTGCCGAGCTCGTCCGGCTTCAGCTTGTTGGCGCGGGCGGCTTCGGCGAGGCGCGATATCTCGGCGGCGAGCTGCCAGACGTTCTTGTCCTGCGCGTCGCGGATGACCGGCACGGTCAGCCCGGCGTCGGTCTGCGCCGCCATGCCGAGGTGCACGCGGCCGGACCGCGTCACCACGCCCGCTTCGTCGTCGTAACGTGCGTTGAGCATCGGGAATTGCGGCAGCGTGCGGCAGATCGCGACGATCAGCAGCGGCAGCATGGTGAGCTTGGGCCGCGGACCGCGGTGCGCGTTGAGATCGGCGCGCATCGCCTCCAGCGCGGTCACGTCCACCTCGTCGACATAGGTGAAGTGCGGGATGTGGCGCTTGGCGGCGGCCATATTCTCGGCGATGCGACGACGCATGCCGATGACGCGGACCTGTTCGTCCTCACGCGCACGCGATGCGCCGGGGGCATGATAGCCTTGGCCGGCATTGTAGCGCAGGAAGGCGTCGAGGTCGGCGTGGCGGACGCGATCGGCGTCGGTCTTCACCTGGGCCAGATCAATGCCGAGATCGCGCGCACGGGCGCGCACGGCTGGCGAGGCGAGGACGTGGGCGGTGGGCGCCTTCTCCGCCGTTCGCACTGAGTCTGTCGCAGGGCCGGTCGACGCGGGCGGTGCGCTCGGGGCCTGTGCTTCGACAGGCTCAGCACGAATGGGGGATGGCGTATCGCCCGATCCCGCCGGCGCGGTCACGGCCACCGCTTCGACCGCCTCGACGCCGGGGTTCTCGGCCTCATATTGCTGCGCAACCTCGGCCTGTTCCGCCGTCGCGGGCGCGGCGACGACCTCGCCCTCCCCCGCTTCCTCGGTCTCGATCACGACCAGCGCCGCGCCGATCGCGACCTGGTCGCCGACTTCGCCCGCCAGTTCGACGACGACGCCCGACACCGGCGATTCCATCTCGACGGTCGCCTTGTCGGTCATCATGTCTGCGATGTTCTGGTCTTCCTCGACGCGGTCGCCGACGGCGACGTGCCAGGCGACGATCTCGGCCTCGGCGATGCCTTCGCCGATGTCGGGCAGGCGGAAGGTGAAGCGGCCCATCTTATGCGTCCTTCATGATCTTCTTGAGCGCCTGGCCGATGCGGACCGGGCCCGGGAAATACGCCCATTCGAGGCTGTGCGGGTATGGCGTGTCGAAACCGGTCACGCGCTCGATCGGCGCTTCGAGGTGGTAGAAGCAGCGTTCCTGCACCAGCGCGGACAGTTCGGCGCCGAAGCCCGACGTGCGCGTCGCCTCGTGGACGATCATGCAGCGACCGGTCTTCTTCACCGACGCCTCGATCGTCTCGATGTCGAGCGGCACGAGCGTGCGCAGGTCGATGATCTCGGCATCGACGCCTTCGTCGGCGATCACCTGCGCACAGACATGGACCATCGTGCCATAGGCGAGGATCGTCAGCGCCTCGCCAGCACGCACGACCTTTGCCTTGCCCAGGTCGACGCGGTAATAGCCGGTCGGCACCTCGCCGCCGGGGTGCTTCGACCAGTTTTCCGCCGGCCGATCCCAATGGCCGTTGAACGGGCCGTTGTAGATGCGCTTGGGTTCGAGGAACAGGACGGGATCGTTATCCTCGATCGCCGCAATCAGCAGGCCCTTGGCGTCATAGGGCGTCGACGGGATCACGGTCTTCATGCCCGACACGTGAGTAAAAATACCCTCCGGGCTCTGCGAGTGCGTCTGGCCGCCGAAGATACCGCCACCATAGGGTGAGCGGATCGTGATCGGAGAGGTGAACTCGCCCGCCGAGCGATAGCGCAACCGCGCCGCCTCGCTGACCAATTGGTCGAGCGCGGGATAGATGTAATCCGCGAACTGGATTTCGGGGACGGGGCGCAGGCCATAGGCGCCCATGCCGATCGCGACGCCCATGATGCCGATCTCGGTGATCGGCGTGTCGAACACGCGGGTCTTGCCGTATTTCGCCTGGAGCCCCGCGGTCGCGCGGAACACGCCGCCGAAATAGCCGACGTCCTCGCCCATCACCATCACGTCCGCGTCGCGTCCCATGCAGACGTCGAGCGCGGAATTGATCGCCTGGATCATGTTCATGCGGGTGGTGGCAGGCGTGTCGATCGTGGTGTCGGTCATGGCGTCACTCATAATCCCTCTCCCAGCGGGAGAGGGAGGGAGCCGCGAAGCGGCGGAAGGGTGAGGGTCGAAAGGCAGGCTGCCCTCACCCTTCCCACTGCCTCCGGCAGCGGGCCCCTTCCCTCTCCCGCTGGGAGAGGGAGATACATCACTTGCGCGCCCATGGCCGCCCGCTCGCTTCTTCCTCGGCGATCATCTGCGCCTGTTGTTCGCGCAGATGCCACGGCATCTCTTCGAACACGCCGTCGAACAGGCTGTCCAACGGCTGGTGCAGACCATGGCCTAGGATGCCGTTCTTCTCCGCGTCCTTCTGCTGCGCACGGACGTATTCGGCCAGCTCGCGGTCCTGCGCGGCGTGGCGCTCCTCGTCCCATTCGCCGATGACGATGAGGTGCTGTTTCAGCCGCGCGATCGGATCGCCGAGCGGCCAGGCGGTCGGTTCGCCCGCGCTGCGATATTGCGTCGGATCATCGGAGGTCGAGTGGCCTTCCGCGCGATAGGTGAAATGCTCGATCAACGTCGGACCGGCGTTGGTGCGCGCGCGCTCCGCCGCCCACAGCGTCGCGGCATAGACCGCGAGCGCGTCATTGCCGTCGACGCGCAGGCCGGCGATGCCATAGCCGATCGCCCGCGCCGCGAAGGTCGTCGATTCGGCGCCCGCAAAGCCGGAAAAGCTCGAAATCGCCCATTGGTTGTTGACGACGTTGAAGATCACCGGCGCGCGATAGACGGACGCAAAGGTGCAGGCCGAATGGAAGTCGCCCTCCGCGGTAGACCCCTCGCCGCACCAGGTCGCCGCGATACGCGTGTCGCCCTTCGCCGCCGACGCCATCGCCCAGCCGACGGCCTGCGGATATTGCGTCGTCAGGTTACCGGAGATCGAGAAGAAGCCGAAATCCTTCGCCGAATACATGATCGGCAGCTGCTTGCCCTGCAGCTTGTCGCCGGTGTTCGAGTAGATCTGGTTCATCATCTCGACCAGCGGATAGCCGCGCGCGATGAGCAGCCCCTGCTGGCGATAGGACGGGAAGCACATGTCGTCCGCGTCGAGCGCCTGCGCCGCGGCGATCGCCACCGCCTCTTCGCCGGTCGCCTTCATGTAGAAGCTGGTCTTGCCCTGGCGCTGCGCACGGAACATGCGCTCGTCGAACGCGCGCAACAGCGCCATGTTGCGCAGCATGCGACGCAGCATATCGGGCGACAGCTTGGGGTCCCACGGGCCGACCGCGCGCCCGTCCTCGTCGAGGACGCGGACCATCGTATAGGCGAGGTCGGTGAAATCGTGCGCCGATTCGGCGGTGTCGGGCCGTCGTGCGGCACCGGCCGGGGGGATGTCCACGCCGACGAAATCGACGGGATCGCCGGGGCGGAACTTGGGTTCCGGCACGTGCAGCCGCAGGGGCTG
This sequence comes from Sphingomonas aquatilis, assembly GCF_014196115.1. Lineage (GTDB taxonomy): Bacteria > Pseudomonadota > Alphaproteobacteria > Sphingomonadales > Sphingomonadaceae > Sphingomonas > Sphingomonas aquatilis. The sequence continues at coordinate 494,166 of NZ_JACIDB010000001.1, read as the reverse complement.
CAAATTGGCGCGAGGATGCTCGCCGGCCACGTTTCTCTCCTGTCCGTGCCCCGCGGGAGTCGCCGGCACCGTTGATCGATACTTTCGCGCCGTTGTAATTAGATTTCAAGCGAGATTTACGGCTTTCCAATCCTCCCCGGCACGGGGAGGGGGACCGCCCGGCGCAGCCGGGTGGTGGAGGGGCAGCCACGCGCGATGGCACTGCTTGGCCGCCCCTCCGTCACCGCTTCGCGGCGCCACCTCCCCGTGCCGGGGAGGAGTTATCACCCCACCGTCTGTTCGATGACGCCGAAGATCGGGTGGTGCTTGTCGTCCTCCGCCCAGATGCGCACCGTGTCGCCCGGCTTGAGGAACGGCGTCGTCGCCTTGCCGGTCGCGATCGTTTCGACGGTGCGCAGCTCGGCGAGGCAGCAATAGCCGACGCCGCCCTCGGCGATCGTCTTGCCGGGGCCTCCGTCGGCACCGCGGTTGCTGACGGTGCCCGATCCGACGATCGTCCCCGCCCCCAGCGCGCGCGTCTTGGCGGCATGTGCGACCAGCGTGCCGAAATCGAAGGTCATGTCCTCGCCCGCCTCGACCCGGCCAAAGGGCTGCCCGTTGAGGTCGACGTTGAGCTTGCGGTGGAGCTTGCCGTCCCGCCACCAGTCGCCCAGCGCATCGGGCGTCACGAACACGGGCGAGAAGGCGCTGGCCGGCTTGGACTGGAAGAAGCCGAAGCCCTTGGCGAGCTCACCGGGGATCAGGCCGCGCAGCGACACGTCGTTGGTCAGGCCGACGAGGCGGATTGCAGCGAGTGCCTCTTCACGGCTTGCGCCCAGCGGTACGTCGCCAGTCACGACGACGACCTCCGCCTCCATGTCGCAGCCCCAACTCTCGTCGCCGAGCGGGATAGGATCGCGGGGGGCGAGGAAGCCGTCCGATCCGCCCTGATACATCAGCGGATCGTGCCAGAAGCTGTCCGGCATCTCGGCCCCGCGCGCCTGCCGCACCAATGCGACGTGGTTCACATAGGCCGAGCCGTCCGCCCACTGATAGGCGCGCGGCAGCGGCGAGGCGGCGTCATGTTCGTGGAAGCGTTCGCGCGGGATCACCGCATGCTCCAGATCGGTCGCGAGATTCTGCAAATCGGGCAGATACCGGTCCCAATCGTCGAGCGCCGCCTGCAACGTCGGCACGATATGGCCCGCGTCCGCGCACCAGGCGAGGTCGTTCGAGACGACGACGAGCCTGCCGTCACGCTTGTGCTTCAGACTGGCGAGTTTCATCGGGCATCCTCTTTTGGTTGGGCGCCCATGCTATCGTCGGCGGTGACGGGATGCACCGAAAAAGTCTCAGGCGTTACGATCTCCTCCATCCGTCCGTGCTGAGCCTGTCGAAGCACGGGTGGCCCCAGGCGCGGCGCTAGGGGAAACCCGCCCTTCGACAGGCTCAGGGCGAACGGCAGGGGTTTCCGAGGCTGTCCGTAACATTTGTTATTTTGTCTTGACGCCAGCGGCGCGCATCCGCAGCCTCCCAACCAAAGACTCAAGGAGAGGATCATGACGCTGGACGATGTCGCGGGCCGCAGCGCCTATGACGGGGATCACGAGGCGTTCCGGCAGAGCGTCCGCCAGTTCCTGCGCAAGGAAGGCGTGCCCAACGTGGCGGACTGGGAGGCGAACCGGCTGGTGCCCCCCGCGTTCTGGCGCGCGGCGGGGGCGGTCGGGATGCTGTGCCCGACGGTGCCGGAGGAATATGGCGGGCTGGGCCTCGATTTCGGCTATAACGCGATCGTCAACGAAGAGCTGACGTATAACGGCGTCCCCGCGGGCTTCACGCTGCAATCGGACATCGTCGTCGGCTATCTGGAGCATTACGGATCGGAGGAGCAGAAGCGCCACTGGCTGCCGCGCATGGTGTCGGGCGAGACGATCACCGCGATCGCGATGACCGAACCGGGCACGGGCAGCGACCTCCAGTCGATCCGCACGACCGCGAAGCGCGACGGCAACCACTACGTCCTCAACGGCAGCAAGACCTATATCACCAACGGCCAGAACGCCGATCTGGTGCTGGTGGTCGCCAAGACCGATCCCGAGGCCAAGCCCGCGTGGCGCGGCATGTCGATCATCCTGGTCGAGGCGGAACGCGAGGGCTTTCGGCGCGGGCGCAAGCTCGACAAGATCGGGCAGGAAGCGGCCGACACGTCCGAATTGTTCTTCGACGACGTGCGCGTGCCGATCACCAATTGCTTAGGCGAAGAGGGTAAGGGCTTCGTCTATCTGATGAGCCAGCTGCCGCAGGAACGGCTGTCGATCGCGGTCGGCGCGCAGGCATCGGCACAGAAGGCGTTCGACGATACCGTCGCCTTCACCAAGGATCGCAAGGCGTTCGCCGGCGTGGTGTTCGATTTCCAGAACACGCGCTTCGTGCTGGCGGGCATCAAGACGAAGCTGCAGGTCGGCTGGGCACATCTCGACTGGGCGATCCGCCGGCATCTGGCGGGCGAGCTGACCAACGAAGAGGGCGCTGCCGCCAAGCTGTGGCACACCGAATTGCAATGGGAAGTGCTCGACGCCTGCCTCCAGCTGCATGGCGGTGCGGGCTATATGAACGAATATCCGATCGCGCGGGCGTGGCGCTCGGCGCGCGTGACGCGGATCTACGGCGGCACGAACGAGATCATGAAGGAGGTGATCGGGCGGGCGTTGTAAGCCTCGCCCTTCGTCATCCCGGCGTTCACCGGGATGACGAATTTCGGGGGAAGCGCGCACGCTCCACCCCACCCCACCTTGACTTTTGCGGCAGTGCAGCGCACATGCCGGGCCATCGAGGCGTCATGCAGCGTGAACGGGTTGGCCCTGCCACCCCCGGCTCCGCCTCGGTCGTTAGCTGAAGGCTTCCCTTTTCACGCGGGGTGTCGGTTTCCCCCGCCGCACCGGCGTGCCCTCTCCTTCGGACGGCGCGCTGGCGAGGCCGTTTTTGAAGGTTGTTATTCCATGTCATTCGCTCATCTCGGCCTTGCCGAGCCGCTCGTCCGTGCGCTCGAGGCCAAGGGCTATGCCACCCCCACGCCGATCCAGGCGCAGTCGATCCCGATCCTGCTGGAAGGCAATGATCTGCTCGGTATCGCGCAGACCGGCACCGGCAAGACCGCGGCGTTCGTGCTGCCGTCGATCCAGCGCCTGGTCGCCGCGCAGAAGCGCGTGCTGCCGACGCATGTCCGCATGCTCGTCCTCGCCCCGACGCGCGAACTCGCCAGCCAGATCGCCGACAATGCGCGCGGCTATGGCCAGTTTTCCAAGCTCAGCGTCGCGACCGTGTTCGGCGGCACCAGCATCAACAAGAACCGCCAGGACCTGAGCCGCGGCGTCGACATCCTCGTCGCGACCCCGGGCCGCCTGATCGACCTGGTCGAGCAGGGCATGTGCAACCTGTCGATGATCGAGATCCTGGTCCTCGACGAAGCCGACCAGATGATGGATCTGGGCTTTATCCATGCGCTCAAGAAGATCGTGCGCATGATCCCGCGCAAGCGCCAGACGTTGTTCTTCTCGGCCACGATGCCGACCGCGATCCGCGATCTCGCCGGCCAGTTCCTCACCAACCCGAAGACCGTGTCGGTGGTGCCGGAATCGACTACTGCCGAGCGCGTCGACCAGTATGTCACCTTCGTCAACCAGACGGAGAAGCAGGCGCTGCTGACGCTGGTGCTGCAGGACCCGGCGATCGATCGCGCGCTCGTCTTCACGCGCACCAAGCATGGTGCCGACCGCGTCGTGAAGCTGCTCGCCGGCAACGGAATCGCGGCGAATGCAATCCACGGCAACAAGAGCCAGGGCCAGCGCGAGCGCGCGCTTGGCGAGTTCAAGGACGGCAAGACCAAGGTGCTGGTCGCCACCGACATCGCCGCGCGCGGCATCGACGTGTCGGGCGTCAGCCATGTCGTCAACTTCGAACTGCCGAACGTCGCGGAACAGTATGTCCACCGCATCGGCCGCACCGCACGTGCGGGCAACAGCGGCATCGCCATCGCCTTCTGCGCGGATGACGAGCGTCCGTATCTGAAGGACATCGAGAAGATCACGCGCCAGAAGGTGACCGTGCGTCCGCTGCCGGACAATTTCACCGGCCTCGCCAATGAGATCAAGGCGACGCGCGTCAAGGCGATCGGTGCGGACCCCGCGCCGCGCGCCGACCTGCCGCGTGGCCAGCGCCAGCCGGCCCGTCCGCGCGCGACGCATGCGCCGACCGCGACGCGCAATTACGCTAACGCCAGCCGCCGTGGCGGCGGTGGCGGCCGCGGCCGCTCGGGCGGCGGTGGCCGTGGACAGGGTGCCGGCGCGGCGCGCTGATCCCCTTCCCTTCGCGACTTTGATGGCGGCCCGGCGAGCATCCCTCGCCAGGCCGTTGTCGTATCCGGCAACCGCCGCGGCCGTTCGCGCATTGTCGCTGGCAAAGGAGAGCAGCCATGGACGTGTCGACCACTCCCGTCGCCGAACGGATCGCCCGCGTGCTCGCCGGGCAGCGGATCAGCGTGAATGCCGGCGGCGATACCGAAAGCGCGAGCGATCAGGTGGACAGCGCGTGGCGCGATTACCTGCCCGATGCCCTGGCGGTGCTGCGCACATTACGCGAGCCGGACCAGCGCATGGCCGCGGCGGGCGACCCGACGGTGTGGGAACGGATGGTACTGGCAGCGATCGAGGAGTCGAAGCCTGAGCGGGTGGTTCTGTAGCCCCCCGTCACCCCGGACTTGATCCGGGGTCCCGCTTCTCAGGCGGCCGGTGAAAAGCGGGACCCCGGATCAAGTCCGGGGTGACGTAGATCCCCTTACGCCACCACGCTCAGCCACTCCCCCACCGGTGCCCGCTCGCTGCGTAGCGCGTTGACCGGCGCGTCCGTATCCTCGAACCCGATCGCCACGCCGCAAAACAGCATCCGGCCCTCGGGCAATTCCAGAAACCGCCCCACCGTCTCGGGATACATCGCCCAGCATTCCTGCGGGCAGGTCGCCAGCCCCGCCTCAACCGCGAGCAGCATCAGCGTTTGAAGATACATGCCGAGGTCCGACCATTGCGGCGGCCCCATGCGCCGGTCCACCGAGCAGAAATACGCCGCCGGTGCCCCGAAGAAGCGATAATTGGCGGCGAACCAGCGCCGGCGTCCTGCCTTATCCTCCCGCGGAATGCCGATCCGATCGTACAGCGCCTCACCCACCGCGAAGCGCCGGCCGCGCCACGGATCATCGAGCTCCGGCGGATAGATGGCGTATTGCGGCGTCTCGCTCGCCCCGCTCGCCAGTCGATCGGCCATGATGGCTTTCAGCCGCGCCATCGCGTCGCCCTGGACGATCTGCACGTGCCACGGTTGAAGGTTGCCGCCCGAGGGCGCCCGCGCCGCCGCCTCGGCAAGGTCACGCAACTGCGCCAGCGGCACCGGCGTATCGAGGAATCCGCGCGCCGATCGTCGTGCCGCCACCGCCTGTCGAACGTCCATGGTCACCCTCTTGCGCTTTGCCATGGATTACGCGACACATCGCCACAATAACAAGAGTTATGGAGAGCGAAGCGATGGCGGAGGCCTATATCGTCCAAGCGGTGCGGACCGCGGGCGGACGGCGCGGCGGGCGGCTGGCAGGCTGGCACCCGGCGGACATGGCGGGGGCGACGCTCGACGCGATCGTCGGGCGGAGCGGCATCGATCCCGCCGCGATCGAGGACGTCATCATGGGCTGCGTCAGCCAGGGCGGCGAGCAGAGCTTCCAGGTCGGGCGTGGCGCGGTGCTCGCCTCGTCGCTGCCGACCAGCGTGCCCGCCGTCACGATCGACCGCCAGTGCGGATCGTCGCAACAGGCGATCCAGTTCGCCGCGCAGGCGGTGATGAGCGGGACGCAGGACGTCGTGATCGCCGCCGGCGTCGAAAGCATGACGCGCGTGCCGATGGGCTCGACCGGCGCGCTGTTCGCGCAAGCCGGCCTCGGCAAGGCGAAAAGCCCGCGGCAGGAGGCGCGCTTCCCCGGCGTGCAGTTCAGCCAGTTCATGGGTGCCGAGATGATCGCGCGCAAATACGGCTTCGACCGCGCGCAGCTCGACGCCTATGCGCTCGAAAGCCACCGCCGCGCTGCTGCGGCGACCGAGGCCGGCGCCTTCGCCGACGAGATCGTCGGGCTGGAGGTGGAGACGCCCGAGGGAACGGTGATCCACGACCGCGACGAGGGCATCCGCTACGACGCGACGCCGGAAAGCATCGGCGCGGTGAAGCTGTTGCAGGAGGGCGGCTCGATCACCGCCGCCAACGCCAGCCAGATCTGTGACGGCGCGAGCGCGGTGATGGTGGTGAGCGAGGCAGCGCTGAAGGCGCATGGCCTGACGCCGCTGGCCCGCATCCACAATCTGACCGTCACCGGCGGCGATCCCGTCGTGATGCTGGAGGAGCCGTTGTTCGCCACCGACCGCGCCTTGCAGCGCGCCGGGATGCGGATCGACGACATCGACCTGTACGAGGTGAACGAGGCGTTCGCGCCGGTGCCACTCGCCTGGTTGCAGCATACCGGCGGCGATCCGGCGAAGCTCAACGTCAACGGCGGGGCGATCGCGCTCGGCCATCCGCTCGGCGCGTCGGGCACGAAGCTGATGGCGACGCTGGTCCATGCGCTGCACGCACGCGGCGGGCGGTACGGCTTGCAGACAATGTGCGAAGGCGGCGGCATCGCCAACGTCACGATCATCGAGCGACTGTAACCCAGTCCTCCCCCGCCAGGGGGAGGGGGACCGTTCGGCGTCAGCCGAATGGTGGAGGGGGCGGACGGCGGTACGTTCCGTAACGAAAGGCGCCCCCGCCCTCCCCCTCCGTCAGCTGCGCTGCCACCGTGCGAGGTCGATCATGCCCCCGGCATGATCTTGAACGGCCGGGGGCCGTTCATCCTCACACGCCCTGGCGGGGGAGGACTCAATAGGAAGGGGACCATCATGCATATCACGAACACCACCGCCGCGGTCGTCACCGGCGGCGCATCCGGCCTCGGCGCGGCCACCGCACGCGCGTTAGCGGCAAAGGGCGCGAAAGTCGCGATCTTCGACCTGCAACGCGAGAAGGGCGAGGCGCTCGCCGCGGAGATCGGCGGGATCTTCTGCGAAGTGAACGTCACCAGCGACGACAGCGTCGATGCGGGGTTCGCCAGGGCACGCGAGGCACATGGGCAGGAATCGGTGCTGGTCTGCTGCGCCGGCACGGGCAATGCGGTGAAGACCGCCAGCCGATCAAAGGAAGACGGCAGCATCAAGCATTTCCCGTTGCAGGCGTTCGACTGGCTCATCCAGATCAATTTGGTCGGCACGTTCCGCTGCGTGGCCAAGTCCGCGGCGGGCATGCTGACGCTGGAACCGGGCGAGCATAACGAACGCGGTGCGATCGTGATGACCGCCAGCGTCGCGGCGGAGGACGGCCAGATCGGCCAGGCGGCCTATTCCGCGTCGAAGGGCGGCGTCGTCGGCATGACGCTCCCCATTGCGCGTGACCTGATGGGCGAAGGCATTCGCGTGAACACGATCCTGCCCGGCATCTTCGACACGCCGCTGCTGCAAGGCGCGCCGCAGCCGGTGAAGGACGCGCTGGCGGCCAGCGTGCCGTTCCCGAAGCGGCTGGGCGATCCGGCGGAATATGCGCACCTCGCCATGACGTTGATCGAGAACGGCTATTTCAACGGCGAGGATATCCGGCTCGACGGCGGTATCCGTATGGCGCCGCGGTAATCGTCAACCCCTCCGTCACCCCGGACTTGTTCCGGGGTCCACCGGGCCGCAAGGGGATGACAAGAGGCTCGAGCCGTCCCCCTTGCCGCCCGGTGGACCCCGGACCAAGTCCGGGGTGACGAGGAAGGAGAAGCCCCCCCCCTCAATCCACGAACACCGGCGCCCGCTTGCCCATGTTCGCGGCGACCGCCTCCATCATATTGGGCTTGCCGATCACCTTCAGCTGTTCGGCCGTCTCGGCCTCCAGCATCGCGCGCGGGTCGGCGTCGTGCGCCATGTTGAGCAGGCGCTTCGCCCCGCGGATCGCATGCGGGCTGCGCCCGGCGATCTCGCGCGCCAGCGCCATGGCGGCTTCGTAAGGGTCGTCCGCCAGCCGCGTGACGAAGCCGTGGTGCAGCGCCTCTGCCGCATCGAATTCGCGCGCGGTATAGACCAGCTCGCGCAGCACGTCGTCGCGCACCAGCCCGCGCCAGACCGGGAAGCCCGCCATGTCGGGCACCAGCCCCCAATGCGTCTCGCGGATCGCGAAGCGCGTGTCGGGCGCGGCGATGCGGATGCAGGCACCCGACATGATCTGGAAGCCGCCGCCGAACGCGACGCCATGCACCGCGGCGATCACCGGCATCGGCAGCTGCCGCCAGCCCCAGGTGACGTGCTGCGGCAGAATGCTGCCCTGGTCGTTGCGCGCGATTCCCGTGCCGGACCCGCCGCGCGCCATGCTCGCCATGTCGAGGCCAGCGCAGAACCCCCGCCCCTCACCCGACAGCACGACGCATCGCACGTCGGTGCGATCGTGCAGCGCGTCGATCGCCGCGCCGATGGCTTCGAACATCGCAGGATCGATCGCATTCATCTTGTCGGCCCGCGTCAGGCGGACGTCGGCGATGCCGTCGGTAATGGTCGTGGTGACGCGGTCGTTCATGGCTCTCTCCCAAATCCTTCCCGTTCGCCCTGAGCCTGTCGAAGGGCAGGTGGCGGCCACCGTGCTTCGACAGGCTCAGCACGAACGGCGCGCAGATGCGTTCATGCTTTACCGCACGCTACCTGCTCGCCCCGCGTTGCGCCACCGGGCGCGGCGTGTAGAGACGGGTGTATGAGCGGTTTCAACTTAGAGGCGTTCATGGCGCATCGCTTCGGCGGCCATGGCGGCGCAGTGGGTATCACCTATCACGGCAGGGACGACGATTGGGTCGAGCTGGCCTTGCCCTACGATGCGCGGCTGATCGGCGATGTCGACGGCGGCGTCCTCGCGTCCGGCCCGATCATCGCGCTGATGGACATGGCGACCAGCGTCGCGGTCTGGATCAAGCGCGACAAGTTCGCAGCCCAGGCGACGCTGGACCTGCGCGTCGATTACCTGCGGCCCGCGGTGCCGGGGCGGACCGTGATCGGGCGCGGCGAATGCCTGAAGCTGACCCGCTCGATCGCCTTCGTCCGCGGCATCGCGTATGATGAAACGCCCGACGATCCGCTGGCGCATGTCGCCGGCACCTTCATGCTGATGGACCAGATGGCATGAACACGCAGCACGCTTTGCCGCCCTATGCCGAAATGCTCGGCGTGACGCTGGAGCCGCGCGACGGGGCCGCACCGCTGCTGGTTATGCCCTTCCGCAACGAAGTGCTCGGCCGCCCCGGCTTCCTGCACGGCGGGGCGATCTCGGGCCTGCTGGAGGTCGCGGCGATCGTGTCGTTGCAGCATGCGCTGGCCGAAGAGGGTGGCGGGCGGATCAAGCCCGTCAACGTCACCGTCGACTTCATGCGCGGCGGCCGCGACAAACCGACACACGCCGAAGGAATCGTGACGCGGCTGGGCACGCGCGTCGCGAATGTCGAGGCGATCGCCTGGCAGGACGACCGCGACAAGCCGATCGCGCACGCGCGGATGAACTATCTGGTGGTGCGGGACTGAGCCAATTCCTCCCTCGGCGCAGCCGGGGGAGGGGGACCGCGGCCGTCAGGCCGTGGTGGAGGGGGCGTTTCCGCAAACGCCACGCTCACCGTATCCTCCCCCTCCGTCACCGCTTCGCGGCGCCACCTCCCCCTGGCGGGGGAGGAATTATCTACGCCCCTTACCGCGGCGTCAGCCGGATCAGTCGCCCCTGCGACTCGCCGCCGTCCTCGATCACCCAGATCGCGCCGTCCGGCCCCTGTTCGACGTCACGGATCCGCGCGCCCATCGGCCATTGGTCGGCCTTCTTCGCAGTCTGCCCGTCGAGGTCGACGCGAACCAGCGACTTGGACGACAGGCCGCCGATGAAGGCATCGCCCTTCCACGCCGGGAAGAGGTTGCCCGAATAGATCATCAGGCCACCCGGAGAGATTACCGGGTTCCACCAGACCTTGGGCGGTTCGTAGCCGTCGCCGGGGCGGTGATCGGGAATGTCGCGGCCGTCGTAATGGCTGCCGTTCGATGCATTGGGCCAGCCATAGTTGCGCCCGGGCATGATGAGGTTCAGCTCGTCGCCGCCCTTCGGCCCCATCTCCTGCTCCCACAACCGCCCCTGCGCGTCGAACGCGATCCCGAGCAGGTTGCGGTGGCCATAGCTCCACACCTCCGGCGCGAAGCCCTTGGCGACCAGCGGATTGCCCGGCGCGGGCTTGCCGTCGAGCGTCAGGCGCAGCACCTTGCCCAGCGTCGCCTGCGGGTCCTGCGCCGGCGTGAACTTCTGTCGCTCGCCATTGGTGAAGAACAGGCTCTGGCCGTCGGGCGCAAAGGCGATGCGGCCCGAATAATGGCCGTTACCCTCGACGAAGGGCCGCGCCTGGAACAGCGCCTCGATCTCACCCAGCCGTTCGCTCGCCCCCTCGCCGCGCAACCGGCCGCGGGCGAGCACCACGCCCTTGCCGCCCTGACCGGCGGTCGAATAGCTGAAATAGATGCGCTTGCTGGTCGCGAAATCGGGCGCGGGCACCACGTCCATCAACCCGCCCTGCCCCGCCGAATCAACGGGCAACGTCGCGATCGTCTGGCGGCGCTTGCCGTCGGCGGACAGCAGGATCATCTGCCCGGCCTTTTCGGTGACGAGGATGCGATTGTCGGGCAGGAACGCCAGCGCCCAGGGCGAGACGAAATCGGCGACCACCGTCTCGCGGAACGGCTTGGCCGAGGGTGGCGTCTCACCGGCCTGCGCGCCCTCCCCGGTCGCGGGGGCGTTGCCCGAACAGGCGATCAGGGCCACCGGCAAGGCGGCGAGCAGGTGCAGGCGCATGAATGTCTCCCTTTTTATCGGTGCAGCGAACGCACGGGCCCGCACGATGGATGCTTGTTTCTATGCCGGCGCCGGCGTATATAGCCGCTGCCTTCTCTAACATCGTCAGGTGAAAGAGGCTGCGGGGGACCCCTTCCGCGGCGGCGAACACGCATATCTGTTTTGGAGCCCGCATGGCGGACATCGCCCTTCTGACCGCATTGATCGAACCCGAAGCCAAAGCGCTGGGTTTCGACCTCGTGCGCGTGAAGATGTTCGGCGGCAAATCCGACCCCACGCTCCAGATCATGGCCGAACGGCCCGACACCGGGCAGTTGACGATCGACGATTGCGCCGATCTGTCGCGCCGCATCTCGGACGTGCTCGACGCGCTGGAGGCCGAGGGCAAGGATCCGATCGAGGACGCCTATCGCCTCGAAGTGTCGTCGCCCGGCATCGACCGCCCGCTCACCCGCCCGCAGGATTACGTCAATTGGGCGGGGCATGAGGCGAAGGTGACGCTGGTCGAGAAGATCGACAACCGCAAGATCCTGACCGGCGATCTGGTCGGGATCGACGGCGACAAGGTCACGATCGACGTGCGCGGCTATCAGCCAATGACCGTCGGCCTAGACCAGATCCACGACGCGAAGCTGACGATCACCGATCGCCTGCTCGCCGCCACCGCGCCCCTCTCGAGCGAAGGCGCGGACGAATTCGAAGAAACAGACGACACCGACGCATCCAACGAAGGACAGCAGTAAGATGGCCACCGTCGCCACCGCCAACCGCGCGGAACTGATCGCGATCGCCAATTCGGTCGCATCGGAAAAGATGATCGACAAGAGCATCGTGATCGAGGCTCTTGAGGAAGCGATCCAGCGTGCGGCCAAGACCCGCTACGGCATCGAGAACGACATCCGCGCGAAGCTCGACCCGCAGACCGGCGACCTGCGCCTGTGGCGCGTCGTCGAGGTGGTCGAGGCGGTCGACGATTATTTCAAGCAGGTCGACGTCAATCAGGCGCAGAAGCTGCAGAAGGGCGCGACCGTCGGCGACTATATCGTCGATCCGCTGCCCCCGATCGAATTCGGCCGCATCCAGGCGCAGGCGAGCAAGCAGATCATCTTCCAGAAGGTCCGCGACGCCGAGCGCGAGCGCCAGTATGAAGAGTTCAAGGACCGCCAGGGCGAGATCATCACCGGCGTCGTCAAGCGCGTCGAGTTCGGCCACATCGTCGTCGACCTGGGCCGCGCGGAAGGCGTCATCCGCCGCGACCAGCAGATCCCGCGCGAAGTCGTCCGCGTCAACGACCGCATCCGGTCGCTGATCCTCAACGTCCGCCGCGAAAACCGCGGGCCGCAGATCTTCCTCAGCCGCGCGCACCCCGACTTCATGAAGAAGCTGTTCGCGCAGGAAGTGCCCGAAATCTACGACGGCATCATCACCATCCAGGCGGCGGCGCGCGACCCCGGTTCGCGCGCGAAGATCGGCGTCATCAGCCGCGATTCGTCGATCGACCCGGTCGGCGCCTGCGTGGGCATGAAGGGCAGCCGCGTCCAGGCCGTCGTGCAGGAAATGCAGGGCGAAAAGATCGACATCATCCCCTGGTCGCCCGACACCGCGACCTTCGTCGTCAACGCGTTGCAGCCCGCTTCGGTCAGCCGCGTCGTGATCGACGAGGAAGAGGACCGGATCGAGGTGGTCGTGCCCGACGACCAGCTCAGCCTCGCCATCGGTCGCCGCGGCCAGAACGTCCGCCTCGCCAGCCAGCTGACCGGCAAGGCGATCGACATCCTGACCGAAGCCGACGCGAGCGAAAAGCGCCAGAAGGAGTTCGTCCAGAATTCCGAGATGTTCCAGAACGAACTGGACGTCGACGAGACGCTGGCCCAGCTGCTGGTCGCCGAAGGCTTCGGCGCGCTGGAAGAGGTCGCCTATGTCGAGCTGGACGAACTGGCCGGCATCGAAGGCTTCGACGAGGACCTCGCGCAGGAGCTGCAGAGCCGTGCGCAGGAAGCGCTCGATCGCCGCGAGGCCGCGGCGCGTGACGAACGTCGTGCGCTGGGCGTCGAGGACGCGCTCGCCGACATGCCGTATCTGACCGAAGCGATGCTGGTCACGCTCGGCAAGGCGGGCATCAAGACGCTCGACGACCTCGCCGACCTCGCCACCGACGAACTGGTCGAGAAGAAGCGCGCCGAGCCGCGTCGCCGCAACGAGGACGCGCCCAAGCGCCCCGAGCCGAAGGGCGGCATCCTCGCCGAATACGGTCTCAGCGACGAGCAGGGCAACGAGATCATCATGGCCGCGCGCCAGCATTGGTTCGAGGACGAAGCGCCTGCGGCCGCCGATGCCGACGCGTCGGAGGGTGAGGAAGCCTGATGCCTTTCGTCTCGATCCGACTGGCCGGCTCCGCGACCAAGGAGCAGAAGGCAGGGGTCGTCGCGGACGTGACGGCCAGCCTCGTCACGCGCCTCGGCAAGAACCCCGCCGCGGTCCAGATCGTGATCGAGGAAGTGTCGACGGAGAATTACGGCGCCGGCGGTCAGCTGATCGCCGACCGCGATGCGCCCCAAGTGCGGGAGGACGCTGATGCGGTTCCCTCGCAATGAGACGCTAAGGCTTTACCACTCATGTCGTCACCCCGGCCTTGCGCCGGGGTCCCGCTTCTTGTCGCAGCGGAAAAGCGGGACCCCGGGTCAAGCCCGGGGTGACGGAGCGTTGTCGGGTAGGTGCACCGCATGACCGACCCCATCCGCAAATGCATTCTGACGCAGGACCGCGACGTCCGCGACAACCTCGTGCGACTCGCGATCGCGCCGGACGGGCAGGTGCTGCCCGACGTGCGTGCCAAGGCCCCCGGCCGCGGCGCGTGGATCGGCGTCACCCGCGCCGAATTGGACGAAGCGATCGCCAAGAAGCGCCTGCGCGGCGCGCTGGCCCGCGCGTTCAAGGGCGCGGAACTGGTCATCCCGGACGACCTGCCCGCGCGCATCGCCAACGCACTCGAACGCAACGCGCTCGACCGGCTCGGCCTCGAATCACGATCCGGCCTGCTGCTGACCGGCTCCGAAAAGATCGAGACGGCGGCACGATCGGGCCAGCTCCACGCGCTCTATCATGCTGCCGACGCCGGCACCGATGGCAACCGCAAGCTCGACCAGGCGTGGCGGATCGGATCGGATCGCGAAGGCTCTGCCGTCAGGGGCTTGGTATTGCCGGTCTCGCGCACCATATTGTCGTTGGCGCTGGGCCGCGAAAATGTGGTACACATCGCCCTGACCGACCGCGCTGCCGCCGCGCGGGTGAGCGACGCGCTCGACCGCTGGCTGCATTTTATCGGACCTGAACCCACTCCCGTGCCTTGCGAAACGGCCCCGCAAGGCGCATCGGCGCACCGGTTATCCGGCGCCGGACCCGGCGGGACGCGACCGGCCGTAGACGTGAACGAGGAATTTGAGTGAGCGACACCGACAACGATAAGCCGAAACTTGGCATGCGCGCGCCCTTGGGGCTGAAGCGCACGGTCGAGACCGGCCAGGTGAAGCAGAGCTTCAGCCATGGCCGGTCCAATACGGTGATCGTGGAAACGAAGAAGCGGCGCGTGCTGGGCCGCCCGGGCGAGGCACAGGCTGCGCCCGAGCAGCCGGTGCAGGCGCCCGTCGCCGCGCCGACGCCGGCTCCGGCGGCCCCCGCCCCGCGCCCGGCGCCGTCGAACGAGACGCCGCAGGAGCGCCAGGCCCGCATGCTGCGCGAGGCCGAAGACCAGCGCATGCACGCGCTGGAAGACGCGCGTCGCCGCGAAGAGGCCGCGCGTGCGCAGGCGCTTGAGGACGAACGCCAGCGTGCCGCCGAAAAGGCCGCCGCTGCTGCGGCCGCCGCAGCCGCGCCCCCGGCTGCGCCCGAGCCCACGCCCGCGCCGGAGCCGGTTGCACCTGCCGCAGCCGCTCCGGCAGCGCCTGCCGCGCCGACCGTGACCGTGCCGACCCCGGCCGGCCGTGGTTTCCGTCCGGTCGAGCGGCCCGTGCCGCCGACGCCGGTCGAGGAACCCGTCGCAGCGCCCGAACCGACGCCGGCTCCTACGCCTGCACCTGCGCCCGCTCCGGCCCCGGCTCCGGTGGTCGCGCAGCCTGCGCCGCGTCCGGCGGCACCCGCTCCGGCGCCTGCGCCGACGGTGGAATTGGGTCGCGACCCGTCGCTGCCCGCGCCGCGTCGCTTCTCGCCGGTTGCGCGTCCCGAAATCCCCAAGCCGCAGCCCAAGCCGGCGCCTGCGCCCGCCCCTGCGGCGGCTCCGGCCGCGAACGCTTCGGGTGGCGCGCCCGCCGGTGGCGTCAACCGCAACCTGCCCTCGGGTCAGGCCACGCCGCGCAACGCGCCGCCGAGCCGCCCGACGCAGCGCGACCGCAAGGGCGACGAGCGTCGCGGCGGCAAGCTGACCGTCAACCGCGCGCTGGGCGACGATGGTGCGCGCAGCCGCAGCCTCGCCGCGCTGAAGCGCGCGCGCGAAAAGGAAAAGCGTCACTTCGGCGGCCCGCGTGAAGCGCAGCCCAAGCAGGTCCGCGACGTGCAGGTGCCCGAGGCGATCACCGTCCAGGAACTCGCCAACCGTATGGCGGAAAAGGGCGCCGACCTCGTCAAGACGCTGTTCAAGATGGGCATGCCCGTCACGATGACGCAGACGATCGACCAGGATACGGCCGAGCTGCTCGTGACCGAATTCGGCCACAACATCGTCCGCGTCTCCGACAGCGACATCGATCTGGCGATCGACACGGTCGAGGATGCCGAGGAGGCGATGAAGCCGCGTCCCCCGGTCGTCACGATCATGGGTCACGTCGATCACGGCAAGACCAGCCTGCTCGACGCGCTGCGCGGCACCGACGTGGTGCGCGGCGAAGCCGGCGGCATCACGCAGCATATCGGCGCCTATCAGGTCACGCTGAAGGACAAGTCGAAGATCACCTTCCTCGACACGCCGGGCCACGAGGCGTTCACGCAGATGCGTGCGCGCGGCGCGGACGTCACGGATATCGTGGTGCTGGTGGTCGCGGCCGACGACGGGCTGATGCCGCAGACGATCGAGGCGATCAACCACACCAAGGCGGCCGGCGTGCCGATGATCGTGGCGATCAACAAGATCGACAAATATGAAGCCAATGCCCAGCGCGTGCGCGAGCGCCTGCTGGAGCATGAGGTGGTGGTTGAGGAAATGGGCGGCGACGTCCAGGACGTCGAAGTCTCCGCGCTCAAGAAGACCGGCCTCGACGAGCTGATCGAGAAGATTCAGCTGCAGGCCGAACTGCTCGAGCTGCGCGCCAACCCCGATCGCCCGGCCGAAGGCACGGTGATCGAGGCGAAGCTCGACAAGGGCCGCGGTCCGGTCGCGACGATCCTGGTCAACCGCGGCACGCTGAAGGTCGGCGACGTCTTCGTCATCGGCGCGGAAAGCGGCAAGGTTCGCGCCCTCGTCGACGACAAGGGCCGTCAGGTGAAGCAGGCGGATCCGGCGATGCCGGTCGAGGTGCTCGGCATCTCGGGCGTGCCGTCGGCGGGTGATCCGTTGCAGGTCGTCGAGAACGAGGCACGCGCCCGCGAGGTCGCCGAATATCGCCAGGGCGTGCTGACGCAGAAGCGCACCACCACCGCGCCGGCAAGCCTCGAGAGCATGTTCTCGGCGCTGAAGGCCAATGCGGCGAAGGAATATCCGCTCGTCGTCAAGGCCGACACGCAGGGCACCGTCGAGGCGATCGTCGCGTCGATTAACAAGATCTCGACCGACCTCATCAAGGCACGCGTGCTGCATTCGGGTGTCGGCGGCATCACCGAAAGCGACGTGACGCTGGCGGGTGCCAGCGGCGCGCCGATCATCGGCTTCAACGTCCGTGCCAATGCCAAGGCGCGCGAGATCGCCGATCGGCAGAAGGTGGCGCTCAAATATTACGACGTCATCTACGACCTGATCGACGAGATCCGGGCGGGCATGGCGGGCGAGCTCGGGCCGGAAGCGTTCGAAACCGTCGTCGGCCGTGCGGAAATCCGCGAGGTCTTCTCGGCGGGCAAGCACGGCAAGGCCGCGGGTCTGCTGGTCGTCGAAGGCGTCATCCGCAAGGCGCTCAAGGCCCGCATCACGCGCAACGACGTCATCATCTACCAGGGTGAGATCGCCAGCTTGCGCCGCTTCAAGGACGATGTCGCCGAGGTGCGTGCGGGTCTGGAATGCGGTGTGACGTTCACGCAGAACTTCACCGACATCAAGGCCGGCGACTTCCTCGAAACGTTCGAAGTCGAGATGCGCGAACGCACCCTCTAACCCTGACGTCCCTCTCCTTTTGGGAGAGGGAGGGAGCTGCCGCAGGCAGCGGAAGGGTGAGGGTGGCAATGGCACCGGCCGTCACCCTCACCCTCCCACCGCCTAACGGCGGCGGGCCCCTCCCTCTCCCGGCGGGAGAGGGGTTGGAGGCATGATGAACAAAGACCCCCAGGAAAAATCGGTTCGCACGCTGCGCGTCGGCGAACAGGTGCGCCACGTGCTGTCGGAGATCCTCCAGCGCGGCGACGTACACGACGAAACGCTGGCCAAGCACATGGTCAGCATCACCGAGGTGCGCATGTCGCCTGACCTGCGCCACGCGACCGTCTTCGTGAAGCCGCTGCTTGGGCGTGACGAGGAAGCGGTGCTGAAGGCGCTGCGCACCAACACCGCCTATCTGCAACGCGAAGTCGCGCACCGCATCCAGAACAAGTACGCCGCCAAGCTGAAATTCCTCGCGGACGAAAGCTTCGACGAGGGCAGCCACATCGACCAGCTGCTCCGCCGGCCCGAGGTGGCACGCGATCTGGGTGAGGATTGACGCCGTGACCACACCGGTGCTGCTGGTCATCGACGTTCTCAACGACTTTACCAAACAGCACTCGGATGCCGACCGCGCTTCGCTTATCGGCGGGATTAACGATCTGGCGCATACCGTGCGATCAGCGAATGGTCGCGTGATCTGGGTCCGACAGGAGTTCGCCCCTGATCTGAATGATGCCTTCTTGGGAATGCGTCTCCACAACGATCGCGTGACGATCGTTGGAACGGTCGGCGCGCAACTGGATGACGGCTTGCAGCCTGCCGAACAGGACACGATTATCGTCAAGAAGCGGTACAGCGCGTTTTTCGGCACCGAACTGGATGCCATCCTGCGCCGGCCGATCGACACGACCCTCATTATTTGTGGGCTGAACACCCACGCATGTGTCCGCACCTCTGTCATCGACGCCTATCAGCGCGATTACGATGTTGTTATCGCAACGGATGTGACGCGCTCCTACGATCAGCAACACCACCTCATCAGCTTACGCTACCTTGGCGCCCGCATCGCGCGATTGAAAACCAACGATGAAATCGCGAACATGCTGACGGTATCGCAATAGGAATCTGCCGTGAGCGCAAGCCGTCATTATATCCGCATGTCGACGCGCGGGCGGGTTACGTTGCCCGTTGAATTGAGGCGGTCATTAGGGTTGACCGGAGGTGAGCGCCTGTCCTTCAAGCTTCGGGACGACGGCAACGTAGAAGTAACGCTACCGCCAGCCTCCAACGTCTAATGGCCAAGCTCTATTTCTACTACGCCTCGATGAATGCGGGGAAGTCGACGACGCTGTTGCAGGCGGACTTCAACTATCGCGAGCGGGGGATGGAGACGATGCTGTTCACCGCCGCGGTGGACGATCGTTTTGCGCACGGCACGATCACTAGCCGCATCGGGCTGGAGGCACCGGCCACGCCGTTCGAGGGCACGACCGACCTCGCCGCCTGCGTCGCGGATCGCCTCACACGCGGCCCGCTCGCCTGCGTGCTGGTCGACGAGGCGCAATTCCTCTCCGTCGCGCAGGTCGCGCAACTGGCGCATATCTGCGATGTGTTGAACGTGCCGGTGCTCGCTTATGGCCTGCGGACCGATTTCCAGGGACGGTTGTTCGAAGGATCGGCGCGGCTTCTGGCGATCGCGGACGCGCTCATCGAGATCAAATCGGTGTGCGTATGCGGGCGCAAGGCGACGATGAACCTGCGCGTCGATGCCGAGGGTCGCGCCATCGCCGAGGGCGCGCAGACCGAGATCGGCGGTAACGATCGATACATCGCACTGTGCCGGCGGCATTTTTCGGAGGCATTGGGCACATAATCCCCTTTCGTCATCCCGGCGCACGCCGGGATCCATGGTTCCGGTGCCGCAAACGAGGGCGAGCTGCCATCGGCGTCACGCGTCCATAGATCCCGGCGTACGCCGGGATGACGAACAGGGGAGTGGCGCTCTCCCCTCCCCCGCGCCATATCGCGCGCCATGAACCCCGATAACATCGTCTACCGCACAGCCGTGTGGATCATCCCGCTCGTCATCGCGATCGTCTTTCATGAGGTCGCGCACGGCTGGATGGCGAAGTGGCTCGGCGATCCGACCGCCGCGGAGCGGAAGCGGCTGAGCTTTAACCCGCTCCGCCACGTCGATCCGGTCGGCACGCTCATCCTGCCGCTCGGCCTCGCCATCGCAGGCGCGCCGGTGTTCGGCTGGGCGAAGCCGGTGCCGGTCGTCGCCCAGCGCCTGCGCAACCCGCGCTGGGGCATGGTCGCGGTGGCGCTCGCCGGACCGGGCATGAACCTGATCCTCGCCACGATCGCCGCGATCCTGATCGGCACCGCTGTCGCGCTACTGCATGGCGCACAGCCGACCGGTGTCGCGGCGTTCGTCTTCGCAAACCTCGTCAACTTCCTGCTGGTCAACGTCTTCCTCGCGATCTTCAACCTGCTGCCGATGCCGCCGTTCGATGGTGGGCATGTCGTCGAGGGGATCCTGCCCCGCCCGCTCGCAGCGCAGTGGGCGAAGATCGGGCGGTTCGGCTTCCTGCTGCTGCTCTTCGTCCTCGTCGTGCTGCCGATGATCGCGCCCAAGGCGGATGTGGTCGGGCGGCTGGTCGGCCCACCGGCGGATGCGGTCATCGGCCTCTTCCTGAAACTGGCGCAGGCGATCGGCTGATGCACGGCTGGATCATCGTCGACAAACCTTTGGGCCTTGGCAGCACGGAGGTCGTCTCTGCGGTAAAGCGCGCGCTGCGGCAGGGCGGATACGGCAAGTTCAAGGTCGGCCATGGCGGCACGCTCGATCCACTCGCGACGGGCGTGCTGCCGGTCGCGGTCGGCGAGGCGACGAAGCTCGCCGGGCGGATGCTCGACAGCGACAAGGTGTATGATTTCACCATCCGCTTCGGCGAACAGACCGATACGCTGGATGCGGAAGGCGTGGGTGTAGCGACGTCGGACGTGCGGCCGACGCTGGCCGACGTGGAGGCGGTGCTGCCGCGCTTCACCGGTGCGATTACCCAGGTGCCGCCGGCGTACAGCGCGCTGAAGGTCGACGGCGAGCGGGCCTATGATCTGGCGCGCGCGGGCGAGGATGTGGTGCTGGCGAGCCGGGACGTGACGGTGCATGACCTCCATTCCTCCCCCGCCAGGGGGGGGTGGCAGCGCGAAGCGCTGACGGAGGGGGAGGATACGACGACCGTCCCGTCTGCGGACACGCCCCCTCCACCACTCGCCGGCGGCGAGCGGTCCCCCTCCCCCGCTGACGCGAGGGAGGAATTGGACGAGATCACCCTCACCGCGCACGTCTCCAAGGGCACCTATATCCGCTCCCTTGCCCGCGACATCGCGCTTGCGCTCGGCACGGTCGGGCATGTCACCATGCTTCGCCGTACCAAGGCCGGCCCGTTCACCCTCGCACCCGCGATAACGCTGGACAATCTGGCGGAAGCCGGTATGGGGCGTACCCTTGAACAGATACTCCTGCCGTTGAGGGCGGGGCTGGACGACATCCCGGCTCTACCCCTCACCCCCGATCAGGCAGGGGCGCTCCGCCAGGGGCGTGTTCTGACCGGGATCGCCACGGACGATGGCCCATACTTCGCATGCGACGGCGATACGCCGGTCGCGCTGGTATCGGTCGAGGACCATGAGGTCCGCGTCGTCCGCGGTTTTAATCTGTGATGTCGAGGATGAACACATGACCATTACCGCCGAGCGCAAGAACGAACTCGTCAAGGCTCACGCCCGCCAGGAAGGCGACACGGGTTCGCCGGAAGTCCAGGTCGCGATCCTGTCGGAGCGCATCAAGAACCTGACCGAGCACTTCAAGGGTCACAAGAAGGACAACCATTCGCGCCGCGGGCTGCTGATGATGGTCAACAAGCGGCGCTCGCTGCTCGACTATCTGCGCAAGACCGATGGCCAGCGGTATCTGGACCTGATCGCGAAGCTGGGTCTTCGCAAGTAACCCCCAGCGGGTGAAACGAGAGGGCGGCCTTCGGGTCGCCCTTTTCGTATATCCGTGCTATGGGCGCGCCACGCGTTTCACGAATACCGGCACGAGCCGGGTAAGCGGAAGACGGGCAATTCGGCCCCGATCCATCGGAGCGACAAGACGCTCCACACCGCGCGAGCCGGCTTAGCTCGCAGATAGGCCCCCCGACGCATTTGGCGTGGGGAGTGAAGGAAAATACATGTTCAATGCCAAGAAGGTATCGATCGAGTGGGGCGGCCAGACGCTCACCCTCGAAACGGGCAAGGTCGCCCGCCAGGCCGACGGCGCGGTGATCGCGACGCTCGGCGAGACGGTGGTGCTCTGCGCCGTGACCGCCGCCAAGTCGGTGAAGGAAGGGCAGGATTTCTTCCCGCTCACCGTCCACTACCAGGAAAAGTTCTCGGCGTCGGGCCGCATCCCCGGCGGCTTCTTCAAGCGCGAGCGTGGCGCGACCGAGCGTGAGACGCTCGTCAGCCGCCTGATCGACCGTCCGATCCGCCCGCTGTTCCCCGAAGGCTTCTACAACGAGATCAACTGCATCGCGCAGGTTCTGTCGTATGACGGCGAGAACGAGCCCGATCTGCTGGCGATGATCGCCGCCTCGGCCGCGATGACGCTGTCGGGCGTGCCCTTCATGGGCCCGATCGGCGCGGCGCGCGTCGGCTACAAGGACGGCGAATACGTCCTCAACCCGTCGGACGCCGACGTGCTGACCGGCGAGCTCGACCTGATGGTCGCCGCCACGCATGACGCCGTCATGATGGTCGAATCCGAAGCCAAGGAGCTGTCGGAAGACGTCATGCTCGGCGCCGTGATGTTCGCACACAAGGCGTCGCAGCAGGTGATCGACGCGATCATCGACCTCGCCGAACAGGCCGCCAAGGATCCGTGGGAGCTGAAGGTCGGCGACGACCAGAAGACGGTCAAGGCCGAGCTGAAGAAGCTGATCGGCAAGGATATCACGGCCGCCTACAAGCTGACCGACAAGCAGCAGCGCCAGACCGCGCTGAGTGAGGCGCGTGCCAAGGCGAAGGCGGCGATGGCCGACCGTACGCCGCAGGAACAGCTCGCCGCCGCCAAGCTCGTCAAGAAGCTGGAAGCCGAGATCGTCCGCACCGCGATCCTGAAGGATGGCCGCCGCATCGACGGCCGTACCACGACGCAGATCCGCCCGATCGAATCGGAAGTCCACTTCCTGCCGCGTGCGCACGGTTCGGCGCTGTTTACGCGTGGCGAGACGCAGACGATCGCGACCACCACGCTTGGCACCCGCGACGCGGAGCAGATGATCGACGGCCTCAACGGCCTGTCGTATCAGAACTTCATGCTCCACTATAACTTCCCGCCCTATTCGGTCGGTGAAGTCGGCCGCTTCGGTGCGCCGGGTCGTCGCGAAGTCGGCCACGGCAAGCTCGCCTGGCGCGCGCTGCATCCGGTGCTGCCGTCGAAGGAGGAATTCCCCTACACGATCCGCGTCACGTCGGACATCACCGAGTCGAACGGCTCGTCGTCGATGGCCACCGTCTGCGGCGGTTCGCTGTCGATGATGGACGCGGGCGTGCCGCTGAAGCGCCCCGTGTCGGGCATCGCGATGGGCCTGATCCTGGAAGGCAAGGATTTCGCGGTCCTGTCGGACATCCTGGGCGACGAGGATCACCTCGGCGACATGGACTTCAAGGTCGCCGGCACCAGCGAGGGCATCACCGCGCTGCAGATGGACATCAAGATCTCGGGCATCACCGAAGAGATCATGAAGGTCGCCCTGAAGCAGGCGCATGAAGGCCGCGCGCACATCCTCAACGAGATGGCGAAGGCGCTGGGCGAGACCCGCTCGGAACTGTCGGCGCACGCGCCGCGCATCGAAACCTTCACGATCGACAAGTCGAAGATCCGCGAAGTCATCGGCACGGGCGGCAAGGTGATCCGCGAGATCGTCGCCACCACCGGCGCCAAGGTCGACATCGACGACGAGGGCGTCATCAAGGTGTCGTCGTCGGATTCGTCGCAGATCGAAGCCGCGATCAAGTGGATCAAGGGCCTGGTCGAAGAGGCCGAGGTCGGCAAGATCTACGACGGCAAGGTCGTCAACCTGGTCGATTTCGGCGCGTTCGTGAACTTCATGGGCGGCAAGGACGGTCTCGTCCACGTCAGCGAGATCAAGAACGAGCGCGTCGAGAAGGTCTCGGACGTCCTGTCGGAAGGCCAGCAGGTCAAGGTGAAGGTCCTCGAGATCGATCCGCGCGGCAAGGTTCGGCTGTCGATGCGCGTCGTCGACCAGGAAACCGGCGCCGAGCTGGAAGACACGCGTCCGGCGCGCGAACCGCGTGAAGGCGGCGACCGTGGCAGCCGTGGCCCGCGCGGCGACCGTGGCGATCGCGGCGACCGTGGTCCCCGTCGCGACGGCGGCGATCGTGGCGGCGACCGCGGTGACCGCGGCCCGCGCCGTGACCGTGGCCCCCGCGGCGAAGGCGGCGACCGTGGCCCGCGTAACGGCGGCGGCAACGATGACGGCCCCGCGCCCGAATTCGCGCCGGCCTTCCTGACCGGTGATCGCGACTGATCATCGGCCAACGGCTGATGAAATGGGGGGTTCGGCAGCGATGCCGGGCCCCTTTTTCGTTTGGAGACCGATCGGCTTTTTGCCGTTCGAGAGCCGCCGCGCCGGCCCGGGGCGAATTGATGCAGATGAAGGCCAAACGCGCCCTATCGTGCTAAAAGGTCATGGCTTGTGACGCGTTGCCCGTTGGCGACAAGCATCACCTCAATGAGGGAGGCCTTCATGCCGACTCATGCCGAAACCCAATTTTACATCCAACGCGAGCGCCAGGAACGCGCGCTCGCCGATCGCACGCCAAACAGCGACGGCCGCCGCGTCCACCTCGACATGGCCCGACGCTACGCCAAGCTGATCGCCGAGGGAGAGGCGCAGGACGCCGTCGACCGACGTCCGTCCTGACACCCGGCGCCCTGCCCCAGCATTTACCGATATCGGCAGCATCGTTCCGCTGACCTTTGCGATCGCCAGCAGCGAGGAGCAGCGGGTCTTCGCTGCCCTCGACATGCGGTCGCCCCCAAAACTGCGCGTCGGTCCGCCGCGATCGTCAACCGCCCCGTTCGGGGAACCCCAAGGCTTCGCATGGATTATGCCGACCCGGATCCAAATCGTCACCACGGCGTGGCCCCGTTCCAAAAATGACACCAGGATGAAATCCCGCTCGCCGGCGGCGTCATCGAATCGCAACACGCCCGCCACAGCCCGGCGGTAGGCGCGCCCCAGGAAGGCACATTGCCTCGAAGGGGAATATTTCGTCATGATGAAGATGTCCGGCAGCCGCGCGCTGCTGATGATCGGCGTCGCCGCATCCGCCCTCGCCGCCGCACCGGCGTTCGCCGCCGATGCCGCCAAGGCGACCGCCACCACCGCGCCGGCCGCCGATCCCACGCCCGCCACGGACCCGACCCCCGCGGCCGAGCCGGACCAGCTGCAGGACATCGTCGTCACCGCGACGAAGCGCGAAACCAACCTGCAGAAGACGCCGATCGCGATCAGCGTGCTCGATCCCGAAGCGATCAAGGACCGCCACGTCCAGAGCCTGCTCGACCTGGGTGACGGCGCGGTGCCGTCGCTTCGCGTCGCGACCTTCGAAGCGCGCCAGTCGGCGCTGACGATCGGCATCCGCGGCATCGTGCCGTTCGACCAGAACCAGACCGCGCGTGATTCGGGCGTCGGCGTCTATATCGACGGCGTCTACCTCGGCCGCTCGCAGGGCCTGAACGCCGCGCTGTTCGACGTGCAGCGCATCGAAGTGCTGCGTGGCCCACAGGGCACGCTGTTCGGCCGCAACACCGAAGGCGGCGCGCTCAGCATCGTCACCAAGGCGCCCACCGGGGAATTCGGTGGCCGCGTCACCGCCGGCTTCGGCAACTACGGCGCGCGCAACGGCGAAGCGCATATCGACCTGCCCGAATATCAGAACATCTCGATCAAGCTGGACGGCGTGTACCAGCATCAGGATGCGACGACGCGCAACCCGCTCGCCGGCCAGCTCGGCTGGAACGCCTATGACCGCGTCGGCGGCCGCATCGCCGCGCGCTGGAAGCCGACCGACAGCTTCACCGCCGACGTCGCCTTCGACAAGGCGCGGGACGAGAACACGCCGTTCTTCAGCCAGCTGATCAACTACAACCCGCTGGGCCGCACCGTCGGCGTGCTGGACCGCACCACCAACCGCATCGTCCTGCCGGGCAGCGCGGCCGGCGCGCCGACCTGCCTGTCGAGCACGATCTCGGCCACCACCTGCATCGCGCCGCTGCCCGCGCTGGTCGGCGTCCACCCGAACCGCCAGAGCGTCGCCGACGTCGGCGTGCCGCAGCAGTATAGCGTCGACAAGACGCAGGGCGTCAGCGCGACGCTGTCGTACAAGGTCGATCCGGCTACCACGCTGAAATCGATCACCGCATGGCGCCGCGTGGCGACCAACCAGTGGGACAATTCGGGCGGTCCTGAGCGCGTCGCCTACGCCCCCAACGGCAAGTTCAGCCGCTACAGCCTGTCGGATCTGTACCAGAGCCAGTTCAGCCAGGAATTCCAGGCGATCGGCAGCGTCGACCAGCTCGACTGGGTCGCCGGCCTCTATTATTTCAACGAACAGGCCCGCGAATCCGCCGCGACGCCTTCGTCGAACCAGTGGAACGCCGACGGCACCGCCTACACCATCCTGCCCTCGCAGGTGTTCGGCACGATCAGCTCGTCCAACCAGGGCTGGGACTATAACTCCCGCTTCCTGCAGCGCGCCAGCGTCGCCCGCACCCGCAGCTATGCCGCGTACGGCCAGGCGACCTGGACCCCCGCCGCGGCGGAGATGCTGCACCTGACGGTCGGCGGCCGCTATTCGAAGGACAAGCGTGACGGCACGCTGTACCTCGTGTCGGGCGTGCCCACCAATTACGTCCTGAACTACGATCGCGGGCGGTTCGACCCGATGGTGACGCTGGCCGCCGACGCGGCGCCCGGCATCAACCTGTACGCCAAATATTCGAGCGGCTTCCGCGCCGGTGGCGCCAACGATCGCTCGTCGAACTTCGGCGCGTTCGGACCGGAATCGGTGAAGGCCTATGAAATCGGCGCGAAGACCGACTTCCTGAACCACAAGGTGCGCGTGAACGTCGCGGGCTATATCATGGACCGCAAGAACACGCAGATCGACTTCGACAACGTCGACACCAACCAGTTCCTGCCGGGCACCACCATCGCCAACCCGAACTTCAACCTGCACACCGAAAATACGGCGAATGCGCCGGGCACGTCGAAGATCCGCGGTATCGAACTGGACGTCAGCGCGCGCCCGATCGACAGCCTGACGCTGACCGCCTCCTACGCCTATACCTACACCAAGGTGCCGGCGACGGCGAACCCGAACCCGGGCCCGACCTTCGGCGTGCTGACGCAGGTCTACACCGTCTACACGCCGCCGCACGCGGCATCGGCGGCGATCGATTACGATCTGCCGGTCGGCACGGGCAGCACGCATGCGCGCTTCCACCTCGACGCCAATTATGCGGCGCCGCAGTACAGCTTCCAGTCGGAAAGCGTGAAGACCGACTCGAGCTTCATCGTGAACGGCCGCATCGCGCTGGCGGACATCCCGCTCAGCGCACAGGGCCAGAAGGCGACGCTGTCGCTGTGGTCGCGCAACCTGCTCAACGAACAGCATATCTATCGCCGTTCGGACGCGAACATCGCGGTGCTGGGCTCGTATGCGAACTTCAACCCGCCGCGCACCATCGGTCTGGAAGGATCGGTGAACTTCTAAGCGGCCTACAGGTCCAACTGCGTAGGGGCGGTGCCGGCAACGCCGCCGCCCCTTTCGTTTGCTCCTCACACAAACGTCATCCCAGCGGACGCTGGGATCTTCATGGGACGGGCCCAGCAGAAACCGCGAGAGGCCCCAGCCTCCGCCGGGACGACGGTACTGTCGGAATCGATCACCCAATCAGCGGCACGGTCAACACCACGCGCAGGCCCGGCGCCGCATCCTCCAGCGACAGCTCGCCATGATGCAGCCGCGCGATCGCCGCGGCGAGTGGCAGGCCCAGGCCGAACCCGCCGGTCGACCGGCTCGCATCCAGCCGGCCGAAGCGCCGCAGCGCGGTGGCGCGATCTGCCGCGGCGATGCCGGGGCCGTTATCGGCCACGCGGACGATCGCCTGCCCCCGCACCGCCACAGCCGACAGCGTGATGCGCGTGCCCGGCGGCGTATGGCGCACGGCATTGACGATCAGATTGACCAGCACCTGCGTCAGCAACTGGCGATCGGCGTGAACGGGCAGCGCGGCGACGGAATCGCAGACGAGGATGTGCGCATCGTCCTCGACCACCGGCGCCATCATCTCGCCGACCTCCGCGACCAGTTCGCCCAGGTCGAAGCGCGCGAAGCCCGCCCGCCGCGCGCCACCCTCCACTTCGGCGATGCGCAGGATCGCAGCGAACATGCCGAGGATCGTGTCGCTCTGCGCGATCGCCGCGGACAGGCCGTCGCGCATCGCCGGCGTCTCGGCACGCCGTTCCAGTTGCACGAGCTGGCCACGCAGGCGCGCGAGCGGGCTGCGCAAGTCGTGCGCGATGTCGCTCGACACTTCGGCGATCCCGCGCATCAGCTCGGCAATCCGGTCGAGCATCGCGTTGAACGCGTGGGCCTGCGCGTCGAACGCGCCGCCATCGCCCTCGGTCGGCACGCGGCGCTGCATGTCGCCATCGACGATCGCCGCCGCGGTCGCGCGCATCGCACCGATCCGCCGCTCGACGAGCCGCGAAAACATCACGAGCCCCAGCCCGACGACCAACAGGATCGATCCGAAACCGGCGAGGTAGCTGCGCAGCCGCGCCGTGCCCGAATCGTCGAACGGCTCGGTCTCGGCGATCATCGTCAGCCGCCGCCCATCGCCGACGTCACCGGTATAAGCGCGCCCCGCGGTCAACCCCTTGATCCCGTCGTCGCTGTGCAGCGAGCTGAAGCCGCGCGGCGGCACCTGGCGCAACCGGATGTTGCCGCCGATCTGCCGCCCCTGCGCATCGACCAGCATCGCGCCGATATCGCCCGTGTCTCGGTCGCTCGCCAGCATGCGCAGCCGCTCGACCAGCACCGGCGTCGGCATCGGCCGCTCGCCCTCGTGCGCGATGGCATCAACTGCCGTGGCGATACGCTGGTCGACCAGTTGGACGATCGCCCGGCGCTGCGCGGTATAGATGGCGACGCCCGTGCCCAGCGTCGCCGCGATCATTGCCGCGACGAAGATCCAGGTCAGCGCCCGCAGCGATCGCGGCGCACGCAGCCGCCGGCCCCGCGGCATGCGTCAGCTGCGCAACAGATAGCCGACGCCGCGCATCGTCTGGATCGGATCGTCGCCGCCATGCGCGGTCAGCTTCTGGCGCAGGCGGCGGATGTAGACGTCGACCAGGTTGGTGTCTGGCTCGAAGTCGTACCCCCACACCCGCTCGATCAGCATCGCGCGCGTCAGCACGGTATCGGCGTTGCGCACCAGTTCGGCGAGCAGCTTCAGCTCCAGCTTGGCGAGGTCGAGCGGCTTTTCGTCGCGCCACGCCCGGAAGCGCGACGGGCTGACCACGATATCGCCCGCGCGCAGCGTGTCGCTCGCCTCGCGCGTCCACTGCCGGCCGCGCACCACCGCCTGCAGCCGCGCGTGCAGTTCGGCCGCCTCGACCGGCTTGACGACATAATCGTCGGCGCCGGCGGCCAGGCCACTGATCTTGTCGTCGGACTGGCCGCGCGCGCTCAGCATGATGACGGGCACCGATCGCGCGTCGCCGCGCAGCCGCTCGAGCAGCGCGATGCCGTCCACCCGCGGCATCATCCGATCGAGCACCACCGCATCGAACGCATCCTGATCGATCGCCGCCAGCGCCGCCCGCCCGTCGCTCGCCGTCGACAGCGCGTGGCCGAAGCCGGTCAGTTCATCCGCCAGCGAATCGGCCAGGACGGGGTCGTCATCAACCAGGAGGATCTTCATGGGGCTCGGGTCCGCTCGACGCTGTTACGTCCAAGGGGCTGCCGTGTCGGCGGATAAAGATCAAATGACAAAGGTGTAAGGTGCGCGCGAGCGGCGGTCGCGACGCCCCCGCATCGCCCACCTCCGCCACCCTGCAACCGGAACCGATCCGGCCCCACGGCAGTACTGCCCCCACCTCTTGTCCATTGCGCCCCGATCCTGTCAGGATAGCCCATGTCCAGCGCCCCCTGCCCCGCGTGAACCGTCTCGCCCCCGATCCCGACGATGCGCGCTTCATCCGGCGCATATTTTACGTCCTCATCATCGCGGCGGTCGCCGCGGCGCTGCTGCGCGCGGGCAATCTGCTGATCCTCGCCTTCGGGTCGATGCTGGGCGCGATCGCCATCCATGCGCTCGCCGACCTTTACCGCGATCACCTGCGCGTGTCGGACCGGACCGCCTTCTGTCTCGGCATGGCGACCGCCTATGGCGTCGTCGCCTTCCTCGTCTGGCTGTTCGGGGTGCAGTTCCGCGAGCAGGTCAACGTGCTCGTCACGCAATTGCCCAACCTGCTCGACCAGCTCGCCGCCTGGGCCTCGCAAAGCCCGGTCGGCGCCAAGATCGTCGATGCGGTGCAACAGGCCTATGCCGGGTCGAAGGCGGCGCAGGACGTCGGCGGGCTGGTGCAGGGCGCGGGCGAACTCATTCTCAACAGCATCCTGCTGCTCGTCGGCGCGGCCTTTTTCGCCGCCGATCCCGGCATCTATCAGCGCGGCTTCCTGTTCCTGATCCCGCCCTCGAAGCGCCCGGCGATCGAGGATGCTCTGTTCGACGTCGGATCGACGTTGCGGCTGTGGCTGCGTTCGTCGCTGATCCTGATGACGACGATGGGGCTGCTGATCGGCATCGGCCTGTGGATTTCGGGCGTGCCCTCCGCCGCCGCGCTCGGGCTGCTCGCCGGCCTGTCGGAATTCATTCCCTATGTCGGCCCGACCGCGGCGATGATCCCGGCGCTGGGCCTCGCCGCGACGCAGGGCAATGGCGCGCTGATCGGCGCGCTCGCCACCTATGCGATCGTCCGGCTGATCCAGACCAACTTCATCACCCCCTACGTCCAGGCGCGTGTCGTCTCGATCCCGCCGGCGATCACCGTCTTCGCGATCATCGGCATCGGCGTGATCTTCGGTATCTTCGGCCTGTTCTTCTCGGCGGCGCTGCTGGTCGTGATCTTCACATTGGTGCGCAGCCTGTACCTGCGCGAGGTGCTGGGCGAGGATATCCCGCGCAGCCGCCACCAGACGCTGCTCGGCCCCGACCTGACGCCGCACGATCCGGATGCCGATCCCGAGGCGGACGAGCGCAAATCGTAAAGATTGACGCCCGCACTTAATCCCGAATTAACCTTTTGCCTTCAGATGTCGTTTGGTTAATGAATCGGGGCGAGCCGCGAGCCAGGGGTGCTGGCGGCCTCGCCAACAGGGGACGACGCGATGCGGGTGTTGTTGATCGAGGACGAGCCGACCACGGCCAAGGCGATCGAGCTGATGCTCGGCACCGAGGGGTTCAACGTCTATACGACCGACCTTGGCGAGGAGGGCTTGGACCTCGGCAAGCTGTACGACTACGACATCATCCTGCTCGACCTCAACCTGCCGGACATGCACGGCTATGACGTGCTAAAGAAGCTGCGCGTCGCCCGCGTGACCACGCCGGTTCTGATCCTGAGCGGCATCAACGAGATGGACAGCAAGGTGCGCAGCTTCGGCTTCGGCGCCGACGATTACGTCACCAAGCCCTTCCATCGCGAAGAACTGATCGCCCGCATCCACGCGGTCGTCCGTCGTTCGAAGGGCCATTCGCAATCGGTCATCCGCACCGGCAAGCTCGCCGTCAATCTCGACGCCAAGACGGTCGAGGTCGATGGCGCGCGCGTGCATCTGACCGGCAAGGAATATGCGATGCTCGAGCTGCTCAGCCTGCGCAAGGGCACCACGCTGACCAAGGAAATGTTCCTGAACCACCTGTACGGCGGCATGGACGAACCCGAACTCAAGATCATCGACGTCTTCATCTGCAAGCTGCGCAAGAAGCTCAGCCTGGCCTGCGACGGCGAGAATTACATCGAGACCGTCTGGGGCCGCGGCTATGTGCTGCGCGAACCCGAAGAGGTCGTCGCGGTCGCCTGACCGCCCAGGTTTCCCCTCCCCAGTATCCGGGAGTGAAGGGCCGCAGCATCGGGGGGTGCTGCGGCCCTTTTGGCGTGCGGCTTACTTCCGCTGCCACACCTTCTGGCCGCCGATCCACGTCTGTTCGACCTTTGTCGCGCGCAGGTCGGCGGGCGAGGCGAGCAGCGGATCGCGGTCGACGATGACGAAGTCCGCCTTCTGGCCGGGAGCGAGGCGCCCGAAGCGATCCTCGGCAAAGCCCGCATAGGCCGCGCCGCCGGTATAGGCCCACCACGCCTGTTCGCGCGTGATCGCCTCCTGCGGCTGCCAGCCGCCGAACGGCTGGCCGTCGGGACCCTGGCGCGTGAACGCCGCCGCCCAGCCCGCCCAGGGATCGGGCTTTTCCACCGGATAGTCCGATCCGAACGCCAGCTTTGCGCCGTTGCGCAGCATCGACGCCCAGGCATAGGCACCCGCCAGCCGCTGCGGTCCCAGCCGCGCCTCGGCCATCAGCCGGTCGCTCGTCTCATGGACCGGCTGCATCGACGCGATCGTGCCATATTTGCCGAAGCGCGGCAGGTCGACGGGGTCGACGATTTGCGCATGTTCGACGCGCCAGCGCCGGTCGCCCTTATAGGTCTGCGCCATCTCGTCGATCGCATCCAGCACCTCGGCATTGGCGCGGTCGCCGATCGCATGCACCGCGACCTGGTAACCGTCCATCGCCGCGCGGCTCATCCGGTTGCGCAGCACGGTGTCGTTCATGAAGCCCGCACCCGTCTGGCCCGGCGCATCGGCATAGGGCGCCTTCAGCCACGCCCCGCGCGACCCCAGCGCACCATCGGCGTACAGCTTGACGCCGACCAGCTTCAGCCGATCGTCATACAGCCACGGCGTCGGGCCGGTGCCGCCGATCTGCACCGTCGTGTCGACCCCCATGCCATAGCTCATGATGCGAACGCGCAGGCCGCCGAGGTCCGCGATCCGGCGATAGGTCAGCCAGTCGTCGATGCTCGTGCCCATGTCGGCGGTCGCCGTGACGCCATAGCCGAGCAGGATTTCCTGCGCCTTCAGGAAGGCGGCGTTGCGGTCCTTGCCCAGCGGCTGGGGCAGGATCTTCACCACCAGATCCTGTGCCGCATCGACGAACACGCCCGCGGGTTGCCCCCCCGCGCCCTTCTCGATCCGGCCGCCCGCGGGCGACACGCTCTTCGCGGTGACGCCGGCGGCCTTCAGCGCGGCGGTGTTGCCCCAGCCGGCATGGCCGTCGGCGCGTGCCAGCCACACCGGACGATCGCCGACCGCAGCATCGAGATCGGCGGTCGTCGGGAAGCGGCCCAGCCCCCACGTCTCCTGGTTCCAGCCGCCGCCGATGATCCACGCCTTGTCGGGATTGTCGCGCGCATAGGCCGCGATCTTCATCTGCGCCTCGGCGAGGCTCTTCGTATCCGACAGGTCGAGTTCGAGCGCGCGGAAGCCCAGTTCCATCACATGGCCATGCGCGTCGATCATGCCGGGCAGCAGATATTTGCCCTTCATGTCGGCCCGCCAGTCGAGCTTCTCCGGCCGTTTGTCCTTGGCGGACAACAACCTGACGACGGCGCCCTGCGCATTGACCAGCATCGCCTGGAACCGGACGACCTTGCCGTCCTTGTCCAGCGTCATGCCGTTGACGTTATCGACCAGCCCGTCGGCACCGGCCGCCTGCGAAGTCGCCAGAACCGCGGCCAGCGCCGCCACTATTGTCAAAGCCGATCGTGCCATAGCCTCAGCGCATAAGCGGTGTTCCCCCGCCGCACCAGATGGTCTAGCTCGGCGCCATGGCCACGAACCCTGCCGACACCGCCTCGCTCCCCGTCTCCATCGACGATGTGTACGCCGCCCACGCCCGCATTCGCGACGCGATCGTCCGCACGCCGACGCTGATCAGCAAGACGCTGAGCGAGATGACCGGCGCCACCGTGTTCATGAAGTTCGAAAATCTGCAGTTCACCGCGGCGTACAAGGAACGCGGCGCGCTCAATACGTTACTGCAATTGTCGCCGGAGGCGCGCGCCAAGGGCGTCATCGCCGCCTCGGCCGGCAATCACGCGCAGGGCCTCGCCTATCACGCCAACCGGCTCGGCATCCCCGCGACGATCGTGATGCCGCGCACCACGCCGACGGTGAAGGTGACGCAGACCGAAGGCCACAAGGCCAAGGTGGTGCTCGAAGGCGACACGTTCGACGCCGCCTATGCCCATGCCCGCGTGCTGGAGGCGGAGTGCGGCTTCACCTTCGTCCACCCGTTCGACGATCCGCGCGTCATCGCCGGCCAAGGCACTGTCGCGGTCGAGATGCTGGAGGACGTGCCGAGCCTCGACACGCTGCTGATCCCGATCGGCGGCGGCGGCCTCATCTCGGGCAACAGCGTCGTCGCACGCGCCGCGGACCATCCGATCGAGGTGATCGGCGTACAGGCCGAACTTTTCCCTTCGATGTACAATCGCATCCGCGGCACCGCTTTGCCCTGCGCCGGTGACACGCTGGCCGAGGGTATCGCGGTGAAGGAGCCGGGCGGCATCACCTCGCGCATGGTCGCCGAGCTGGTCGACGACATCGTGCTGGTCGGCGAACGCAATCTGGAAGAGGCGGTCAGCCTGCTGCTCCAGATCGAAAAGACCGTGGTCGAGGGCGCCGGCGCCGCCGGCCTTGCCGCGCTGATGGCCTATCCGGAGCGGTTCAAGGGCCGCACCGTCGGCATCGTCCTGTGCGGCGGCAATATCGACACGCGCCTGCTCGCCAACGTGCTGCTACGCGACCTCGCCCGGTCGGGCCGACTCGCCCGCCTGCGCGTGCGGCTGCAGGACCAGCCCGGTGCGCTCTACAACGTCGCACGCATCTTCGACGCGCAGCGCGTCAACATCATCGAGGTGTACCACCAGCGCATCTTCACCTCGTTGCCGGCAAAAGGCCTGATCACCGACATCGAATGCGAAGCTCGCGACCGTGACCACCTCAACCGCCTGATCGCCGCCCTGCGCGAAGGTGGCTTCGAAACGAGCATGGTGGAGCAGGCGTAGGGGCTAGCGGATACTCCACGCGTTTATGCAGCGTCCGTTCCATCCTGCGGGCGAAAGCCGCATGATGCACAGGCCCCCGTGGGCGGAAATACCTTTGCTGTAAGACACTTCCACCAGAGCGATGCGGCGATCGGTCGACAGGATGGGAGCGCTGAACGCAACCGCATAGCCGCTCTTCTCCCCCACGGTGTCGTCCTTGTCCCATGCGCACTGCGGGACGTAACTAGGGGATACGGCCGCCGACTCGTTGGCCTGCAGGTCCGCAAACTCGCCGGGGGTCAAGCCGGTATAACTTCGGAATTCCGGCCTATACTTCGCCAGAGGCGACGGGTCCGTCTTTGCAGGTCCGACCGTCGACAGATCGGTGCCGTGCCCCTCGCCTGTCGATATTCGATAGGCCTTTTGCAGCAACGTACACGTCTCGGGGGGCGTAACCGCTTGCGCAGGTGTCGGCGTCGACAGCGCCAGTGCGATAACCCAAAATGCCGGCATGATTCCCCCCGATGATCAAACGGATCATAAACACCCCGCACCCCGGTACAACGATGCGTGTCGCCGGACGTCTTCGGGGAACGCGACACAAAAAAAGGGGCCGCGCCGTGGCGCGACCCCCGCTTTGCAGCTGAGCGAAAGCTCAGTTGCTGTCGGAATTGCCGTCGTCGACGATCGCGACGACACCGATCGCCACCACGCCCGCAGCGATCAGCGCGGCAAGCAGGCCGCCACCGGCGAGCTTGTTCTTCTGCGACGACGGGGCGCTGGCGCGAACCGACTTGGCCACCGACAGCGAGGCGGCGGGGTTCACGGGCGCCGCGAACGCCGGCGTGGCGATCGAGGCGGTGGTCAGCGCGAGCGCGGCGAGCGAGCCTGCAATCTTAGTCATCAGTCAACTCCGAAGTTACACCTAGGGACACCGCCAACGCACCATTTGGACCGAAGTTCCCGCACCGCAGCAATCAGGGTGCGGCGCAATATGGGCGCCGTTTGTCCCGGATCGGACCAACAGGCCATGCTGGAAAGACTCTCTGCCGCCGATTAACCTTCTTTGATGGTAAAGCCGCTTTTCAGGACCGACGGGGTGATTCATATGTCGCCGCGGCGTATCGTGCGCCTGTCTGCTTCGGGGGTTTGTCGGCGGTGACTGCGCCTTTTCGCTTTCCGCGCTTCTTCGTCACCACGCCCGCGCCCTGCCCCTATCTGCCGGGCCGGCAGGAGCGGAAGGTGTTCACCGAATTGTCCGGCCCGCATGCCGCCGAGCTGAACGACGCGCTCGGCCGTATCGGCTTTCGCCGGTCGCAGGGCGTCGCCTATCGGCCCTCGTGCGCGGGCTGTGCCGCCTGCGTGTCGGTGCGCGTCATCACCGACGAATTCGTGCCCAATGCGACGCAGCGCAAGCTGCTCCGCCGCAACGAGGATCTGGAGGTCAGCGCCTGCCGCCCCTGGGCGACCGACGAACAGTTCCAGCTGCTACGCCGCTATCTGGGCGCGCGCCATCCGGGCGGCGGCATGGCGGGAATGGACGAGGAGGATTATGCCGACATGGTCGAGCATTCCCCGGTCAACTCGCACGTCATCGAATATCGCACGCCCTCGGTTGGGGGCGTGCGCGGCCAGCTGGTCGGCGCCAGCCTCACCGACCGGCAGGCGGACGGGCTGTCGATGATCTACAGCTTCTTCGATGCGGATGGCGACGATCCCGCGACCGCGCGGCCGGGCCTCGGCAATTACATCATCATGGACCATATCCTGCGCGCACGGGACAGCGGCCTGCCCTATGTCTACCTCGGCTATTGGGTGAAGGGGTCGGCGCGCATGGCGTATAAGACGCGCTATCGCCCGATCGAGATGCTGGGCCCCAACGGCTGGCGCGCACTGACCGACGAGGAACTGGCCCCGCCGCCGCTGCCCGACGCAATGGCGGTCGCCTGACGCGGCTCAGGTCGGGTCAGATTCGGCGCCGATCACCGCACCCTCGGTCATCAGGCGCCGCGGCGCCTCGCTGCCGCGATGCACGCGAACGCCCGCCGCGATCATCATCCGTGGCGCAGGCGCGTCCGCCTTGGGGGCATCGGTCGCGGGCGCCTCGGCGACGCTCGCCACCGGCGTCATCCGGCCGCGATGCACCGTGACGCCGCGATCGTCCTGGCTGTCGCGATACAAAGTCGCGACCTGCGGCTGCGCTCCGCCATCGCCGCCGCCCGCAACCACCCCCGGCTCGACGCCCGCATAGGCCGCACGGAAGCTGAGCGCGCTCTCCATCGCGCCGCGCCAGCGATAGAAGATATGCGCGCCGACCGATCCGATCCGCGTCAGGCTGGACGCCCACCACGGCAGGATCGCATCGGTGTGGTAGAAGGTCGCGCCGCCGACCGGGGCATAGACGTTGCCCGCCAGCGCCGCCTCGGCCACGCTGCGCGCCCGCGCCCAGGCATAGGGTTCGCGGCGATGCGCCATCGATCCGTCGCAGGTGAAACTGAACTGGCACCCTGTGCGCCGCGTCGATCCCTGGAACACCACGCCGCACACGCTGTGCGGAAAGGCGCGGTCGCGCACGCGGTTCAGCACCACCTGCGCGACGGCGCGCTGGCCATCGACGGGTTCGGAGCGCGCCTCGTAATAAACCGCGGCGGTCAGGCAGTCGGTGGCGCGCGCCGCATCCTCCTGGCTCTGCATCTGCGCGAGGAAGGGCGGCGCGGCCTGCGGCGCAACGGCCGCGGCATCGTCGCCGTCCACCGCATCGCGCAGGCTCGCGGGCAGCCCGGCAAGCCCCGGCAGATCGCCCGGCACGTCGAGCGCCAGATCGCGCAGCAACTGCCGGGGTGTCGGCGGCGGCACCGCTTGCGACACGCGGCTGACGCCCTGCCGCGGCGGCACGCACGACGCAGCGCTGACCAACATCACGCCAACCCATGCGTATCGCAGCCTCGAGATGCGGACATACCCCACGCTGCCCGCCTAAGCCCTGAGGAGTTGTGATCCGGTTAACTGCGTTTGCGGGGGAGCGACACGCACGAACAGCCCCATTCGTCATCCCGGCGCAGGCCGGGATCCATGGATGCGGGATCCTTGCCGCATCAAGCGCCAACCGACGTTCCGACACCATGGATTCCGGCGTCCGCCGGGATGACGAAAGGAATGCGCGAAACGCCCCCCATCGTCATTCCCGCGCAGGCGGGAATCCAGACGCGCTACCGTCTCGGCTCAAGTCGCACCGTCAGCGGAGATACACCCCGGTGGCACAGCGAAAACGGCACGCAGTTATTGCGCCGCCGACACCTTCACCGCGACGTCCAGTTCTTCCTCGCCCTCGCCCAGTCGCGATCCCGCCACCGGCGCCGCGCCTGCCGCATCCAGTGCCGCCGCGACGCGGACGCTTTCCTCCTGTGGCGAGCGCCCCGTGCAGGGATCGAACCCCACCCAGCCGAGCCCGGGCACATGCGCCTCCGCCCAGCCATGCGGCGTCGGGCGCAGCGATCCTTCGACGATGCTATATCCCGACACATAGCGCGCCGGAATGTCGAGACTGCGCGCCGCCACCGCGAACATCTGCGCCAGATCGCGCGACGTCGCCGCCTCGCGCGTGAACGCCACCGCCGCGCTCAACCCCGCCTCCGGCCGCCGCCGGTCGAGCGCGAAGCGGCCATGGAAGGCGTGGTTCAGCCGATGCAGCTGCGCGATCACGCCGTCCGCGCCCGCCACCGCCTCGCGCGCATAAGCGGCAATCGCGGGGTCGCGTGGCGTTGCGTCGGTCGCGCGCAGGAACACCGCGGGCGGCAACACCTCGTTGACGCCGCGCACCACGCCATCCGAATGGCTGGTCAGCACCTCGCCGCGCACCGCGATCTCGATGTCGAGCAGCGGCCCTTCGACGTACAGCATGGTGACGGCATTGCCGAAGCCATCGCGTCCGCGCCGCATCGTCGCATCGTGATCCACGTCGATCCGCCAGCGCGCCACCGTCTGGTCGTGGCTGTTTTCGGGCGTCATGCGCAGCATCTGGACGAGCCGGCTCTGCGGCTCGCTGAAGCGATAGACGGTGCGGTGGTCGATCGAAAGGCGGAACAGCCGAACCGGAACTGGCGGCCGATCGCCTCGTGCAACTGGCCGTTTTCGCGGATGAAGGCTTGCAGATATTGGTGCAGCCCACTGGCGATCACCTCGCCCGACCGCGTCCGCCCCAGCCGTGCGGCGCGCATCCGCGCCATCCGGTCCGCCTCGCCATGCGCGCCGGTGCGCTCGGCGAGCAGGCCGAGCAGGTCGACCGTCGTCTCGGCGGAGGCGAGCAGGCTGCGCGGCAGGTCGCGGTTGGCGATCAGCAGGTCGATGACGTTCGCCGGCGTCAGCCCGTCCGAATAGAGCCAGCGATAGGCGGTCACCGCCGACACCGTCTGCAGGATCGTCGTCCACTGATCGCGATCGACCACGCCGCCCACCGCCTCGCCCTCGGGCAGCAGGATATGATATTTGACGTCGAGCAGCCGCGCAGTGTTGTCGGCCCGTTCCACCGCCTGCCCCAGCCGGATGAACCAGTGCGACTGGTTGCGCAGCATCTGATGCACCTCGCCTTCGAAGCCGCGCGTCTCGTTCTTCACCGCCTCGACCAGGCTCAGCGTCTGCGCGGTGTCGCCCACCTGGTTGCGGTTTTCGAACACCAGCCAGGCGCGGTTGATCGCGGTCCACGCCTCGCGGCTCAGCGCGGTGCGCACCGCCTTGGCATTGTCGCGCGCGCGGTCGAGGCAGCGGATCACCGATCCCGGGTGGCTGGTATCGAGCGTCAGGAAACGCACGACCTCGGTCTGGCGGAGCGCCGCGCCGCTGGCGGCGAACGCCTCTTCGGTTTCGGTGACGGCAAGCGCCGACGACCAAGCGATCTCCCCCGCCGGCCGCGACGACATCACGTCGAGCCGCACGGTCGCCTCGATCAGCCGCGCGATGAAATCGGCCCGCTCGAGATAGCGACCAAGCCAGTAGAGCGATGCGCCGGTGCGGGAGAGCATCATGCGACACGCTCCCCGGCCAATGTGGCACGCCACCGACGCCCCACCCACTCCGTCACCCCGGACTCGTTCCGGGGTCCACCGGGCCGCGGGGGCAGCGCCCGAACCTCCAGCCATCCCCCTCGCCGCGGAGTGGACCCCGGACCAAGTCCGGGGTGACGGAGCGCTTGCGGCCGCGACACGATCCCCCTCACGCCACGCCCCCCTGGCTCTGCGTCATCCCACCCCCCGTCTGCGTTTGCGTCTGCGTCTGTCCCTGCCGCGGCGTCTCTTCCGCCATCAGTACGAAGCTGTCCTTCGTTCCCCCGCCCTGGCTCGAATTGACGACCAGCGACCCTTCCTTCAGCGCCACACGCGTCAGGCCGCCCGGCACCACCTGCACGCCGCACGACCCGGTCAATACGAAGGGACGGAAGTCGACATGCCGCGGTGCGACGCCCGCATCGGTCAGCGTCGGCACGGTCGACAGCGCCAGCGTCGGCTGCGCGATATAGCGGTGCGGCTCGGCGACCAGCGCGGCACGGAACGCCTCGATCTCGGCCTTGCTCGCCGTCGGGCCGACCAGCATGCCATAGCCGCCCGACCCGTCGACCAGCTTCACCACCACTTCGTCCAGATGATCGAGCACATAGGATAAGGCCTCGGGCTCGCGGCAGCGCCACGTCTCGACATTGGGCAGCTTCGCCTCGCCGCCCGAATAGAAGCGGACGATCTCGGGCATGTAGCTGTAGATCGCTTTGTCGTCGGCGATGCCGTTACCCGGCGCGTTGATAATCGCGACGTTTCCTGCGGCATAAGCCGCGATCAGCCCCGGCACGCCGAGCATCGAATCGGGGCGGAAGACCAAGGGATCGAGGAAGTCGTCGTCGATCCGGCGATAGATCACGTCCACCTGCACGCGGCCTGCGATCGTGCGCATCCACACGCGATCGTCGTCGACGACCAGATCGGCCGCCTCGACGAGTTCGATGCCCATCGAATCGGCGAGGAAGCTGTGTTCGTAATAGGCCGAATTGTAATGACCCGGCGTCAGCACGACGCACACCGGCTGGCTGCCACGCCCAGGCGGCGCCACCGACTTCATCGTCTGCAGCAGGCGGTCGGGATAGCTGTCGACCGGCTCGACGCGATATTCGCGGAACAGTTCGGGGCACAGGCGCACCATCGCCTCGCGGTTCTCGAGCATGTAGCTCACCCCCGACGGCGTGCGTGCATTGTCTTCGAGCACGAAGAACTGGTCGGGCCCGGTGCGCACCAGGTCGATGCCGCAGATATGCGCCCAGATGCCGTGCGGCGGGCGCATGCCGGCGATCTCAGGCCGGAATTGCGGGTTGCCGAGGATCAGGTCGACGGGCAGCACGCCCTCTTTCAGGATGCGGCGCTCGCCATAGATATCGTCGAGGAAGGCGTTGATCGCCTCGACCCGCTGCACCAGCCCCTCGGACAGGCGCGCCCATTCGTCGTGGAGGAACACGCGCGGTACGATGTCGAACGGGATGATCCGCTCGCGCGTGTCGGTGTCGCCATAGACGGCGAAGGTGATGCCCAATTGGCGAAAGGTATTTTCGGCGGCCTGTTGCCGACGGCGCAGATCGTCATCCGGGGTATCGGCGAGCC
The DNA here is from genome assembly GCF_014196115.1 of Sphingomonas aquatilis. Taxonomy (GTDB): domain Bacteria; phylum Pseudomonadota; class Alphaproteobacteria; order Sphingomonadales; family Sphingomonadaceae; genus Sphingomonas; species Sphingomonas aquatilis. The sequence goes on along the minus strand of NZ_JACIDB010000001.1, from coordinate 453,055 downwards.
ACGTGCCCAAGGCTGCCAGTTCGGGCCGCGGCGGCGTATCGCCGTGCTGCCCCATGATCTCGTCGAACGCCGGTCGTTTCCCCATCGGAACGATAAAGCCCCCTTGCCAGCTTCGGTTCCATGCTGCGAGGAATCGCTGCGCCGCACAAGAGGATAGTGCTGCTCCATGAAAGTCCTCCCCCGCCAGGGGGAGGTGGCAGCGAAGCTGACGGAGGGGGAGGACGGCGGTATCTTGTACAATGGCACCGCACTTACCTCCCCCTCCACCATTCGGCTGACGCCGAACGGTCCCCCTCCCCCTGGCGGGGGAGGATTTCGACTTGGGGTTATTTCAGCTCCGCCAGCATCCCCGGCGTCAGCACCTGCGGCAACACGCGCGGCTCGGCCGCTCCCGGCGCATAGTATAGATACAGCGGCACGCCCGCGCGGTTGTGCGCCTGGATGAACCGCCCCAGCGCCGGATCGCCATCGGTCCAGTCGCCCACCAGCACCGCGACATTATTGCGCTCGAACGCCGCGCGCGTCGCGTTCGTGTCGATCGACGAGGCTTCGTTGACCTTGCACGACAGGCACCAGTCCGCGGTGAAATAGGCGAAGACCGGCCGCCCTTGCTTGCGCAGGCTCGCCAGCCGTTCCTCGCTGAACGCATCGCCGCCGGTATGCGCGGGCTTGGTCGCCCCGCCGGTCAGCGCCGCCGCCAGCCCCGCCGGCACCACCAGCGCCGCCAGCGCCAGCGCCCAGCCGAAGCCATCGCCCCGCCGCTGCCGCGTACCGCCCAGGCTCAGGATTACGCCGGTCGCGACCAGCGTCGCGAGGCCGAGCGCCAGCCCCATCGTCCCCGCCTGCCGCCACGCCAGCCACAACAGCGCGAGCACCGTCAGCGCCATCGGCACGGCGAGCACGCGACGGAATCGCTCCATCCACAGCCCCGGCTTGGGCAACCGCCGCCGCAGCGCGGGCACGAAGCCGATGGCGAGGAACGGCAGCGCCAACCCCAGCCCCAACCCCGCGAAGACCGCCAGCGCCGCCGGCCAGGGCAGCACCAGCGCCGCACCCAGTGCCGCGCCCATGAACGGCCCGCTGCACGGCGTCGCGACGAAGGCGGCGAGCGCGCCGGTCGCGATCGATCCCGCCGCCCCGCCATGGCTCGCGAAGGCGGGCACCGGCACTTCGAATCGTCCGGCGAGGTTCAATGTGATCGCAAAGGTCAGCGCGATCAGCAGCACGACGATGCGCGGGTCCTGCAACTGGAACGCCCAGCCGACCGCCGATCCGCCCGCCCGCAGCGCCAGGATCAGCGCCCCCAGTCCGACGCACATCAGCACCGTGCCCAGCATATAGCCCAAGGCATCGATCCGCGCCGCGCGCTCGTCCGATCCGCCACGCGCCAGATGCAGCGCCTTCAGGCTCAGAATCGGGAAGACGCACGGCATCACGTTCAGGATCAGCCCGCCCAGCACCGCGCCGGCAAAGGCGAGCAGCGCCGCCATCCAGCCGCTGCGATCGTCGGGCGACGCCACCGTGCCGGGCTTGGCAGTCACGCTCAGCCCCAGATCACGGCCGATGCGCAGCACGCCGGCAATGTCGCCCTTCGGCGCGCCCTCGGTGGTCAGCAGCAACCGGTCGCCGTCGCGCGTCACGCTCTGCGCCGCGGCGTACTTCACCATGTCGGGGCCATAGGGAAAGAAGGCGACGTCGGACACCTTCGCCGCGGCGGGCAGCGGCACCGCCATCACCAGCTTGCCGTCTTTCACCTGATAGGTCGCGGCGGCATCCAGCGGCTTGGGGATCGCCGCACGCCAGCGGTCGAAGTCCGCGCCATGCGACGGTGCGCCATCCCCGATCGTGAGGTCCAAGCTCAGCGCCTGCGCCTCGGGTACGCAGATCGTGTCGGTGCAGACGAGATAGTTGATCGCCAGCCGCACCGGCAGCCTGGTGCCCTTGGCCAGCCCCGCCGGCACCCGCAGCGTCGCGAGCGGCGCATAGGGCGCCTCGTACACGTAATTCATCAGCCCCGCGACGACGAGCGTCGAGGGCACCGGCCATTGCAGGTCGGGCGCAGCGGTCACGCCCTTGGGCAGCGTCCATTGCAGCGCGGGCGCGAACCCCGCATCGCCCGGATTGCGCCAATAGCCGTGCCAGCCCTTTTCGGGCTGCGTCGCGATCGCGATCGTCAGCGCCTGGCCGGCGCGCGGACTGTCGCTCTCCGGCACCAGCTGCATGGCCAGGTGCGGCGCGCCGCCCGCGGGTGCGAGGTCCGCCATCGCCGGCATCGCCCACAGGCTCGCCACAATCGTCATCAGCGCGCAACACAGTGCGCGCATCGCCACCACCGCCGTTCGCGGCTTGCCCATTCTTGCCCGATCCATCGCCGCCCGTCATAGCGGCGGCGGTTTCGTAACACGAGTACCCTCGATGAAAGCGCTGATCGCCGCCGCCCTGTTCGCCACCGCCGCCGCGCCGGCGATCGCCCAAACCGCGCCCGCGCCGGGCTTCCGTCCCGAACCGAGCCCCGCGCCCCCCATCCCGACATCCACCCCGGCTCCCGGCGCGACCAGCACCGCGCTAAAGACGCCGCCGAAGCTGATCGTCGCCATTTCGGTCGACCAATTCTCCGCCGACCTGTTCCAGCAATATCGCAATCACTTCACCGAAGGCTTCGCGCGCCTGCTGACCGGTGTCGTCTTCCCGTCGGGCTATCAGAGCCATGCCGCGACCGAGACGTGCCCCGGCCATTCGACGATCCTCACCGGCATGCGCCCGGCGCACACCGGCATCGTCGCCAACAACTGGGTCGAGCAAAACATCGCCCGCGCCGACAAGATCGTCTATTGCACCGAGGACGAAACCGTCCCCGGCACCGACCACGAACATTATGTCGTCAGCGACAAGCATCTGAAGGTGCCGACGCTGGGCGAGATGATGAAGGCCGCCGATCCGCGCACCCGCGTCGTCTCGGTCGCGGGCAAGGATCGCGCCGCGGTGATGATGGGCGGACACAAGGTCGACGAACTCTGGTGGTGGGACGGCAAGACCTATTCCAGCTACGCCGGTCGGCCCGTGCCCCGCGCCGTCCAGCGCGGCCGCGACGCCGTGGCGGCGCTGGTCGCCAAGCCCCAGGAACCGCTGCCGCTGCCGTCCTATTGCGAGGCACTCGACCGACCGATCACGGTGGCCGGCAAGGTCTACGGCCAGGGCCGCTTCGCGCGCGCGGCGGGTGACCTCAAGGGCTTCCGCGTCTCGCCCGCCAGCGATGCCGCAGTGTTCGCGATCGCGGCGGGGCTGATCCAGGACATGGGCCTCGGCAAGGGACCGCAGACCGACATCATCGATATCGGCGCCTCGGCGACCGACTATATCGGCCATGCGCTCGGTACGCAGGGCACCGAAATGTGCATCCAGATGGACCAGCTCGATCACACCTTGGGCAGTTTCCTCAACACGCTCGACAGCTGGGGCATCGATTACGAGGTCGTGCTGACCGCCGATCACGGCGCGCACGACATGACCGAACGCCAGCAGCAGCATGCGATGCCGATGGAGGAGCATGTCTCCGGCGACGCCTCGATCAAGGTGGTGAATGCCGCGCTGATGCGCGAGTTCGGCCTCACCGTTCCCGCGCTGGTCGGCGCGGAGGGCGACGTCTATCTCGGCAAGGACCTGCCCGCCGCGCTGCGCCCGCGCGTGCTGGCCGAGGCGCAGAAGCGTTTCGCTGCCATGCCGCAGGTCGCCGGCGCCTTCACCCGCGCACAGATCGCCGCCACGCCCTTCGCCACCACGCCGCCCGAAAACTGGACGCTGCTGGAACGCGCGCGCGCCTCGTTCAACCCGGACGTGTCGGGCGACCTGCTCGTCCTGCTCAAACCGCGCGTGACGACGATCGAGGAGCCGAAGGAAGGCTATATCGAAACGCATGGGTCTCCCTGGGATTACGACCGCCGCGTGCCGATCCTGTTCTGGCGCAAGGGCATCGCCGGCTTCGAACAGCCGCTGTCGGTGGAAACGGTCGACATCGCGCCCACGCTCGCGGCGACGATCCATCTGCCGGTGAAGGGCCTCGACGGCCGCTGCCTGGACCTCGACCCCGGCACCGGCGATACTTGCGCACGATGACGACCCCGCGTTTGCCCCTCCGCTCGCCCCACCCACACCGTCACCCCGGACTCGTTCCGGGGTCCACCGGGCCGCGGGGGCAACGCGTGAACCTCCAGCCATTCCCCTCGCCCCACACCCCTCGTCACCCCGGACTCGTTCCGGGGTCTACCCAGCCGCGGGGGCAGCGTCCGAGCTTCCAGCCATTCCCCTCGCCGCAGAGTGGACCCCGGACCAAGTCCGGGGTGACGGCGTGGGCGGGGCGACTCTCGGTCGCCATCGCGACCGTCGCAGCGCTCGCCACGCCCGCGCTGGCCCAATCCCCCATCTTGCAATCCCAGTTCATCGACGCCGCCCCGCCCTACCCGCAGGCGCATGCCTCGACGATCGTCGAACTCCCCGACGGCCAGCTCGCCGCCGCCTGGTTCGGCGGCAGCGGCGAAAGCCGGCCGGACGTGAAGATCTGGTTCGCCCGCCACAGCGCCAAGGGCTGGGACACGCCCGTCGCGGTCGCCGATGGCCGCAGCGCAGACGGCAAGCTTTACCCCACGTGGAACCCGGTGCTGTTCCAGCCCGCCGGTCAGCCGCTCCATCTGTTCTACAAGATCGGCCCCAACCCGCGCGACTGGTGGGGCATGGTCATCACCTCGACCGACGGTGGCCGCCACTGGAGCCAGCCGACGCGCCTGCCCGACGGCATCCTTGGCCCGATCAAGAACAAGATGTTCGTGACCCGCGACGGGACATGGCTCGCGCCGTCCAGCCGCGAAGTCGGCACGCCCGAGAAGAACCGCTGGTTCCTCAAGATGGAACGCTCCACCGATCGCGGGAAGACGTGGCAGGCGGAGGCGGAAATCCCCTCGCCGATGAACATCGAGGCGATCCAGCCGAGCGTTTTGTCCTATCCCGACGGCCGTCTCGAACTGATCGCCCGCACCCGGCAGGGCGCGCTGGCGATGAGCTGGTCGAAAGACGACGGCAAAAGCTGGTCGCCGCTCGCCGCGATCGACCTGCCCAATCCCAATGCCGGCACCGATGCGGTGACGCTGCAGGATGGGCGCCAGCTGATCGTCTACAACCACGCCGCGCACCGTCCCGACACGCCGGGCGACGGCCCGCGCTGGCCGCTCAACATCGGCCTGTCCGCCGATGGCGTCGACTGGCACAAGGCGCTGACGCTGGAATCGAAGCCGATGCCCGACGGCTACGCCTATCCCGCGGTCATCCAGACCCGTGACGGCCTGGTCCACATCACCTACACCTGGAACCGCACCCGCATCCGCTACGTCGTGGTGGACCCCAAGCAGCTGAAATAGCGCCCACCCGCCGTTCGCCCTGAGCCTGTCGAAGGGCACCTGTCCACACGCGCGACGGTGCGCGGGGATATCCGCCCTTCGACAGACTCAGGGCGAACGGGAGGGGCTTCCCCCCTCACCGCGTCTCGAACATCCGTATCCCCGGCCCCAGCCGGTTCGCCCCCACCGCCAGCCGCTCGTGGCTCAGGTCCGCGACGAACGCCGGGTTGGTCGGCGCCCCCGGTGCCAGCCGCGCGTCATTGCCCTCGATGCGCAGCCCCGCGGACGGATAGGTCTTCGCCTCGGCCGCCACGACGATCAGCCCGCTGTGATTCTCCTTGGCGCGGCCCTGCACGAAGGTGTTGCGCGTGATTAGCCCGCGCGCGCCCTCCGGCAAGTCGATCATGTAATTGGTCTTCTGCCCCGCCGTGTCGTCGAAGCTGTTGTCGCTGATCGTCACATTGGGCACGCGCAGCTTGACGTAATGCCCGCCGCGCCCGCGCTCGAACCGCGAATTGGTGATCGTCACCTGCCCGCGATTGGCGAGGTAAATGCTGTGCGCGCAATCGGGCGTCTCGTCGCACTGGCCGAGGCCGGAAAAGGTCGCATGGTCGATCCGGATGCGCTGACCTGTCGGCTCACCACCCAAGATGCCTTCCTGGCTGTCGAGGAACATCGAGTTGGTCACCGTCAGGTCGCCCATTTCGGTGCGGATCCCTGCGCCATTGCCGTCCGGCACGCGATAGCCGCGGAACACGAGGCCATCGACCGTCGATCCCTGCCCGCGCAGCACCAGCCCGGCCTTGTCCTCGCAGGCAGTCTTTTCGAAGATCGCAGTGCCCGGCTGCGCCGCCTGGAAGGTGATGCGCCCGCCCTGCTGCACCGCGCATTGCCGGTAGACGCCGGGCGCGATGCGGATCGTCCCCGTCCCCATGCGGATCGACGACACCGCCTCCTGCAGATCGGTGAAGCCCTGCCCCGTCTCGACGACGGTGAACGGCGCCTGCTGCTGGGCAAAGGCGGGGCTGGCGACGAGGGCGAGCGCGATCAGGGTACGGGTCATGGCCGCAATCCTGCCGCCCGCCCGCGCGCCGCGCCAGCGCCAATCGCGGTTAATGGATCGCCCCGTTCTTTCATGGGGTTAGCGGACACAGAACGTGTCCCAGCGCGGGTCAGAAAAAGCATTGCGGACGCGGATGGGAGGGGGCAACAAACATGCCGCAGCGCGTCGGGGGGACACGCCGCACCGGGGATATTGTCCAATCATGCACGCGATGTCGGCGACCGAGGTATTCCTCCTCGCCATCCTGATCATCTTCACCCTGCCCTATGCCGTGTGGCGGCTGGGGCGGACCGATTATTGGGCGCCGCTGGTCGTCGTGCAGATCATCGGCGGCATCCTGCTGGGGCCGGGCATTCTCGGCGCGATCTTCCCCGATTATTACGCCTTCGTCTTCGCGCCCGCGACGATGGGGGCGCTGAACGGCATCGCCTGGTGGTCGGTGATGCTGTTCGTCTGGGTGGCGGGCTTGGAGCTGGACGTCGGCGAGGCGTGGCGGCGGCGGCGCGAAACGGGCGTCACCGCCGGCCTCGCCTTGGGTGTGCCGCTGATCGCGGGCAGCCTCGCCGCGCTCGTTATCCTGCGCTACCCCGGCTGGCGCGGGCCGAGCGGTGCGAACTGGCAGGTGGTGCTCGGCATCGGCATGGCCTGCGCCGTCACCGCGCTCCCCATCCTCGTGCTGCTAATGGAAAAGCTCGCCATCCTGCGCGCGCCGCTGGGCCAGCGCGTACTGCGCTACGCCAGCCTCGACGATATCGCGATCTGGGGCGTGCTCGCGCTGATCCTGCTCGACTGGGAGCGCGTCGGGCGGCAGGCGGGCTTCCTGGTCGGCTTCGCCGTCGCCACCTGGGCGATCCGCAAGCTGTTGCGCGCGCTGCCGGAAAACGATCGCTGGTACGTCGGTCTGATCTGGCTGGCGCTCTGCGCCTTCGCCGCCGACTGGGCCGGCCTGCACTTCATGGTCGGCGCGTTTCTGGCCGGCGCCGTGCTCGACGCGCATTGGTTCGGCGAGGCGCGGATGGACCGGTTCCGCGGCACCATCCTGCTCGCGGTGATGCCCGTCTACTTCCTGTCGACCGGCCTCAAGACGCAATGGGGCATGGGCGGCACATCGGTATTCGCGGTCGCCGCGCTGTTGCTCGCCGCGTCGGTCGGCGGCAAGCTCGCCGGCATTCACCTGGCGGGCCGCATCCTCAAATGGCCCAAGGGCGATGCCAGCGCGATCGGCTGGCTGCTGCAGACCAAGGCGCTGATCATGATCATCTTCGTCAACATCCTGTTGGACAAGAAGATCATCACCAGCGAAACCTTCACCGCGCTGCTGCTGATGGCGGTCGCCAGCACGATGCTGACCATCCCGGTGGTCGCGCCGCAACTCCGCCGCAATCCCGGCCTCGCGAAACGCGGGTTTTAAGGCCGAATTCCTCCCCCGCCAGGGGGAGGAGTACGCAACTGCGGAACATTGATCGGACCGAGGCCTCACCGGTTCGGCGGGAAATCCCGGAACGCGTCGTTGGGCCAGATGAAATTGTGATAGGTCAGCATCGCGCTGAACGACAGCGCCTCGACCTGGTGCCACCAGCCCACCGGCATGAACAGCGCATCGCCGGGGTGGATATCGACATGATAGCAGCGCGCCGAGAGCACCTCGGGATATTGCGCCACCTTGTCGTCGCTCATGATGTCGTGGACGTCGCTGAACACGAAGTCATTGTTGGCGAGCTTCGACGTCTCGTCGGGCGGCAGCAGGAACAGGCGCTTGGTGCCCATCAGCTGCACCAGCAGATTGTTGTTGAGGTCGTGGTGCAGCGGCGTGAACGTGCCCTTCGGCCCGATCCAGATGCTGCCGATCCGCTCGTCCAAGAACGGCACCGGCCCGAAATCGCCCATCAGCGGCTGTAGCGCCACCGTATTGGCGACGTTGTTATAGGCGGTGATATAGGCGTCGTTGCCGGTGTCGGCGCTCGTCACCATGTCGATATAGGCGTCGAACGGCATGGTCCGCGTATGGCGCGTCTTGGCGATCTCGAAGTCGGGGGCGCTGTTGCGGCCACCCTGATAGGTTATCTCCGCCGAGCCGACCTTGCGCGCCAGCTTCTTGGTCGTCCACTGACGCACCGCCGGCCATTTCGCCGCCAGCCCTTCGATCACCACCGGAATGCCCGGCGCGTAGAACAGGTCGAGGAACGTCTCCGCCGACACCGGCCCGCGGATGCGTGGCACCGCGGTCAGCACCGGGCTCAGCGCCTGCTGGCGCTGGCGCGTCCGCACCCGCCACGCATCGCGCTCCGCGGCGACCGAGGCGAAGCCCGGCAGCGCGACACTGCCCGGCACGGGTGGAAGCTGGAGGCACATATGGCAACGTCCCTTGGCGTATACGGGCACGCCCGGCGGCACGCCCTTCCTCGCCGCTGCCTATCGGGAAGTGGTTAACAATCCGGTAGCACTCCGCCTCCCCTCCCTTCCAGGGAGGGGTCGGGGGTGGGTGGAGGCTTGATGGTACGGCCGCCATCAAGGACGCCGGCGCCGTATCGCCCGGCCGCCACCCACCCCCAGCCCCTCCCTGGAAGGGAGGGGAGCAAGAGAATGCCTCAGTCCAGATTCGGCCGCAGCCAGCGCGTCGCCTGCTCCACCGAGACGCCGCGCCGCGTGGCGTAATCCGCCACCTGATCCTCGCCGATCCGCGCCACGCCGAAATATTCCGCCTGCGCATGGCCAAAGTAGAAGCCGCTCACCGCCGCGGTCGGCAGCATCGCGAAGCTGTCGGTCAGCTCCAGGCCCGCATTGCCCTGCGCGTCGAGCATCTCGAACAGCGTCACCTTCAGCGAATGTTCGGGGCACGCCGGATAGCCCGGTGCCGGCCGGATGCCGCGATATTGTTCGCGCACCAGCGCCTCGTTGGTCAGTTGCTCGCCCGGCGCATAGCCCCACAAATCGGTGCGGACATGCGCGTGCAGCCGCTCCGCGAACGCCTCGGCCAAACGATCCGCCAGCGCCTTCAGCAGGATGTCGTTGTAATCGTCGTTGTCCGCCTTGAACCGCGCCAGATGCGGCTCGATGCCATGGATGCCGACCGCGAAGCCGCCCATCCAGTCGCCCGCCGGATCGATGAAATCGGCGAGGCACATGTTGGCGCGGCCCTCACGCTTGGCGATCTGCTGGCGCAGGAACGGCAGCCGCACGCTCGCCTCCTGCGTGCGGTCGAGGTTCGGGATCTGGAAGCCTTCGGGAATGCTCGCGCCATCGGGGCTGCGATGCGCCTCGCGATGCTGCGTATAGACCCACACGTCGTCGTCGTGACGGTGACACGCCCACAGCCCGGCGACGCCGCGCGCGGTCAGCCACTTCTCCGCGACGATCCGGTCGAGCATCGCCTGCGCATCGGCATACAGGCTGCTCGCGCTCTCGCCGACCACCTCGTCGGTCAGGATCGCCGGGAAGTTGCCGGCAAGCTCCCACGCGCGGAAGAACGGCGTCCAGTCGATATACGCCCGCAGGTCGGCGAGGTCCCAGTCGTCGAACACATGCACGCCCGGCTGCGCCGCCGCCGGCGCCTTCAACGCCATGTCGACCGTCAAGCCCCGCGCCCGCGCCTCGGCGAGCGGCAGCAGGTCGTTCTGCCCCTTGTTGGCGCGCGCGATCCGCACCTTTTCGTAATCCTCGGCAACGCCGGCGACATAGGCATCGCGCTGTGTATCGCTGACCAGGGTCGTCGCGACCCCGACCGCGCGGCTGGCGTCGAGCACATGGACGATCGGCCCGTCATAGGCGGGCGAGATGCGCAGCGCGGTATGCACCTTCGACGTCGTCGCACCGCCGATCAGTAGCGGCATCGACATGCCGGCGCGCTTCATCTCTTCGGCCACCGTCACCATTTCGTCGAGCGATGGCGTGATGAGGCCGCTGAGGCCGATCATATCGGCGTCATTCTCGTTCGCTGCCTCGAGGATCTTCGACCAGGGCACCATCACGCCCAGGTCGACCACCTCGAAGCCATTGCACTGGAGCACGACGCCGACGATGTTCTTGCCGATATCGTGGACGTCGCCCTTGACGGTCGCGAGCACGATCTTGCCCTTGCCCTTGGCGCCCGGCTCCTTCGCCGCCTCGATGAAGGGCAGCAGATGCGCGACCGCCTTCTTCATCACACGCGCCGACTTCACCACCTGCGGCAGGAACATCTTGCCCGATCCGAACAGGTCGCCGACGACGTTCATGCCGTCCATCAGCGGGCCCTCGATCACCTCGATGGGCCGCGCGAACGCTTGGCGGCATTCCTCGGTATCGTCGACGACATGCGCGTCGATGCCCTTCACCAGCGCATATTCCAGCCGCTTGACGACCGGCAGGCTGCGCCATTCTGCCGCTGCCTTCTCGGCCACCGCATCGGTGCCGCGGAACCGCTCGGCGAGCGCGACCAGCCGGTCGCCCGCCTCGGGATCGCGGTTGAGGATGACGTCCTCACACGCGGTGCGCAGTTCGGGATCGATCGTGTCGTACACGTCGAGCTGCCCTGCGTTGACGATCCCCATGTCCATGCCCGCGGGGATCGCGTGGTACAGGAACACCGAATGCATCGCGCGGCGCACCGGCTCGTTGCCGCGGAAGCTGAACGACAGGTTGGAGAGGCCACCCGAAATATGGACGTGCGGGCAGCGCGCCTTGATCTCTTTGCACGCCTCGATGAAGTCGACGCCGTAATTGTTATGCTCCTCGATCCCCGTCGCCACCGCGAAGATGTTGGGATCGAAGATGATGTCTTCGGGCGGGAAGCCGATGCCCATCAACAGGTCATAGGCGCGCGCGCAAATCTCGACCTTGCGGTCTTTGGTGTCCGCCTGGCCCACCTCGTCGAACGCCATCACGACCACCGCGGCGCCATAGGCCATGCAGCGCTTGGCATAGTGAAGGAACGACTCCTCGCCCTCCTTCATGCTGATCGAATTGACGATCGGCTTGCCGCTGACGCACTTCAGCCCCGCCTCGATCACGCTCCATTTGGAGCTGTCGATCATGATCGGCACGCGCGCGATATCGGGCTCGGCGGCGATCAGCTTCAGGAAGGTCGTCATGGCATGCTCGGCGTCGAGCAGGCCTTCGTCCATGTTGACGTCGACCACCTGCGCGCCATTCTCGACCTGCTGGCGCGCGACCTCGACCGCGCGCGTATAGTCGCCCGCCATGATCATCTTCTTGAACGCCGCCGATCCGGTGACGTTGGTGCGCTCGCCGATATTAACGAACTGGGCAGAGGAATTGGTCATCGTCTTTTCTTCCAATCCTCCCCGCTCGCGGGGAGGGGGACCGCTCGGCGAAGCCGAGGGGTGGAGGGGGCTCTCCACCGGCGATATCGTGTGTGGAGAACCCCCTCCACCATGCTGGGCATGGTCCCCCTCCCCGCAGGCGGGAAGGATTGGGATCACGCCGCCATCGTAAACGGCTCCAGACCGGCCAGCCGCGTCCGCACCGGCGGCTTGGGAACCGTCCGCGGCGCAACGCCGCGCGCCATGTCCGCGATCGCCTTGATATGCGCCGGCGTCGATCCGCAGCAGCCGCCCAGCACGTTGACCTGACCCGCGCTCGCCCATTCGCCGACCAGCCCCGCGGTCGTCGACGGCGCCTCGTCATACGCGCCCAGTTCGTTGGGCAGGCCCGCATTGGGATAGACCATGATCAGCGTGTCGCACGTCTCGCTCAGCGTCTTCACGTGCGGCCGCAGCTGCTCCGCACCGAACGAACAGTTGAGCCCGATCGTCACCGGCTTGGCATGCCGCACCGCATGCCAGAACGCCTCGACCGTATGGCCCGACAGGTTGCGCCCGGAGAGGTCGGTCAGCGTCATCGACAGCATCAGCGGCAGGTCGCGCCCCAGCGCCTCGGCCGCATCCAGCGTCGCCATAATCCCCGCCTTGGCGTTCAGCGTATCGAACACCGTCTCGATCAGGATGAAGTCCGCGCCGCCCTCGACCAGCGCATCGATCTGCTCGCGATACACGTCCTTCAGATAATCGAAGTCGATCTCGCGATAGCCGGGATCGTTGACGTCCGGGCTCAGCGACAGCGTCTTGTTGGTCGGCCCGATCGCGCCCGCAACGAAGCGCGGGCGGCCATCCTTCGCCTGGAATTCGTCCGCGATCCGCCGGGCGAGCTTCGCGCTCTCGACGTTGATCTCGCGCACCAGATGCTCGGCGCCGTAATCCGCCTGGCTGATCCGGTTCGCCGAGAAGGTGTTGGTCTCCGCGATATCCGCCCCCGCCTCGAAATAGGCGCGATGGATCGCCTCCGGCACCTCGGGCTTGGTCAGCGCCAGGATGTCGTTGTTGCCCTTCTGGTCGTGGGACAGCCCCAAAGTGCCGGCATAATCGGCCTCCGAAAGCTTCCAGTTCTGGATCTCGGTCCCGAACGCCCCATCGGTGATCAGGATGCGCTTGGCGGCTTCGCCCAGGAAGGTGTCGCGTATGGTCATCAAAGTCCGTCCTAAAACAAGTCCTCCCCCGCCAGGGGGAGGTGGCGCCGCGAAGCGGTGACGGAGGGGCGGTAAGCGGGAGACCCGTCATCCAGTCCACCGCTTGCCGCCCCCTCCACCATTCGGCTGGCGCCGAACGGTTCCCCTCCCCCTGGCGGGGGAGGACTTTCATTCACGCCGCCGCCGCGTCCTGCATCGGCTTCGCCCGCACGCCCAGCAGGTGGCAGATCGCGAACGACAGCTCCGCCTTGTTGAGCGTGTAGAAGTGCAGCGACTTGCAGCCGCCCGCGTACAATTTACGGCTCAGCTCCGCCGCCAGCGTCGCCGCCACCAGCTGCCGCGCGGCGGGATGATCCTCCAGCCCGTCGAACAGCCGCGCCAGCCACGCCGGCACCTCGGTGCCACACATCTTGCTCATGCGCACGACGCTGGCGAAGTTGGTGACCGGCATGATCCCCGGCACGATCTCCGCGGTGATCCCGGCGGCGGCCACCTTGTCGCGATAGCGGAAGAAGGTTTCGGGCTCGTGGAAGAATTGCGTGATCGCGCGCGTCGCGCCCGCATCGATCTTGGCCTTCAGATTGTCCAGATCCGCCGCGACGCTCACCGAATCCGGATGGCATTCCGGATAGGCCGCGACCGAAATCTCGAAGGGATGCAGCCGCTTCAGCCCCGCGACCAGCGCGGCGGCATTCTCATACCCGCCCGGATGGCTTTCGAACTTCGCGCCTGCCGCGGGCGGATCGCCGCGCAGCGCGACGATGTGGCGCACGCCCGCCGCCCAATAATCCTCGGCGACCTGATCGATCTCCGCCCTGGTCGCCTCGACGCAGGTCAAATGCGCCGCCGCCGCCAGGCTCGTCTCGCGCTGGATGCGCGCGACGGTGGCGTGCGTGCGCTCCCGCGTCGAGCCGCCCGCGCCATAGGTGACGGAGACGAAGCTGGGCCCGAGCGGCTCCAGCGTGCGCACCGCTTCCCACAATTGCTCGTCCATCTTCTCCGTCTTGGGCGGGAAGAATTCGAACGACACGTCCAGATGGCCGCCCACGTCCGCGTACAGCGGTGCCTTCAGCGCGATCTGCGCCTCTTCCAGCTGGTTCACCGAAATCGTCATGCCGCTCCAACCTTCTGCAAAGGCACCTCACGCAGGCTGGCGCCGGACTTGCGCCCCAGCCATAAAGTCACCGTCAATTCGCCGCCGCCCAGCGTCTCCGTCCGGGCGAGGCCGAGCCCCGCATTGCCGAACCAGCCCGCGATCTGATCGTCCGCAAAGCCCAGCCGCGTGTGCGCGTTGCGCGTGCGCAGCTCCTCGCGGTCGTGCGGCGCGAAATCGACGATCAGCAGCCGCCCGCCCGGTCCCAGCACGCGCGCCGCCTCGGCGATCGCCGCGCCCGGCTGCTGCGCGAAGTGAAGCACGTGGTGCAGGATCGCGACATCCGCCGCGCCATCCGCCATCGGCAGCGCATACAGGTCCGCCTGGCGCAATTCGGTGTTGGGCCGGTCGTGCAGCTTCGCCCGCGCCAGCCGCAGCATCTCCGACGACCGGTCTATGCCGAGCGCGCTGTCCGCCTGGTCGCCGAACAGCTCCAGCATCCGCCCAGTGCCCGTGCCGATGTCGATCAGGCTGCCGAGTGGCCCGGTGCCCAGCACCGCCGCCATCGCCGCCTCGACCTCGCTCTCGGCGACGTGGAGGGATCGGATCGCATCCCATTCGCCCGCATGCCCCTCGAACCACGCCGCCGCGCTCGACGCGCGATCGGCGCGCACCGCGGCCAGACGCGCGGCATCCGCCACCGCCCAATGGTCGGGCTCATATTGCGTCCAGGCGTCGATCGCGCCCGCGACCGGCTGCGTCGCCGCTGCCTCGCCCAGCGCGACGAACACCCAGCTGCCCTCCTTGCGCCGTTCGGCAAGGCCCGCATCGCACAGGATCTTCACGTGCCGGCTGACCCGCGGCTGGCTCTGCCCCAGCACCTGCGCCAGCTCGCCCACCGACAGCTCCATCGTGCGCAGCAGCGAGAAGATGCGCAGCCGCGTTGCGTCGGCAAGGGCACGGAAGATGTCGAGTGCATGGGCCATGATCGCATCAACATATAAAGATATCTTTATATGCGGTCAACGCGGACCGAAACGGTCGCAAAGGCGTTTGCGGCGGGTTAGACGTTTTTCCTGGGAGACCTGATTCATGAAGCGCCTGCTGATCCTCGCCGCCCCGCTCGCCCTTGGCGTCGCCGCCTGCAGCCAGAATGCGCAGGACCAGACCGCCGAAGCCGGCAATGCGATCGCCGCCGATGCCGCCGCGACCACGCGCAACGCGGTCAGCGATGTCGACGCCGCCACCGACGAAGCCTTCGGCTCGGCCGAACGCCACCTCGACAATGCGGGCAACGCGATCGATCGCGCCGCCGACCGTGCCGACGCGCGCGCCGATCGCGCCGGCGAAAACATCGACCGCGGGCTCGACCGCGCCGGCCGCTCGATCAGCAACGCCGCCGATCGCGCCGCCGACGCCACCGGCAACACACTGGAACGCGCCGGCCGCGCGCTGAAGGACTAAGACGAAGCGACAGGCATGATAGTCCTCCCCCGCCAGGGGGAGGTGGCATGCCAAAGGCATGACGGAGGGGGAGGAACCACCAACAGACGTGTGGCTTACCGCCCCCTCCGTCACCGCTTCGCGGCGCCACCTCCCCCTGGCGGGGGAGGAATGAATATCAACCGCATCAACACACCGGGGGAATTGACCGCCACATGTCGAACCGGATCGCCACGGCGCTCATCCCTCTGTTGCTCTCCGCATCGCTCGCCGCCTGTTCGGGCGGCAGCGACGATCCCCGCGCGGTGACGCCCGACGAAGCCGCGCAACTGAACGACGCCGCCGCGATGCTCGACGCCAACAGCATCGATCTCGACGCCGTCAGCGACGACGCCGGCAACGACACCCAGCCCGCCGCCAACCCGCCCGCCGCCAACCAAATGGACGCCTCATGACCCAGCTGCGCCGCCTCGGCTCCACCGACCTCCGCATCGCGCCACTGGTACTCGGCGGCAACGTCTTCGGCTGGACCGCCGACCGCGACGCCAGCTTCGCCGTCCTCGACGCCTTTGTCGCCGGCGGCGGCACGATGATCGACACCGCCGACGTCTATTCAGCCTGGATCGACGGCCACAAAGGCGGCGAATCGGAAAGCATGATCGGCGACTGGCTGCGCCACAGCGGCAAGCGCGACGCTGTGCTGATCGCGACCAAGGTCGGCATGCTGCCCGGCGAAGGCGGCGAAAAGCTCGCCCCCGCGCGCATCGTCGCCGCCGCCGAAGCCTCGCTCAAGCGCCTCGGCACCGACCGTATCGATCTCTATTACGCGCACCAGGACGACGACACAGTCCCGCAGGAGGCGGTGCTCGAAGCCTTCGGCGCGCTGATCGACGCCGGCAAGGTCCGCGTCCTCGGCGCCTCCAACTTCCACGCTGCGCGCCTCAAATCGGCGGTCGACCTTGCCAAGGCGAGCGACCTGCCCCGCTACCACGTGCTCCAGCCCGAATATAACCTCGTCAGCCGCCACAAATTCGAAGGCGAGCTGCAGGATTATTGCGTCACCGAAAACATCGGCGTCCTGCCGTATTACGGCCTCGCCTCCGGCTTCCTCACCGGCAAGTACCGCACCAAGGACGACCTCACCCAAAGCGTCCGCGGCGGCCGCATGGGCGCATTGCTCGAAGGCAAAGGCGCCGCCGTCCTCGCCGCGATGGATCAGGTGGCCGACGAAACCGGCGCCACCCTCGCCCAGATCGCGCTGGCGTGGCTGATCGCGCAAGAAGGCGTGACGGCCCCCATCGCCAGCGCGACCAGCGTCAAGCAGCTGGAGGATCTGCTGCCGGCGATGGAGCTGGAACTGACCAAGGACCAGCTCGAGCGGCTGACAGACGCGGGGGCGTGACCGCATCCGCCGAGCCGCCTTTCAATGCCATCACCGCCTAAAGTGTGTCGCTTTTTGTTTTCCCGATTTGGACTGTCGTCTCGGCAAAACGACTATACCTCGCGACGCAATATGTCGGGTTCGTCCGAACCCGCGGTACATCACGAGCAAGACTACTGCGTCAGGTCATGGCTGGCTGGCAACCGACGTCAAAACCGCGATCCGATCCTTCGTGACTGTAACCGTGGTCGGCCGATCAACATGAAGTGTTAGGCCTTCGGTGGACACGTTGAGGCTGTCGAGCGAGTGCGTTCCGGGCGCCAAAGCGTCCAGCGTTGGGAGCTTCACCTGCGGACTGAGGGAAATGGTGTACGTCGTGAGGAGCGCCTCCCCAGGTTTCGATGGTGCTCTCTCGGACATCACGGAGTAGCCCTTGAGCGCAAGCTTTATACCCGGCTGCTCGACTTGAAAGTTATTGACATCCAAAAATGCCATGGCCGCCCTTCCAACGGCTATCATCTGCTTTGTGCTGCTGAACTCCTGACCATCCGCCAATCGGCTACGGGGAATCGATATAGAAAGAACGAGATGGCGCGAGCCTAAGCGCATAAAATCGGCCGGGCTTTCCAATGTTTTCGGCGCCGCGGCCAATGCGGCTTTCATTTCGAGCAAAATTTGCCCGGCGCCATAAGTCGCCTGCGCTGTCCGACCGAGGCGCGTTCTTTCGTTATTATCTGTAATGCCCAAGGCCTTTTCGAGCAGTATATCGAGCGGCTCCCCGCTTTGAACACGTGCTTTCCAGTCCGACGGGCCGAGTTGATCGAGTAGCAGGGCGATTGCTCCACCAACGTCATAAGCGCGCGTCCGAAACCAGTTACCGCTGTACGACCCCTTGGCATTGGCGAACAGGTTGCGACGCAAGCCGGTCGCTAGCTGAGTAGCGACGCTACCATCTTCTCCGGTCAGTACAATGGCGGCAGCTTTGAAACCCACGTACTGGGCCGTTCCTTCCAGGCGTTCGAAGTACCGTTCTTTACCGACGATTGCTTCTCCCAACGTGGTCTCCCGGATTCGCCTGAGGGCCACATACTGTCGTGACAGCTCCGTCCGCTTCGCAGCCGTTTGCGCAAGGATAGCATCAGCCAGCACGCGCCTTTCCAGTTCAGCGGCTGCGGTAAAGCTGGCCCGATCCGTGATCTCTGTCAGATCAACATAGTCCCCTCCGTATCGCCGATCTTTCTTGTCGAACGCGTCGTGCTGGAAGTCATGGAACTGTTCATGGAACAGCGTCTCGACAGCTAGTGGCCAATCGTTCTTGACCGTCATCATCATCATATTTGGTGTGCCCGCGGGATAGTCGAACACGAAGTCCGAATCCGCTCCCGGCAGCTTGCCGGCGCGATAGGTCACATTGCGTGGTTGCCCATCGGCGCCGACCAAAACGGCGCCGGAGGATGGGTCGTAGAGGATGAAGCCCTGATTTTCAGGCCAATACCCAGGCCATATCCGCGAAAGTTCCCCGGAATGATCGAGTATGAGGCTGGCCTTGCTACGTAAATCAGCTGGCGGATTGCGAACATCGCTCTGAAAAGCCATGATAAACGGCGCCATCAGAGTTGCCGCCATCCATCCGTACCGGTTCCGAGCCCGCATGTTTCCCCCGATGTGGCGTGAGGATACAATTTATCATGACGACCTAATCGGTCAACACAAGAATACGGATATTTTCAGAAATCATACCGCCGATAAATTGTTTTGTACAATGCAGATGATTGACACTTAAGACATTGTTATCCGTCAGGTCTATGATACGATAATATTTAGCTGCATCTCCGCCCGTTGGCTAGGCATCATATGATCGAGCCGAAAGTGGCAACATGATCGATCTTGGATGTTCTTCGATGAATCGGTCGGTGATGACCGCGGTTGTGTCTCACTTCGCTCGAACGGCAAATCAGATAGCACGGCGAAGCTCTTTCCTAGACGGACCAAATGTGAAACACTCAGCCCCGCACCGACTCGGCGCGCCGCTCTTTCTCTCCCCACCCGTGAGGATCGCATACACAAAACCGCCCGCCGGATAGCCCGGTCGGGCGGTGATCGAGGCGCCATCCGGCACGATCGCCGGGGAAGGCTTTCGGGACGTTACGTACCGTCCACTTCGTCCACTTCCGCGGGGCAAAACGGCCCCCGCACCGTCGGGCACGGGGGCTGCGGGGGTTACGCCGCGAACTGGTTCATCGTGTTGTGGACGCCGCCCGCCTTCAGCGCGGCCTCGCCGGCGAAATACTCCTTATGGTCGTCGCCGATGTCGCTGCCCGACATGTTCTGGTGCTTCACGCAGGCGATGCCCTCGCGGATTTCGCGGCGCTGCACCCCCTTGACGTAGCCGAGCATGCCCTCGTCGCCGAAATAGGCCTTGGCAAGGTTGTCTGTGCTCAGCGCCGCCGTGTGATAGGTCGGCAGCGTGATCAGGTGGTGGAAGATGCCGGCCCGCGCCGCCGCATCCTTCTGGAAGGTGCGGATACGCTCGTCGGCCTCCTCGGCCAGCGGCGTGCCGTCGTAATCGACGCTCATCAGCCGCGCGCGGTCGTACGCCGACACGTCCTTGCCCGCTTCCGCCCAGGCGTCGAACACTTGGCAACGGAAATTGAGCGTCCAGTTGAAGCTGGGGCTGTTGTTATAGACCAGCTTGGCGTTCGGCACGACCTCGCGGATGCGATCGACCATCGACGCGATCTGTTCGATGTGCGGCTTCTCCGTTTCGATCCACAGCAGGTCGGCGCCGTTCTGGAGCGACGTGATGCAGTCGAGCACGCAGCGGTCCGCGCCGGTGCCTTCGCGGAACTGGAACAGGTTCGACGGCAGGCGCTTCGGCCGCAGCAGCTTGCCCTCGCGCGTGATGACGACGTCGCCGTTGCCAACCTGGGCGACGTCGATCTCGTCGCAGTCGAGGAAGGCGTTATACTGGTCGCCGATGTCGCCCGGCTCCTTGCTGAACGCGATCTGCTTGGTCAGGCCCGCGCCCAGCGAGTCGGTACGCGTCACGATGATGCCATCGTCGACGCCCAGCTCCAGAAAGGCGTAGCGGCAGGCGCGCACCTTCGCCAGGAAGTCCTCGTGCGGCACGGTGACCTTGCCGTCCTGGTGGCCGCACTGCTTCTCGTCGCTGACCTGGTTTTCGATCTGCAGCGCGCAGGCGCCCGCCTCGATCATCTTCTTGGCGAGCAGATACGTCGCCTCGGCATTGCCGAAGCCCGCATCGATATCGGCGATGATCGGCACGACATGCGTCTGATGGTTGTCGATCGCCTGGGTCAGCCGCTGCGCCTCCACCTCGTTGCCGCTCTCGCGCGCCTTGTCGAGCTCGCGGAACAACAGGCTCAGCTCGCGCGCATCCGCCTGGCGCAGGAAGGTGTACAGCTCCTCGATCAGCGCGGGCACGCTGGTCTTCTCGTGCATCGACTGGTCGGGCAGCGGGCCGAATTCGCTGCGCAGCGCCGCAACCATCCAGCCGGACAGGTACAGGTAACGCCGGTCGGTGGTGCCGAAATGCTTCTTGATGCTGATGATCTTCTGCTGCCCGATGAACCCATGCCAGCAACCGAGCGACTGGGTGTAGGCCGCGGGGTCGGCATCGTACGCCGCCATGTCCCGCCGCATGATTGCCGCGGTATATCGCGCAATATCGAGGCCGGTCTGGAAGCGGTTCTGCAACCGCATCCGCGCGACCGATTCGGCATCGATCCCGCCCCAGGTGGCGTGGCCGCCGATCGTCTGGCGGGCGGTGCCGATCTGCTGCTGGTAGGTCATGTCACATATCCCTCGCTGTCTGGATGCGAGGATGTGTACGGACATTGACACGGCATTCTGAGCGAAATGCGCCGAAAATCGCGTCCAAACGTCACGCCATCAGCGTTAACGCCTGTCACTTTGTATGGATATTTTCCGCTAGTCGCCGGTGAAGGTGAACCCCGACACGCCCCGATCCCGCTCGTTGATCAGCAGCGCCCGCCCCGCCGGCGGTGCCGACCGCTGCGGGCAATCGGTACGCTGGCACGCCCGGCACCCCAGGCCGATCGGCGTCGCATCGCCCTTCAGGTCGATGCCCCGCGCCACCGCCAGCGCCCCGCCCAGCTCCGCCGCCACGCCGATGCCGACGGCGAATTCGGCCAGCACGCCGCCATAGCGCCGCCGCTGCGGCGTCACCGTCCGCGCAATCGTCAGCCACCGCGCCCGGTCCTCGAGCTCCACCAGCTGCACCGCAAGGCTGCCCGGCCGATCGAACGCCTGGTGCAAACGCCACAGCGGGCAGCGCCCCTCCGCCTCGGCGAGCGGCGACCCACTCGCCCCGGAGAAGCGCTTCGAACACTGCCCGGCGCGATCGATGCGAATGAGAAAGAACGGCAGTCCCCGCGCCCCGACGCGGTGCAGCGTCGTCAGCCGGTGCGCCACCTGCTCGAACCCCGCCCCGAATCGCCGCTGCAACAGCTCCAGGTCGTACCCCGTGCTCTCGCAAGCCCGCAGGAACCGGGCATAGGGCATCATCACCGCCGCCGCGAAATAGCTGGCGAGGTGCCGCCGGAACAATCGCTCCGCCGAACGGTCGGCAAAGCCCGCCCCCTTGGCGAGCGCATCGATCTCGGCCCGCGCCTCGATCTGCGCCAGCTGATACGCCGCGGCAAAGGTCCGCGACGCCGAATCGAGCACCTCGCTCAGCTGCAACTGCCGGGCATGCAGGTCCAGCCGGCGCAGCAGGTCAGGCATCACGTCGACGGGCAGGATGCGGATCGTCAGCTGGTGCTTGACGCGCAACCGCTCGGCGATCGCGCCGTACAGGTCGCCTGCACCCAGTCGCAATTCGTCCGCCAGCGCTTCGGCCAGACTGTCGAGGTCCGCGAAATGCCCGCGCCACCGCTCGATCTCGCGCCGCACTTCCGCGACGGGGTCGGCGGCATCGCCGTCACGCGCCGCCCCTGCACCCAGCCGGTCGTACGCCCGCGCAAACGCTTCCGCACCGCCCGGCGCCCCGGCGAGCCATTCGGCGATCTCGTTGCGATCGATCTCCAGGTCCGCGAACAGCGGATCGGCCAGCCGCCGCCGCATCGCCGCTTCGCCACCGCCCGGCTCGCCCGCGGTCAGCGCGCGCGGATCGAAGTCATACGATTCGGCCAGCCGCACCAGCAGCGCCGCCGACAGCGGCCGCTGGTTGCGCTCGACGAGGTTGAGATAGCTCGGCGAAATGCCCAGCACCTCGGCCATCGCCGCCTGCGTCAGCGCCGCCTGCCGCCGGAGCCGCCGCACCGCATGCCCCGCAAACAATTTACGCTCGGCCACGCCCCACTCCCCCACGCCACATCTGCGCTACGGGATGGCAACTCCGTGCGCTTGTCATTTTGTTACAGCATGACGCGCCCGCTTGTCCATGTGGTGGACACCATGACCCCGCTGCGCATCCGGCCCCTCTCGCCGCACCCGCCCCCACCTAGCTAACGGAATTCTCGAAAGTTTCCTGGGGAGGAAAGGTGGCCGCCGGCATCTCGTATGCCGGCGGCCATTCCCGTTTAGGGGTCAGGCGATATGGCCGCGGGCCCAGCCGGTGCTTTCATTCACGCTCAGCCCCGCCGCCCGCGCCACACTGGATCGCGCGTTTACACGGCCGTTATACCAGAGCGACGGGAGCCGATCCACCGGCTCATGCGTCTCGTCACGATGCCGCATCTGCGGCGCAACAGGGAGCGACAATGGCAGACGGGCTGACCGCGCGGATCCGCGAGAATATCGTGCTGTACGGGGCGCTTGCCGCCAATCTCGGGATCGGCGTCGCCAAGTTCGTCGCCGCGGGCATCACCGGCTCGTCGTCGATGCTGACCGAAGGCGTCCACAGCTGCGTCGACAGCGGCAACCAAGTGCTGCTGCTCTATGGCCAGCATCGCGCCAAGCGTGCGCCCGATGCCGTCCACCCCTTCGGTTACGGGCGCGAGCTGTATTTCTGGGCGTTCGTCGTCGCGATCCTGATCTTCGCGGTCGGCGCAGGCGTGTCGATATATGAGGGCTATCGCCACATCATCACGCCCGAACCGTTGCTCGATCCGCTGGTCAATTACATCGTGCTTGGCATTGCGATGGCGATGGAGGGCGCGTCCTGGTTCATCGCGATGCGCGAATTTTCGAAGGCGAAGGGCAAGGCCGGCTGGTGGCGCGCGATCCGCCAGAGCAAGGACCCGGCGGGCTTCATCGTGCTGTTCGAGGATTCGGCCGCGCTCGCCGGCCTCGTCATCGCAGGCGTCGGCGTCTGGGCGAGCCATTATTTCGTCGATCCGCGCATCGACGGTGTCGCGTCGATCCTGATCGGTCTGATCCTCGGCCTCGTCGCCGTGCTGCTCGCCCGCGAAGCCAAGGGCCTGCTGATCGGCGAGCGCGCCGACCCGCAGGTGGTGGAGACGGTGCGCGACATCATCGCGCGCCATCCCGCCGTCACCGCCGTCAACCACGTCCGCACCATCCACACCGCGCCCGATGCGATCTTCGTCGCCGCCAGCGTCGATTTCGACGACGCGATTACGATGGGCGCGGCCGAGACGCTGATCGAGGAGCTGGAGGACGAATTGCGCGCCGCCGTCCCGCGGCTCAGTTCGATCTATATCCGCCCCGAAAAGCGCGAGAATGCCGCGACGCTCGCGCATCCCGTCCAAGCTTAGGGGCGCGAAAATACCACGCCGCCTCAGTGTGATCTCCGTTGCCCAAGCCCCGCCGCCGCCTGTATCATCCGCGTATGGTTCGCTCCCTCCTCCGCCCGCTGCTCGCCACCGCGCTGCTGCTGTCCACGCTGTTCGGCGCGGCGCCCGCCTGGGCGGCGGTGACGATCACCTTCTGGAGCCACGAACTCGGCAACAGCTTCCCGCACGCCTTCATCACGCTGCGTGGGGTGCCGGACGCGGGCGGCGCGCCGGTCGACGCCAATTACGGCTTCACCGCCAAATCGGTGTCGCCCAAATTGCTGATGGGCACGGTGGCGGGGCGGCTCGACATTTCGAAGCCCTTCTACATCGCCGGCAGCGACGCGCAGTTCTCGGTCGTCCTCACCGACGCGCAATATAACGCCGTGCTCGGGCTGGTCGCGGCGTGGGACGAAAAGACCGGCGACGCGCATTACAATCTCAATCAGCGCAACTGCGTCCACTTCGTCAAGGAAGCCGCGCGCATCGCCGGCCTGACCGACCTCGACCGCCCGAAACTGATGAAGAAGCCGCGGTCCTACCTTCAGTCGATCGCCGAGGCGAATGCCGGGCGAGTCACGTTGGTGAAGATGCACGGCAAGGCCTACCTCGCGACGCTGCCGCCGCTGGCGACGACGCCCGTCGTGGCGACCGCGCCGGTAGCGGCGACGGCTGCTACGACAACGCCGATGACGACCGCACCATAAGCCCAAACCACTCCGTCACCCCGGACTTGGTCCGGGGTCCACTCTGCGGCGAGGGGGACGGCAAGAGGCTCCAGCCGTGCCCCCGTGGCTCGGTGGACCCCGGACCAAGTCCGGGGTGACGACGTGGGGAGGAAAGCCCGCTACGCCGGCACGATCTCCATCACATCCAGCGTCGATTGAAACCCCGGGAACGGCAGCACCAGCCGCCAGCGCGCCTCGCCGATCCGCTCGACGAAGCCCGCCATATCGCGCCGCAGATCGCGGCCGTACGGCATCGGTCGCGCCTCGTCGCCGAGCGCCAGCGTGCCGAGGAAGATCGTCCGCGAATCGGTGCTATCGAACAGCACGCCGCTCGCCCGCTGCACGCCGTCGGTGGCGAACTGGCGCTTGGGGCCCTGCCCTTCGACCCGGCACGCCGTCCAGGCGCCGCTCAGCAGCGCGCGCGGCGGCGGCGCGGTGCCGGCGAGCCGCTCGGCGCCGTTACCGCCCAGCCGATAGGTGCGGCAGCGATAGGCCCCGGGCTTCAGCATCTCGCCGCGGATCACCTGGTCGGGATTGAACAGCGCCGGGTCCGCAGACAGCACCGCTGCGCCCGCCGGATCGGCACGTGCCTCCGCCAGCGCCTTCACCCAGGCGTCGCGCCATTCGCGCAGGCGCTGCCGGTCCTCCACCGTCGCCACCGCGCGCCAGTCGACTGCGGCCGTATCGGGGTCGCGCACATGTGCCAGCGCCGCGCCTGCCAGCACCGTTGCGACCAGCGCCGTCGCCGTGCCCAGCCACAGGCCCCTCATGCGGCCGTCCAGCCGCCGTCGACCGACAGGTTGGCGCCGGTGATCGCCTTCGCCTCGTCGCGACACAGGAACAGCGCGAGCGCCGCGACCTGTTCTGGCGTCACGAATTCCTTGGTCGGCTGCGCGGCGAGCAGCACGTCGTTCATCACCTGCTCGCGCGTCAGCCCGCGCGCCTTCATCGTGTCGGGAATCTGCGCCTCGACCAGCGGCGTCCAAACATAGCCCGGCGAAATGCAATTGACCGTGATGCCGTGCGTCGCGGTTTCCAGCGCCAGCGTCTTGGTCAGGCCCGCGATGCCGTGCTTGGCCATCACATAGGCCGATTTGTTGGGGCTCGCGACCAGGCTGTGCGCGGACGCGGTGGTAATGATCCGCCCCCAACCCTGCCGCTTCATATGCGGCACCGCAGCCTTGGCGACATACCAGGCCGACAGCAGGTTGATGCGGACGATCGCTTCCATCTTGTCGTCGGGAAAGTCCTCGATCGGCGACACGTGCTGGATGCCGGCATTGTTGATCGCAATGTCGATCCGCCCCGTCTCGGCGACCGCGCGATCGATCAGCGCCGCGATCTGGTCGGGCTTGGTCATGTCGGCCGCGTCGTACAGCGCGGTCGCGCCGCTGGTCGCCGCCAGTTCGGCGCGGATCGCCTCGATGGCATCGGCATCGCCAAATCCGTTGATGACGAGGCTCGCGCCCTCCGCCGCCAGCGCCTTCGCATAGGCGAGGCCGATGCCAGAGGTGGAGCCGGTGATGACCGCAGTCTTGCCCTGAAGGATCATGCTACTCTCCTGATAACACGCCTGTCGTGGCGCCAAGCGCAGCCGGTTGCAACCGGGGGACGGGTTCGGGCATTCGTTACACACGCTAAACGGAGCCTGCCATGCGCCTCGACGATTTCGATCCCAATATTGACGTCGAGGACCAGGGTAACACCGGCGGTGGTAGCTTCGGCGGAGGCGGTGGCGGCGGCCTGCTGTTCGGCCTGTTGCCACTGATCGGCAGCCGCTTCGGCTGCGGCGGCATCGTCGTCGTATTGCTGTTGTTCGCCGTGTTCGGCGGGCTTGGCAATCTCGGTAGTCTCGTGGGCGGCGGAGGCGGCAGCGGCACGCAGGTGACCCGCAGCGCCCCGTCCGAAGGCCGCGGCGCGACTGCGGTCTGCTCATCCGACCCCGACAAGCGTGCCGCCTGTAACGCGTTCAGCTCGGCGGAAAATACCTGGGAAAAGATCTTCGCGCAAAGCGGCGAGCGCTTCCGCGCCCCGGGCCTCTCCTTCTTCAACCAGAACGGACGGTCGGGCTGCGGCGCCGCGCAATCGGCGATGGGCCCGTTTTACTGCCCGACCGACCAGCGCATCTATCTCGACACCAGCTTCTTCAACGAATTGGCCAATCGCTTCGGCGCCAAGGGTGACTTCGCGCAGGATTACGTGATCGCCCACGAATTCGGCCATCACATCCAGAACCTGCTCGGCACGTCGGACAAGGTGCAGCAGATCCAGCGCAGCAGTTCGGAGCGGGAGGGCAATGCCGCCTCGGTCCGCCTCGAGTTGCAGGCCGATTGCTACGCCGGCGTCTGGGCCGCGCAGAACCGCAGCCGCATGGAGCCGGGCGATCTGGAAGAGGGCCTGACCGCCGCCGGCGCGATCGGCGACGACACGCTGCAAAAGGAAAGCCAGGGCCGCGTCGTCCCCGACAGCTTCACCCACGGCACCTCCGCCCAGCGCCAGACCTGGCTGCGCCGCGGCATCGAAACTGGCGATCCGGCGGCGTGCGACACCTTCTCGGGCGCGATCTGACGGGGATTCCAAACGGCGGTGAACGCCGCCCCCCCGTCCGTCATTCCAGCGAAGGCTGGAATCTCGCCGTGGAAGCACGCTTCAGGCGCCGAGAGAGACCCCAGCCTTTCACTACGTTCCGTCATTCCCGCGAAGGCGGGAATCCATAACCGCTACCGTTGATAATGGAGTCGCCGCGGTAGCGCGTCTGGATCCCCGCCTGCGCGGGGATGACGAGGCGGGTGGGGCGTGCCGCCCTCCCGTGACACACGTCGCCCCGGCGCGCCCCTACCGGCTCGCCATCTGCCGCGCGAAATGCACCTCAACCGCCTTGGTCACGCTTTCCGCGATCTTCTCCCGCCCTTCACTGCTGTCGAGGAACGCGGCATCGCGCGGGTTGGAGATATAGCCCGTCTCGAACAGGATCGACGGCATGTCGGGCGCCTTCAGCACCATCAGCGACGCCATACGATGAAACACCGGCTTGGTCGGGATCAGCGGCTTGGCCTCGCGTCCCAGCAGCCGCGCGAAGTTCGCGGACGTGTTCATCGTCTCGCGCTGCGCCAGGTCGATCAGGATCGACGTGACGTCCGCACCCGCATCGCCCAGGTTCACGCCGGAGATCACGTCCGCCTTGTTCTCGCGCGCCGCCAGCCGCGCCGCTTCCTTGTCGGAGGCGACTTCGGACAAGGTGTAGACCGACGCACCGCTCGCCTCCCCGCTGCCGACGCTGTCGCAATGGATCGAGATGAACAGATTGGCCTTCAGCCGCCGTGCGATGCCGTAGCGTTCGCGCAGCACGAGGAAGCGGTCGTCGTCGCGCGTCAGCGCCACGCGCACCCGCCCGGTGGCGAGCAACTGGTCGCGAATCGTCCGCGCGATGCGCAGCGTCACGTCCTTTTCGCGCAGCCCGGTCACCGGGTTGATCGCACCCGGATCGACGCCACCATGCCCCGCATCGATCACCACCAGCGGCCGGTTGTCGTCGCCGCGCACCTTGGGCAGCGGCAGGCCGCGCGCCGGGGGCGGCACCGGCACCGACACTTTGTACTTGGGCCGTGCCGCCCAGCCGCCGATGTCGAAGGACAGGAAGCTTAGCGGCCCCGCCGCCCCTGCCGCCGCGAAGCGTGCCGCACTCGCCGGCTCGATCGACAGCACCAGGCTGCGCCCGTCCTGTTCGAACGATGCATCGCCGATGATCGCCGGCCGCGCGAGGTCGAACAGCAGCCGCGTGCCCGCCCCTTGCCGCAGCTGGGTGACGCCGCTCACCGGCCCGCCACCGCGCGCGCGCGCGCCGGGCACGGCATCGGCGATGTCGACGGCGATCTGGCGGCTGGCGGACAGAATCTCGCCGCTCGCATCCGCGACCGGGCCGTCGAAGCGGATGACGATCCGCCCGTCCTGCACCGCGACGCTACGGATCATCGTCGCCGCCCAGGCGGGCGCGCTCGTGAACCATCCCGCAATCAGGGCGAACAGCGTCAGCACACGGCGTCCTTGCCGCGACAGGCGTACGCGGGTCCAGCGAAAAGCCATACACAACCCCTCGGGCGATTCTGAACGCGATCGCCACGGGGCCGTTGTGACGCACAGGGTGCCAACAGGGGGTTGCCCGGCAAGGTTAATCCGGAATTCGGCACGATTTTGCCGGCCGATACGGCAAGTTCCTGCCAGTTGCGGTTCGTGCAGGCCGATGCTACCAACGGACTGCACCCGTGCGTCGCCCGTGAATACAGATCGGCGATGCGCCGGTTCTCGCGCCGTCCTGGCGCGGTCTTAACCAGGTTGACGCTCGCATGACGCACTTTTCCACCGTTCGACACCGCCCGGCCTCGGCCGGCGGCGTGTCGGGCGTGCGGGAGGGCCGTGCCCCCCGATGTGCCGGGCGAGCAGACGCATCTTTGCCACAAACCCGCGCTGGTCCGCCCGGCGCCACCTATCAACGCGCATGCGCGCCCTGCCGCCCGGTCCGTCACGGACCCGCCGCCGGAGCGCCACGCGCGCGGAGACTATTCAATGACCACGCGTATGCTGATCGACGCACGCCACCGGGAAGAAACCCGCGTCGCCGTCGTCAAAAATAATCGAATCGAAGAATTCGATTTCGAGTCCGCCGAACGCAAGCAGCTCAAGGGCAACATCTATCTCGCCAAGGTGACGCGCGTCGAGCCGTCGCTGCAGGCGGCGTTCGTCGATTACGGCGGCAATCGCCACGGCTTCCTCGCCTTCAGCGAAATCCACCCCGATTACTATCAGATCCCCAAGGAAGACCGCGACGCGCTGCTGCGTGAAGAGGCGGAGCATGCCGCGGAGGAAGCCGCGCTGCGCGCCGAGCATGACGACGACGATCATGACGATGATGCGCACGACGATCGCGATCACGACGATTACGACGACGCCGATCATCATGATGACGACGCCGACCATGACGATGCCGAGGGCAGCGAAGGCGCCCCCGCGAAGAAGCCGCGCAATGGCAACGACGACCAGGTGGAGGCGCTGCGCCAGCGCCGCATGAACCTGCGCCGCCGCTACAAGATCCAGGACGTCATCCGCCGCCGTCAGGTGCTGCTGGTTCAGGTCGTCAAGGAAGAGCGCGGCAACAAGGGCGCGGCGCTGACGACGTATCTGTCGCTCGCCGGCCGCTATTGCGTGCTGATGCCCAACACGTCGCACGGCGGCGGGATCAGCCGCAAGATCAGCAACGCCGCCGATCGCAAGCGCCTGAAGTCGATCATGGCCGACATGCAGCTGCCCAGCTCGATGGGCTGCATCGTCCGCACCGCCGGCCTGCAGCGCACCAAGGTCGAGATCAAGCGCGACTTCGATTATCTCGCGCGTCTGTGGGATGGCATCCGCGAAGCGACGCTCGGCTCGTCGGCGCCGGCGCTGATCTACGGCGACAGCGACCTCATCAAGCGCGCGATCCGCGACATCTACAACAAGGACATCGACGAGGTGATCGTCGAGGGCGAAGAGGGTTATCGCCACGCCAAGGAGTTCATGCGGCTCCTGATGCCCAGCCACGCCCGCCGCGTGAAGCAATATGCCGACGCCGTGCCGCTGTTCCAGCGCGCGCATGTCGAAGATCAGCTCGCCGCCATGTACCATCCGGTCGTGCAGCTGAAGTCGGGTGGCTATCTGGTCATCAACCCGACCGAGGCGCTGGTCTCGATCGACATCAACTCCGGCCGGTCGACGCGCGAACACAATATCGAACAGACCGCGACCGCGACCAACCTCGAAGCCGCCAAGGAAATCGCCCGCCAGCTGCGCCTGCGCGACATGGCCGGCCTCGTCGTCATCGACTTCATCGACATGGACAACAATTCCAATGTCAGGAAGGTCGAGAAGGCGATGAAGGAAGCGTTGAAGGACGATCGCGCCCGCATCCAGGTCGGCCGCATCTCGTCGTTCGGCCTGATGGAGATGAGCCGCCAGCGTCTGCGCACCGGCGTGCTCGAAGCCTCGACGCGCCCCTGCCCGCATTGCGAAGGCACCGGCCTCGTCCGCACCGCATCGTCGGCGGGCCTCAGCGCGCTGCGTCTCATCGAGGACGAAGCGGCCCGCGGCCGCGGCTCGGTGCTCACCCTGCGCGCCAGCCAGGAAGCGACGATCTACGTCCTCAACAAGAAGCGCGCGGACATCGCCGAGATCGAGGATCGCTATGGCGTGATCGTCGAGATCGTCCCCGATCGCGAGGAGGAAGGCGCGCGCATGTCGGTCGAGGCCAGCGGCCCGCCGCCCGCGCACCCGCCCAAGATCGAGGCGCTGGTCGAGGAAGACTATGACGACGTCCCCGACGATATCGAGGACGAGGAAGAGGAAGACGAGGTCGTCGAGGCCGTCGAGGAAGAGCCCCGGCGCGAGCGTGAGCGCGACGAGCGCGGCGAGGGCGAAGGCCGTGGCCGCCGCCGCCGCCGTCGCGGTCGCCGCGGTCGCAACCGCGAGGACGAGGCTGGCGACACCGCATCGGACGATACCGCTGAAGCACCGGTCGACGCGATCGACGCCGAGAATGCCGACACCGACGTCGAGCCGGTCGCGGGTGACGAGACCGTCGAGGCCGATGGCGAGCAGCCGCAGGGCGAAGGCCGTCGCCGTCGCGGGCGCCGCGGTCGTCGTGGCGGTCGCCGCCATGCCGAAGGCACGCCGACCGAGGGCACGGACGCCGCGGTCGACAGCACCGACGCCGACGTCGACGCGCCGGCGGCCAACGAACCGATCGTCGAGGCGGGCGATGCCGGCCCGGTGACGACCGGTCTCGACGCGCCGGCCCCGGCGAAGGTCGAGGACGCCGAGCCCGTCGAGGCGCCGCGCACCCGCCGCCGCCCGCGCGCCCGCAAGGTCGCCGATGTGGCGCCGGTCGAGGCACCTGCCGCGGCCGAAGCGGAGCCCGCCGTCGCCGAAGCGCCGGTCGCCGCCCCGGCCGCCGACGCCGAACCGGCGCCCAAGCCCAAGCGCACCCGCAAGAAGGCCACCCCGGCACCCGCCGCCGAAGAGGCTCCGGCCGCCGAGGCGCCCGCCGCGGAGGAAAAGCCCAAGCGTCGCCGCACGCGTAAAGCCGCCACGACCGATGCCGCCCCTGCCGACACGGTGACCGCTCCGGAACCCGCCGCCCCGGCTGAGCCCGAGGAAGCGGAGGCCCCGGCGACCGACACCGCCACCGACACCGGCGAACAACCCCGCCGCGGCTGGTGGCAGCGCACCTTCGGCGCCTGATCGCCAACGCCCACAGCGGCCAACAAAAAACGCCCTCTTCCTCACGGAAGGGGGCGTTTTTTTATGTGAGCAGACGGCCGAACCATACACCGCGCCGCCCGCCCTAACGTCATCCCAACGAAGGCTGGGATCTCCCGGTCACAGGGCGCAACAAGAGCCGCAAAAGGTCCCAGCCTCCGCCGGGACGACGTCGGTTATGAAGCATGCGCTGCAAACAGCGCGATCGCAGACCAAAGATCCTGCGCCGCCATGCCGGAACACTCAACACTCGGCCTGTAGGTCACAAGACACCCGCCCCAAACACCCCGTCATGCCGGACTCGTTCCGGCATCCACTGCGCATGGGCAGACGTTGCGTCACGCAACGACAACCACCAGCACAACGGACGCCACAAGCGCCCCACACCTGATCCCAGCCGCACTCAAACCACCGTCATTCCCGCGAAGGCGGGAATCCAGACTGGCAAGCCTCACGGCGCCTGCCGCAACGGTAGCGGTTCTGGATTCCCGCCTCCGCAGGAATGACGAAAAAGAGGGAGAGGAACGGCCTGGCAATAGACCGGTCGAACACACCGGTCCCAAACCAACCCGCCCCCTCACCCTCAGCGCAGCTTCTCGGACCCGTTCTTCAGCGCCGCCTTCTGCTCTTCGGTCATCGCCTGCGCATTCACGTCGGCGTCGTCGATCGCATCGGCCTGCTGTTCGCCGCTCTTGCGGATTTCCTTGGCCTGGTCCTTCAGATTGTCCGCTGCCTGCTCCATCGCATCGGCGCGGTTGTCGTAGGACTTCTCGACCTCGGAGCCGAGCTTGTCGTCGCCCTTGCCGCCGCACGCGCTCAGCGAGAGCGCCATCGCCACCAGCGTCGCGCCGGCCAGAATCGTCTTCTTCATGTGTCGTCCCCTGTTGTTGTCCAAGCGAAAGGGCCGCCCCGCGATGCGAGACGACCCTGTCGGTTTCGCGAACTGATATTTTGGATCAGATCTTGTCGCCGAGCGCGCCCTTGACGCTGCCCTTGACGTCCTGACCGGTACCCTTGGCCTGCTGCGCTTCGCCTTCGGCTACCAGACGGTCATTGTCGGTCGCCTTGCCGACAGCTTCCTTGACGTTGCCGGCGATCTTGTTGCCGGCCGCTGCGACCTTATCGGTGAATTCGCCCATCGATCGTCTCCTGCGATTGACTGCGACCCGCCAGCCGGGCCGCTTGATCTATCGCAAGAACAACGGGCCGAAGTCGGACCGGTTCCGTGACAAAAACTTTAGCGTCTGGTGCGGACCCAATACGATATCAGATCAAACCGGCGAGCGGACTGGACGGGTCGGCATAGCGCCGCTGCCCCATGCGTCCGGCGCGATAGGCCATCCGCCCCGCCTCGACCGCGCGCCGCATCGCGCCCGCCATCAGAATCGGGTCCTTGGCCTCGGCGATCGCGGTGTTCATCAGCACGCCGTCGCAGCCCAGCTCCATCGCCACCGCCGCGTCCGACGCGGTGCCGACGCCCGCATCGACCAGCACCGGCACGCCCGCCCCCTCGACGATCAGCCGGATCGTCACGCGGTTCTGGATACCGAGCCCGGACCCGATCGGCGCGCCGAGCGGCATGATCGCGACCGCGCCGGCATTCTCCAGCCGCTTCGCCGCGATCGGATCGTCGACGCAATAGACCATCGGCTTGAAGCCTTCGTTCGCCAGCACCTCGGTCGCGCGCAGCGTCTCGTGCATGTCGGGGTAGAGCGTCTTCGCCTCGCCCAGCACTTCCAGCTTCACGAGCTCCCAACCGCCCGCCTCGCGCGCCAGCCGCAGCGTGCGGATCGCGCTCTCCGCGTCGAAACAGCCCGCGGTGTTGGGCAGGTAGGTGACCTTCTTGGGATCGATGAAGTCGGTCAGCATCGGCGCATTGCGATCGCTGACGTTCACCCGCCGCACCGCGACCGTGACGATCTCCGCCCCGCTCGCCTCCAGCGCCGCGGCATTCTGCGCGAAGTCCTTATACTTGCCCGTCCCGACGATCAGCCGCGACCGGAACGTCTTGCCCGCGACACTCCACGAGTCGTCGACGATCGGCGCCTGATGGTCGCCACCACCGACGAAATGCACGATCTCGATATCGTCGCCATCCTC
Source organism: Sphingomonas aquatilis (assembly GCF_014196115.1). Lineage (GTDB taxonomy): Bacteria > Pseudomonadota > Alphaproteobacteria > Sphingomonadales > Sphingomonadaceae > Sphingomonas > Sphingomonas aquatilis. The sequence goes on along the minus strand of NZ_JACIDB010000001.1, from coordinate 419,391 downwards.
GACGCACACGTCCTTCAACGTCGAGCGCGGCACGACCTCCAGGTTCCGCTCCACCGCGACCTTCTCGGGCACCAGCCCCAGTTCGTTCGCCAGATCGGTCAGGCTGAGGCCGGCGGCGACGCGCTTGTGCTCGCCGTTCACGGTGATCGATACGGTGCCGTCGCTATGGGCCATGACGCGTCAAACTCCTTATGCGTGCCCCATCTAGGCGCGTCACGCCGCGTGTCCACCGTTGCTGGTTTGATTCACGCGAAGCCGCGAAGCCGCAAAGAGGCAAAAGAAGGGGTTCACGCGGAGACGCGGAGACGCGGAGGGTGCATGAATCGGACGATCGTCTCGCACTGCCGCGAAGCGGCCTATATCCCAGCTCTCGCTAAGAGAAAGCCCGCTGCCGCGGGCGAACCCCCTCCGCGTCTCCGCGCCTCTGCGCGAACCCTCCTTCTTCGCGTCTTCGCGTCTTCGCGCGAAACCTCGCCTTCTACCTGGAACAACGATACACCCCCGCCCATGACCGACACGATCTACGTCCTCAACGGCCCGAACCTGAACCTGCTCGGCACGCGCGAGCCGGAGATCTATGGCCACGACACGCTCGACGACATCGCCGGCCAGCTCGAAGACCGCGCCCGCGAACTCGACCTCGACATCGACATGCGCCAGTCCAACCACGAAGGGCACCTCGTCGATTGGCTACACGAGGCGCAGGCGCGCGGCGCGAAGGCGGTGATCCTCAACGCCGGCGCCTTCACGCACACGTCGATCGCCGTCCACGACGCGATCAAGGGTATCCGCACGCCGGTGATCGAGGTCCACCTCTCCAACCCGCACACCCGCGAGGACTTCCGCCACATCAGCTTCGTCGGGCGTGCCGCAAAAGGCACGATCGCCGGCTTTGGCGCCCTCTCCTACATGCTCGCGCTTGAAGCCGCGGCGCGCTTCTGACAGGAGGCCTTCCCATGACCGACCAGACCCCCAACGGTGCCATGCAGGTTGACGTGAACCTCGTGCGCCAGCTCGCCGAACTGCTCGACGCCACCCATCTGACCGAGATCGAGGTGGAAGAGGGCGACCGCAAGATCCGCGTCGCGCGCAAGGCCGCCCCCCAGGCCGCGCCCGTCCATTACGCCCCCGCGCCCGTCACTGCAGCGCCTGCCGCCCCCGCGGCCGCAGCGTCGGCCGAAGCCGGTGCGATGGCGCCGGCCGTGTCGGCCAATGCGGTGAAGTCGCCGATGGTCGGCACCGCCTATCTCGCCGCCGAACCGGGCGCGAAGCCCTTCGTCAGCGTCGGCCAGAGCGTCTCGGCCGGCGACACGCTGCTGATCGTCGAGGCGATGAAGGTCATGAACCCGATCGTCGCCGCCACCGCCGGCACCGTCCGCCAGATCCTGATCGAAAACGGCCAGCCGGTCGAATTCGACCAGCCGCTCGTGGTCGTCGAGTAACCACGCGTGACCGCTGCTCCCCGTCAGATCAAGAAGCTGCTGATCGCCAACCGCGGCGAAATCGCGCTGCGCATCCACCGCGCCTGTCGCGAGATGGGCATCCGCACCGTCGCGGTCCATTCCACCGCCGATGCCGACGCGATGCACGTCCGCCTCGCCGACGAGGCGATCTGCATCGGGCCGCCCGCCGCGGTCGACAGCTATCTCAATATCCCCAACATCATCTCGGCGGCGGAGATCAGCGGCGCCGACGCGATCCATCCGGGCTATGGGTTCCTCAGCGAAAACGCGCGGTTCGCCGAGATCGTCGAGCTGCATAACCTGATCTTCGTCGGGCCGAAGCCCGAACATATCCGCACGATGGGCGACAAGATCGAGGCGAAGCGCACCGCCGGCGCGCTCGGCCTGCCGCTCGTACCCGGGTCCGACGGCGCGATCAGCGACGTCGCCGAAGCCAAGGCGATTGCGGCGAAGGCGGGCTATCCCGTCATCATCAAGGCGGCGTCGGGCGGCGGCGGCCGCGGCATGAAGGTGTGCCATTCCGAGGACGAACTCGAAACGCTGATGCAGCAGGCCGGCAGCGAGGCGAAGGCCGCGTTCGGCGACGCCACGGTGTATCTCGAAAAGTATCTCGGCAACCCGCGCCATATCGAGATCCAGGTCTTCGGCGACGGCAACGGCAACGCGATCCACTTAGGGGAACGCGACTGCTCGCTGCAACGCCGTCACCAGAAGGTGCTGGAGGAAGCGCCCTCCCCCGTCCTCAGCCAAGCCGATCGCGAACGCATCGGCGGCGTCTGCGCGAAGGCGATGGCCGACATGGGCTATCGCGGCGCCGGCACGATCGAATTCCTGTGGGAAGACGGCGAATTCTACTTCATCGAGATGAACACCCGTTTGCAGGTGGAACATCCGGTGACGGAGATGATCACCGGTCTCGACCTCGTCCGCGAACAGATTCGCGTTGCCGAGGGGCATCCGCTGACGCTGCGTCAGGAAGACGTTCAGTTCCGCGGTCATGCGATCGAATGCCGCATCAATGCCGAGGACCCGCGCACCTTCGCCCCCTCGCCGGGCCTGGTGAAGCAGTTCCACGCGCCGGGCGGCATGCACGTGCGCGTCGATAGCGGCCTCTACGCCGGCTATAAGGTGCCGCCCTATTACGACAGCATGATCGCCAAGCTGATCGTCTACGGCACCACCCGCGAAGGGGCGCTGCGCCGCCTGCGCCGCGCGTTGGAGGAATTCGTCATCGACGGTCCGACGACGACGATCCCGCTGCATCAGGCGCTGCTCGACGATCCCGAATTCCAGCGCGGCGACTATACGATCAAGTGGCTGGAAGAGTGGCTCGCGAAGCAGGGATGATGGCGGCCGTCCCTGGGACGGCCTCCTCCTGACCCGCCAGCCCCGATCGTCCTACACTCATAGAGTCCTCCCAGCGAAGGTTGGAATCTCCCGGCAAGCGCGCGCAACACGCGCCGCGAGAGGTTCCTGCCTTCGCCAGGACGACGGATCACGCGCCCGCACCGCACAAACCCCTGCCGCGCAACAACAATTGCTGAATACATCGGCGTCACGATAACAGTCGTTGCTGACGCCCAAGTAACGGCATCATGAATTTGCCGTTAGAATGAAACCGATATGGACATATGGGAATTTTACCAGCGCCTCTAAGGAAGGGAGACTGGAACAATGACCCGGATGTTTGGCACGATCGCCGCCTGTGCGCTTCTCGCCGTTTCCTCGACTGCCGTTGCGGCGCCGCTGCAAGTGCAGGAAAAGGCGACCATTCCCAGCCGCAGCGGCGAAGTCCGCCACGTCGACCTGCTCAAGCAGGGCAAGCACCTCGAAACCGTGACCTGCGGCGACTTCGGTCTGCTCGACGAAAGCTTCCGCCCGCAGGCGGTCGTCTATGCCGCCAATTACGGTCCGAAGGGCAAGGCGCACCCGACCGTGACGCTCGACGGCGTCGAGAATGTCGTGCCGATCGTCGTGCAGCAGTGCAAGGCGCAGCCCGGCAACCATTTCCTCACCGCCGTACGCAACGCCATGAAGGCTGCGCGTACCAAGGGCTGATCGCCTCACTCGGCCCGGTGCAGGGGGCGGCGCATCGCACATGCGCCGCCCTTTTGCCGTTCGGGCGACCAGACCCCGCCCGGCCTCGCACGCCCTCCCGCATCCTGCCGAACCGCGATATACCGCCCGTCATGCACGCCACCATCTACCACAACCCGCGCTGTGGCACCTCGCGCAGCACCCTCGCCCTCCTCGAAGAGGCGGGCGCCGACGTCACCGTCATCGAATATCTCAAGCACCCGCCGACCGTCGCGGAGCTTTCGCGCCTCTATGCCGCCGCGGGCCTCACCGCGCGCGAGGGGCTGCGGATGACCGAACCCGATGCCAAGGCGCTCGCCGACGCCGACGATGCGACGATCCTCGAAGCGATGACGATCAATCCGATCATCATCCAGCGCCCGCTCGTCGAAACCGACAAGGGCGTCGTCCTCGCCCGCCCGGCCGAGAAGGTGCGCGAGATCCTCTAAGGCGAGGCCGCCCCACCGCCCCTTCTCCGTCATTCCCGCGCAGGCGGGAATCCAGACTGGCTAACCGAGCGGCTCCAGTCGCTAACGTCAGAGAATATGGATTCCCGCCTGCGCGGGAATGACGACATTTGGTGTCGCGGCCCCTCGCTCAAGCCGCAGTCGAACGCCCGCTGTCCTACACGCTCCCGCTCTGCTACACTCGCCGCCATGCCGTTCCTGCCGCCTCGCGCCACCCGTTGCCCATCGGCACCGGGCCGGGGGCGTTTTCGGACGATACGTACCGTCCACTTCGTCCACTTCCGCGCGTCGGATCGCTGCTCGCGACTCGGGCAACGGGGCACGAAATGCCCGTTTTCCAGGCAGCAAAATCGGCCGAATCCCGGTTGCCCCTCGGGCGCGGGACTGGCACGTTTGGTGCAACACCCGCGCTCGGGGCGAGGGTTTCAGTCAAGGGGCGTGTTCCGGTGAAGAAGGTCGAAGCCATCATCAAGCCGTTCAAGCTGGATGAGGTGAAGGAAGCACTGCACGAGATCGGCGTGTCCGGCATCACCGTCACCGAAGCCAAGGGCTTCGGGCGGCAGAAGGGCCATACAGAACTCTATCGCGGCGCCGAATATGTCGTCGACTTCCTGCCCAAGGTGAAGCTGGAGGTCGTTGTCGACGACGCGCTCGCCGAACGCGTGGTGGAGGCGATCGCCGCCGCCGCGCAGACGGGCCGAATCGGCGACGGCAAGATCTTCGTCATCCCGGTCGAAACCGCGCTGCGCATCCGCACCGGCGAGCGCGACGAGGCTGCGATCTAGTCGCCGTCTGACATCTTCGTCATTTGACGCGGCGCAACAATCTGTGTGATTGGCACGCCCGCGACGCAACATCCTTCCGGTCCCGACCGGGTCATTACCAGAGCAAAGGGCTTTCCATGGCGACCGCCAACGACATCCTGAACAAGATCAAGGACGAGGAGATCGAGTGGGTCGATCTGCGCTTCACCGACCCCAAGGGCAAGTGGCAGCACCTCACCATGGTCGCGAGCGTCATGGGCGAAGATGAATTCACCGACGGCCTGATGTTCGACGGCTCCTCGATCGAGGGCTGGAAGGCGATCAACGAGTCGGACATGGTCCTGAAGCCCGATCTCGACGCGATCTACACCGATCCGTTCTCGGCCACCCCGATGCTGATCGTGTTCTGCGACGTCGTCGAACCCTCGACCGGCGAACTCTACGCGCGCGATCCGCGCTCGACCGCCAAGCGCGCCGAGGCCTATCTGAAGACCACCGGCGTCGGCGACACCGTATACGTCGGCCCGGAAGCCGAATTCTTCATGTTCGACAACGTGCAGTTCGACACGAATTACGCCGAGTCCTACTTCAAGATCGACGATATCGAGCTGCCGACCAACACCGGCCGCGAATATGAAGGCGGCAACCTCGGCCATCGTCCGCGCGCCAAGGGCGGCTATTTCCCCGTCGCGCCGGTCGACTCGGCGGTCGACATCCGCGGCGAGATGGTCTCGACGATGCTCGAAATGGGCCTGCCCTGCGACAAGCATCACCACGAAGTCGCAGCCGCGCAGCACGAACTGGGCCTGACCTTCGGCACGCTGACGCAGACCGCCGATCGCATGCAGATCTACAAGTACGTCGTGCATCAGGTTGCGCATGCCTATGGCAAGTCGGCCACCTTCATGCCCAAGCCGATCAAGGAAGATAACGGCTCGGGCATGCACACCCACTTCTCGATCTGGAGCGGCAAGACCCCGCTGTTCGCGGGCGAAGGCTATGCCGGCCTCAGCGAGATGTGCCTGTACTTCATCGGCGGCATCATCAAGCATGCCAAGGCGGTCAACGCCTTCACCAACCCGACCACCAACAGCTACAAGCGTCTGGTGCCGGGTTACGAAGCGCCGGTGCTGCTCGCCTATTCGGCACGCAACCGCTCGGCGTCGTGCCGCATTCCGTACGGCACCGGCCCCAAGGCGAAGCGCGTCGAAGTCCGCTTCCCGGACGCGATGGCCAACCCCTATCTCGCCTATGCGGCGCTGATGATGGCGGGCATGGACGGCATCCAGAACAAGATCCATCCGGGCGAGGCGATGGACAAGAACCTGTACGACCTGCCGCCGGCAGAGCTCGCCCAGGTCCCGACCGTCTGCGGTTCGCTCCGCGAGGCGCTCGACAGCCTGGCCGCCGACCACGACTTCCTGCTGAAGGGCGACGTGTTCTCGAAGGATCAGATCGAAGCCTATATCGAGATCAAGCGCGGCGAAGTCGCGCGCTGGGAAATGACCCCCAGCCCGGTCGAATACGACATGTACTACAGCGCCTGAGCGTGCCGGGCCGGCACGCGGTGCGGCAAAGCCGCACAGGCGCTGTCGGCCAGCCTCGGCAATGCCGAGGACTGACGGCGTGGCTTCGCCACGCCGCCGCCAATGACAGAGGGGGCGCCGGACCAGATCCGGCGCCCCCTCTCTCGTTCTAGTTGGATGCCCACCCGGCCATCCCACTGACAACGCTCGCAAAACCCAAAGCCCCTGTCCTACACGCCCCGGCTTCGCTACCGCCGACGCCACCGCAACCTGACCCTCCGCCGGTCGCGGCAACGCAAGGACGAAACGATGGCCAAACGCTTCTGGGCACAGCTGATCGAGATGGATGAGCCGATGACGCCGGCCAGCATCCCCGGCGCGACCGACCACGAGTCCGCGGCGGAAAACCTCGTCGCGGATTTCGTCGGTGCGATGGGGGGAGAGATCACCAGTGGCGCCGTGCGCGTCTGGATCGACGGCGGTCTCGCGAAAATCTACGACTGGAGCGCCGAGTTCGAGATGCCCGATACATCCGACCTGTCGGATGACGAGGAGATCGAGGTCGAGGGCGAGATCGTCCTGACCGAACGGGTGCGGCGCCCGGACTGACCGGGCCCGCCGCACCCAGCGGTTAAGTTACTTCTGGCAGGCGACGATCGCGGTGACGACCGAGATCGTTTCCTCCGGATCGCGGACGCGCACCGTGTCCAGCCCCAGTTCCTTCGCCGGATAATCGTTGCCGCCGGGGAAGATCGCGTCGCCGATGAACATCATCGCGTCGAGCGGGATACCGCTCTCGTCACGCAGCTTCTTCAGGCCGTACGCCTTGTCGACGCCTTCCTGCGTGATGTCGATCGAGGTCGCGCCGCCCATGTTGATCGACAAGCCCGGCAGGCGCTGCTTCAGGTCGGCCTGGATGACCTTGCGCTTTTCGAACTTGGGGTCCCAATGCTCTTTCTCAGCGACGGGCGCTTCCTGGCCAAGTGCGGAGAAGGTGATCTGGCTGCCGCGATCCTCGATCCGCTCGCCCCAGGTCTTTTCGGGAACGAAGCCCGTCGCTTCCAGCGACTCGTCGAACGCCTTCAGGATCTTCGCCTTGGTCGCATCGTCGAACAGCTCGGCATAGACCGTCTGCCATGCGCCATCGCGGTGGACGTACAATTTGGTACCCGTCGTCGGCATCAGCCACAGCTTGGACAGGTCGGCGCGGGCCGGCAGGCGGCTCGCCACCTGCTTCTGGAACTGCGGCCAGTCACCGCCCGAAATGACCGCGACATGCGCCACGCCAAGCAGGTCGGCGAGCGCTTCACCCATCGGTTCCTGCAAGGGCTGCTTGCTCTCGGCCAGCGTTCCGTCGAGGTCGAAGGCAATCAGCTGTTTCATTCGGTAGCTCCGGTACGGGGAAGGATGATGGTGTCGATGGCATGGGCGACGCCATCGGCGTCATTGGCGGTGGTGACGTGATCGGCGCGCGCCTTCACCGGATCGGGGGCGTTGCCCATCGCGATCGACAGGCCGGCGCGCTCCAGCATCGGCACGTCGTTGTACTGGTCGCCAAGCGCCGCAATCGCATCCAACGGCTGATCGAACGCGGCGGCCAGCGCGATCAGGCCGTCGCCCTTGTTGGCCGCCAGCGCGGTCACGTCGAGGTAATAGACCTGGCTCTGCACGATCGTCGCATCCTCGCCATGCGCCGCCTTGCAGCGGTCCGCGAGATCGCTGAGCATCGGCGCGTCGTCGCTGACGAAGGTGATCTTGTCGGCGCGGGCCAGCAGATCGCCGAAATCGTCGGTGACGATCGGGTCCTGGTTCGACGCCAGCCGCTCGTGTTCCACATGCTCACCCTGGTCGGTCGAGGCGTACCAGCGGTCGTCGGAAAAGACCCACAGATCGACCGGGCTATGGGCCGCAATGGCCATCACGCCCTTCGCGACGCCCTCGTCGATGACATGATGCTCGGTGATCGTCCCGTCGCACCTGAACAGGATGCCACCGTTGAACGCCGCCATCGGTCCGTCGAGACCCAGCGTCTCGACGATCGGCAGGATGCCGGAGATCGGCCGCGCGCTGATGACGGTGAACCCGATCCCCGCCGCTTCCAAGCGCGAGACCGCCGCAGTGGTCGCGGCGGTCAATTTCTTCTGCTTGTCGACCAGCGTGCCGTCGATGTCGGACACGACGAGAGCGATGGGCTTCACGCCATCGCTCACTGCGGCATCTCGACGTGCCCGCCGAAGCCAAAGCGCATCGCGGAGAGGACTTTGTCGCCATAAGTATGTTCAATGCGGCTGCGATAGCGCGCGAACAGCGAGGCGGTGAGCACGTTGGCGGGCACCTTTTCCTCCATGGCGGCGTCGATCGTCCACTGGCCTTCGCCCGAATCCGCGACGCTGCCGGAGAAGCCGTTCAGTTCGCCGTCCTTGGCCAGCGCGATGGCCGTCAGGTCGAGCAGCCACGACGAAATGACGCTGCCACGGCGCCAGACCTCGGCGATGTCGGTCATGTTGAGGTCGAAGCGCTCGTCCTCGGGCAGCTTGTCGCTGTTCTTCGATTTCAGGATGTCGAAGCCCTCGGCATAGGCCTGCATCAGGCCATATTCGATGCCGTTGTGGATCATCTTGACGAAGTGCCCGGCCCCTGCGGGCCCGGCATGGATATAGCCCTTTTCGGCACGTGGATCGGCCTGACCCGCGATGCGGCCCGGCGTACGCTCGATCGTGCCGAGGCCGGGGGCGAGCGCGTCGAAGATCGGATCGAGCATCGTGACGGTGTCATCGTCGCCGCCGATCATCATGCAATAGCCGCGCTCCAGGCCCCAGACGCCACCCGAGGTGCCGACGTCGACATAGTGGACGCCCTTGTCGGCCAGCCCCTTCGCGCGGCGGATGTCGTCCTTGTAGAAGGTGTTGCCGCCGTCGATGACGATGTCGCCGGCCTTGGCGCCCTCGCCGATCGCGGCGATCGTATCCTCGGTCGGGCCGCCGGCGGGGAGCATCACCCACCAGATGGCCGGCGTATCGAGCTTGCCGCGGACGTCGTCGAGCGAACTGGCGGGAATCGCACCTTCCCCTGCGAGCTTCTCCACCGCCTCTGCGCTGCGGTCGTAGACGACGACCTGATGGCCCGCCTTCATCAGCCGTCGCGCGATGTTGCCGCCCATACGGCCGAGGCCGATCAGTCCGATCTTCATATCTGCTGCCTTACGGATGGTTGGATGTCGAAGGGTAGAACCCGGAGCAGGCCGAGTTGTTGCGGGGCCGGTTCGATTTGGTGCGGGGTGGGCCCACCGGGTTGTGAGGAGAGCTTTTCAGCCGCCTCAAGACAGCGTCACCCCGGACTTGGTCCGGGGTCCACTCCGCGGCGAGGGGGGCGGCACGAACCTCCTGCCATCCCCCCGCGGCCCGGTGGACCCCGGAACGAGTCCGGGGTGACGGAGGATGTGGGGCGGAGGTTGATCCCGCCCCCGATCGTTACGCCTCCGCCGGCTGCTTCGCGGCGATCGAGCCCAGCAGGTCGTCGAACGCCTTGGCGAAGGACGCGACGCCCTCCAGCACCAGCGTGTCGGTGACGCCCGTCAAGTTCAGCCCCAGACGCTCCACATCGGCGAGCACCTTGCGCGCGCCGTCGACGTCCTGTGTCAGCGTCTCGGCGACGGTGCCCCGTTCGCGGAAGGCATCCATCGTCGCGGGCGGCATGGTGTTGACCGTGTCGCGGCCGATCAGCGTGTCGACGTAGAGCGTGTCCGGATACGCCTTGTCCTTGACGCCGGTCGACGCCCACAGCAGCCGCTGCGGCTGCGCGCCCTTGGCGGCGAGCGCCTGCCAGCGGTCCGACTGTTCGAAGTCGAGGAACCACTGATAGGCCATCTTGGCGTTGGCGATGGCGACCTTGCCGCGCAGACCCTTCAGCGTCTCGGCTTCGGGATCACCCTCGGCAACGCGACGGTCGATTTCCTTGTCGATCACCGTATCGATACGGCTGACGAAGAAGCTCGCGACACTGGCGATATGGTCGATCGGCTGGCCCTGGCGGACGCGCTCCTCGAGGCCGGTGGCATAGGCCTCGGCGACGCGGATGTAGGCGTCGAGCGCGAACAGCAAGGTCACATTGACGTTGATGCCCTTGGCGATCGTCGCGCTGATCGCCGGTGCGCCCGCGACCGTGCCAGGAATCTTGATCATCAGGTTCTTGTGGCCGACGGCGTGCCACAGCTTTTCGGCCTCGGCGATCGTCGCGTCGGTGTCGTCGGCGATGTACGGCGACACTTCCAGGCTGACGTAACCGTCCTTGCCGTCGAGGCGGTCATAGACCGGCTGCAACGTCTCCGCCGCCGCCTTGATGTCCTGGATCGCGAGATGTTCGTAGCGGTCGATCGTCGCGGCGCCCGGATGCTCCTTGTCGAAGGCGGCGAGCGTCGCGTCATAGGCGTCGCCATGGCCCATCGCCTTTTCGAAGATCGACGGGTTGGAGGTGACGCCAGTCAGGCCGTCCTCGTTCACCAGCTTTTCGAGGCCCTTGGCTTCGAGGAACTTGCGATCGACGAAGTCGAGCCACACCGCGGTGCCCGCGGCGGAAAGGTCGCTCAGCTTGCTCATCACTTGGTCTCCAGCATCTCGCGCGCCACCTTGACGACATTGTCGACGGTGAAGCCGTATTTGTCCTGCAGCTTGGATATGGGGGCGGAGGCGCCGAACGTCGACATGGTGATCGTGCGGCCTTCCAGACCGACGAAGCGATGCCAGCCGATCTCGCCCGCCTGCTCGACCGCAAGGCGCGCGGTGACGCCCTTGGGCAGCACGCTTTCCTTATAGTCGTCGGACTGAAGTTCGTAGCGATACCAGCTCGGCAGCGAGACGACGCGGCTCTTCACGCCATCGGCGGTCAGCTTCTCATGCGCCTCGACGACGAGATGCAGTTCGCTGCCCGTCGCGATCAGGATCACGTCGGGCGTGCCGTCGCAATCGGCGAGGACATAGCCGCCCTTCATCACGCCCTCTGCCGAGGCGTATTTCGACCGATCGAGCGTCGGCATCGCCTGGCGCGAGAAGATCAGTGCGGTCGGGCGGCTGGCGTCCTCCAGCGCGGCGCGCCACGCATAACCGACTTCGTTGGCGTCACCGGGGCGGATCGTGTCGAGGCCGGGGATCGCGCGCAGCGTGGCGAGATGCTCGATCGGCTGGTGCGTCGGGCCGTCCTCGCCGACGCCGATCGAATCGTGGGTGAACACCCAGACCGCGGCCAGTTCCATGATCGCCGACAGGCGGATCGGCGCGCGCATGTAATCGGCGAAAACGAGGAAGGTCGAACCATAGCTGCGCAGATGCGACAGCGCCATGCCGTTGACCACACCGCCCATGCCGTGTTCGCGCACGCCAAAGTGGAAGTTCTGGCCGCCATAGTTCGACGCTTCGAACGAGGCCTTGCCCTTGATGTCGGTCTTGGTCGACGGCGCGAGGTCGGCGGAGCCGCCGATCAGCCACGGCACCTTCGCGGCGAGCGCGTTGAGCACCTTGCCGCCCGAATCGCGGGTCGCGAGCCCCTTTTCGTCCGCCGGGAATTCGGGAACGTCGGCGTCCCAGCCCTCGGGCAGCGTGTCCTTGAGCATCAGGTCGAGCTCGGCGGCGAGATCGGGCTGCGCCTCGCGATACTTCGCGAAATTCGCGTCCCATTCCTCGCGCAGCTTCGTGCCGCGGTCAGCGATCGCATCATGGAAGTGTTCGGCGACGCCATCGGGGATGTAGAAGCTCTTCTCCTCGGGCCAGCCATAGGCCTTTTTGGTGGCGCGGATGTTATCTTCGCCGAGCGGTTCGCCATGCGCCTTCTCGCTGCCAGCCTTGGGGCTGCCCCAGCCGATCACCGAATGGACGACGATGAAGGTCGGCTTGTCGTTCGTCGCCTTGAACGTCTCGATCGCAGCCGCAAACGCCTTGGTGTCGTTGGCATCGTCGATGTGGATGACGTTCCAGCCATAGGCCTCGAACCGCTTGCCGACGTCTTCGTCGAACGCGAGATCGGTGCCGCCCTCGATCGAGATGTGGTTGCTGTCGTAGATCCAGCACAGGTTGCTGAGCTTGAGGTGGCCGGCAAGGCTCGCCGCCTCGGACGCGACGCCTTCCATCATGTCGCCGTCGCCGCACAGCGTGTAGACGTCATGGTCGAACAGCGTGAAGCCACCCTGGTTGTAGCGTGCCGCGAGCCACCGCTCCGCAATCGCCATGCCGACGGAGTTGGAGCACCCCGCGCCCAGCGGTCCGGTCGTCGTCTCGACGCCCGTGGTGTGGCGGTATTCGGGGTGGCCCGGCGTGCGCGAGGCGAGCTGGCGGAAACCCTTCAGATCGTCGAGGCTGAGCGCGGGACGCCCGGTCTTGTTACCGTCCGCGTCGATCTCTTCGATGCCGGCGAGGTGGATCAGGCTGTACAGCAGCATCGACGCATGGCCGACCGACAGGACGAAGCGGTCGCGGTTGGGCCAGTCGGGCTTGGATGGGTCGTAGCGCAGGAATTGCGACCAGAGCGTATAGCCGACGGGCGCCAGCGCCATCGGCGTGCCGGGGTGGCCGGAATTGGCTTTTTGCACCGCGTCCATCGACAGCGTGCGGATCGTGTCGATCGTCAGGCGTTCGAGCGATCCGTCCTCGTGGAGCGCAGTCGTCGTATCGGTCATGGATTAGGGCCCTTGCTCTTACGCTGCATCGAACGCCTGCACGCCCGATCCGTTGCGGTCGAGGGCAGCCTTTAACGGGAGGGCGCGTCCCGTTCCAGTCGCGAAACGACGCCGCCGTGTGCGATATAGGCGCCATCCACCTCGCGCAGGAACAACCCGTGGCCAAGCGCGCCGGGCAAGGCATCGAGCCACGCTGCGGTGGCAAGGGGATCGGCAAGATCGAGGCGGCAGTCCGCGATCCAATTGCCGTTATCGGTGGCATAGGGGTCGCCTTCGCGCAGGCGAAGCGCCGCGCCCTCCCCCAAAGCCGCCAGCACCGACGCACGGGCGAAGGGCAGGATTTCGACCGGCACCGGCACCCCGCCGATGCGCGGACGATGCTTCGATCCGTCGGCGATCACCACCATTCGGTCCGATGCGGCCGCCACCACCTTCTCGCGCAGCATCGCCCCGCCCGCGCCCTTCACCGCATACAATCGGTCATCGATCGCGTCGGCGCCATCGATCGTCAGGTCGACGCGTGGCACATCGGCAAAGTCGAGCATCGCGATGCCGAGACTGCGGCCAAGCGCCTCGCTGGCGCGCGACGTCGCGACGGCCCGGATCGTCAGACTGCCCTGCGCGATGCGTTCGGCGAGCCGGTGGATGGCGTGGGTCGCGGTGGATCCGGTGCCCAGTCCGACGAGCATGCCGTCGCGGACCTCGTCCACCGCCGCCGCCGCGGCGGCCGCCTTGTCGGCGTCCTGTCGCGCCCTGTCGCATGTCTCCGTCATGGCACTCCTTTTCCGCACTGCGACAATTTGCGACATTAATAACGGTCAACTTGACTTGCATTTCCCCGTCGATCGCCGTCTTTGCATCGCGACGAGCAACCAACCACCGCGCCGCGCATTGACGCGCAGGTCGCGGCTGCGCGAGCCGAGATTAGCGGGTGACATACTTGACCACAGCATCGATTCGTCGCCGACGGCACCTTGCCGGGGCTGCCACTGTCGCACTCGCCCTCACCCTGACCGCCTGTGGCGGTGGTACGCATGACAAGGAAAAGGGCGGCGGCCGCGGCGCGAATCGCGGGCCGACCACAGTTGGCTATGTCGTGATGCAGCCGACCAGTGCCGCAATGGTCACCGAACTGCCGGGCCGGACCAGCGCCTATGAAAGCTCCGACGTCCGCCCGCAGGTGAACGGCGTCATCCGCCGCCGCTTCTTTACCGAAGGCTCGCTGGTCCGTCGTGGCCAGCCGCTCTACGAAATCGATCCGCGCCTGTATCGCGCCGCGGTCAACCAGGCGCAGGCGAACCTCGCCAGCGCGCGGGCCAATCAGGAAGCGCTGACGATCCAGGCGGACCGCTACAAGCCGCTCGCCGCGATCGAGGCGGTGTCGAAGCAGGAATATACCAACGCCATCGCCTCCGCCCGGCAGGCGACCGCCTCCGTCGCGCAGACCCGGGCGGCGCTGGATACCGCGCGCGTGAACCTCCAATTCACGACCGTGCCCGCGCCGATCAGCGGCCGGATCGGCCGGTCGCTGTTCACCGTCGGCGCGCTCGTTTCGGCGAGCCAGACCGATCCCCTGGCGCAGATCCAGCGGCTCGATCCGATCTTCGTCGATATCCAGCAATCCGCCGCAGACCTGCTGTCGCTGCGCCGCAAGCTGATGCAGGGCGGCGTCGCGCCGACCCGGGCCGAGGTGAAGCTGCTGCTCGAGGACGGCAGCGATTACGGCTACACCGGCACGGTCGAATTCGCCGAGGCGCTGGTCAATCAGGAAACCGGCACCGTCACGATGCGTGCGCGCTTCCCCAATGCGCAGGGGCTGCTGCTGCCGGGCATGTTCGTGCGGGCGCGCTTCGCGCAGGCGATCAACGAACGCGCCTTCCTGGTGCCCGAACCCGCTCTGTCGCGCGATGCCAAGGGCAATGCGAGCGTGATGATCCTCGGCGCGAACAACAAGGTCGTCAGCCGCCGCGTCACCGCCGCCCGCACGCAGGGGCAATATTGGGTGGTGACCCAGGGGCTGAACCCCGGCGACAAGGTGATCACGCAGGGCCTCAACAATTTGCGCCCCGGCGCGCAGGTGAAGGCGGTGCCGGCGAACAGCGCGCAGGTGATCGCGCCGCCGAAACAGAACGAGGGCAAAGGCGAGGGCAAGCAGCAGGGTAACGCCCAAAGCAAGGCGGGCTGATCCGCGATGATCTCCCGCATCTTCATCGACCGCCCGATCTTCGCCTGGGTGCTCGCCATCATCGTGATGCTGGCGGGCGTCGGCGCGATCCTGAGCCTGCCGATTGCGCAATATCCCGACGTGGCGCCGCCGCAGGTGTCGATCCGCGCGACCTTCCCCGGGGCGAACGCACAGACGCTGCAGAATTCGGTGACGCAGGTCATCGAACAGCAGCTGACCGGCATCGACGGCCTGCTGTATTTCAGCTCCTCGTCGTCGAGCCGCGGCTCGGTGTCGATCACCGCGACGTTCGAAAAGGGCACCGATCCCGACATCGCGCAGGTGCAGGTGCAGAACCAGGTGCAGCAGGGCGTCGCGCGCCTGCCGCAACAGGTGCAGCAGCAGGGCCTCGTCGTCCGCAAATCGAACCCCGACAACCTGCTGATCGTCGGCGTCTATGACGAAACCGACCAGAAGACGAACCAGGACGTCAGCGACTATCTCGTTTCCAACCTGCAGGACCCGCTGGGCCGCGTGCAGGGGGTGGGCGACGTCAACGTGTTCGGATCGCAATATGCGATGCGTATCTGGCTGAACCCGGCGCGCCTCGCCAGCTACCAGCTGATCCCGTCGGACATCACCACCGCGATCCAGAACCAGAATACCGAAGTCGCGGCGGGCGAAGTGGGCGGCGTGCCGTCCAGTCCGGAGCAGATGTTGAACGCGACCGTCACCGCCCAGTCGCGCCTGCAAACGCCCGAGCAGTTCCGCCAGATCATCGTCAAGACGCTCCCCTCGGGCGCGACCGTGCGCCTGTCGGACGTCGCCCGGATCGAGCTGGGCGCGGAAAGCTATGCCGCCTTCAGCCGCATCAACCGGCACCCCGGCGCGGGCATCGCGGTGCTGCTGGCACCGGGCGCCGACGCACTGAAGACCGCCGAGCTGGTGAAGGCCGAGGTCGCGCGCGTCGCCAAAAGCTTCCCGCCCGGCCTGAAGGTCGCCTACGCCAACGACACGACCGCGTTCATCAAGCTGTCGATCGACGAGGTGGTGAAGACGCTGCTCGAGGCGATCGTGCTGGTCGTCATCGTGATGTTCGTGTTCCTGCAAAGCTGGCGCGCCACGCTGGTGCCCGCCATCGCGGTGCCGGTGGTGCTGCTCGGCACCTTCGCGATCTTCCACTTCGCCGGCTTCTCGATCAACACCATGACGCTGTTCGGCCTCGTCCTCGCCATCGGCCTGCTCGTCGACGACGCGATCGTCGTCGTCGAGAACGTCGAGCGGTTGATGGAAGAAGACCCCGAGATGACGCCGCGTCAGGCGACGATCGAGTCGATGAACGAAATCAGCGTCGCGCTGATCGCGATCGCGCTCGTCCTGTCGGCGGTGTTCCTGCCGATGGCGTTTTTCGGCGGATCGACCGGCGTCATCTATCGCCAGTTCTCGCTGACCATCGTGTCGGCGATGGTGCTGTCGGTGCTGGTCGCGCTGATCCTCAGCCCCGCGCTCACCGCCTCGCTGCTGAAGCAGAAGTCGCAGGAGGAGCGGGAGAGCAAGGGCATCAAGAAGCACCTCGGCAAGGTCGCCGAATGGGGCGAGGCCGCGGGCAATTGGTTCAACCGCACGTTCGAAAAGACGGTGACACGCTACACCGGTGCCGTGCAGACGGTGGTGGATCGCAAGTGGCTGTTCCTGCTGATCTACGTCGGCGTCGTCGCGCTGCTCGCGATACTGTTCCTGCGCCTGCCCACCGGCTTCCTGCCGACCGAGGACCAGGGCGCGGCGATCGTCCAGTTCCGCCTGCCCCCCGGTGCGACGATCGCACGGACGCAGCAGGTGCAGCGGCAGGTCGAAAACTATTTCGCCCAATATGAGCCCAAGAACACCTCCGTCCTGTTCACCGTCGCGGGCGGCGGCGGGGGCGGCGTCAGCGGCCAGAACACCGGCCAGGGCTTCCTCAACTTCGTCGACTGGAAGGACCGGAGCGGCAAGGAGAACACCGCCGATGCGATCACGCAGCGCGCATCCGGCGCGTTCCGCGGGCTTCGCGACGCGCAGGTCTTCGCGCTGGTGCCGCCAGCGATCCGCGGCCTCGGTTCGTCGGACGGCTTTACGATGGAGCTGCAGAACACCGGCGGCCTGACGCAGGAACAGTTCGGCGCCGCGCGGGACAAATTGCTGGCGATGGCCAATGCCGATCCGAAGCTGGCGTCGGTGCGCCTGACCGAACTGCCCGACATCGCAACGCTGCGTATCGACATGGACCAGCAGAAGCTGGCGGCCTTGGGCCTGACGCAGAGCGCGGCGAACAACACGCTGACCACCGCCTGGGGTGGCCAGTATGTCAACGACTTCATCGACCGCGGTCGTGTGAAGCGCGTCTACGTGCAGGGCGACGCGCCCTATCGCGCCGCGCCGGACGATCTGAAGCAATGGTTCGTGCGCGGATCGAACGGTCAGATGGTGCCCTTCTCGTCCTTCGCGACGACCGGCTGGTCGACCGCCCCCACCACGCTGTCGCGTTTCAACGGCATATCCTCGTTCGAGTTCTCGGGGTCGGGCGCGCCCGGCGTCAGCTCGGGCGATGCGATGGCGCGGATCAGCGAGCTGGCGGCACAGATCCCCGGCACGTCGATCGCCTGGTCGGGCCTCAGCTATCAGGAACGACTGTCGTCGGGTCAGGCGCCGCTGCTGTACGGCCTGTCGATCCTGGTCGTCTTCCTGTGCCTTGCGGCGCTGTACGAAAGTTGGTCGATCCCGTTCGCGGTGCTGATGATCATCCCGCTCGGGCTGATCGGCGCGATCGCCTTCGTGACGCTGCGGGGCCTCACCAACGACGTGTACCTCCAGATCGGCTTGCTGACGACGATGGGCCTCGCCGCGAAGAACGCCATCCTGATGATTGAATTTGCCGAACAGGCCGAACGCAAGGGCGCGCGCGTCATCGATGCGGCACTGGAGGCCGCCAAGATCCGTCTGCGGCCGATCCTGATGACCAGCTTCGCCTTCATCTTCGGCGTGCTGCCGCTGGCGATTTCGACCGGTGCGGGTGCGAACAGCCGCATCGCGATCGGCACGGCGGTGATCGGCGGCATGCTGTCGGCCACCTTCCTGGCGATCTTCTACATCCCGCTGTTCTTCGTCCTTGTGCGCCGCGGCGTGCGCGATGGTCTTGCCAAGCTCAGGGGCAAGCCGACCGGGCACCAGGGCCATCACGACGACACGCCCCCTGCCCCGCCGATGCCGCCCGCCGTTGATCCGGAGCCTGCGCGATGACCCGTTCGATCCTCGCCATCGCGCTCGGCGCCACGATGCTCGCCGGCTGTTCGATGGAGCCGAAATACGTCCGCCCCGACACGCCGGTGCCGGCGTCGTGGCCGGTCGGCGACGCCTACCTTCGCCAGAGCGAGGCACGGCTGCCCGCGATCACCTATCGCGACGTGTTCAAGGACGCGCGGCTGCAACGGCTGATCGACCAGGCGCTCGCCAACAACCGCGACCTGCGCGTCGCCGCCGCCAATATCGCCGCGGCGCGCGCGCAATATGGCATCCAGCGTGCCAATCTGTTCCCCGCAATCAACGCCACCGGCCGCTACACCTATTCGGACGGCGGCAACGGCACGCGCGGCATCGCGAACAGCGGCAACACCGGGACGGGCACTGGCGGGACGGGCACCGGCGGCACGGGAACGGGCGGAACGGGAACCGGTGGGACGGGCACGGGCACCGGCGTCGATACGGGCAACGGCACGGGAACGGGCGCGGTCCTCAACACTGGTGGCGGCAACAGCGCCTTCTCCGCGCAGATCGGCACGACGGCGTTCGAGATCGACCTGTTCGGCCGCCTGCGCTCGCTGTCGCGCGCCGCGCTCGACCGCTATTTCGCCACCGAAGCCGGCGCCCGCGCGACGCGACTGACGCTGGTGGGCGAGGTCGCGAGCGGCTGGTTGACATACGCCGCCGACCGCAGCCTGTTGAAGGTCGCGGAGGATACCGCCAAAAGCGCCGCGGTTAGCGTGCGCCTGACCCGCGCGCGGCTGGAGGGTGGGATCAGCGCCCGCACCGACCTGCGGCAGGCGGAGCAGATCCTCGAAACCGCGAACGCCGACCTCGCCGAGCAGAAGACGCTGGTCGCGCAGGACGTCAACGCGCTGCAATTGCTGGTCGGGGCGCCGATCGATCCCGCGCTGCTGCCCGAGTCGATCGACGTTGCCGCGCCGACGATCGCCAGCCTGCCCGCCGGGCTCGACAGCGGCATCCTGCTGCGCCGGCCCGACGTCGTGCAGGCGGAATATACGCTGCAAAGCTACAATGCGCAGATCGGCGCGGCGCGCGCGGCGCTGTTCCCGCGCATCTCGCTGACCGGGCTGGTCGGCTTCGCGAGCAACGCGCTTTCGACGCTCTTCACCGGCGGGGCGTTCAACTATTCGGTGGCGCCGTCTGTCAGCTATCCGATCTTCCAGGCCGGCGCCGGCCGCGCCAATGTCCGTTATACCGAGGCACAGCGCGACGCCGCGCTCGCAACGTACGAAAAGACGATCCAGACCGCGTTTCAGGAGGTCGCCGACGCGCTCGCCCGTCAGGGGACGATCGCCGACCAATTGCGCGCGCAGGCGAATTTCCGCGATGCCGCCGCCGATACGCTGCGGCTGGTCAATGCGCGCTATCAGGGGGGGCTCGATACCTTCCTGTCCAGCCTCGACGCCCAGCGCAGCTATTATTCGGCGCAGCGCACGCTGATCGGCACGCAGCTGACCGCGGCGAACAATCGCGCGACGCTCTACCGGGTGCTGGGCGGCGATTCGTCGCTGGAGGTGACGCCCGACGGTCCGCAACCCGTCTCCCCCAGTGGCGCGCCGCGCCGGGACTGAGACTTGCCGCGGGTTGACGCTGGCCGGGCGACTGCCGATGTACCGGCCCCACACGTACGGTAGCAGACGGGCCAGGAGCGATCATGAGCCACACCATCCGCCGGTTCCGGCCGACCGACGACGACGCCGTCCTCGCCTTCACCGCGACGCTGCCCGAACATGACCTGCTGTTTTCCGGCCGCGACCTGCGCCATCCGCGGGTGATCGAGGCGTGGCAGCAGGCGGTCGGCGAAGGCTGGATCGACAGCCTCGTCGCCGAGGACGACGGCCGCATCGTCGCCACCGCGGCGCTGATCCGCGATCCGCTGGGATGGAGCGGGCATGTCGGCGAAATCCGGCTGCTCGTGGCCCCCGACCGGCGTGGCCAGGGTCTGGGCAGCGACCTGTTGCAGGCGTTGCTCGCCATCGCGCACGCGCATGGTCTCGCCAAGCTGACCGCGACGATGACGCCGGATGCCGCAGCATCGGTGGCACTGTTCGAGCGGCTGGGCTTCACGCAGGAGGCGCGGCTCGCCGGTCACGTCCGCGCGAGCGACGGCGTCGCGCACGACCTGCTGATGCTGGCACGCGCGACGCCGTTCGGCTGAGGAACGGGCGGCCCCTCGCCACCCGCCCATCGCGCGCGTCAGTCGCCCGATTTGGGCGGCGTCACCGCGTCGCGGCCGAAGCGCAGGATCATCTCGCCGATCTCGCGCGCCTGCTCCATCGAGCGTTCGCCCTGCCGGCGCAGGTAATTGCCCTGGATGCGCAGCACGTCGGTAACGTCGCGGGCCTGCGCCGCCTCGCGCATCGCCTCGAACGCATCGTGCGAATTGCGTTCGGCCTGCTCGATGATCTTGAGGCCCAGCGCCGCGCTGCCGTCGGCCACCTTCTGGCCGGAGGCGCGCATCGCCTCGCCGGCGCGGCGGGCGGGATTCATAACATGATCGGTGAAGGCACCGCGCATCGCCTCGCTTGCGCCGCGCATGGTGTCGCTCGCACGCTGCGCGGCGTCGTGCATGGGGTTGCCGCCGGTCTTTGCGGCATCGTCGGTGGGATGGGTGTCGTCCGCCATTGCGCCTCTCCTGTCATGACGTCTGGATGGTATGGGACAAACGTGCTGCCCCGGTTTTTTGCTCCGCTACCCGCTTGCGCGGACGCGGGGGGTGATTAGAGATCAAGGCGATGATGACGCCTGAGGACCAGAAGCAACGCCGCATCCGCGGCGAGCTGCTGCACCGCGCGGTGGCGCTCGGCGAAGAGCTGATGCGGCTGGCCGACGATCTCGACATGACGGTCGCGGGACTCCACGTCTGCCAGGGCGTCGAGATGATGCGCGAGGAGGCGGAGCGGCTGGTCGGCCCGACGCACTGACGCGCCGGCCCGCAGCGCCCTTGCCATCACGCGCCGCCGATGCAGCGCAGCACCAGCGCCAGCCCGTCGTCGGTCAATGCCAGTGGCGTCGCCGGATCGAGCGTGCCCGTCTTATGCACGGCACCGCGAATCAGCGCGCGTCGGGACAGCAGCTCCAGCCAGCGGGCCAGCACCGCCGGGCGTAGCGACAGCAGCAGGCCGAGCGCCTCGCCCGTGACCGGGCGCGCCTCTTCATAAGCGACGAACAGCGTCAGCAGGATGTCCCACCCCGGCTCGCCGAACAGCTCGATCAGGTCGCCCGCCATGGCGTCGCGCTGACGACGCTGGGCCAACAGCGTGCGCGCGCGATCGGCATCGCTCGGCTCTTCGGGGCCGGCGGGCACGGGGGCGACGATCTCGCCCCGACTGCGCGCGGCGGAGGCCCGCACGCGTTCCAGCGCCGATACCAGCCGTTCGTACTCCTCGCGATCGCGTTCGGGCCAGCGCAGCAACCGTATGTCGGCAGTCATGATGAAGGGATGTCCGGTTGGCGCAGGGGCGACCAGTCGCGGTCGCTCCCGAACTGGGCCTTGCGCTGGCGGTGGCGCAGCGCGCCGATCGCCAGCATCAGCAGCATGGGATAGGCGATCTTGCCGCTCGCACCCGCGTACATCCACGGCACCAGCGACGGCTGAATGGCCTTCACGCCATGGATCGCCAGCGTGATCAGATGGAGCGCGCTGACGTACAGCGGCCAATAGCGGTCCGCACGCAGCGCCACCCCCAGCAGGCCGAGCAGGATCGCGACGTCGATCGCGAGCAGGATCGGCTCGACCTGATGATAGGGGCCCGACGGATAGAAATCCGGCACCGCGAACGTGGCCAGAGCCCCCGTGACGAACAGGATCGCCGTCCATCGTTCGGGTGCGCCGCCGGCGAACAGCGCGTAACCGCATGTCGCCAGCAGGACCAGGTTGAAGACGAGGATGTGTGTCATGGCCTGACCTGTCAAAGGAGCAGTTCGACGGTCAAGCCATGACACCTCAGGCAGCGACGCGCAGATGACTGACGTCGGCACCTGTCGGGGCGAATTCGGGCTTCGGACGTTCGTCGCCGAAGCTCGTTTCATACCCGATCTGCTTACCGATTTTTTCGATGACGCGATGGCCCGCGACGGTGTGGCCGCGGGCGGCACCGATCGCCATGATCGCCTGGCCCAGCACTTCGAACGCCTGCTGCCCGGCGATCGCCGGCAGGTTGGCGGCGTGGCGGGCGCGGGGCAGCGCCGCGAGCAGCTCGCCGCCGGTGGAGAAAGCCTCGTCGAGCTGCGTCTCGAGCTTCCAGAGCAGCTGCGCGACGGCATCGGCCGCGGCCTTGGTATCCACAGACGACGCGGCGACCGGAGCGGTGCGCGATGCGATGATTGACGACATGATGGCGACCCTTTCCACCCCCTGCGGGGCGCTTTCGCTGACGATCAGGAAAGGTTGCGGGTCAGCGCCTCGATCAAATGGGTCAGTGCCTGGAGGCCGCTCATCAACATGCCGAAACCGACGATGGTGCCGAATGCGATGGCCTGTATCCAGATCAACCGATCCCCGACCGTCAGGTCGTTGCTCCGTTGTCCTTTCCGCCGGAAGGGCAGCCGGATCGGGAACGCCGATGACCTGAAAGGCCGGGCGCCGCCGCTGTCCGCTGCCATGACGATGGTCTCGTCCGGCACCACCGGCAGTGGCGGATCGGCGGCGAGCGGGGATAGCCGCGCAGAATGACCCCCGATTTTATCGGGGTCCCCGGCTTCGGGAATAATCGTTGTACATTCGGCGCTTGGCTCAGCGGCCTGATCTTCATACGCCGCCCAGCGCAGCGCCGCATCGCGCCGATTGCGTGCGCCGAGCAGCTTCACCGCCTCGGTCAGATAGCTGTCGACGGTCGATTTCTCGATGCCGAGCTCCTCGGCGATCTCCTTGGAGCCCTTGAGCGCGCGCACCCCGCGCAGGCATTCGCGATGGCGACGCGACAGGCGATCGAACGCTGCGGCGGGATCGGGCGCCGCACTGGCCGCGGCACGCGTGCGAACGGCATCGCCGTCGCGCAGCGACGCGGCGATACCGTTCGATCCGTTCCGCCCGGTGTCGTCGCGCGCCTTCATCGTCGTCCCATGCCCGGGGCGGGTCTAGCACGGCTGGCGCGCATCACCAGCGCTTCCGCCAATCTGGGTCTATTTTGCAGCTACCTTGCGATGTTTAGCGCCCG
Source organism: Sphingomonas aquatilis (assembly GCF_014196115.1). Classification (GTDB taxonomy): domain Bacteria; phylum Pseudomonadota; class Alphaproteobacteria; order Sphingomonadales; family Sphingomonadaceae; genus Sphingomonas; species Sphingomonas aquatilis. Next base: position 395,808 of record NZ_JACIDB010000001.1, on the reverse strand, counting down.
ATGCCGCCTTGCGTACCGTCGCACGCTTGCCGCGGCGCTTGGGCACCGGAGTCGCACGGCCGCGCAGCAACGGCACGGCGAGCGCTGCTGCCGCCCCGACGACGAGCGTGCCGCCGATCGCCAGCCATGCCGGCAGGCCCAGCCCCTGGCCGTTTTCCGCCCGATTCGGCTTGCCAGACCGGGCCTCCGGCGCGGGTTCGTGATGGACGGGGCCGGCATGCTTCATCGCGGAATTGGGGATATGGGACACGGCATCGCTCCTTTTGGTCTTTCCACTCAACCGGATAGGGCCGGACAATGTTCCTGTTTCTGGGTTCCTGCTTCCGGCTTCCCGTTCCGGTTGGGTAGGCGGTTACCGGAAGGTTGACGGGCCCCCGCTCCGTACCGCCACGGCACACCGCGATTTGCCGACTCGCATTGCCCGCGAAACGCGCCCATCCTCGCCGTTCCGTACACCGTTTCCGGAAGATGCATCGTGGTTGCCCGTCGCCAGGCCATTGCGGCCAGACTGATCCTCGCCGGCGCCGTCATCGCAATCGCTGCGATTGCCGCGGTGGCACCGCATGGGACGGCATCGGTCGCCGGGCCCACATCCGCCCGGACGCCGACCGAGCGGCGGGCCACCCTCTCCCCGCCCCCGGCCGCAACCCATATTACCACGCCCGCCGAGGCGACCGCCAAGCCGACGCCGGCCGCCCTCTCCACGCCCATGCCCGCGCCGGAGAACATGCAGGTCAAGCGCATCCTCGATATCGGCCCGATCAAGTTCGGCGATTACGCCTGGGATACCAAGGGCGTGCCAGATGGTCCGCTGATCATCACCGTCGACCTCGCCGCGCAGACACTCTCCGTCTTCCGTGACGGCTATGAGATCGGCGCCGCCGCCATCCTGTACGGCGCCGACGAAAAACCGACGCCGCTCGGCACCTTTCCGATCCTGATGAAGGACGCGACGCACGTATCGCGCACCTATGACAATGCGCCGATGCCGTACACGCTGCGCCTCACCGGCGATGGCGTCGCGATCCACGGTTCGAAGGTCGAATGGGGCTATGCGACGCATGGCTGCATCGGCGTTCCCGTCGCCTTTGCCAAATTGCTGTTCGCGCAGGCAAAGGTCGGCGACCGCGTCATCATCACCCGCGGCAAGACGCTGGCGACGGGACAGGCGATCCTCCCCGCACCCACGACCTGAGCCGCCAAGCGAACGCACGCGCAGCATAGGCGCTTCCCCAACCGTAAACCCCTTGCTAAGGCCGCGGCGACATACGCTTTCGCAGCGCTCATCGCGCGCCCGCGCGGCTTTCCCGCCGCCTCCCCGAGCGCCCTCGAGCCAAATTGAAGGGACCATAATGACCGCCATCGGCCAGGACAGCCTGAAGACCCGCACGACGCTCGACGTCGCGGGCAAGACCTACGATTACTACAGCCTTGCGAAGGCGGCCGAAAAGTACGGCGACATCAGCCGTCTGCCCTTCTCGATGAAGGTGCTGCTCGAAAACATGCTCCGCTTCGAAGACGGCAAGACCGTCACCGAAGAGGACGTGAAGGCGATCGTCGACTGGCAGAACGAGCGCCGCTCGGACCGCGAGATCCAGTATCGCCCTGCGCGCGTGCTGATGCAGGATTTCACCGGCGTGCCTTGCGTCGTCGACCTTGCCGCGATGCGCGACGCGATCACCAAGCTTGGCGGCGACGCAGCCAAGATCAACCCGCAGGTCCCCGTCCACCTCGTCATCGACCATTCGGTCATGGTCGACGAATTCGGCACGCCGCAGGCGTTCGAGGATAACGTCGACCTGGAATATCAGCGCAACGGCGAGCGCTACGAATTCCTGAAGTGGGGCTCCAAGGCGCTCGACAACTTCCAGGTCGTGCCGCCGGGCACCGGCATCTGCCACCAGGTGAACCTGGAATACGTCAGCCAGGCGATCTGGTCGTCGACCGAAATGGGCGATCATGCCAGCGGTTCGGCGGCGATCGCCTACCCGGACACGCTCGTCGGCACCGACAGCCACACCACCATGGTCAACGGCCTGGGCGTGCTCGGCTGGGGCGTCGGCGGCATCGAGGCGGAAGCGGCGATGCTTGGCCAGCCGGTGTCGATGCTGATCCCGGAAGTCGTCGGCTTCAAGCTGACCGGCGCGCTGAAGGAAGGCATCACCGCCACCGACCTCGTGCTCACCGTCACGCAGATGCTGCGCGCCAAGGGCGTCGTCGGCCGCTTCGTCGAATTCTACGGCCCCGGCCTGTCGTCGATGACGCTCGCCGACCGCGCGACGATCGCCAACATGGCGCCCGAATATGGCGCAACGTGTGGTTTCTTCCCGATCGACGACAAGACGATCGAATACATGCGCCTCACCGCGCGCCCCGAAGAAACCATCGCGCTGACCGAAGCCTATGCCAAGGCGAACGGCTTCTGGCGCCACGACGATGCCGCCGACCCCGTGTTCACCGACACGCTGGAGCTGGACATGGGCACCGTCACCGCGTCGCTCGCCGGCCCGAAGCGCCCGCAGGACCGGGTCAGCCTCGGCAATGTCGACGACGTGTTCAACGGCGACCTCACCAAGCTGTACAGCAAGACCAGCCCGAAGCGTGTCGACGTCGCCGAGCGCGGCCATGACATCGGCGACGGCGACGTCGTGATCGCGGCGATCACCAGCTGCACCAACACCTCGAACCCGTCGGTGCTGGTCGCCGCCGGCCTTGTCGCCCGCAAGGCGAACGCGCTGGGCCTGAAGCCCAAGCCCTGGGTCAAGACGTCGCTGGCGCCCGGTTCGCAGGTCGTCACCGACTACCTTAACAAGGCCGGCCTCACCGCCGACCTCGACGCGATCGGCTTCAACCTCGTCGGTTACGGCTGCACCACCTGCATCGGCAATTCGGGTCCGCTGCCGGGTCCGATCAGCGCCGCGATCAACGAGAACGACCTCGTCGCCGCCTCGGTGCTGTCGGGCAACCGCAACTTCGAAGGCCGCGTCTCGCCCGACGTGCGCGCCAACTTCCTCGCCTCGCCGCCGCTCGTCGTCGCTTATGCACTGAAGGGCACTGTGACCGAGGACATGGTCGAAACCCCGCTCGGCAAGGGCAAGGACGGCCAGGACGTGTTCCTGAAGGACGTGTGGCCGACCAACCAGGAAGTCGCCGACACGATGGCGGCGAATATCGACGATGAGATGTTCCGCAGCCGCTACGGCAACGTCTATGCCGGCGACGCCAAGTGGCGTGAGATCGACGTGACCGGCTCGGCCACCTACGCCTGGCCAGCGGCGTCGACCTATGTCGCCAACCCGCCGTATTTCGAGGGCATGGAAATGACCCCGAAGCCGGTCCACGACATCATCGAGGCGAAGCCGCTCGCGATCCTGGGCGATTCGATCACCACCGACCACATCAGCCCGGCGGGCTCGATCAAGGCGGACAGCCCGGCCGGCCAGTGGCTGACCGAGCGTCAGGTCGCGCGCAAGGACTTCAACAGCTACGGCGCGCGCCGCGGCAACGACCATGTCATGGTCCGCGGCACCTTCGCCAACATCCGCATCAAGAACGAAATGGTGCCGGGCGTCGAAGGCGGCATGACCCAGTATGACGGCGAAGTGATGCCGATCTACGACGCCGCGATGCGCCACAAGGCGGACGGCACGCCGCTCGTCGTCGTCGCGGGCAAGGAATATGGCACCGGCTCGTCGCGCGACTGGGCGGCAAAGGGCACCAACCTGCTCGGCGTCCGCGCGGTCATCACCGAAAGCTTCGAGCGTATCCACCGTTCGAACCTGGTCGGCATGGGCGTGCTGCCGCTCCAGTTCGCCGATGGCGTGACCCGCCAGACGCTGAAGCTGGACGGCACCGAGACGTTTACGATCACCGGCGTCGCCGACCTGCGCCCGCGTCAGACCGTCGAAGTGACGCTGAAGCGCGCCGACGGCAGCACCGAGACGTTCGAGACGCGTTGCCGCATCGATACCGTCAACGAGCTGGAATATTTCCTCAACGGCGGCATCCTCCAGTACGTGCTGCGCAAGCTGGCCGCGTAAGGGGGCTCGTTTCCCGGAATAGAAAAGGGGAGGCGCCGCAAGGCCCCTCCCCTTTTTTGTTGGGCAAGAAGATCGCCCCAATCTCGCCGTCACCCCGGACTTGGTCCGGGGTCCACTCCGCGGCGAGGGGGATGGCCAGTGTCTCTTGCCGTCCCCCCGCGGCCCGGTGGACCCCGGAACAAGTCCGGGGTGACGGAGGGGGTTAGGCGAGTGCTCGCCCCGCCACCGCGTCCAGCTTCGCCACCAGCGCCGGATCGCGCGCGCTCTTCGCGGTGATGATCGCCGCATCCAGACACGTATCGATCGGCGACGCCGCCCGCTCGGCCGGCAGTGAGTGCAGCAAGGCCAGCACCATGTCGCGCGCCTTCGCCGCATTGGCGGACAGCTGCGCCAGCACCTGCGTCACATCGACCGCCGCCTCGTTCTCGCGCCAGCAGTCGTAGTCCGTCACCATGCCGACCAGCGCATAGGGCAGCTCCGCCTCACGGGCGAGCTTGGCCTCGGGCATCGCGGTCATGCCGATCACATGGCAGCCCCATTGCCGGTAGAGCAGGCTTTCCGCCCGCGTCGAGAATTGCGGCCCCTCCATCGCCAGATAGGTGCCGCCGCGATCCACGCCCGCCCCCGCCGCGTCTGCGACCAGCGCCGACAGCCGCGGGCAGACCGGAACGGCCATCGAGACATGCGCGACGCAGCCGGTGCCGAAGAAACTCGACACGCGCCCCTTCGTCCGGTCGATGAATTGATCGACGATCGTGAAGCTACCCGGCGGCCGCTCCTCCACCAGTGAGCCGACCGACGACACCGCCAGCGCGTCGGTGACGCCGAGCCGCTTCAGCGCATCGATATTGGCGCGGGCGTTGAGGGCGTCGGGGCTAATCCGATGCCCCCGGCCATGCCGCGGCAGGAACGACACGCGCGCCGCGCCGACGCGCCCGGTGAAGATCGCGTCCGACGGCGGCCCCCAAGGCGTCGCCACCTCGACCCAGCGGCCATCCTCGATCCCGGCGTCGTCGTACAGTCCCGACCCGCCGATGATGCCGATATGCCAGCCGCTCACGCGATCTGCGCCCGACCGCGCGCATAGAGGAAATAGACGAGCAGGCCGAAGGCGTTCCAGCCGAGGAAGGCGATCTGCGTCACCACCTGCAGGCTGGTGAACAGATAGCAGCAGCCGAGGATCGCGAGCGGCGCGACGACCCAGGCGAGCGGCGTGCGGAACGGCCGGCGCGCGGCGGGGTCGCGGCGGCGCAGCACCAGCACGCAGGCGGCGACCGCGACGAAGGCACACAACGTCCCCGCATTGGCGAGGCTGGCGATGACGTCGAGCGGCGCCAGACCGGCGATCGCGGCGACGAACACCGCGGTCATCGCGGTGATGCGCGCCGGCGTTCCGCGCTTCGATACCTTCGCCAGGCTCTGCGGCAGGAAGCCGTCGCGCGCCATGACCAGAAAGATGCGGCTCTGCCCGTACAGGAAGGCGAGCAGCACCGTCGGCAGCGCGACCGCCGCCGCCGCCGCAACGATCGTCGCGATACCGCCCTGATCGATCTCCCGCAGGATCAGCGCCAGCGGTTCCGGGCTGGAGCCGAAGCGCGTGTAGCTGAGCGCCCCCACCGCCACGGCGGCGACGATCATATAGATGGCGGTGCAGGCGATCATCGATCCGACAATGCCGATCGCCAGATCGCGCTCGGGGTTTTTCGCCTCCTCCGCTGCGGTCGAGATGGCGTCGAAGCCGTAGAAGGCGAAGAAGATGATCGCCGCAGCGCCCATCACGCCATATTTCACGCCGTTGGCGTGCTCAGGGCTACCATAGCCGAATGGGGCGAACGGGTGCAGATTGGCCACGTCAAAGTGCGGCAGCGCCACCGCGACGAACAGCGCGAGCGTCACGATCTTCAACACGACCAGCGCGGTGTTGATCCGCGCGCTTTCCCGCGTGCCGAGCATCAGCAGCCCGGCAACCACCGCAATGATCCCCACCGCCGGCAGGTTGACCACGCCGCCGAGGCCCGGCCCATTGGCGAGCGCATTGGGCACGACGATGCCGAGCCCCTTCAGGAACCCGACGGCATAGCCCGACCAGCCGACCGCGACGGTCGAGACGACCAGCGAATATTCGAGGATCAGGCTCCAGCCGACGACCCAGGCGATCACCTCGCCCAGCACCGCATAGCTATAGGTATAGGCCGACCCCGACGCGGGGATCATCGTCGCCATCTCCGCATAGCAGAGCGCCGCGCAGGCGCAGATCGCTCCGGCGACGACGAACGACAGGATCACCGCCGGCCCCGCCCGATCCGCGCCGACGCCGATCAGCGTCAGGATGCCGGTGCCGACGATCGCGCCGACGCCCAGCGCCACCAGATGCGGCCAGCCCAGCGTGCGCGCGAGCTGTTGGCCCGGCGGCTGTGGCTGGATCGTCTTGCGGCGGAACAGGCTCATATCTTCCCCTTTGTCGTTATCGGACCGGGGTATAGGCGGTTGGTCGGGGCGTGGGTAGGTATGGGCAAGAGCCCCTTCGCCTCCACACCTCCGTTCGCCCTGAGCCTGTCGAAGGGCGGGCTTCCACGTGCGTCACGCCTGAGGCACCCGCCCTTCGACAGGCTCAGGGCGAACGGAGGTGGAAGAGTAAAGCGGTTAAAACCGCCGCGCCACGCCCGCGATCAGCTGCACGTCCGGCGTGTCGCGATTGAGCCCGGCAATCGCCGACGTGTCGAGCTGCCAATCGTCCTTCGGCTGCCACGCCAGCGTCATCGCGGCGCGTGCGCGGGTCGTGTGATCGCGCGGGTCCTGATCGCGCGCGAGCGACGCATCCGCGCCGACCAACACCGCCTCGCTGAGCTTCACCGTCACGCCCGCCGCAGCGCCATAGCGCACGTGCTGGCCGCCCGCGTCCTCGTTCGCCAATGCCCGGATCGCCGGTGTAATGGCGATCTCGACCGTGTCGGACACGTCGTACGACAGCGGCAGCAGCAGGCTCGGCTGCGCGCGGCCGGCGCCGATCGGCTGCCGCCCGACCGGTAGCGTCACCGATGGCAGGATCGCGATCGACAGGCCCTTGCCGTCGGGATGCAGCAGCGACGCCTTCAGCCCGATCACCGCGTCACCGACGCGATTCGCCCGGTCGATATCGCCGGTCGCGGCATCGCGCGTCCGCTCATAGCCGAACGGCTGCCAGCCTGCGCGCACCTCCAGCCGATCGGTCACGCCGACGCGGACCAGGGTGTCGCCGACCAGGATCGTATCGGTCACGCTGTCGCTCTGCCGATCGCGTGTCCAGTCGACCAGGCTCATTTCGATGGTCACGCGCCCGCGATCGACGATGCAGGCCTGTGTTTCGAGGCCCGGTCGCTCCGGACAGAACTCCCGTTCCTGCGCCGCGGCCGGCGTCGCGGCGGCGAGCGCGAGCAGCGCCGCCGCGCTGCGCCTCACGACAGTCGTACCCAGGTGGGTGCGTGATCGCTCGCCTTTTCGCGGCCGCGATAGTCCTTGTCGACGCCGGCGTCCTGCAACCGGTCCGCCGCCTGCGGGCTGAGTAGCAGGTGATCGATCCGGAATCCCGCGTCGCGCTGCCAGGCTCCGGCCTGATAGTCCCAGAAGGTCCACACCCCGCCCTTGGGCTGGCGCGTGCGCAACGCATCGGTCCACCCCTGCGCCAGCAACCGGCGGTAGGCGGCGCGGCTTTCGGGCTGCATAAGCGCGTCGTTCGCCATCGCGCGGACCGAGAAGGTGTCGTCGTCGTTGGGGATGACGTTGTAATCGCCCATCAACACCGTCGGCACCTCGGCCTCCAGCAGCGCGCGCGCGCGGCTGGCAAGCCGCTCCATCCAGCGCAATTTATAGTCGAACTTGGGTCCGGGCTGCGGATTGCCGTTGGGCAGATAGATCGACGCGACGATCAGGCCGTCGACCGCGCATTCCAGGTAACGACTGTGCTCGTCTTCGGGTTCGCCGTCGAGGCCGCGCTGCGTTTCGATCGGGGTCTGCCCCTTGGCGAGCACGGCGACACCGTTGAACCCCTTCTGCCCATGCCACACCGCGCCATAGCCCGCCGCCTCGATATCGGCGATCGGGAAGGTATCGTCGGTGGTCTTCAGCTCCTGCAAGCAGACGACGTCGGGTTGCTGTTCGGTCAGATACTCGATCAGCCGCGGCAACCGCGCCTTGATGCCGTTGACGTTATAGGTGACGAGCTTCACCACCTCAGACCGCGAAGCTGGAGCCGCAGCCGCAACCCGACGCCGCATTGGGATTGTCGACGCGGAACGCCGCACCGCCCAGCGATTCGACGTAATCGACCTGACAGCCGCGCACGAGGTCAAGGCTGATGCTGTCGACGACCAGACGGACGCCATCCGTCTCCGCAATCGTGTCGTCCCCCTCGGGCGCGTCGGCGAATCCGAACTTGTACTGGAACCCCGAACAGCCGCCGCCATCGACCGACAGGCGCAGGATGGCAGGCTTGTTCTGCTTGCCCGCAATCGCCGCGACGCGCGCGGCGGCAGCGGGGGTGAGGGCGATGTCGGGCTGGGTCATGCCGCCGAGATAGGCGCGGCGGGCGAGTGGGGCAACCGGTTAGCCCGTCGTCCCTGCGGCATCATCCGTGCGAGGGACGGGATTCACGGACACGGGTGTCTCGTGGGCTAATCTACCCCGTACATCCGTCATTCCCGCGCAGGCGGGAATCCATAACCACGACGCTGCTGAATCCCGCTGGCGGTAGCGCGTCTGGATCCCCGCCTGCGCGGGGATGACGCCGTGGGAGGGACGGCGGCGCCCTCAGAAACCTTTAATCCTGCGCGGCAGGACCGTCGGTCGACACCGGGATCGCATGGACCGCACGGTCCTGCGCGGCGAGCAGGTAATCGGCGGTGGTCAGGAACGGCACCGGGTTCACCGCATGGCCGTCGATACGGACTTCATAATGCAGGTGCGGGCCAGTCGAGCGGCCGGTCGACCCCATCAGCGCGATCAGCTGGCCGCGCGTCACGCGCGCGCCATCGGCGACGAGGATCTTCGACAGATGGCCATAGCGGGTCGCGATGCCCTTGCCGTGGTTGATCTCGACCAGATTGCCGTAACCGCCCTGGCGGCCGGCATGATCGACGATACCATCGGCGGTGGCATAGATCGGCGTGCCGACCGGACCGGGGATGTCGACGCCCGCATGCATCGCCGCGGTGCCGCGGAACGGGTCGGAGCGGATGCCGAAGTTGCTGGTGAACTGCAGGTGCTGCACCGGCTGCACCGACGGAATGGCGATCGCCCCCTGCTGCAGCGTGTCGAGCTTCTTCCAGCTCTGGAACAGCGTGCGGAACTGCGCATCGGCCTTCAGGTCCGCCTGCGCCTCCGCGCCATTGGCCTCCAGCATCGGGCCGCCCATCGCCTTGGCGTTCACGCGGCTGGCGACACCGAGCGTCTTCAGCGTCGCATTCGCCTTGGCGAGGCGCTGGTCCACCACCTTCTGCGCCGCGTCGGCGAGCTGGGCCTGGCGCCCTTCCACCTTCACCAGCGGCTTGACGACATCGGCGGCGAGGCGATCGGCGGTGGGATCGATCGCGAGCGTCGCGAGCGCCAGTTCGGCCTCGTCGCCCTTGCCGGTCAGCGCCGCGGTGATCAGCGCCTGGCGCTGCTCGATCCGCTCGGCATGGAGGCGGGCGACGTCACGGATGTGCGACACGCGGGCCTGCATCGCGTCGAGCCGGTGCTCCATGCCCGCAACGCGCGTATCATGCGCGGGGGCGACGACCAGCTGCGCCGCCTGTGCCGCGCCATAGCCCGAAAACCCCAAAGTCAGCGTCGCTGCTGCGGCGAGCGTCGCCTGACGACGGCCGGTCAGGCTGACGCGGCGCAGCGCGTTGCCATCGTGAAACAGGACGTCGCGTGCGACGAAAAGCGAACGGATGCGGTTACCGAGTCGAGCGCTCATGGAAACGAAGCTGTTCATCAGACCCCAGTGCGATGCGCCGCAACCCGGGGGACCGGGTCCGGCCGTAATCCAATCGTCGTGATTCGCAGCCCCACCGCGCCCCAGACGCGCAGTCTCTGCCTGCAATCGATGCGCATCCACAACCCATAGGACATGGCTCCCGCGATCAACCGGCTGACGCGCGCGCCGAGCCGATGATATGAGGTTACGCGGCCGTTCATCATGACCGTGCGATCGCCGTCGATCCCCGGTCGTTCGCACCATGACAGGCGCGTGACATGCGGGCGTGACGCGGTCGGCGCGGCGTCCTATATCGCTCGCCTGATCAAACGGATGGCCCTTATGCTCGACACCCCAACCGCGCTGGACGCACAGGTTCCGACGCTCAGCCTCGCCGACCAGGCGCGCGACCCCGACGGCTTCGCCAAGGCCTTCGGCGAATCGTTCGAACGATTCGGCTTCGCGATCGTCGCCGACCACGGCATCCCGCAGGACCTGATCGACCGTGCCTGGTCCGAAACCGAGGCGTTGTTCGCGCTGCCCGAGGCGGAAAAGCGCGACTATTTCGTCGCGGGCGGTGGCGGCGCGCGCGGCTACACCCCGTTCAAGACGGAGATCGCCAAGGACGCCAAGCACGTCGACCTCAAGGAATTCTGGCACATCGGTCGCGACCTGCCGGCGGGGCATCGCTACGCCGACAGCATGGCGCCCAACATCTGGCCGGCGCGGCCTGAGGGGTTCAAGGACACGTTCCTCGAACTGTTCACCGCCTTCGATCGTGCGGGCGACAAATTGCTCTCCGCGATCGCGCGCCATCTGGGCCTTGCCCCCGACTGGTTCGATCCGGCGGTGAAGGACGGCAACAGCGTGTTGCGCCTGCTCCACTATCCCCCCATCCCCGCCGATGCGGAGGGCGTGCGCGCCGGCGCGCATGAGGACATCAACCTCATCACCCTGCTGCTCGGCGCCGAGGAAGCGGGCCTCGAACTGCTCGACAAGAACACCGGGGACTGGCTGGCGATCAAGCCGCCCGAAGGCGCGATGGTCGTCAACGTCGGCGACATGCTGCAGCGCCTGACCAACCACGTCCTGCCGTCGACCACGCACCGCGTCGTCAACCCGCCGGTCGAACGCCGTGGCCATTCGCGCTATTCGATGCCCTTCTTCCTGCACCCCGCGCCCGATTTCCTGATCGAGACGCTACCGCAGACGATCACCGCGGACCGGCCGAACCGTTACCCCACGCCGATCACCGCGCACGATTACCTGCACGAGCGGCTGGTCGAGATCGGCCTCATCAAGAAGTGATCGCGTAAGGGGTGGCCACCCCCACCGCGGCACCCCGGGCTCGACCCGGGGTCCCGCTTTTCACCACGGCCGGACAGAAGCGGGACCCCGGCTCTTCGGCCGGGGTGACGGGTAAAGGCTAAGAGCCTGCCTGCCCTCAATCGAACCCATTCTCCAAGAACCGCGTCGCGATCGCACAGTGCATCGCCACGCCCTTCGCCATCACCGATTCCTCGATCGTCATCCGCGTATTGTGCAGCGGCGGATTGGTCGCGGGGTCGCTGCCCACCGGCGCAACGCCGATGAAGGCGAAGGCGCCGGGCGTCTCGCGCAGCACGTACGAAAAGTCCTCCGCGCCCATCATCGGCTGCGGCATCGCCGCGAACGGCTGGCCGAGCGTACCCGCCACGCCCTCGATCAGCGCCGCACCGCGCGGGTCGTTGACCGTCACTGGATAGCCCGCCTCGATCCGCGTTTCCGCGGTCGCGCCATGTGCGGCGGCGATATGCTCCGCAATGCGCTGGAACGCCGCCTGCATCGTCGCCCGCGTGCCTTCCGACAGGGTGCGCAGCGTACCGAGCATCGTCACCTCGCCCGGCACGATATTGTGCGCCGATCCGGCCTCGATCTTCGTCACCGACAGCACCGCCGGATCGGTGACGGGAATACGTCGCGCGATGAAGGTCTGGAGCGCGGTGACGATCTCGCAGGCGACGGGGATCGGATCGATGCAATCGTGCGGCATCGCCGCATGGCCACCGGCACCACGAATCGTCGCGTGGATCGTGTCCGCCGACGCCATGATCGGCCCGCCGCGCGTCACGACCACGCCCGCTGGCGCATTGGGCGTGATGTGCAGCGCGAACGCCGCATCGGGCTTGGCGATGGCGAGCAGCCCGTCGTCGATCATGAAGCGGGCGCCGTGATAGCCCTCCTCGCCCGGCTGGAACATGAAGACGATCGTGCCCGGCAGGCTCTCGCGGCGCGCGCACAAAGCCTTGGCCGCGCCGACCAGCATCGCGGTGTGCGAATCGTGCCCGCAGGCGTGCATGCGGCCGGGGATCGTGCTGGCGAAGGGCAGCCCCGTCTCCTCCTGCATCGGCAGCGCGTCCATATCGCCGCGCAGCAGCACGGTGCGGCCGTTATCGCCCGCCTGCCCCTTCAGGATGGCGATGAAGCCGGTGGTGGACGTGCTGTCGTGGATGTCCAGCGGCAGACCGGCGAGCGCCGCCTTGATCTTCGCGGTGGTCAGCGGGCAGTGCAGCCCGACCTCCGGCTCGGCATGGATCGCGCGGCGCAATGCGATCGTATCGTCCAGCCCCGCTTCGCCCGCAGCGGCCCAGTCGGTGGCAAACGTCTCGTCTAGGGACATGAATAGGCTCCGTTACTTGAGGCACATCGTGCGCCTCGGGAGCCGTTTTGTCGAGGTGCGGGGCGGCACGGCGCGCGGCGGAACCGCCCCCACAGACTTCAGCCGATCTGCCCGAACACCCAGCGCAGCACCGCCTTTTGCGCGTGCAACCGGTTCTCCGCCTCGCGCCAGATCAGCGACTGCGGCCCGTCGATCACCGCATCGACCACTTCCTCGCCGCGGTGCGCGGGCAGGCAGTGGAGGAAGCGCGCGTCGGGCTTGGCGCGCGCCATCAGCGCCTCGTCGACCTGGAACGGCATCATCGCGGCAAGCTTGGTGTCGGCATGCGCCTGGCCCATCGAGATCCAGGTATCGGTGACGATCACGTCCGCGCCCTCGACCGCCTCGGCCGCGGTGCCGACGACGCGCGCGCGGCCCTTGCCCAGCGCGACGTCCGCTTCGCTGGGCTGATAGCCCTGCGGACAGGCCGCAACGACGTCGAACTGCATCAGCCCCGCCGCCTCCATGATCGAGGCAAGCACGTTGTTGCCATCGCCCAGCCACGCGACCTTCAGCCCGGGCAGCGCCTTGCCGTCCTCCAGGATCGTCTGCAGGTCGGCCATGATCTGGCACGGGTGCGACGCGTCGGTCAGGCCGTTGATCACCGGCACGCTGGCATGGCGCGCCATATCCTCGACCTTGGCATGATCATCGGTGCGGATCATGATGGCATCAACATAGCCCGACAGCACGCGCGCGGTATCCGCGATGCTCTCACCGCGGCCGAGCTGCATGCTGCCGGCATCCATTACGATCGACGTGCCCCCCAGCTGGCGGATCGCCATGTCGAAGCTGACCCGCGTGCGCGTCGAATTCTTTTCGAAGATCATCGCCAGCACATGACCGGCCAGCGGTGCGTCAGCATCGACGCGCCCCTTAGGCCAGCCGGCCCGCGCCGCCTTGCGGCTCATCGCATCGTCGAGCATCGCGGCAACGCCATCGGCGCCGGCATCGGTAAGATTCAGGAAATGACGCATTTTAGTCCTCCCTCGCGCAGCGGGGGAGGGGGACCGCGGCCGACAGGCCGTGGTGGAGGGGGCGCTTCCCCAAACGCAGCCCCCGCCGTCCTCCCCCTCCGTCACCGCATGCGCGGTGCCACCTCCCCCTGACGGGGGAGAAATCATCAATCGTCGCTCGCCGGTGCGAACACGCGCGCCGCCGCACTGAGCTTGTCGATGCACTCGGCGATATGCGCATCCTCAATCACCAGCGGCGGCAGCATGCGCACGACATTCTCGCCCGCCGCGACCAGCAGCAGATTGTGATTGTCGCGCGCATGCGCGACGAACTCGCGCGGCTCGAGCCCAGCCTTCAGCTTCAGGCCCAGCATCAGCCCCTTGCCGCGCACGCCTTCGAAGACGTGGTCGTGGTTGGGTATCATCTGCTCCAGCGCACCGCGCAGCCGCTCGCCCATCGTCGTGACGTTCTCGAGGAAGCCCTCCTCCAGCATCACGTCGAGCACCGCCTGCCCCGCCGCCACGGCGAGCGGGTTGCCGCCATAGGTCGATCCATGCGTGCCGATCACCATGCCCTTCGCCGCCTCTTCGGTGGCGAGGCACGCGCCGAGCGGGAAGCCGCCGCCGATACCCTTGGCGACCGACATGATGTCCGGCTCGATGCCGTAATGCTCATAGGCCCACATCTTGCCGGTACGACCATAGCCGCATTGCACCTCGTCCAGGATCAGCAGCAGTCCGTGTTCGTCGCACGCCTTGCGCAGGCCTTGAATGAACTCAGGCGTGCTCACCGACACGCCGCCCTCACCCTGGATCGTTTCGACCATGAAGCCGGCGGTGTTCTCGTCGACCAGCGCGAGCGCCGCCTCCAGGTCGTTGAATGGCGCATAGGCGAAACCGGGCAGCAGCGGCTCGAACCCGTCGCGCATCTTGGGCTGATTGGTCGCCGAAATCGCCCCCATCGTCCGCCCGTGGAAGGCGTTGTTGAAGGTGATGATCGTGTGCCGCTGCGGATTGCCGTTGGCGAAGTGATAGCGCCGCGCGGTCTTGATTGCGCACTCGACGGCTTCGGTGCCCGAATTGGTGAAGAACACCGTATCGGCAAAACTGTGCGCGACGATCCGCTCCGCCAGCGCCTCGCCCTGGGGGCTGCCGTAAAGGTTGCTGACATGCATCAGCGTCGCCGCCTGCTCGGCGATCGCCTTCACCAGATGCGGGTGGCCATGCCCCAGCGCATTGACCGCGATCCCCGCCGCCATATCCAGATAGCGATCCCCATTTTCGGAGATCAGATAGCACCCCTCCCCTCGGACCGGACGCACCCCGCACCGTGGGTAAACGGGCATGAGCGGCGTAATGGTCACGGAAGGTCTCCTCTTCTCTTCAACGAGAAAGGGCGGCCTGTGCTGGCCGCCCTTAGCCCTACTACCGGACGGGGGAGGGCGGGGTCAACTCGCCGCAACGGGTCGTTTGGCTAACTCGCAGGCGGGTGACGATACGCTGCGGTGATATCCGTTGTCTCCAACTGCCCCCTGCCGGATCGGATCGGTATGCGAGCACCTGTCGCTGTGCCGAGCGGATACACCATCGAATAACGCTCAACTTTGTACACACCCCGACTGTCCGTCGTGCCCTTGAGCGGTGCATATCGCCGGCCGGCCACCGCTTTCAACTTCCGCGCAAGCCAGGACCCCGGCGGGCTCTTCGACCGCCCCACGACATCGACGTCCGCGACGGACCCATCTGCCCGCACCCAGAATGCGACATCCGCCCATTCGGGATCGGTATTGCCGCCATCCTTGCCATTCAATCCGTTCTCGGATGCCGTAAACCGTGCTTCGGGTTCACTGAGCAACACTACTTCGTCCCCGGTGACGGGCTTGGCGTTGGCGACTATGCGTTCCCGATCACGAGGCTTGGCGTTCAATGCCGCGATCTGCGTATCTAATAATCCTAGGGCTTCGCGATACTCTGCAAACTCGGACTCGGTCCGCTTGGCAATCCGATTGCGCCATAGCTTAGCCGTACCCTGATAATCCGGGTTGGCGTTGGCCAAGGCGGCGTACAGCGCCGCGCCGCGGAACAGCGCCTGTGCCTCGACACCGTAATAGCCCTTCTTATGTGCCTTCGATGCGACATCATCGAGGATCTGGCGGGCCGCGATAATCCGCCCCTCCTTCGCAAACTGCCCGGCAGTATCGAGACGCTGAAGCAAAATTAGGGGATCGTCCGGCGACAATCCCGCCTTCAGCGCATCTGTCGCATCCAATGCTGAAAGCCTAGCCGAATCAGGTCGACCACCCAGATTAGCGAGGCTGTTCAGCGCTCGATGCAGGTCGGAGACCTCCATCGGATATTTCGCGTCGAATTTCGCCGTACGATGACGGGTCTCTAGTAATGTCTGCCGGGATGAAGCATAGTCCCCCGCCAAGAACTGCCGTGTCGCATAGACCAGCGCGGCCTTAATCTCTTCATTGGGAGGACATTGCCGCGCGATGCAGGCGTCCAGTGCTCGCTTCGCCCCCGCAACGTTACGCGCCACGACGATAATGTCACTTTCGGGCGGTGGAGCGGGCGCCGTGGCAGCCGCCGCCTGTAATAGAAACGCCCATCCGATCATGATTTCAACTCCGAACGCCGCACCCCCCGTAACATGAGCGAGGATTAGGCGCTCGTCCAGCGCTTACGCGTCGATCGCCTCTTCGTCCATCCGCGCCGCGTTTTCCTGAATGAACGCAAAGCGGTGCGCCGGATTGTTGCCCATCAACCGGTCGACCAAGTCCTTCACCCCTGCGCGTTCTTCATATTCCTGCGGCAGCGTCACGCGGATCAGGCTGCGCGTGTTGGGGTCCATCGTCGTTTCGCGCAGCTGGCCGGGGTTCATTTCGCCAAGCCCCTTGAAGCGCGCGACATCGACCTTCTTGCCCTTGAACGCGGTGCGTTCCAGCTCGGCGCGATGGGCGTCGTCACGGGCGTACAGGGACTTGGCGCCGACGGTCAGGCGATAGAGCGGCGGCTGCGCGAGATACAAATGCCCACGTCGCACAAGATCCGGCATTTCTTGGAAGAAGAACGTCATCAGCAGCGTCGCGATATGCGCGCCGTCGACGTCCGCGTCGGTCATGATGACGATGCGTTCGTAGCGCAGCTGGCTGGCGTCGCAGTCCTTGCGCGTGCCGCAGCCAAGCGCCTGGATCAGATCGGCGATTTCCTGGTTCGCGACGATCTTCGCACTCGTCGCGCTGGCAACGTTCAGGATCTTGCCGCGGATCGGCAGGATCGCCTGCGTCTTGCGATCACGCGCCTGCTTGGCCGAGCCGCCGGCCGAGTCGCCTTCGACGATGAACAGCTCGGTGCCTTCCGGCGAGTCGGCGGCGCAGTCGGTCAGTTTGCCGGGCAGGCGCAATTTGCGTGCGCTGGTCGCGGTCTTGCGCTTGACCTCGCGCTCCGCCTTGCGGCGCAGGCGCTCGTCCATCCGGTCCAGGACATAGCCCAGCAGCGCCTTGCCCCGCTCCATATTGTGGCCCAGCCAATGATCGAAATGATCGCGCACCGCCTTTTCGACGAGGCCGGCCGCCTCCGGCGACGTAAGGCGATCCTTGGTCTGGCTCTGGAATTGCGGATCGCGGATGAAGACGCTGAGCATCAGCTCGCTGCCGACCATCACGTCGTCGGCGGTGATGTCCTTGGCCTTCTTCTGGTTCACCAGCTCGCCGAACGCGCGCAAGCCCCGGACCAGCGCCTGGCGCAGGCCCTGTTCATGCGTGCCGCCGTCGGGCGTCGGGATCGTGTTGCAATACCAGCTATAGCTGCCGTCGCTCCACAGCGGCCAGGCGACCGCCCATTCGACACGCCCAGCTTCGCCCGGAAAATCCTGCCGCCCCGCAAAGAAATCGGCCGTCGCGCATTCGCGACCGCCGATCTGTTCGCGCAGATGATCGGCGAGACCGCCCGGGAATTGGAACACCGCCTCGGCCGGCGTATCGCTGCCCTCGACCAGTTCGGGCGCGCAATGCCAGCGGATTTCGACGCCCGCGAACAGATACGCCTTGGAGCGGACGAGCTGGTGCAGCCGCTTGGGCTTGAAGCCGAGCTCGGGCCCGAAAATCTCGACATCCGGCGTGAACGCGACCGAGGTGCCGCGGCGATTGGGCGCTGCACCGACATGTTCCAGCGGCCCCAGCGTCTGCCCGCGGCTGAAGCGCTGGCGGTACAGCTGGCGGTCACGCGCCACCTCGACCACCGTGTCGCTCGACAGCGCGTTGACCACCGAGACGCCGACACCGTGCAGGCCGCCGCTGGTCGCATAGGCCTTGCCGGCGAACTTGCCGCCCGAATGCAGCGTCGACAGGATCACCTCCAGCGCGCTCTTGTCGGGAAACTTGGGATGCGGGTCGACGGGAATGCCGCGACCATTGTCGACGATCGTCAGCCGATTGCCGGGCTCCAGCGTCACCTCGATCCGCGTCGCATGGCCCGCGACCGCCTCGTCCATCGCATTGTCGAGCACTTCGGCGGCGAGGTGGTGCAACGCACGTTCGTCCGTACCGCCGACATACATGCCGGGGCGGCGGCGAACCGGCTCCAGCCCCTCGAGCACCTCGATCGACGAAGCGTCATAGCTGTTGGCGGGGGTAGCGGACGAAGCGAACAAATCCTGGGCCATCAGGCGGAACCATAAGGGAACATCGCAGGCGATGCCAGTATTGCGCGAGCGACGCATGTTGCTCGAATATTTCTAAGCTGATGCACAAAAGCCACACTACCGCGATTTGGTTGATCTGACGCATATTTTCCGTCGGAGCGGACGTTCCTTGCCCGACTGTCACGTCTGTCGGGAGAAACATATGCGTTCTATTCTGGTCGCCGGCGCGCTTGCCGCGGCATCCTTCACCACCGCCGCGCAGGCGCAGGAGATGACCGACGATACGCCATTCAGCGGCATCTATATCGGTGCTGCCGGCGGCTATGACGTCCAGCCGAACGACGTCGGCTCGCGCATCCTGTTCGATCGCGGGTCGAACGGCAGCTTCGGCGATACGGTGTCGACCGCGGCGGGCGCCAACGCCTTCTCGCCCGGCTTCTGCAACGGCCGTGCGCGCGGCGCGACGCCGACGCCCGGCGGCTGCGCCAACGATCGCGACGGCTGGTCGTACTATGGGCGGATCGGCATGGACTCGCAGCGCGGCAACATCGTGATCGGTGCGGTCGGCGAATTCGGCAAGAGCGAGATCACCGACAGCGTCAGCGCCTTTTCGACGACGCCCGCCAATTACGTCATGACCCGCAAGCTGGATTGGGAAGCGAGCATTCGCGGCCGCGTCGGCTACGCACCGGGCACAACGCTGTTCTACGGTACGTTCGGACCGGGCTATGCGCGGATCGATCGCGAATTCACGACCACCAACACCGCCAATGCCTTCAGCCAGTTCGGCAAGCGCAACCAGTGGGGCATCGTCGGCGGCGGCGGTATCGAACAGAAGCTCGGCAAGAACTTCTCGATCGGCATGGAATACACCTACCACCAGTATCGCGACGACGATGCGCGCGTGCGGGTGACGCAGGGCGCCGCGCCGACGACGAATCCGTTCGTGCTGGGCGGAACGACCACGGACTTCCGCCGCTCGGACACGCAGTTCCGCTGGCATTCGCTGCGCGCAACAGCCGCGTTCCGCTTCTAAGGCGCAGGGCGGCCTGAGCCATGCCCGGCATGGCTCAGGACTCGCCCAAGCCCGGCCAGCGTGCCGCACCAGCGGACACGACTGACGACGCGGCTTCGCCGCGGCGGACCTACCCACCTCCGTTCGTGCTGAGCTTGTCGAAGCACAGCTTTCAGATGCGAGGCCATCACTCGGGGCGCCCCGCCCTTCGACAGGCTCAGGGCGAACGGGCGTGGAGTAGACGGAAGAGCACTAAACCAGGCCCGTCATGGGCAAAGCCCATGACGTCGGACGCGGCTTTTGGCCGCGCCGGCCGGGCGGCCTTTTGGCCGCGTCGCTGAGGCTTGGCCTCAGCGGACGCGCGGGCCGCCGAACGGCATCGGCGGGGGCGGACGGCGGTCGCGGCGCGGCAGCTGCGCCTGATAGGCATGGCCGCAATGTTCGACGCAATAAGGGAAGCCCGGGTTCACCTTCTCGCCGCAGAAGTGGAAATCCGGTTCGCCCGGATGGCCCAGCGGCCACTTGCAGATGCGGTCGTTGAGGTCGAGCAGCGTCGTCTTGCCCGCGATCTCGGGCGAAGGCTTGGCCGGCACCAGCCGGCGCGGCGGCGCGGGCGTGGCGGGCGGTTGCTGCTCGCCGGGCGACTGGCGCACGAAACCACCGGGGCCGACCGAGCGCAGGATCGGCTGCGGCTCGCGACGCGGCGCGGCGACGACCGCATCCGTATCGTCGTCATCCTCGTCTTCGTCGTCGCGCACATCCGCGGCGGCGACCACCGGCTCGGGCGCCGGCGTCGGCTTCGGCGCGGGGGGCGGCGGAGCGGGCGGCGCCGCGACGACGGGTTCGGGCTCGGGCGCGGCCGGCACCGGTGCGGGGGCCGCGGCGGGCTCGTTCGGCTTCACCGGCGACGGGCGCGACTGCAACCCCAGGCGATGCGCCTTGCCGATCACGGCGTTGCGGCTGACGCCACCCAGCGCCTCGGCGATCTGGCTGGCGGTCTGGCCCGCTTCCCACATCGTCTTGAGCGTGTCGATCCGCTCGTCGGTCCAGGACATTCGTACTTCCCTATATTCTCACAGCCGGGTTGCGGGCGGCTGCGCAGGCGATTACCCGCTTCGCTCATGAGCAGCCAGCCCCCAATCGGCGAAATCCAATCGGCGATCCGGTCCGCACCCGGTGTGCCGGTGATCCGGAACGTGAATTGGGGCGGCCTGAAGACCCTCTATGTGAAGGAGGTGCGCCGGTTCTTCAAGGTGCAGCTCCAGACGGTATGGGCACCAGCGATCACGACCCTGCTGTTCCTGATCGTCTTTACCATCGCGACCGGCGCGAAAAGCCCGGTCCAGGTCGGCGGCACCATCGTCCCCTTCGCCGATTTCATCGCGCCCGGCCTCATCATCAGCCAGGGGATGATGGGCCCCGCCTTCGCCAATGCCAGCTTTTCGCTGCTGGTCGGCAAGATTCAGGGGACGATCGTCGATTATTTGCAACCGCCGCTGTCGACCGCGGAGCTGCTCGCGGCGCTCGTCGGCGGCGCGATGACACGCGCGTTCCTCGTCGGCTTCATCTGCTGGTGCGCAATGGCGCTGTATCCGGGTGTCCATGTGACGCCGGCGCACCCGCTCGCGATCCTGTGGTTCGGCTTCCTCGGCGCGGCCTTCCTGTCGTTCCTCGGCGTGCTGACGTCGATCTGGGCGGAGAAGTTCGACCATGCCGCCGCGGTCACCAATTTCGTGATCGCGCCGCTGTCGCTGCTGTCGGGCACCTTCTACTCGGTCGATCGCCTGGCCCCCGCGTTCCGCGCGTTCAGCCACGCCAACCCCTTCTTCTATATCATTTCGGGCTTCCGATACGGCTTCCTTGGCACCGCCGATTCGCCCATCATGGTCGGCAGCATCGCGATATTGGCGGTGGACGTCGTGCTGGGGGTGACATGCTACGTGCTCTTGCGAAAAGGCTGGAAGCTCAAGAACTGATCGTCGCGCTGGCGCTGGGCTGCCTCGCGCCCGTCGCGGCGAGCGCCCAGACGCCGCCGCCCGCCGCGGCTCCCGTCGCGGCTGATGCCGATCCGGCAGTGCGCGCGCAGGCGGAGGCGCTGCTGCCCGTGCTGAACGGCGGTCCGGGATATGACACGCTGTTCGCCCCCGCCTTTCGTCAGGCCGTGCCGCTGGGCCAGTGGCAGGCGCTCACCGCGCAGTTGCGCGACTCGCTGGGGGCTCCGCAGCGGATCGCGACGCTGACCCCGAAAGGCCGCTACGCCGCGCAAATGCTGGTCGGCTACGAACGCGGCACCGCGACGATGCTGATCGCGATCGATCCCGCCGCGCCCCATGCGATCACCGGGTTGCGCATTACGGGCACCACCCGCAGCGACGACAGCACGGCGACGATCGAAAAGGACCTGTCGGCGCTGCCCGGCACGACACGGCTCGGCATCTACGCACTGGACGGCGCGACGCCGACGCCCGTGCTGGCGGTCCGCGACACCCAGCCCGCCCCGCTCGGCTCCGCGTTCAAATTGTGGGTGCTCGCCGAAACCGCGCGGCAGGTCGCCACGGGCAAGCATCGCTGGGACGAGGTGGTGCCAATTGCCGCACCGTCCCTCCCCTCCGGCATCCTGCAAGCCTGGCCCGCGGCGACGCCGGTGACGCTCCAAACGCTGGCGACGCTGATGATCTCGATCAGCGACAATACCGCCGCCGACACGTTGATCGGCGTGCTGGGCCGCAAGGAGGTCGACGCCATGGCCGCGCGTTTCGGCGGCAGCGTGCCGGTGCTGACCACGCGCGAGGCGTTCGCGATCAAGGCTGACCCTACGCGGATCGCCGCATGGAAGGGCGCTGACGCCGCCGGCCGCCGCACCCTCCTCGCCGCGCAGGCCTCCGCAATCGCGACCCAGCGCATCGACCCGCTGATGTTCTCTTCGGGTCCGATCGCCAACGCCAGCGTCGAATGGTTCGCATCGCCCCGCGACATGGCGCGCCTGCTCGCCCACCTGCGCGATGCGGGACCGGTGGTGCGCGGCATCATGGGCATCAATCCGGGCATCGACCCCGCCACCGCGGCACGCTTCCGCTATGTCGGGTTCAAGGGCGGGTCGGAGCCGGGGGTGATCACGCTCAACCTGCTGGCGCAGGCACGGGACGGACGCTGGTATGCAGTGGTCGGCGACTGGCACCGCCCGGACGCAGGCGTCGACGATGCCGCCTTCGTCGCCTTGGTATCGCGTGCGCTGGCGCTGGTTGCTACGCCCGCCACTCGTCCCTGAGCAGGCCGTAGATCAGCGTATCGCGCACGCCGATGTGAGTCTCCCACTCGGCGCGCAGGCGGCCCTCCAGCACGAAGCCCAGCCGCTCGACCAGCCCGATCGACGGCGCATTGTCGGGGTCGATGTCGGCAAACACCCGCCGCTGCCCCTCGGCGAACAGCTGGTCGAGCATCGCGCCCAACGCCTCGCGCGCGACACCCTGTCCCCACGTGGCGCGGTCGAACAGATAGCCGATCTCCGACACGCCAGTCCGGCGCTGCCCTGCCGCGACGAAGCCGATCGCCCGATCCTCGCCGCGCCACGTCACCGCCCAGGCTCGCCAGTCGGGATGTGCCTCGGCGAAATGGGCGCGCAAATCCTCGACCTGCGTGAATGGCGGATAGGACCACCAGCGCATCGCCTCGGCATCCGCCATGGTCGGAAATAGCGCCTCGGCATCGTTCGCCACGCGCGGACTGAGCGTCAGCCGCGCGCTATGCAGCGTCGGCGTCACGCGGTCAGCGCGTCGACCAGCGCCTTCACCTTCGCCTGCCGCCATTGCGGCAGCGGTGCGACCACCCAATAGCCCATACGCGACGGTTGCGCCTCGCCGATCGTCACCAATTGCCCCGCCGCGATCGCCCGCGCCGCGAGCAGTTCGGGCACCGTCGCGCGCCCCAGTCCCGCCACCGCCGCATCGATCGCGAGCCCCGCATCGGCGACCTTCACCAATGCCGCACCGTCACCACCCGGCGCACCCGGCCAGCCGATGGCCGCGTCCCCGCCGCCCGGCGCCGCCACCGTCACCATACCCTCCGACTCGAGTGCCTCGCCCTCATGCTCGCCCGGCCCTTCGCCCCAGCGGATCGCCAGGTCGAGGTTCGCCTCGGTGAAATCGCCGGTGTCATCGGCAGCGAGCAGCACGAAGCGCAGCTCCGTATCCGCCTGCGCCACTTCGGCAAGGCGCGGCATCAGCCATTTCTCGGTCAGGTCGCGCGGCGCGGCGATGGTCAGCGACTTGGACGATTGCCCCGCCTGCATCGCACGCACCGCTTCCTCGAATTGCAGGAAGCCGTCACGCAGCGCCGGCAGCCCCGCCTCCGCCTCCGGCGTCAGCTCCAGTCCGCGCGTCGTGCGGCGGAACAGCACGACGCCCAGCGTATCCTCCAGCGCGCGGATCTGCTGGCCGACAGCGGCCGGCGTCACCGCCAGCTCGTCCGCCGCGCGCGTGAAGCTCAGGTGCCGCGCCGCCGCATCCAGCACGCGCAGGCCGTTGAGGGGAAGGTGTGTGCGCTTCACGTCTCGACCGCCGGCGCCAGCAGCGCAAACCTGGGGATCGACGCGTCGAACGCCTGCCCAGCCTCGTCGATCAGCCTGTAACTCCCCTGCATCGCGCCGCTCGGCGTTTGCAGCGGGCAACCCGACACGTAATCGAAGCTCCCGCCCGGCGCGATCACCGGCTGTTCGCCGACGACGCCCTCGCCCTCCACCGAATGGCGCGCGCCGCGGCCGTCGGTGATGATCCAGTGGCGCGTCAGCAGCTGGATCGTGCGGTCCGACTCATTCTCGATCCGGATGTGATAGGCCCAGAACCAACGCCCGCGCTGCGGCTCCGACTGTTCGGGCAGATAGCTGACCGCGACGCGCACGGTCACGCCATCGGTGGTCGCGGCATGGGGGAACAACTGCTTCATGCGCGCCCTACAGCCCGACCGCGCGCAACGCCTGGTCGAGGTCGTCGATCAGGTCCTGCGGGTCTTCGAGGCCGACGTTCAGCCGCAGCATGCCCTCCGTCACGCCCATCTCGGCACGCGTCTCCGCCGACACGCCGGCATGCGTGGTGGAGGCCGGGTGCGTCATCAGCGAGCGCGAATCGCCGATGTTGTTCGAGATATCGATCAGCGCCAGCGCGTCGAGCAGCCCGTGCGCCTGGGTGCGGTCGGCGACCTCGAACGCGAAGATCGGGCCGGTCGCGCGCATCTGGCTCATCGCGAGCGCGTGCTGCGGATGGCTCGGCAGGCCCGGGTGTAGGATCTTCGGCACGCGGGCTTCCAGGAAGCGGCCGACCGTCAGCGCGCTCTCTGCCTGCCGCGTGATGCGCAGGTCCAGCGTCTCCAGCCCCTTCAGCACTACCCAGGCGTTGAACGCCGACAGCGTCGGGCCGGTGTTGCGCGTGAAGGGCAGCAGCGTGTTGGTGATGAAATCCTCGGTCCCGCACACCGCGCCGGCGAGCACGCGGCCCTGCCCATCCATCATCTTGGTCGCGGAATAGGCGGTGACGTCCGCGCCCATGTCCATCGGGCGCTGCAACGCGGGCGTGGCGAAGGCATTGTCGACCACGGTCGTGATGCCGCGTTCCCGCGCAATGGCGCAGACGGCGCGGATGTCGACCACGTCCATCGTCGGATTCGCCGGCGTTTCGAAGAAGAACACCTTCGTCTCGGGCCGCACCGCGTCGAGGAATTGCTGCGGATCGCGTGCATCGACGATCGTGGTCTGGATGCCGAACTTGGGTAGCAACGTATCGGTCAGCCAGCGGCACGATCCGAACGCCGCGCGCCCGCCGACCAGATGATCGCCCGCCTGCAACTGGCACAGCAGCACCGCGGTCATCGCCGCCATGCCCGAAGCCATCGTCCGGCACGCCTCGGCACCTTCCAGCAGCGCGATCCGCTGTTCCAGCATCTCGACCGTCGGGTTCTGCAGGCGGGAATAGGTCATCCCCTCCTGCTCGCCGGCAAAGCGCGCCGCGGCGTCGCCCGCCTTGTCGTAGGTATAGCCCGAGGTGAGGAACAGCGCCTCGCTCGTCTCGCCATATTCGCTGCGGGCCGTGCCGCCACGGACGGCCAGCGTCGCGGGGCGCCAATTGGCGGTGATCGAACGGTCCTGACCTGCCTTGCGCTTCATGCCGCCCGCTTTGCCGGACACGGACGGGGGGTGCAAGGGCAGGGTACGGTTGCGCGAGACGGCCGCCCCGCCCACCCCGTCACGCCGGAACGAGTCCGGGGGTGACGGGTGGACACGGACAGCACCCGCTTGCCAACCCGCCCGCTTGCCCCGACAAGCCCCTGGTGCGCCTGTTCCACCGCCCCCTGCCCGCCGCGCTCGGCCTCGGCCTGATCGCGCAACTGCTGTTCAGCTGGCGGCTCACGACGCCGCACACGTTGGTGTTCGACGAGGTGCATTACGTCCCCGCCGCGCGCATGCTGCGTGACCTTGGCGGGCCGGTGAACATCGAACACCCGCTGCTCGGCAAGACGCTGATCGCCGCCGGCATGGCGCTGTTCGGCGACGATCCGCTCGGTTGGCGGATCGGTTCGACGCTAGCGGCAACCGCCGTGGTCGTCGGCGTCTTCGCGATCCTGTATCTGCTGTTCGGCCGCGTCCGCACCGCCGGCATCGGCGCGACGCTGGCCATCCTCAACTTCACCGTCTTCGTGCAGGCGCGCACCGCGATGCTCGATGGCTATATGGCGGCCTTCGTCGTCACTGGCGTCGCGACCCTGCTCTGGGCGATGCAGGCACAGACGCGCGGGCAGGCCTGGCGGCGCTGGATCGCCGGCGCGGTGCTGCTCGGCCTCGCAGTCGGCACGAAATGGACCGCGCTGCCCTATATCGGCTTTGCAGGCCTCGCCTTCCTGCTAGCGCACCGCACGCAACCGCGCCTCCACCCGCTCGCAGCCCTCGCCGCGCTCGGCGTGGTCGCCGCGCTCACCTACGCGCTCACCTTCTGGCCGGCGTTCCTCTACCGGACGCAACCGCTCACGCTGTCGACGCTGCTTCCCTTCCAGCTCGACATGTACGCGCGTCAGACGCAGGTTTTACCGCCCCACCCCTATCAGTCCGCCTGGTGGACCTGGGCGTTCGACTGGCGGCCGGTCTGGTATCTGTACGAACCCGTCGACGGCGCGCAGCGCGGCATTTTGCTGCTCGGCAATCCGGTGGCGATGTGGGGCGGGCTGATCGCCGTCCTTGCCTGCCTGTACGCCTGGGTGCGCGGCAACGTCCGCGCCGGCGGCGTCGCGCTGCTGTGGATCGCCAGCGTCGCGATGTGGGCGCTGATCCCCAAGTCGCTGGGCTTCTTCTATTATTACTATCTGTCCAGCATCTGGCTGTGCGTTGTCATCGCCGCCGCCTTCGACCATTGGCGCGCGCGCCTGCGCTATTGGGACGAGGCCATCCTCGCAGCCGCCGCGGTGCTGTTCGTCCACTTCTACCCCATCCTCGCCGCGACGCCGCTCAAGGGGGCGGACTCGTTCCACGGGTGGATGTGGCTGAAGAGCTGGATCTAATAGCGGCCCCAGACGAACTTCGACGACAGGGCATAATTCCACACCGCGCCCACCAAGATGCCGATCAGCGCCGACGCCGCCGCCCCGCCGTTGCGGAAATCATGGACGAAGGCGGCGATGCCGACATTCGCCACCAGCCCCACCGAACAGACGACGCAGAACGACACCCAGCCGTCGAGCAGTTGGCGGAATCCCTTCAAGCGCCGATCGCGATAGGTCAGCGCATTGTTGAGCGCGAAGTTGAACGTCATTGCCGCCACCGCGCCCAGGATCTGCGCGAACAGGAAGTCGGCACCGGCCAGCATGGCGACGCCCAGCACACTCATATGCACGCCCACGCCCAGCACGCCGATGCCGGAAAACATCGCGAAGCGCACCGGCACGAACCGGCCGAACATCCGGTCGTACAGCGCGATCAGATATTCCATGGCGACGACGTGATCGAGCTTCGATTCGCCCTCCGTCCGCACCCGGAACGTATAGGGCAGCTCGGCGAAGTTCAGCGGCCGCGTGCTCGTCGTCATCAAATCGAGCAGGATCTTGAAGCCGATCGCCGACAGGTCGGGCACCAGTTCGCGCACCACCGCGGTGCGGATCGCGAAAAACCCGCTCATCGGATCGCTGAGGTCGCCCTTCAGCACCCGGCGCGACAGCTTGGTCGCGAACGCCGACTTGGCGACGCGATCGCGGTCCCAGTCGCCCGTGCCGCCGCCATCGACGAAACGCGATCCGACCACCACGTCGAGCGCCTCGTCCGCCTGCAACAGGTCGAGCATCTTGGGCAGCAGCGTTTCGTCATGCTGCAAATCGCCGTCGATCACCGCGACCACCGGCGCCGCCGTCGCGCACATCCCCTCGATACACGCCGACGACAGGCCGCGCCGGCCGATACGGTGGATCACCCGCACGCGCGAATCGATCCGCGCCAGCTCGCGCGCCACGTCGGCGGTGCCGTCCGGGCTGTCGTCGTCGACGAAGATCGCCTCCCAGCGCCGCCCGGCCAGCGCCTGGTCGAGCCGCGCGATCAGCGTCGGCACGTTGGCGCGCTCGTTGAAGGTCGGGATGACGACCGCGATCTCGAGGAGCGTGCTCATGCGCGTCGCTTACAGCGCGGCGAGGACCGCGTCGCCCATCGCGGCGGTGCTCATCGTGCCGCCCAAATCCGCGGTACGCGCGCCATCGCGGATCGCGCGCGCCACCGCCGCCTCGATCCGGTCCGCCGCCGCGGGTTCGCTGAGCGAATGGCGCAGCATCATCGCCGCCGACAGGATCGCCGCGCACGGATTGGCCTTGCCCTGCCCCGCAATATCGGGCGCCGACCCGTGGATCGGCTCGTACAGCCCCTTGCCCGCGTCATCCAGGCTGGCCGAGGGCAGCATGCCGATCGACCCTGCGCACATCGACGCCTGATCCGACAGGATGTCGCCGAACAGATTGCCGGTGACGATCACGTCGAACTGCCCCGGATTGCGCACCAGCTGCATCGCGGCATTGTCGACGTACATATGGGTGAGCTGCACGTCGGGGTATTCGGCCGATACCTCGATCACCACGTCGCGCCACAATTGCGATGTTTCGAGCACGTTCGCTTTGTCGACTGAACACAATTGCCCACGCCGCTTCGCCGCCGCCTGGAAGCCGACATGCGCGATGCGGCGCACTTCGGTCTCGTCGTACGACATGATGTCATAGCCTTCGCGCGCGCCATCCTTGCCCGCGCGCCGGCCCTTCTCGCCGAAATAGACATCGCCGTTCAGCTCGCGCACGATCAGCAGATCGATCGCCTTCGCGACCTCCGGCTTCAGCGCGCTCGCATCCTCCAGCCCCTCGAACAGGGTCGCAGGCCGCAGGTTGGAAAACAGGCCGAGGTGCTTGCGCAGGCCCAAGATCGCCTGTTCGGGCCGCAGGCCGCGCTCCAGACTGTCGCACGTCGGATCGCCGACCGCACCGAACAGCAACGCGTCTGCACGCCGCGCCACGTCCAGCGTCGCCTCCGGCAGCGGATGGCCCGCCTGATGATAGGCGACCCCGCCGACCAGCGCCTCTTCATAGGTGAGATCGAGGTCGAGCGCGTCGAGCACGCGGCGCGCCTGTGCGACGACTTCGGGACCGATGCCGTCACCGGCGAGGAGAGCGATCATTGCCATGGCCGCTGCCTAGCCGCGCGGGCCTTGCTCACGCAACGGCCCTTTTCAGCATGGCGACCAGCCGTGCGCGTGCCGCGAGCGGATCGGCGTGCCGGTCGGTCAGCACGTCGCGGCTGAGGAAATGGCCGGTGATCGCCAGCCCGGCAAAGATATCCGGCCACTCCGCCGCCCCGCCGGCATGCAGAAATGCGGGCAATGTGAACAGCTTCTCCTCATAGCCATAGGCCGCGCCGCGCGACACCGCCCCCCCGCTACGCGGCGAGACATAGGCCAGATCCGCATCGCCGCCCGTCACCACGCACCGGCCGAGATCCAGCCCGAACCCCAGCTCGGCGAGCAGCAGCAGCTCGTAGCGCACCAGCACGCTCGCCCAGCCACGCGCGGACGGCGCCGCCTCCACCGCATCGAGCACCGCGCCCAAACCATCGTACAGGTGCGGATAGGGCTGCGCCTCCGGCAAGGCCGCCGCGGTCAGCGCCGTCACCCAGGCGAGCGCCGCCGCCGCGAGCGGCTCGCCGTGCAAAGCGGCGCGGCTGTGCAGCGGTTCGATGGTCAGCGCCGGTAATTGCTCCCCCGTCCGCGCCCGCCATTCCCCCTGGATCGCATTGGCGGGCTGCAGGATCGGCCGCATCTGCCGTGACCGACCGCCCCGGACATAGCCCGGCTGCACGCCATCATCGCGCGTCAGCGCCCGCACCACCGCCCCATGCTCGCCATGCGCGCGAACGGCGAGAACGATGGCAGGCGCGCGCAGATGCATGGCCGGGATATAGGCGCGCGAAGAGGAGAAGTCGCGGGCCGCTTCGAACGCGTCTTTCCCCCAATCCACCCGTCATCCCGGACTCGTTCCGGGGTCCACTCCGCGGCAAGGGGGACGGTCAAAGGTTCAGGCCAGCCCCCCGCGGCCCGGTGGACCCCGGACCAAGTCCGGGGTGACGCGGTGGATGGGGCGACCGGAGCCCTCCCTCACCGCCGCATCAAATTCCCCAGCACGCTGCGCAGCACCGTCCCCACCAGACCGCCGGACGACGACGACCGTCGCGATCCCGTGCCGAACACCTGCTTGCCGATCTCGTTGGCCACCTGCCGCCCGATCGACGAACTCGCCGCCCGCGTCGCAGAGGTCATCGCCTTCGCCCAAGGGCTATTCGCCGCCTCACGCTCCGCCGCCCGTTGCGCCTGCGCCTCGGCCTTCGCCTGCGCCGCCGCGGCACGCGCCGCTTCCTTCGCAGCCTGCGCGTCCTGCTTGGCCTGCACCGCCGCCGCCTTTTCCGCATCGTCGGCCGCCCGTGCCGCCGCCGCGGACGCCGCCGCCTCCTGCGTCTTGGCGGCGAGGATTTCCTCGGCCGATTCGCGATCCACCGCCGTGTCGTATTTGTCGCCGATCGCATCCGTCTGGATCATCACGCCGCGCTCCTGCGGCGTCACCGGGCCGACGCGGCTCGCGGGCGGCTTGATCAGCGTGCGCTCGACCGGCGACGGCGACCCATCGGGCTGGAGCAGCGACACCAAAGCCTCGCCGACCTTCAATTCGGTGATCGCGGTCGCCACATCGACGCCGGGATTGGCGCGGAACGTCTCGGCGGCACTGCGCACCGCCGCCTGATCGCGCGGGGTGAAGGCGCGCAACGCATGCTGCACGCGATTGCCCAGCTGCCCCGCCACCGTATCGGGGATGTCGATCGGGTTCTGCGTGATGAAATAGATGCCGACGCCCTTCGAGCGGATCAACCGCACGGCCTGCTCGATCTTGTCGAGCAGCGCCTTGGGCGCATCGTCGAACAGCAGATGCGCCTCGTCGAAGAAGAAGACGAGCTTGGGCTTATCGGGGTCGCCCACCTCGGGCAGATGCTCGAACAGCTCGCTCATCAGCCACAGCAGGAACGTGCTGTAGAGCTTCGGCGCCGCCATCAATTTGTCGGCAGCGAGTATGTTGACGATGCCCCGCCCCTTGTCGTCGGTGCGGAGGAAGTCGTCCATCTCCAGCGCCGGCTCGCCGAAGAAATGCTCGCCCCCCTGCGTGCGCAGCTGGAGCAGCGACCGCTGGATCGCGCCGATCGACTGCTTCGAGACGTTGCCGTAGGTCGTCGTCAGCTCGTCCGCCCGCTCCGCGCAATGCGCCAGCATCGCCTGCAAATCGTCGAGGTCGAGCAGCAGCAGCCCTTCCTTGTCCGCGACGTGGAAGGCGATCGTCATCACGCCCTCCTGCACCTCGTTGAGATCGAGCAGCCGGCTGAGCAACAGCGGCCCCATCTCGCTGACGGTGGTGCGGATCGGATGCCCCTGTTCGCCATACAGGTCCCAGAATTGCACGGGCGTGTCGGCATAGGCCCAGTCGCTCTCGCCGATCTCCGCGGCACGCGCGGCGAAGGCGGCGTGCGTCTTGGCCGTCGGCGATCCGGCCATGGCGAGGCCGGACAGGTCGCCCTTCACGTCGGCGACGAAGCTCGGCACGCCGATCTTGCTGAAGCCTTCGATGATCCCCTGCACCGTCACCGTCTTGCCGGTGCCGGTCGCCCCGGCGATCAGCCCGTGGCGGTTGGCACGCTTGAGGTCGAGCATCTGCGGCTTGCCGCCCTCGCCTTCGCCGGCCCCGATGAAGATCCCGTCCGCCATGCCTCGCGCTCCTGCTTGTTCCCGGCGGCAGACGTAGCGCGGCGGGCGGCCAAAGGAAAAGGGCCGCAGCCCTGAAAGAGCAGCGACCCCTTTCCCGTCACCCCAGGCTCGACCTTGGGTGACGGCGTAATGTCGTACCGGTCGCGATCACTTCACCTTGAGCGGGATGAAGCCCGGCGCGCCGCGGCCACGCTGCACCAGCAGCAGCACCTGCGGACGACCCGCCGCCTTCGCCTGCGCGACGATCCGCGCGACATCCGCCGCGGTGCGCACCGGGTTGCCATTGATGCCCTGGATGACGTCGCCGCGCTTCAGCTTGCCGGCGGCGTCGCTGCTCGCGTCGACCGTCGCGATGACGACGCCCTGCACGGTCGGATCGACGCCGATCGCGCGAGCGATACCCGGCGTGAGCGGCTGGACGTTCAGACCGAGCGGGGCCGTCGTCCCTTGCGTCGTGCCCTCATCCGACCCGTCGTCGTCGCCCTGACCACCGTTCGGCCCGAACCCACCCGAATCCTCGCCGCCGTTGGCGCGCGCCTGCAACTGCTCGTTCGACGGACGCGTCGCGACGGCGATGTTGATCGTCATCGGCTTGCCGCCGCGCAGGATATCGAAGCGCGCGGTCGTGCCCGGCTGCAGGTTCGACACGAGATAGGTCAGCGTCTGGTTCGGATTGACGTCCTGGCCGTTGATCCGCGTCACCACGTCGCCCGACCGCAGGCCCGCCTTCGCCGACGGCCCCGTCGGTTCGACCCCGGCGATCAGCTCGCCCTGGTTCTTGGGGATGCCGAGTGCCGCCGCCGCATCGTCGTCCACCGCGCCGCCGATCGTCACGCCGATATAGCCGCGTGTGATCTTGCCGCCCTTCATGAACGTTTCAATGATCGGCTTGGCGGTCGCCGCGGGGATCGCGAAGCCGATGCCGATATTGCCGCCCGACTGGCTGAAGATCTGCGAATTGACGCCGATCACATTGCCGTTGAGGTCGAACATCGGGCCGCCCGAATTGCCCTGGTTGATCGAGGCGTCGGTCTGGATGAAGCGGTCATATGCGCCGCCCTGCCCGGTGACGCGGTTGATCGCCGAGATGATACCCGCGGTCACCGTGCCGCCCAGGCCGAAGGGCTCGCCGATCGCCAGCACCCAGTCGCCGACGCGCGCCTTGCTGCTGTCGCCCCACTTCACATAGGGCAGGTTGGTCGCGTCGATCTTGAGCAGCGCCAGGTCCGAATCCTGGTCCTTGCCGATAACGCGGGCGGTATATTCCTTGTTGTTATTCAGCGTGACGGTGATCGAATTGACCGTCGCGCCCTGCGCACCCGGCGCAATGACGTGGTTGTTGGTCACGACATAGCCGTCCGGCGAGATCAGGAAGCCTGAACCCAGCGACGCGCCCTCACGCTTCACCGGCGCGCCTTGGCCGCCCATGCCCATGCCGCCGAACAGGTCGCCGAACGGGGTCCCTGAGAACGGGTTCGCCTGCTGACGCTGCACGATCGTCTGCTTGGTCGAGATGTTGACGACCGCCGGCTGAAGCTTGGCGACCATGTCGGCAAAGCTCATCGGCGCGCCCGAGCGCGGCACGCTCGCCTGGATGGCACCCGGTTCGTTCTGGGCCTGCTGGGCAACGCTCGGCTGCAGCGCGAGCGTGGCGGTCGCACCGCCGAGGAGAAGCGCACTGGTGATGGCGTAGGCGTAGCGCACTAGGGGGAAATCCTCTTCTTGAATGGCGTCCCGGAGCGGGGCCGTACTGGCCCCGAACGCCTGAACGCCGCTTGAATGTTCACGGCCCCGAAAGCTGGGACTGTTCAGCTGGGGAGCGGGGCGCCGACAATCAACGCCCCGCTGGCCTCCCCGTTACCGACCACGCCCTTCGAACTCGCGCAAGTAACTGTTGTTCGGTGACAGGATGATGTTCGTCGACCCGCTGGGGGCCGGGCCGCCGTCTGCCCCGAACGTGTGACGATACGACTGCATCGCGCGATAGAAGTCGTAGAAGTCGGCGTCCTTGGTGAAGCTTTCGGCATAGATGCGCGCGGCCTGCGCATCGGCTTCGCCGCGGATGATCTGCGCGTCCTTCTGCCCCTGTGCGCGGATCGTGATCGCCTGCTGCTGGCGCGCCGTCGCCATCCGCGCGAGCGCACGGTCGAGCGGGCTGCCGTCGGGCAGGTCGGCATGCTTGATCCGCACGTCGACGATCTGCACGCCATATTGGCTGGCGAGCCGTTGCAGGCGCGCCTGGATATTGTCCATCACTTGGTCACGCTCGGGGCTGAGCAATGTCGCGAACGGCTGATTGCCCAACTCGTTGCGGATCGAGCTGCCGAGTAGCGGCCGCAGCGCATCGGTGATCGCGCTTTCGGTCTGCGACGTGCTGCCGGTCGCGTTCACCGCCTTCAGCGGGTTGATGATGCGGAAGCGCGCATAGGCATCCACCTCGAGCCGCAGCTGGTCGGACGAGAGCACCTGCTGGTTGTCGTAATCGACGTCCAGCACGCGCTTGTTCAGCCATACCAGCCGATCGACGAACGGAATGCGCAGGATCGGCCCCGCACCGGTCCGCCCGAACTGTTCGTTCGGCTTCCACGCGTTCACCGTGCGCACCGGCTGTTCGAAGCGCAGAATCACCACCTGCTGCGTCTCGGGCACGATCACGATCGTCGCGGCAAGCAGGATGACGAGGATCAGCGCCGCCATGCCGAGCGCGATCGGGTGCCGCCAGAGCCCCTTCACTGGCCGCCTCCCGTCGTGGTGACGGGCTGGGTCGGCGTCACCGCCGCCGGTGCCGCAGGCACGCTGTCGGGCAGGCGGCGCGCGCCCTGCGACTGAAGATAGGGCACGACGTTCGACGGCTCGACGATCGTCTTGTCGGACTTGGCCAGCACGGCCTCCATGGTCTCGTAATACATGCGGCGACGGGTGACGGCGGGGGCGAGCTTATATTGCTCGTACACCTTGTCGAACTGTGACGCCTCGCCCTCGGCCCGCGCGATCACCTGCTTGGCATAGGATTGCGCCTGGTTGCGCACGCCCTGCGCGTCCTGCTGCGCGGCGGTCACGTCCTTGAACGCATCGTTGACGCGCGCAGGCGGATCGGCCTGCTTGATGCCGACGCCGACCACAACGATGCCCGACTTGTAATCATCCAGCACCTTCTGCATCCGCTCCTGCGCCTGATTCTCCATCTGCGCGCGGCCCGGCCCGAGCGCCGCGTCGAGCGTCTGGTTGGCGACCACTTCGCGCATCACGCTTTCCGCCGTCGCGCGCACCGTCTCGCGCGGCTTGTCGATCTGGAACACGTAATCCTGCGGGTTCGCGATCTTCCACCGCACCGCATAGGCGAGGTCGATGATGTTCTGATCGCGCGTCAGCATCAGATTTTCCGAGCCGGTCTCGGGAAAATTCTCGATGCGGATATTCTGCACGTCCACCTTCACCACGCGCGCGATCGGCGCGGGCATCGTCATCGCGATGCCGGGATCGAGCGTCCCCGAATAGCGGCCGAGGTAGGTCACCACGCCGCGTTCCTGCGGCGCGATCGGGTGGATCGAGGTGTAGAGGATCCAGACGAGCAGGATGATCCCCGCCCCGATCAGCCACAGCGCGCGCGGATTGGGCGACACGGGCAGGCCGCCGAAGCCCCCGCCGCCGCCATTGCCGCCGCCACCGCCGCCGCGCGCCTTCTTCAGGAATTCGTCGAGCGCCGTCGGCTTGTTGGCGGGCTTGCGACCGCCCGGCGGCAGCGCCCAGGGGTTGCGCGGGCCACCGCCCTGATCGTCATCGCCCGATCCCCACGGGCTCTTCGGCGGTTCGGCGGCGAGAATGGGAGGGCGATTGGTGTTGCCCGGCAGGATCGTCATGCCCTCTGTTATAGGAGGGTGTTTGCGGAAAAACAGTGCCAAGCCGCAGCCGGGCCCCTATCTGCGCGCCCATGACACAAGACGTTACGATCGCCGCCGTCCGCGCCGCCGCCGGCAGCCGCGCCACCTTGCGCTTCGAAGGCGACCGCGCCGGCATCGTCCTCGACGCGACCGGCCTGTCGGCGCGCGCGCGCGCGGCGCTGGAGGCGGAGGTCCGCGCCGCCGCCGAACGCAGCTGGGCTGGCGAGGTCCGCATCGTCGTCACCGCCGAGCGGGTGGCGCGCCGGCTGATCGCGGTGGCGAGCGGCAAGGGCGGCGTCGGCAAGTCGACGCTCGCAGCCAATCTCGCCATCGCCCTGAAGCAGAGCGGCCGCCGCGTCGGGCTGGTCGACGCCGACATCTATGGCCCCTCGCAGCCGCGGCTGATGGCCGCCGAGGGCCAGCGCCCGACCGCGAAGGACAAGGTGCTCGATCCCGTCCCCACCCCCTATGGTGTGCCGATGCTGTCGATGGGGCAGTTGGTCGAGGACGGCCGTGCGCTCGCCTGGCGCGGGCCGATGGTCGCGGGCGCGCTGACGCAGCTGGTGGAGGCCGACTGGGGCGCGACCGATACGCTCGTGCTCGACCTGCCGCCCGGCACCGGCGACGTGCAATTGACGATGGTGCAGAAGCATAAGCCCGCCGGGGCCGTGATCGTCTCGACGCCGCAGGACCTCGCGCTCATCGATGCGACGCGCGCGATCGACCTGTTCGACAAGGCCGGCGTCCCGGTGATCGGCCTCATCGAGAATATGGCGGGCTATGCCTGCCCGCATTGCGGCGAAATCTCCGATCCCTTCGGCCAGGGCGGCGCCGAAGCCACCGCCGAGCGGCTCGGTCTGCCCTTCCTCGGCCGCGTGCCGCTGGCAATCGACATCCGCACCGCCTCCGACGCCGGCCGCCCGCCCGCCGCGGACCCGAACGACACGATCTTCGCCCCCATCGCCGCCCGCGTCGCGGAGTGGCTCGCCACCCACTAACACCCCCCGCCCGCGCGCCCACCACACTCCCGTCACCCCGGCCCTGAGCCGGGGTCCCGCTTCTTCTTCTTCAAACGTCGCCAATCAGCGGGACCCCGGATCAAGTCCGGGGTGACGAAGCAAAAGGTGCGCGTCGCCCCGCCAAAGGCCAACACCTCACACGCGCCCAAGGAACCACCGCCCCCGGCAACGGTATAGCTCCCACCCAGCCGGAGACGCACCGATGCCCCTCACCGACGATGCCGCGATCAAGACGCTGCTTGAAACCGCCCGCACCATCGCGCTGGTCGGTGCGTCCGATCGGCCCGATCGCCCTTCCTACCGCGTCATGGCGACGCTCCAGACCCACGGCTATCGCGTGATCCCGGTCAATCCGCAAATCACCGGCGAGCACCTGCACGGCGAATTCGTCTTCCGCGATCTCGACCAATTGGGCGATCCGATCGACATCGTCGATATCTTCCGCCGCTCCGACGCGGTCGGTCCGATCGTCGATCAGGCGATCGCGATCGGCGCCAAGGCGGTGTGGATGCAACTGGGCGTGATCGACGAGGCCGCCGCCGCCCGTGCCGAGGCCGCCGGATTGCAGGTCGTGATGGACCGCTGCCCCGCGATCGAAATCCCCCGCCTGCAGGTCGCCCCGGTTAGCGCTTGATCGTCGCGACGTTTCGGCCAACATTCGTTCCCACCAAAGCCGTTCGGGAGTGCCCGTCCCATGTTCGCGCTACTGTTGCTGATCCCGTCCGCCGCCAACGACACCGTCGCGGGGTTCAAGCTGACGCCCTCCAAACCGACGCTCGGCTGCATCAGCGGCGCCTGCACCCCGCCGCCGCGGCAGGAGGATTATCGCGTTCCCTATGAACCCGATCCGCTCGCCCGCAATTCGAAGGATCGCGCCTTTGCCAATGACGGCACGAAATGTCAGGTGGTCGGCGACAAATTCTGCACCAGCCGCGGCCGCACGATCTTCAAGACCGATTTCGACGACTGATCGGGGGCGACTGATCGGAGACGATTGACCGAACGCGATCGACCCGCGACGATAGGCCCTGCCCGCATGAGGGGGGATGCATGATCTGGATGATGCTGCTGGCCGTACAGGCGGGAGACGATGCGCAGGGGCTGATCGGGCGATCGCGCGACGTGATCGCCGGCGAACGCTGCGTCGCCGATCCCAACACGACCGACATCACCGTCTGCGGTCGTCGCCGCGCCGACCGCTTCCGCGTGCCGCTGATCGTCCACGATGCCGGTGATCCGCGCTACGAAGCGGTCGCCGTCGAGCGCGACCGCCTGCTCCACCGTACCAATCCGGTCGAGGAACTCTCGCCCTTCAAGGTCGGCGGCGGCATGGCGGGTGTCACGATGAGCAGTCGCAACGGCCTGACCGGCACCACCGACCGGCCGCTGGCGCCATGATCCTGCTCGCCTTCGCTTTGCAGGCCGCGGCCGCGACGCAGCCGGCCACCGCCCCGCAACCCGCCACCACGCCGCAGCGCTTCTCGATCCTCGCCAAGCAATGCGGCCAGCCCGACGACAAGGGCTCGATCGTCGTCTGCGGCAACGGCGACACCGGCAATCGCCTGCCCCTGCCCGAGGAGCGCGACCCCGCCCCCGGCCGCGGCGCCAACCCCGAACTGTCGAGCGTTCGCGCGCTGGAATTGCAGGGAACGCCCTGCGCTGCACGCCAGGGCGGCTGCACGGTGGGCTTCGGCCCGCCGATCGTGCCGATGGCGATCGCCGCGGCGAAAGCACTCAAATCCGCCTTCGCCAAGAAACCCGACAAACGCGGCCGCATCGCCATCCCGCTCGACGACCCGCCGTCCACGGGCGCCGTGACGGTCAAGCCGTAACCCTCCATCTTCGTCATCCCGGCGCACGCCGGGAAAACGAAAATGGCGGGAGCAACACGCGCCAACGATGAGCCGTGGGACACTGCCCCAAACGATAACCCCGACCGTTTCCGTTCAGGTGTTCCTGTCGTCCATCTTCCTCGAAACGGCGAACGTCACCCCAGGATCGGCATCCACAAAGGCTGGCCGGCAAGGCTCTGCGATCCGCGCAGCTTCTCCAGCGCATGCGCGACGCTGCGTTCCGGCCCTTCGTGCGTCACGATCGCGACGATGACGCTGCCGTCGGCGGCGACGCCGCGCTGGATCAGGCTTTCGATCGACACGCCGGCATCGCGCATTGCCGCGGCGATCTCGGCGAGCACGCCCACCTTGTCCTCGACGGTGAAGCGCAGATAGGCGCGGGCACGGCGTTCGCCGCTGTCCGCCTTCGGCTCGGCGGTCAGCGAGGCGGCGGGCATTGCATAGGGCGGGCCGAACTCGCCCCGCGCGATATCGATCAGGTCGGCGACCACCGCGCTCGCGGTCGGCCCCTCGCCCGCGCCGGCGCCCTGGAAGAACAGCCGGCCGACGAAATTGCCCTCCGCCACCACCGCGTTGAGCGACCCGGTGACATGGGCGAGCGGATGGTCGATCGGCACCAGATGCGGATGGACGCGCTGGAACAGCCCGTTCGCGCCGGATTCGGCGACCCCGACGAGGCGAACCTTATACCCCAGCGCCGCCGCCTCCGCGATGTCCGCCGCGATCACATGGCGCACGCCCGTCGCCGCCACATCCGCGAACGCCGGCCGCGTGCCAAAGGCGATGCTCGCCAGGATCGACAATTTGTGGGCCGCATCGACGCCATCGATATCGAAGCTCGGATCCGCCTCGGCATAGCCCAGCGCCTGCGCCTCGGCGAGCACCTCGGCGAAATCGCGGCCCTCGGCTTCCATCTTGGACAGGATGAAATTGCACGTGCCGTTGAGAATGCCGTACACCCGGCCGATCGCATTGGCGGCAGCGCCCTCGCGCAGCCCCTTGATCACCGGGATGCCGCCCGCGACCGCCGCCTCGAACTTCAGCGGCACGCCCGCCGCCTCCGCCGCGCTGGCCAGTTCCAGGCCATGGTGCGCCAGCATCGCCTTGTTCGCGGTGACGAAGCCCTTGCCCGCCGCCAGCGTCGAGCGGGCGAGCGTCAGCGCCGGGCCGTCGGAGCCGCCGACCAGCTCCACCACCACATCCGCCTGCGGGTGCGACGCCAATTCGCGCGTGTCGTCCACCCAGTCGAAGCGGGTCAGGTCGATCCCACGGTCCTTGCTGCGATCGCGGGCGGATACCGCCACCACCTCGATCCCGCGGCCCGCGCGGCGGGTGATGAGGTCGCGGTTCGCATCGAGCAGGCGGATGACGCCGCCGCCGACCGTACCGAGACCGGACAAGGCGACGCGCAAGGGTGTGTTCGTGGTCATGGCCGCCGCCTAGCGGAAAGCAGCGTCCGCTGTCGAGATAGCGCAAGCTTATGTCGCGCGGACACCCGCCATTGCCGATCCGCCATGCGACGTGCAGAACCACACGACACCTCCCTTTGCCGACGAGCGCCCCGATCCATGGCCACCGCCCCCTCCCCCCGGTCCGACCGCACGACGCCCGTCGCCGAACTCACCGTTCGCGGCATCCTGCTCGGCGGGCTCATCACGTTGCTGTTCACCGCGGCGAACGTGTATCTCGGGCTGAAGGTCGGCCTCACCTTTGCGACGTCGATCCCGGCCGCGGTCATCTCGATGGCGATCCTGCGCTATCTGCCGGGCGCGACGATCCTCGAAAACAACATCGTCCAGACGGTCGCGTCGGCGGCGGGCACATTGGCGGCGATCATCTTCGTGCTCCCCGGCCTCGTGATGATCGGCTGGTGGCAGGGGTTCCCCTATTTGCTCACTGCCGGGATCACGATGACCGGCGGCATCCTCGGCGTCATGTTCTCGGTGCCGCTGCGCCGCGCGCTCGTGGTCGATACCGACCTGCCCTATCCCGAAGGCCGCGCCGCCGCCGAAGTGCTGATGGTCGGCGCCGGCAACCGGGCGGGCGAAGCGGAAAGTGGCAAGGGCCTCAAGCTCATCGTCGTCAACGCGATCGTCTCGGCCGGCTTCGCACTGCTCACCCAGACAAAGCTGGTCGTTGCAGAGGCGGCGCAGTTCTTCCGCGTCGGCAGCGGCGCGACCGCAATCTCCGGCGGCCTCTCGTTCGCGCTGATCGGTGCCGGGCATCTGGTCGGCCTGTCGGTCGGCCTCGCGATGTTCGCCGGCGTCGTCATCGGCTGGTGGGTCGCCCTGCCGATCCTCACCGGCCTGTCGCCTGCCGCGGCCGGCGTCGGCCTGGAGGCTTGGGTCGGCGGCGTATTCCACACCGACGTGCGTTTCCTGGGCGCGGGCGTCATCGGCGTTGCGGCGATCTGGACGCTTCTCAAGATCATCGGGCCGGTGATCGCCGGCATCCGCTCGTCGATCGCGGCCAGCGCAGCCAAGCGCAGCGGCGCGACGTTGGCGCTGGGCGAGCGCGATCTGCCGATCGGTATCGTCGCAATCGTCAGCCTCGCGACTTTGGTGCCGATCGCGGGCCTGCTCTGGTCGGTGATCGCAGGGGGGCCGCTGGCGGGATCGGCGGTCGTGCTGATCGCCGGCGCGTTGGTGTTCGTACTCGTCCTCGGCCTCGTGATCGCGGCGGTGTGCGGCTATATGGCGGGCCTGATCGGCGCATCGAACAGTCCGGTGTCGGGGATCGGCATCCTCTCCGTCCTCGCCGCCTCGTTAATGCTGGTCGGCCTGTTCGGGCGCGGTGCGGGCGCGGACACGACGCAGGCGCTCGTCGCCTATGCGCTGATCGTCACCGGTATCGTCTTCGGCGTCGCGACCATCTCCAACGACAACCTGCAGGACCTCAAGACCGGCCAATTGGTCGGCGCAACGCCCTGGAAGCAGCAGGTCGCGCTGATCTTCGGCGTCATCTTCGGCAGTCTGGTCGTGCCGCCCGTGCTCGAACTGCTCGCCACGACCCTCGGGTTCCAGGGCGCGCCGGGCGCCGGGCCCAATGCACTCGCCGCCCCGCAGGCAGCGCTGATCTCCGCGCTGGCGAAGGGCGTGCTCGGCGGCAACCTCAATTGGGCGATGATCGGTTACGGCGCCCTCATCGGCGTCGGCGTGATCGCGCTCGACGAGACGCTGGGCCGCACCGGCAAGCTCCGCCTGCCGCCGCTCGGCGTCGGCCTCGGCGTCTATCTGCCGATGGCGGTGACGCTGCCGGTCGTGCTCGGCGCGGTGATCGGCGCTTTGTACGACCGCTGGGCGGACCGCACGCCCGACGTCGAATTCGCCAGGCGCATGGGCGTGCTCACCGCGACCGGCATGATCGTCGGCGAAAGCCTGTGGGGCGTCGCCTTCGCCGTCATCGTCTATGTCACCGGGTCCGACGCGCCATTGGCGATCGCGCCGGCGGGGTTCGACACGATCGCGCTGATCGGCGGCACGATCGCCTTCCTGGCGCTGGTCGCGGGCCTCTATCGCCTGACACGCCGATCGGTGACGCAGCCCTGATCCCAAAAAGCGACGAACCGTTCGTCGCGCCGGGAACCCTTACCGATGCACGCCGTTATGCACTCAGAACCCGGTGATCGCCCAGCCATCCCCCCCCCGGCCGGCGATCGCCGGGTTTGCCGTATGCGTCATTTGGGGTCAGTCGTGACATCGTCAGCACAGCAGCATCGCGATCGGTTCAGCACCGTTGGCCGTACGCTGCGTCGTAGCATGCCCGTGCCGACCGACACGTTCATCACCGACGACATTCCTCTGCTGCTGACCAAATTGTCGCAGATTCCCGCCACGCGCGACTCTCGCGACGCGCGCTAGAGCGTGATGAGATGGCGTTAATCCCCCTTCTCCGTTCGCCCTGAGCCTGTCGAAGGGCGGGGTGCCACAAGCGAGGTCGGCACTTGCGGGCACCTGTGCTTCGACAAGCTCAGCACGAACGGTTCTAGGTCATGGCCTCCGGCTCTAAGGCGATGACGGCGCACCGCTGCCACGCTCAAAGGCTCTACCCAAGCCTGCGCCGGGACGACGGGTGACAGTGCCGAAACTCGACCCGCTCACACCATCGCGGCGAGCAGGTCCTTGATCGCTACGAACGCAAAGCCCACCGAACTGTCGGCGATCCCATAAGGCAGGAACAGCGTGTCGCCATGGCGGATCGCGCCGCAGCTGTAGACGACGTTCGGGACATAGCCCTCGCGATCCTGATCCTTCGCGGCGAGGATGGGTTCGCGCGTGCGGCCCAGCACCTTCGACGGATCGTTCTTGTCGAGCAGAGCCGCGCCGATCGAATATTTGCGCATCGCGCCGACACCATGGGTCAGCAGCAGCCAGCCCTCGTCCAGCTCGATGGGCGGACCGCAATTGCCGATCTGCACCAGCTCCCACGGAAAGACGGGGGTCAGGATCTTCTCGCCCTCGTCCCAATGCTCCAGGCTGTCCGACTTCAGCAGGAACAGATTCTCGCCGTCCTGCCGGCCGATCATCATATACTGGTCGCCGACCTTGCGTGGGAACAGGCCCATGCCCTTGTTCCGCGCCGCGGAACCCGACATCGGCACGAGGTCGAAGCTGCGGAAATCGCGCGTGCGCATCAGTTCCGACTGGATCACCGACCCGTTATAAGCCGTGTAGGTGCCGATCCATTCGAAGCTGCCGTCGTCATGCTGGAAGTGGCTGATGCGCAGATCTTCCAGCCCCTTGGACTGCGCCTGGGTGATCGGGAAGATCACCGTGCCCGACAGGGTCGAATCGCGATGGCGCCAGACCGTGACCGGCCCCGCCGGCATTTCTTCCTCGCCGCCGATCACGTCCGTGGCGGTGGCAAAGGGCGGCTCCGGCGCCAGTTCCAGTTCGTGGCCGTTCGAAATGATGCCTTCACGGAACGCGACCGAGGAGATGTGCCCCTCGCCGACCGAGCGCAAGCTCATCAGGATGCGCATCGATCCTTCGGGCATGCCCGACTGGTCGAAATGCGGCACCGCACTGGGGTTCATCAGCGCCGCGGCGGCATAGCTGTATTCGTGGCAGAAATAGGCGCCGATCAGCTGGCGCTTTTCGTCGCT
Organism: Sphingomonas aquatilis; assembly: GCF_014196115.1. Lineage (GTDB taxonomy): Bacteria > Pseudomonadota > Alphaproteobacteria > Sphingomonadales > Sphingomonadaceae > Sphingomonas > Sphingomonas aquatilis. The sequence continues at coordinate 352,360 of NZ_JACIDB010000001.1, read as the reverse complement.
GATCTCGGTGCCGTCGAGGCCGAGCAACTCCTCGATTTCGTCGTAGCGCGTCATGAAGACGCGCCGGGTCTGCCAGTGGCGTGCCTCGAAATCCTTCAGCACGGCCTCGAGCTGATCGCGCGCCTCTTCCGTCGACATGGCAAGCACTTCGCCCACCAGCCGTTCCGTCCGATTGGGTGCGCCGCCCTTGCCGCCCCACGCGATGTGGAACGGGCGGACGACGACGCGGGACGGATCGGCATGCAGCCGCAACCCGTGATTGAACAGATCCATCGCGCTTCAGAACCCTCGTCGACCGGTCGTTATGACGTCGTCACCCGATCGTATCAGGCGACGGCGCGCGATGTCCCTGCCACGCCTTGGGTCGCCTTTGAAAGCCCCGAAATCGCACAACTTGCCAGCTGCAGCGCCAGGATCGACTCCGCACCCTGATTGCGATTGAGCCCGGTCGGCATCAGGCCGTCGAAACAGCCGCCGTCCGCGGCCGTCGCCAGCGGCAGGTCGAGGTCGTTGTGGCCCAGATACCAGCCATACGCCCGCTCCGCCTCGGCGACCCAGCGCGCGTCGCTCGTCGCCCGCCAGGCGGCGAGACAGGCATCGACCGTCGCCTGCGCCTCCAACGGCTGCTGATCGAACTGCAACGGATCGGCATAGGGGCGATGGAAGCTCTCCGTGCCCACCGCGCGGAAGCGCCCCTCCGGCGACGTCTGCTTGGCGACGATCCAGTCGAGCGTCTCCAGCCCGCAATCGATCAAATCCTGTCGGCCCAGCGCCTGACCGGCAACGACCAGCGCCTGTGGCAGGCGCGCGTTGTCATAGGCCAGCACGATCTCGAACCAGCGCCATTCCGGCCGGCGTGCTGCCGCCAGCAGTGCAAGGTGATCGTCCGGGAAGCGTTGGAGGATCGATCGCGCAAGCTCATGCCCCGGCGACGTCTCCAGCATCGCTGCGGCACCCAGCATCGCGAACGATTGCGCGCGCAGCGACCCCAGCTCCAGCGCCAGGCTGGCGGTGCGATCGAACATTGTCCGCGCCCAGTCGCGATGCTTGGCGTCCTTGCCGTCGCGCGCCGTGACGCCAAGCGCCCAGATCGCGCGGCCGTTCGAATCCTCCGACCCCACGTCTTCGCACCAAGTCCGGTCGAAGTTCATGAAGTTGCGGAACCGTCGTGCCTCCGGATTCCAGGCGTACTGAATGAACGAGGCATAGATCGTCGTCCATTTGTCCCGCGCGACGGGATCGAGGTCGTCCATCGCGCTCATCAGCATCAGCGCACGGGCATTATCGTCGATGCAATAGCCATGGCGGCGATCGGGCACCGAATAGATCGAATGCTGCAGCATGCCGGTCGCATCGCTCATCCGCTCGACCGCCGCGAAATTGGGCTCCAGCGCGCGCAGGCCATGCGGCGCCGACTGGGCGAGGCGGCGCGGGCGCGAGGCGACGGCAACCTCCAGTTCGTGCAGCGCCGATTCGGCGAGCCGGGGCCAGATCATCGTGCGACCGCGATCATAGGCACGCTGCGCCAGCCGCGTCCGGTCGCGCTTGCTCGATAGCAGGCGATCGATCTCGCGCGCGAAGGCGGCGACGTCGCGGAAGTCGACCAGCACGCCATGGCCATCCGCCAGGATCTCGGTCGCGTGGACGTAGGGCGTCGAAATGACCGCCTTGCCGACACCGACCGCGTAGGACAGCGTCCCGCTCGTGATCTGCGCGGGGTTGAGATAGGGCGTCGCATAGATGTCGGCGGCCTGCAGATAGTCGAGCAGTTCGTCATGCTCGACGAAGCCGTCAATGAACGCGACATTGTCGCCGACACCCAGCTGATCGGCGAGCGCCTTCAGCCGATCGCGATACGCCTCGCCCTCATGCGCAACGAGATTGGGGTGGGTGGCGCCCAACACCGCATAGAGCAGATTGGGATGCCGCTCCGCGATCGCGGGCAGTGCCTCGATGATCGTCTCGATGCCTTTGCCTGGGGCGAGCAGGCCGAAGGTCAGCACGACGTCGCGTCCCTGCCAGCCGAAGCGCGGCTTCAACGTCTCGGGATCGACGAACGCGCGGTCGGGCACGCCGTGCGGGATCATCGCGATCTGGCGCGGATTTGCGCCATAGACGCGGCGCAGGATGTCGCGACCGCGCTCGGCCATCACCACGATCTTGGCAGCGCGATGCAACAGGCCTTCCAGCACGCGACGCTCGTCAGCGTTCGGCTTTTCCAGGACCGTATGCAGGGTTACGATGACCGGCAAAGTGGTGCGATCGAGCAGGCTAAGCAGATGCTCGCCAGCTGGCCCGCCATAGATGCCGTATTCGTGCTGCACCCAGATCGCCTGCGCGCCGCTCGCTTCGATCGTGCGCGCCGTCGAAAGATAGGCGGACAGATCGTGCTGCGGGATCGTCCCCGTCACCGCGGGGGGATAGGCGTAACGGCCCGGATGATCGTCCATCGCATAGACGTCGACCTGCACGTCCGGGAACCGATCGCGCATCGCCTGCCACACGTCGGTCGTGAACGTCGCCAGACCACATTGGCGCGGCAGGAAGTTCCCGATCAAGGCCAGATGCCGGATCGCGTCACCCTGTGCTGCCGTGGTCACCATACCTCATCCTTCGCTGGCGCAACATTACGGGCAGAGCCGCAACCTTGCCGAGGGATGAACAGCCGATCGGCCGAAAGGTTGCACTCATGTTGCAGTGCAACCTGGCAATGATGCTGATCTCGATCAACCTCGCCCGCGATAGGACGCAACGCCCTGATCGGGCAGCCACAGGTCGGCCGGCGGCGCGCTCGACTGCCAGAAGACGTCGATGGGAATGCCGCCGCGGGGATACCAATAGCCGCCGATCCGCAGCCATTGCGGCTTCATCTCGTCGAACAGCCGCCGACCGATGCCGACGGTGCAATCCTCGTGAAAGGCCGCATGGTTGCGGAAGCTGCCGAGGAACAGCTTCAGCGACTTTGATTCGACGATCGTGTCGCCCGGCACATAGTCGAGGACGAGGTGCGCGAAGTCGGGCTGCCCCGTCACCGGGCACAGCGACGTGAATTCGGGCACCGCAAACCGAACGAGATACGTCGTGCCGAGACGCGGATTGGGAACATAATCGAGCACCGCTTCTTCGGGAGAAGCGGGCAGCTGGCTGGTCTGGCCAAGATGCATCGGGGTCATGGCGGCCCATGTAGGAGACGCGAGGCCGGATGAAAACGCTTGTTCCCGTATTGGGCGACCAGTTGACGCCCACATTGTCCTCGCTGCGCGATGCCGACCCGGATGATACGGTCGTACTGATGATGGAGGTCGGCGACGAGACGACCTACGTCCGCCATCACAAGCAGAAGATCGCCTATATCCTGTCCGCGATGCGCCACCACGCCAAGGCGCTCGAAAAGGCCGGATGGACGGTCGATTACGTCAAGCTCGACGATCCCGACAATGCCGGCAGCTTCACCGGCGAAATCGCGCGCGCGGTGGAGCGGCACGCGCCCGACCGGATCGTCGTGACCGAGGCCGGCGAATGGCGCGTTGCGGCGATGCTGGAGAGTTGGGAAACGATCTTCGGCATCCCCGTCGAGATCCGTGCCGACGACCGCTTCGTCGCCACGCATGCCGAATTCGACGCCTGGGCCAGTGAGCGCAAGCAGCTGACCATGGAGTTCTTCTATCGCGACATGCGTCGCAAGACCGGGCTGCTGATGGACGGCAAGAAACCCGTCGGCGACCGCTGGAACTTCGACAAGGAGAATCGCAAGCCCGCCAAGGCGGACCTGTTCATGCCGCAGCCGCATGTCTTCAAACCCGACGCGGTCACCAAAGAGGTGCTGGCGCTGGTGGCGGAGCGCTTTGCCGACCACCCCGGCACGCTTGACAGCTTCGCTTATGCCGTCACCGCCAAGGATGCCGAGAAACAGGCCGCCTATTTCCTGGCCAAGGCGCTGCCGCAGTTCGGCGATTACGAGGACGCGATGCTGACCGGCGAGCGCTATCTGTGGCACTCGATCCTGTCGCCCTACATCAATTCGGGCCTGCTCGATCCGCTCGACCTGTGCCGCCGCGCCGAGGCGGAATATCGCGCCGGCCGTGCGCCGCTCAACTCCGTCGAGGGCTATATCCGCCAGATTATCGGCTGGCGCGAATATATGCGCGGCATCTATTGGCGCGAGGGGCCCGACTATTTGACCCGCAACTTCCTGAACCATAAGCGCAAGCTGCCCGGCTGGTATTGGACCGGCGACACCGACATGCACTGCCTGAAGGAAGCGATCGGCCAGACGCTGGAGACCGCGCATGCGCATCACATCCAGCGGCTGATGGTGACGGGCAATTTCGCGCTGTTGATCGGCGCCGATCCGGCCGAGGTGCATCGCTGGTATCTGGAAGTCTATGTCGACGCCTATGAGTGGGTCGAGCTGCCCAACACGCTCGGCATGAGCCAGTTCGGCGACGGTGGCCTGCTGGGATCGAAGCCGTACATTTCGTCGGGCGCGTATATCGACCGGATGAGCGATTATTGCGGGCAGTGCCGCTACGACGTGAAGAAGCGGGTGGGCGAGGATGCCTGCCCGTATAACGCCCTCTACTGGGATTTCCTGGCGCGGCACGAAGGCAAGCTTGGCGACAACCAGCGGCTACGCATGCCGTACGCGACATGGAAGAAGCAAAGCGCGCAATCTCGTAATGAAACACGCGCTCAAGCTAAAACTTTCTTACAGAGTCTCGACACCACAGGCGAATCCGGTTATTGAGACAGCCGGGCACTCCTCCCCAGCGTAGCCCGAACGTGAACGTGCAAACGTGAATGGAGAGAGTGTGATGGACGCGTTGGTGACGACCGAATGGCTGGCCGCAGAGATGGGCGCAAGCGACCTGCGGATCGTCGATGCCACTTATGTGGACGCCGCGCTGGGTCGCGATGCGGCAGCGGAATATGAAGCAGCGCACATCCCCGGCGCCGTTTTCATGAATCTCGGCGAGCTGCGCGATACCGACAGCAATCTGCCGATGATGCTGCCCTCCGCCGAAAAGTTCGCCAGCCGCATGCAGAGCCTGGGGCTGGGCGATGGCAGCCGCATCGTCCTCTACGACAATTCCCCCTGGCATACCGCAGCGCGCGCATGGTGGATGTTGCGCACGTTCGGCGCCCATGATGTCGCGATCCTCGACGGCGGCCTCGCCAAATGGCAGGCCGAGGGGCGTGAGACGGCGAGCGGCAAGGAACAGCTGCGCCACCGCCACTTCACCGTCTGGGCGGACAAGAAGACCGTGCGCGACCTCGACCAGATGAAGGCGAACGTCGACAGCCGGGCCGAACAAGTGCTCGACGCCCGATCGGCGGCGCGCTTCACCGGCGAGGAACCCGATCCGCGCCCAGCGACGCACGCCGGCCATATCCCCGGATCGAAGAACCTGCCGTACACCGGCATCTTCAACGCCGATGGCACCTGGAAACAGGGCGACGCGCTGCGGGCCGCGTTCGAGGGTGCGGGCGTCGACCTGGACAAACCCATTACGCTGACCTGCGGTTCGGGCATCACCGCATCCACGCTGGCATTCGGTCTGCACTTGCTGGGCAAGGATTCGGCGCTGTACGACGGCAGCTGGTCGGAATGGGGAGCGGATCGCTCGACGCCCAAGGCCATGGGAGCCAAGGAAGCCGTTGACGCGTAACTCCGACGACGAAACCTCCCCGGAAGCTCGCCTGGGCGACGCCACGCGCGTCGTCCAGGCGGGCCGCCGCCCCGAATGGACCGCCGGGATCGTCAATCCGCCGGTCTGGCGCGCTTCGACCATCCTCTACGACACCATCGCCGATCTGCGCGCCAATGGGCATGGCGACACGCACCACCGCCTCTATTACGGCCGCCGCGGTACGCCGACGCAATGGAGCCTCGCCGATGCGCTGACGAGCCTCGAGCCAGGAGCGGAGGCGACGTTCCTCTACCCTTCGGGCGTCGCGGCGATCGCCGCGGCGTTGCTGTCCGTCCTGTCGCCGGGCGACGAACTGCTGCTGGTCGACAGCGCCTATGACCCGACGCGGGGACAGGCGATGCAGCTGTTGAAGCGGTTCGGCGTCACCACGCGCTTCTACGATCCGCTGATCGGTGCAGGGATCGAGCAGCTGATCGGCCCCGCCACCAAGGCTATCTTCCTCGAAAGCCCGGGCAGCCTGACCTTCGAGGTGCAGGACCTGCCCGCGATCGTCGCCGTCGCCAAGCGCCACGGGCTGACGACCATGCTCGACAACACCTGGGCGACGCCGCTGTTCTTCCCGGCGATCGAGAAGGGCATCGACCTCACCATCCTCGCCGCGACGAAGTACGTCGTCGGGCATAGCGACGTCATGCTGGGGTCGGTGACCGCCGCGCCCGGCCATTATGCGGCTCTGCGCGACGTCAGTTATCAATTGGGGCAGGTGACGTCGCCCGATGATGCCTGGCTCGGCAGCCGCGGCCTGCGCACCATGGCGGTCCGGCTCGCCCAGCATCAGAAGAGCGCGCTGGCCATCGCGCAATGGCTGTCGACCCGGCCCGAGGTTGCGCAGGTGCTCCACCCTGCCCTGCCGTCCTGCCCCGGCCACGACTATTGGGTGCGCGACTTCAAGGGATCGAGCGGGCTGTTTTCCTTCGTGCTCAACGGCGGCAACGAGGCGGCGCGGGCCGCGCTGATCGACGCGCTCGACCATTTCGGCATCGGCTATAGCTGGGGCGGGTTCGAAAGCCTCGCCATCCCCGCGGATCCGGCGCGCATCCGCACCGCGGCGCCACGGGACTATGCCGGGCCGCTGGTCCGCCTGCAAATCGGGCTGGAAGACCCGGACGATCTGATCGCCGACCTCGACCGGGGGCTCGCCGCGTTTCGGGCGCGTGCCTGACCGGGCGAGTGCCGCTGCCTCCCCGGCGGCGGCATAGACACCATGAACACCTTAACGGAAACGTTCGGGGTCCATCGTTTCCAATAGGCTCATGTCAACGGGCGGACCGGTTCGTCTTTCCGCGCCACGGCGGAGTAAAGTCCGGCCGAAACTGAGCCGTCATCGCGAGCGTAGCGCGGCGATTCAGGGCGTCCTGGTCCGGCTATGGATGGCTTCGCTGCGTTTGCCATGACGGACTGATCTGAGGCCGTCCCGCTCCATAGCGAAATGGCCAGATGTAGGACGGCGTCGGCGACTCCGGCCGCCCTTCAAACGACTTACCCGACCGTCGATTCTATCGACGGTCGGGCAGCGTGTCCCGGACTCGGGGGAAGCGTTACTTCTTGGTCGCCGCCGCGCGCGCGTCCTGGCCGTCGCCTTCGGGGGCGGCCACGATGTCGCGCGTCGTCGCGCCCTTGTCGACGACGTTGGTCTGCGGGTCACCGACCTCGGAACGGATGCCGGCATCCGCCGCGTCGCCGCCGGCCTGGTTGACGACGCCATTCTCCGCGGCGCTGCGTGCCGTGTTGCCGCCGAACAGCGCGTCGAGCGTCTGCGCGGTCGCCTGATTGTCCTGCGGGCGGGCGGCGCCCGGCTGCGGCGGGACAAGCGCGAAATCGGGCGGGATCACCAGCGGCGCCTGACGCGCGACGGCGAATTCGTCGGGACGCGCACGGTCGTAGCCGCGCTTGCCGCAGCCCGAGAGGAGAACGACGCAGGCGAGGCCGGCGAGAATCGGAACTGACTTACGCATGGGGATTCTCCGAGGGAATGTCGCGCTTGTCGCGCATCAGGAGCGCGCGGACAAGCAGCACCAGCACGCCGAGGGTGATCGCGGCATCCGCGACGTTGAAGACAAGGAAGGGCCGCCAATCGCCGAAGTGCAGATCGGCGAAGTCGACGACGTAACCGAAGCGCACGCGGTCAACGATATTGCCCAGCGCGCCGCCCAGGATGGCGCCCAGAGCGATGCGGTCGGGCCGTGCCGGTTCGCGCGTCATCCAGATCGCCACGGCAATGGCGATCGCACCGGTCATCGCGACGAGCGCCCAGCGCATCGTGTTGGTATCGGCGTGGAGCAGCCCCAGCGAAATGCCGTGGTTGGCGACGAAGCGCAGGTTGAAGAAGGGCGTGACGTAGCGTTCGGCGGTCAGATCGTTGAGTTGCAGCACGTCGGTGATCGCAAACTTCGACGCCTGATCGGCGACGAAGAGCAGCGCGGCGGTGACCAGGCCGGAGACGGGCAGGTTACGCATGACCGACGACGCTCTCGCACCGCGTGCACAGATCGCCATCCACCGCGACGTCGGGCAGGTGGCGCCAGCAGCGGCCGCATTTGTGATAGTCGGTGCGCGTCACGGTCACCTCGTCGCCCTCACTGACCCGCGCAACGATGAACGTCTCGGCGAGCGCCGCCGCATCGAGCGGCATCTCGGGCACGGTCACTTCCGCTTCCAGGCTCGACTTCACCTTCTTCTCGCGGCGCAGCGGCTCGATCGCCTCGGTGACGCTCGCACGCAACGAGCGGACGTCGGCCCAGTCGGTGCCGAGCGGCTCGTCACCCGGCAGCGCGGGCAGCTCGGGCCATTCGAGGAAATGCACCGACCCGTCGTCGCTCGGGAAGCGGGCCTGCCACACTTCCTCGGCGGTGAAGCACAGGATCGGCGCGGCATAGCGGACCAGCGCATGGAACAGCACGTCCAATACGGTGCGATAGGCTCGGCGCTTGGGATCGGTCGCCGCATCGCAATAGAGCGAATCCTTGCGGATATCGAAGAAGAAGGCCGACAGGTCCTCGTTCGCGAAATCGGTCAGGCGGCGCAGGTAGCGGTTGAGCTCATACGCCTCCGCCGCCTCGCGCAGGTCCATGTCGAGCTGGCCGAGCAGGGTGAGGACATAACGTTCCAGCTCCGGCATCGCCTCGACCGGCACGCGCTCCGCCTCGGTGAAGCCATCGAGCGCACCGAGCAGGTAGCGGAAGGTGTTGCGCAGCTTGCGATAGCCGTCGCTGGCGGTGCCGAGCACTTCCTTGCCGATGCGCACGTCGTCGAAATAGTCGGTCGAGGCGACCCACATGCGCAGGATGTCCGCGCCGCTTTCGCCGATCACCTTCAGCGGATCGACGACGTTGCCGAGGCTCTTCGACATCTTGCGCCCCTGCCCGTCGAGCGCGAAGCCATGGGTCAGCACCGCGTCATAGGGCGCGCGCCCGCGCGTGCCGCAGCTTTCCAGCAGCGACGACTGGAACCAGCCGCGATGCTGGTCGCTGCCTTCGAGGTACAGGTTGGCGCGCACGTCGGCGCCGTACCGCGCCTCGACGGTGAAGACGTGGGTCGAGCCACTGTCGAACCACACGTCGAGGATGTCGTTCTGCGGTTCGAAGTCGGCGAGATCGTAATCGGCACCGAGCAGCGTCTGGTGGTCCGCGGTGAACCACGCATCCGCACCGCCATCGCGGAAGGCGGCGACGATGCGCGCGTTGACCGCAGCGTCGTTCAGATACTCCCCGGTCGTGCGATTGACGTAGAGCGCGATCGGCACGCCCCAGGCGCGCTGGCGGCTGATCACCCAGTCCGGGCGCCCCTCCACCATCGACCGGATGCGGTTGCGGCTGCGTTCGGGCACCCAGCGCGTATGCTCGATCGCATCGAGCGCGGTTTCGCGCAGCGTCGCGCCGTTGCTGGCGCGGCCCTCGCCATCGTTCAGGATCGGGCGGTCCATCGGGATGAACCATTGCGGCGTCGCGCGGAAGATCACCTTCGCCTTCGACCGCCACGAATGCGGGTAGCTGTGCGCGAAATCGTCGCTCGCAGACAGCAAGGCGCCCGCCGCGCGCAGGTCCGAACAGATCGGGCCTTCGGCGCTGGTGAACTTCTTGTTGATGACGCTGCCCTGTCCGCCGAGCCACGCCCAGTCCGGCCGGTACATGCCCGCGCCATCGACCGCGAACACGGGGTCGATGCCATGCGCCTTGCACAGCAGGAAGTCGTCCTCGCCGTGGTCGGGCGCCATGTGGACGAGGCCGGTGCCGGCATCGCGCGTCACGAACTCGCCCGCCAGGAACGGCCGCGGCTTGGCGAAGAAGCCGCCGAGGCCATGCATCGGATGCTTCGCCGTCGCGCCTTCCAGCACCGCGCCCTTCACCAGCGCGATAAACTCTTCCATCTTCAGACCGGTGCGCTTCATGAACGCACCCATCAGGTTTTCCTCGACGAGGAAACGCCGGCCGCCGCAGCCGAAGAGGATGTAATCGAGCGCCGGATTATAGGCGAGCGCCTGGTTGACGGGAATCGTCCACGGCGTCGTCGTCCAGATGACCGCGGTCACGCCGACCAGGATGTCGGCTTCGGGCGCATGGTCGATCTCGAACCCGACGTCGATCTGCGTCGAGACGATGTCCTCATATTCGACTTCGGCTTCGGCCAGCGCGGTCTTTTCGACCGGCGACCACATGACGGGCTTGGCGCCGCGGTACAGCTGGCCGCTTTCGGCGAATTTCAGCAACTCGCCGACGATCGTCGCCTCGGCGTCGTAATTCATCGTGAGATAGGGGTCGGCCCAGTCGCCCATCACGCCGAGGCGCTGGAACTGGTCGCGCTGCACACCCACCCATCGATCGGCATAGGCGCGGCATTCGGCGCGGAACTGCGCGACCGGCACCTCGTCCTTATTCTGCTTCTTGGCGCGATACGCCTCTTCGACCTTCCATTCGATCGGCAGGCCGTGGCAGTCCCAGCCGGGCACATAGGGGGCATCCTTGCCCATCAGCGACTGGCTGCGGACGATGATGTCCTTCAGCACCTTGTTCATCGCATGGCCCATGTGGATGTCGCCGTTGGCATAGGGCGGGCCGTCGTGAAGAACGAACAAATCCCGGCCCTTACGCTGTTCGCGCAGGCGATCGTACACGCCGATCCGCGCCCAGCGCTCCAGGATCGCGGGCTCCTTCGCGGCGAGGCCCGCCTTCATCGGAAAGTCGGTCTTCGGCAGGAAGACGGTGTCGCGCCAATCTTTGGCAGTGTCGGGCGTGTCGCTCATAGGTCGTTACGGCTTAGCGGCAAGGTGTGAACGTGTCATTCACAATGCTCGGGGCCCAGCGGAGAGCCGCGCCCGTGCCTCGGCACAATCCGCCTCCATCTGGGCGGTGAGCGCGTCGAGGCTGTCGAACTTCGCTTCGGGGCGGATATAGTCGATCAGCGCGACCTCGATCGTCTGGCCGTACAGGTCGCCGGAAAAGTCGAAGAAATAGGGTTCGAGCAATTCCTTGGGCGGATCGAAGGTCGGGCGGATGCCGAGATTGGCAGCGCCCTGCACCTGTCGCCCGTCGGGCAATCGCGCGGTGACGGCATAGATGCCGTAGGCGGGGCGGAGATATTTGCCCAAGTCGAGATTGGCGGTGGGATAGCCGATCGTCCGGCCCAGCTTGTCGCCGTGCTGCACGGTGCCTTTGATCACGAACGGGCGGGTGAGCAGGCGTGCGGCCCCGCGCGGATCGCCGGCGCGCAGCAACGCGCGGATGCGGCTGGACGACACCGTCTCCCCGTCCAGCGTCACGGCACCGACCGTTTCCGCGGTAAAGCCATGGGCCGTGCCGAGCGCCGCCAGCATCGCGACGTCGCCGCGCTTGCCCTGGCCGAAGGTGAAATCCTCGCCGGTGACGACGCCCGCCACCTGCAACCGCGCCGCCAGCCGTTCGGCAAAGGCCTCAGCAGACAAGGCCGCGAGGGCCGCGTCGAACGCGAAGACGACCATCGCATCCACTCCCGCCGCCGCGAACAGGCGTTCGCGCTGGTCGAGCGTGGTCAGGCGAAAGGGCGGCGTGTCGGGGCGGAAGTGGCGGACGGGGTGCGGATCGAAGGTCGCGACCAGCGCCGGCCGCCCCTCGGCCCGGGCCCGCGCGACCGCCTGCCCGACCACCGCCTGGTGACCGAGGTGAAAGCCATCGAAATTGCCGAGCGCGACGATCCCCCCGGCCAGATGCGGCGGCACCGTCGAGCCGCCGTCCAGCCGCTCCATGTCATGCGCGCCCTAGGACCGTGGCGCCCCCGGAGCAAGAGCGGGCGCAAGACCGTTTCGCAGGAGCCGCAGCACGTTGCCACCCATCACCTTGGCGATATCATCCGGCGTGAAGCCGCGATCGAGCAAAGCCTGCGTGATCCCGACGAGCTGGCTGGTATCGAACCCGGTCGTCACCGCGCCATCGAAATCGGAGCCGAGGCCGACGTGGTCGACGCCGACGAGGTCGCGGACATGCGCGATGGCGCGGGCGACGGCGGCGGGATCGGTCGCGCAGACCGCCGCGTCCCAATAGCCGATGCCGACGACCCCGCCGGTCGCGGCGATGCCCTTGATCTCCGCGTCGGTCAGATTGCGGTTGACGTGGCAAGTCGCCTGCACGCCGCCATGGCTGGAGACGACGGGGCGCCTGGCGACGCGCAGGATGTCGGCGACCGCGGCGTGGCTGGCATGCGCGACGTCGACGATCATGCCCTTCGCTTCCATTGCCGCAATCACCTGTCGGCCGAACGGCGTCAGGCCGCCCTTGGCGATGCCGTGCATCGATCCCGCGACGTCATTGTCGAAGAAATGCGCCATCCCCGCCATGCGAAAGCCCGCCGCATACAGGCGATCGAGATTGTCGAGCCGCCCTTCGAGGTCCTGCAACCCCTCGATCGACAGCATCGCCCCGACCGGCGCGGCGGTGAGGCAATGGTCGCCATAGCATTGCGTCCACGCCTTGCGATCGGCGAGCAGACGGTCGACGTCGGCGGGCGCGCGCACCAGGCGCAGTTGTCCTCCCGACGCCGCAGCGGCGCGGTCCAGCTTCTCCGCATGCCATAGCGAGCGTTGCAGCAGCGACCCCCAGGTGCGCGGCGGCTGCATCTGCGCGATCGTGAGCAAGGTGATATTGTCGGTATCGGCGCCGTTGGCGTCGTAATTCTGGTGCTTGGGCGTCTTGGTGACCGACGAGAACACCTGAAGCGCGACATTGCCCGCCTGCAACCGCGGCAGGTCGACCTGACCGCGCGAGGCGCGATCGAGCAGGTCGCGGCGCCATAGCAACGTATCGGCGTGCATGTCGGCAATGGCGAGCGTGCGGTGCAGCGCGCGGGCCTGCGGTGTGACGCGGATCGGCACGGGTATGACGCGGTTCATCGATCGGTCGATCAATACCGGCGCGATGCCGAAGAAGCCGGCGAGTGCCAGCGCGAGGATCACACCGCCGCCGATCAGCCATTTGCGCATGCCGCCGTCTCCCGCGGGGATCGTCCGCCCCCTGGAGCCGACTATGGGCAATCGCCGGAGCATGAGCCACCCGAAATCGCTACGCCGAAGGGAGTGCTAGGGCCGGAGGCATCGCAGGGAGTCGTCATTGCGAGCGGAGCGATGCAATCCAGAGCCGATGTGTCCGCCCCCCGGCCATCCTCACGGCGTATCGAAGAGCGCCGCGAGCTGTTCGATGATCGTGCCGCCCAGCTGTTCGGCATCCATGATCGTGACGGCGCGTGCGTAATAGCGCGTGACGTCGTGCCCGATACCGATCGCGACGAGTTCGACCGGACTTTTGCTCTCGATCCAGCCGATCACCTGGCGCAGGTGCCGTTCGAGATAGCTGCCCGAATTGACCGAGAGCGTCGAATCGTCGACCGGCGCGCCGTCGCTGATGACCATCAGGATGCGGCGATCCTCTGGTCGCGCGATCAGGCGGTTGTGCGCCCACAGCAGCGCCTCACCGTCGATATTTTCCTTGAGCAGCCCCTCGCGCATCATCAGGCCGAGGTTGTTGCGCGCGCGCCGCCACGGCTCGTCGGCCTTCTTGTATACGATGTGGCGGATGTCGTTGAGGCGGCCCGGCTGCGGCGGGCGACCGGCAGCAAGCCACGTCTCGCGGCTCTGCCCGCCCTTCCAGGCGCGGGTGGTGAAGCCGAGGATCTCGGTCTTCACGCCGCAGCGCTCCAGCGTGCGTGCAAGGATGTCGGCACTGATCGCAGCGATGCCGATCGGGCGGCCGCGCATCGAGCCCGAATTGTCGATCAGCAGCGTGACGACGGTGTCGCGGAAGTCGGTCTCGCGTTCGATCTTGTAGCTCAGCGACTGCGTCGGGTTGACGACGACGCGGGCGAGCCGCGCGGCGTCCAGCATGCCCTCGTCCTGATCGAAATCCCAGCTGCGCGACTGCTGCGCCATCAGGCGGCGCTGCAACCGGTTCGCGAGCTTCGACACCGCCGATTGCAGATGCGCCAGTTGCTGGTCGAGATAGCCGCGCAGCCGCGCCAGTTCGTCCGCGTCGCACAGATCGGTCGCCGCGATCACCTCGTCGAACTGCGTCGTCCACGGCTTGTAGTCGAACTGCGGCATATAGTCGCCGCTCGGCCGGTTGGGGCGGACGGGCTGCGTGCCGTCGTCGCCATCCTCGCCTGCCTCGCCGTCGAGGTCGTCCATCGAGTCCTCGCCGAACTCTTCGCCCTCGCTATCGTCGCTGTCCGACTGCTGCTGTTCGCCGCGCGCGTCGACCTGGCCTTCGCCCTGGCCGGCGTCTTCGTCCTCGCTGTCCTCGCCTTCGTCCTGCTGCTGATCGTCGGTGCCCTCGTCCTCCGACCCGCCGTCGTCCGCCTCCTCGGGCTTCACCTCGCCCTCGATCAGCTCCAACTCGGCGAGCATCTTCATCGCGAGGGACTGGAAGGCGCGCTGGTCGTCGAGCGCGAGCGCGAGGCCGGACAGATCGGTGCGCTGCTCGATCCAGTCGCGCACCAGCGCCAGGCCGGGCGCGGCGGCGGCGGGTGCCTGCTGGCCGGTCAGCGCCTCGCGCACCATCAGCGACAAAGCGGTCGACAGCGGCACCTCCTCGCGCGTGCGGGCGCGGGTGATCGGATCGGCGCGCAACCGCACGTCGAGCGCATGGCGCAGATTGTCGGCGATACCCGCATAGCCGCGGCTGCCCAGCGCCTCGACGCGCGCACCCTCGACCGCGTCGAACACCGCACGCGCCACCGCCTCGGCGGGGGCGTGGCGCAGGTGCATCGCGCTATCGTGATGCTTCAACCGCAGCGCGAACCCGTCGGCGAAACCACGCGCCTCCGCCACCTGCTCGGCCGGCAGCGCGCGCGCGGGCATCGGAATCTTGATATGTTTGCCCGATTGTGACGGCGCATCGGCCGTGAAGGCGAGCTCCACCTCCGGCTCCTCAGCAATCGCCCGCGCGGTGCCGGACAGGACCGCCTTGAACTGGTCGAGAGGGGTTTCGTTCGACACGCCGGCCGTCAAGCCTTCCCCACCACGCTCTCCGGCAGGTCCTTGCCGAAGACGCGCTGGTAATATTCCGCCACCAGCGGCCGTTCGTTCTCGTCGCACTTGTTGAGGAACGACAGGCGGAAGGCGAAGCCGACGTCGCCGAAGATCAGCGTGTTCTGCGCCCAGGTGATGACGGTGCGCGGGCTCATGACGGTCGAGATGTCGCCGTTGATGAAGCCCTTGCGCGTCATATCGGCGACGCGGACCATGTTATCCACCTGCTTCTTGCCTTCGGGCTTGTCGTATTCGCCCGACTTGGCGAGCACGATCTGCGCCTCGGTCGCGGCGGGCAGATAGTTGAGCGTGACGACGATGTTCCAGCGGTCCATCTGACCCTGGTTGATCTGCTGCGTGCCGTGATAGAGGCCGCTCGTGTCGCCAAGGCCGACGGTGTTGGCGGTCGCGAACAGGCGGAACCATTTGTTCGGGCGGATGACGCGATTCTGGTCGAGCAGCGTCAGCTTGCCTTCGGTTTCCAGCACGCGCTGGATGACGAACATCACGTCGGGGCGGCCGGCGTCATATTCGTCGAAGACCAGCGCGGTCGGCGTCTGCAGCGCCCAGGGGAGCAGGCCTTCGCGGAATTCGGTGATCTGCTGGCCGTCCTTCAGCACAATCGCGTCGCGGCCGATCAGATCGATGCGGCTGATATGCGCGTCGAGGTTGATGCGGATGCACGGCCAGTTGAGGCGCGCCGCGACCTGTTCGATGTGGCTCGATTTGCCGGTGCCGTGATAGCCCTGCACCATCACGCGGCGGTTGTGGGCGAAGCCCGCCAGCACCGCCAGCGTCGTGTCGGGATCGAAGACATAGGCGGGATCGAGATCGGGGACGCGTTCGTCCGCCTCGCTGAACGCCGGCACTTCCATGTCGCTGTCGATGCCGAACAGGTCGCGGACGCCGACCATCTTGTCGGGGGCGTCGAGGATCGTGGTTTCGCGGCTGTCAGGCTGGGTGTTGGGAATGTCGGTCATCGGGTCGGGGCACCGTTTTCGAAGCGAGGCAAGAGGCAGCCACCCCCAACGCACGAAGCGCGTGAATGACCCACCGGCTACCAGTGGAAACGGATCGCCGCCGCGTCAAGCGATGGCGGTGCCTTCAGTGCGCCGCGTCGGGGCGGACGAGCGTCACGAAGCTGTACGCGGGGCGGTCGCCCCCGGCGGGGTGATCCTCGCGGGCCACCTCACGCCAGCCCCGGAACGGGGGGACGGTGGCGTCGCCGAAATAGTCGCCGTGGACTTCGGTGAGTTCGATGCGGTCGGCCTGGGGGAGGAACAGCGCGAAGACCTCTGCGCCGCCGATCACCGCGACGTCGTCGCCCGCCAGCGCCAGCGCGGCGGCGGGGGTGTGGGCCACCTCGGCGCCCTCGGCGGTCCAAGCGGGATCGCGGGTCAGTACGATGTGGCGACGGCCGGAGAGCGGCGACGGGAAGCTTTCGAACGTCTTGCGCCCCATCACCATCGCGCGGCCCATCGTCTGCGCCTTGAAGCGCTTCAGATCGGCGGGCAGCCGCCAGGGGAGCTGCCCGTCGCGGCCGATGACGCCGTTGTCGGCGCGCGCGAGGTGGAAGGTGATCATACCGACACGGCCGCCTTGATATGCGGTTGCGCCGCGTAATCGTGCAGGACGAAGTCTTCGTATTCGTACTGATCGATCCCTGGCGGCGTGCGCCGGATTTCAAGGCGGGGCAGCGGGCCGGGCTGGCGGGTCAGCTGCAGGCGCGCCTGATCGAGGTGGTTGGTGTACAGGTGGCAATCGCCGCCGGTCCAGATGAACTCGCCGACCTCCAGCCCGCATTGATGCGCGAGCATGTGGGTGAGCAGCGCATAGCTGGCGATGTTGAACGGCACGCCGAGGAAGATGTCGGCCGAGCGCTGGTAGAGTTGCAGCGACAGCCGGCCGTTCGCGACATGCGTCTGGAACAGGCAATGGCACGGCGCGAGCGCCATCGCATGCAGCTCGCCCGGATTCCACGCCGACACGATCTGGCGACGCGAGGCGGGCTGCGTTTTGATCTGCTGAATCAGCTCGGCGATCTGATCGATGTGGCGGCCGTCGCCCGCATCCCAGTCGCGCCATTGCTTGCCGTAGACGGGGCCGAGCTCGCCCGCCTCGTCCGCCCATTCGTCCCAGATGCTCACCCGCTGCTCCTGCAACCAGCGCACGTTGGTGTCGCCGCGCAGGAACCACAGCAGTTCGATGATGATCGAGCGCAGGTGCAGCTTCTTGGTGGTGAGCACGGGGAAGCCCTGGCGCAGGTCGAAGCGCATCTGCGCGCCGAAGACGGAGAGCGTGCCGGTGCCGGTACGGTCCATCTGCTCGGCACCGCTGGTGAGCACGCGGTCCATGAGGTCGAGATATTGGCGCATCCCCGCTGGGTAGCGGAGGCGGGTGCGAGTCGCCAGTCCGGCGGGACTTGCTCCGAAACGGATGCGCGGGGCGCTGCACGGCATGGCGCGGCGTGACAGGACATAAGCGTGACGACGACGCCCCCCTTCCCGGTCATGGCCCCCTTGCCCGCTTCGCCCCCCGCCCCCGTGGTGACCGGCGTCGCGGCGGCGGCGCGGCTGTTCGCCGGGCTGGCGGAGGACGCGGTGGAGCGCGCGGCGGTGCTGTATCTCGATCCGAAACGGAGGCTTCTCGGACGCATCGATGTCGGCGGCGGGCGGGCGTCGGTCGCGCTGTCGCTGCGCATGGTGATCGCGGGCGCGCTGGCGCATGACGCCGCCGCGCTGATCCTGGGCCACGGCCACCCGAGCGGCGATGCCACCCCCAGCCCCGCCGACCTCGCCTACACCCGTGCGCTCGCCCGTGTGTGCGCGGCGGTGGAGGTGGAGTTGCTCGACCATCTGATCCTGGCGGGCGACCGCATCATCAGTCTGCGCGCGCTCGGGATGGTGTGAATCGGGCGCGGATTCGGACGCGGCGGGGCCGTACCGCGGATTCCAAAGTGGACGATGTGGACGATACGTAACGTGCGGGATCGGAGACCCGAATGTTCGAACCGGAGACTGGAAGGGGGCAGCGGGGCAAAGCGCTCGCGGCATGAGATGGTATGTGGGGCGGATGGGGTGAAATTAGAAGGGCCGGCGATCACTTCGGTGCGACCAGAATGACAGCCTACGGGCCGCCTGCGCTTTGCCATCCAGCCTTCACACCTATAACGGCAGCCGCAACCTTCGCGCCATGCGAGAAACGTCACCTGCCGATCGACCCAGGGCTTTCGTCAACCCGATCAGGTCAGCGCCCGTTGCCTGAAGCGCACGCAGACTTGTGATATCCGTTTGCGTCCAGCGCGCCGAAAGTGCGGCATCAAGCATTTCGTACCCATTTCGTCCGGGTCACGGTGCCGTTGATGATGGACTTGGTGAAGACGGCTCGCATTTCTTGAGCATCGACCGAATTGTTGTAAACAACCCGCGTGCCACCCGATATGAGGGATTCGACGACACTTATCGCTGCATTATGCTTTGCCGATAACTGACGTACGGTCGCAACCTCGAGATTGACGTTGATCGCCCTGCTCACTTCGCCGCCCCCTTGTTAGCGGCAAGCCCATCATGGAAGGAGGCTCGCTGTGCTTCGTCAAGAGACGAATCGGAATGCGGGAAGCCAGCATCGCTCAACATGCGGCCATATGATCGAGCCATTTCGCGATGCGAACGGCGAGCCGACACATCGCTGGCTATGTCGGCGTTATGAAGGGAGACCTGATCCCGGCCAAGAATGTAGTTTACGTCCATATCGGCGCCTCCGTCGAGCGGGAGCGCAGAGTCTCTCAGCCACGCAAAGCTCAGGAGAGTACGCGGTGCAAACAACATGGGTGCCACCGCCTTCTTTTTCAAGGCAGGCGACTGATAGATGTTCTGGCGTGGATACATGCGGCCAAATTCAGCGCGGATCGGTGAATCGACTGGCGCAGGTGATCAGCAACGCGGGGCAGCTTTAGGATCACGATAAAACGATAGCTTCGGGCGCATTTCGGCTATCATCTTTCGGCCGGCCGAAAAGCCTTTCATCCATTCGTCTCGCATGGCCAGGTTGTCGTGAGGTTTGTATGGGCACTCACCCGCCCACCGATCCTCGTTATATCCGGCGTCCTTTCCCTCGTTGAACGCCGATACCAAGTCATCACGGTCATCATGCATTTCCATGCGCTTACCCCAAAGCGACACCTGGCCGCGACATATCGGCTAAACCGCTATCATCGATCCGATATCTTGATCGTGGCATCGAGCACGCGCCGTCGCTTCCTCACGGCCTTTTCGTCACGGCCGACGATCGGACCGCCAAGTAGGCGCACACGGCTGACCAGAAATCTATGTCGTCATACTTGTAAGACGCGTTGAGCCTCGCCTGCGCGACGGCCAGCGCGTCCGATCGGTGCGTTCGCTCAAGTTCGACCGCCTCCAAGATGACGAGAGGATCGAGCCCTAATTCGTTAGCCCCCATCGCTGGACCGGAGTTTCGAGGCGGCCAGCGCTATGCGATCAGTCATGTAAGGACGCCTCCTCAGACGCCGCCCCGCCTCCATCACTGTCGTGCCCGTCGTTGCCGACAGCCGGAACGCAGGCCACGAGGCCTGACGCCGCTACCGCTGTCGTAGAGCGGATCAGCAAGTCCATTGCGACGGGGCTTATCTCGGCGCCCAGCAACACTTGCTCGACGGCTGCAAACCCATCCTCGCTGTCCGTAGCAAGGTCGAGCGGCCTTCCAGCGAGATCTTTCGACCAGCTATTGAAGAAGCCGATTACAGCATCACGCGATCCCAGGATCCGCCATGCGGCAGCCATGATCCTCGCTTGCCGCCTGCGTTGATCCGATGTGAGCGCGACAGCGTTGGAGGCACGGCGAAACCGCTGAGAACGCGGCTTAACCCGGTCGGCGGGCTGTTCCTGTTCCAAAGGCGTCACGAACGAGCGCGTGAGGCGATAGCGGATGCGGCACCATGCGCGATCGGCTGCATGCAATCAGGATGTTGCGCGGCGAAACCCTCATGCGCCCAATGAACTTCGATTGCCTCAGAGGCTGCTGCTGTCGGCAGCGGCCAGTAACGGCGGCTCGGGTGGCAATCTGGAGGCATATGTCATCCCACTGCGTAAGCGGGAGCGCGACCGTCTCTCAGCCGCTGCGGCCTACCTTGGGTAAAGCAGCGATTGGATCAACATAAGAGTTTGGGCGCCGGAAACCAGAGCCCGCCTTCGATTCATTTCAGCGCGATGATCAGCATACCTCCGCGCAGTGTGGTGCGGTGTCGTCGTCGACCCGTCACATTGCACAACGCCCCCAATCAATCCCGCATCACGCACGGCTTGATCGCCTCGGGCTCCGGCCGGGGGCCGACCGCCTTGAACGTCGCCATGTAGCCGCCGGCGGACGGCATGTCGGTTATCGCGACCTGACGGTAGCCGACCGCCTCGAACTCGCACTTGAGCAGTGCAGGTGGCGTGCCGTGGTTCTTGGTCTGGCGGTTGGCGTCGACGACGACGACCAGGCCTTCGGGCTTGAGCGAGGGCCTGAGGCGCCAGAGGAATTCGTAGGGTTGTTCGATCTCGTGGTACATGTGGACCATGAGGACGCGATCGAAGCTCGCCGGGGGCAGCTTGGGGTCGGCGGGGGTGCCGAGGCGGACGGCGACGTTTTCGAGGTCTTCGCGGGCGACGCGTTCGGCCAAAGCATCGCGGACGCTGGCGACGATATCCTCGGCCAGCACGCGGCCGTGTTCGCCGACACGTTGCGCGAGACGGATGGTGTAATAGCCCTCGCCCGCGCCGATGTCGGCGACGGTCATGCCCTTGGCGATGCCGGCCTTGTCCATCACCTCCGACGCCTCGTTGAGGCGATCGCGCGCCTCTTCGTTCGACCAGCGGGCCGAGACGATATGCGCAACCGGGCGGTCGGCGACCGGGAACTGGCTGGGCGCGTCGTCGCGCTTCAGCAGCGGCTTGGACCCGTCGCACGCGGACGCGACGAGGCACAGCCCCGTGGCGGCGGCGATGGCGCGGGCCCGGGGCCGGATCAATCCACGTCCTCCACGTCGACCTTTTCACCCGTCACGCGCTGCGACAGCGCGGCGGCCATGAACGGATCGAGCGCGCCGTCGAGCACGTCGCCGGGTGCGGTGGAGGTAGTGCCGGTGCGCAGGTCCTTCACCAGCTGATACGGCTGGAGCACGTAGCTGCGGATCTGGTGGCCCCAGCCGATGTCGGTCTTCGTGGCGTTTTCGGCGTTGGCGGCCTGTTCGCGCTTCTGCAGTTCGAGTTCGTAAAGGCGCGCGCGCAGCTGGTTGTACGCCTCTGCCTTGTTCTTGTGCTGCGAACGCTGGTTCTGGCACTGGACGACGATGCCGGTCGGGATGTGCGTGATGCGCACCGCCGAATCGGTTGTGTTGATGTGCTGGCCACCGGCGCCCGACGCGCGGTACGTGTCGATGCGAAGGTCGCTTTCGTTGTAATCGACGACGATATTGTCGTCGATCACCGGATAGACCCAGACGCTGGAGAAGCTGGTGTGGCGGCGCGCGGCGCTGTCATACGGGCTGATGCGGACGAGGCGGTGGACGCCGCTTTCGGTCTTGGCATAGCCATAGGCGTTCTCGCCCTTCACGAGCAGCGTCGCGGACTTGATGCCCGCCTGTTCGCCGGCGTGATAGTCGATCAGCTCGACCTTCATGCCGCGGCGTTCGGCCCAGCGCGTATACATGCGCTGGAGCATGCCCGCCCAGTCCTGGCTCTCGGTGCCGCCGGCGCCCGAGTTGATTTCGATATAGGTGTCGTTGGCGTCGGCCTCGCCCGCCAGCAGCGCCTGGATCTTGTCGTGGTCGGCGCGTTCCGCCAGCGCAGCGAGCGCCTCGACGCCCTCCTGCTCCATCGCGGTGTCGCCCTCGGCCTCGGCCATCTCGATGAGTTCGACGGTGTCGTCCATCTCGGACTGGATGGCGCGGGTGGCGGTGATCGCCTCGTCCAGGCGGCGGCGTTCGCGCATGACCTCCTGCGCGGCCTTGGGATCGTTCCACAGCGCCTGGTCCTCGACGCGCGCGTTCAGCTCGTCGAGGCGGCGCAGCGCGCGGTCCCAATCGAGGAACCGGCGCAGCAGCGCCAGCGCGTCATTGATACGGTCGACGTGGGACTGCGCTTCGGCGCGCATGAAACTTCTCCAAAACCAAACGTCATGCCAGCGAAGGCTGGCATCTCATGCGGCAAAGATGGTGCCCCACGAGGAAGATCCCAGCCTGCGCCGGGATGACGAACAGAATGTTCGCTAGTAGATTCCGCCTTCCCTTTGCAAGAAATCGCTGTCGCGCTGCGTGTTGGTGGCGCGTTGCGGGGCGGCGGCGGTGGCGGTCGCGGCGGGCGTGGGCCCGCGGTGGATCGCGCGGCGCGGCTCGCTCTGCGGCTTGAACGCTTCCCAGATCACCGCCGCCTTGGGATCGGTGTCGGTCGGGAAAGTGCCGTAGACCGGGCGGCCGGTCGCGCGATCGATGCGGACCATGCGGATGCCGGCGGGGGCGCGGAACGGGATCTTGTCGAGCCCCTCATAGGCCTTGACCGCGAATTCCTTGAAGATCGGCGCGGCGAAGGTGCCACCCTGCGCATAGCCGCCGAGGTTCGAGGGCGTGTCGTAGCCGACGTAGAGGCCGCCGATGAACTGCGGCGTGCCGCCGACGAACCAGACGTCGGTCGGGCCGGTCGTCGTGCCGGTCTTGCCCATCATCGGCCGGTCGAGATCGCGCAGCACGACGGCGGTGCCGCGCTGGATGACGCCTTCGGTGATGTGGACCATCTGGTACGCAGTGAGCGGGTCGATCGCCTGGCGCGTGCGGTCGCCCGGGCGCGGCATCGGCTTGCCATTGTAATCGGGCGCGTTGCAGCCGTCGCAGCCGCGCCAATTCTCCGGCCAGATGACCTTGCCGTGGCGGTCCTGCACGAAGTCGATCAGCGTGGGTGCATGGGCACGGCCCTGGTTGATGAGCGTCGCATAGGCGTTGACCATGCGGCTGACGGTGGTGACGCCCGCGCCGAGCGCATTGGCGAGATAGGGCTGGTAATCGCCCACGCCCATCCGCTTCATGACGTCGACGACGCGCGGCATGCCGGTGGTCGCGGCGGCGCGGACGGTCATCAGGTTGCGCGACTGTTCGATGCCCCAACGCATCGTGTGCGGCCCCGCCCCGCGCGAATTGCCGAAGTTGCGGAAGCACTTCTGCCCCAGCCGCGCGCCCTGGTAGACGCAGAACGGGCCGTCGACGATGATGCTGGCGGGCGTCATGCCGTTTTCGAGCGCGGCGGAATAGACGATCGGCTTGATGGTCGATCCGGGCTGGCGCATCGCCTGCGTCGCGCGGTTGAACGCCTGCAAGCGGCTGTCGAACCCGCCCTGCATCGCAAGCACGCGGCCGGTCTGCGGTTCTTCGACGACGAAGCCGCCGCTGATCTTCGGCACCGAGCGGATGGCGTAGCTGCCGCCCTGCGGCGCGACCGCGATGATGTCGCCGGCCTTCAGCGCGGCAAAGGCGGTGCCGCCCTTGCCCCGGACGGGCATCTGCGCAGCGCCGCGCGGCAGCGTGCCGGTCTTGCCGTCGGCGAACCCGATCTGCCACGCGTCGCCCTCTCGCGCGATCACGATGGCCGCGCGCCAGTCCTTATAGTCGAGGCCGATGTTGGTGTTGAGCAACGGCTGCAACCAGCCGTCCGCGTCGTCGAGGTCGACGTGGCGCAGCGGGCCGGACCAGCCGCGTCCCGAATCGTAGCGGAGCAGGCCGTCGCGCAGCGCCTGCGCGGCGAGGTCCTGCAACCGCGTATCGAGGCTGGTGCGCACCCACAGGCCGCCGGCGTAGACGCTAAACGGGCCGTCGCGCTCGGTCTCGCCGAACTTGTCGATCAGCTGGCGGCGGACCTCTTCGACGAAATAGCCGCCGACGCGTTCGTATTTCGGCGTGCGGCGCAGGATGGTGCCGAGCGGTTCTGACACCGCCTGATCGTGCTGGGCCTGCGTGATGAAGCCGTTCTTCAGCATCTCGCCCAGCACGTAATTGCGGCGGGCGAGCGCGCGATCGGCGTGGCGAACGGGATCGTAGTTCGACGGGCCCTTCGGCAAGATGGCGAGATAGGCGAGCTGCGCGAGGTCGAGCTCGTTCAGCTCCTTGTCGAAATAGGCATGGCTCGCCGCCTCGACGCCGAAAGCGTTCCGGCCCAGCGCGATCTGGTTGAGGTACAGTTCCAGGATCTGCGGCTTGGTGAGCGTGTCCTCGATCTTATAGGCGAGGATCGCTTCCTTGAACTTGCGCGTCGGCGAATATTCGTTGCCGATCAGCAGGTTCTTGGCGACCTGTTGCGTGATGGTCGATCCGCCCTTGGCGCGGCGGCCGGTGCCGAACTTGCGCACGTAATCGATCACCGCGCCGCCCAGGCCCGGATAGTCGACGCCGTGATGTTCGAAGAAGGTCTTGTCCTCCGCCGCCAGGAAGGCGCGGACGAGCAGCGGCGGATATTCGGCATAGCTCAGCTCGACGCGGCGTTCGCGGGCGTAGGACTGGATCGGCGCCCCGTCGGCGCCGCGCACGTTGGTGGGCAACGGCGGTTCGTAGCTGCGCAGCTGGTCGACCGAGGGCAATTGCCGCAGCACCGTCACCCACAGCACACCGTATCCGGCGACCGCCAGCACGGCGAGGATGGCAAGCCCCTTCACCCACCAGCGCCCCCAGGAGCGGCTGACGAGGCCACGCACGCCGCCGGCGTCGCGGAAGGCGGTGAATCGGCTGGTGCGGGGGGGATCGGACGCCATAGACTGGAGCGCGCATCTACACGGCTTTGGCCGCGCTTGCCAGCCTGTGGGCGGGCGGACTGGTGCGAAGGGGCACGAACCGATAGGCGGCGGCGATGCTGGTCGCGATCCTCCTCGTCCTGACATTGGGCTATCAGGCGCTGATCCTGTGGCGCGGGCAGCTGATGGCGGGGTGGCGGATCGGCTTTGCCGCGCGGCACCTGCGCTGGGCGTCGGGGCTGTGGCTGGGATATGGCCTGCCGGCGCTGGCGGGGCTGGCGGCGATCGGGGGTCTGGGGGCGATCGGCGGCATGCCGCTTGCCTTCCTGCCGCTGGCGCAAGGGCTCGGCCTGCCGCCGGGCGCGATTGCGCCGACGACGATCGCGCTGGGGCTGGCGGGCGGCAGCGCGCTGGGCCTGGCGCTGACCTGGTGGCGAGCACGGCGCGGGCGCGGGCCGTGGACGATCGGCGACGCCAGCGCGCTGCTGCCGCGGCGCGACGGCGACCTGTGGCCGGCGGCGGTGCTGGCGATATCGGCGGGGGTGACGGAGGAGCTGTTCTTCCGCCTGTGGTTGCCGCTGATCGTGACGCTGGCCTGCGGGTCGGGCGCAGTGGGGATGGGCGTGGGCACCGCCGCCTTTGCCGCCATGCACCGCTATCAGGGCTGGGCGGGAATGGCAGCGAATCTGATTGGCGGCGCCCTGCTCGCGGCGCTGTACATGGGGACCGGCAGCCTATGGGTGGCGATCGCGGTGCATGCGCTGGTCGACCTCAACGCACTCGTGCTGCGGCCGTGGGTGGCGTCGCGGGTGCGGGCGGCGGATTGAGGTCCCACTTCGTCACCCCGGCCGAAGAGCCGGGGTCCCGCTGATCGCGACGCGGCGGAAGAAGCGGGACCCCGGGTCAAGCCCGGGGTGACGGAGTTAGTTCTTCAGGCGCCAGCCGCTTTTGAAGATCCAGGCGATGATGGCGAGGCAGAGGATGAGGAAGCCGAGCGTGACGCCGAGGCTTACGGCGATGTCGACGTCGCCCTTGCCGAAGAAGCTCCAGCGGAAGCCGCTGACCAGATAGACGACGGGGTTGAATAGGCTGACCGTCCGCCACGGCTGGGGCAGCATGTCGATCGAATAGAAGCTGCCGCCGAGGAACGTCAGCGGGGTGATCAGCAGCATCGGCACGAAGTTCAATTGTTCGAAGCTTTTGGCCCAGATGCCGAGGATGAAGCCGAACAGGCTGAACGCGACCGCGGTGAGCAATAGGAACGCCACCATCGCGGCGGGATGATCGACGCGGATCGGCACGAAGAAGGCTGAGGTGACGAGGATGATGATCCCCAGCACGACTGATTTGGTCGCCGCTGCGCCGACATAGCCCAGCACCATCTCCATCGCCGAGACGGGGGCGGAGAGCAGTTCGAAGATCGTGCCGGTGAATTTGGGGAAATAGATGCCGATCGAGGCATTGCCGACGCTCTGCGTCAAAAGGCTCAGCATGATGAGGCCCGGCACGATGAAGCTGCCATAGCCGACGCCGTCCACCGTCTGCATCCGGCTGCCGATCGCGCCGCCGAAGACGATGAAATAGAGGCTGGTGGTGAGCACCGGCGCGACGAGGCTTTGCCAGAGCGTGCGCAACGCGCGGGCCATTTCGAAGCGATAGATCGCCCAGACGCCGTGGAGATTCATGCGCGGCCGGCCTTTCGGAAAGTCACAAAAGTCGCGCCGACGACGGTGTTTTGCGCGCTCATGCCCGCTCGCCCACCAGGTCGACGAAGATGTCCTCGAGGCTCGATTTCGAGGTTTCGAGGTCCTTGAACGCGACGTCGCGTGCGGAGAGTTCGCGCAGGAGCGAGGGGATGCCGGTATGCTCCTCGGTCGCGTCGAAGACGTAGCGCAGCGTCTTGCCGTCGTTTTCGAGGGTGAGGTGCCAGCGGTCGAGGCCGTCGGGCACCGCCGACAGCGGTTCGACCAGCGCGAGGTCGAGTTCGCGCTTGCCGAGCTTCTTCATCAGCGCCGATTTCTCGTCGACCAGCAGCAGCTGCCCCTTGTTGATGACGCCGACGCGGTCGGCCATTTCCTCGGCCTCTTCGATGTAATGCGTCGTCAGGATGATCGTGACGCCGCGTTCGCGCAGGCCGTGCACCAGCTTCCACATGTCGCGGCGCAGCGCGACGTCGACCCCGGCGGTGGGTTCGTCGAGGAACAGGATCTCGGGTTCGTGCGCCAGCGCCTTGGCGATCAGCACGCGGCGCTTCATGCCGCCCGACAGCTCCATGATCTTGGCGTCGCGCTTGTCCCACAGCGACAGGTCGCGAAGGATCTGTTCGATATAGGCGCTGTGGCCCGAGCGGCCGAACAGCCGCCGCGAAAAGGTGACGGTGGCGAGTACGGTTTCGAACATGTCGACCGACAGTTCCTGCGGCACGAGACCGATACGGCGGCGGGCGGCCTTATAGTCGCGCACCGCATCATGCCCGGCGACGTGGATCGTGCCGGTCGACGGCGTGACGATGCCGCAGATGATGCTGATCAGCGTCGTCTTGCCGGCGCCGTTCGGGCCGAGAAGCGCGAAGATTTCGCCCTTGTTGATCGTCAGGTCGACGCTGTGGAGGGCGGTGAAGCCGCCCTTATAGGTCTTGGACACGCCGGACACGGCGAGGATCGGTTCCGGCATCGTTGCGCCCCCTTTGCGGGGCGGGAGATAGGGTGCTCAAGCGGCTGGAAAAAGGGGGGCACCGATCCGTCTGCGATCGGCGCCCGTCCGTCATTCCGCTGCGAGGGGCATGTCCGCCATCGCGTCGCGGGCGCGGTCGGCGCTCATCACCCGGTTGCGGCCCGCGGATTTGGCATCGTAGAGCGCGGCGTCGGCGGCGGCCATCAGCGCCGGGATCGTGCGGCCGTGCCGTTCCGACGTGGCGACGCCGAGCGATGCCGAAATCGGGAAATTATAGGCGCTCGACAGCTCGGCGATCCGGCTGCGGATCACCTCGGCACGGGCGACGGCGTGGTCGTGGTCGCAATTGGGTAGGACGACGACGAGTTCCTCGCCGCCATAGCGACAGGCGACGTCGGTCTTGCGCAGGCCGACCAGCAGCAGCGGGCCGACGTCGCGCAAAATGTTGTCGCCGACGGCGTGTCCGTGTTCGTCGTTGATGCTCTTGAAGTGATCGAGATCGATCATGATGATCGACGAAGCGGGCGCGGCGGGGCCGTTCCCGTCGAACAGCCGTTCGAGCGCGTCCTCCATGTAGCGGCGATTGTACAGGCCGGTCAGCCCGTCGCGCAGCGCCTGGGTGCGCAGGCGTTCGCGCAACGCGATGTTCGACAGCGCGAGCGACATGCCGTCGGCGAGCGCGGTGGCGACGACGCGCAGTTCGCCGGTGTCGGCAGATTCGCCTTCCGGGGCGACCATCACCAGCATGCCGAGGATGTTGCCGCGCGCGATCATCGGCACCTCGATCGAGGCCGACGCGCCGTGGTGCGCATGCATGCAGCGTAGCGACTGGTCGCCATCGCCGTTGACGTGCGGCTTGCCCCGCTTCAGCGCCCAGCATTCGTTGGGCGTGATCGTCATCGGCAACAGCTGGTCGGCGCGCGCATCGCCCCATTGGGTGGACAAATGCAGCCGGTCGCCTGAATTGTTGAAGACGTACAGCGCGCCCAGCACGCTCGGCGCCAGCTGCGAGGCGGTCGCCGACAGGATCAGGTTCGCGTCGCGATGATCCTCCGCCGCCTGTAGCATGTCGTGCATGCCGAACAGCAGCTCCAGCCGACGCCGGGTCGCCGCTTCGCTGGTCATCGCATCCAGGCGGCCACGCGATTGGGCGATCACGCGACGGTAGGACCGGCCGATCGCCAGCGCGAGCAGGATCACCGACGCTATCTGGAACCAGAACAACAGGTTGAAGATCATCCAGATGCGCTGCGATGCGGCCGCGGCATCCGCCCGGCTGCGATCGATCGCCCGCCCGACCGATGCCTGCACTGCCTCCATCGCCCGTTCGGCGGCGGGCAGCGTGAGGATGCCGACCGCGCGCGCGTCATCGTGCGTTTCATAGGCGGCGACGGTGCGGCGCCACCCCTGCACCAGCGTCTGGATTTCGCCATGGATGCCCGGATCCAGCGCATAGCTGCGCTGGTCGATGCGCAGGCGCGGCACGATCGTTTCGACGTCGCGCAGCGAGGTGTAGAATTGCGCGATCGCCCTGCCATCGTGGCGGACGCCCGCGACGTTGTGGAGTGCATCCTCGGCGTTGGACAAAGCGCGCGACAGATCGGCGAGCGCGGCGGCATGCGCATCGAACCGGGTCCGCTGTTCGCGACTGGCGTGGATCAGGGCGTAGGCGGTCAGCTGCGCAAGGACGATCGCGAGCGTCGCCAGCAGGATCGTTCGCGGTGCCGTGAACCGCTAGGATAGCGACCGGTCGAAATGCAAGCGCTTGAAGACCGTCATGAATTGTCCTTTCGACAGGACTAGCATTCCGGACTTTGACAAAGTGCTAATGCGATGGCCGGTCCGCCTACCGTGCCCGCGCCGCAGCAATCGCCTTTTCGATCTCCTCGATCGGCAGCGCGCCCGACAGAATGCGGTCGCCGACGACCCAGCTGGGCGTGCCGTTCATGCCGAGCTTGACCGCGGTCTGCATGTTCTTCGCGATTTCGGCGGTGATGACGGGGCTTTGCAGGCCCGACAGGCTGACGCCTGCCTTCGCTGCCGCCGCCTGGATCGAGGCGTCGCTGACCGGGCCGCCGGCGTAGAGTGCATCGTGGAAGGCCTGGAACTTGCCCTGCTGCGCGGCGAGCAAGCTGGCGCGGGCGGCGACGCGGCTTTCGTCGGACAGGATGGGCAGGTCGCGGTAGACGACGCGCAGCTTGGGATCGCGCTTGATGAGGTCGGCGATCATGGGCAGCGACGCGCGGCAATAGCCGCAATTATAGTCGAAATATTCGACCAGCGTCACGTCGCCGTTGGGATTGCCCGCCCAGGCGCTGCCGAACGGCGTTTCGATGTCGCGCCGGTTGGCGGCGACGGCCTGGCCCGATTGCTGGTCCTGCAGCTTCTGCATCGCCTGCGGAATGATCTCGGGATGGCTGAGGACATAGTCGTGGACGACGCGCTCGATCCGCGCCTGGTCGGGGCCGCCCGGCGAGGCGAAGCGATCGTAGCTCCAGACGGCGCCGGCGCCGATCACGGCACCGAGAGCCGCGATCAGCGGGAAAGTGTATCGGGTCATCTCTTCTTATATTTCTTGGGGTTGTCGTCCATGTCGTTCTGCGCGGCCATGGCGATGTCCTGCGCCCGAATCCAGTCGGGCGTGTTTTTCGGGATATTGGCGAGCGCGTAACGCGCGCTTTGCGCGGCGGTGCGCATGTCGCCGTCCATGCTGGCGCGCTCCGCGGTGGCGAGCGCGGCGCGCGCGGTGTCGCCGGTCAGTTCGTAGGCGGTGCCGAGCTGATACCAGGCGAAGGGGTTCTGATCGTCGCGGCCCGTGGCGACGCGCAGCACGCGGATCGCCTCGGGATAGTGCGTCTTGTCCTCGGTCGCGATCAGCGCGTGGCCGAAGGTGGTGGCGATCAGCGGGTTGTTGCGCGAGCCTTCGGTCGCGGCGCGCAGGGGCGCGATGGCGTCGGCGGGCTTGCCGGCTTCGAGCAGGATCTGGCCGCGGATTTCCTGGAAATAAGGATCGTCGGGCTTGGCCTTGATGAGCGCCAGCGATTCGGCGTCGGCTTTGTCGGGATAGCCGGCCTTATGATAGGCATAGGCGCGCGCGTAATGCGCGTAGATGCTGGTGTCGGTGTCGGGGAAGTCGCGCAGCGTGCGTTCGGGCGGCATGACATAGCCTTCGAGCTTCGCCTTCACGCGGCGGAAGCGTTCCTCGAGCGCCGGATCGGACGGCGTGTTCCACGACGGCGCGGCGGTGAGCACCGCGGTCAGATTGGCGATGCGCTCGCCCGACAGCGGGTGGGTCTGCATGAACGGATCGATATTCTCGACGCCGTAGCGATATTCCTGCTGCTGCAACGTCTTGAAGAAGGTGAGCATCCCCTTCCCCGTGATCCCGGCGGTGGTGAGGAAGCGCGCGCCGGCGGCGTCGGCGGAGGATTCCTGCGTGCGGCTGAACGAGAGGTACTTGCCCATGCCGGCCTGCTGGCCGAGCGCCATCAGCCCCGCCCCCGCCTCGCCCGCGCCGGCTGCGACGGCGGCGAGGCCGAGGACCATCGACAGAAGCGTAATGTGCATCGCAGGCTTGATGCCGGCATCGGCGAGAACGACGTGCCCGTCGGCGATATGCCCCAGTTCGTGCGCGATGACGCCCTGCACCTGGTTGGCGCTGGTCGCCGCCTGGAGCAGGCCCGAATGGACGTAGACGGTCTGGCCGCCCGCGACGAAGGCGTTGATCGAATCGTCGTTGATCAGGACGACCTTGACGTCGCGCGGCGACAGGCCCGCCGCCTTGACCAGCGGCGTGGACATGTCGGCAAACATCGCCTCCGTCTCGGCATCGCGCAGGATCGACTGGGCATAGGCCGGCTGGGCGGCCAGCAGCACGCTGGCGGCGGCGGCGATGACGAGGCGCTTCAGGGCAGACACGCGAGCGATCATAGGCGGGCCGGGCGGCGGGGTCACGGGCAAACGACGGACGCTGGCGGGCATGCGACGGGTGGTTAGCGGCGCGCGGGTGAACGGGGGGTGAGCGGGGTTTTGGTTCGCGCGGAGACGCGACGCCGCGAAGAAGAAGAGGGATGCGCGCAGAGGCGCGGAGGACGCGGAGGGGGCGCGGGTGCGGCGGCATTGCTCGCGATGTTTTGGGAGGGTGTGGGCGCGCTGTCGCGCGATATCGGCTCTGCGTCCTCTGCGCCTCTGCGCGCAAAAGCCGTCGGCCACTTGGCGCGCGCGGGGAGCCGCCCCCATGCGCGCCGTTCACCCTGAGGCTGTCGAAGGGCGAACGGAGGAGGGAGAAGGGTCCCTCCCCCCTGCCCCTTTACGCGGTGCGGTGTTCGCCCTTGACCCAGCGGACAGTGCCGGTGGACGCGCGCATGACGACGCTTTCGGTGGTCATCTTGCCTTTGCGGCGCTTGACGCCTTCGAGCAGCGAACCGTCGGTGACTCCGGTCGCGGCGAAGATGCAGTCGCCCTTGGCCAGTTCCTCTAGGTCGTACTGCTTGTCGAGGTCGGCGATGCCCCATTTGCGGGCGCGGGCGCGTTCGTCGTCGTTGCGGAACAGCAGCCGGCCCTTGAACTGGCCACCGACGCAGCGCAGCGCGGCGCAGGCGAGGACGCCCTCCGGTGCGCCGCCCGAACCCATGTAGACGTCGATCGTCGTGTCGGGATCGGCGGTGGCGATGACGCCCGCGACGTCGCCGTCGCCGATCAGCATCACGCCGACGCCAAGGCTGCGCAGCTCGGCGATCAGCGCTTCGTGGCGCGGGCGGTCGAGGACGCAGGCGATGATCTCATTGGGGGCGACGCCCTTGGCCGCGGCGATCGCCTTGATATTCTCGGTCGGCGACTTGTCGAGGTCGATGACGCCGGCGGGCAGGCCCGGGCCGACCGCGATCTTGTCCATATAGACGTCGGGCGCGTTGAGCAGGCCGCCCGCTTCGGCGATGGCGAGCACCGCGAGGCTGTTGGGGCCGGCCTTGGCGCAGATCGTCGTGCCTTCCAGCGGATCGAGCGCGATGTCGATCGCCGGGCCGTTGCCGCTGCCGACCTTTTCCCCGATGAACAGCATCGGCGCCTCGTCGCGCTCGCCCTCGCCGATCACGACGGTGCCGTCGATGTCGAGTTCATTCAGCGCGGCGCGCATCGCCTCGACCGCCGCGGCATCCGCCGCCTTTTCGTCGCCGCGCCCAGTCAGCGTCGAGGCGGCGATCGCTGCCGCTTCGGTGACACGCACCATTTCGAGGACGAGAACCCGGTCGAGGAGCGTGCTGGCGTCGGACATGGGAGCCTTCCGTTTAACGTGTATAACGGGCCTGATAGACGCTGGCGGAGCGGGGTACAACGCTGATTCGACCGGGGGGTGGCGGTGCGCCCCATTCGTCATCCCCGCGAAGGCGGGGATCCATAACCTCTGACGTCAGCGATAGAATCGAGACGATAGCGCGTCTGGATTCCCGCCTTCGCGGGAATGACGGAGTGGGTTGGGTGGAGACTCAGTCGCGCAGCAGGTCGTTGATGCTGGTCTTGCTGCGCGTCTGGGCGTCGACGCGCTTGACGATGACGGCGCAGTACAGGGACGGCTTCCCGTCACCGCCGCCCATCGAGCCGGGGACGACAACGGCATAGGGCGGCACTTCGCCCTTGAAGACTTCGCCCGTTTCGCGGTCGACGATCTTGGTCGAGGCGCCGAGATAGACGCCCATCGACAGCACCGCACCTTCGCCGACGCGGACGCCCTCGGCGACCTCGGCGCGGGCGCCGATGAAGGCGCCGTCGCCGATGATGACGGGATCGGCCTGGAGCGGTTCGAGCACGCCGCCGATCCCGGCGCCGCCCGACAGGTGGACGTTCTTGCCGATCTGCGCGCAGGAGCCGACGGTCGCCCAGGTGTCGACCATCGTGCCTTCGCCGACATAGGCGCCGATGTTGACGAAGCTCGGCATCAGGATCGCACCGGGGGCGACATAGGCGCCGCGGCGCACGACGCTGCCGGGGACGGCTCGGAAGCCGGCGGCGCGGAATTCGGCCTCGCTCCAGCCCGAGAACTTCGAGGGCACCTTGTCGAACCAATGGCCGGCGCCGGGGCCGTTATCGATCAGGCTGTTGTCGTTGAGGCGGAAGCTCAGCAGCACCGCTTTCTTGAGCCACTGATTGACGCGCCAGCCGCCATTGCCGTCCGGTTCGGCGACGCGCGCCGTGCCAGCGTCGAGCAGCGCAAGCGCGCTGTCGACCGCATTGCGGACCTCGCCCATCGTGCCGAAGCCCAGATCGGCGCGGGCCTCCCACGCGGAATCGATGATGGGCTGAAGATCCTGGCTCATGATGCCTCCATGACATGTTGCAGCCACGGCGCGAGGTCGTGGACGGTGAAATCGATATGGTCGCGTGCCGCTTCCGGCCCCTGTTCGGAGCCGTTGTCGATCCAGACCGTGGTCATGCCGATCGCCTTGGCGGGCGTGAGGTTGCGCGCCATGTCTTCGAAGAAGATCGCGCGGGTGGGATCGATACCGAAGGCGGCGCAGAGACCGGCATAGGCCGAGGCGTGCGGCTTCGGCACCAAATCCATTGCGTGAATGTCGTGCACCGCCTCGAACGCGTCGCCCAGGCCCAGACGGTCGAGGACGCGCAGCGCATAGGGCTTGTCGCCGTTGGTGAAGACGAGCTTGCGGCCCGGCAGTTGCGCGATCGCGGCGGCGAGCGGGGCGTCGGCCTCCAGCACGTCCATCTCGATCGCATGGACATCGGCCAGGAAATCGTGCGGATCGACGTGATGTTCGGCCATCAGCCCGGTCAGCGTCGTGCCGTGGCGGTGGAAATAGTCCTTCTGCAGCCGGCGCGCCTCGTCCCACGGCAGTTCGAGCAGCCGCGCGACATAATCGGTCATCCGCTGGTCGATCTGCGCGAACAGGTTCGCGCGCGCCGGATAGAGCGTATTGTCCAGATCGAAGATCCAGGTGTCGATATGGGCGAGCGCAGGCAGCATCGCCGCGCGTCTAGGCGGGGCGGCGGCCCTGCACAAGCAAGGGCGGCGTGCTTTGGCTTGGGGCGGGACAAGCCACTCTATGATTGCGAGCGATCACTCGCATAACCATATTCGTGGCATGACACGCTTTTCCCTGCTCGATCTGGTGCCCGTCGTCGAAGGCGGCACCGTCTCGCAATCGCTCAGCCGTGCCGCCGACCTGGCGCGCCACGCCGAGACGCTGGGTTTCCAGCGCTATTGGGTGGCGGAGCATCATGGCATGCGCGGCATCGCCAGCGCGGCGACCGCGGTGGTGATCGGCCATGTCGCCGCGGCGACGAAGACGATCCGCGTCGGTGCGGGCGGAATCATGCTGCCCAACCATGCGCCGCTGATCATCGCCGAACAATTCGGGACGCTCGACGCGCTGTTCCCCGGGCGGATCGACCTGGGCCTGGGCCGCGCGCCGGGATCGGACCAGCGCGTCGCGCAGGCGATGCGGCGGACGCTGGACAGCGACCCCAATGCCTTCCCGCGCGACGTGATGGAATTGCAGAGCTATTTCGCCGACGACGGGCGCACCGGGATCGCCGCGACGCCGGGCGCGGGTGCGAACGTGCCGCTGTGGATTTTGGGGTCGAGCACCTTCGGGGCGCAGCTCGCGGCGGCGCTGGGGCTGCCCTATGCCTTCGCCTCGCACTTCGCGCCCGATGCGCTGGATGCGGCGCTGGCGATCTATCGGCGCGACTTCCGCCCCTCGGCGCAGCTCGACCGGCCGTATGCGATGGCGGGGTTCAACGTCTTCGCCGCCGACACCGATGAGGAGGCCGAGCTGCTGGCGAGTTCGCAGCAGCAGTCGTTCGTCGCGCTGCGCACCGGCAATCCGCGCCAGCTGCCGCCGCCAGTCGCAGGCTATCGCGCGTCGCTGGGGCCGCAGGGGTCGGGGATCCTCGACCATGTGCTGCAATGTTCGGCGGTGGGATCGCCCGCGACGGTGGCGCGCCAGACCGCGGCGTTCCTCGAGCGGACGGGTGTGGACGAGGTGATGGTGGCGAGCGCGATCTACGATCACGAGGCGCGCAAGCGGAGCCTGGCTATCACCGCCGAGGTGTTGAGCGGGCTGGCGGTGCCTGCCTGACCCGCGCGTGATGCGCCGCGCGGGCGAGCAGCGCGTCGAGGTCTTCGCGCGCGATGTCGAACGTCTCGTGCATGTCGGCGAGCGCGGCGTCGATGTCGCCATCGGTGAAGGGGGAGGCCGGCACCGGCGCGACCCGGTGCGGATAGGCGTGGCCTGACACGCGATGGAAGGCGAGGCCCGCGAGCACAAGCAGCGCCGAGTCGAGCGCGACCGGCGAGAGCGGAAACCACGGGCTGGCCGGCGTGTGTGCGGCGGTCAGCAGCACGACGCTCAAGGCCACCGCGCCGCCGGGCGGATGCAGGCAGCGCGCCAGCGACATGACGACGATCGCGCCGCCGACCGCGATTGCGGCCGCGAGCGCCGTGTGTGGCACGAGCGCGACCACCAGCAGCGCCCATAAGCCCGAGACGCTGTTGCCGCCGATCACCGACCAGGGCTGCGCGAGCGGGCTGGCGGGGACGGCGAATACGAGCACCGCGCTCGCGCCGATCGGGGCGACAAGCAGCGGCGAGGTGCCCGCGTGGGTGGCGAGCGCAGCGATCAGGCCGGTGAACAGGATGCCGCAGGCGGCGCCAAGGCCGGCACGGAGGCGGTCGCCGAACTGGGCGCCGGCGAGGATCGGGCGGAAGGCGGGCATTGGGCGCGCGTTAGCGGTGGAGGTGTGGGGGCGGCAATCCTTTCGCCCTTCCCTTCCGTCACTCCGGACTTGTTCCGGGGTCCACTCTGCGGCGAGGGGAAAGGCTAACGCCTCTCGCCTTCCCCCTGCGGCCCGGTGGACCCCGGAACGAGTCCGGGGTGACGGGGGGATTGGGGCGGCCGTGCCGCGCTTCAGTTTGCGGCGGGCAGCCTTAGCCGGACGAGACGGCCGCCGGGGTCCTCGCGTTCCTCCAACGCGCCGCCGTCGCATGAGATTTTGGCGACGTCGCGGATAATCGCCAAGCCCAGCCCGATTTCGGCAATCCTTTCCCCCTTCTGTCCGTCACCCCGGACTTGTTCCGGGGTCCACTGGGCCGCTGGGGGAAGCAAGAGGCTCGATCATCCCCCTCGCCGCAGAGTGGACCCCGGAACGAGTCCGGGGTGACGGGGGGATGGGGCGGCGGTGCCGTGCCTCAGTTGGCGGCGGGCAGTCGCAGGCGGACGAGGAGGCCGCCGAGGTCCTCGCTTTCCTCGAGTGCGACGGTGCCGCCGTAGATTTCGGCGACGTCGCGGACGATCGCGAGGCCCAGCCCGGTGCCGGGCTTGCCCGTATCCAGGCGGACACCGCGGTCGAAAATGCGGATGCGGTCTTCCTCGGGGATGCCGACGCCGTCGTCCTCGATCATCAGTTCGACGAAGCCCGCCTGCCCCGTCACCGTCACGAAGACGCTGCCGCCGCCGTACTTCGCCGCATTCTCCACCAAATTGCCGAGCATTTCGTCGAGGTCCTGCCGTTCGACATGGACCTGCAGATCCTTGGGGCCGGTGATGTCGATGCGGACGTGGCGGTACAGCCGCGCCACCGCGCGCTCGACCGATTCGAGGCTGGGCCAGACGTCCGCACGGCTGTGCGCCGAGCCGCGGCGGCCGACCGCGCGGGCACGAGCGAGATGGTGGTCGACCTGGCGCCGCATCGTGCGCGCTTCGCGGATCACCGTGTCGGCGAGGTCTTCGGACTGGGCGGTCGCGGCGTTCATGATGACCGTCAGCGGCGTCTTGAGCGCATGGGCGAGGTTGCCGGCGTGGCGGCGCGCTTCCTCGGCCTGGCGTTCGTTGTGTTCGATGAGCGCGTTCAACTCCTCGACCATCGGCGCGACCTCGTCGGGCATGGCGGTGTCGATGCGGTTCGACTGGCCGGCGCGCATCCGGGCGATCTCTTCGCGCACCCGGCGCAGCGGCCACAGACCGTAGGAGGTCTGAAGCCACGCCAGCACGACGAGGCCCAGCCCGAGTAGCGCGAAGCTGCGCACCAACGTCCGCCGCAGCACGGTGATCTGCGCATCGAGCGCCGCACGGCTTTGTGCGACCTGGAAGCGCCAATGGATCGGAGAGCCGGGCAGCTGCGCGTCGCGCTCGACGATCCGCAGCTTTTCGTCACGAAACTGACGGCTGTCGTAGATATGGACGTTGCGGTCATCATGGGTGGCGCCAAATTGCAGTCGGCGATCCCACAGCGAGCGAGAGGGGAAGACCGTGTCGCTGCTGCCCCGCGCCCCTGGCGCAGACACCTGCCAGTACAGGCCTGAATAGGGCTCGACGAATCGCGGATCGGTCGCGGCGTCGCGGCCGAACAGCACCTCGCCATCCGGCCCGATCTCGGACGAGGCGAGCAGCGAGCGCAGCACATATTGCAGCTGGTCGTCGAAGTTGCGCGTGACGGCGGAGACCAGCACGCGATCGAGCGCGAAGCCGCCGCCGACCAGCAGCAGCCCGATCCACGCCGCCGCAATCAGGATCATGCGGCGCGACAGCGATCCGGTGGTCTTCGCGCGCTTGCTGGGCGGCGATTCGGCGAGCGGGGGGGTGTCCATGACGATGAGGACCTTCTCCAGCCGTTCGCCCTGAGCCTGTCGAAGGGCTTGGGCTCACCTGCCCTTCGACAGGCTCAGGGCGAACGGGGTGGGATGGGCGGACGGGCGCCGGTCAGGCGTCGGGATCTTCGAGGCTGTAGCCGAGGCCGCGGATCGTGGTGATGACGTCCTGGCCCAGCTTCTTGCGGATGCGCGTCACGAACACTTCGATCGTGTTCGAATCGCGGTCGAAATCCTGATCGTAGATATGTTCGATCAGCTCGGTGCGGCTGACCACCTTGCCCTTGTGATGGAGCAGGTAGCTGAGCAACTTGTATTCCTGCGCGGTCAGCTTCACCGGTTCGCCGGCCTTGGTCACCTTGCCCGAACGCGTGTCGAGGCGGACGTCGCCGGCGGTGAGCTCGCTCGACGCATTGCCCGACGCGCGGCGGATCAGCGCGCGAAGGCGGGCGATCAGTTCCTCGGTCTGGAACGGCTTGGCGACGTAATCGTCGGCGCCGGCGTCGAGCCCCGCCACCTTGTCCGACCAGCTGTCGCGCGCGGTGAGGACGAGGACGGGCATCGTTTTGCCTTCCTTGCGCCAACGGTCGAGCACGGTCAAGCCGTCGATCTCGGGCAGGCCGAGGTCGAGGACGATCGCGTCGTAATTCTCGGTGGACCCCAAGAAGTGCCCCTCTTCGCCATCGGTGGCGAGATCGATGGCATAGCCCGCGCCTTCGAGCGTGTTCTTGAGCTGTGTCCCGAGATTCGGCTCGTCCTCGACGATCAGAACGCGCATGTCAGTCCCTCTTTATCTTCCGGTCCGGCCAATGATCTGGCCCGAGCGGCCATCGACATCGACCCATACCACGACGCCATCGCGCATGAACTTGAGCGTGTAAACCGAGCTGCCGAAATCGAGGTCGAAGCCCAGATATTCATAGCCCTTCATCGTCGGGATCACCCGCGCCTCGATCGCGCGCGGCGACAGCATCTCGCCCTTGCGGCGGGCGTCATAGGCGCGCTCCTGGTCGCTGCGACGCTGGTCGGGCGCCTGCGCGAACGCGGGCACCGGCGCGGCCAGGGCAAGGAGCAACACGGGCAGAACCATCTTCATGACGCCTTGCATAAGCGGGAGGCATTGAACACCCTGTGAATGACACGGTTGCATACCATTCAGGCACAGCCACTCGCCACGCTTGCCGCAGCCCGCGCCGCCGCCTACCTGCGGGCGCATCATGGCTGCCCCCATTCTCGCTTACGAAGACCTTGGCGTTATCCAGGGCCACGGCTGGCTGTTCCGCCACCTCGACATCCACATCGGCGCACGCGACCGGCTGGCGCTGATCGGGCGCAACGGCGCGGGCAAGACGACGCTGCTGAAGCTGATCGCCGGCGCGATCGACGCCGACGAGGGGCGGCGCGTGATCGTACCGGGTACGCGCGTGGTCCTGCTGGAGCAGGAGCCGAGCCTGGCGGGCTGCGCGACCCTCGCCGATTACGTGCTGCGCGGCGACGATGCGCCCTTACGCCATGAAGCGGAGGCGATCGCCGATCAATTGGGTATCGACCTTGGCCGGGAGGCGGCGTCCGCATCGGGCGGCGAGCGGCGGCGCGCGGCGATCGTGCGTGCGCTGGCGCAGGACCCCGACGTACTGCTGCTCGACGAGCCGACCAATCACCTCGACATCGCCGCGATCGACTGGCTGGAGGACTGGCTGGGCCGGTTCAAGGGCGCGTTCGTCGTCATCAGCCACGACCGCACCTTCCTGACGCGCCTGACCAAGCAGACGCTGTGGATGGACCGCGGGTCGATCCGGCGTGCCGAAATCGGCTTCGGCGGGTTCGAGGCGTGGACCGAGCAGGTCTATGCCGAGGAAGAGCGCAATGCGCAGCGGCTCGATGCCAAGCTGAAGATCGAGGAGCATTGGCTGCAACGTGGCGTCACTGGGCGGCGGCGACGTAACCAGGGCCGGCTTGCGAAGCTGAAGGAGATGCGCGCCGAACGCGCGGCGATGATCGGGCCGCAGGGGGCAGCGAACCTCGCGACGGCGGCGGACGACAGCAAGACCAAGGTCGTGATCGACGTGAAGCATGCGTCGAAGAGCTTTGGTGAGCGTGCGATCATCAAGGACCTCACCCTGCGCGTCACGCGCGGCGACCGGATCGGCATCGTCGGCCGCAACGGGGCGGGCAAGACGACGCTGCTGAAGCTGCTGACCGGCGAGATGGCGCCCGACGACGGCGAGGTGAAGCTCGCCAAGACGCTGGACGGCATCGTCATCGACCAGCAGCGCAGCCTGATGGCGCCGACCAAGACGGTGCGCGAGGTGCTGGCCGACGGTGGCGACTGGATCGACGTGCTGGGGGTGAGGAAGCACATCCACGGCTATCTGAAGGAATTCCTTTTCGATCCCTCGCTGGCGGAGGCGAAGGTCGGGACGCTGTCGGGCGGCGAGCGCTCACGTCTGCTGCTGGCGCGCGAGTTTGCGCGCGAATCGAACCTGCTGGTGCTCGACGAGCCGACCAACGACCTCGACCTCGAAACGCTCGACCTGTTGCAGGAGGTGATCGCCGATTATGCGGGGACTGTGCTGATCGTCAGCCACGATCGCGACTTCCTGGACCGCACGGTGACGGTGACGCTGGGCCTCGACGGATCGGGGACGGTCGACGTGGTCGCGGGCGGATATGAGGATTGGGAGCGGCAGCGGAAGACGCCGGTCGCGGCCGCGAAGAAGGCGGCGCCCAAGCCGGTCGCGGTGGCGCCGGTACAGGCGAAGACCAAGCTCAGCTATAAGGACCAGCGCGATTACGACCAGCTGCCCAGCCGGATCGAGGCGCTGGATGCGGCGATCGCACGCGACGAGGCGGCGATGGCGGACCCGGCGCTCTACACGCGCGATCCGAAACGCTTCGCGGCGCTGAGCGCGGCGATCGAGGCGGCGCGGGCCGAGAAGGACGCGGCGGAGATGCGCTGGCTGGAACTGGCGGAGCAGGTTGAGGGGATGGGGTGAGCGCGCTGCCGGCGACAGGTGAGGGTAGGTGCGGGACGGCTGGTGGCAGTCGGTGACCGTTCCGCACCCACCCTCACCCTTCCCACCGCTAAAGCGGCGGGCCCCTTCCCTCTCCCAGAGGGAGAGGGCGCTGCGGGCCGGAATGACGGTTTTTTTGAAAGGCGTCGCCCCCCTTCGTCATCCCGGCGGAGGCCGGGATTTATGGTTGCGGGCGGCTTGTGGGTCGCGTGCCCTCGCCTGCTTCACCGTGTCCATTGATCCCGGCGTTCGCCGGGATGACGAAGGAGGGGCGTCTTCCTTCGGATTAGGGCAGGCTGCGCCCCAGGCGGCCGGCGACCTCGGTGACATATTGCCATGCCACGCGGCCCGAGCGGCTGCCGCGGCGGGTAGCCCAGTTGATCGCCTCCGCCGCGTCGAAGGGCAGGTCGTAGCGGGCGGCGTAGCCGGCGACGATCGCGCAATAGCCGTCCTGGTCGAGCGCGTGGAAGCCGAGGCTGAGACCGAAGCGATCGGCGAGCGCGAGCTGGTCGTCGATGCTGTCGCGCGGGTTGATCGCGCTGCTCTGTTCCTCGATGTCGCGCGGCATCAGGTGGCGGCGGTTGGCGGTGACGAGCAGGCGGACGTTGGCCGGGCGTGCCTCTGCGCCGCCTTCGAGCAGCGAGCGCAGGATGCGGCCCTCAGCGGGCGCTTCGACGCCGAGATCGTCGAGGAACAGCGCGAAGGCGCGGGTGACGCTGGCGAGGCGGGCGAAGAGCTGCGGCAGCGTGTCGAGCGCCGCGACCTCGACCAGCGCGATGGCGCCGCCCTCGGCCTGCACCGCGCCGACCGCGGCCTTGACCAACGCCGACTTGCCCGTGCCGCGCGCGCCCCACAGCAGCACGTCCTGCGCCGCGGCGCCTGCCGCAAGGCGGCGTAAATTCTCGATCAGCGCGGTCTTCTGCTTGTCGATACCGACCAGCAATTCGGGCGGCAGCGGCGCGAAGGCACGGGCGGCGACCAGCACGTCCCCCCGCCAGACATACGCGGGGTGCGCGGCGGGGTCGGCGCCCGGCGGCGGCGGGGGCGACAGGCGGTCGAGGGCCGCGGCGATACGCAGCAGCGGGTCGGTGGCGGGATCGGCCATGGCGTGCGTCATGGCGTGGCCCTCGGCCGCGCGCAAGCGATCAGCGGGCGAGCGGTCAGTGTGCGAGCGCTCGGGCATGCGCGGCGATGCGCGGGTCGCCGGGGGCGAGCGCCAACGCCTTAGTCGCGAGCTGGCGCGCGCCGGCAAGGTCGCCGTCCGCGGCAA
Source organism: Sphingomonas aquatilis (assembly GCF_014196115.1). Taxonomy (GTDB): domain Bacteria; phylum Pseudomonadota; class Alphaproteobacteria; order Sphingomonadales; family Sphingomonadaceae; genus Sphingomonas; species Sphingomonas aquatilis. The sequence goes on along the minus strand of NZ_JACIDB010000001.1, from coordinate 309,840 downwards.
GGGCGAGCGCATAGGCGTCGCACACGCCGGGGTTCATCGGCGACAACGCATAGGCCGCGCGGGCGTAGCGGCGGGCGATGGCGCCGTCGTCGGTGGCGGCATAGCCGCGCGCGAGATCGGCGAGCAGCGCGGCGTCGCGGTTGCCGGCGATGCGGCGCACCGCCTCCAGCGTCTCGATACCGGCATCGGCTTCGCCATTTTCGATCTGGAGGCGGCCGCGCAGGCCTTGCGCGGTCAGGTTCTGCGGATTTTGTTCGAGGAACAGCGACAGCGCCGCCGCCGCCTCTTCGGGGCGGCCGGCGCGGCCCCAGGCGTCGACCAGTCGCAGCATCGTCGCCTCGTCGAACGACAGGCTGGCGGCGCGGGCATAGACGGGCGCGGCTTCGGCATAGCGGCCCGCGGCGGCGAGCGTGTCGCCGAGCGCGAGCTGGGCGGGCGGCGCGCCGGGGCTTTGCGCGACCAGCACGCGCGCCTGGGCGATGGCGCCCGCGGTGTCGCCGGCGGAGAGCTGGCCGCGGATCACCTCGATCAGCGCATGCGGGTCGCCGGGATCGCCCGCCGCTGCGGCGCGCAGCGTGCCGACGGTATCGTCGCTGGCGAAGCCGCCCGCGCTGTCGGAGGCGCCGCGGGCCGCGCGGTCGAGCAATTGCCCGGCGGTCAGGCGGTCGCCGCGCGCTTCATAGGCGCGGGCGGCGAGCGTCAGCGTATAGGCGTCGGCGTCGCGGCGCTGGATCGCGGGGCCCAGCCAGTCGAGCGCGCCAGCGGGATCGCCCGCGCGCAGCATCGCGTCGCCGAGCAGGCGGCGGACGACGAGATTGGCGGGCTGTGCCTCGGCGAGCCGGCGCCAGGTGCCGGTCGCACCCTCATACCGGCCGGCCTGAAGATCGGCGCCACCGTCGAGCAGCATCGCCCCCGGCGTTGCGGCGAGCGCGCCCCCGGCATGGTAGAGCATCGCGCGGGCGAGCCCCGGTTTGCCCGCGCGCGCGGCGAGCACGGCTTGCAGATACAGCGCCTGCGGATGGCCCGGCCGGGCGGCGAGCGCCGCGCGGGCGGCGTCGAGCAGATCGGCGTTGCGCCCCAGCTCGCCCAGCGTCGCGGCATAGCCGATCAGCGCCGACGTATAATAAGCATCTCGCTGCAACGCCGCCTCGAACCAGGGCAATGCGGCGGTGAGGCCATAGCGGGTGCGCACCACCTCCGCCTGCAAGGTCAGCGGGCCGGGATCGCCGGGGGCGAGCCGCACCGCGCGCGCCGCCGCCTGCGTGGCGCCGGTGAGTTCGCCGGCATCGAGGCGGATGCGGCCGAAGTCCATCATCGCCAGCGCGTCATCGGGGTGCGCGGCGATCCAGTCGGTCAGCAGGCGCGCGCCCTCACCGGCATCGCCGCCGAGCGCCGTGGCGCGCGCCCGCGCGCGGACCGCGTCGCCATCGTTCGCCGCGGCCTGGTCTGCGCGGTCGAGCGCGCCCTGCGGATCGCCCTGCAACAGCCGCGCCTGCGCCTGCAGGCCGGCGAGCGTCGCCGCCGGTTCGCCGAGCTTGCCGGCCCGTGCGAGCGTGCCCTCCGCCGCGGCGCCCTCGCCCAGCCGCAGATAGCTGCGGGCGAGCAGCAGCATCGCGGGGCGTGACGCGGGGTCGCCGGCCAGCGCGGCAAGCGCGTGATTGCGTGCGGCGCTGAAATTGCCGAGCCCGAAGGCGGTGCGTGCATCGGCGAGCGCCTGGGCCGGTGCGGGGCGGGCATGCGGGCGCAGCACGAGTGCGGCGGCGGCGATCAGCGCGAGGAGGAGGACCCCGAGCGCAACCGCGCGGGCGCGGGTGAACGCCGGCAGCCTGAGCCGCATCCCGCGCCGCCGCCGGCGACGGCGCAGCATCGGATAGCGCGGATCAGCCATGCAGGTCGTAGCTCTTCAGGAGGTCGTACAGCGTCGGGCGACTGATGCCGAGCAACCGCGACGCGCCGGAGATGTTGCCGCCCGCCTGCGCCAGCGCCTGGCGGATCGCCTGCCGGTCGGCCGCCTCGCGCGCGGTGCGCAGGTTGAGCGGCAGGCCGTCGTCGGACGCGGCGACGAGATCGAGGTCGGCGGCAGTGACGAGCTTGCCGTCCGCCATGATGACCGCGCGCTTGATGCGGTTTTCGAGTTCGCGGACGTTGCCGGGCCAGCCCCATGCCTCGATCGCGGCGAGTGCATCGGGGGCGAGGCCGGTGACCGGCAGCTTCATCGCCGCGGCATGGCGGTGAACGAGCGCGCGGGCGAGCAGTGCGGCGTCGCCCGGCCGTTCGGCGAGCGCGGGGATGCGCACGACGATCTCGGCGAGGCGGTAATAGAGGTCGTCGCGAAAGCTGCCCTCGGCGACCATCGCATCGACGTCGCGATGCGTGGCGCAGACGATGCGCGTGTCGACCGGAATCGGTTTGCGCCCGCCGATGCGTTCGATGACGCGTTCCTGCAGGAAGCGCAGCAACTTGACCTGGAGCGGCAGCGGCACGTCGCCGATTTCGTCGAGGAACAGGGTGCCGCCGGCGGCCTGTTCGATCTTGCCGGGCGTCGTCTTCACCGCGCCGGTGAACGCGCCCTTTTCGTGGCCGAATAATTCGCTTTCGAGCAGGGTTTCGGGGATGGCCGCACAGTTGATCGCGACGAAAGCACCGGAGCGTCGTGGCGAGGCCTGATGCAGCCCGCGCGCCAGCAGTTCCTTGCCGGTGCCGCTGGCGCCGAGCAGCATGACCGAGACGTCGGCCGGCGCGACGCGTTCGACGGTGCGCACCACCTTCGCCATCGCATCCGAGGCGTAGATCAGGCCGCCGAATCCTGCGTGACCCGTATCCCGAGCGGCGAGGCGGCGGTTTTCCGCCTCGAGCCCGTGGACGTGAAAGGCGCGCGCGACGATCAGGCCCAGCGCATCGATGTCGATCGGCTTGGCGTAAAAGTCCCAGGCCCCCAGCGCGATGGCGTCCAGCGCACTCGCGCGCGCGCCATGGCCGGAGGCGACGATGATCTTGGTATCGGGCTTGAGCGCCAGCATCTCCGCCAGCGTCGCAAAGCCTTCGCTGGTGCCGTCGGGATCGGGCGGCAGGCCGAGGTCGAGCGTGACGACGGCGGGTTCGTGCAGGCGCAACGCGTCGATCGCCTCGGCCCGGGTGGCGGCGGTGACGATCTCATAGCCCTCATAGGCCCAGCGCAGCTGGCGTTGCAGCGCGAGGTCGTCCTCGACGACGAGCAGGACGGGCCGCACCTCGCTCATGCCGCCGCCTCCAGCACCGTCGCGGCCGGCAGCGTGACGCGGAAGCGGGTGCCTGCGCCTTCGCGGCTGGTGACGGTGAGCGTGCCACCCATCGCGCTCGCCAGTTCGCGCGCCTCATAGGCGCCGAGGCCGAAGCCATCGGGCTTGGACGAGGCGAAAGCGCGGAACAATTGGTCGCGGATGAAGGCAGCGCTCATGCCGCATCCCTGATCGACCACGTCGATCTCGACGCGTGCGCCCTCCGTCGTGATCGCGATCACGATCGGCGCGTCGGCGGGCGAGGCCTCCACCGCATTCTGGAGCAGGTGACCGAGCAATTGTTCGAGCCGCCCGGGCTGCGCGAGCGCCGTCCCCTGCCCCGCGACCTCGATGACATGCTGCGCGCGGCGGGCGCCGGCCAGGCGTGCGGCGAGCACGGCGACATCGACCGGCTGTAGCGGTTCGGGCAGGCTGCGGTGATGCTGCGACAGGCGGGCGAGCAGCGCGTTCATGCGGGCGGCGGAATCCTTGAGGGTTTCGACCATGTCGGCGCGGAATGCGGGATTGTCGGCATGCCGCTCCGCATTGCGCGCGACCAGACTGAGGCCGCTGACCATGTTCTTGATATCGTGGAGGATGAATGCGAAGCGTCGGTTGAATTCATCGAAGCGCGCGGCATCGGCGAGCGCGGCATGCGCGCGATCCTCGGCAAGGTAGCTCGCCGCCTGCCGCCCGGCGACGCGCAGCAGATCAAGGTCCTCCCAGTCGAGCGCGCGGTCCACCGCCGGGCGGGCCAGCAGGATCGCCCCGATCAGGCTGGTGCCGTGCAACAGGGGCACGAGCGCCCAGGCCTCGTCCTGCGTACACATCCATGCCGGCACCGCCGCACCCTCGCCCTCCGGCGCGTCGCCGCGGCGAACTTGGTCGAGCGCGACGATGCGGCCGGTCGCGGCCAGATAGGCGAAGAGCGCGGTGTCGCCCGCTGCCGCTTCGGGCGGGTGTTCGGGCCAGTGCCATGCGGCGCCTGCCTCAAGGGCCATGCCGGCGGGGATCAGCAGCAGGCCGGCGGGCGATCCGGTCAGCTCCGCCATCGCGCGGACGATGCGGCGGTCGAGCGGGTCGGCGCCCTCGCCCGGCGACCCCAAAGTTGCGGTGAAACGCTGCCATTCGGCGCGATAGTCATAGCGGTGGTCGAAGAAATGCTTGGCGACCTTCACCTTGGTCCAGGCGCGCAGCCATGGGGTCGACAGCAAGGTCATCAGCGCGGTGGTCGCGCCGAGCACGATGGCGGTCTGCGCCACGCGCGCGGCATCGCCCGCGTACCGGCCAGCGACCTGCGTCGCGAGCAATGTCGCGCCGACATAGGCGGCGATCGCGGTCGCGACGAACAGCCGCATCGCGACGTCGTGCGACAGCGACAGGCCGCGCCGGTCGGCCTGCAACGGCACTGCGAGGAACACGGTGGCGACCGTCAGCGCAAAGCCGCGGACCACGACCACCCCGGGCGACGCGCCCCAGCCCCAGTCCGCCGCGGCGACGAGCAGGTCGAGGCCCCAGATGGTGGCGATCGCCGCTGCGATCAGCACGATCCGCCCGCGTTCCCGCTCGCGCCCGACGAAGGCGAGCTGGTGGACGAGGATCAGCCCGCCGACCGCCGCCAGCATGCGCGCGATCAGCCGCAGATCGGCCAGCGTCGCCAGCGTCGTCGCCGCGAACGGCAGCGTTTCGAGCAATGCGCACCCGATCGCCAGCGCGCTGACCGTCGCGGTCGCCACGTAGAGCGCATACACCGCCGCCACGCCGGCGCCGCTATGCCGGACCAGCACCAGCATCGCCGCCAGCCAGATGAGGTTGCGCAACGACTGTACGACGCGCGTGACGAGGTCGGCTTCGCCGATCCCCGCCACCGCCAGCGCCCACAGAGCCGTCACCGCCAGCGCCGCGACCAGCATGCGACTGTGCAGGCCGACCGCCGCCGCCCGACGCGACCAGGCGAGCGTCAATGCCGCAAAACCGAGCGCGGCGAGCGCATGCCCCCAGAGGATCAGCATCACCATGACGCTAGCGCGCGCCCGACGGCCACAGGATCACGCGTAACGTCTGCAACAGGATCAGCAGGTCGAGAAACGGCGAATAGTTCTTGGCATAATAGAGATCGTATTCGAGCTTGTGGCGCGCATCCTCTATCGACGCGCCATAGGGATAGTTGATCTGCGCCCAGCCGGTGATGCCGGGCTTCACCATATGCCGCTCGGCATAATAGGGCAGCTGCTGTTCCAGCTGCGCGACGAATTGCGGGCGCTCGGGGCGCGGGCCGACGAAGCTCATCTCGCCCTTCAAGACAGACCAGGCCTGCGGCAGTTCGTCGATCCGCACCTTGCGAATGATGCGGCCGATGCGGGTGATGCGGGGATCGTCCTTCTCCGCCCAGACCGCGTGACCCGGCACCTCGGCATCCTGACGCATCGAGCGCAGCTTCAGAATGTCGAAGCCCTGGTTGTACAGGCCGACGCGGCGCTGGCGGTAGAAGGCTGGCCCCTTCGATTCGAGGCGGATCGCCACTGCGGTCAGCAGGATGATCGGCAGCGTGAAGGCGAGCAGCACCAGACTGGCGATGACGTCGAAGGCGCGCTTGAAGGCGCTCGACACCATGCGGCCCGAGGCGAAACCGTCCGAAAAGATCAGCCACGACGGGTTGACCGAGCGGAGATCGATCCGCCCCGTCTCGCGTTCGAGGAAGCTGGAGATATTGGTAACGGCGACACCCGTGGTGCGCACGCGCAGCAGGTCCTGCAACGGCAGCGCGTTGCGGCGTTCCTCCAGCGCCAGCACCACCTCGGCGACCTGATGGTCGAGGACGTGCGCGGCGAGATTCGGGATGGCGCCGCGCGGGATCGCATCCGGCACCACCGTCTCGCCATCGCGCATCGCGATAAAGCCGGCGACGATGACGTTGGCGCCGGGCTGCTGCGCCAGATCGCGGATCCGGTTCGCCTGCGCGCCCGCCCCGAGCACGAGGATGCGCCGCTTGAGCAGGTCTCCGCCGACGAGACGCCCAACGACGCCGCGGACGATCACGAGCAACACCGCCGCGATCAGCGTCGCATAGGCGAGGTTCGATCGCCACAGCGCGAGCGGCGGGATCAGGAAGAACAGGATCGACAGGCACGACACGCCGATCAGCAGCGCCACCGCCAGCCGTGCCGCCGCGAAGCGGAGCGACAGGAGCGAGGCAACGCCATAGGCGCCGACCGCGATCAGCGCGACCTGCAAGGCGAAGGCGAAGGACAGCAATTGCGGCAGGCGCGTCGTGATCGGATCGACGTGCATGCCGATCTGATAGGCGCGCAGCACCCAGCCGAGTTCGCCGGCCAGCACCAGCAACAGCGCGTCGACCAGGCCGAGCAGCAGCACGACATGCGGCACGTAATGCTTGAACAGGCGGATCATGCCCGGCTCCTCCGACGCCGTCCTGTAAGCTTTTCCGACAGGCTGTCAGCGGCGTCGCAGAAAAATACGAAGAAAGCTTGAACAAGCGGCGAGGATTATCGTTACGTTTCCGGTCTTTTCTCGTTTAGGAGAAGACCTCCTAGGAGTTGCCTGACCTATATGACGATCGTTCCTGTGATCCTTTCCGGAGGATCGGGCACCCGGCTGTGGCCCATGTCGCGCCCCGAAATGCCAAAGCAGCTGCTGCCGCTGACGGCGGACGAGACGATGCTGCAGCTGACTGCGCGGCGGGCGCATGGCGAGGCGTTTGCGGCGCCGATCGTCGTGGCCAATGCGCGGCACGCCGATGCGATCGACGAACAGCTCGCGGCCGCCGACGCCAAGCCGCAGGCGGTGATCCTGGAACCGGTCGGCCGCAACACCGCGCCGGCGATCGCGCTGGCGGCGCTGGCAGCGGGGGCGGAGGACGCGCTGCTCGTCATGCCGTCCGATCACGTCATCGCGGATGTCGAGGCGTTTCGCGCCGCGGTGGACGCCGCGATGCCGATGGTCGCGGATGGCTGGCTGGTGACGTTCGGGATCGCGCCCGATGCGCCCGAAACCGGCTATGGCTGGATCCAGGTGGGCGACCCACTGGCCGAAGGCGTGCATCGCGTCGCGCGCTTCGTCGAAAAGCCGCCGCGCGACCGTGCCGAGGCGATGCTGGCGGCGGGCGACCATGTGTGGAACGGCGGCATCTTCCTGTTCCGCGCCGACATGTTCCTGGGCGCGCTGGCGGCGCATGCTCCGGCGATCCTGACTGCCGCGCAGACGGCGATGCGGCAAGCCCGGCGCGAGGGCGTGCGGGTCTATCCGGATGCGGACGCGTTCGGGGCGTCGCCGTCGGATTCGATCGACTATGCGGTGATGGAACGCGCCGATCGCGTCGCCGTGGTGCCGGTGGCGATGGGCTGGAGCGATGTCGGCAGTTGGGACGCGCTGCTGGCGATCAGCCCGTGCGACGAGCGTGGCAACCACCATCGCGGCGAGGTGCTGGCGATCGACACGAACAATTGCCTGATCCGATCGGACGGCGTCCGCATCTCGGCGGTGGGCGTCAGCGATCTGATCGTGGTGGCGTGCGGCAACGACGTGATGATAGTGCCGCGCGGTCGCAGCCAGGACGTCAAGAAACTGATCGAGGCGATGCAGAAGTAAGCGACGCGCCGGGCCGTCAGGCGATGACGGCCCGGGCGAACAGCGCGGCGATGCCGGCCGCGCCGATCAGCAGCTGGCGGAGCCGCAGCGCCGCGAAATAAGCGGGTGCGTTGCCGGCGATCGCGGCGCGGCGATCGAGAAAGCCCGCCGCGACATAGCCGACGAGCAGCAGGAGCAGCGCCGTCGACGCCTGTTCGACGACCAGCGCCAGACCGGCGAGCGTGAAATAGGCGATGCAGGTCGCGATCTCGACCGGCTTCGACGCGCCCGGATTGCCGAAGCCGAAGCCGCGCCGTACCCCGGCGATGAAGGCAAGGATCAAGGCGCCCCAGATGATGCCGAGATGCGTCGCCCAGAAGGGCCAGGGCGGCGGCAGCAGCCATGCGCCGATCCCGGCAGCGACCAGTGGCAGCATCGGTCCGTAGCCGAGGATGGCACCGTCTGCGGGAATGTCGGTGCGGGTCGCGTCGTGGTTCATGGCCGGCGTAACGAGCGGGCGGCGATGGGGTTGCGGGGTCAGTCCCGGGCGAAGATTTCGGTGTGCGGGATGGTCAGGTCGAGCGCCGGCAGCATGACGTCGTGGGGCTGGGCGAACAGGTCGTCACGCCATGACTGGGGGCCGAGTCGCTGGACGACGCGGGCCGTTTCCGCTTCGGGATCGACGAAGACGATCGTGTCGAGCGACGGCAGGTGTCGATATTGGCCGAGCTTCACAGTTTCGTCGAAGCGGCCGGTCGAGCCTGAACAGACTTCGATTATAACGATCGGGTCAGTGAGGACGCGCGGCACCTCACGACAGTGAGTAGCGGAGCTGTCGTAACAGACGCTGACATCCGGGTAGCGGACGTCGGCATCCGTGACACGGACGCCTGTGTCGAAACCGTAAGGCCGACGGTCGGTCCCACGAAGCTTGCTGCGCAAGTACGTCAGGACGTTGCTGCTGATCTTCGCTTGGGCGGGAGTGCGGTCGTTACGTCTGCGGATGATGCCGTGGACCAATTCGCATTTGAGGTGTTCGGGGAAGCCGAACTGGGCAAACGCCCCGGCCGTGATCGGATCATAGGAGGATGCGTACTCCATAGCCCGAGCGTACCACCACTATGGGGTCAAACAAAGGGCCGGAGGATCGCTCCTCCGGCCCCTGTTTTGCTTGGCGGGCAGCGGCGGAGCCGCTGCCGTGACGTCGGACGGGATCGGCGAAGCCGACCCGCCGGCCGTTCTGATTTGGTCTTCGGGGCAGGCAGTGCCTGCCCCGATGCCAAATCAGAAGTCCATGCCGCCCATGCCGCCCATGCCGCCGCCGCCGGGCATGGCCGGAGCCTTGTCCTCGGGCAGTTCCGAGACGGTCGCCTCGGTGGTGATGAGCAGGCCGGCGACCGAGGCTGCGTTCTGCAGCGCGGTGCGGACGACCTTGGTCGGATCGATCACGCCGGCGGCGACCAGGTTTTCATACTGGTCGGTCGCAGCGTTGAAGCCGAACGACGTGTCGGTCTGGTCGAGCAGCTTGCCCGAAACGACGGCGCCGTCATGGCCGGCGTTCTGCGCGATCTGACGCACCAGCGCGGTCAGCGACTTGCGGACGATGTCCACGCCGCGGGTCTGGTCTTCGTTGGCGCCGGTGACGCCTTCGAGCACCTTCGTCGCGTACAGCAGCGCCGTACCACCGCCGGGGACGATGCCCTCTTCGACGGCCGCGCGGGTCGCGTGCAGCGCGTCGTCGACGCGGTCCTTGCGCTCCTTCACCTCGACCTCGGTCGCACCGCCGACCTTGATCACGGCCACGCCGCCGGCGAGCTTGGCGAGACGCTCCTGCAGCTTCTCACGGTCGTAGTCGCTGGTGGTGTTCTCGATCTGCGCACGGATCGCCTCGGTGCGGCCCTTGATCGCATCGGCTTCACCCGCACCGTCGACGATGGTGGTGTTGTCCTTGTCGATCGTGACGCGCTTGGCGGTGCCGAGCATGCCGACGGTGACGCTCTCGAGCTTGATGCCGAGGTCTTCCGAGATCATCTCGCCCTTGGTCAGGATCGCGATGTCTTCCAGCATCGCCTTGCGACGATCGCCGAAGCCCGGTGCCTTGACCGCTGCGACCTTCAGGCCGCCACGCAGCTTGTTGACGACGAGCGTGGCCAGAGCCTCACCCTCGATGTCCTCGGCGATGATCAGGAGCGGGCGGCCCGACTGGACGACGGCTTCCAGGATCGGGAGCATCGCCTGCAGGTTGCTGAGCTTCTTCTCGTGGATCAGGATGTACGGGTCGTTCAGTTCGACCGTCATCTTTTCCGGGTTGGTGATGAAGTAGGGCGACAGATAGCCGCGGTCGAACTGCATACCCTCGACGACGTCGAGCTCGAATTCGAGACCCTTGGCCTCTTCGACGGTGATGACGCCTTCCTTGCCGACCTTCTCCATCGCTTCCGCGATCTTCTCGCCGACTTCCTTGTCGCCATTGGCCGAGATGATGCCGACCTGCGCGACTTCCGACGAACCCGAAACGGGCTTCGAGCGCGACTTCACGTCCTCGACCACCTTGGCGACGGCGATGTCGATGCCGCGCTTCAGGTCCATCGGGTTCATGCCGGCGGCGACCGACTTCATGCCTTCGCGCACGATCGCCTGGGCGAGCACGGTCGCGGTGGTGGTGCCGTCACCGGCGATGTCGTTGGTCTTCGAGGCCACTTCGCGCACCATCTGCGCGCCCATGTTCTCGAACTTGTCCTTGAGCTCGATTTCCTTGGCGACCGACACACCGTCCTTGGTGATGCGGGGCGCGCCGAAGCTCTTGTCGATCACGACGTTGCGGCCCTTCGGCCCCAGCGTGACCTTCACCGCGTCGGCGAGGATGTCGACGCCGCGCAGAATGCGTTCACGCGCGTCGCGGCCGAATTTTACGTCCTTGGCTGCCATGGTGGCTACCCTTTCGAAAATTGGAAGTTGTGGAAGTGGACAGTACGTCAGGGCCAAAAACGGCCCTGCACGTCACAATCAGCCGACGATCCCGAGGATGTCGCTTTCCTTCATGATCAGCAGGTCTTCGCCGTTGACCTTCACCTCGGTGCCCGACCACTTGCCGAACAGGATGCGGTCGCCAGCCTTGACGTCGAGCGGCGTGACCTTGCCGTCTTCGGCCTTCAGCCCGGTGCCGGCGGCGACGACCTCGCCCTCCTGCGGCTTTTCCTTGGCGGTGTCGGGGATGATGATCCCGCCGGCCGTCTTCTCTTCCGCCTCGACACGGCGGACGAGGACGCGGTCATGCAACGGACGAAAGTTCATTGCGAAGTCCCTCTTTTCAGTCAGTGTTACAAAAATCTGGCACTCACGATGCGCGAGTGCCAACGGCCGGGATATGTGTCGCGGGCCGGGGACCGTCAAGAGATCGGCGGGACGGGAACCGAAGAAAGTCGTCGACGTTTTGGCGCGGCTCGTCGCGCTGGCCCGAAAAGCGGCGACTTAGATGCCGCGTGCAGCGGTGCCGGTCGAGGCGAACAGCGTCGCCGCGGTGCGTCGTTCCGGGGAATCGAACGGGCCATGCGTCAACGAGAAGGCGACACGGCCGGCGAGATCCGCCTTGCCCTGTTTCAGTAACGATTCGGCGAGCAGCAGGCGCGGCACGGGTGCGGCGGGCACGCGGCGGATCACTTGCGCGAGGCCGAGCAGCGCATCGTCGGGCGGCGCCTGCCCCGCGTCGAGAAAGCTTCGCACATAGGCGAGTCGCGGCGCGGGCGCGTCCCGATCGAGCGTGATCGCCCGGGCGAGAAGCTGCCGCGCGGCGGCGAGGCCGGTCGTCCGATCGGTGCCGGTCGCGGCGATTGCCTTCAGCGTCAGCGCGCGCCCCTTCGACGCGAGCGCCGCGGCATCGTCGGGGCGGCCGGCCAGCACACGATCGGCGGCGGCGAGGCAGGCGTCGGCATGTCCGCTGCCGCATTCCGCCGTCGCGGCGACGCGCAACGCGTCGGGATCGTCGATACCGGTGGTGGCGGCGCGGATGGTGTCGAGCCAGCCGTCGCCACGGCCGCCCAGCGCAAGGCGCGCCTCGACCAGTGCGGAGTCTGCGGGCGAGAGTTGCGTGACGGCGGGCGGCGGCACATCAGGCTGCGGCGCCTGGCCATGGGCGTAGGCGAAGTCGCGGCGCGCGTACCGGCCGATCTCCCGCTGCAAGGCAGCAAGGTCGCCGAAGACCGTGGCGGCTTCGGCAAGGGGTTTGCCCTGTCGCACCGCCGCCATGTAGCGCCGGAACTGGTCGCTGCGCTGGGGCGACAGCGCCGAATAGAGGAAGAAGTGGCTGACCAGCCACGCGTGATAGGGGGACCAGCGCGCAGCGTCGCCGGTGTCGGTCAGGTAGCGGCCTGTCAGGACGCCGGCCACGTCAGCCGGCCCATAGGCGGTCAGCACCTGTTGGAACTGATCGGGCACGCGGGCATAGTCGATCGCGCCGTCGGGCCGGATCGCGATCGAGGAAAAGAGTGCGCCGATGCCATCCAGATACCAGCGCGGATCGCTGGCCGGCGCATAGGTGAGGATGAAGCGTTCGGCGTAGGCGGCGTAGAGCGCCTGTTCCCAGGATAGCGCGAGCGGGGCTTGGCGGACGGCGGACCGGGAGCAGGTCATCGTCGCGTTCGAATCCGGGTCCGCATTCTGCACCGCGTCGTCGCAGGCCGCGGTACGGGCGAGTGGCGTATCGAGCCTGATCGACCCGGCACGGCGCGACACGGCCATCACCTCGCCATCCTCGCGCGGGTCATAATAGACGGTGCCCGCGAAGGGCGCCATGAACGGCCCCTGCTGCCAGCGCGCATTCTGCAGACCGAGGCTCGACAGATCGGTGTCGGGATCGAGCAGCGTGATCTGCGGCCGGACCATATCGTCGGCGCCGCCGCCCCGCCGGTACAGACGGGTCAGCAGCTGGTGCAGCCGTTCGATGTTGCGGGTGACGCGGATCAGTTCGTCGGCGCTTCCCTTGCTATAGACGACGACATGGGCAGCGTCGGCGCGGCGCCACGTGCCGCGCTTGCGGTCCTTCAGCCCTTGTACGACGATGTCCGGGCCGGGAGCCTTGTCGCCCGCCTGGGTCACAGGCGGGGACGCGGGCGTCGCCTGCTGGGCCGCGGCGGGGGTCGCTATCGTACAGGCGAGCAGGACGGCGTGGCAGCGGGCGCGGATCATGGCCTTGGGTCCCCTTGCGGTTCGACGCGATCGTAACAGCAATGTGCCCCGTCCGAAACGATCCGAATCCGATGGCGGTGCAGTCTGCGCGCGGCGTGCGACGGCATGATGACAGGCGACGACGATCCGGCCGCAATCCGCACCTGTAAGCAATTTCAGCGACTTGCGCGTGGGGCAACATGACAAGCATGATATGTTGTCTCTTGTTCAGCTTTCAGACAGCTTTGCTCGTGTCGGGACGGGGCGGGATGAGACACACGCGACCCTGCCAGCGCCGGCCGCAGCCGGGCGTGCTGATGCTTGCGCTGCTGGCGTTGTGTGCGCTGCTGGGCGGGGGGGGCATCGCACAGGCGCATGTCCATCCGCTGCATGCCACCGCGCGCGACGGCACGGACCGGTCGACGACGCTGGCGACGGCGGACGCGGATTGCGCGCTCTGTTATGCGCGCGCGGCGTTCGAACCGCTGCTGCCCGATACGGTGCCGACGGCGATCGCGGCGGTGCCCGCTGCAGCGATCAGGCCCGTCCAAGCCATTGCCGCTTATCCCCTGCCCGCGCCGCGCGGCCATGGCTGGCGCAGTCGCGCGCCGCCGATCGACTCTCCGCTCTGATCCCTCCCCCTCGCGCGTCGCCGATTGCGGCCGATGCGCGCCTGTGCCCGATTTCCCGGAGACGTCGATGCGTTCTTTCCTGTTCCTCGGCGCGGCCAGCGCCGCGCTGTTCCCCGCCTGCGCGCTCGCCCAGACCGCCGCGCCCGCCACCCAGACGGCTGACACCGGCCGCGACATCATCGTGACCGCCAGCCCGATCCAGCACGATCGCGACGACACGCCCGCCATCTCTGCCAAGGTGGATGCCGAGGACATCCTGAAGGCCGGCGGCGCGAGCATTTCCGATGCGCTGGCCAAGGTGCCCGGCATCGCCGCGACCGGCTTCGCGACCGGCGCCAGCCGCCCGATCATCCGCGGCATGGACGCGACGCGCGTGCGCATCCTGGAAGACGGCCTCAGCTCCTCCGACGTGTCCGACATCGGGCCCGACCATGGCATGCCGATCGATCCGCTCTCCGCGCGCAGCATCGAGGTGGTGCGCGGCGCGGGCACGCTGCGCTATGGCAGCCAGGCGATCGGCGGCGTCGTCAACGTGCTGAACGATCGCGTGCCGATGCACCTGTCCGACCGGCCGTTCTCGGGCGAGGTGAACGGCACCTATGGCACCGTGTCCAACCTGTATCAGGGCGCGGCGCTGGTCGATGCGACGGTCGGCGATCTGGCGCTGCACGCCGATGGCTTCGGCCGGCACGAGGGCAATTACGACACACCGCTGGGCGTCCAGCAGAACAGCTTCTTCAAGGGCTTCGGCGGATCGGTCGGCGGGTCGTATTTCTTCGGGAGCAACAAGGACAGCCATGTCGGCGCGGCGATCACGCAATATGACGCGCAATACGGCATCCCCAGCGACACCACCTATATCGACATGCGCCAGACCAAGGTGATGACGCGATCGTCGTTCGCGCTGGGATCGGGCGTGCTCAAGTCGCTGAGCCTGGATGGCAGCTACGCCAATTACAGCCATGACGAAAAGGAGCCGGACGGCACGATCGACACGACGTTCCGCAACAAGGAATATAATGCGCGCGCCGAGCTGCTGACCAACCGGATCGGCTTCATCGACAACACCGCGCTGGGCGTCGAATATCAGCACCGCAACTTCTCGGCGGTGGGCGACGACAGCTCGTACCTGTTCCCCGCAACGATGGAGAGCATCGCGGGATATGTCTTCACCGACACGAAGATCGCCGGGCCGCTGCACGTCGAGGCGTCGGGCCGGATCGAGCAGGTGCATCTGACCGGCACGCCCGCGTCGAACGTCGCCGCCACGCCGCGCTACACGCCGCTGAGCGGTGCGATCGGCGCGCTGTACACGGTCAGCCCCGCGGTGAAGCTGGGCGTCACCTTCTCCAGCACCGGCCGCGCGCCGGCGCTGACTGAATTGTTCGCGCGCGGCGGGCACGACGGGCCGAACACGTTCGAAACGGGCGATCCCCGGCTGAAGATCGAGCGTGCCAATTCGCTGGAGGGCACGCTGCGTATCCGGTCGGGCAAGTTCCGCTTCGACGGCAGCGTCTACAGCTCGTGGTTCAAGAACTATATCTACGGCGACCTGACCGGCCTGTACTGCACCGACGACGGCGCGTGCCAGGCGACGCAGGACGACGATCACGACCTGCGCGAGCTGAACTACCGCCAGCAGGGCGCGCATTTCCGCGGGTTCGAGGGCGAGGCGAGCTACGACCTCGTCCACACGTCGCACGGCGTATACCGGTTCAACGTGCTCGCGGACTACACGCGCGCGACGCTGGACGATGGCAACAACGTGCCGCGCATCCCGCCCTATCGCATCGGCGGCGGACTGAACTGGACCGGCGACCGGTTGGATGCCGGGTTCAACCTGATCTACGCCGGCAAACAGGACAAGGCGGGCGTGTTCGATACGCCGACGCCGGGTTACGTGGCGCTCGACGGCCAGCTGGCGGTGCGGCCGTTCGCCTCGCATCCCAATATGGAGATCGCTCTGGTCGGCCAGAACCTGACCAACGACACGCAGCGGCTGAGCACCGCGCTGAACAAGGACCTGGTGGTGATGCCGGGCCGCCGCCTGATGGCGACGCTGCGCATCGCGACCAACTAAAGGCAAAAGGGGGAGCCGGCCGCAGGGGCTGGCTCCCAAAGCCCTTACCCGTCGATATGCAGCGCGGTGCGCAGGAAGGCGTCGCTCTTGCCGAGCATGTCGGTGCGCACGTCGCTATCGTCGAGCTGGTGGGTGAGGCCCTTATATTCAACGAAGGTCACGGGCTTGCCCGCCCCGCGCAGCTTGCTGGCCATCAGGCGCGATTCACCGATGCCGACATTCTGGTCGAGGTCGCCGTGGAACAGCAGCACCGGCGCGGCGATGCGATCCACATTCTGCGCGGGCGAACCGTCGCGGATATGGGCGCCATGGCCGATGAAGCCGTCGACCAGTTCGAAATTGGTGAAGTTGCGGTGTTCGCCGCGCAAGGTTTCGAGGTCGGTGACCGGCGCGATCGCGACGATCGCCTTGAACAATGCCGGGTCGAGCACCGCCGATTGCAGCGCCGCATAGCCGCCATAGGACCAGCCGACGATCGCGAGCTTGTCGGGCGCGGCGATGCCCTGCGACACCAGATACCGGCCGGCATCGTTGACGTCGCCGATCGCGGTGCGCCACGACTGGAAGCCGTTCTTCTGGAACCACGCCGCGCCATAGCCGGTCGAGCCACGGAAATTGGGCTGGAGCACCGCATAGCCGCGTGCCGCGAAGAATTGCGGCAACCAGTCGAAGCCCCATTCGTCGCGATCGCCGGGGCCGCCGTGCGGCAGGACGATCGCGGGCAGCCCCTTGCCACTGCTGCCGGCGGGCAGCGTGAGATAGGCGGGGATCATCGTGCCGTCCGCCGCCTTGAAGCTGATCGGCTTGACGCTGGCGAGCGTGCGACCGCCAAGCGGCGGGCGCACCGACAGGATCGGCGACAGCTTCTTCGCGGTGCGATCGAACAAATAGAAGCTGCCGGGATCGACGTCGCTGCCGGCGAACAGCACCAGTTTCTGTTCGTCGGCGCTGGCATCGACGATGCTGACGATCGGCTGTTTCGGCAAGGCACGGCCGAGCGAAGCGGCGAGCGCCTTCAGCGCGGGATCGAAGATCACGCGTTCGCGCCGGTCGGTCGCGAAGCTGGCGCCGACGACGCGCTGCTGGCGGCCGATGCGGATCAGCGAATCGACGTCGACATCGGGGCGATCCAACACCAGTTCGCGCTTCAGGCTGCCGTCGAGCGCGACGCGGTACAGCGCCTGGCGTCCGCCGTGATCGTCGAAGCCATAGGCGACATTGGCGTCGCGATCGACGGCATAGGGATCGAAGCCGCGCGATACCCCGCCATCGTCGCTGACCACGGACAGCGGCTGCCAGCTGCGATCGCCCGCCTTGCGGTACATATAGGTCGTGCGGCCGCGCAGCATGCCGCTGTCGCTGGCGGCAGTGATGCCCATGATGCGGACGGTGCCGTGGCCGTCGGTGATATATTCGCTGGCGCGGCCGCTGGGGCGTTCGACCTGCTGACGGCGCAGCGTCGTCGTATCGACGCGCTCGACGCCCAGGCCCGACGCGGTGGACGCGGTGATCGAGCCGGTGGTCATCTGCGCACCGTAATCGCGCGTCATCAGGACCGAACCGCCCTTCGCATCACCGCCCGCCGCGTCATCGGCGAGGAAATCGATGATGCCGCCGCCGAACTGGCCGAACCCGTCGATGCGGTCGCGCGTCTCGCCCGACAGGGGCTTCATGTCGCTGCCGTCGGCGTTGAGCGTCAGCACGCGGCTGTAGCCCAGCCGCATGCCGTTGGTCGTCATCAGCGTCGAGATGTTGCAGACGAGCCGCGTCGCGGTCGACCAGCTGCACCCCGTCAGCTGATCGGGCCGGCCGCTGGAGGTGAGGATCGGTCGGGGCGTTGCGTCGCCGGTAAGATCGGCGACGTAGAGCGCGGTGCCCGCCCCCGCCGCGGCGCGAACCATCGCGAGCCGCTTGCCGTCGGGGGAAATGCTGACCTGCCGGACGTCCTCACGCGCACCGAAAGCGCGTGCATCGACCGCACCGGCCCCGGTCTGCGCGCGCAAGGCGCCCGCCCCGCCGATCGCCAACGCCAACACCGCCACGCCGCCCAGCACGATACGCATACATCTTCCCCCCAATACTTGCACCCGACGCCGTTTTCGCGGTGCGCGGCGGCAGGTTAGGCGAGACGCGATCGTTCTGCCAGTGGCCTCCCGTTGCAGCGGCGCGCCGCAATGCTAGGCTCGCAAAAAATATCGGGGGATAAGCATGATGATCGGACTGGTCGCGCTGGCGTTGCAGGCCTCCGCACCTTCGGGCGGCAGTATAGATGCGGCAGGCAAGTGGGGCGTGGACTACAGCCCCGAACAGTGCATCATCAACCGGCAATTCGGGTCCGGCCCGGTCAAGTCGTTCCTTGCCATCGATGCAAGTCCGGTGACCGGCACCGGCAATATCGTCCTGCTCGTTCCCGGCGTTGCGACGAAGGGGACTTTCGGCACTGCCACGATGACCGTCGCCCCGGGCAACGCGACGCTGCAGCAGATGTGGTTCGCGCGCGGATCAAAGGACGCGCGGGCGGCGATCGATATCGGGATCACCCAGGACGGCTGGGCCGCGATTGCGGCGGGCGACACGCTGACGATCCAGGGGCCGTTCGCGTCGCCCGTATCCGTGCCGATCCAAGGGATCGACAAGGCCATCGCGGCTGCCAAGACGTGCGGCCGGACGCTGCTGACATCCTGGGGAGCGGACCCCGATGCGATGATCGACACCTCCGGTCCAAATAACTCCGGTAGCTGGATCAGCTATTCGGACTATCCGCCTGAAGCGCTGCGCAATGGCGAATCGGGCACGGTGAAGATCCTGCTGACGATCGATCCCAAGGGGCGGCCACGCGACTGCAAGGTGGTGGTCAGCTCGCGTTCTTCGTCGCTCGATGCGACGACGTGCCGGATCATGATGGCGCGCGCGAAGTTCGAACCCTCGTCGCGAGAGACGCGCTACGTGTTTAAGCGCACCGACTGGAGGGTGCCATGATGACGGCGGGGGCCCCGGCTGGCGCGATCATCGCCCTCGCCCTGCAAGCCGCGACTCCGGCGGCGCATGTCGACCGATCGGCGACGAAATGGGGCGTCGAATATGCACCGAACCAGTGCATCATCAACCGCGCGTTCGGGGATGGGCCGAAGCCTGAGATTTTGGCGATCGACGTCGATCCGGTGTACGGCGGCGGCGACCTCGTCCTGTTGACGGCGACGCCCGTGTCTCGGGGTAAGTCCGGCGTCGCTACGATCACGCTTGCGCCGACGGGACCGTCGCTGCGAGCGTCGTGGATCGCTGCGCCGACGCCGCAGGGCGGCTATGCGTTGCGCCTGTTGCTGGAGCCCGAAAAATGGCAGCAGATCAGGACGGCCAAGCAGCTGTCGATCGACGCTGGAGCAATGTTTCCGGTGTCCGTGCCAGTCGAGGGTATCGACAAAGCCTTCGCTGCCGCGAAGGCGTGCGGCCGCGACCTGCTCAAGTCCTGGGGGGCCGATCCCGATGCCATGATCGACACGGGAGGTCAGCTGAACCGCGACTGGATACAGGTTGCCGATTACCCGGCAGACGCCTTCCGTAGCGGTCAGCAGGGCATTGTGCGCATTCTGGTGACGGTCGATGCGAACGGCAGGCCGACCGCCTGCAGGGTCGCAAGAAGCTCTGGTGTGCCGTCGTTGGACTCAGCGACATGCACCGCCATGATGACCCGTGGCCGGTTTTCGCCATCGGACAGGAAAGTCCGTTACTTTTATCAGAAGACGAGCTGGATCAATCCGAACTGACGAACCGGAGCCTACATCCGTATTACCGGCCCAACACGCCCCGTTGCGCGGCGCCTTCGCCTGCTCTAGCGCTAGAGGCAACGATAAGGAGCATCGCGTGAAGCTGGTTCGGGGCGCATGGAAGCTGCTGGTGGCGATCAAGGACGGGTTGGTCCTGATCGCGATGCTGTTGTTCTTCGGTCTGCTGTTCGCGGCGCTGAGCGCGCGGCCAGGGATGAAGGCGATCAGCCCGGGGGCGCTGGTGCTCGACCTCAACGGCACGATCGTCGAACAGCCCGAGGAACAGGCGCCGTTCGCGATGCTGTCGGGCCAGCAGGGGCCGCGCCAGTATCGCGCGCGCGACGTGCTGCGCGCGATCGACGAAGCACGGACCGACGACCGGGTGAAGGCGCTGGTGCTCGACCTCGATCGCTTCGGCGGCGGCTATCCGGCGACGCTGAACGAGGTGGCCGACGCGATCCGCAAGTTCCGCGACACGAAGAAGCCGGTGCTGGCCTATGCCACCGCCTATACCGATGCGGGCTATCGCCTCGCCGCCAACGCCAGTGAGATCTGGGTCAATCCGCTGGGCGGCACGATCTTCATGGGGCCGGGCGGCAACCAGCTATATTACAAGGGGCTGATCGACAAGCTGGGCGTCACCACGCACGTCTATCGCGTCGGCAAGTTCAAGAGCTTCGTCGAACCCTATACCCGCACCGACCAGAGCCCGGAGGCGCGCGAGGCGAGCCAGGCGCTGCTGGGGTCGATCTTTAGCCAGTGGAAGGAGGCGATCGCCAAGGCCCGGCCGAAGGCACAGGTGGCGCAGTTCCTCGCCAGCCCGGACACATTGATCGTCGCGGCGGGCGGTGACATCGCGCAAGCCAACAAGGCGGCGGGCATCGTCGACACGCTGGGCGATCGCACCGCCTTCGGTGCGCGCGTCGCGGCCATCGTCGGCGGCGATGCCAAGAAGGCGGCGGGCTTCTACAACCGCATCGGCTATGACAGCTGGGTCGCGGCGCATCCGCTGCCAAAGACCGGCGATGCGATCGGCGTCATCACGATCGCGGGCGATATCGTCGACGGCGAAGGCGGCCCGGGCAGCGCGCATGGCGACACGATCGCCAAGCTGATCCTGAACGGCCTCGCCAAGAAGGACCTGAAGGCGCTGGTGGTGCGCGTCGATTCGCCGGGCGGATCGGTGATGGCGTCGGAACGCATCCGCCTCGCCATCCTGCAGGCCAAGCAGAAGGGCCTGCCGATCGTCGTGTCGATGGGCGGGCTGGCCGCATCGGGCGGCTATTGGGTGTCGACGCCGGGTGACGTGATCTTCGCCGAACCGTCGACGATCACCGGGTCGATCGGTATCTTCGGGATCATCCCGACGTTCGAAAAGACGCTGGCCAAGATCGGCATCACGACGGATGGCGTGAAGACGACGCCGCTGTCGGGCCAGCCCGATGTGTTTGCCGGCACCACGCCCGAGCTCGACACGATCCTGCAGGCGGGGATCGAGAACGGCTATCGCCAGTTCCTGACCCGCGTCGCACAGTCGCGCCACATGACCGTCGATCAGGTCAATGCGATCGCGCAGGGACGCGTGTGGGACGGCGGCACCGCGCGGCAGATCAAGCTGGTCGATCGCTTCGGCGGGCTGAACGATGCGGTGGCGGAAGCCGCCAAGCGGGCCAAGCTGGACCCGGCTAAGGTCCATGCCGAATATCTGGAGAAGGAACCGAGCGCCGCCGCGCAATTCGCCGCCGCGCTGGCCAGCCGCAAGGACGACGACGATGCCGCAAGCCCGTCGGCGGACGTCTTCGGGCGGATCGCGGCCGAGCGCCGCGGCCTCGTCGCGCAGGCGGTGGGCGACGTCAGCCGCCTCGCGCGCAGCGGATCGGTGCAGGCGCGCTGCCTGGAATGTGGCGGCATCGGGCCGAGCGCGACCGCCGACAGCGACGCCAGGCTGTTCGACCTGGTGCTGGCGAAGCTGGGCTTCGGCGCATGATCGGGGTGCGCGCCGCGACGCCGGATGATGCCGGCGCGATCGCCGCCATCTACGCGCCGCACGTGCTCGCCGGGACGGTGTCGTTCGAGACGGAGGCGCCGGACGCGCGCGCGATGCGGACGCGGATGGCGTCGTCGCAGGGGCTCTACCCCTGGATGGTCGCGACCAACGGGGCGGAGACGGGCGGCGTGCTCGGCTATGCCTATGCGACGCGCTTTTCGGAGCGCGAGGCGTATCGCTGGGCGGTGGAGACGACGATCTACGTCGCCGATGTCGCGCAGCGGCAGGGCGTCGGGCGGCTGCTGTACGAAGCGCTGATCGACACGCTGCGCGCGCAGGGCTTTACCCAGGCGATCGGCCGGATCGCATTGCCCAACAACCAGTCGATCAAGCTGCACGAGACGGTCGGCTTCCGCCGCGCTGGCGTGTTTCGCGAGATCGGCTACAAACAGGGCCAGTGGATCGACGTGGGCTATTGGCAATGCGAGCTGGCCGACCCCGCCAGCCCGCCTGCCGAGCCGAAGCGGTTCGCGGATGTGGGTGTCGTAAGGGTCTGAGGCGATGCGTCGGTATGCTGCGGTCGTGCTTGTGTTGGGCGTGGCGGCGGCACCGGCCGCGGCACAGGATCGGCGAACCGTGGTGGAGCCGCAGTTGCCCACCACCGCTTGCGTCACGCTGTCCCCCACGTCCGGCGATCGGAGCCGCGAGATCGAGGTGGCGTTGCGGCGGTGTCGCGGGGCCGCGGTGCGGCTCGGCCCCGGTCTGTACGAGAGCGGGCCGATCGAGATGCCGTCGCGCGTGACCCTGTGGCTGGACCCCGGTGCGACGCTGCGCGCGATCCCCGATCCGCGGCGGTTCGACGCCGGACAGGGATTGTGCGGGACGATCGATGGCAAGGGCCATGGCTGTCGCCCGCTGATCCACCTGGCCGATGCCACCGATGCGGCGATCATGGGGGCGGGCACGATCGACGGCGCGGGCGGTGCGGCGATGGCAGGCGGCACCGAGACGTGGTGGCAGCTCGCACGCCGCGCGCAGCGCGAAGGCGGCAAGCAGAACGTGCCGCGGCTGGTGACGGTGGATGGCGGACGCAATCTGGTGCTGTACGCCACGCGCTTCGCCAATGCGGCGAATTTCCACGTCGCGGTCAATCACGTGCGGGGCTTCACCGCCTGGGGCGTAACGATCGATGCGCCCGCCGATGCCCGCAACACCGACGGAATCGATCCGGGCGCGAGCGAGGACGTGACGATCGCACACAGCCGCTTCAGCACCGGCGACGACGATATCGCGATCAAGGCCGGCAACGGCGGCGGCGTGCGCTACGTCTCGATCCTCGACAGCCACGTCCATGCCGGGCACGGCGTGTCGATCGGCAGCGAGACGGTGAGCGGTGTGTCCGACGTGCTGGTGCGCGGGCTGACCTTCGACGGCACGACATCGGGCCTGCGGATCAAGAGCGACCCCAGCCGCGGCGGGCTGGTGCAGCGCATACGCTATCAGGACATCTGCCTGCGCGGGGTGGCGCGGCCGATCGATTTCGACACGCGCTACGATCCCAAGGCGCAGGGCGGATCGATCCCAGTCTATCGCGACATCGTGCTGGCGAATGTGCGGGGCGATGGCGGGCAGTTGATCGCGCGCGGCTATGACGCGCGGCACCCGTTGGACGTGACGCTGGACGGCGTGCGCTTTCCCGCCGGCACGCCGTGGCAGGTCGCCAATGCGACGCTGCATATCGGACCGGGCGGCGCGACGCCGCTTCCGCCGGGCGTGACCGGCCCCGCCGCCACGGTCGGGGCAGCGTGCGCGGGGGCGGAGCAATGATCCTGGCCATGCTGCTGGGTGCGGCGCAAGCGGCTGCGCCGCAGCGGTTGCTCGATTGCACGCAGATCGATCGGGCCATCGGTACGTCGCGGGAGGAAGGCATTCCCGAGCCGAGAGCGATGAACGATGTTCAGCTCGTAGCCCATCATTCGCTGTGTGGCGGATGGGAGATCATCGACATGTGGCGGAGCGGCTACGGCGCGTCGGCGGTCTGGCGCGCGCGTCGCAAGGTCATGAATCCGCTTGGGCGGCTGACCGTGACGACGACCGATGCCGTCGCCTGTCCTGCGATGATGAGCGTGCTTGCAAAGCTGGCCGATGTACCTGTCACACTGTCTGTACTTCCACCACCCGCAAAATTCGATCCGCGGCTACCGCCGCCCCCGCCACTTGTCGCCGTGGACGGAACGACGTTCACGCTCCGCCTTTTATCGAACGCGCAGGGCGCGAGGGTCACCGTTTCGAGCAGCGTTGGCGCATTGGCGGACTGGGCCGAGGCCAGCATGAAGCAACTGGAACCCTGCTGGCGCCCCGCCGCCTAACCGTCCGTCAGGACGTGCGGTCCAGATAGTCGCGCAGCGCCAGCCAGTGGTTGGCGCCCGCTTCCACCAGCACCACCGCGCCCGGCGTGGCATTCGCATCGATCAGGCGGGCGAGATTGCGGGTGCGCGCGATGCTTTCGAATTTGACGATCGCGCTCGCCGGGCCGGTGCCGCAGGGCGTGCCGGCCATCGGGTCGAGCCGAGCACCATAAGCGCCGCGATACCAGGCGGCGAAATCGAAGTCCTTGGGTTGGCGCAGGTGCGGGATCGACCGCAACTCCTCGGCGAGGCGATTGGCGGGGACCGGGCTGAAGGGATCGACGTGCGCGCGCAGCAGGTGGGCGCCGAGCGCGTCGCGCATGTCGTAGCCAGCGTCGATATCGGCGCGATATTCGTCGCGGGGGCTCATATCCCAGCCGGAAAACGCCGTCTTCGCGTCGGTAGCGAGCTTCACCGCGTAGAGATTCTCCTGGATATGGCCGTGCGCAAACTGGTCGGCGGCGCGCTGCGACAGGAAGGCGCGATAGGCGGGGTCGGCGCTCTTGTCCGCCGAGGCGCCCTCGACCAGCACGATCGTCGGGTGGACGCGATCGAATGCCGCCTTGATCGCCTGCGCGGAGGGGGATTGCGCGTCATGTTCATGCGCGACCGCGACGAAGACGATCGTGGCGCCGTTGCGGCGATGATAGACCTGCGTGGCAGGCACCTCGATATCGGCGCGCGCGGCGCACAGGTCGCCAACCGGATCGCGCGGCGTCTGGCCGGTCGCTGGAGATGGCGCGAGCGTGAGAAGGGCGAGAAAAGTACCGATCGTCTTGCGCATGACCGTCTCCAGCCGCCGTATGCGGGTGGCGTCAGGATGCGCGCGGTTGGTGGCGGATTCGTGTCGGATCGACGGCAGGCCGCCCTCACCCCCGCCCGCGATAGGCGGGGAGTGCGAGGTGGTAGCGGATCGCGAAGGCGCGCAGCGTGAAGCCGGCGGCGGCGGCGATGATCGCGGCGGGGGCGCCGGCGAGGCCGACGAGGCCCAGCGCGACGTAGAGGCCCGAGGCCAGCGCCGCGGCGGTGACGTAGAGTTCGGGGCGCATCAGGATCGACGGTTCGCCCGCCAGCACGTCGCGGATGATGCCGCCGACACAGGCCGTCACCACGCCCATCAGCGCGGCGGGCAGCGGCGGGATGCCATAGCCCAGCGCCTTGGCCGCGCCGTAGACGGCATAGGCCGCAAGGCCGATCGCGTCGAACCAGGCGAGCGCCTCGTCCCGCCACCAGCGTTCGGGCGTCACCCAGATCGCCGCGGCCATCGCAAGACATACGGTCGCCGCGCGCGGATCGTGGACCCAGAAGACCGGCGCACCGATCAACAGGTCGCGCACCGTCCCCCCGCCGACGCCGGTGATCAGCGCGAAGAAGGCCAGCGTCACCGCGGTCTGCCCGCGCTTCGCCGCGGCAAGCGCGCCCGAGGCGGCGAACACGGCGAGGCCCGCGACATCGAACCAGGGTGCGAAGGCAGGCAGGATCAGGTCGGCGGACAATTCGCCATGGGGCAAGGGCGGCAGCATCGTCGGCGACCCTAGGCGAAGCGGCGGCGCGATTGAACGGGTCGCGTGCCGCGATCGCAGGATCGGATCAGAAGCGCCGGCCGAACGAGACGTTGACCACGGGGTTGATCGGGCCATTGCCCACGCCGCCGCGCTCGCCTGCGGTCGGGCGGGTCAGCCGACCACCGATTTCATAGGCGCGGCCCTTCATCGCGCCGACCTCCAGCCCGATCGTGGTGTCGGCCAGCATCGTGCCGGTATAGCCGAAGGTCAGCGCCGGGGTGCGGCGCAGGCCGATGCGGCCGCCACCGGCGCCCAGCGTCGGACGCTGCGACAGCATCAGCGGGCGGTTGCCAACCTGCTCGCCGGCCCGCACGTCGTACAGTCGCCCTCCGGCGGACAGGTGGAAGCCGCTGTCGGCAAAGGGATAATATTCGACCATCGAACTCGCGAGACGCTGATGCACGCGCTCATTGGGGCCCGCGCTGGTCGTCATCGTCGCGACCCGCAGGCGCAGCCGTGCGGTGAGCGGCGTCGTGCGATCGAGCGTACCGCCGAGCGCGATCGGCGCGAGCAGCGGCGTTCGCTGTGCCGCCATCGGCGTAGGCGCGGTCAGGATCGCAAGCGGCGCGACCTGCGCCTGTGCCCCCGTGGCCGTCGCCGCGGCCAGCCCTGCCATCATCCACCCCGACCGACGCATAAGCCCCCGTTGCAGCGTGCGTGTTGTCTGCCGTCGTTCCCGCGACGTATCCGCTGCACGACATAGACGACGCGGTATCAATCAAGGCACAATTGCGGCAGCGCTGGCCTGCGACGAGCCGGTGGATTCCATCGCCAAAGTGCGAAAACCGCGGAACGGCTGGTCAATCGCGCGCCATATGGCTAAGGCCGCGGCCTCCATTCCCTTTGCAGAAAACAGAGCACGACCCATGGGTTTCCGCTGCGGCATCGTTGGCCTGCCCAACGTCGGCAAGTCCACGCTTTTCAACGCACTGACCGAGACGGCAGCGGCGCAGGCGGCCAATTATCCGTTCTGCACGATCGAACCCAATGTCGGTAACGTCGCGGTGCCCGACCCGCGGCTGTACAAGCTCGCCGAGATCGCCGGCTCGGCGAAGATCATCGAGACGCAGCTCGCCTTCGTCGATATCGCCGGCCTGGTCCGCGGTGCGTCGAAGGGCGAAGGGCTGGGCAACCAGTTCCTGGGCAATATCCGCGAGGTGGACGCGATCGTCCACGTGCTGCGTTGCTTCACCGATGGCGACGTGACGCACGTCGAGGGCAAGGTCGATCCGATCGCCGACGCCGAGACGGTCGAGACCGAGCTGATGCTGTCCGACCTCGAAAGCCTGGAAAAGCGCGTTCCCAACCTCATCAAGAAGGGGCAGCAGGGCGACAAGGAGGCCAAGATCGGCGCGGCGGTGCTGGGCCAGGCGCTCGAGCTGCTGCGCGACGGCAAGCCCGCGCGCCTGACGCAGCCCAAGGATGCCGAAGAGGCACGCGTCTTCGCGCAGGCGCAGCTGATCACGGCGAAGCCCGTCCTCTACGTCTGCAACGTCGACGAAGCCGATGCGGCGAACGGCAATGCGCTGTCGGCCAAGGTGTTCGAAAAGGCGAAGGCGGAAGGCGCCGAGGCGGTGGTCGTCTCTGCGGCGATCGAGGCGGAGATCGCGACGATGGCGCCCGAGGATCGGGGCGAGTTCCTGAGCGAACTGGGGCTGGAGGAAACCGGCCTCGCCCGCGTCATCACCGCCGGGTACAAGCTGCTGAAGCTGCTGACCTTCTTCACCGTCGGCCCCAAGGAAGCGCGCGCCTGGACCGTCCATGCCGGCGCCAAGGCGCCTAACGCGGCGGGCGAGATTCACACCGACTTCGAACGCGGCTTCATCCGCGCCGAAACCATCGCGTTCGACGATTACGTCGCCTGCAAGGGCGAAGCGGGCGCGCGCGAAGCGGGCAAGCTGCGCCAGGAAGGCAAGGAATATGTCGTCCACGACGGCGACGTGATGCTGTTCCGGTTCAACGTGTAAGCGGGCGGTCGAGGCGGCGGCCTGCCGGGCTCGCCTTGCCCCGTCTCTTCACCGTTCTCGCCTTCGGGCACGACCTGGGACGGGCGGACGCAAGCGCCGCCTGCTCTGCCCTTGTCGCCTCTCCCCGCTCGCGGCTAAAGGCAAGCATGCCTGCCATGATCGGGGTGATCGCCGCGTGAACCTTCGTCCGACCGCTTTTCTCGCCACGCTCGCGCTCGGCGCCTGCGCGCTGCCCGCCACGCCGCCCGCGCTGTCGCCGGTGACGCAGCCCGCGCCGTCGCAAACGGCGACTTTGCCTGCCGAGCCCGACGCGCCGCCCGCGCCGCTGCCGCGCACGGTGACGCCGCCCGTGACGATCCTCGTGTCGATCGACGGCTTCCGGCCCGATTATCTCGACCGTGGCGTCACGCCCAACCTCAACGCGCTGGCCGCAGGCGGGGTGTCGGCGTCGATGCGGCCGTCCTTCCCGTCGGTGACCTTCCCCAACCACTGGACGCTGGTGACGGGCAAGGTGCCCGACCACCATGGCATCGTCGGCAACACGATGGAGGACTCGGCACGCCCCGGCGAGACCTTCACCATGGCCAACGACGACCCCTTCTGGTGGAACGAGGCCGAACCAATCTGGGTCACCGCGGAAAAGGCGGGCGTCCGCACCGCGACGATGTTCTGGCCGGGCGCGAACGTCGGCTGGGGCGGCACGTTGCTGCCCGACAGCCATGGCACGGTCGCGCATGCCACCCGGCCCGAGGACTGGCAGCAGTTCAACCAGGCGGTGACGGGCGAACAGCGGGTCGATTCGGTGATCGATTGGCTGCGCCGCCCGGCGGCCACACGGCCGCGCTTCGTGACGCTGTATTTCGACATCGTCGACAGCGCCGGCCATGCGTATGGGCCGCAATCACCCGAGGTGACGCAGGCGGCCGCCAAGGTCGACAGCCAGATCGGGCGGCTGGTCGCGGGTCTGCGCGACCTCAACCTGCCGGCGAATCTGGTCATCGTCGCCGACCACGGCATGTCCGCGACCAGCAGCACGCGCACGATCGCGATCGACCGGATCGCGGACCCGCGCACGTATCGGACGCTCAATAGCGGACCCTATATGGGCCTGTACCCCATGCCGGGGCGGCAGCAGGCGCTGGAGACGGCGCTGCTGAAACCCCACGCGCACATGCAATGCTGGCGCAAGGGGGAGATCCCGGCGCGGCTGCGTTACGGCACCAATCCGCGTGTGCCGCCCTATATCTGTCTGGCCGAGCCGGGCTGGATGATCACCAAGACGGCGGTGAAGACCGCGTTCAGCGGCGGCGCGCACGGTTACGACAATCAGGCGCCCGACATGGCGGCGCTGTTCATCGCCAACGGCCCGGCTTTCGTCGGCGGCAAGCGCCTGGCCAGCTTCGACAATACCGACATCAATCCCTTGCTGCGCGATCTGTTGAACCTGCCCGCGGGTCAGGGGCTGGACGGGAACGACGCACCGTTTAGGCAGGTGCTCAAACGATAGGAGAGCGACGGGTGCAGTATTTCGAGGACATCGAGGTCGGCAGCACGGCACGGTTCGGCGATTACGCCGTGACGCGAGACGAGGTGATCGCCTTTGCCGAGAAATACGACCCCCAGCCCTTTCACCTGTCCGACGCGGCGGCGGCGCGGACGCATTTCGGGCGGCTGTCCGCCAGCGGCTGGCATACGTGTGCGATGACGATGGCGATGCTGGTCGAACATCTGAAGGCGAACGACCAGGCAGGGTTGGGATCGCCCGGCATCGACGAATTGCGCTGGCTGACACCGGTCTATCCGGGCGATCGGCTACGCTGCGAAAGCGAGGTGCTGGACAAGCGCCGATCGGCCAGCCGACCGGAGATGGGCATCTTCAAGAGCCGCATGACCGTGTTTAACCAGCTTGACGTGCCGGTGATGACCTTCGTGTCGAACGGGCTGATCGCCACCCGCGAGCGATAGGGGCGCCGGCAGCGCGGCACCCCCGTCGATCAGCGGCGACCGCGGTCGCCGCGTGGGCCGCCGCCGCGATTGCCGCCCCAGCTCCGATTGCCGTTCCAGTTGCGGTTGCCGCCCCAATTGCGGTTGCCATTCCAGTTGCGCTGGCCCTGCCAATTGGGCTGCGGATTGGGCGCGGACGCCGCGCCGGCCGGCGGCTGCGGTGCGGGCGCGGGTTGGCCCGAGAAATTCTGGCGGTTACCGCGCCAATTGCCGCGATTGCCCCAGTCCGGTCGGCCGGGATTGCCCACCCCCGGGCCACCGGGGCCACCCGGCCGATCGCCGCGCCAGCCATTGCGACGATCGAAGCCGTTCCAGTCGTTGCGGAAGTTGCGGTCGCCACGCCACTGGTTGCGGCGCTGCTCCCAATAGCGGCGCTGGCCGTCGTTCCACCGATAGGGTCGGCGGTACTGATCGTAGACGTAAATGCCGGTGCCCGGATAATAATAGTCGCCGTACCAGCCAAAATAGCTGGGATAGCCGCCATAGCCGTAGCCGCCGTAATAGGGATCGGCAAAGCCGTCGTCGTAATAGCCATAGCCGCCGGTGCCGTAGCCGACGGACACGCCGCTATAGCCATAGCCGTCGGTGCAGGCGCTGGTTGCGACACCGGTGCCGAACAACAGGCCGACCAATGCCAAACGCTTGAAGATCATGGATGCTCTCCCATCATCGAGGGGCGCCGGCGAGTCGGATTGGCGAATCGGGGACGCAACCTATTGTCGTTCAACGAGGGCGGATCGTCGCGGGTTCCGGCTGAATGGGTGATGAGCGGGCGATGGGGGCAAGACCCGCGTGGTGCTACGCGTCCTCCGCTCGCGCTGAGCCTGTCGAAGCACCGCGTTCCGCACGCACACCGACCGCTTGAGGCGCCCCGCCCTTCGACAGGCTCAGGGCGGACGGTATTGGTGACGGTTGGGGGGATTGGAGCGGCCGCGACGGCCGGGTTGGCGACGTTCCGGCCCCTCAGTGCCCCTCGAACGCGAAGAGGGCATCGGCCTGCACGCCGTCGGCGCGCAACGCGTCCGCGCCGCCGAGGTCGGGCAGGTCGATCACGAACTGCGCCTGCTCGACGATGGCGCCCGCCTTGCGCAGCAGCCGGACCGCGGCGCGCGCGGTGCCGCCGGTGGCGATCAGATCGTCGACCAGCAGCACGCGCTGGCCGGGCACCAGCGCATCTTCGTGCATCGCGATCCGGTCCTGCCCATATTCGAGCGCATAATCCTCGGCGATCGTCGCGCCGGGGAGTTTGCCGTCCTTGCGGATCAGCAGCACGCCCGCCTTCAGGGGCACGGCGAGCGCGGCCGCGAACAAAAAGCCGCGGGCTTCGATCCCGGCGATCAGATCGACGGGGCCCGTGGTGACGGCGACCATGCGGTCGATCGTCGCGGCGAGGCCGGCGGGATCGAGCAGCAGCGTGGTGATGTCGCGGAACTGGATGCCGGGCTTGGGGAAGTCCGGGATCGTGCGGATCAGCGCTTTCAGGTCGTCGTTCATGGGGGCGTGTGTCGCGTGTGGCGGGGGCGGGGTCAATGGGAGATGCCCCCTCCTTCGTCATCGCAGCGGGCGCCGGAATCCATGGTGGCGGGCGGCCAACGCGCCGCGCCAACGCTTCCTCATCGCGTCCATGGATCCCGGCGTGCGCCGGGATGACGAACGAAGATATGCCCCCCGTGCCTCCCGACAACCGTCATTTCCGCGAAGGCGGGAATCCAGAACCTCTGACCTTGCGGCAGGAAGCGCGACGGTAGCGCGTCTGGATTCCCGCCTTCGCGGAAATGACAAGGAGAGTGGGGCGCGGCCGTATCTCTGCCAGTCTGCAAACGACAAGGGCGGGCGGTGCCTGGCCGCACCGCCCGCCCCGTCTCTCCGAACCGCCGGTCAGGCGATCGGGATCAGTGCTTAATGTCGCGCCAGACGTTCTGGTAGGCGCCCCAGGCGAGGAAGCAGAACACCAGCAGGAACAGCGCCGCCGCGAGGCCCGCACCATGGCGGGTGTCGAGGTTGGGTTCGGCGGTCCAGGTCAGGAAGGCGGCGATGTCGCGCGCCATCTGGTCCTTGGTCGCCTTGGTGCCGTCCGAATAGGTGACCTGGCCGTCCTGCGTCAGGGGCGGCGGCATCGCGATGTTCAGGTTCGCGAACCACGGATTGAAGTGCAGGCCCTGCGGCGTCTTCGCATCCGGGAACATCTTGAGGAGCTCTTCGCCCTTCTCGTTCTTATACCCGGCCTGGTTGCGATAGCCCATCAACAGCGCATGAACGTAGTTCGAGCCGTCGTGGCGCGCCTTGGTCATCAGCGACAAGTCGGGCGGCAGCGCGTTGTTGTTCGCGGCGCGCGCGGCGACTTCGTTGGCGAAGGGCGACGGGAAGCGATCGCTGGCGACGTTCTTGCGCGTCGAGGCTTCGCCCGTTTCCGGGTTCACGGTCGGTTGTTCGATCACCCACTGGTTGGCGATCGCCTTCACCTCGGCCTCGGTATAGCCGATCTTCTGCAGGTCGCGGAAGGCGACGTACTTCAGGCTGTGGCAGGCCGAGCAGACTTCCTTGTAGACCTGGAAGCCGCGCTGCAGCTGCTGATTGTCATATTTGCCGAAGAAGCCGTTCGACGACAGCCCGATATTCTCGGGGTGCATGTGGAAGAGCTGTTCGACGGTTTCCTTCGCCGGATCCTCGATCGCGGTCTTGGCGGTGCCGAAGAGCGCGAGTCCGAGGACGAAGATGAAGGCGGCGCCGACCAGGGAGGCGATGATGCGAGGCATGGTTCTGATTGTCCCCCAGTCGGTTCAGGCTTGCGCCGCGCTGTGCGCGAGGCTGGTGCCACCGTGCTTTGCCAGCACCGCTTCGGTGATCGAATTGGGCAGCGGGCGCGGACGCTCCGACCGGGCGACCCAGGGCAGGATGATGAGGAAGTGCGCGAAATAATAGGCCGAGGCGATCTGCCCCAGAATCACGTTGCGCGCATTCGCTTCCGCCCCGCCGACATAGCCGAGCACCAGCACGTCGAGCAGCAGGACCCCCAAGAAAATGCGGTACTTCGGACGATAATTTGCCGAGCGCACCGGCGACGTATCCAGCCACGGCAGGAAGAACAGCAGCAGGATCGAGCCGAACATCGCCAGCACGCCCCACAGCTTCGCGTCGAGGATGAAGTTCGCGGTGAAGCTCTTCAGGATCGCGTAGAAGGGCAGGAAGTACCATTCGGGCACGATGTGCGCCGGCGTCGAGAGCGGGTTCGCCTCGATATAATTGTCCGGGTGGCCGAGCAGGTTCGGGCTGAAGAAGATCAGCAGCGCGAAGATGAGCATGAACACGCCGACGCCGACGCCGTCCTTCGCCGTGTAATACGGATGGAACGGCACCGTGTCCTGTTCGCCCTTGACCTCGACGCCGGTCGGGTTGTTCGACCCCGGAATGTGCAGCGCCCAGATGTGCAGGATGATGACGCCCGCGATCACGAACGGCAGCAGATAGTGGAGCGAGAAGAAGCGGTTGAGCGTGGCGTTATCCGGCGCATAGCCGCCCAGCAGCCAGACGCGGATCGTCTCACCCACCAGAGGAATCGCCGAGAAGAAGCCGGTAATGACCTGCGCGCCCCAGAAGCTCATCTGCCCCCAGGGGAGCACATAGCCCATGAAGGCGGTCGCCATCATCAGCAGGAAGATGACGACGCCGAGCAGCCACACCATCTCGCGCGGCGCCTTGTACGACCCGTAATAGAGGCCGCGGCCGATGTGGATATAGACGACGGCGAGGAACATCGACGCGCCATTGGCGTGCGCATAGCGCAGGAACCAGCCGGCGTTGACGTCGCGCATGATACTTTCGACCGAGCCGAAGGCGACGCCGGCATTGGCGGCATAATGCATCGCCAGCACGACGCCGGTGATGATCTGGATCGCGAGCGCGGCGCCGGCAAGGACGCCGAAGTTCCAGAAATAGTTGAGGTTGCGCGGCACCGGATAGCCCGCACCGACGGCATTGTAGACGAGGCGCGGCAGCGGCAGCTTCTCGTCCAGCCAGCGCATCAGCGGCTGCTTGGGTTCGTAATGCTTGGCCCAGGGAAAGCTCATGTGGTCTACCTTTCCCTTAACCGACCGTCACGACGGTGTCGGAGTTGAACGCATAATCGGGCACGTGCAGATTCTTCGGCGCCGGTCCCTGGCGGATGCGCGCCGCGGTATCGTAGGCCGAGCCGTGGCACGGGCAGAAATAGCCGCCGAACGGCCCCTTGTTCTCGCCCTCGCCCGCGCCGAGCGGCACACAGCCGAGGTGCGTACAGACGCCAAGCGTGATCAGCCAGTTTTCCTTGCCCGGCTTGGTGCGTTCGGCGAGCGTCTGGGGATCGCGCAGCGTCTTGATGTCGACCGCATTCGCCTCGGCGATTTCCTTCGGCGTCAGGTTGCGCACGAAGAGCGGCTGCTTGCGGAACTGCGCCTTGATCGCCTGGCCCGGCTGGATCTTGGACAGATCGACCTCGGTGGTCGACAGCGCCAGCACGTCCGCCGACGGGTTCATCTGGTTGATGAGCGGCAGCACGATCGCGAGCGCGCCGACGCCGGCAAAGGACACGGCGGCGATATTGATGAAATCGCGACGGCGGGGATCGTGGACTTCCTCGTGGAACGGCGCCGGCGATTCACCGGGAGGTACGTTGTCGTCAATCGCCATTCGTCTCTGCCCTTGCGTCTATGTTCTTGCGGAAGTGCCGGAGTGCAGCCCCACCGAACCCTGCCGTCCCCACGGCGGGCTTATGGCCTGATAGACGGCGGCCGCGCGCTTTGCCAACAGCATTTTGCGCTTCGCCAGCCCGCCGCTAAGGACGCGAGCTATGACCAGCCCCCTGCGCATCGCTCTCTACCAGCCCGATATCGCCGGCAATGTCGGCGCGGTGATGCGCACAGCCGCGTGCCTGGGCGTGGCGCTGGACCTGATCGAGCCGATGGGATTCCAGTGGGACGACAAGCGCGTCGCGCGCGCGGCAATGGACTATATCGAACATGTGTCGGTGACGCGGCATGCGGACTGGGACGCGTTCCAGCGGCAGGCGACCGGCCGGCTGGTGCTGCTGACCACGCGCGGCGCGACGCCGCTGCATGACTTTGCGTTCCGGGCGGACGACTTGCTGCTGTTCGGTCGCGAAAGCGCGGGCGTGCCGGAAGAGGTGCATGCACGGGCGGACGCGCGGGTGGTGATCCCGATGGCGCCGGGCCTCAGGTCGATGAACCTGTCGGTGTCGGCGGCGATCGTCGCGGCGGAAGCGCTGCGGCAGACGGGCGGGTGGCCGAGCGCGTAGGGTCAACTTGGTGATCAATCTCGGCCCGGAAAGTACCGATTCACCAACCATCGCACGCCCAATCCAATAGGTACTTCAATGAGAAGCGTAGGAGCGACTACCGCGGGCAGAAATCCCGGATGACATTGCTCATCCGGCATACAGTCGCCCAAGGTCGCGACAAGGGTGGCGAACAGAGCCACTGGAGTACCGCACAAGGCAGCTAGGGCGCAGCCCCATCTACCCCCGCGAGTACCTCCACCTTTGTAGCGGCTCTCGTCCATCCGGGCAGGATATATGATCCGATGACACCTGCAACGTCATCCGACTGAGACAATCCGCCCCATCGACACCCCCTCCCCCGCGCCGCTAAGCCGTTGCCCATGCTGACGCTCGACGACCAACAGACCGCCGCCCGCCACTGGTTCGAATCGCTGCGGGACCGCATCTGCGCCGCGTTCGAGGCGATCGAGCGCGAGGCGGGGTCGGATGCGGCGTTCGACTATACGCCGTGGGACCGCGTCGATCCGTCGGGCGAGCCGGGTGGCGGCGGCGTGCGCGGCGTGATGAAGGGGAAGGTGTTCGAGAAGGTCGGCGTCAACGTCTCGACCGTCGGCGGCACGTTCGAGGGCGAATTCGGCAAGACGATCCATGGCGCGGGCGAGGACCCGCGCTTCTTCGCGACCGGGATCAGCCTGGTCGCGCACATGGCCAACCCGCACGTTCCCGCGGTGCATATGAACACGCGCTTCCTGCGCACGACCAAGCAATGGTTCGGCGGCGGTGCCGATCTCAACCCGCCGCTGCCGGTCGAGGGCGACACGGCGGAGTTCCATGCCGTGTTGCAAGCCGCGTGCGATGCGCACGGGGCCGACTATTACGAGCGCTTCAAGGCGTGGGCGGACGACTATTTCTATATCCCGCACCGGAAAGTGCATCGCGGCGTCGGCGGTATCTTCTACGATCATCTGGAGGGCGATTTCGACGCCGACTTCGCCTTCACGCGCGCCGTGGGCGAGGCGTTCCTCGACGTCTATCCGCGCATCGTGCGGCGACGGATGCACGATGCCTTCGACGCGGCGGACGAGGCGCAGATGCTGGAATGGCGCGGGCGCTATGCCGAGTTCAACCTGGTCTATGACCGCGGCACGTTGTTCGGGCTGAAGACCGGCGGCAACATCGACGCGATCCTGATGAGCCTGCCGCCGCGCGCGAACTGGGCCTGACGCGATGGCGCTGATCCCGGTCGACGATGGCGACCTCGCGACGATCGTCACCACGCTGGAGATGACGCGCCGCCCGCCGCTGCGCCCCCTGCCCGCATCGCCGCTGCGGCTGGTGCGCTGGGCGACGCCCGAGCCGGAGAAATACCGCACGCTGTTCCGCCGCGTCGGGGGACCGTGGCTATGGTATTCGCGGCTAGCGATGGACGATGCGGCGCTGAGGGCGATCGTCCACGATCCGGGTGTGGAGGTCTATGCCGTCACCGATCGCGCTGGGATCGAGGTGGGGCTGCTCGAACTCGACCTGCACCATGCGGGGGCGTGCGAGCTGTCCTATTTCGGTCTGGTGCCGGAACTCGCCGGCCGCGGCCATGGCAGCTGGCTGATGGCGGAGGCGATGGCGCGCTGCTGGCGGCCGGGGGTGACGCGGGTGTGGGTGCATACGTGCACGCTCGATCACCCGGCGGCGCTGGTCTTCTACCGGAAGCAGGGCTTCGTGGCGGTCAAGCGGACAATCGAGACCTTTCCCGACCCGCGACGGCTGGGGCTGCTGCCGGTGGAGATGGGCGCACACATTCCGTATCTGGGGTGACCTGACGCAACCGTCTCCCCAGCGCAGACTGGGATGACGACCATTGCCGCGTCTAGCGCGGGCGCGTCCAAAGGCCGGTGCGGGGCGTGTCGGGGATCTCGTGCCGGCCGCGCGCCTCGATTGCCGACTGGACGATGAAGGCGATCTTTTCGCCCTTCGACGTGGTGACGCGCGCGTCCCACGCCGCTGGGCCGAGTGCGGCGACCTTGCGACCGATCGTGCCGTAGATGCGCGCCGCTGCCAGCACCGCCCAGGCCGATCGGAACGACAGCGCGCGCGTGCCGACGCGGGCGCTCGCTTCGAACGCCGCGGCGCGGTCGGTCAGGCGACGCGCCAGCTCGGCCAGCGCCGGGCGGTGTTCGGGGGCGAGGATGGCGTCGGGGGCGATCCCCTTCTCCGCCAGCCAGTCGGACGGCAGATAGCAGCGTCCCCCGCGCGCATCCTCGTCGATGTCGCGGGCGATATTGGCGAGCTGGAAGGCGAGGCCCAGGTCGCAGGCACGGTCGAGCACCGCGTCGTCGCCCGGGTCGACGCCCATGATGACCGCCATCATGCATCCGACGACGCCGGCGACATGGTAGCAATAGGTGAGCAGGTCGCCCTCCGTGCGCGGCCGCCAGCCGTCGCCATCGAGGCGGAAGCCCTGGATCAGATCGTGCGCGAAGCGGCGCGGCAGGCGCGTTTCGGCGGC
This sequence comes from Sphingomonas aquatilis, assembly GCF_014196115.1. GTDB lineage: Bacteria > Pseudomonadota > Alphaproteobacteria > Sphingomonadales > Sphingomonadaceae > Sphingomonas > Sphingomonas aquatilis. Next base: position 272,651 of record NZ_JACIDB010000001.1, on the reverse strand, counting down.
GACGATGCGCAAGGCGTCGAAGGCGGGCACCCCCACCACCTCGCCCTCGAGCGCCGCGTCGGTGAGCGCCGCCATCTCCACGATGCGGCGGGGTGCATCCTCGACCGGGCGCAGGTCGTGGCCGTGGTCCTGGCCGTCGGCGATATCGTCGCACGCGCGGCACCAGGCGTAGAGCAGCCACGCCCGTTCGCGCGTCGCCGGATCGAACAGTAGGCTCGCCGCCGCGAAGCTCTTCGATCCCTTGGCGATCGATTCGTGCGCGGTCGCGACGATCGCGTCGCGGGAGGGCTGCGCCTCAGAGGTCAGACGTCTTCATCCGTACGATCGGCTGCGTCGGCACATGCGCCGCCATCTTGTCGAGCAGGCCGTCCAGCGTCGTGTCGACGATCAGCAGGTCGCGGTGCTGCGGGCGCAGGAAGCCGACTTCGGCCGACTTTTCCCAGAAGGCGATCAGGTGATCGTAATAGCCCGCGACGTTGAGCAGGCCGACCGGATCGGCGTGATAGCCCAGCTGCGCCCAGCTCAGCGCCTCCCACAATTCGTCCATCGTACCGGTGCCGCCGGGGATGGTGACGAAGCCGTCGGCAAGGTCGGTGAAGGCGGCTTTGCGCGCGTGCATGCCGCTGACGACGTGCAGTTCGGTGAGGCCGCGATGCGCGACCTCGGCATCGACCAGCGCCTGCGGGATCACGCCGATCACCTCGCCGCCCGCGCTGAGCGCGCTGTCGGCGATCGCGCCCATCAGCCCCAGCCGGCCGCCGCCATAGACGACGCCGATGCCGCGCTCGGCCAGCGTCCGCCCGATCGCGCGGGCCGATTCGATATAGACGGGATCAGCGGGCGTCGCCGACCCGCAATAGATGGCAAGACGTTTCATGGCGCTGCCGCTACGCCGATGCGGGCCCAGCGGCAAGCTCAGCGCGTCTCCATCCAGCGCTGTCGGAGCGTGGCGAGCGTGTCGGGCGACGCATTCGGGCGTGGGCTGGCGGGCTTGCCCGCGCGCAGCCGGGCGCGGTCGCGTTCGGGTGGGTCGACCAGCCGGACGCGCACCGCCGCGGTGCCGTTCGCCCGGATGCCGAGCAGATCGGCCGCTCCGCGCGACAGGTCGATGATCCGCCCGCGCACGAAGGGGCCGCGATCGTTGATGCGCAACAGGATGGTGCGGCCGGTGTCGAGCGCGGTCACCTCGACATAGCTCGGCAGCGGCAGTGTGGTGTGTGCGCCGCTGATCGCCTTGGCGCGGAACCGCTCGCCGCGCGCGGTGACGTTGCCCGATTCGCTGCCGTACCAGCCGGCGTAGCCCAGCGCGTCATAGCCGGGCGCGGGGGCTGGGACGTAGGTGACGCCGCGGACGGTATAAGGGCGGCCGATCTTCACGGGCACGTCGGTGACGGCGCGACCGCCGCAGGCGGCGAGGGAGAGGGCGAGGAAGAGAACGGCGAAGCGCCGCATCACCTCCCCTCCCTGGAAGGGAGGGGCCGGGGGTGGGTCGGCCCGCCGCATTGCGCAACGGCGGCCAAGATGACCTCCGCCACGCCGTCTGGATTGGCGACGACATCGCTGTTCCAGAACCGGATCACCCGCCATCCCAATCCCTCAAGCCACTGCGTCCGCGCCTCATCGCCAAGGCTGTCGACATGCTGGCTACCGTCAAACTCGACGCCCAGCTTTACGCTGCGACACGCGAGATCGATGATGTAACGCCCGACCGGCAATTGCCGCGTGAACCGCGGGCGATGGCCGCGCACGCGCAGCCAGATCAGTCGCTCCGCCTCGGTCGCGTCGGTGCGGAGCGCCCGCGCGTTGGCGGTCATGTAAGGCGCGATCCGGGGCATCGTGCGAGGCTGGCCGATCGTGATGCGGAGGGCAACCCACCCCCGGCCCCTCCCTTGTCAGGGAGGGGAGGAAGAGGTCACCGCCCCGACAGCATCAGCGCCGCGGTGGCCTTGGCACTGCCGACCACACCGGGGATGCCCGCGCCCGGGTGCGTGCCGGCGCCGACGAAATACAGGTTCGGGATATGGTCGTCGCGGTTGTGAACGCGGAAATAGGCGCTCTGCGTCAGGATCGGTTCGAGGCTGAAGGCGCTGCCCAGATGCGCGTTGAGATCGGCGGCGAAGTCGCTGGGGGCGTAGCTGAACTTGGTCACGATCCGATCGTGGATATCGGGGATCAGGCGGCGGCCGACCTCGTCGAGGATGCGCTTTTCGAGGATCGGGCCGATCTCGTTCCAGTCGACCGGGAACTTGCCCATGTGCGGCACGGGGGCAAGCGCGTAGAAGGTCGAATGACCCTCCGGCGCGAGGCTCGGGTCCGTGACGGTCGGATGGTGGAGGTAGAGCGAGAAATCCTGGGCGAGCACGCCGTGGTCGTAAATGTCCTCGAGCAGCCCCTTATAGCGCGGGCCGAACAGGATCATGTGGTGCGGGATGCCGGGCCACGCGCCCTTGATGCCGAAGTGGACGACGAAGAGCGACGGTGAATAGCGCTTCTTTTCGAGCGCCGCCTTGGTGCGCTGGCCGCTGCGCGACGTCTTCAGCAGGTCGCGATAGGTATGCATGATGTCGCTGTTGGCGGCGACGGCATCGGCCTGCATCGTCCAGCCGCTTTGCGTGGTGACGCCGGTCACCCGGTCACCCAGCGTCTCGATCGCGGTGACGGGATCGCCGAGGCGCAGCGTGCCGCCGATCCGCTCGAAATGCGCGACCATGCCGGCGACCAGCCGGTTGGTGCCGCCGCGCGCGAACCACACGCCGCCGTCGCGCTCCAATTTGTGGATCAGCGCGTAGATGGCGCTGGTCGTCATCGGATTGCCGCCGACCAGCAGGGTGTGGAACGACAGCGCCTCGCGCAGTTTCTCGTTTTTCACGAACTTCGACACGATCGAATAGACCGACCGCCACGCTTGGTATTTCGCGAGCGCCGGCGCCGCCTTCACCATCGACGCGAAATCGAGGAAGGCGACATGGCCGAGCTTTTCATAGCCTTCGCGGTATACGCCCTCGGCATATTCGAGGAAGCGGTGGTAGCCGGCGATGTCGGCGGGATCGAGCTTGCCGATCTCGCGCTGCAACGCCGCTTCGTCGTTGGTGTAATCGAAGTTCGTGCCGTCGGGCCAATTCAGGCGGTAGAAGGGCGTCACCGGCTCCAGCGTGACGTCGCGCGCCATGTCGGCCCCGGTCAGCGCCCACAATTCCTGCAGACAAGCAGGGTCGGTAATGACGGTCGGCCCGGCGTCGAAGGTGAAGCCGTCCTTTTCCCAATAATAGGCCCGGCCGCCCGGCCGGTCGCGCGCTTCGACGATCGTCGTCGCGACGCCCGCAGATTGCAGCCGGATCGCCAGCGCCAGCCCGCCGAATCCCGATCCGATGACGATCGCCGACTTCATGTGTTCTATCCCTGTCCTACCGCCATGCCGTCGTCCGCAGCGCATGCAGCGCGCGACCGACCGGCACCGGCGGTTTCCCTGTTACGATGCGAGCCTTGTCCCCGATGCTCGACCGTCCCGCATAGAAACGGGTGATGAGCGCCGGGTCCAGACGGTAGAAGCGTTCGATGATGCGCCAGCGTTCCGCCGGATCGCCCGCGCGGAACATCATCGTGTTGAGCATGCGGTAGAATGCGCCGCGTCGCCAGTGCTCGCGCGCGTGATCATAGGCGAAGGTGGCGAGGCTTGCGCCGGACCAGTCGCCGCTGTCCGCCAGCGCGATGGCGAAGCGCACCGCGTCGGGCAGCGAATAGCCGGTCGCGGGCTGGAACAGGCCGGCGCGCATCCCCGCCTTGGCGATGCCCTTGCCGGTCGAGCGCCAATAGGCCTCGAAATCGCCGCCGAGCGTGATCGGCAGCGACCCCGCCTCGCGCCGCACGACCTGTGCGCCCGCCCAGCCCCGTGCCTGCGCATAATCGGCAATGCGCGCGCGGATCGCCGGCAAGTCGAGGCCGGGCGTGTCGCTGTAATAGGTGTCCTCGACGAACATCCGGTCGGGCGCGAAGGGCAGGCAATAGACGAAGCGATAGCCGTCGATCTGGTCGACGGTCGCGTCCATCACCCGCGGCCGCTCGATGCCGTGGGGCGTCGGCAACGCCAGTTCGTGGCCGACGAACTTCTGCCAGCCGAGCTCCAGCGTATCGAGGTCGCCGGGGCCGCGGCAATCGATGACACCGCCGGCCTCGATCCGGTCGCCGTCGCCCAGCACCACGGCGGTCGCCGACAGTGCCAGCACGCGCCGGCCGGTCATGATCGCCTGCGCCGGCAGCTTGGCGCGCAGCACGGCGTCGAACCGTTCGCTGGTGATCGAATAATAGGTCGCGTCGACATCGCGCGTCAGGTGAGGGAAGACGACGTCATAGCCGCGCCAGCCATGCACCACCATGTCCTGCACCAGTCCGCGATGGGCCTGGGCGACATCGCTGCCGAAGAACGACCAGACGTGATCGCCGCCCAGCGTCGCGCCGCCCTCGACGATGCGCACGTCGCAAGAGGGCGCGCGCGCCTTCACCGCCAGCGCGATCAGGCCGCCGGCCAGCCCACCCCCGACGATCGCCAGGTCGCAACGGATCGTCGTGCCCATGGAGGAGCGCGTAGCCGAAAGACGGGGGGGAGAGAACCCGGGTTCGAGGCCTAACCGTCGGTCCGATGAGGGGCGCGATCGGACGGCGCGCAGGGAGGCTTGCCACCTCCGGTCCGTCATGCCCGCGAAGGCGGGAATCCGTACCCTCTGACGTTCCGGCCGGGGGCGTGACGGTAGCGCGTCTGGATTCCCGCCTTCGCGGGCATGACGATGGGGGGCGGAAGGCGACCATGGCCCCATTCACGCCGTCACCCCGGACTTGGTCCGGGGTCCACTCTGCGGCGAGGGGGATGGTCAGAGGCTCTTGCCGTCCCCCCGTGGCCCGGTGGACCCCGGACCGAGTCCGGGGTGACGGGGGGCAAAACGACAGGCCTGCGCATCACCCCGCAGGCGCCGCCTCGCCACCAATCAGCCGCTTCCAGACCGGCGTCATGCACGCCGTCACCTCGGCGCTGGTCCACGACATCGGCGCGCAGGCGAGCAGGCCTGCGCACATCCCCGCATCGAGTGCGGCATCGCCGCTGCGCCGTTTGAAGACGCAGCGTATGTCGCCGGTGCGGCGGTCGGTCTTGGTCACGATCCGCAGCCGTCTCGCCGCGCGTCGTCGCCCGGTCACGACGATGTCCTCGCCCGGCGGCTCCGCGACGGGCGTCACCGCCAGCAGCAGCGCGAGGGCGATCACCGCCCCAGCGCCCGGACCAGCCGGATCCCGACATTGTCGATGCCCGGATTGACGTCCGAGAACAGCTGGCGGTGGCTGAAATGCTCCCAGGTCGCCTCGACCGCCCAGCGCCGGTCGATCCGCACGCCGATCGCGGCATTGGGGTTGAACAGCACGCGCGATCCGAAGCCGGTGCGGGTCTGATAGATTTCGTAGCGACGCCAGGCCTCCGCACTGTCCAGGCCGGGCAGGAACGGGTTCGGCAAATAGCGATAGCCGTCGTGGATCGTCACGCCGATGCCGACCTGCGCGTAGACGCGGCCCTTGAAGGCATGCTGCCGCCATTCCGCGCCGAGACTCGCAAAGCTCGTCTTGCCCGCAGTGCTGACCTGCACCTTTGCCGTCAGCCGCGGTTTCAGCGCCCAGCGGATCGGCATCATCTTACTGCGATAGACGAGCTGAATGTCGGTGGTGCCATCCTCTTCCATGCCCTCATACACCTGCCCCGGCGGCAGTATCGGGAAGGTCAGCTGGCTGCCCAGCGGATGGAAGTTCGCGCCGTGCCGCAGCACGCCGATCGCCACTTCGGGCGCATGCGTCACCAAATCCTGCGCCATCGCCGGCGTCGGGCCAAGCAGCATCGTGGCGCCCAACAGGCGCATCATCCCGGTCTTCATGACGTGTGTCCCCTTCCACGGCTGTCGACCAGCCGGCCTCATTCGTGTATGAAGCCAAGAAATTTCTGTCAAACAGAAAGAATATGATGAAGGACGGATATTGGCTGCCGCCGCGCAAGGCGTGGCTGTGTCGGCTTGCGGGGCTGGTGTTTCTGATCGGCGCCGCGGTAATGCTGCCGGTGATCGTCTTTGCCGGGCTGACCCCGGGCGCGTCGCCGGGATGCGGCGGCGGCTACGGCTGCGTGTGGGAGGCGCGGCCGGTCACGATGATCGACAGCGACGAGCGACTGCGCGTGGAGGCGTCGCCCGCCGCGCTGAAGGCGTTGAACGCCTTTGCCGCGCAGGGCCGGGTGCGCTGGGGCCTTGCGGGGATCGAGGCGATCAACGCTTTGCCCTTTGCCGCGTTGCTGTTCAGCGTTGGCGTGGCCCTCCGCCGCCTCGGTGGACGCGGTGCCGATCCGTTGCAACGGGCATTGCCGTGGCTGCGCCGCGCCTCGATCGCCGCCATCGTCTGGACGCTCGCCCATGCGGTGTATCAGACCGCGCTCGAATCGTGGCTGTCGCCGGGCACGCCGGCCGGACCGACCCTGTACACGAACATTTACCTCGCCGACATCGCGACCGGCCTGCTGCTCGCCATCGCCGCCTATTGCGCAATCTGGGCAATCGAAGCGGGGTTGCGCGCACAACGCGATCTGGACGATTTCGTCTGATGCGCCCGCCGCTCGCCCCCCGTACCCGAATCGCCCGCAAAGCGCGCCGCTGCCGTATCGCCGGCCTGCTGTTCCTGCTGATCGCGGCGCTCGTCGCGGCGACGATCCCGCTCGCCGGCCTGTGGCCAGCGCCCCGATCGCATTGCGGCGACCAGGGCTGCACCTGGTCCTCCGACCCCGTCACGCTGTTCGACGAGCAGGATGCCGAAAAGCTGCGCGCCGCGCCCGCCGATATCCAGCGCCTCAAGGTCTATGTGCAGCGGCCGCTGGTCCGCCTCGGCCTTGCCGGGATCGAAGCGATCGACGTCGGGCCGCTGGTCGTCCTGCTCGTCGCAGTCGGAATCGCGCTGCGCCGACTAGGAGGGCCGCCCCGCGATGCCTTCGCGCAGGCGTTGCCGTGGCTGCGGCGCGCGACGATCGCCGCGATCCTCTGGGCGATCGCGCAGCCGCTGTCGGACAGCCTGCGCCAGATGCTGCTCTATCGCGGAACCTCCTGGGGACCGCATTGGCTGATCGCCCTCAATTTCAACGCGATGGCGATGCCGCTACTACTCGGCCTTGCCGCCTACGCCGCGGTCTGGGCGCTCGAATCGGGGTTGCAGGCACAACGCGATCTGGACGATTTCGTCTGATGCCGGTCATCGTCAACCTCGACGTCATGCTCGCGCGCCGCAAGGTGCGGTCGAAGGAGCTTGCCGAGGCGATCGGCATCACCGAATCCAACCTGTCGCTGCTGAAATCGGGCCGGGTGAAGGGCGTGCGCTTCGGCACGCTCGCCGCGATCTGCCGCTATCTGGAGTGCGAGCCGGGCGACATCCTGGGCTACGAATCGTCGGACGACGACCTGAAGGCGGCGGACTGATCGAGCAGCCAGCGGCGGAACGCCTGCATCGCCGGGCTTTCCTTGCGCGACAGCAGGCGGGTCAGCCAGTAGCGGCCGGCGTCGACCTCGATGGCGAAGGGCTGGATCAGTCGTTCGCTGGCGAGATCGCGCAGGCACATCGCGCGCGGGGCGAGCGCGACGCCCTGGCCCGCCGCCGCCGCGCCCGCCATCAGCGCCGAACTGTCGAACATCGGCCCGCGCAAGGGTGGCCCGTCAGCTCCGGCGGCGGCGAACCACAGGCTCCATTCGCTGGGGCGGTAGGACCGCAGCAACCGTTCGCGCGCCAGATCGGCCGGGGTGGTCAGTCGCGCCGCGACGGCGGGCGCGCAGAGCGGGGTCAGCGGCGCGTCGAGCACGGCCTCCGCCGCTGTGCCATGCCATGCGCCGTCACCGAAGCGAATCGCATAATCGAGCCCCTCGCCCGCCAGATCGACGCGGTTGTTGTTGATCGCGAGGCGCAGGTCGATGTGCGGATGCGTCGCGTCGAAATCGTCGATCCGCTCGATCAGCCAGCCCGTCGCGAAGGTGCCGACGACGCCGATATGCAGCGGATGGCGGAAGCGACCGTCGGCATAGCCGTCCAGCGTCGCGCCGATCCGGTCGAACGTTTCGGCGAGTACCGGCACCAAGGCATGGCCGTCGTCGGTCAACGCGAGCCCGCGCGGCAACCGATGGAACAGCCGCGTACCCAGCCGGCGTTCGAGCTGCGCGACCTGATGGCTGACCGCGCCCTGGCTGACGCACAATTCGATCGCCGCACGGGTGAAGTTGAGGTGCCGCGCCGCCGCTTCGAAGGCACGCAGCGCGTTGAGGGGCAATTGGGCGCGATCCATGCGCTTAGACATGAGGGGAGTTCATGCCTGTGTCGAGAGAAGATGCTTTGTCGGCGGTGTCTGCACCGAGGCATTCTGCGCGGCGAAGGAGATCCGCCAATGCTCGTCACCCTGTCTGCAGCCATGCTTGCCGCCGTTTCCCCGACCGCGGACGATCCGCTGACCCGTCCTATCGCGGTCGAACAGGCGCAGGACTGGCTGCGCCCCGCCCCGCCGGTGCAGGTATTCGGCAAGACCTATCTTGTGGGCTTCGGCGGGCTCAGCGTCGCACTGATCGACACCGGCGACGGCCTGATCCTGATCGACGGGGCATTGCCGCAGGCCGAGCCGGCGATCCTCGCCAACATCCGCAAACTGGGGTTCGACCCGCGGCGCATCCGCTACATCCTCAGCACCGAACCGCATTTCGACCATGCCGGTGGCCTCGCCGCACTGGCGCGCGATACCGGCGCGACGGTCGTCGCCAGCGTGCGCGGGGCGGAGGGGCTGCGCTCGGGGCGGCTGGCCGCCGACGATCCGCAGCGCGGCTATGACAGTCGCTTTCCCGCAGTGCCGGCGGTGCGCACGATCCGCGATGGCGAGACGCTGCGGCTGGGCGACACGGTCGTTACCGCGCGGGCGACGCCGGGGCATACGATGGGCAGCATGAGCTGGAGCTGGCGCGCCTGCGAGGGGCGGACATGCAAGGCCATCGTCTTCGCGAGCAGCCTCAACCCCGTATCCGCGCCCGGCTATCGGTTTAGCGCGCCTGCCGCGCGGCCGGTGCTCGCTGCCTTTCGCCGGGGTCAGGCGGCAATGGCGGCGCTGCCGTGCGACCTGCTGATCACTGCGCATGCCGATCAGGACGATGCGACCGATCGCTTCCGCACCGCGCCCGGCGCCTGCCGCGCCTATGCGCGCGCGTCGGCGGTCAAGGTCGCGACGCGGTTGCGTGAAGAGCGGTCGCGCTAGGCGATCAGATCGGCTCCCCCGCCGCCCGCGCGCGCGCTTCGCGTGACGCCTCGGCGGCGGGGACGAGGCGATAGGCGGCGATCGCGCAGGTCAGCGTCACCGGCATGATCGCGAGCAGCGACAGCATGCCGACCGACAGACTGCCCGACAGCGTCGAGATGCGGCCCGCCAGATATGGCCCCATCGCCAGGCCCATCAGCGTCGTGCCGATGAAGAAGGTCGCAGTCGCGGTGCCGCGCATGCGGGGCAACACCAGATCCTGCGTCGTTGCCGCCGCCGACCCCAGCGCGCCGCTGGCGGTGAGGCCCGACAGGAACAGGCAGGGGTAGAAGACCCAGACGCTGGAGGCCGTGAAGGCGCCGATCAGGAACGGGATCGGCACCGTCGCGCCGAAGATCACGACGATCAGCCGCCCGGCAGGATCGGTGCGGCGCAGGCGGTCGGCGACGATGCCGCCGATCGTCAGGCCCAGGAACCCGGCGAGCGCGCCGCTGCTGCCGAGCAACAGGCCGGCGCGCGCCGGTGTCTCACCCAATGTACGCAACACGTACGGCGCGGCCCAGAAGCTGGCGGCGTAGCTGAGGAACGAGTTCAGTCCGTAGGCGACGACGGTGCAGAGGAAGGCCGGCGTGCCGACAATCAGCGCGAATGTCGCAGGATCGCGGCGCTTGAGCGCGCAGGCCCAGGAGAAGACCGCATAGACGCCGATGCCGATCGCCAGCCATTGCGGCTTGGGTTCGCCGATTCCGATCAGGAAGGCGACGACCGCCACCACCGCGGCAAGGCCGGAGAGGTTGATGAGCAATGCCCGCGTGCCGCCGCGCGCCGCGCCGATCAGCGTGAGCGGCGGGATGATCGTGAGCAGTTCCTGGAAGAAGGCGCGGAAGGGCGCGGGATGCTTGTCCGGTTCGGGTAGCCCCTCAACCAGCCCGCGGATCGGTTCCCGGATCGTCGCAACCCATAGCGCAACGATGAGGCCAGGGATGCCGACCGCGAGGAACGCCGCCTGCCACCCGACGAGACCGAAGGGCCCGCCGTCAGGATAGGCGCGGTTCCAGCCCTGGACGATCAACCCGCCGATGAACAGCGACACGCCACCGCCGACGTACAGGCCCGCCGAATAGATCGACAAGGCCGTCGCGCGCAGCCGCTTGGGGAAATAATCGGAGATCAGCGAATAAGCGGCGGGACTCGCGGTCGCCTCGCCGATGCCGACGCCGATGCGCGCCGCAGCGAGCTGTCCACCGGTGCGCGAAAAGCCGGACAATGCGGTCATCGTCGACCAGAGCGCGAGGCCGACGGTCATCAATCGCACGCGATGCCAGCTGTCCGCGAGGCGGCCAAGCGGGATGCCGAACAGCGCGTAGAACACACCGAAGGCGGTGCCGTAGAGGAAGCCGAGGTCTTCGTCCTTCAGGTTCAAGTCGCGCTTGATGTCTTCGGCCAGGATCGAGATCACCTGCCGGTCGACGAAGTTGAGAACGTAGACGACGAACAGGATGCCCAGCACATACCAGGCATAGCGCGGCGCGGGCGCCTGCGCCGCCACGTCCCCGGACGCGGTGGGACCAGCCATCGACCTCTCCTTCGATTTTTCCGAAGGCTAACAGAGGTTCCGGGGCCCGATAACCCCAAAAGCGATACCCGATATTCTAAAGTGTGTCTGGCGGTGTGCGCTTCACCGCTTCGGACGGCGACGCGTGACGCGCTCCAGCCGATCGATCAGCGATTCGATCGTCGGCGGGGCGGCGGGGGCGGCGGGCTCCTCGGCGGCCGGCTTGGCGGGCACGCGCAGCGGTGGCACCGGGCGCACCGGCGTCAACGGCACGGGGGGCAGCGCACCGGGGTGGAAGGCGGCGAGCGGCAGGTCGAGGTCCGCCGGAATCGGCTGTTCGACCGGCGGCGGTGGGGGTGGCGCGCTGGTAACGGGGCGCGCAAACACCATGTCGTCGTCATCCTCCAGATCCGCGGCCGACAGCGGACGGCGCGCAGGCGCATCAGGGTGCGCATCGGCGCGGCGCAGGACGGGGACGCCATCGCTGGAAGCGGCGCGCGGGGCGAGCAGCCCCCCCGGGCCGAACAGCAGGAACAGCGCCGACCAGGTGACCGCACCGGCCAGCGCCCCACCAGCCAGCGCCAGCACGGCGCGCGCAGTCATGCCCAAGGGCGGTTCCGCCGCGCCGATCAGCGACGGCAGGCCGCTGCGCCATACCCAATCCTCCAGCACGGTGGCGGGTAAGGCAACGAACAGCAGGACGACGGCCAGCGCCGCCACTGCGCCACCCACCGGGGCGATCCAGCGCATCATCGCCGCGCGCGACGGCATGGTCTGGGTCATAGGCTGGCCGGGGAATGCTGGCATGCTGTGTCCATCAGCGCGGCCGACGTGAGCCGCTGGTAAACGGGATCGTAACGACGAATGTTTGACGACCAGTTACGCTCCGCCTCGACGAACGCGCGCCCACGGGCGCGGCGCGCATCCCAGCCGCTGCGGTCGGCGAGCAGGCCGGCGAGCGCCATCGCGATGGCGGCGGGATCGTCCGGGGCGAAGAGCGTGCCGGTGTCGCCGTCGCGGATCAGTTCGCGATGGCCGCCGACGTCGGACGCGGCGACGAGTTTGCCCTGCGCCATCGCCTCTAACGGCTTCAGCGGTGTGACGAGGTCGGTGAGGCGCATGCGCTTGCGCGGGTAAGCGAGCACGTCGACGAGCGCGTAATAGCGTTCCACCTCGGTATGCGCCACGCGGCCGACGAAGCGGATCGCGTCCGCCGCCGGGGATGCCGCCGCCTGCGCGCGCAACGCCGCCTCCATCGGCCCGCCGCCGACCAGCAGCAGCCGCGCTTTGGGCCGGGCCGTGACCAGCGCGGGCATGGCGGCGATCAGATCGTCCAGCCCCTCATAATCGTAGAAGCTGCCGATGAAGCCGATCGTCTCGGCATCCTCCAGCCCCAAGGGTGCGGCGAGCGCGGGATCGCGCGCGACCGGTTCGCCGAACAGCGTCAGGTCGACGCCGTTGGGCGAGACGACGATCTTGTCCGCCGCCACGCCGCGCGCGATCAGGTCACCGCGCAAGCCCTCGCAAATCACTGCAACGGCATCGGCGCGCTGCACCGCCCAGCTCTCCATCGCGCGGGTGACGCGATATTTGGCCGACCCTTCGGTGCCCGTGCCGTTGCCGACCGCCGCATCCTCCCAGAAGGCGCGGATTTCGTAGACCAGCGGCAGGCGCCGTGCGCGCGCGACACGCAGTGCGGCGATCGCATCGAGCACGGGCGAATGGGCGTGAAGGATATCGGGGCGGAAGGCGTCGACGGCCGCATCGATCCGCCGGGCAAAGGCAGCGAGGCCGCCGACTTCCCCCAGTACGCCGCCCTTTCGCGTCGCCTGCGTGCGATAAAAGGTCAGGCCATCGACCGATTCGACCGCGTCCGGCGCCGGGCCATGGCGCGGGCCGGTGGCGGCGGCGACGTGCCAGCCGCGCGCCTCCTGCGCCTTCAGGATTGCGCGCGTGCGGAAGGTGTAGCCGCTTTGCAGGGGCAGTCCGTGGTCGAGGACATGGAGAATCCGCATGGCCCAAGCCCTTGCACCCGCAGTGCTTAATGCCGCGTCAACCGCAGCCTAGCCGGCGGTAAAGGTCAGCCCCGCCTTGTCCTGCAAGCGATCGCGCAATCCGGTGCCGAGCAATGCGCCCGGCGTCCAGATGCCGCCCGCCCCCTCCGTTTCGATCAGGCAGCGCGCGGTTTCGGCGATCATCTTGCTGGTCGAACCGTAACCGGGGTCGCGGTTGCCGGTCACTACCGCGTCGAACCGTGCGCCGTCGGGCATCAGGCCGACGAACAGCAGGTCGTAATGGCCGTTGTCGCGCTCCTCCTTGCTGGGGCCTTCGCCGGGCTTGGGGCCCTTGTCACCGGCGAGCGGGTTGAGCTTGGCGATCGCCTCCGCCGCGGCCTTGCCCATCTCCCCGAGCCCTGCGACCATCATCTCGTCATAGACGAAGTCGGTGCCGTAGCGGTGGCCGAGCAGATAGTTGGTGCGATGGACGTTCTTGGTGTTGATCGCCGCCATGATGAACGGTGCGACCCAGGTGTTGAGCGTCGCGTCGAATTCGGGGAGCATGCCGGTCGGCTGATGCGGGCCGCTGAAGCCGGGGGTCAGCGCGAACGGGCTGGCGAGCAGCCCGACGATCGAGGGGTCGCGGGCCGCCGCAGCGAGCGTCGCCTTCAGGCTGGCGGCGGTGCCCCCCGAAAAGCCGCCCTTCATGGCGCGCACCCGGCCCTTCACCCGTGGCGCGGGCATGCCGTATTTCGCGCGTGCGCATTCCTGCAACGTCAGCACGCCGAGGTCGAACGGGATCGAATCGAAGCCGCAGGAAAAGACGATGCGGGCACCGGTGCGCTGCGCCTCGGCATGATGCGCGTCGATCATGTGGCGCATCCACGCCGGCTCGCCGCACAGATCAACATAGGCGGTGCCCGCGGCGACGCAGGCGGCGACCAGCGGCGCGCCGTAGAGCTGGTAGGGGCCGACGGTGGTCAGCACGACCTGAGTCGACTCAGCCATCGCCTTCAGCGAGGCGGGATCGTCGGCATCGGCGACGACCAGCGGCGTATCGGCCGGCGCGCCGATCAGGTCGCGCACCTCCTCCAGCTTGGCGCGGCTGCGCCCCGCCATCGCCCAGCGGGTGACGCCTTGCTGGCTGAGATATTCGGCGACGAGACGCCCGGTGAAGCCGGTAGCGCCGTAGACGATGATGTCGAAGTCGCGCATTGCCCTCTCCCGTTTGCTTTACGCAAACGTCATGCTCTTTGGGGGCGGTGGGGGCAAGGCCTGCCTTCTCCCCGTCATACCGGCGCACGCCGGGATGACGAAGGGGGAAGCGCGCCCCAACCCTCCCCCCGTCATTCCCGCGAAGGCGGGAATCCAGAACCGCTACCGGTACGGCTCAAGTGGGACCTGCGCGTCTGGATTCCCGCCTTCGCGGGAATGACGGCGTGGGAGTGGGGTAACGGGTGTCCCTTACGCCGCTTCGTTGAACTGCAGCCGGGCGAGTCGCGCGTACAGGCCGCCACGTTCGATCAGGCTGGCGTGGGTGCCGTCCTCGACGATCCGACCCTGGTCCATCACCACGATGCGCTGCGCCGCGCGCACGGTCGCCAGCCGGTGGGCGATCACCAGCGTCGTGCGGTTCTGCATCAGCCGTTCAAGCGCCTGCTGCACCAGCCGTTCGCTGGCGGCGTCCAGCGCGCTGGTCGCCTCGTCGAGCAGCAGGATGGGCGCATCGCGTAGCAGCGCGCGGGCGATCGTCACGCGCTGACGCTGCCCGCCCGACAGGCGCGCACCGCCCTCGCCCAGATGCGTGTCGAGGCCCTGCGGCAGCGTCCGCAGGAATTCGGCGGCGTTGGCCGCCTCCGCCGCCGCCCACAGTTCGTCGTCGCTCGCCTCCCACCGGCCGTAGCGCAGATTGTCGCGCGCGCTCGCGCCGAAGATCACCGCATCCTGCGGCACCATCGCCATCTGCGCACGCACTGCGGCGGGATCGGCTTCGCGCAGGTCGACGCCGTCGAGCAGCACGCGACCCGCGGCGGGATCGTAGAAGCGTTCGGCGAGCTGGAACAGCGTTGACTTGCCGGCGCCCGAGGGGCCGACCACCGCGACCGTTTCGCCCGGGCGGATGCTGAGCGTCAGGTCGTCGATCGCCGCCGCATCGGGACGGGTGGGATAATGGAAGCGCACGCCTTCGAACGCGAGTGCGCCCGCCACCGGCACGGGCAAGGGGATCGGTGCGGCGGGCCGGGCGATCTCCGGCGTTTCGCGCAGCAGTTCGGCGATGCGGCTCGCCGCGCCCGCACCGCGCAGCAGGTCGCCATAGACTTCGGTCAGCGCGCCGAACGCGCCCGCGACGATGCCGCCCGTCACGACGAAGGCGAACATGCCGCCGCCCGACAGGCGCCCGGCGGTGACGTCGGCGACGCCTTCCCACACGACCAGCACGATCGACCCGAAGACCAGGCCGATCATGATCGCGGTCATCACGGCGCGCAGCGCGATGCGGCGCTTCGCGGCGGCGAAGGTCGCGTCCACCGCCGCGCCGAAGCGCGCCGCCTCGCGCGATTCCTGACCGAATGCCTGCACGATCTTCATCGCGCCCAGCGTCTCGGTCACCAACGCGCCGACATCGGCGATCCGATCCTGCGAGGTGCGCGAATGCGCGCGGATGCGGCGACCGAAGATGGTGATGGGCAGCACGACCAGGGGGATGCCGAGCAGCAGCATCCCGGCGAGCTTGGGCGACAACACGAACAGGTAGACCATGCCGCCGATGCCCGTGGCGGTGTTGCGCAGCGCGATCGACACGGTAGTGCCGACGACCGTCTCGATCAGCGTCGTATCGGACGTGAGCCGCGAGGCGATTTCCGACGGGCGGTTTTCCTCGAAGAAGCGCGGCGTCAGCGCCAGCAGGTGCGCCTGCACCTTCAGCCGCAGGTCGGCGACGACGCGCTCGCCCAGCCACGACACGTGGTAGAAGCGGATCGCCGTCGCAATCGCCAGCACCGCGACAATCATGAGCAGATAGTGGAAGGAGGCATCCACCGTCCCCTGCCCGCCCGCGACGAAGCCGCGGTCGATCACCCGCTTGAAACCATAGGGAATGCCGATCGTCGCCGCCGAGGTGGTGGCGAGCGCGGCCAGCGCGATGGCGATGTGGCGGGGATAGCGCAGCGCGATCTCCCACACGAGGCGAAGGTCGCCGAGCCGGCCCTTGCCGGCGGCGGGAGTGGGGGAAACGGGGGAACGCGCCATCGCTCGCGCCTAGCAGCAGGGGGCACACGGCTCAACGCCGCCGGCGCGTACTCGGTCTGGCGCTTATCGCGCGTCTCGGGCGTTCAGACGATTGCGGCAAGCGCGAATGCCGTTACGTATACGGCAACCAATACAGGCTAAGACACGATCATGCTCTACGACGCCTATGAAATGCAGCGCTCGATGCTGGCCGGGGCCAGCGCCATGGCGACCTTCGGCGCGGACTGGATGCGCAATCCGGCCAACCCTTGGTCCTATGTCGGCGGCGGCCAGCTGGTCAGTTCCGCGCTGGAGGTGTTCGCCCATGCCTCCGCGACGCGCGGCAAGCCGGCCTTCGGCCTCGATCACACCGTCATCGATGGCCAGGAGGTGGCGGTGCATGAGGAGATCGTGCTGCAAAAGCCGTTCGGGCAGCTCAAGCGCTTCCGCCGCGATGGCGTGGAAGGCGGGCCGAAGCTGCTGATCGTCGCACCGATGTCGGGCCATTACGCGACGCTGCTGCGCGGCACGGTGGAACGCATGCTGCCGAGCGCGGACGTCTACATCACCGACTGGCGCGATGCGAAGCTGGTGCCGTTGAAGGACGGCCATTTCGACCTCGACGATTATATCGACTATCTGATCGCCTTCCTGGAAGCGATCGGGCCGAACGAGGGCCAGGGCGGCACGCATATGCTGGCGGTCTGCCAGCCGTCGGTGCCCTGCTATGCCGCGGTCGCGCTGATGAGCGCGGACAAGCATCCCTGCCGGCCCAAGACGCTGACGATGATGGGCGGGCCGATCGACACGCGCGAGGCGCCGACCGCGGTCAACACGCTGGCCACCGAACGCCCGCACGCCTGGTTCGAACAGAATGTCGTCGTGACCGTGCCGATGATGTATCCGGGCGCGGGGCGGAAGGTGTATCCCGGCTTCCTGCAGCTCGCCGGCTTCATGTCGATGAACCTCGGCAATCACATGATGAGCCATTGGGAGATGTTCAAGCATCTGGTCCAGGGCGACGGCGAAAGCGCGCAGGCCACCAAGGACTTCTATGAGGAATATCGCGCGGTGTGCGACATGACCGCGGAATTCTATTTGCAGACGGTCGATCTCGTCTTCCAGACGCATGCCCTGCCGCGTGGCGAGATGATGCATCGCGGCCGCCTAGTCGATCCCGGCGCGATCACCGACGTCGCGGTGCTGGCGATCGAGGGCGAGCGCGACGACATTTCTGGGCTCGGACAGACCAAGGCGGCGCTGACGCTCGCCACCAACCTGCCGGCCGAGCAGAAGCGCTATTACATGGCCGAGGGTGCGGGCCATTACGGCATCTTCAACGGATCGCGCTGGCGCAACAAGGTGGCGCCGATCGTCGAGGAATGGATGGCGGCGCACGCCTGACACGCCAGATATGCGAAGGGGCGGCTCCGATCGGAACCGCCCCTATCGTCATTTATAAGGCCGGACGCCTCAGGCGACCGAGTCGACCACGGCGTGGCTGCTCGATTCGTCGCTGCGGATCGTGCCGCCGAACAGCATTTTCAGCCGGCCGCCGATCGAGATATCGGTTTCCCACAGCTCGGCGCTGTCGATATCGAAACGCAGCAGCGTCAGGTTGGGGTCTTCCTTCCCACCCGGGAACCAGGCTTCGACCTGATTATTCCAGAGCTTGTCGATCTGCGTGCGATCGTCGTCACGGCTGACGGTGCCCGCGAGGCACGCGAAGAAGTCGTGCCCCTTGCCGACGAACTGCGCCATGGCGTCGCCGCCCTTGGCAATGCGGTTGTCGCGGCCAGCGAAGAAGAACAGCGTATTGGGCTGTTCGTCGTCGATCTGCGCGGTCATCGGCTCGGAATGCTCGCCGTCCATCAGGCCAATCATCACGAACGGGCTGGACTTCAGCTTGTCGAGGAACTTGGCGGCCACTTCCTGCGGGCTGTCTTGATCGGCCATGCATCGTCTCCTGTACCGGGGGTTTGCCAGCAGAACGACCGCATCGGGGGTTGGTTGCGCGGAAAGACCGCATCGGCCACGATCGCCGGCGGCGGCAATCCTGCCGTCGCCACAAGGAGACACTGCAATGACGGTGGCCGACTTGTGCCAGATCCTGGGCGTCATCATCGCCTTTGCGGCCTTGGCCGTGAAGATCGTCGATAGTCGTAACAGGTAAAGCACACGGGCGGGGCTCGGGTAGCAGCTCGAGCTCCAAACGTTTTGGGCCTCGACCGTAGCAGCGGTCGAGGCCCACACAAGGAGGACACCAATGACAATGTCCGAGTCGCTACATACCCTTTTCGGGCCTAACTTTCAACTTACAGGACCTCGAACAGCCCCGCCGCGCCCATGCCGCCGCCGACGCACATCGTGACCACGACATACTTCGCACCGCGGCGCTTGCCCTCGATCAGCGCGTGGCCGGTCATGCGGGCGCCGGACATGCCGTAGGGATGTCCAATCGAGATAGCGCCGCCGTTCACATTGAGCAATTCGTCGGGAATGCCGAGCGTGTCGCGGCAGTAGAGGACCTGGACGGCGAACGCCTCGTTCAGTTCCCACAGGCCGATGTCCTTCATCGTCAGGCCGTTCTTTTCGAGCAGCTTGGGGATCGCGAAGACCGGGCCGATGCCCATTTCGTCGGGCTTGGTGCCCGCCACCGCCATGCCGACGTAGCGACCGAGCGGAGTCAGCCCCTTCGCGGCCGCGACCTTTTCCTCCATCAGCACCGATGCCGACGCGCCGTCCGACAGCTGGCTGGCATTGCCCGCGGTGATGACGCCGTCCGGCCCGACGACCGGCTGCAACGACTGCAAGCCTTCCAGCGTCGTATCGGCGCGATTGCCCTCGTCCTTCGACAGCGTGACGTCTTTGGTGCTGACCTCCTTCGTCACCTTGTCGACGACGTTCATCGTCGCCGCCATCGGCACGATCTCGTCATCGAACTTGCCCGCCGCCTGCGCCGCGGCGGTGCGCTGCTGCGACTGGAGGCCGTAGGCATCCTGCGCCTCGCGGCCGATGCCGTAGCGCTTGGCGACCGTTTCGGCGGTTTGCAGCATCGGCATATAGATGTCGTTGTGCATCGCGAGCAGCTGCTTGTCGGGGGCGACGCGCATCTGCGGGGTCTGGACCATGCTGATGCTCTCGACGCCGCCGCCGATCGCGACGTCCATGCCGTCGATCACGATCTGCTTGGCCGCGGTGGCGATCGCCATCAGGCCGCTGGCGCACTGGCGGTCGAGCGACATGCCCGACACGGTGATCGGCAGGCCGGCGCGCAACGCCGCCTGGCGCGCGATATTGCCCGCCTGATGCCCCTGCTGAAGCGCAGCGCCGAACACCACGTCTTCCACTTCGCCGCCATCGATGCCGGCGCGCTTGACGGCATGTTCGATGGCATGGCCGGCCAGCGCCTGCGGCGTCGTGTTGTTGAAGGCGCCGCGATAGGCGCGGCCGATCGGCGTGCGGGCGGTGGAAACGATGACGGCGGAGCGCATGGGCTGGCTTCCTTGATGGGGCGCGACGCGGCGCGCGGGTTCGGTGAATACAGAGTTGGCGTCAGACGAAAATCTGGCTGATCCATTCGGCGATCAGGGCCGGCTTGTCCTGCCCTTCGATCTCGACGACGAAATTGGTGGTCTGCTGGAACTGGCCCGGGCGCTTCTCGTCGAAGGCGAGCAGGGTGAAGCGGCCGCGCACGCGCGATCCCGAACGGACGGGGGTGAGGAAGCGGACCTTGTTGCCGCCGTAGTTGACGCCCATCCGCGCGCCTTCGATCTGCGGCGCGTCTGGCACCTTGCTGCTGAGCAGCGGCATTAGCGACAGCGTGAGAAAGCCATGCGCGATCGTGCCACCAAAGGGCGTCTGCGCCGCCGCGACGGGATCGATATGGATGAACTGATGGTCGCCGGTCGCTTCGGCGAAGCGATCGATCATCGCCTGCGTCACCTCGACCCAGTCGGACACGGTTTCGGTGCCGACCCTGTCCTTCATCGCCTGCGCGGTGATCGTCGTCACGAAGAATCGCCCTCCCGATTGCGGCGCGCGGATGACGTTCCGCGTCGCGCCATCCTGTAGGCGGAGCCGGGGGCGTTCCGCAAGCCCCTCTCCCGACCGAAAGCTTGAACCCCGGCATCCATACACGACGAACCGCGCCAAACGCGGCGGACCCGATGTTCGAAAACGCCTAGGACGCGGGGGCGTAGGGCATCACGAGCTTGCCGTCCGGGCCGGCGGTGTAGGTCGTCTGCGTCGGATAGGCGATGCCGATCCCTTCCGCGGCAAAGCGGCGGATCAACGACACCATGATGCGGTCGCGCATCGGGTGCGCGGTCGCCCAATCGTCGCCGGGGATGTCGAATTGCAGCACGAAATCGAGGCTGGAGGCGCCGAAGGTTTCGAAGCTGGACCGTGCGACCTTGCCGCCCTCGCCCTCGACGATCTCACGCATGATCTGCGGCACGCGGGCGAGCGTATCGGGCGGGGTTTCGTAGGTGACCCCGATCGTGAACGCGAGCCGGATATGGTCGCGCACGCTGATGTTCTGGATTTCCTTGTCGAGCAGCTGCTTGTTGCTGATCACGCGCAATTCGCCGGTGAAGGCGCGGATGCGCGTGCTCTTCAGGCCGATCGATTCGATGACGCCGTTGGTCGTGCCGTAGCTGATCTTGTCGCCGCGGCGGAACGGACGGTCGAAGATGATCGCGAGCGCGGCGAAGAGGTCGCCGAAAATGCCCTGTGCGGCGAGACCGATGGCGATACCGCCGACGCCCAGGCCAGCGATCAACCCGGTGACGTTGACGCCGAGATTGTCGAGCACGACGACCAGCGCGATCGCGAACAACGCGACGGTGACGAGCAGGCGGATGAGGCCCATCGCGCTGAGCAGCGCTTCGCCCGAATAATGTTCGCTGCTGGTGCGGTGCTCGATCGCGCCGAGGATCAGCTCGCGCGCCCAGATCGCCGCCTGGAATACGGAGGCGACGGTCCACAGGAAGTTGATCGTCGTCGACACCTGGCTCGGCGCACCGGCATAGCCCGCGACCAATTTGGCGGCGAGCATGACGATGAAGAAGTTGTTGGTGCGCGCGATCGCCCGCCCGACGATCGCGCCCCAGCCACGGCGGACGAGCGTTTCGGCGACGCCGCCGACGTCCCTGCGTCGGCACAGGCGTTCGCCGAGCCGGCGCAGGCCGTGCAGCGCGACGACGATCACCACGCCGACGGCGAGCGCGATGAGGATTTGCAACCAGTGCGTGTGCAGCCAGACTTCGCTGGCGGTGTACAGGCCGGTCAATTGGTCCTGGACGCCGTTGCTGTCGAAGATCGGCGAAGCGGTAGCGGTCGTATTTTTGGACATAAGGAGATCAGGCCGCGGCTTTCAGCGGCGCCGTGCTGGGTGTGCCGGCTTCGAGGAAGGCGATGAGCCCCCGCTCTTCACGGCTGAGATGACGGGCGGAACGCGGCAGGCGCAACGCGCGGCGGAAGGCGCCCTGCCCCGTCTTCACCAAGGCGATGAGGGACGGGTGGACGTAGCTCTTGCGTGCGATGGCGGGCGTGTTGCCCAAGCGGGCGACAACGGGTTCGAGCAGCGCCTTCAGGCTGAGGTCCGCCTCGGCGCGGGCCAGTGCCTCGAACGCGGCGACGCTGGCGCCCCAGGTGCGGAAATGCTTGGCGGTGAAGTCGCCGCCGGTCGCGCGCTTGATATAGTCGTTGACGTCGGACGAGGTGACGGGGTGCGCGTCGCCATCGTCGTCCACCCAGGCGAACAGATGCTGTTCGTCGAGGTCCTGCATCTTGCGCACCGTCGCCGCGAGCCGCTTATCGGTGATCGCGACATCGCGTTCCTTGCCGGATTTGCCCCTGTAGCGCAGCTTCAGCGTGTTGCCGCGGACGGTGCCGTGGCGCTTGCGCAGCGTCGTGGCGCCGTAGCTCTTGTTCGTTTCGGCATAGGCTTCGTTGCCGACGCGCAGGTGACCGATGTCGAGCAGGCGCACGACCGCGGCGATGGCGCGATCGCGCGGCAGGCCGCGTGCGGACAGATCCGCCTCGACGCGGGCGCGCAGCTTAGGCAGGCAATGGCCGAAATCGGCGCATTTTTCGTATTTCGCCGCTTCCTGCGCTTCGCGAAAGCCGGTGTGATAGCGATATTGCTTGCGCCCCTTCTCGTCCCAGCCGACCGCCTGGATATGGCCGTTGGGCTTGGGGCAAAACCAGGCGTCGCGATAGGCGGGGGGCAGGCCGACCGCGTTCAGCCGGTCGATCTCGTCACGATCAGTGATCCGGTCGCCATCGGGCGCATAATAGGCCCAGCCATTGCGAACCTTGCGGCGCGTGATGCCGGGCTTGGAATCATCGCAATAGACTATGCGTGCGGCCAATTGGGCACTCCCTTCCTAGTAGGAAATGCCCAGGCGACGCAGGCGGTTCCGAGCGCTACCCCGCGGCGCGCGGCCGCCCGAGCGCGTTGACCCAGCGTTGCGCGGGCCGTTCAACCCAGCGGTAGAGGAGCACGGACGCGGCGAAGACCAGCGCGAGATAGAGCGCGATGACCGGCCAGGGCACCGACGCGGCATCGCGGACGGCGACGAGCTTGAATGCCTTCCACAGCAGGAAATGCGACAGATAGGTTGCGTAGCTGATGTCGCCGAGCGCGTGGAGCCAGCGCCCCTCGAGCGGATGGTGCGGCGTGCCGGCGGTCAGCGCCAGCGCGAGCAGCAGCGCGGCGAACGTGACGGGCGCGGCGAGGGTTTCGGGCAAACCCAGCACCCATGCCGCCGCGCCGACCGCGGCGATGCCGAGTGACCAGACGAGCGACGGGCGGCCCAGGAACAGCGCGGCGAGGATCGTGCCGGTGGCGAATTCGGCGAGACAGCGGATGAGGCCGAAGCGCGGAATGTCCCAGCCCAGCGTCGGCGCACCCTGCATGGCGATGTGCAGGCCAGCGAGGATCGCCGCTGCGATGGCCACCAGCGCAAGCGCGGGCAGGCGTCGCCATTCGATCGTCAGGATCAGCAGCGGGAACAGCAGATAGGCGGCGAGTTCGCAGCTGATCGACCAGGCCGGATCGTTCCAGTGCAGCGCATCGGTGACGCCCCAATTCTGCACCAGCAGCCCATGCAGCGGCAGTTCGGCGAAGGGAAAGGCGGGGTCGCTGCGCCCGGTCGCCCACAGCGCGAGCGCCAGCGCGACGCCGAAGGCCAGCATGACGCCATGCAGCGGCCAGATGCGCGCGACGCGCTTTTGCAGGAAGCGGGCGATGCCGGCGGCACCCTGCCCGCGCAGCCGGTCGTGCCAGGTCAGCCAGATGACGAAACCGGACAAGAGGAAGAAGAAATCGACGGCGAGATAGCCCTTGGCGAACACCGCCTCGACGCCGTGCGGCAGGCCCGCGATGCTGGCGCGAATGTGGTAGAGGACGACCAGCCACGCGGCGATGCCGCGCGCGGAGGTGAGGGCGCGCAGTTCGCTCATGCTGGAATGGCGTCGCCCCGTGGCTTGCGCAGCGGCGCCTGGCCCTCTTCGCTGCGGCGGCGGGCGAGATAGGTGTCGAGGCCGATCTGCGCGCCGAGCAGCATGTAGATGAACGGCTGGAAGGCGATGGCGATGAACGCCGCGCCGAGCAGGTAGACGAGATGCGCGGTCTGGAGCGCAGCGGCGAGCGGACCCGCCCAGCCGAAGGGGCCGGCGGGATCGCGATAGCGGCGGCGCAGCACTTCCATGCGAACGAGGCCGATCAGGCTGATCGCCAGCCACAAGGCCAGGCCGGGATAACCCTGTTCGCCCAGCATCTCGAAATAGGCGCTGTGATAGCCGCGCGCCTTGTCGGTCACCGCCTGATCGGCGACGGTCGCGGCGGCATCGCCCTGCGCCGCGGTCGTCTTCTTGATCTCGTAGCGGATGTGGTTCCCGCGGAACGCCTCGAACCCGCCGCCGAAGGGGTGCGCCTTGGCATAGTCGATCGTCCACTGCCACACGGCGATGCGGGTGGAGGCGGATTCGTCGGCGTCATGGCTCTTGATCGTGCTCATCCGCTCGGTGAAGCTCGCGGGCAGGAACGGCACCGCGAGCAGCCCGGCCGCGCCGATCATGGCGAGATAGGTGAACTTGCGCTTGGTGTTGCGCAGCGAGAGCAGCGCGACCAGCACGGTGCACAGCGTGCCGGTGCGCGTCGAGGTGCCGATCGGGATCAGCAGGCAGGCGAAGATCAGGCACAGGCAGAAGCCCTTCACCTTCCAGTCGGGCGGGAAGATCGTGCCCCAGCGCATGAACCAGGCGATCAGCGGCACGATCGCGATCGCGACGGTGGAGATGGTCGACCCCTCGTACAGGCCCGAATTGTTGGTCACCATCAGGTCGAGCTGGCCATAGCCGCCGCCGCCGGCCGCGGTCTTGATGCCGCCGACGATGATGATCGTCGCCGCCGACAGGATCATGAACAATAGCAGCGATTCGATGCGCAGGCGCGTGCGCAACGTCAGCGGCAGGAAGGCGGCGAAGGCCAGGCACTTCCACACCCAGTCCCATTTGTCGCGCGCGTCGACGGGGAAGTCCGCGCCCATCGTCGTGATCCCGCAATAGAGCAGCAGCAGGATGATGAGGCCCTGTCGCGGCGCGAAGCGGCTGTCGCTCTTGTCGTCCATCAGCAGCCAGCCACCGACCGCCAGCACCACCGCGATCAGCGAAATCGGCACGGCGTTGAGCAGGATATACGTCAGCCGCTGCGGCGAGACGATGTCGATATAGACGTAGGCGCACACCAGCAGGAACGGACGGCGAAGGCCCATTCCGAACAGCGCGGCGAGGAAGGCGACGAAGACGAGATCACGCACCGGCGGGCGGCTCCGGCGGCGTGCTGCGGCGAGCGCGCCAGTGGCGCGGCGGCGGCGCTTCGGAATCGAGGTCGGGGCGGCGCAGCAGGCGCCAGGCGGCGAGCAGCATCAGGCCGTGCGTCAGCGCCAGCGACAGATTGTCGATCATCGCGTGCGAGCGCTCCTTGTCCAGGCGACAGGTGTAGGGGGTTCGGGTTGATGCGGCGTTAAGGGATTACTCGCTTCGTCATCCCGGCGGACGCCCGAATCCATGGTTGCGGTGCCGCTTGTGGTGTGACCGCCCCGGACGCCGCGTGTCCATGGATTCCGGCGTTCGCCGGAATGACGAGTGGGACTAGATGCGGTAGAAAGCCACCGCCACTGCGGCGATCAGCAGCGCAACCATCAGCAATACCGGCACGCGCTTCGCCCGGCGCGCCGCGGCGGCGGTTTCGTAGGCTTGCATGTCGAACCAGAAGCGGCCCTGCCCCACCGCACGGATCGATCCGTCGGCGATCATCGCGGCGAAGGCCTTCGCCTCGCGCGCGTCGGCGGGCGTGAAGGGCATCGCGTCGTCGGCGATCACCGCATGCGCCGCGACGAAGCGCGGGGCGATCGTGCCGTGGACCAGATAGCGGTCGCGCACCGTGCCGCGCAGGCCGGATGTCGCGACGCGCGTCAGCCGGTCGCTCACCGCCGCTTGCCGTTGTGGCGGATGTTGCCGGGCCGACCGCGGCGCGTGACGACGCGATCCTTGCGGCCACCCTTGATGCCCTTGCCGAGATGCCGCGGCCCGGGCGCGGCGCCCTTGCCGCCGGGCAGTTCGAAGCGCAGCGCGCCCGACACCGGGTTCGCCTCGGCAAGGCGGAGTTCCAGCCGTTGCCCCAGCGCATATGCCTCGCCGCTGTCCTCGCCGGTCAGCGTGCGGGCCGCCTCGTCGAAGCGGAAATATTCGCCGCCCAGGTCGCGGACCGACATCAGGCCGTCGCCGCCGATCCCCTCGACGGTGGCGAAGAAGCCGTAATTCTGCACGCCGGTGATCCGCGCCGACACCGTCTCGCCGACGCGTTCGGCGAGGAAGGCGGCGACATAGCGGTCGATCGTGTCGCGCTCCGCCTCCATCGCGCGGCGTTCGAGCGCGCTGATCGTCGTGCCGATCTGCTCCATCGCCTCGGCATCCGCCTTGGTGAGCCCGCCCTCGCCCAGGCCATAGGCCGCGACGAGCGCACGGTGGACGACGAGGTCGGCATAGCGGCGGATCGGCGAGGTGAAGTGCGCGTAGCTACCCAGCGACAGGCCGAAATGCCCCTGGTTGGCGGGCGCGTAATAGGCCTGAGTCTGCGTACGCAGCACCTGCTCCATCACCTGCGGGCGGAAGTCGGCTTCTGGGCCGATCCGGTCGAGGATGTGGTTGAACGTCGCCGGGCGAATGAGCTGGCCGAGCGCGAAGGGCACGTCGAACGTCTCGAGATAGTCCTTCAGCGCGACGAGCTTTTCACGGCTGGGCGGTTCGTGGACGCGGTACATCACCGGCGCCTTCTTCGCCTCCAGCGCCTTGGCGGCGGCGACGTTGGCGGCGATCATATAATCCTCGATCAGCCGGTGCGCATCGAGCCGTTCGCGCGGCGCGACCGACATGATCCGGCCCTGCTCGTCGAGCACGACGCGGCGTTCGGGCAGGTCGAGGTCGAGCGGTTCGCGCGCATCGCGCGCCTTCGCCAGCGCGCGCCAGCAGGCCCAGAGCGGGCGCAGCACGTCGATCATCGCGCCGGCATCGGCGTCGATCGTCGCCTGCGCCTCTTCATAGGCAAGGTTGGCGGCGATCCGCACGCGGGCGCGGGCGAAGCGCCAGCTTGCCAGCTTGCCCGATTTGGAGATGTGAAGGTGGCAGACGAGCGCCGCGCGATCCTCGCCTTCCTTCAGCGAGCACACTTCCGCCGACAGGATTTCGGGCAGCATCGGCACGACGCGATCGGGGAAATAAACCGAATTGCCGCGCCGCCGCGCCTCGCGGTCGAGCTCCGAGCCGGGGCGGACGTAAAAGCTGACGTCGGCGATCGCGACGACCGCCTGCCAGCCGCCGTCCTCATGTGGCGCGGCCCAGACGGCATCGTCATGATCGCGCGCATCGACCGGGTCGATCGCGACGATCGGCAGGTGCGTGAGGTCTTCGCGGTCTTCGCCCAGCGGCAGTTCCGACACGCGCTTTGCCTCGTCGAGCGTATCGCCCGAGAAGACGTCCGGGATGCCGAGCTTGTGGATCGCGATCAGCGAGAAGCTGCGCGGTGCGAACGGATCGCCCAAGCGCTGGACGACGCGGACGGTGATGCGCGGCGGTCGCCCGCCCATTTCCGCCATGACGAGGTCGCCCGCCGCCGCGCCGCCGGTGTCGGAGACGGGAAATTCGCGTCGCTCCTTCTTCTCGACGCCGGTCAGCCAGAACCGCTCGCCCTCTTGCCGCAGCACGCCGAGAATTTGCTCCGAAGCCTTGGCGAGCACCTTCATCGGATGCGCGATCCAGCCCTTGCCCGCCTCTTCGGTGCGGGCGAGGATGCGTTCGCCGATGCCGAGCGCGCCACGCTTGCGTTCGCGGACGCGCAGCCGCGGTACGGGGCCGTCCGCCTCCCAGCGATCGGGCACCGCCCAGACGTTGCCGCCATCGTCCACGTCGGCGATGCGCAGCACGGTCACCTTGGGCAGGCCGCCCATCTTGTGAAAGGCGCGGCCGGGGGCGCTGTCGATCAGGCCTTCGTCGGCCATGTCCTTCAGCATCGCCTTCAGCGCGATCTTTTCCTGCGCGGTCAGGCCGAAGGCCTTGGCGATCTCGCGCTTGCCGGCGGGAACCTCCGATTGCGTGATGAAGTCGAGGATCTGCGCCTGCGTCGGCAGGCCGGGTCTGGGTTTCTTTGCCACTTAGTGGAGATAGGGCGCGCGGGCGGGTTCGTCACCGCATGTTTGTTCACGCCAAGGCGCGAAGACGCGACGAGGTTGCGAATGAGCGAGGCCATCCTGCTTCTTCGCGGCTTCGCGTTGTCGCGTGAACCGACTATGGGCCTACCCATGTCCGTCACCGTTGCCGCGCTGTACCACTTCACCCGTTTCGCCGATCCCGCCGCGCTACAGGGCCCGCTGCTGGCCTTTTGCGAGGCGCAGGGCGTGCGCGGCACGCTGTTGCTGGCGGAGGAAGGGATCAACGGGACGATCGCCGGACCGGCCGAGGGCGTCGACGCGGTGCTCGCGCATATCCGCGCCCTGCCCGGCTGTGCGGCGCTGGAGGTGAAGTTCTCCGCGGCGGACACGATGCCCTTCCACCGTACCAAGGTGCGGCTGAAGCGCGAGATCGTGACGATGGGCGAGCCGCTGGTCGACCCGACCGATCCCGGCACCTATGTCGATCCCGCCGACTGGAATGCGCTGATCGCCGATCCGGGCACGGTGCTGATCGACACGCGCAACGATTACGAGGTGGCGGTCGGCACGTTCGATGGCGCGGTCGATCCCGAGACGCGGTCTTTTCGCGAATTTCCGGGCTGGTTTCGGGCGCATCGCGATGAATTGCTCGCCGGCACCAAGCGCGTCGCGATGTTCTGCACCGGCGGCATCCGCTGCGAAAAGGCGACGGCGTTCCTGAAGGCGGAGGGCGTGCCCGACGTGTTCCACCTGAAGGGCGGCATCCTGAAATATCTGGAAGAGGTGCCCGCCGAGCAGAGCGCATGGCGAGGCGAATGTTTCGTGTTCGACGAACGGGTGGCGGTGGGGCACGGCCTGGCGCCGGGTAGCCATGGCCTGTGCCGCGCGTGCCGGATGCCGGTGTCGGAGGCGGATCGCGCGTCGCCCTTGTACGAGGAGGGGGTGAGTTGCCCGCGCTGCCACGACACTCGCGATGCGGCGGATCGGGCGCGCTATGCGGAGCGGCACCGGCAGGCGCAGCTGGCGGAGGCGCGCGGCGAGGCGCATGTCGGGCGACGGTTTGGGGATTGAGCGCGTCGCGCACCCGCCCTCACCCTTCCGGCGCTGGCGCGCCTCCCTCCCTCTCCCGATGGCAGAGGGAAGAGACGGCGAAGCCGTCGATAGGGTGAGGAAGCGTGCGGGACGGTCGCCTGTCGGATGAACCAACCCCCGGCATCGTCGTTATGCTGCCGTAACAGGAGGCTCGACGGATGCTGTTCACCACCACCACGCAATTCGCCGCGCTGGCGCTGTGCCTCATCGCAGGCTGGTTCTTCGGATTGGCGAGCAGCAGCGGCGGCAAGAAGTGGAAGGCGCGCTATGCCGCGGAGCGCGAGGCGCACGGCACCTATCGCAAGCAGGGCGATACGAGCCTGGCTGCCGCGAATGCCCGCGTCGCCGAACTGGAGCGCGAGAATGCGCGGCTGACCGAAGCGGCGCAGGCCCGGCCCGTCGCGGCGCAGGTCGCCACCACGACGGCGCCGACGATCGGCGAGCGCCTGACCGGCCGGCGTCAGACCGCCGCCCGCCCGGCCTATCCGGCAGGCCAGCGTCCGGGCTGGTTCGACTTCGGTCCGCGGTCGCGGGTGTAAGCGGACGATAAGGCGCGCGTGTTAGCGGACCGATCGCCGCGCACGCCTTTCCGTCAATAAGCCAGGCGCAAGCCGGCTCGCGGCCAACGCATCGTCACCAGCTGGCCGCTGCCCGACAGCGTGACATACGCATCGTGCAGATCGTCCCCGCCCCAGCAGATGTTGGTCGTGAACACGTCGTCGGTCGCGACGAATTCAACAAGATCGCCCGCCGGGGACACGACGCTGATCCCGCTTTCTCCGATCGTCGCGACGCAGATGTTCCCGCTGGCCTCGACACCCAGCGAATCGAAGAACTTATACCCCGCCGGTCGATAGACCGGGATGCCGGGCCCGCCCGGCCCGCCGCCGGGCGCGACCTTGCCGGGGGCGGTCACGTCGAACGCCATCAGCCGGCATGTGTAGGTCTCTGCCGCGTAAAGGCGGCTGCCGTCGGGTGACAGGCCGATGCCGTTCGGGTTTTCCGACGGGAACACCACCTCTTCCAGGAAGCTGCCGTCCGCCTTGGCGTAGAAGATGCCGGTGACGTCGCGCTCCCGGGGGCGCGTCTTGCCGTGGTCGGTGAACCAGAAGCCGCCATGCGCATCGAACACGATGTCGTTGGGGCCACGCAGCGAACAGCCGAAATCGCCGTCGGCGTACAGCACGTCGACCGTGCCGCGCAGCGGGTCGATCCGTTCGATGCGCCCGCCGCTATACTCGTCGGCCTGTCCGTGCGGCGCCAGAAAACCGCCCGCCTCATGCCAGTTGAACCCGCCGTTGTTGCAGCAATAGAGCTTGCCGTCGGGCCCCATCGCCAGGCCATTCGGTCCGCCGCCCGGCTCTGCGACCACGTCGATCCGGCCCTCCGCATCGATGCGGGTGATGCGCCCGGCCGCGATCTCGACCAGGATGACGCTGCCGTCGGGCATCGCCACCGGTCCTTCGGGAAAGCGCAGGCCCTGCGCCACCGTCCGCCACGTCATCCGCGCGCCTCTCCCACGTCGTCGATGCTGACGCAGCATCGCCAGCGGCGGTGGCGCTGGCAAGTCCCTTCCTCGACATCGTCGCCGCCGCGGGGCACAGTCGCGCGCATGGAGAGACAGACCCGGACCGGCGGCCGCATCCTCGTCGACCAATTGCTCGCGCAAGGGTGCGAACGCATCTTCACCGTGCCGGGCGAAAGCTTCCTCGCGGTGCTCGATGCGCTACACGATACGCCGCAGATCGAAACCGTGGTGTGCCGGCAGGAAGGCGGCGCGGCCTTCATGGCGTGCGCCGACGGTACGCTGACGCACCGGCCGGGCATCGCCTTCGTGACGCGCGGGCCGGGCGCGACCAACGCCTCGATCGGCGTGCATGTCGCGCGGCAGGATTCGCAGCCGATGATCCTGTTCATCGGCGACGTCGACCGCGGCACCCGCGATCGCGAGGCGTTTCAGGAGGTCGATTTCGCTGCGATGTTCGGGCCGCTCGCCAAATGGGCGGCGCGCATCGACGATGCGGCCCGCATCCCGGAATATGTCGCCCGCGCCTATGCGGTGGCGATGAACGGGCGGCCGGGGCCGGTGGTGCTGGCGCTGCCCGAGGACATGCTGCTCGATGCGGTCGAGGCCACCGACCGGCCGCGTGTTGAGCGCGCGGCGCAGGGGTGCGACGAGGGCGCGATGGCGCAGCTTGCGGATCTGCTCGCCACCGCCGAACGCCCCGTCGCGATCGTCGGCGGTGCGGGATGGGATGGGATCGCGGCGCAGGATTTCGCCGCCTGGGCGGATCGCACCGGTGTACCCGTCGCCGCCGCCTTTCGCCGGCAGGATGCCATCCCCAACGCCTGCCCCGCCTATGCCGGGAATCTGGGCTATGGCCCGAACCCGAAGCTCGTCGCGCGGATCAAGGCCGCCGACATGTTGCTGGTCGTGGGCCCGCGACTGGGTGAGGCGACGACCGATGGCTATGCGCTGATCACCCCGGAGCATCCGGGCCAGCGGCTGATCCACGTCCACCCGGACGCCGACGAGCTGGGCATGACGTACCGCACCGACCTGGCGATCTGCGCCGGCATGGCGGAATTTGCGGAAGGCTTGAACGCGATCGACGGACCGCCGAACGCCGGTGGCGCCGCCGCGCATGCCGATTGGCAGGCGTGGTCGACGCCCGCGGCGCGCGACGGCGTGGCGATGGACCTGGGGCCCTGCGTCGCGGCGATGCGTGAGGCGCTGCCCGCGGATACGATCATCTGCAACGGCGCGGGCAATTACAGCGGCTGGTGGCACCGCTATTGGCCCTATGCCGCGCCGGGCACGCAACTGGCGCCAACGGCGGGGGCGATGGGCTATGGCCTGCCCGCCGCCGTTGCCGCGGCGCTGCGCCATCCGGGGCGGCAGGTGGTGGCGCTCGCCGGCGACGGCTGTTTCCTGATGAACGGGCAGGAACTGGCGACCGCGGTGCAATATGACGCGCAGCTGCTGGTACTGGTGATCGACAATGGCGGATACGGCACGATCCGCATGCACCAGGAGCGCGAGTTTCCGGGCCGCGTGTCGGGCACGGCGCTGGCCAATCCCGATTTCGCGGCGCTCGGCCGGGCCTATGGCTGCTGGGCGGAGACGGTGACGCGGACCGAGGATTTCGCGCCGGCGCTCTCGCGCGCGCAGGCGCAACGCGGGGTGCGCCTGTTGCATATCCGCACCGATATCGAGGTCATCACCGCCGGCACCACGCTGAGCGCGGTGGCGCGGCGGGGATGACGCCGCGCCGCGTTACGCCAGTTCGATGATCGCATCGACCTCGACCGCCGCGCCCAGCGGCAGGACGGGGACGCCGACGGCGCTGCGGGCGTGCTTGCCGGCGTCGCCGAACAGCGCGACCATCAGTTCGGACGCGCCGTTCGCGACCTTGGGCTGATCGGTGAAGTCGCCGTGGCTGTTGACGAACACGCCCAGCTTCACGATGCGCTTGATGCGCGACAGGTCGCCGCCGAGGTGCTTCTTGACCTGCGCGACGATCATCAGGCCGCACAGGCGCGCGGCCTCTTGCCCCTGTTCCAGCGACACGCCGTCGCCCAGGCGGCCGGTGACGAGCTGGCCGTCCTTGAAGGGCAGCTGGCCCGACAGGTGGAGCATGCCGCCCGCCTCGACCACCGGCACATAGGCCGCGACCGGCGCCGCCGCATCAGGCAGGGAGAGGCCGAGTTCCTCGAGCTTGCGATCGACGTGCGTGGTCATGGCAGTATCCTTCGATGATGCGTTGCCCGTGCGTCTAGCCGATGGCGCAGCGGGCGGTAAACCGTCAGGCGGCGGGTTGCCCCGCGGCGAAGCGCGCGGCGATCCAGTCCGCCGCCTCGCGCCAGTCGTCGATGCGCGCATGCGCGTGCGGCGCGGGAGCGACGCTGGGCGCCAGGCTGGGTTCGGAGACCATGTGCAGCCGGTGGACCTGCGGCGCGTGACGCGACACCGATTCGTGATGGACGGCCAGATCGTCGACGAACACCGTCACCGGGTTGCCATGCTCCTCGACGAGGCGCGACACGGGATCGCCTTTGCCGCCCTGGTTGCATTCGACACGGTGATGAATGCCGAAGGCGGCGAGCTGGTCGATCCGCGCGGTGCGGCAGCTGTCGAGCAGATTGGTGAGGACGACGATGTCCGCCACCTCGCTGAGCCGCGCCAACGCCTCGGCAGCGTGGGGGACCAGGGTCTGGCGGTGCATTTCGGAGGGGAAGAAGCCGCCGAGCATCGACCACATCTCCGCCTGCGTCGGCGTCTCGCCCGTCGAGCGGCGGCGCATCGAATTGGCAAAATCGGCGCCATCGGGCGTGAAGTCGATATCGTGCGTTTCGCGCACCCATGTGCCGAAATGCTTGACCATATGCAGCAGCACTTCGTCGCAATCGGTGATCAGCAAGAATCGGGGTGTCTGGGTCATCAGCGAGCCTCCAGCATCTGGTGTGCGGCGACCAGCGCCGACGGGGTGACGCCCAGCGCATCGGCGCAGGCGATGAGATCGGGTTCATACGCCTCGAGATAGGCCAGCACCGCGGCGAGCACGGCGGGTTCGCCGGCACGGGCGCGCAGATCGTCGGGGTAGAGGCCGGTCGTCGCGATCAGGCGATCGGCACGCGCCTGTTCGCCGAGCGTCCAGGCCAGTGCCTGAAGCCCCAGCAATTCCGCATCGGGGGTGTTTGTATCGCGACCGCGCATTGCCTATCGTCCGCTGACTGGAAAGGATCGGTGACCCACGTGGCGAAACGGGTGCTCGTTGTCGAGGACAACGAACTCAATCTGAAGCTGTTCTGCGACCTGCTGCGGGCGCACGAGTTCGTCGCCGAACCGGTGCGCGACGGACGCGAGGCCGTGGCTCGCGCGCGCGAGGTGATGCCGGACCTGATCATCATGGATATCCAGATGCCGCATGTGACGGGATATGAACTGATCCTGGAGCTGATGGCGGACGAACAGCTGCGCGATATCCCGGTGATGGCGGTCACCGCCTATGCGGGACGTGACGACGAGGAGCGGATCCGGGCGGCAGGCGCGCGATCCTATGTCTCGAAGCCGATCAGCCTTGCGCGATTCATGGATGCGGTGAACGCGCTGGTCTGACCGGAGCGACGCGACACGAAAAAGGCACCCTGCCGCGGCGATCGGGCCGCGACAGGGTGCCGCGCGCTCTCAGCGCCCTTACCCCCCGAAAAGGGCGCGGGAGCTGCGAGCTATGGGTAAAAACGACGATTCCTCAACGCGGTTCCCGGCGTCATCCCGCCAGCATCATCCACACGGCCATCGCAACCATCATCAGGTTTTCGGTCAGCGACACGAAACCCAGCGGCACGTTGCTGTCGCCGCCGACGCAGGCGCATGTGAGTTCGCGCCGATCGACATACACCGCCTTGTAGACCGACACCGCGCCCACACCGCCGATGACGAGCGCGACGGGCACCGACAGCCATGTCGCGACGCCCGCGATCATCAACACGCCCGCCAGCCCCTCCAGATACGGGTAGAGCGTGGCATAGGGCACCCAGCGTTGCGCGAGCAGGTCATAGCCCAGGAACATCGTCGCGAATCGATCGACGTTCTGGAGCTTCAAGATCGCGAGCACGACCATGCTGAACGCGATGAACCATTCGCCGGCGCGGACCGTGACCGGCGAGCCGAAGGCGGCGAGACTGGCGGCCATCGCCATCAGCGCGGTCATCGCGAATACGGCCAGGACCGGGCGATAGCTGACCGCCTTGGGGTCCGGCACCGACAGTCCGAAATAGCGGCGCAGGTCGTCGTAGCCGCCGATCCGCACGCCATCGATGAACGTCTGCGGCGTGGTCTTCACGTCATGTTCGGCCTTGAACGCATCGGTTTCGGCACGAGTCGTCAGGTGCCGATCGTCGACCGCATAGCCTCTGCGACGCAGCAGATCGCGTGCCTTCAGGCCATAGGGACAGATGTGGGTCGGCATGACCATGCGGTAGAGGACGGCGCGCTTCGACATGACCGACATGTGGGGATGCGGCCGTCAGGCTGCCAGCACCCCGCATAAACCAAGGGCGGCCCCCTCGATTCGAGAGGACCGCCCTTAGCCCGTAGTGACGCGATACAGGGCGGCCGGATCGTCCGGCCACCACGGTCCGCTATGCCGACCGAACATGAACGCAATGTGGCCGAACCTAGCCCCCACCATGGCTTCGTCACAAAAACGCATAGGTTGCCCGCACGTCGCTTTCCGTACGCGGGCACGCACGCGAAGAGCCGCCGATGCGCGGGGCACCGGCGGCTCTTCGCGATTCGATTCGGCAAGCAGCGCGGGGCGGCTGCGCCCCGGCGGCAGCTTACTTGATCTTGGCTTCCTTGAACTCGACGTGCTTGCGCACGACGGGGTCGTACTTGCTGAAGCTCAGCTTCTCGGTCTTGGTGCGCGGGTTCTTCTTCGTGACGTAGAAGAAGCCGGTGTCGGCGGTGCTGACGAGCTTGATCTTGACGGTAGTCGGCTTGGCCATGAGCCCTAATCCTGAAAACAAGGAGAGCGGCAGCACCAACGCCGCCGCTCGATCAGTCGCGGCGCATGGGCCAGACGGCGACGAAAGTCAACCGCGGATGCCCTCACCCCCATCGTTAACCACCACGTTACCGGTGCGGGCGCATGAATGCCACATGACATGACGGGAGCGGAACATGGGGCATCAGGGGCATATCAACGACATGGCGCTGGACGCGGTGCGCGCCGATCTGGCCGCGCGAATCGCCGCGATCGACGTGAAGGCGCCTTATACGTGCGCACGCGACCTGAAGCCCGATATCAACCAGATCCGCCTGATCGCGCATCGTCATGGCCTGAACCCCGCGGTGACGGTCGCACATTTCGTCGATTCGGCACTGTCGCGCGGCGAACATGGCGCCCTGGTGCATGGCTGGCTGTCGATGCTGGGTGACGCGGTCGCCTGCGACCGGCAGGACGTGCGGGCGTGCGACACATTTGCGGCGGCCTGTTCGGTGCGCCTCGCAAGCTGAACACCGACGGCGGGACGGAACGGCATGGATGTACTGATGGCGGCGCTGGTCGCCGCCGCGCTGGCACAGGTGGGCGACCGCCCTGCCTGGCTCGCCGCGATCCTGGCCGATCGCTACCGCGCGCCGGGCCTCGTCATCGCGATGGCGGCCATCGCGCTTGCCGTGGCCGCGGGATTGGCGGGCGTGGCGGGGGGCCTGATCGCCCCGCAGTTGACGCCCGAGGCGAAGCAGCTGTTCCTGGCGCTGGCGCTGGTGTTGCAGGGCGGCGGCGCGCTGTTTCCCGCCAAGGCCCCCGACCGGCTCGAACGCTGGCGGCTCGGCGCTGCGGCGACCAGCCTGCTCGGGCTGTTCATCCTCGCCTTCGGCGACGGCGTGCAGTTCATCGTCCTGACTCTGAGCGCTCGGGCCGAACTGGTGTGGCTCGCGCCGCTGGGTGCGACGCTGGGATCGCTTGCCGTGATTGCGCCGGCGGCGCTGCTCGGTGAAGCGGGATGGCGCGCGCTGCCGCTGCGGTCGCTGCGGATCGCGATCGGCATCCTGTTCCTGATCGTCGGGCTCTGGCTTGGCGTGGGGGCCCTGCGTCTGATCTAGCCGCCCGATCAGCCTGACCATGATTCCTGATGCAAAATCCCGGTCCGACCGGGAGCGTTTGCGCTATCGGATCGTTTCCGCAACGAACCCATTTCTGTCAGGAGCTTCCCCATGGCCGACGTCAATCCGGCGCTTAGCACGCCCACCGATCTGTCGAACACGCGCTCGGTCGCCGACGCCCTCAATGCCTCGCTCGCCGATTGCTATGCGCTGTATCTGAAGACCAAGAACTTCCACTGGCACGTCAGCGGCCCGCATTTCCGCGACTATCACCTGCTGCTCGACGATCAGGCCGCGCAGATCCTGGGCGTGACCGATGCGATCGCCGAACGCGTGCGCAAGACCGGCAACGTGACACTGCGCTCGATCGGCGACATCAGCCGCCGCCAGACGATCGCCGACAATGACAAGGAGTTCGTCGAAGCCGGCGCGATGCTGGCCGAACTGCGCGAGGACAATCTGAAGCTGGTCGAAAGCTTCCGCGCGGTGAAGGACGCGGCCGAAGCGGCCAAGGACAATGCGACCAGCGGCATCGTCGACGATTGGACCGACCAGGCCGAAGAGCGCGCCTGGTTCCTGTTCGAAGCCAGCCGCAAGGGCTGACCCGGCTTGTCCGTCGCCCCGGACCCGATCCGGGGTGACGGTTCGACGGCTGCGGCCGGCCGTCAGCGGGAGGGGATCGGGCCGACGCGCACCAGCCACAGGTCGGGCGGCGCGCCGAAGCGGATCGGCAGATTGCTGGTGCCCAGCCCTGCCGTCACCACCGTCAGCCGATGCGGATCGCGCACGATGCCGCAGCGATAGCGCGGATTGGTCACCTCGACCGGCGCGCCGATCAGCGGCAGCACCACCTGCCCACAATGCGTGTGGCCGGCGAGCAGCAATGTCGTGCGCCGCGACAGCTTCACCGCGACATCGGGCGAATGCGCGACCATCACGCCGGCACCCGCCAGCGTCGCGAGTGCCGCCTGGGTCGAGGCGATACGATCGTGATGCGTCGCCGGATCGTCGAGGCCGCCGAGCGCAAGCGGCCCGAGCCCCTCACCCTGGTTGACCAGCACGACCACGCCGATCCGCCGCAGCATCGCCGCGATCGGGGCAGGATCGGTCCAGTGATCGTGGTTGCCGAGCACTGCGACGACCCCCAGCGGGGCCTTCAATTGCGACAGCGGGCGCGCCAGCAACGGGATCGCCCGCTCCGCCTCGCCGACGCCGCGCCCCTCGATGAAGTCGCCGGCCAACACGACCAGATCGGGGTGGAGCGCATTCACCTGCCCAACGATGCGGGCCAGCCGCCCCTCGTCCATCGCCATGCTTTCCATGTGGATATCGCTCATCAGCGCGATCGTCATCGGCGGTTTGCCGGCCGGCCAATCGGGCAGCGCCATCGTCACGCGGCGAACGACCGGATCGGCGCGGGCGTTGCGATAGCCGATGAGGAAGACGACGCCGGCGATAAAGGCGACGATCAGCGCGGCACTGAGAAGCGGACGTTTCACGATGCGGGTCCTAGCGGGAGCGCTTCGGCGGCGCCATGCGTTCGTGTGTCCATGCAAGCCTTTGCCGCGCTTCTCGATTCGCTGATCTACACGCGGGGGCGCAACGCGAAGCTTAAGCTGATCGTCGATTATCTGCATGCGACGCCCGATCCCGATCGCGGCTGGGCGATGGCGGCGCTGACCGGCGATCTCGATCTGCCCGGCGTGAAGCCCGCGCAGATACGGGCGCTGATCGAGGCGCGGGTTGACCCCGTGCTGTTCCGGATGAGCCGCGACTATGTCGGCGACACGGCCGAGACGGTGGCGCTGCTGTGGCCGGCGCCGGTGGTGCCGCCGCCGGATGCCGGTCCGCTGTCAATCACCGCTGCGGTCGATGCGCTGCGCCATTTGTCGCGTTCCGATGCCCCCGCGGTGCTCGCCGGCATGCTCGACCGGCTGGATGCGGAAGAGCGGTTCGCGCTGCTCAAGATGGCGACCGGGGGCCTGCGCATCGGCGTGTCGGCGCGGCTCGCCAAGACCGCGCTGGCGCAGGCGTTCGGGCTGGACGTCGACGCCGTGGAAGAGGTGTGGCATGGCCTGTCGCCACCCTATGCCAGCCTGTTCGCCTGGGCGGAGGGAAAGGGCGCACAACCCACCCCGGCGGACGTGCCGGTCTTCCGCCCCTTCATGCTCGCGCACGGGCTGGAGGATGCGCAGGTCGACCTCGCCGATTATGCCGCCGAGTGGAAATGGGACGGCATTCGCGTCCAGATCGTCCATGTCGCGGGCCAGACGCGCCTGTACAGCCGCACCGGCGACGACGTGACCGGCAGCTTTCCCGACGTCGCCGCGGCCTTTACCACGCCCGGCACGGTCGATGGCGAACTGTTGGTGAAGGGCGAATTCCAGGGCGGTGCGCTGGACGACGGTGGTGGGGCAGCGAGCTTCAACGCGCTGCAACAGCGGCTGGGACGCAAGCAGGTGTCGGCGAAGATGCTGGCCGACTATCCCGCGTTCGTCCGCCTGTACGACATCCTGTTCGACGGGCCCGAGGATTTGCGGGCGCTACCTTGGACGGAGCGGCGCGACCGGCTGGAGGCGTTCGTGCCACGACTCGATCCCGATCGCTTCGATCTCAGCCAGGTGATCGCGGCCGGCAGCTTCACCGAATTGGAGGCGATCCGCGCCGGTGCGCGCGATGCGGCAATCGAAGGCGTGATGCTGAAACGCCGCGACAGCCCCTATGTCGGTGGGCGGCGCGCCGGCCTGTGGTACAAATGGAAGCGCGATCCGCTGACCGCCGATTGCGTGATGATGTACGCGCAGCGCGGCAACGGGCGGCGATCGTCCTATTACAGCGACTATACCTTCGGCTGCTGGACCGACGAGGGCGAGCTGCTGCCGGTCGGCAAGGCCTATTCGGGGATCACCGACGAAGAATTGCGCATGCTAGACAGCTTTGTCCGCCGCCATACGGTGAAGCGCTTCGGCCCGGTGCGCGAAGTGGAAAAGACGCTGGTGCTGGAGATCGCGTTCGATTCGATCCACACCTCCACCCGGCACAAGTCGGGCGTCGCGATGCGCTTCCCTCGCATCGCCCGTATCCGCACCGACAAGCCCGCGGCAGAGGCGGATCAGGTCGAAACGCTGCGGCGGCTGGTGACGTAAGGCGGGAGCAACTTGCAGCCGCCTACGCGACGTCATTCCAGCGAACGCCGGTTTCTCCCTGTTGTCGCGCCGGGCGAGAGCCGCTCGAGGCCCAAGCCTTCGCTGGGGCGACGTTTCCGGGGGCGCCTGTCGATCAGTACGCCCGGGCGAGCAGCACGCGTTCGACGGCCGGCGCGCCGGTGAAGACGCAGGCGCCGTCCGCCGGGGCCTGATCGCCCGGCGCGTTGCGGATCGTCAGCTTCAGCGCCTTCAGCCGCTCGACCACCTGATCAAGCGCCGCACCGGTCGGGCGCGACCATTGCACCTCGACCCAGCCGGGGTTCTTCTGCCCTTCGGCGAAATGCGCCTCGACCGCAGCAAAGTCCGCCGCTGGCACGATCGCCGCCTGCATCCGCGCGGTCGCCTGTTCGTGCAGCGCCTGCTGGATCGCGGCGAGGAGCGAAGGCGCATCCGCCTCGAAGTCGCCGCGCGGCATCACTGCCGCGTCGAGCTTGCCGTCCTCGCGATACAGCCGGTCGCGGCGGATCACCGAGACGTTGCCGCCCGCCATGTCGCGGCCGCCGATCTCGATGACGATCGGCGCGCCCTTCTTCACCCAGCCCCAGCGCTTGGTCGCGGCCTTGGCGGGCTTGAGGTCGAGCAGCGCGCGCACCGGCTCGCCCAGCGCGGTCAGGCCGGCGAGGTTCGACTGGATGTCCTTGGCGTAGGCGATCAGCGCCTCGTCCTCGGGCTGGTCGCGCAACATCGGCACGATCACGATCTGCCACGGCGCGATGCGCGGTGGCACGCGCAGGCCGTCGTCGTCGCCATGCACCATGATGACGCCGCCGATCATGCGGGTGCTGACGCCCCAGCTGGTCGTGTTCGCCAGCTCCAGCTCGCCGCTGGCATTCTGGAAGCGGATGTTCTGCGCGTGCGCGAAATTGGTGCCGAGGAAGTGGCTGGTGCCCGCCTGCAGCGCCTTGCCGTCCTGCATCATCGCTTCGATGCTGTAGGTCGCGACCGCGCCGGGGAAGCGCTCATTTTCGGGCTTCTCACCGGCGACGACCGGCAGCGCGAGGCAGGTCTCGGCGAAATCGCGATAGACTTCGAGCATCTTGCGCGTCTCTTCGCGCGCCTCGTCGGCGGTCGCGTGGGCGGTATGCCCCTCCTGCCACAGGAATTCGCTGGTGCGCAGGAACATGCGCGTCCGCATCTCCCAGCGAACCACATTGGCCCATTGGTTGATGAGCACGGGCAGGTCGCGCCACGACTGCACCCAGCGGGCAAACGCGGTGCCGATCACCGTCTCCGACGTCGGGCGCACGACCAAAGGCTCTTCCAGCTTGGCGGCGGGATCGGGCTTCAGGCCGCCGTGGCCGTCGGGGATCAGGCGATGGTGCGTGACGACCGCCATCTCCTTGGCGAAGCCCTCGACATGCTCGGCCTCCTTTTCGAAATAGGACAGCGGGATGAAGAGCGGGAAGTAGCAATTCTCATGCCCCGTCGCCTTGATCCGATCGTCGAGCAGGCGCTGGATCCGCTCCCAGATGCCATAGCCCCACGGCCGGATGACCATGCAGCCGCGCACGCCCGATTCCTCGGCGAGGTCGGCCTCGGTGATGACGGATTGATACCAGGCGGCGAAATCGGCGTCGCGGGTGACGGGGAGAGCGTGCTTCATGGTGGTGGCTCTTATCTCCGACGGACGTTTCCGTCACCCCGCAAGTCCTCCCCCGCCAGGGGGAGGTGGCAGCGCGCCAGCGCTGACGGAGGGGGAGGATACGGCGACGTCCCCTATGCCGAGACGCCCCCTCCACCCTTCGCTTCGCGAACGGTCCCCCTCCCCCGCTAAAGCGAGGGAGGACTTGAGGGCTGTCTGCCGCTACAGCCCGCGGCATGAACGACCGCATCCTGCCCGCGATCGGCCTGCGCCTGCTGTCGGTCGTGTTCTTTGCCGCGATGAACGCGAGCATCAAGCTGGCCGAACATGCCGGTGCGAGCGTGGTCGAGATCCTGTTCTTCCGCCAGTTCGGCGCGGCGCTGCTGGTGTCGACCGTCATCGCCGGCGGCCCCGGCATGACGAGCGTCGCGACGCAGCGGCTGCCGGCACATGTTGCCCGCGCGGTGGTGGGGCTGAGCGCGATGGCGCTGACCTTCCACGGCATCGTGCTGTTGCCGCTCGCCGAGGCGACGACGATCGGCTTCACCGTGCCGCTGATCACGACGATCCTGGGCGCACTCGTGTTGCGCGAGCCGACCGGGGTGTGGCGCTGGGGCGCGGTGGTGGCGGGGTTCACCGGCGTGCTGATCGTCGCGGCGCCGGGCCTTGCCGCCAACGACGGGCATCTCCCGCTGGGCGGCGCGGCCTTTGCGCTGGGCGGCGCGTTCGGAACGGCGTGCGTCACGATCCTGCTGCGCCAGATCGGGCGGACCGAGGCGGCGCTGACCACCGTCTTCTGGTTTTCGACGCTATCGCTGGTGCCGCTGACGCTATTCTACGTTCCCGTCGCGCAGAGCCATAGCGCGCTCGGCTGGGCGTGCCTGGCCGCGGTCGGCGTGCTGGGCGGGTGCGCGCAGATCGCGAT
Source organism: Sphingomonas aquatilis (assembly GCF_014196115.1). GTDB lineage: Bacteria > Pseudomonadota > Alphaproteobacteria > Sphingomonadales > Sphingomonadaceae > Sphingomonas > Sphingomonas aquatilis. Next base: position 230,448 of record NZ_JACIDB010000001.1, on the reverse strand, counting down.
GACCAATTCGCTGAAGCTCGGCCCCGTGTCGGTGGTGGTGCCAATGGATTATTCCAGCCTGTTGTGGGCGACCGCGCTCGGCTGGCTGATCTTCGACACCTTGCCGGCCAGCGCGACCTGGATCGGGGCGCCGGTGATCATCGCGAGCGGCCTGATCATCGTCTGGCGCGAGCGGGTGCGCCAGCGACAGGAAACCATCGCGGCGAGCGCCGACGACGTCGCCTAGCCGTCGGAGCGACGCAATCCGGCGCTTCACGCCGAGTTGATCAGCCCCCATATGGACGGCATGTCGTCGCGCGCTCGCGTTCTCGTCCTCAATTCCGCGCTCGGCCCGCTCGACTATCGCGTGCCGGCGGGCTCGCACGTCGAGCCTGGGTCGGTGGTCATCGCGCCGCTGGGGCCGCGCCAGTTGCTCGGCGTGGTGTGGGAACCCGAGCGCATGCCGTCGGATGCGGAGGTCGGCGACAACCGCCTGCGGCCGCTGCTCGGCGTGGTCGACGTGCCGCCGCTCGCCGCGCCGTTGCGCCGGCTGATCGAGTGGACCGCCGACTATTATCTCGCGCCGCCGGCCGCCGTGGTGCGGATGGCGCTCGCGTCCACCTCGGCCTTGGAGGGCGCGCGGACCGTCACCGAGTATCGCGCCACCGGCACCGTGCCGCCGCGCCTCACCCCGCAGCGTGAACAGGCGCTGGAGCGGATCGGCGACCGGCAAGGCCTGATCCGCGAACTCGCCACCCTCGCCGACGTGTCCGACGCGGTGGTCCGTGGGTTGGTGAAGGCCGGCGCGCTGGAGGCGGTGAGCGTCGATATCGACAGCCCCTATCCGCACCCCGACCCCGCTTTCGGACCGCCGACGCTCGCGGAGGCGCAGCAGGCCGCGGCGGACGAACTGGTCGCCGGGGTTGCGGCGCATGACTTCCGCCCCACCCTGCTCGACGGCGTCACCGGATCGGGCAAGACCGAGGTGTATTTCGAGGCGGTGGCTGAGGCGATCCGGCAGGGGCGGCAGACCCTCGTGCTGCTACCCGAGATCGCGCTGACCGAACCGTTCCTGAAGCGCTTCCACGATCGCTTCGGCTGCGAGCCGGTGGCGTGGCATTCGGGGCTGCGCTCCACCCAGCGGCGGCGGGCGTGGCGCGCGATCGCGAGCGGCGAGGCGCTGGTGACGGTCGGCGCGCGGTCCGCTCTGTTCCTGCCCTATCGCAACCTCGGCCTGATCGTCGTCGACGAGGCGCACGAGACGAGCTTCAAGCAGGAAGAGGGCGTCCATTACCATGCCCGAGACGTCGCGGTGATGCGCGGCAAGTTCGAAGGCTGCCCGGTGATCCTGGCCAGCGCGACCCCGGCGATCGAGACGCGCCAGCAGGTGGCGCTGGGGCGCTATGCCGAACTGAAGTTGCCGGGCCGCTACGGCCCCGCCGAGATGCCGACGATCGAGGCGATCGATCTGATCCAGCACCCACCCGAACGCGGCACATGGATCGCGCCAAAGCTGGTGACGGCGCTGCGCGAGACGTTCGAAAAGGGCGAGCAGTCGCTGCTGTTCCTCAACCGGCGGGGCTATGCGCCGCTGACGCTGTGCCGCAATTGCGGGCATCGCTTCCAATGCCCCAATTGCACCGCCTGGATGGTGGAGCACCGGCTGACCCGCCGGCTGGCCTGCCACCATTGCGGCCATGTGATGCCGACGCCGCGCGCCTGCCCCGAATGCAAGGCGGAGGACAGCCTGGTCGCCTGCGGTCCCGGCGTCGAGCGGATCGCGGACGAGGTGGCGACTTTGTTCCCCGAGGCGAAGACCGCGGTCGTCACCTCAGATACGATCTGGTCGCCGGCCAAGGCCGCCGAGTTCGTCGGGCGGATGGAGGCGGGCGACATCGACATCGTCGTCGGCACGCAGCTCGTCACCAAGGGCTATCACTTTCCCAATCTGACATTGGTCGGCGTGATCGATGCCGATCTGGGGCTGGAGGGTGGCGACCTGCGGGCGGCGGAGCGGACGTTCCAGCAGATCCGGCAGGTGTCGGGGCGTGCGGGGCGAGGAGCCAAGCCGGGGCATGTGTTCATCCAGACGCACAGTCCCTCGGCGCAGGTGATGCAGGCGCTGATCACCGGCGATGCCGAGGCCTTCTACGAGGCGGAGACCGAGGCGCGGCGCGATGCCGGTGCCCCGCCCTTTGGCCGCTATGCGGCGATCGTCGTGTCGTCGGAGGAGCAGGCGTGTGCGCATGAGGTGGCACGGGCGGTGGCGCAGAGCGCGCCGCGCGTCGACGGCATGGCGGTCTATGGCCCCGCCCCTGCCCCGCTCGCCATGCTGCGCGGGCGGCATCGCTATCGATTACTGGTGCATGCCCGGCGTGCGCTCGACGTGCAGGACGTGATCCGCGACTGGCTCGGCGGGCTCGACTGGCCGGCAAAAGCGCGCGTGACGGTCGACGTCGATCCGTATAACTTCCTGTAAGGACCAATACCGGTCCAAAGGATGACGGCATGACGACGCGGCGCGGGCTTCTGGGTGGCATGGCGGCGGCAAGCGGTGCGGCGGCGCTGCCCGCGATGGCGGCGAGCCCGGATCGCGCGCTGATCGTGTCCACCTGGGATTTCGGTGCGGCGGCGAACGATGCGGCGTTTGCGCGGATGAAGGCGGGGGGCACGTTGCTCGACGCGGTCGAGGCGGGGGCGATGGTGCCGGAGGCCGACCCGGAGAACCATTCGGTCGGCTATGGCGGCTATCCCGATCGCGACGGGCATGTGACGCTTGATGCGGTGATCATGGACGATGCCGGCGGCGTCGGCGCGGTCGCGGCACTGGAGGATACGGTGCATGCCATCTCCGTCGCGCGGCGGGTGATGGAGAAGACGCCGCACACGTTCCTCGTCGGCGAGGGCGCGACGCGGTTCGCGCGCGACCAGGGCTTTCCCAAGGTCGATCTACTGACGCCGCCAGCGGAGAAGGCGTGGCGCGAGTGGCTGAAGACCTCGCAGTACACGCCGGTCGCCAATATCGAGAACCGCCGCGCGCCGCTGGGTGGCGCGCTGGATCACGACACGATCGGCCTGCTGGCGCGCGACGCGTCGGGGCGGATGGCGGGGGCGTGCACCACGTCGGGCATGGCGTTCAAGATGCGCGGACGGGTGGGCGATTCGCCGCAGGTCGGCAGCGGATTGTATGTCGAGGCGGGCGTCGGTGGCGCGACCTCGACGGGGCTGGGCGAGGAGGTGACGCGGATCGCCGGCACCGCCCGCGTCGTCGCGTCGATGCGCGCCGGGCTGTCGCCGCAGGCGGCGTGCGAGGAGGTGGTGAAGCATATCGCCAAGCTGCGCGGGGATGCGATCAAGGGCGTGCAGGTCGGCTTCCTGGCGCTGTCGCCGCAGGGTGAGGTGGGAGCGTTCTGTCTGTTGCCGGGCTTTACCTATGCGGTGACCGATGCGGCGGGGCGGACCGTGGTGCGCAAGGGCCGGTCGCTGTTCGCTGCGTAACGCGAAGATGGACAGGTAGACCGAAACGACGACGGGGTGTCGTTCTGTTTTGGGGGTGATCCCGGTCCCCTTCCCCGTCACCCCGGACTTGATCCGGGGTCCCGCTTTTTGGTCGTCGGAGAAGAAGAAGCGGGACCCCGGCTCAGCGCCGGGGTGACGGGGGTGGGGCGTGCGGGAGCGCTTCGTTTCCGAGGGATCCCAGCCTGCACAGGGGCGACGGGTTAGGGTGAGCGGTGGTGAGAAAGAGCCGGGATTCGCCGGCTCTATGGGGGTGACGAACTGTAGGACAGCCGGTGCGGATTATGCGCCCTTGCGCAGGAACTTGGCGGGAGGGCGATCCAACGGTCTGGATCGCCCGGCCCCGGTCGATTATGCCGCGTGTTCGGCGAGGACGGTGAGGCCCTGGGCGTTCACTTCCGCAAAGCCGCCCTGGATCGCGATGGTTTCGGGCTGGCCGCCTTCGGTGCGGTACACCGAGAGCGCGCCGTCGCGGACGGTGGACATCAAGGGCGCATGGCCCTCCAGCACGCCGAAGTCGCCTTCGGTGCCGGGCACGACGACCATGTACACGTCCTCGGAGCGGACGAGCTTTTCGGGCGTGACGAGTTCGAAGTGCAGCATGTCAGAGTCTCGTTTCAATCACGCGATCGAACGCGGTGATGGCCGCGTCGAATTTGTCCCGGCAGCCGGGATTGCAGAAACCGACCACCGCGCCGCGATAGACCGTCAAGGCATCGTCGCTGATCGGCTTACCCGACCAGGGACAGACGGCGTTGACGGCATCCTCGCGGCGCGGCGCGGGCATTATGCCTCTGCGGCCATCTTTTCGGCCTTGGCGACGACTTCGTCGATGCCGCCGACCATGTAGAAGGCTGCTTCCGGCAGGTGATCATATTCGCCGTCGACGACCGCCTTGAACGAACGGATCGTGTCTTCGATCTGCACGAACTTGCCGCTGATGCCGGTGAAGACTTCGGCGACGTGGAACGGCTGCGACAGGAAGCGCTGGATCTTGCGCGCGCGCGTGACGGTCAGCTTATCCTCTTCGGACAGTTCGTCCATGCCGAGGATGGCGATGATGTCCTGCAGCGACTTGTAGCGCTGGAGCAGCGACTGGACGGCGCGCGCCGTGTCGTAATGCTCCTGGCCGACGATACGCGGTTCGAGAACGCGGCTGGTCGAATCGAGCGGATCGACCGCCGGATAGATGCCGAGTTCCGAGATCGCGCGGTTGAGCACAGTCGTCGCGTCCAAGTGGGCGAACGAGGTCGCCGGCGCCGGGTCGGTCAAGTCGTCCGCGGGGACGTAGACGGCCTGCACCGAGGTGATCGAGCCCTTGTTGGTCGAGGTGATGCGCTCCTGCAGCGCGCCCATGTCGGTCGACAGCGTCGGCTGATAGCCCACCGCCGACGGGATGCGGCCGAGCAGTGCCGACACTTCGGCGCCCGCCTGCGTGAAGCGGAAGATGTTGTCGACGAAGAACAGCACGTCCTGGCCTTCCTGGTCGCGGAAATATTCCGCGATGGTCAGGCCCGACAGCGCGACGCGGGCGCGGGCGCCCGGCGGCTCGTTCATCTGGCCGAACACCAGCGCGACCTTCGACCCTTCGCTGATCGGATTGCCGTCGGCATCCTTGGCGATGACGCCCGCGTCGAGGAATTCGTGGTAGAGGTCGTTGCCCTCGCGGGTACGCTCGCCGACGCCCGCGAACACCGAGGTGCCGCCGTGGCCCTTGGCGATGTTGTTGATCAATTCCTGAATCAGCACGGTCTTGCCGACGCCGGCGCCACCGAACAGACCGATCTTGCCGCCCTTTGCGTAAGGAGCCAGCAGGTCGATGACCTTGATGCCGGTGACGAGGATCGCGCTGTCGGTCGACTGGTCGACGAATTCCGGCGCCTTCGCGTGGATCGGCGCGCGCAGGTCGGTGGCGACCGGGCCACGCTCGTCGATCGGCTCGCCGACGACGTTCATGATGCGGCCGAGCGTCGCCGGACCGACGGGGACGCTGATCTGCGAACCGGTGTCGCGGACGGTCTGGCCGCGGGTCAGGCCCTCGGTCGCGTCCATCGCGATCGTGCGGACGGTATTCTCGCCCAGGTGCTGCGCGACCTCGAGCACCAGCTTGGTGCCGTTGTTGTCCGTTTCCAGCGCCGACAGGATCGCCGGCAGCGTTTCGGGGAAGTGGACGTCGACGACGGCGCCGATGACCTGCGCGATCGTGCCGGTGGTGTTGCTGCTGCCCGTCGACTGGGTCGGGCGGATGTCGTCTGCGGCGGTTGCCATGGCGGTTCTTCCTGCTTCGGATTCGTTAGAGCGCTTCGGCGCCGGAGATGATCTCGACCAGTTCGGTCGTGATCGCGGCCTGGCGCGTGCGGTTGTACTGGATGGACAGGCGGTTGATCATGTCGCCCGCGTTGCGCGTCGCATTGTCCATCGCGTTCATGCGGCTGCCCTGTTCCGACGCGGCGTTTTCCAGCATCGCACGGAAGATCTGGATCGCGACGTTGCGCGGCAGCAGGTCGGCGAGGATCGACTCTTCGTCGGGCTCGTATTCGACCACCGCGGCGGGGGCGGAAGTGTTGCTGGAAGTGGACGAAGTGGAGGGTACGTCCTTGTCCAGAACGTCCACCGCGACCGGAATGATCTGACGGCCGACGGGCAGCTGGACGAGCGCGGAGACGAACTTGGCGTAGAACAGGTGCGCGACGTCGAATTCGCCCGCCGCATAGCGCGCGAGCAGGTCGTCGGCGACTTCACGCGCCTGCTGGAAGCCGAGCACCTTGTGCTGACCCAGCTCATGGTCGGCGAGGATCGCATTCGGGTAGAAGCGACGCAGCACGCGGCCCTTCTTGCCGGCGAGGTAGAAACGCACGGTCTTGCCCTGCGCCTCCAGCTCCTCCGCCTTGCGGCGGGCGGCGCGGACGATGTTGCTGTTGAACGCACCGGCGAGGCCGCGTTCCGAGGTCGCGACGACGAGCAGGTGAACCTGGTCCTTGCCGGTGCCCGAGAGCAGCGGCGAGACGCCAGCGCCGCCCGCCAGCTGGCGCGACAGGCTGGCGACGACCGCCTCCAGCCGCTCGGCATAGGGACGACCGGCCTGCGCCGCTTCCTGCGCACGGCGCAGCTTGGCGGCGGCGACCATCTTCATCGCCTTGGTGATCTTCTGGGTCGACTTGACCGAGTTGATCCGGATTTTGAGGGCCTTCAACGACGCCATTGTTGTCCTTCATGTGTCCCCGCGAAGGCGGGGACCCAGTACTGGGCTCCCGCCTGCGCGGGAGCACATTGAACGTTACGCGAAGGTCTTCGCGAACTGGTCGAGCGCGGCCTTGAGGCCCGCCTTCGCTTCGTCGCCGAGATCGCGGGTGTCGCGGATCTTGGTGAGGACGTCGGCGTGGTTGGCGCGCAGGTCGGCGAGCATCGCGGCTTCGTAGCGGGTCACGTCCGCGACCGGCACGGTGTCGATATAGCCGTTGGTGCCGGCGAAGATCGACGCGGTCTGCTCCTCGAACGGCATCGGGCTGAACTGCTTCTGCTTGAGCAGTTCAGTGAGACGCGCGCCGCGGTTGAGCAGCTTCTGCGTCGAGGCATCGAGGTCCGAGCCGAACTGCGCGAAGGCGGCCATTTCACGGTACTGGGCCAGCTCCAGCTTGATCGAGCCCGACACCTTCTTCATCGCCTTGGTCTGCGCGGCCGAGCCGACGCGGCTGACCGACAGGCCGACGTTGATCGCGGGGCGGATGCCGGCGAAGAACAGGTCGGTTTCGAGGAAGATCTGGCCGTCGGTGATCGAGATCACGTTGGTCGGGATGTAGGCCGACACGTCGCCCGCCTGCGTTTCGATGATCGGCAGCGCGGTGAGCGAGCCGCCACCGTTGGCGTCCGACATCTTGGCGGCGCGCTCGAGCAGGCGGCTGTGCAGGTAGAACACGTCACCCGGATAGGCTTCACGGCCCGGCGGACGGCGCAGCAGCAGCGACATCTGGCGATAGGCGACCGCCTGCTTCGACAGATCGTCGAACACGATCAGCGCGTGCATGCCGTTGTCACGGAAATATTCGCCCATCGCGGCGCCGGTGTAGGGCGCGAGGAACTGCATCGGCGCAGGCTCCGACGCGGTCGCGGCGACGACGATGGAATATTCCATCGCGCCATTCTCTTCGAGCGTCTTGACGAGCTGTGCGACGGTCGAGCGCTTCTGGCCGACCGCGACATAGACGCAGTACAGCTTCTTCTTCTCGTCGGTGCCGGCGTTGACGCCCTTCTGGTTGATGAAGGCGTCGATCGCGACGGCGGACTTGCCGGTCTGGCGATCGCCGATGATCAGCTCGCGCTGGCCGCGGCCGACGGGAACGAGCGCGTCGATCGCCTTGAGGCCCGACTGCATCGGCTCACTGACCGACTGGCGCGGGATGATGCCCGGCGCCTTCACCTCGACGCGGCTGCGCTGGTCGGCGACGATCGGGCCCTTGCCGTCGATCGGGTTGCCGAGGCCATCGACCACGCGGCCGAGCAGGCCCTTGCCGACCGGCACGTCGACGATAGTGCCGGTGCGCTTGACGGTGTCGCCTTCGCGGATTTCGGCGTCCGAACCGAAGATCACGACGCCGACATTGTCGGCTTCGAGGTTCAGCGCCATGCCCTGCACGCCATTGGCGAATTCGACCATCTCGCCCGCCTGGACGTTGTCCAGGCCGTAGATGCGCGCGATGCCGTCGCCGACGCTGAGCACCTGGCCGGTCTCGCTGACCTGGGCCTGGTCACCGAAGTTGCTGATCTGGTCCTTGATGACCTTCGAGATTTCTGCGGCGCGGATATCCATTTGCGTTAGCCCTTCATCGCGTGCGCGAGAGTGTTGAGACGGGTGCGGATCGACGAATCGATCATCTGGGAACCGATACGGACGACCAGGCCGCCGAGCAGTTCGGGGTCGACCGACAGGTCGACGGAAACGTCGCGGCCGACGCGGGTGCGCAGCTGCTGCTTGAGTTCGCCGACCTGTTCCTCGGTCAGCGGATGCGCGCTGGTGACTTCCGCAGACACTTCGCCGCGATGGCGGCTGGCGAGGGCGCGGAAGGCGCGGATGATCTGCGGCAACGCGGCGAGGCGACGGTTTTCGGCGAGGACGCCGAGGAAGTTCTTGGTCGTCGCATCGAGGCCCATCGCGTCGGCGGCGGCGAGCACCGCCTTCACCGCGGCGCCGCGGGCGACCAGCGGGCTGGTGGTGAGCTTGGCGAAGTCGTCGCTGTCGCGCAGCGCGTCGCGGACCGCCACGAGGCTCGCCTCGACGGTGTCGATGCTCTTCGAATCGCGGGCGAGTTCGAACAGCGCGATCGCATAGCGTCCGCCCAGGCTCGCCTGGATACCGCCGCCCAAATTACCGCTGGATGTCTCCACGGAATCGAAGTCCTCGTGCCGAAATGTTGGCCCATGGGGAAGAGGGCGCGCGAGTTCGCGCACCACTTATGGGTGGCGGGCGGCTAGCATGGGGGGCGAACAAGCGCAAGTAGACGCGCAGCTTCTGTTCAGGAACGGGGCCGTAACGGTGGCAACAGGGCAAAACGGGAGGCGGATGATGCGGTGGGCGGCGATCGTATTGGCGGGACTGGCGATCACGGGCACGGCGCGGGCCGAGGTGCTGCACGTGGCCGGCGTGTTCGGCGCCAATGCGCGCGCGGCGAGCCTGCTGCCGACGATCGGGATCGGGCCGTTCGACGGCGCCTATGGCGGCACGCTGGCCGATGCGATCGAGCGGCGGCTGAGCAAGCTGGGCGCGGACGGCGTGCCGCATGCGGTGCTGGTGCCCGCGGGCCTGCGCCCCGACGGGCTGCTGTCCGGCCATACCGGCGTCGAGGTGGCGACCAACGATTACACCGAAAGCCGCGAGCGCTGCGTCGAGAAGAACAAGGATGGTAAATGCGTCGCCCGGCAGCGCTATGTCGTCCGCTGCACCAGCCGCACGGTCGATTTCCGCGCGGACCTGGTGATGCGCGAGGCGCGGAGCGGCGAGAAGCCGTACGACACCACCAAGACGCGGCATGACTTTTCAAGCTGGTGCGAGGACAGCGGCATCGCGACCGATGTCGGCTTCACCGTCGGCAGCATGGCCGATTCGATCGCGCAGGAGGTGCGGCTGGACCTCGCCCCGCATGCCGAGGACTACAAGGTGCGCGTCCGCGAAGAGCGCGACGGCCTGCCGCCCGACATCGCGAAACAGTTCAAGGCTGCGGTCCATCTGACCAAGAGCGACGAACGGGCCGCATGCGACGCCTTTGCCGCGATCGACAAGGCGGTGCCCGATCAGGGATCGACGACGTTCAACCTGGCTTTGTGCGCCGAAGCCGCGGGGCGCTATGCCGAAGCGGCGGACCGCTATACGCGGGCGCGGCTGTTCGCGCCGGACGCGGGCAGCGCGGTGAGCAAGGGGCTGGAGCGCGTGGCGAGCCTGGCCGCGGGGCGCGACGATGTCGCGATCATGCGCGCCCGGCCGCCGGTGCGCGGCACCGGGTTTTGATCGCAAGCCGCGGGATGAGCGGCGCCCGCCCGCGCGCTATGACGGGGGCATGAGCGAGATCGATCAGGATGCGGCCTGGGCCGCCTTTGTCGCGCGGGACCGGACACAGGACGGCGCGTTCGTCGTCGCGGTCACCAGCACGGGCATCTATTGCCGGCCGAGTTGCCCGGCGCGGCGCCCAGCACGGGCGAACGTGCTCTTTCTGGCGGATGGCGCGGCGGCGCGGGCGGCGGGCTATCGCGCGTGCCGGCGCTGCCTGCCCGATGGCGTGGCGCGCGATACGCAGGCGGTGGCCGACGCCTGCGCGGCGATCGCGGCGGCGGAGGGGCCGGTGACTTTGGCGGACCTCGCCGGTGCGGTCGGCTATACACCGCATCACTTCCAGCGGGTTTTCACGCGGGCGACGGGGGTCAGCCCCGCCGCTTACGGGCGGGCGGTGCGCGCCGGACGGGCGGCGGCGTCGCTGGATGCGGGCGCGGGCGTGACCGAGGCGATCCATGCCGCGGGCTATGGAGCGGCGAGCCGCTTCTATGCCGACGGCGCCGCGCGACTGGGCATGGCGCCGCGCGCGCGGGCGAAGGGTGCGGCGGGGCTGACGATCCGCTGGACCGTGGTGGCGACCAGCCTGGGGCCGTTGCTGGTCGCGGCGACGGACACGGGCCTGTGCCGGATCGCGTTCGACGAGGATGCAAACGCGCTGACGGAGCATTTCCCGCAGGCGACGATCGTGCCCGGCGATGCCGCGCTGGCGACGCTGGCGGCGGAGGTGGTGGCGCTGGTCGAGGCGCCGGGACGCGACGCGGGCCTGCCGGTGGATGTGCAGGGCACGGCGTTTCAGGAGGCGGTGTGGCAGGCGCTGCGCACCATCCCGGCGGGCGAGACGCGCAGCTATGCCGAGCTGGCGGCGGCGGCCGGACGACCGGGGGCGACGCGCGCGGCGGGGACGGCCTGCGGGCGCAACCCGCTGGCGGTGCTGGTGCCATGCCACCGCGTGACGCGCGGCGACGGCGCGATGGGCGGCTATGCCTGGGGCGTGGAGCGCAAGCGTGCGCTGCTGGCGCGCGAGCGGGGGTAGCGGTGCGTGATGCCGTTTGGGTGGTGCATGCGAGTGCGGTGTGCGGTGTGCGGTGCGCATTTTTGGGGCTGATCGGCCTTGGGTTCTCGAAGACGATGCCGGGGGCGTGAGCGACGCCATGGGGTGACGCCTAAGGCGGTGGATGGGAGTGTCTGCGGTTGCGAGGCGCTGCCCTGACCTCCCCCTCCGTCATGCCTTCGGCATGCCACCTCCCCCTGGCGGGGGAGGACTTGGAGGGCTTGGCCTCTGTGGTTGGTTGGGGAGCCTCGCGCGGGCTAGTCCAGCGTCACGTCGTCCTTCTTGCCACCGGCCGCGGCGAGCGCCGCGGGGCCAGTCTTGCTGTCGAGGGCGGTGGACGGGACTGTCTGCGGTCGCGGGGCGCTGCCCTGCCCCCCCTCCGTCATACCTTCGGCATGCCACCTCCCCCTGGCGGGGGAGGACTTGGTCTACGTGATCGATTGGGGCCCCGCTTTAGTCCAGCGTTACGTCGTCCTTCTTGCCGCCGGCCGCAGCGAGCGCGGCGGGGCCGGTCTTGCCGGCATCGATCTGGGCGAGCAGGCGGGCGGCGGGATTGTCGACCGGCGCATGCGGGGAATAGGCGAGCGTTCGGAGCGCGAGGCGCGCGTCGTCGGTCTTGCCGTCGAGCAGCGACTGGACGCCGTAGGCGAAGGTCAACGCCTCGTCTTGCGGCACGAGCATATGCGCCTGTGCCAGCGCAGCCTTGGCGTTCGCGGTCGGCACGTCGTGCGCCATGCCGAAGCTGGAATAATAGAGCATGAGGGCATAAGCGTCGTTGTTGTCGAGCTTGTTGGCTTTCAGCAGCCATGAGCGCGCCTCTTTCCACACGGCCGGGTCCTTGGCGTGCGCGGCGCTGGCGCGGCGGAGGTGGACCTGCGCCTTGTAGACCAAAGCCTGCGACGATGTCGGATCGAGTGCGAGCGCGCGATCCGCCGCCGCCTCGGCAACGTCGTTGCGCCCCGCATCCAGCGCCATTTCCGCAAACCAGCCCTGAACCACGGGATCGTCGGCATATTTCGCCGCGATCGGCGTGGCTTCGGCGAGGATCGGCTGCGCCGTTTCGCGATTGACGCCCCGATCGGACCGCATGCGCAGCGCGATCATCGCCTTTTCGCCCGGCCGTAGCGGTCTGAGGCTCACCTCGGGCTTGGGCAGCCGATCGTTGGACAGTTTGTACGCGGGGAAGCTCGAACCGCTGAGGCGCTTGTTCATCTCCTTATTCAGCGCCTTGAGGTCGCCAAAGGCCTTGGTCGCCGCCTCGCTGCTCGGCATGCCTTGGTTGAAGAGCGTGAGGTAGGTGGCAAATTGCGCCGCACGCGTCCGGTCGAGCGCGAGGACGTGCGTGAGCAGCCAGCCGCGCGCATACAGCTCGCTCGTTTCCGAATCCGACAATTTGCGGCGATCGGTGGCGAACAGCTTTTCCGCCGACATGCCCTGCCCTTCCAGCAGCGTGTAGGCACGATGCTGCGCCGGCGCGCCGATCCAGAAGACGTCCTTGTCGAACCGCGTCGTCGACATGAACTCCGCGAACCCTTCCGAATACCAGCGCGGCACCGCAAGCTCGGAATGCCCGAGCAGCGCGTGATGCGCATATTCGTGGAACAGGACGATCTGCGGATCGAGCCCGCCCTCCGAGCGATCGCTGCGACCGGGGGTAAAGGCCACCGATCCGCTGGCGCGGCCATCATAAAAGCCGGCGATGTTCTTGCCGCCGGCGCCGAACAGCCGCTGGACCGCCGAATCGTTGGCGACGACGTAGACGGTCAGCTTGTTCGAGGTATCGAGGTCGGTGTCGGGCAAGCCGCGCACCAGGCGGATCGCCGCGTCGAACCGTTCCAGCTGCTCGGCCTGTTTGCGCACGGCATCGGCGCTGTCGTTGGCGTAGACGACGACGTGGCGACCGGTCGCTTCATACCATTCGGCCTGCGCGGGCGCAGCGAGCGCGGCCGCTCCAATCGCCGCCGCCATCATGCCCCGTATCGCGAATCGCATCCCCGCCCCCTTCGGTCCGATATGGGGCAGCGTAACGCGGCCCGTGCGAGGTGCCAGCGGTGATTTGTGTGCGACGCGACGGCTTGCCCCGCCGGACGCCGCAACCCTCAGCCCGTGCGGCGGCAGGCGTAGACGAGCTTTTCGTTGGGGAGCGGGGGCAGCGCGGCGCGCTGCGCGGATTGCTGCTGGACCAGGCGTTCGGTGGCGACCGGATCGACGGTGCAGCGCTGGCCGACGGTCTTCGCACTCAGGCTGCGCAGCGCCTGCATCGCCTGCGCGCCGAGCATGTAGCGCGTGACCGTCAGGCGGCGGGTGACGGGATCGAAGACGCGCGACGACACGGTCTGTTCGTCGTCGGGGACGGTGAGGCGCTGCCACGCGTCGCCGGTGGCGAGATATTGGGTGCGACCGTCGGCGCAGCCGCTCTTGCCCCAGTCGAGCGTCACGTCGTCGGTCGACGAGACGGTGACGCGGCTGGCGTCGGCCTGCAACGTGCAGACGAGCTTGCCGAGCGGTGCGTTGGGCACCGCCTGGCGCGCGGCAACGGGGACGGGCGGCAGATCGGCGCGGGCCGAGGGGCGCAGGATGAAGGTCGCGATGCCCGCCGCCATCGTCACGGCCCCGATCCCCGCGGCCCAGAGCGCGGCGCGGCGGCGGCCCTTCGCGTCGAGCAGGCCGGCGCCGCCCAGCCCCATCGCGCCGAAGACCAGCAACAGGCCGGCGATCCCCATGACATTCTCGCGCCGCGCCTGCGCGGCCTCGCGCGCGGTGGCCAGCGCTTCCTCGCGGCCCATGGCGGCGCGGGTCGCTGCGTCGCGCGCGCTGGTGAGCGCGTCGGCGCGGGCGCGGGCATCGGCCTCGCTATCCTGCCGCAGCCGCTCCTCGATCGAGGTGCAGGGCGCGCCGGTGGTGGCGAAGGGCTGTTTGGCGGTGCGCAGGAAGGCGGCAAGCTCGGTATCGGCGATGGCGAAGCCGAACGAGCTGTCGCCCTCTTCGCCGCGCGTGATCGCCGAGTTGATGCCGATCACCCGGCCGCAGCGATCGAGCAGCGGCCCGCCCGAATTGCCACGCGCGATGCTGGCGGTGTGGAGCAGCACTTCGGTGCCGGTGAGGTTGCGCCGGCCGGAGAACACACCCTCCGACCGCACCGGCGAGGTGGGGCGGATATAGTCGGCGGCGGATTTCGCCGTCGCGAGGTCGACGTTGCCCGGATAGCCCAAAGCCACCACCGCATCGCCTTCGCCGATCGGCCCGGTGTAGAGGGTCGCGGGCGGCAGGCTGGCGCCGGTGAATTCGATCAGCGCGAGGTCGGCGCGCGCATCATAGGCGATGACGCGGCCCTGGTAGCTCTTGTCGCCTTCGGACGGCACGACGCCGACGACGACATTGTCGGGATAGCGTTCGGCAAGGTCGACGACATGCGCGTTGGTGACGACGCGATTGGGCGCCACCGCGACGCCGCTGCCATGGCCGAAGCCGACCACCTGCCCGTCGACGACCGCGATGGTGACGACGCGCACCACGCCGCGCGCGGTGGCGCCGATATCGTCGGCGCGCGCCGGCTGGGTCCAGCCGAGGAGGAGCAGCAGGGCGAGGAACAGGCGGCGCATGGCCCGGTCTCGAAGGCCAGCCGCGCCACGCTGTCAAGCCTTGTACGGGCGGACGGGATGGATCGGGCGGGATGAAGGCTGTGTTCGCGCAGAGGCGCGGAGACCGCAGAGGTGTTGCGCCCGCTGGAAGCGCGGCCCGGCCCGAACACGCGCAAAAGGAGGCGCGCGTTGCCGCGCGACGGACACCTCCGCGTCCTCAGCGCCTCTGCGCGAACACAGCCTTCGCCAGCCTTTGCGATGTCTTTCCGGCACGCCGGCCAGCGGCGCATCGTGGTTAGGAAAATGTCAAACCTTGCCCCCTACCCCTCTCGGCAGGACCATATTGGAATTGGGTATGAGCGCGTTCGGGCGTCGGAACGGAATGGGTGGCGGACAGCCGGCGAGGCCGGCGTTCGGCGTCGCGCGCCCGATGCAGAGCAGCGGCGTGGCGCCGCGGCCGGCGGAGGACACGCCGCCGGGCAGCCAGTTCCCGCCGATCGAATCGGCTTTGCTCGCGCCCGAGGACCCGCTCGCCCCCGCGCCGCCCGCCGGCACCGTCGATGCGATGGCGCGGCTGACCGAGCGGCAGAATGCCAGCGGCGATGCGGGCAGCAGCCGCAACGAGGGCTTCGAAGCCTCGATCCACAAGATCAAGGAGCAGGTGCTGCCGCGCCTGCTGGAACGCGTCGATCCGGAAGCCGCGGCGACGCTGAGCAAGGACGAGCTCGCCGAGGAATTCCGCCCGATCATCGGCGAAGTGCTCGCCGAACTGAAGCTGACGCTGAACCGCCGCGAACAATTCGCGCTGGAAAAGGTGCTGGTCGACGAGCTGCTCGGCCTGGGGCCGCTTGAGGAATTGCTCGCCGATGCCGCCGTCACCGACATCATGGTCAACGGCCCCGACCAGACGTACGTCGAGCGCAAGGGCAAGCTGGAGCTGGCGCAGATCCAGTTCCGCGACGAGGAGCATCTGTTCCAGATCGCGCAGCGCATCGTCAATTCGGTCGGTCGCCGCGTCGATCAGACGACGCCGCTCGCCGACGCCCGTCTGAAGGACGGCAGCCGCGTCAACGTGATCGTGCCGCCGCTGTCGTTGCGCGGCACCGCGATCTCGATCCGTAAATTCTCCGCCAAGCCGATCACGCTCGACATGATGGCGGGGTTCGGCAGCATGAGCCCCAAGATGGCGACCGCGCTGAAGATCGCGGGCGCCAGCCGGTTCAACGTCGTCATTTCGGGCGGTACGGGTTCGGGCAAGACGACGATGCTCAACGCCCTGTCGAAGATGATCGACCCGGGCGAGCGCGTGCTGACGATCGAGGACGCGGCCGAATTGCGGCTGCAGCAGCCGCACTGGCTCCCCCTCGAAACGCGGCCCGCCAACCTGGAAGGCCAAGGCGAGATCAGCATCCGCGACCTGGTGAAGAACGCGCTGCGTATGCGCCCGGACCGCATCATCCTGGGCGAAATCCGTGGCAGCGAGTGTTTCGACATGCTCGCCGCGATGAACACCGGCCACGACGGATCGATGTGTACGCTCCACTCCAACTCCCCGCGCGAGGCGCTGGCGCGCATGGAGAACATGGTGATGATGTCGGACATCAAGGTACCCAAGGAGGCGATCAGCCGCCAGATCGCCGACAGCGTCGACATGATCATCCAGGTCAAGCGCCTGCGCGACGGCAGCCGCCGCGTCACCAACGTCACCGAAGTCATCGGCATGGAAGGGCCGGTGATCGTGACGCAGGAATTGTTCAAGTTCGAATATCTGGACGAAAGCGCCGACGGCAAGATCATCGGCGAATATCGCTCGATGGGCCTGCGCCCCTATACGCTCGACAAGGCGAAGCAGTTCGGCTTCGACCAGGCGTTCCTCGAAGCCTGTCTGTAAGGCGGGGCGGCCGGATGACCGCGGCGATCCACGCGCGTGACATGGCGGCGACGCGGGATGCGGCGCTGCGCGGACCGGGCCTGTACGACGCGGTCGAGCGCGTCGTCATGGCGCGGCCGCTCGCCTGGCTGATGCTGATCGGCGCAATGTTGCGCGTCTGGGCGGCGCTGACCCCCGGCTTCCATCACCCCGACGCGATCTATCAATATCTGGAGCCGGCCCATCGCCTGCTGACCGGCGAGGGCGTCATCACCTGGGAATGGCGCACGGGCATCCGTAGCTGGATGCTACCCGCCTTGCTCGCCATCCCGCTGGGGATCGGCGAGGCGATCGATCCCAACGGTCTGCTGCCGATGATCCTGCCCCGCCTCGCCACCGCGGCGGCGTCGCTCGGCATCATCTGGGCGGCGTGGGACATCGGGCGACGGCACAGCGCGACCACCGGGGTGCTCGCCGGCGTCGTCGCGGCGACCTGGTTCGAGATCGTCTTCTTCGCCGCCGAAACGCTGGCGGAGCCGATCGCGGTCGCGGCCTTCCTGCCCGCCGCCGCGCTGCTGACCGCAAGGCATACCGGGCCGCGCCGCATCGCCGCGGCGGGCGCCTTGTTCGCCTTCGCCGCGCTCGCCCGGCCGCATTACGCGCCCGCTGCGGCGGTGCTGGTGCTGGTGGAATGGCGGCGCGACCTGTTCGACGGCAAGCGCTGGGCGGTGTTGCTCGCGGGAGCGCTCGCGGTCGCCGCAGCCAGCGCGATCGTCGACGCCGCGCGCGGGCTGGTGCCGTTCGCCTGGATCCTGGGCAATTTCGAACAGAATATCGTCCAAAACGTTTCCGCGCGCTACGGCACCTTCCCGGCGCTGGCCTATGTCGCGTGGTTCATGGAAGTGTGGTCGTGGTGGATGGTGCCGGCGGTGATCGGCATCCTGTACGGCTGGCGACAGGCGCCCGGGCTACTCGCCGCGGCGGCGGTGACGCTGGTGATCCACAGCCTGATCCCGCACAAGGAATATCGGTTCATCTTCCTCGCCTTTACCGTGCTGGTGATCCTGGCCGCGCTGGGCTGGGGCGAGATCATTGCGATCGCCCGTGCGCGGCTGTCGCAGGGGCAGGCGCACGCGGTGACGGTCGGCGTCTTCGCGGCTTTCGCGCTCGCCTCGATCGGCCTGGCGCAGGGCAAGCTCGCGCCCAACCAGCTCTCGCCCAATGCGGACGGCTGGCGGACCTTCGCTTATCTGCGCGCCGATCCAGCCGTGTGCGGCGTCGCGCTGGTCAAGCCCGCCAGCTTCGCCGTGCTGCCAGGTGCGGTCGCGCTGCGCCAGGGCACGCCGATCAGCATGTTCTGGACGGGCGATTCCGCCGATCCCGCCGACCGCCCCATGGCGAATGCGCTGGCGCATCAGGCGGGGTTCAACCGCATCGTCACCGCGACCCCGGACACGCTGCGTGTCCCCGCCGGCTGGCGTGTCGACCATTGCGAGCAAAGCTGGAACATCCGGATGTGTGTGCTGGCGCGCAGCGGCGGCTGCACGGGGGCAAGCGAATCCCCCTTCCTCATCAACCGCGCCATGGCCCGCACGGGTTTATAGGCCGGCGGGTTTATAGGTCGGTTCGGGCGCGCTAGGGTGTGCCCAATGCGCGTCCTCCTACCGTTCGCCCTACTGCTGCTCGCCGCGGCGCCTCCGCCTGCGGGACGCGAGGGCGTTGCGACGCTTGCCGCGGATACCGATGCGCGCTGGGTGCCGTTCGACCTGACGCCGGGCAACCAGATCCGCTTCACGCTGACGCTGGACGGGGCGCCGCTGACCGCGATCCTCGACACGGGGGTGAGCTATTCGGTGCTTGCCCGCGCCGCCGCCGATCCGGCGCGGGTGCAGAGTGACGGGCAAGCGACCGCGATCGGTGGGGCCGGCAGCGGCGCGGTTGCCGTCGGCTGGCAGCCGACGCGGACGCTGACGATCGGCGGGCTGACGCGCACCGGCGGCGGCGTCACCGTCGCCGACCTGCCCGCGCTGGCGACGGGCAGCGCCAAAGCGGTCGACATGCTGATCGGGCGCGACGCGATCGGCGGGCAGGCGCTCGACATCGATTATGCCAATCACCGGTTCCGCCTGCTGCCGTCGGGGCGGTTGCCGTTCGTCGGCGCGCTGGCGCCGCTGACGATCTCGCCCGCGCGCCATGTGTACGAAAGCCAGATCAGGATCGGGCGCCGTACGCTATCGCCAGTGATCGTCGATACCGGCGACGGGTCGGCGCTGACGCTGTCGGAGAGCGCGGCGAAGCGCGCGGGCGTGACGCGGCTGCCGAGCACCACCACCGTCTCGTTCGGTCTCGCCGGCGAGACGGTGAGCACGCTGACGATCGTGCCGATGATCACGATCGGCGAACAGGCGATCCGTAGCGTCGAAACGCGGATCGAGCCGGCAAACGGCTTTTCGGAGACGATCGGCGTCGCCGGCCGGATCGGATCGGGGCTGTTGCAGAATTATCGCGTGCTGCTCGATCCCGCCGCCGGGCGCATGGTGCTGAAGCCCGGCCCCGATGCGAACCGGCCGCCGCTGCGATCGACCAGCGGGCTGCTCGTCGGGTTGGAGCGCGACCGGCTGAAGGTGCTGCACGTCATGCGCGGCGGCCCCGCGGCGACGGCGGGGTGGCAGGTCGGCGACCTGATCTGCCGGATCGACGGCCAGCCGATCGGCGCGGACTATCCGACGAGCGCGCTCGCCAAATGGTCGATCGGTACGCCGGGCACGATCGTGCGACTGGGCCTGTGCGACGGCACCGTCCGGTCGCTGACGCTGAAGCGCTTCTATTAGAACCGACCGCCGTTCGATGCGGTGTGGGAAGTCCTCCCCCGCCAGGGGGAGGACTATCGACCCGCGTGAAACGCCGATAACCACCTCGATAGACATGGCCGGCAAAGCGCGACGGCGAGAGTGGATTGCAAGCGCGCCGTCCGCGCTCACTTCACCGGCTGGTGGCCGCTGAACGTCACGTTGGTTTTCAGTTCGCCCGATTTGCCCATCATCGATCCGGTCATTGCCATCGCGAAGGATTCGGGGACGATGCCGATGCCCGGCGCGGCGACATAGCGGCTGTTGCTGTCGATCCGCTTGACCGAGGCGACCAGCATCATGCGGAACCCCTTGGTCGAGGTGAAGCGCACGCGTTCGACGAAGGGGGTCGCGCTTTTGGTGTTGACCAGCACGTCGGCCGCGGTGTCGGCGGAGGCGTCGTGGTTGCCGATCTTGAGCTCGCCTGCGGGCAGGCGGTCGAAGTGATAGGCGGCATAGCCCGCCGGCGCCTCGACCCGGCGCGCCGGCGTGCCGAACCAGTCGGCGAGATCGCCGTAGGAGCCGGGTTTCTTCTTGCCCTCGCGCGCCTTGGTGATGTCCTTGGCGGTGGGTGCCTTGCCGTCGACGCTGACCAGCGTCCAGCGCTCGGCGGCGGGGCGGCGGGGGTCGTAGCGTTCGACGATCGTGCGCCGCGCCTGCCCGGTCGTCTCGACGACGATCGTCTGCTGGAAGGCGAAGGCGGTGGCGCGCGCCGCCTGCATGCCCGCGAGCAGTCGCGATTGCAGCTCGTCGGCGTGGGCAGGCACAGCGAACAGGACGGCCGCCGCGGCGGTCGGGATCAGCAGATGGCGCACGGATGTCGTTCCCCGGAAGACGGCGGGGAGATAGGCCCGCGATGGCCGCAAGCGTAAGCCATTGAAGGCAGGACGCAACGGGATTTTGCGGAGGTACGCTTCACCCCTTTGGCCATTCGTCCTGAGCCTGTCGAAGGACGGGTCGCCACACGCGCGGCGCGGCGGTGGACGCCTGCCCGTCGACAGGCTCAGGGCGAACGGGGGGATGGCGCGACAGACTGGCTGGTCGCTGCCCCGGCCCTCAGCGCGTATGCAGCCCGACGCTGACCAGCAGGATCGTCGCGAGCAGCGCCGCCATCTGCACCGTGCGCCAGTCGATGAAGCCGACGCGATCGGGATCGTGGCGCAGGCGCCGGCGGCGGTCGGCGAACGCCGCGACGAGGGCGACGCACAGGCTGGCGCCCGCGCTCCAGAACATCACCGGCACGGGCGCGCGCCGTCAGCCGAGCTTTTCGACCTTGTCCTGCAACCGCGTCAGCTCCGCCTTCAGCGCGGCGATCTCGTCATCCTTACTGGCGGGCGCGGCGGGCGCAGCCGCGGCGGCGGGCGCCATCGCGGGCGTGACGCCGAACGCCTGCGTCGCGGCTTCGAACATCTGCATGTTGCGCTTGGCGATTTCGGCGAAGGGCGAATGGGCAAACGCGCCCTCGACCGCAGATTTGAACTGTTCCTGGTTGCGGCGGAAGCTGTCCATCGACGCCTCCAGATAGCCGGGCACCATCGACTGCATCGAATCGCCGTACATGGCGATCAGCTGGCGCAGGAAGCTGACGGGCAGCATCGTCTGCCCGCGGCTTTCCTCTTCCATGATGATCTGGGTCAGCACGTTGTGCGTGATATCGTCATCGGTCTTGGCATCGACGACCTTGAAGTCGCGGCCTTCGCGGGTCATCGTCGCGAGATGATCGAGCGTGATGTAGGACGAGGTCTCGGTATTGTAGAGCCGCCGGTTGGCGTATTTCTTGATGATGACGACGCCGTCGCCCGGCTGTTGCTTCTTCATACGCGTCCCCTGCCCGTTCCGGTGTTATGCCCGTGATCGAACCGCATGCTACGCCTCAATTTTCCGCACCGCAACACGGTCCGCGACCGTTGCCCTTGTTCCTCGACATGCTGCGCAGCGAAACCGCAGCATATCCCGACCGGATGGCGGCCGCGCTCGCCGGGCTGACCGCCTATCAGCAGGCGCCCCGCCCCCCTGCCCCGCCGCCGATGCCGGCGCTGGCCACGGCGGGGCGGGCGGCGTTGCGTTATTATGGCGGGCGGGGGCGGATGGTGGTGTGCGTGCCGTCGCTGATCAATCCGCCCGCAATTCTCGATCTGGGCGCGGTATCGCTGGTGCGCTGGCTGGCGGCACAGGGCTTTCGCGTCGCGCTGGTCGACTGGGGCGCGCCGACGCCGGCGGACCGGGACATGGACATGACCGGCCATGTCGAATCGCTGCTGCTGCCGCTGATCGAGCAGCTCGATGCGCCGCCGGTGCTGGTCGGCTATTGCCTGGGCGGCACGATGGCGACCGCGGCGGCGGCGGGTACGAGCGCGGCGGGCCTCGCCACGATCGCGGCGCCGTGGCGGTTCGATGGCTATGGCGCGGCGCGGGGCGGGATGCGCGACCTGTGGCAGGCGGCGCTGCCGACCGCGGAGGCGCTGGGCGTACTGCCGATGGAGGTGCTGCAGGCGGGATTCTGGCGGCTCGACCCGGCGCGCACGATCGCAAAATATGAGGCGTTCGGGCGGATGGCGCCCGACAGCGAGGCGGCGCACGCCTTCGTCCGGCTGGAGGATTGGGCGAATGCCGGCGAGCCGCTGCCGCTCGCCTGCGCGCGCGACCTGTTCGATCGCTTCATCACCGCCGATGCGCCGGGACAAGGGCAATGGACGATCCGTGGGCACAGCGTGATCCCTGAGGCGCTCGCCTGTCCGACGGTGGAGTTCGTCTCCACCACCGACCGGATCGTCCCCGCCGCCACCGCGGCAGGCCTGGCCGATCATCGCGAACTGGCGCTGGGCCATGTCGGGATGATCGTCGGCGGGCGCGCCCGCGCATCGCTATGGCAGCCGCTTGCCGACTGGATCGCGGCCCTGCCCGCCGCTAGATAGGCGGCGCACAAGGAGATCATCATGACCGAGATCGTCATCACCGCCGCCAAGCGTACCCCCGTCGGCAGCTTCCTGGGCGCGTTCGCCGCCACCCCGGCACACGAACTAGGCCGCGTCGCGATCGTGGCCGCGCTGGAACAGGCGGGCGTGAAGGGCGAAGAGGTGTCGGAGGTGATCCTGGGTCAGGTGCTCACCGCGGCGCAGGGGCAGAACCCGGCACGCCAGGCGTCGATGGCCGCCGGCATCCCCAAGGAAGTGCCCGCCTGGGGCGTCAACCAGGTGTGCGGATCGGGCCTGCGCGCGGTGGCGCTCGCGTGCCAGGCCATCCAGACCGGCGATGCGTCGATCGTCGTCGCCGGCGGGCAGGAGAGCATGTCGCTCAGCCCGCACGCACAGACGATGCGCGGCGGCACCAAGATGGGCAACGTCAGCCTGGTCGATACGATGGTGAACGACGGCCTGACCGACGTGTTCAACGGCTATCACATGGGCATCACGGCGGAAAACCTCGCCGAGCAATATCAGGTGACGCGCGGCGAACAGGACAGCTTCTCGGTCGCCAGCCAGAACAAGGCGGAGGCGGCGCGTGGGTCTGGCCGGTTCAAGGACGAGATCGCGCCGGTCACGATCAAGGGCCGCAAGGGCGACACGATCGTCGCGGACGATGAATATATCCGCGCCGGCGCGACGCTCGACAGCGTCAGCGGCGTGCGCCCGGCGTTCAAGAAGGACGGCACCGTCACCGCCGCCAACGCCAGCGGCCTGAACGACGGCGCCGCCGCGCTGGTGCTGATGAGCCGCGAGGAAGCCGAGAAGCGCGGTGCCCCGGTGCTCGCGACGATCAAGAGCTGGGCGAGCGCGGGCGTCGACCCGTCGGTCATGGGCATCGGCCCGGTGCCGGCGTCCAGGAAGGCGCTGGAAAAGGCCGGCTGGACCGTCGCCGACCTCGACCTGATCGAAGCGAACGAGGCGTTTGCGGCGCAGGCGCTGTCGGTGTGCAAGGAACTGGGCCTCGACCACGCCAAGACCAACGTCAACGGCGGCGCGATCGCCATCGGCCACCCGATCGGCGCCAGCGGCGCCCGCGTGCTGACTACCTTGCTGTACGAAATGCAGAAGCGCGACGCGAAGAAGGGCCTGGCGACGCTGTGCATCGGCGGCGGCATGGGGATCGCGATGTGCGTGGAGCGGTGATTGGGTAAACGTCATTGACGCAATTAATGAGTTATGGAAACAATCCGTACGTACTTTTGTGTCTTTTCGGCGACAGTTTCGAGTAATGTGACGCTTCGTTCATCACCCTGTTAGAAATCGACTTGTTTCGTTTCATCGGACTGCGTCAACATGGCCCCCTGTTTAAGGCAAACGTGCCGAAAATAGGGGACCATAATGAAGACTTGGCTGCTTTCCGCGAGCGCGCTCGCGGGCGGGCTGTTGCTCGCCCCCTCTGCGCTGGCTCAGACGACGACGCTTCCGCCGTGCTCCGATACAGTGACGGAAAACTGCCAGCGGCAGGAAGCTCCGGCGGGCGCGTCGATCGCCGACACCAACAAGGATGACTCGGTCCGTCCGGGTGAAGACATCGTCATCACCGGTTCGCGCATCCGTTCGCCCAACGCCGAATCGGTCGTACCGATCACCACGGTGTCGGCCGCAGAACTGACGCAGACCGCGCGCACGTCGATCGGCGACGTGCTCAACGACCTGCCGCAGCTCAACAGCACGTTCAGCCAGTCGAACTCGACCCGCTTCCTCGGCACGTCGGGCCTCAACCTGCTCGATCTTCGCGGTCTGGGCACGTCGCGCACGCTGGTGCTGGTCAACGGTCGCCGCCACGTCGGCTCTGACATCCTGAACAACGCCGTCTCGGTCGACACCAACACGATCCCGACCGACCTGATCGAAGCCGTCGACGTCGTCACCGGCGGCAACTCTGCCGTTTATGGTTCGGATGCGCTCGCGGGCGTCATCAACTTCCGCCTGAAGCAGACGTTCGACGGCCTGCAGATCCGCGCACAGGGCGGCGTCAGCGACCGCAAGGATGCCGGCAGCTACTTCGTCAGCATGACCGGCGGCAAGAACTTCGCAGATGGCCGCGGCAACGTAGCAGTCAGCCTGGAATACGCCCGCACCCAGGATCTGTTCGCGTCGAACCGCAAGGAATATCGTCAGACCGACGGTTTCATCACGACCAACATCGACGCCGCGGGCCCCGGTCTGGACGGCAAGTTGAACTATGACGGCGTGCCGGACGCGGTATTCTTCCGTGACATTCGCGTCGGCTCCTTCTCGGACGGCGGTCTCGTCTCGTTCGCTGGCGCCGGCCTGGGCGCGACGGCAGCCGCGCGGTGCGGTCGCGATCCGCTGGGCCGCGCCTACACCTGCAACTATCTGTTCCAGCCGGGCGGTTCGCTTGCGCAGCAGACCGGCACGCGCGTCGGCATCGCCGCGGGCAGCGCAGCGGCTCCGTCGGCAACGCCGTCAGGTTCGTTCATCGGCGGCAACGGCAACACCCGTCGCGAAGGCGTGCTGCTACAGCTCCTGCCGCAGCTGGACCGCTATTCGGCGAACCTGATCGGCCACTTCGACGTCTCCGATGCGTTCAAACCGTTCGTCGAAGCGAAGTACGTCCGCCTCGACAGCGTCGGCCTCGGCGGTTCGGGTCCCGCGTTCTTCACCGGTTCGACGATCGATGCGCTGTATGAGCGTCCGCGCCTCGACAACCCGTTCCTCGACGCCAACTCGCGCGCCACGCTGACCGCACAGGCGCTGGCGGCGGTCGATGCCGGGATCAGCCCGACCACCGGCGCGGCCATCACCGCGGCACAGGCCGCGACGCTGCGTACGCAGATCAACAGCGGTGCGTATCGCTTCATCCTGCGCAAGAATCTGACCGACCTCGGTTCGCGTCGTGAGGATGCGCGTCGTGAAACATACCGGTTCGTGGCGGGTGTCCGCGGCGACATCACTGACACGCTGAACTACGAAGTGTCGGCGAACTACGGCGAGTTCAAGGAAGCCACCCGCGTCCTCGGCAACGTCGACGTCCAGCGCCTCAGCTTGGCGCTCGACGCGGTCCGCAACGCCAATGGCCAGATCGTATGCGGCGCGCAGATCGATCCGACCCGTTTCGCGTTCGGAACTGACCTGGGCGGTGACGCCGCCAACCTTGCCAATGACATCAAGAACTGTCAGCCGCTCAATCCGTTTGGCGTCGGCAGCGTTTCGGACGCGGCGCGCAACTTCGTGCTCCGCAACACGACGTCGCGCGGCAAGATCACGCAGCTCGACATCCTTGCCAACGTCGCCGGCGATACGTCGAAGTTCTTCAACCTGCCCGGCGGCGGAATCGGCTTCTCGATCGGCGCGGAATATCGCCGTGAGACGAACTTCTTCCGGGCCGATCCCTACGTCGAGAAGGGCTACACCTTCTACAACGCGCTGGCCGCCTTTACGCCGCCGGCCTTCGAAGTGAAGGAAGCGTTCGGCGAACTCCGCCTGCCGCTGCTGAAGGACATCACGCTCATCAAGGAGCTGACGCTCAGTGGTGCAGGCCGCGTGTCGGATTACAAGGGTTCGGCAGGTACGGTCTACACGTACAACCTGAACGGCACCTATGCGCCGTTCGAGGGCCTGCGCTTCCGTGCGAACTATGGCCGCGCGGTTCGTGCACCGAACCTTTCGGAACTGTATTCGGCAGCGGGGCAGAACTTCGCACCCGGCTTCGCCGACCCCTGCTCGGCCGACAACCTGGGTCGTGGCACGCAGTTCCGCCAAGCGAATTGCGCCGCCGCGGGTATCCCGACCACCTATAACTACCAGTACGCCCAATCGCTGGAGATTCGCAGCGGCGGCAACCCGAACCTGAAGGTGGAGAAGTCCGACTCCTACACCTATGGTGCGGTCATCAGCCCGACCTTCGCGCCCGGCCTCGTCTTCACGGTCGATTATTACAACATCAAGGTGAACGACGTCATCACGGCGGTCAGCGCCCAAGGCATCGTTAACAACTGCTACGATTCGCCTTCGATCACGAACAACCAGTTCTGTTCGCAGTTCCAGCGCGTCGCAGCCGGCGGTACGGGTCCTCGCGGTGAGCAGGCCTATCGCATCATCGAAGGCAGCCTGCTGCAGTCGTCGCTGAACTTCGCCAGCCTGAAGCGTCGCGGCATCGACATGGACCTCAGCTATTCGCGGCGGTTCGGCGAGACCCGGATCGGTGCGGAGGTAATCTACACCCACATCCTCGAAAGCAGCAGCTTCCTCAATCCGCTGCAGCCCGCTTTCGCGGACACGACCGTGGGTGAACTCGGCTATCCGAAGGATCAGTTCACGGTTAACCTGGGTGCAGACTTCGGTCTGATCACGCTCGACACGCAGTTCCGCTATCTGTCGAAGCAGTCCGTCGGCGCGATCGAAAACCACATCGCGTTCCAGGGCCGTGCGCCGCAGAACCTCGACGATTTCGACATCCCTTATTATCCCGACGTCCTGTACATCGGCATGAAGCTGGGCATCGACATCGGCGAGAAGTCGAACTTCTACATCGGCGTCGACAACCTGACCGACCGCCTGCCGCCGCTCGGCGCGACCGGCATCGGTGCGGGCAGCGCTATCTTCGACAATATCGGCCGTCGTTTCTACGCGGGCGTCACCGCTCGCTTCTAATCGCGATCGACATCGAAAAGACCTTTGGGGTCGGTGGTTTCCACCGGCCCCTTTTTCGTTCATCGTCCCATGATGGCTGAGGACATTAGCGCGACCGCCCGGCGACTGTTGATGGAAGGGCGACGGGACGCTGCCGTGGCGCTGATCGAAAGTGCAGTTGCCAAGGAAGATCCCGATGCCCTGTTCCAGCAAGGCCTTTGGCGATTGATGGGAGATATCCTGGCCCGCGATCTTCCAGCGGCGCGCATTGCCTTCCGGCGTTCCGGGGATCTGGGCCACGGGGAAGCACGGCTGATTGACATCGCCTTGACCGCCAATGGAAGCGGAGCGCCAGCGGACTGGTCGGAGGCAATGCGTCTTTTGTCAGGGACGGTAGCCGCCGGCGATGCCCATGCGAAGCAGCTGGACATGTTGCTGGCGGCGATGGGTTTAGATGAGCGTGGCGATCCGATCCGCCTGCCAGCAATCGAGTCCCTTGTCCCGAACGGCAGCGTCCGGCGGGTGCGTGCATTTATGACGCCAGACGAATGTGCCCATATCGCGCGCAGTGCGGCCGATCTGCTGGCGCCGTCGCAAGTGATGGACCCGCGAACCGGCCGGGCGACTCCGCACCCCATCCGCACATCTGACGCCGCCGTGATCGGCCCTGTGCGGGAGGACCCTGTCATTCGAGCGATCAATGTGCGCATCGCGCGGATCAGCGGCACCGCCGTCATGCAAGGCGAAGCGCTTACCGTGCTACGCTATTCGCCTGGCCAGCAATTCAAACTGCACTCCGACGTTCTGCCGCATGTTCGCAACCAACGCGTATCGACGGTCATCGTCTATCTCAATGAAGGTTTTGCCGGGGGCGAGACGCTCTTCCCCCATCACGACCTGAAGATCGTGCCGAACGGCGGCGATGCCATCATCTTCGATAATGTCGATGCCAAAGGTCGACCGCTCGATAGCGCACGCCACGCCGGCGCCGCGCCGCGTTCAGGCGTCAAATGGATCGCCACCCGCTGGATCCGCGCCCGGCCGTTCGACGTGTGGCAGGGACCGGAATCGGTTTAGGCGTCCCACACCCGCACATACCGCTGCCCCATTCCCGTCAGCAGCTCGTACTGCGACAGGCCGCTCTGCGCCGCCGCGTCCGGCAGCGCGAAGTCGATCGCCAGCCAGTCGCCCTCCGCCACGTGCGGCGCGGCCGTCACGTCCACTGCCAGCAAGTCCATCGAGACGCGGCCGATGACGGGCAGCGTGCCGCCGCGTGCGCTGCCGCGGTCGGAAAAGGCGCGGAGGTAGCCATCGGCGTAGCCGAGGTTGAGGATGGCAACCTCGGTCTCGCGAGGGGCGGTCCAGGTGGCATTGTAGCCGACGGTGCCGCCGGCGGCGACGGTGCGGCGCTGGAGGATCTGCGCTTCGGGCTGGACGACCTGGCGGATCAGGCCGGCAAAGTCGGACCGCGGGATGCCGCCGTAGAGCGCTATGCCGGGGCGGGTCAGGTCGAAGGCATAATCGGCGCCGAGCGCGATGCCGGCGGAATTGGCGAGGCTCATCCGCCGCGCGCTCGTCGCCCCGCGCAGGGCGGCAAAGGCGGCGAGCTGTCGGGCGTTCATCGCGCTGTCCTCATCGGCGCAGGCGAGGTGGCTCATCAGCGTGTCGATGGCGAGGCCGTCGAGCAGGCCGGTCCGCACCGCGTGCGGTGACACGCCGAGGCGGTTCATGCCGGTATCGACCATCACGTCGCACGCACCGCCGCCCGCGGCCTGCCAGCGCGCGACCTGCGCGTCGGTGTTGAGCACGGGCCGCGCGATGCCGGTCAGGGCAGTCGCCATGTCCTCGTCGCGTACGCCGTGCAGCACCGACAGCGGCAGCCGCAGCGGGGCGAGCCGTTCGGCCTCTGCCCAGGTGGCGACGAAGAAGTCGCGACATCCTGCCTCGCGGAGGTGCGATGCGACCTCTGTCGCGCCCAGGCCATAGCCGTTCGCCTTGAGCGCCGCGCCGCAGGCCGCGCGGCCGCTCATCCGGTCGAGCATGCGCCAATTGTCGGCGAGGGCGGCGGGGTCGAGGCGGAGGCGGAGGGGAGCAGTCACGCGTCAGCGCATAATCGCGCACGCCCCTTGCGTCGATGCCTCAGGGCCGACGGTCAGCGGACGATGCGACCGATCGGCACCATCACGCGACTGCCGGGCAGGCTGGCGACGGTGACGTCGAACACCTCGGCGATGCGCGCGGCGGTGAGGGTGCAGCTGGCCGGTCCGGCGGCGACGATGCCGCCATCGCGCAGCAGGATGACGTCGTCGGCGATGCGCGCGGCCTGCGCGAGATCGTGGAGGACGAGCACGACGCCGCGGCCGGCGACGGCGATGCCGCACAGCCGATCGAGAATGTCGATCTGATGCGCGGGATCGAGGCTGGCGAGCGGTTCGTCGGCGAGCAGCCAGTCGGGTTCGCCGGCGAGGACGCGGGCGAGCAGGACGCGCGCCCGCTCGCCGCCCGACAGATCGGCGATGGGGCGGTCGGCGAGGTCGGCGGCGTGGGTCGTGGCGAGCGCGGCGTCGATCGCGGCGCGGTCCGTGGGCGACGGGCCGGCGAAGGGCGCACGATGCGGCACGCGGCCGAGCGCGACGACATCGCGCGCGGGGACGTTCCAATGGACCGCGGCCTCCTGCGGCAAATAGCCGATGCGGCGCGCGCGCTGGCGGGGGGCGAGCGCGGCGAGCGGCGCGCCCTCCAGCGTCACGCTGCCCCCGGCCGGGGTGACGAGGCCGGCAAGCGCCTTCAGCAGCGTGCTCTTGCCCGCGCCATTGGGGCCGAGGATGACGGTGACGCGGCCGCGCCGGATTGTCGCGTCGACATCGTACAACACTCGGCGCGAGCCGAGATCGATCGACAGGCGGTTCGCGATCAGATCCATGCCCGCCCCCGATGCCGCAGCAACAGGCCTAGGAAGAAGGGCGCGCCGATCAGCGCCATAGCGACGCCGAGCCGCACCTCACCCGCGCCGGGTGCGAGGCGGCAGAGGCTGTCGGCGACCAGCACCAGCGCCGCGCCGCCGAGGCCGCTCGGCAGCAGCAGCGCCGACGGGCGGTGGCCGAAGACGGGGCGGAGCAGGTGCGGCACGACAAGCCCGACGAAACCGATCACGCCGGTCGCCGCGACGCCCGCGCCGACGCCGAGGCCGGTGCCGAGCACAACCAGCGCCTGGACACGGCCGAGCCGGATGCCGAGCGAACGGGCCGCCCCCTCCCCCAGCGTCAGCGCGTCGAGCGCGGGGCCGGCCGCAGCGAGCAGGATCGTGCCGACGATCAGGAAAGGCGCGGCGCGGGCAAGGTCGGCGAGGCCGCGGTCGGTGAGCGCGCCCATCAGCCAGTCGAGCACGCCTGCCACCGCATAGGGGTTTGGTGCGATCGAGATGAGGAAGGCGGTGAGCGCGCCCGCAAGGCTCGACAAGACCGTGCCGGCGAGGATGAAGGCGACCGGGTCCGCGTTGCGCCAGGTCAGCGCGACGAGCAGCAGCATCGACGCGACCGCCGCGCTCATTGCCGCGGCGAAGATGCCGAGGCTGGACGCGCCGGCATAGAGGATAGCCGCGACCGCGCCGAAGGCGGCGGAGGACGATACGCCGATCACGGCGGGGTCGGCGAGCGGGTTGCGCAGGAAGCCCTGCAGCACCGCCCCCGACACGCCGAGCATCGCGCCGAGCAGCAGACCGAGCAGCGCGCGCGGCAGGCGCAGTTCGAGGAAGATGGCGGTGGCGGCGTCGCTGCCCCAGGGCAGCCACTGCTTGCCGGCGACCAGCGACAGCGCGAAGCCGGCGACGACGAGCGCGGCAAGGCCTGTGAGGCGGAGCCCGCGGCTCATGACAGCAGCTGCGCGCGGATCGCGGACAGGCGGCGCAGCGCGGGGACGATGGTGGGGCCACCGCAGTTCATCAACTGGCGTGGAAACCGCACCTCCGCGACATGCGCGCCGCTGCGGGCGAGGATGCGGCGGCGCAACTCGGCCGTGCGGCCGTCGCCGTCGCTGAGGATCAGTGCGGGCGGATGCGCGACGATGGTTTCGATCGGCAGCGTACCGGTGAAGGCGAGGCCGTAATCGGCGGCGGCGTTGCGCAGACCGGCGCGGGTCATCAGGTCGTCGAGCAGCGTACCGCCGCCATTGGCGAGGTCGCCCGAGATATAGAGCAACGCGGCGGGCTTCGCGCCGGTCGCGGGCGGGATCGCGCTCTGCATCGCACGGACCATCGCCGCGCCGCGCGCGGGAACGCCGACGGCGGTGGCGATCTGCATCACCTGCGCTTCGCTGGCGGCGATCGTGGCGGGGGAATCGAGGGTGAGCACCTTCAGCCCGGCGCGGTCATAGGCGGCGCGGGTCGCGGCGGGGGCGAAGGTGTCGGTGACGACGAGATCGGGGTGGCGCGCGATCACCTCTTCGGCGGTGCCGGCGGTCGCGGGATAGCGGCGCGCGAGGGCGAGCGGCATCGAGGTCGCGGCCGGATCGTGCGAATAATGGCTGACCGCGGCGAGCCGATCGGGCGCGATCTGCGCCAGAATCGCGTCGGCGCAGGGGTTGGTGGAGACGATGCCGCCTTGCCGGGGGGCGGAGGCGCAGGCGGTGAGGGTGAGGGCCGCGCTCAGCCACACTCCCGCCGTCACCCCGGACTTGGTCCGGGGTCCACCGGGCCGCAGGGGCGCCGCCTGAGCCTCTTGCCGTCCCCCTCGCCGCAGAGTGGACCCCGGACCAAGTCCGGGGTGACGGAGTGTGTGGGGCAAGCGGTTGCGCACCCGAACGGCCAGCCCTCGCCACGGCGCAGTGCCGCCGGTGAATATCAGCGCGGTGACCCGTCCCACCCACCCCGTCATCCCCGCGAAGGCGGGGATCCAGACTGGCTGGCGTTGCGGCGCTTGCGAGACGGTAGCGCGTTTGGATTCCCGCCTTCGCGGGAATGACGGAAGGAAGGTAAGCACAGACGACAGCAGACGACGACCCTCACCCTTCCGGCGCTGCGCGCCTCCCTCCCTCTCCCATCGGGAGAGGAAAGAGCCGGCAACATCGGCGAAGGGTGAGGGTGGACGTGTCATCAATCCAGCTTCACGCGCACGCCGCCATAGGCCGCGCGGCCGTAGGTGCCGTATTCGGCCACCGTCTGGTAGCGGGCGTCGGTGACGTTATCGATGCGGCCGTAGATCGACAGGCGGTCGCCGATCGGCAGTTCGGCGCGGACGCTAGCCAGCGCATAGCCGTCGACGCGCACGCGGCTGCCGTAGCTGTCACTGTCGAAGCTGTCGCCGACGATCTGCACGGTGCCACCGATACCCAGACCGAACGGCAGGCGATAGTCGACGACGAACGCCGCGGTTTCCTTGGGCCGGCGCAGCAGATCGGTGCGGAAGGCGGTGCCGGGCGTGCGGTTTTCCGCATCGATGTACGACACGTTCGCCGAGACGGTCAGCGCATCGACCGGACGCAGGCCGATCGCGAACTCCACGCCCTCGGCTTGGGTGCGCTGGATGTTGTCGTAGACGCCGAACGGGCGGTTGACGCAGATCGAGCCGGTGGTGGTCTGCTCGGCGCCCGAGCAGCCGCGGAAGCTGATCTGGTTGCGCGTGTCGCGGTTGAAATAGGTCGCCGAGACGCGGGCGCGGCCGTCGAGCAGCGCCTGTTCGATGCCGGCATCCCAGTTGCGCGCGGTTTCCGGATCGAGGCGCGTGTTCCCGTACGGGCTGTAGAGCTGGTACAGGGTCGGCGCCTTGAAGCCTTCGCCATAGCTCGCCCGCAGCGTCGTGCCGGTGCGCAGCGCCAGCGCGGCGTCGGCGCCGAAGGTGGTGTGGTTACCGAACGTCTCATGATCGTCGTTGCGGATGCCGCCGGTGAAGGTCAGCGCGTCGAACGGCTTCACGATCGCTTCGCCATAGACGCTGGTGATGCCGACCGAGCGGCGCAGGCTCGAATCACGATAGCGGCTGTCTTCATGCTCGACGCCGGCAACGATGCGGACCTGATCGATCGGCTGGTAATCGCCCTGATATTCGTAGCGTTCCGAGCGGCCGCGGAACGGCGACGGCGTGGCGCCGGGCTTAGCATAGGTGTCGCGGTTGATGTCGGCGATGGTGAAGGCGACGCGGTTGCGGAACGTGCCGAAATTGGCGTGCAGGCCGGCATAGCCGTACAGCTCGTTCGCGGTCGAGAAGCTGGGGTCGTCGGCGAGGATATAGTTCGGCGCAGGATAGCCGTCGGTCTGCGTCTTGCTGTCCGCCCAATAGCCGCGCAGGTCGAGGCCGATGCCGTCGGTGAAGTCGACGCCCAGGCGGCCGGTCGCGCCATATTGGCGATAGCCGTCACGCTCGGTGCCGTTGGCCGCGGCCGAGATGCCGTCGCTGCGCAGATAGCCGCCGGTCAGCGCGCCGGAGATCGCACCGCTGCGACCCGAGATGCCGCCTTGCGCGTAAAGGCTGTCGGCATAGCCATATTCGGCGCTGGCGCGCGCCTTCAGCCGCTCGGTGGGTTCTTCGGTGATGACGTTGACGACGCCGCCGATCGCCTGGCTGCCCCAGGGGACCGAATTGGGGCCGCGCAGCACTTCGATGCGCTGGACGCTGGCCGACAGCAGGTTCGCGAAGTCGAAGCCGCCGCCGGGCGACGAGGGATCGTTGACGCGTACGCCGTCGATCACGACCAGCGTCTGCTCCGCCTCGGCGCCGCGCAAACGCACGCCGGTGAAGCCGCCTAGGCTGCCGTTGCGCGTCACGGTGACGCCGGGCGTGGTCGACAGCAGGTCGGCGACCGACACGGTCTGGCGGCGATCGATCTCGTCGCGGGTGATGACGGTCACGGCCTGGCCGACTTCGGCAGCGGGCTGGGCGACGCGGGTCGCGGTGACAACGATGTCGTCGCTGTTGGCAGGATCGGCGGTCGGCGCGATCTGCGCGGCGGCGGGCGCGGCGAGCAGCAGGCAGAGCGTCAACAGCGACGGACGGACAACGGAAACGGATAGGCGAACAGTCATTGGGCACACCCCTTATGACCGCACGCGACGGATCGCGCGCGGCGGCCTTTTTGACCGCGCGCGACCATTCGCGCACGGCGGATGTCGCTCGCATCGAGGGGGTTCCCTCGTCCGCCCGGCACACCCCGTCCGCGCGAAGGATCGACGGCGAAAGGCAGGTCTCCTGGCTTCCGGGTCGTCGCCTGTGTCCCCGCCTTCCCAGATCCGTCGCGGACCCAGTGGCTCGATGGGGACCGGCTCGCCGGTCACAGTTGCGGGGGCAGCGCCGGATCCACGCCTCCCGTTGCGCATCCCGGCTTCCCTTTTGACCCCGTCTCCGGGGACCTTTCACGGCCCGGCCCTTACGGTCAGACGGGCCGAGGCGTCAATGCCGCGCCGCCGCGGTGCCGGTGTCGGGGGCGACTTCATTGATCCAGGTTGATGTGCCGGAACGGGTCAGCACGCGATCGGTTGGCCGGAGCGAAGGAGTGCCCCATGACCGATTACCCCACCCCGCCCTATCCCGAACAGCAGCAGGCGATCCCCGGCCGTACCGAGGCGATGGACCCGCGCCCCGACCATGGCGAGTCGAGCTACAAGGGCTCCGGGCGCCTCGCCGGCAAGAAGACGATCGTCACCGGCGGCGACAGCGGCATCGGCCGCGCGGTCGCCCTGGCCTTTGCGCGCGAAGGCGCCGACGTGCTGATCGCCTATCTCGACGAACATGACGATGCCGAGGCAACCAAGGCGCTGGTCGAGGCGGAGGGGCGGCAGGCGGTGCTGGTCGCGGGCGACCTGTCGCACCCCGATCAGTGCCGCGCCGTGATCGCCAAGGCGGTGGAGGCGTTCGGCCGGATCGACGTGCTGGTCAACAACGCCGCGCACCAGCGCAGCTTCGAGACGCTGGAAGATATCGCCGACGAGGAATGGCAGCTGACCTTCGCCACCAACATCCATTCCATGTTCTATCTGTCGAAGGCCGCGGTCGCGCACATGGGCGAAGGCGCGTCGATCATCAACACGACGTCGATCAACGCGCAGGACCCCAATCAGCAGCTGCTCGCCTATGCGACGACGAAGGGCGCGATCTACAATTTCACATCCGGGCTGGGGCAGATGCTCGCGGAGCGGAAGATCCGCGTGAATGCGGTGGCACCGGGGCCGGTATGGACGCCGCTGATCCCGTCGACGATGCCGCCTGAAGCGGTGAAGACGTTCGGCGAGAACACGCCGCTCGGCCGCGCTGCGCAACCGGCGGAGCTGGCGCCCGCCTATGTGCTGCTGGCGAGCGATGAATCGAGTTATATCACCGGCGCGACGATTCCAGTGACGGGCGGGCGGGCGTTTTTGTAAACGCTGCCCATTCACCCCACCCCCGTTCGCCCTGAGCCTGTCGAAGGGCGCGTTGCCACAGGCGACGGCGCGCATGTGGCACCCCGTGCTCCGACACGCTCAGCACGAACGGGTGGTGGGGAATGGGTAGCGACACCCGAACAATCGGTCATTGTCCGCAGCGTCGTGCCACCCTACAATTAGTCAGACATTATCTTCGATACGAGGCACATCCATGATCGACGGCGCCCTGCTGATCGGCGGCGACACTCGCCAGGCCGAGACCCGTTTCACCGCGGTCAACCCTGCGACCGGCGAGACGCTGACCCCCGATTTCTCGTCGGCGGGTGCCGATGCGGTGGCGGAGGCGTGTGCGCTGGCCGATGCCGCCTTCCCCGCCTTTGCCGCGACCGATCCCGAGACGCGCGCCGCGTTCCTCGAGCGGATCGCCGACAATATTGTGGGACTCGGCGACGACCTGATCGTGCGCGCAATGGCGGAAAGCGGCCTGCCACGCATGCGGCTGGAGGGCGAGCGCGGGCGGACCGTCGGCCAGTTGAAGCTGTTCGCGGGCGTGGTGCGCCAGGGCGACTTCCTCGACGCGACGATCGATCCCGCCCTGCCGGATCGTGCGCCGCTGCCGCGCCCCGACCTGCGCCGCGTCAATGTCGCGATCGGGCCGGTCGCGGTGTTCGGCGCATCGAATTTCCCGCTCGCCTTTTCGGTCGCGGGCGGCGACACGGCCTCGGCGCTCGCTGCGGGTTGCCCGGTGGTGGTGAAGGGCCATCCGGCGCACCCGGGCACCGGCGAGCTGGTCGCACGGGCGATCGCCCAAGCGGTGAAGGACAGCGGCCTGCCCGCGGGCGTCTTCTCCTATCTGCCCGGCGAGACGAACGAACTGGGGGCTGCGCTGGTGCGCGATCCGCGTATCCAGGCGGTGGGCTTCACCGGATCGCGTGGCGGGGGCCTGGCGCTGGTCCGCATCGCCGCCGAGCGCGAAGAGCCGATCCCGGTCTATGCCGAAATGTCGAGCATCAACCCGGTCGTGCTGTTCCCCGCCGCGCTTGCCTTGCGGGGCGAGGCGCTGGGCAAGGAATTCGTCGCGTCGCTGACGATGGGCGCGGGCCAGTTCTGCACCAACCCCGGTCTGGTGCTGGCGATCGACGGCCCCGATCTCGATGCGTTCATCGCCTCCGCCGCGGCGGCGATGACCGACGCGGCACCGGCGACGATGCTGACGCCGGGTATCCATGCGAGCTTCGAACAGGGCGTCGATGCGCTTGCCGGCCATGATGCGGTGAAAACCGTCGCGCGGGGCAAGGTGGGCGATGGCGTCAACCAGGCGGTCGGCGCGATCTTCGACACGACGGCCGAGGCGTTCCTGGCCGACCGCGCGCTGAGCCATGAGGTGTTCGGATCGTCGTCGGTCGTCGTGCGCTGCTGCGACATGGCGGAGATCGCGCGCGTCATCGCCGGGCTGGAAGGCCAGCTGACCGCGACGCTGCAGATGGATGCCGCCGACGAGGCCGATGCCGCGCGGCTCGTGCCGGTGATCGCGCGCCGCGTGGGTCGCATCCTCGCCAATGGCTGGCCGACGGGTGTCGAGGTCGCGCCGGCGATGGTGCATGGCGGGCCCTTCCCGGCGACGAGCGACGGGCGCACGACGTCGGTCGGTACGCTCGCCATCGCGCGCTACCTGCGGCCGGTGTGCTTCCAGAACCTCAGCGCCGCGCTGCTGCCGGCGGCGGTGCGTGACGCCAATCCGTGGGGTATCGCGCGGCGGCTGGACGGCAAGCGTGAGGCGAGCCCGCGGTAAGGGTTGCTCCCCTTCCGTCACCCCGGACTCGGTCCGGGGTCCACTCTGCGGCGAGGGGGTTGGTTCGAGCCTCTTACCATCCCCCTGCGGCTCAGTGGACCCCGGACCGAGTCCGGGGTGACGGGGTGGGCGGGGCGGCCGTCACTCCCCCACCTGTCGTCATCCCTGCGGAGGCGGGAATGACCGGGTGGTGGAGGAAAGCGTTGGGTCCACACGCTTTTCCGGCTGGAGCCACGGCCCGCACTCGATTAGCCTCCCCACAACATCAGGAGAGGCCGCATGTGCGACGAGATCACCGAAGCCGATAACGCCACCCATCTCACCCGCCGCCAATTGGGCGCGTCTGCCGGTGCGGTGGGCATGGCGGCGTTGCTGCCGACCTCGGCCGACGCCAAACCCGTGAAGGGCCGCGACGTCACGATCACGACGCCCGACGGCCAGTGCGACGCCTATTTCACCGCGCCGGCCAGCGGCAAGCATCCCGGCGTGCTGATGTGGCCCGACATCATGGGGCTGCGGCCGGCGTTCCGGCAGATGGCGGACCGGCTGGCAGGCGAAGGCTATGCGGTGCTGGTCGTCAATCAATTCTATCGGTCGACCAAGTCGCCGATCGTCCAGCCCGGCGAATCGTTCGACCAGCCCGCGGTGCGCGACAAGATCATGCCGTGGCGTGCGGCGCTGACCGCGGATGCGGTAACGCGCGACGGGACGACCTTCGTCACCTTCCTCGACAAGCAGAAGGAGGTCGACACCAAGCGGCCCATCGGCAGCGCGGGCTATTGCATGGGCGGGCCGATGGTGCTGCGCACCGCCGCCGCGGTGCCGAACCGCGTGCATGCCGGCGCATCCTTCCATGGCGCCGGCCTCGTCAGCGAGGCGGCGGACAGCCCGCACCGGCTGATCCCGAAGCTTGCCGGCGGCTACCTGATCGCAATCGCCAGCAACGACGATGCCCGCAGCCCCAACGACAAGACCGTGCTGCGCGACGCCTTCGCCGCGGCGAAGCGACCGGCGGAGATCCAGGTCTATGCCGACGCGATGCACGGCTGGTGCGTCATCGACAGCAAGGTCTACAACCAACCGCAGGCCGAACGCGCCTGGGGCCGGATGCTTGACCTGTTCCGCAAGCAGCTCTGAAGGAACGCCCGATGCCCGCCGATCTGACGCTCTACACCAACCCGATGTCGCGCGGCCGGATCGCGCGCTGGATGCTCGAGGAAACCGGCGCGCCTTATGACGTCGTGCTGCTCGATTATGCGACGACGATGAAGGCCGAGCCGTATCGGTCGATCAACCCGATGGCCAAGGTGCCCGCGATCGTCCATCGCGGCCATGTGGTGACCGAAGGCGCGGCGATCTGCGCCTATTGCGCCGACGCCTTTCCGGACGCGGGTCTGGCGCCGACCGATGACGAGCGCGCGGATTATTACCGCTGGTTGTTCTTCGCCGCCGGGCCGGCCGAGCAGGCGATCACCAACCGATCGATGGGCGTCGCGCCGACCGCGGAGCAGCAGCGGATGGCGGGATACGGCAATTACGATCGCATGGTTGACGTGCTGGAGCGCGCGGTCGCGGCGCATCCGTATATCGCCGGCGATCGCTTCACCGCCGCGGACGTCTATGTCGGGGCGCAGGTAATGTGGGGGCTGCAATTCGGGTCACTGCCCAAGCGCGCGGCGTTCGAGGAATATGCGGGCCGGTTGGCGAGCCGCGAGGCGCTGGTCCGCGCGGCGGCGCTGGACGATGCGGCGGTCGCCGCGGGGTAAAGCCGTCTGGGATTCGCGTGACGGCCATTTGGTCACGCGAAGACGCTAAGACGCGAAGGGGGCGCGCCTGCCGCACGCGCGGCCGTTTCCGTCACGATCCGATGGGCAGGGTCGAGCGTAGCCCGGAACGCGCCATCGTCGCGTCTTCGCGTCTTTGCGTGACCATAGGAAAAGCCGGCCACCCATAAGGGCAGCCGGCTCGTCAGATCAGCGCGCCGGAGCGGCGGGCGGCGGCGCGGTGGGCGCGCCTGCCGCGGGGGCCGGCAGACGAGCGCCTGCGGGCGGAGGCACCGGGGCGCCTGCGGGCGGCGGCACCGGGGCGCCAGCAGCCGGCGGAGCGCCCGCTCCACCCGGCGGCGGGGGCGGCGGGGCGACACCGTTCGCGCCGGCAGGCGGCGGCGGCGGTGCGCCGGTCGGACCGGCTCCGGCAGGGCTAGTGCCGGGCGGCGGCGGCGGGGGCGCACCGGCGGGGGCGGCACCCGGCGGGGGCGGCGGCGGGCCGGCAGAGCCAGCGCCCGGAGGCGGGGGCGGTGCGCCGGGGCCGTGCGGCGGGTGCGCCGGACCGACCGCCTCGACCGCACCATTCGGGCCGACGAGGAATTGCGCCCGCAGCTGGCCCTGGTCGTAGCGGCCCTGCACCATCACCGGCGCGCCGGTGGTGAGGTTGCTCGCGCCATCGGGTCCGGCGTCGATCATCGCGCGGCCGCTGCCGTCCTGCACGACGATGCGGTTGCCGAACACCTCGGCGACGCGGCCCTTCACCGTGACAATGCCGCTGCTCGAGGCGAGCTTGGCGATCGGCGTGGCGACGGTCGGCGCCATTTCGATCGACGGCCGCGTCATCGCCATCGCGCCGGCGCCGCCCGCGCTCGCGGCGAGCACCACCACTGCGCCCAGCGCCGCCCATTGGCGATGCTCCAGCGTCAGTTTTTCCTTCATACGCTTCGTGAACCTACCCATCTGTCGTCTCCTTGGGGGTCGATGAGGGGGTTCTACCGATTCGCAGCCGACGCCCGCTGAACCATGCGGTTCAGTTTCGGTTTAGGCAGGGGCCATAGGTGACGGGTGTCATGCGGATATTGCTGGTCGAGGACGATGACGAACTGGGCCCCGCGATCGCGCGCGCGCTGCGGGCCGAACATTGCGCGGTCGACTTGATCGCCGACGGCATCGACGCCGCGCATCTGGGCGAGACCGAAGCCTATGACGCGGCGGTGCTCGACCTGGGCCTCGCCGGTAAGGACGGCATCACGGTCTTGCGCGAATGGCGCGCGGCGGGGCGCGCGCTGCCGGTGCTGATCCTGACCGCGCGCGATGGCTGGTCGGACAAGGTCGCCGGGTTCAAGGCGGGCGCCGACGATTATCTGGTCAAGCCGTTCCGCGTCGAGGAACTGATGATGCGGCTGCGCGCGCTGGTCCGCCGCGCTGCCGGCCATGCGCAGCCGGTGCTGACCTGCGGGCCCTTGTCGTTCGATACGCACATCGGGCATTTCGAGCTCGACGGCCTGCCACTGAAGCTGACCGCGTTCGAATGGCGCGTGCTGTCGGCGCTGATGCTGCGCAAGGAGGCGGTGATCGAGCGGCTCGACCTGCTCGAGCGCGTCTACGAAGGCGATGCCGATGTCGATTCGAACAGCCTGGAGGTCATCGTCGGCCGGCTGCGTCGTAAGATCGGCGCCGACCGGATCGAGACGATCCGCGGGCGCGGGTATCGGCTGACGTGCGGCGGCGGATCATGATGCCGCGGTCGTTGCAGGGACGGATGCTGCTGTTGTCGGCGGTGGCGATCCTGGCGGCGCTGGGCATCGCCGGCTGGGCGATCGCGGGCGTGCTGGAGCGCGTCGTCACCGAAGGCATCGACCGGCGGCTGGATGCCGAAATCGCGTTGATGGCGAGCGTCGTCGATGGCGACGGCCGGGTCGATCGCGCGGCCCTGGCGCAGCGACAGGGGGCGCTGGACGCGGGGCGCGACTGGTTGTGGCGGATCGAGGCGCCGGGCGGCGCCATCGGCTCGACCGACCGGTTCGTGCCCCGGCCCGACGCCGCGCGGCCCGGCCCGCGCCTGCCGGGACCGCCCGGTCCGCCACCACCGGGCGCGGCGCCGCTGCCGGATGGAGGGCCGCAGGGCGTGGACGGCACCGATGCCAGCGGCGTGCGCCTGCATGCGCGACGGCTGGTGCTGACGACGCGCAGCGGCCCGGTGACGCTGATCGCCGCCGCGCCGCGCGGGGTGATCGCGCGGCCGCTGCGCGAGGCGCTGGTGCCGTTGCTCGCCGCGCTGGCGATCCTCGCCGGACTGCTCGCGACGGCGACGCTGGTGCAGCTGCGGCTGGGACTGAAGCCGCTCGCCCGACTGCGCGCGCAGCTCGCCGCGATCCGCGCGGGCGAAGCGGAGCGGGTCGATGAGGACCAGCCCGTCGAGCTGCAGGGCCTTGCCGCCGAACTCAATGCGCTCGCCGCGGATCGCGCGCAGGCGCTCGCCACCGCGCGCCAGTCCGCCGCCAACCTCGCCCATGCGCTGAAGACGCCGGTCGCAACGCTGGCGTTGCGGCTCCGCGCAGATGCGGAGGGGGCCGCGCAGGTCGAGCGGATCGACGCGACGATCCGCCATCACCTCGCCCGTGCCCGTGCCGGTGTGGTCGATACGCGCGCCAGCACCGCGGTGCGCCCCGCGGTCGATGATCTGGTGCAGGCGATTGGGCGGCTGCACGGCGACCGTGGTCTGGCGATCACCGCCGACGTCCGCGGCGATCCAGTCGCGGCGATCGAGCCGCAGGATTTCGACGAACTGCTCGGCAATCTGCTCGACAATGCTGCGCAGCATGCCCGCAGCATGGTGCAGGCGTCCGCATCGCTCGACCCGGCGGATGCGCGGCGGCTGGTGCTGACCGTCACCGACGACGGCCCCGGCATTCCCGAAGAAGAGCGCAGCCGCGTCACCCAGGCGGGCGTGCGGCTGGACGAACGCGGCGAAGGCCACGGCTTCGGCCTGGCGATCGTGCGCGAGCTGGCCAGCCTGCATGGCGGCGCGTTGACGCTGGATGCCCGCGAGGGCGGTGGCCTCGTCGCGCGGGTTTCCCTGCCGGCGCGTGCATTTGTCTGACTAGACGCCGGCCGCGCGAGCGGGAATGGTGCGCGGGACAGACGAGAGGATGATTCCCGATGCACCATGATGTTCGATCCGTCCTGCCGGTCCAGGCAACGCTGGGCGAGGGCCCGGTGTGGATCGGCCGCGACGCCGCCCTGTGGTTCGTCGACATCAAGCAGCGCCACGTCCACCGCTTCGATCCGGCGACCGGCACCGCGCATCGCTGGGACGCGCCCGAGCAGGTCGGCTGGGTATTGCCCGCCATGGACGGTGGCATGATCGCCGGGTTGCAGAGCGGCCTGTATCGCTTCGATCCCGCCGACGGCACCTTCCGCCCGCATGCCACGCCCGATGGCCATCCGACGCACAACCGGCTGAACGATGCGGCAACCGATTCGCACGGCCGCATCTGGTTCGGGACGATGGACGATGGCGAGAGCGCCGATACCGGTCGGCTGTTCGCGCATCACGGCGGCGCGATCCGATGCAGCGGTCTGCCGGCCGTGACGATCACCAACGGGCCGGCGGTGCATGGATCGACGCTCTACCACACCGATACGCTGGGCAAGACGATCTGGCGCGCGGCGATCCGCGACGACGGCACGCTGGGGCCGGAAGAGCGCTTCGTCACGATCGAGGAGGGGGCGGGCTGGCCCGACGGATCGGTCGCGGACGCGGACGGGTGCCTGTGGGTCGCTTTGTGGGGCGGCTGGGGTGTCCGCCGCTACGATCCCGCGGGTCAGCTGATGGGGACGGTGCAAATGCCGGCGTCGAACATCACCAAGATCGCGTTCGGCGGGCCCGATCTGCGCACGGCCTACGCAACGAGCGCGCGCAAGGGGCTGGATGCGGCGGCGCTGGCCGAGCAGCCCGAGGCGGGGAATCTGTTCGCCTTCGATCCGGGCGTGGCGGGCGTAGCGGTGACGCCCGCAGTGGTGTGAGGGGGGCAGAGCGAACCGCCCATCATGATCGTCACCCCGGGCTCGACCCGGGGTCCCGCTTCTTTTCAGGCCGCTCGCAGAAGCGGGACCCCGGCTCTTCGGCCGGGGTGACGGGCTAGATCAGCGCTTGAACGGATCCTGGAACAGCGCCTGTGCGGCCGCTGCCGGATCGTTCTCGTACGAGTCGACCTCGCGGTTCGCCGCGTCGCGCTCGGCGCGGAGCGAAGCGATCAGCGCCTCGCGGTCGCCTTCCAGGCGGGTGTCGGCCGGGGCGGCTTCGCCCGTGCCCTTCGATGCCTTGGCGACCGCGGCGTCGAGTTCGCGCTGCGTCGTCAGGCCCAGCGTCACCGGGTCCTTGGGCGTGATGTTGGCGATGTTCCAATGGCTGCGATCGCGGATCGCCGCGATCGTCGTGCGGGTGGTGCCGATCAGGTTGCTGATCGCGCCATCGGTGATTTCCGGATGGTTGCGGATGATCCAGGCGATGCCATCGGGCTTGTCCTGACGCTTCGACACCGGCGTGTAGCGCGGGCCCTTGGTGCGGCGGACCTGCTCGGGGCCCTTGATCATCTTCAGGCGATAGGCGGGGTCGGCCTGGCCCTTGTCGATTTCGTCCTGCGTCAGCTCGTGCGCACGCACCGGATCGCGGCCGGTCAGCTTGGTCGCAGCGGTGTCGTCGGCGATCGCCTGCACTTCGAGGATGTGGAGACCGCAGAAGTCCGCGATCTGATCGAACGACAGCGAGGTGTTGTCGACCAGCCAGGAAGCGGTCGCATGGGGCATGAGCGGCTGGGCCACGGGAAAACTCCGTCGGAAATAAATAGGGCCGCCCCATCCGGAGCGGCCTGCTGCACCCTTCGATGTACGGTACGCGCACGCGAAGGGCAAGGCGTGTGGTGGAATTGCGCGGTTTTCTCGCCGGGATCCCGGCCTTGAGCCGGGATCCCGCTTCTTCTTTATCTGTGGGCAACAGCGGGACCCCGGATCAAGTCCGGGGTGACGGGGGCCTTACGCCTGGGGCGTCCATGTGCAGCCTCCTCACACCGTCAGCACGATCTTGCCCACATGGTCGCCCTCTTCCATTCGCGCATGCGCTGCGGCGGCGTCGGCCAGCGGGAAGACCTTGTCGATCACCGGACGCAGGCGGCCCGCCTCGACGTGCGGCCAGACGGTGCGCGCGATTTCGTCGGCGACCAGCGTCTTGAACGCAGTGTCGCGCGGGCGCAGCGTCGATCCGGTCAGCGTCAGGCGGCGGCGCATGATCTCGAAGATCGGGATCGTCGCGGTCGGGCCGCCCTGTACCGCGATCGAGACGTGGCGGCCGTCGTCGGCGAGGCATTGCAGGTTGCGTGGCACATAGTCGCCGCCGACCATGTCGATGACCGCGGTGACGCCCTTGCCGTCGGTGATCGCCTTCACGCGTTCGACGAAATCTTCGGTCTTATAATTGATCGCATGCGCCGCGCCGAGGTCCAGCGCGCGGGCGCATTTGGCGTCCGATCCGGCGGTGACGATGATCGTCATGC
This sequence comes from Sphingomonas aquatilis, assembly GCF_014196115.1. Taxonomy (GTDB): domain Bacteria; phylum Pseudomonadota; class Alphaproteobacteria; order Sphingomonadales; family Sphingomonadaceae; genus Sphingomonas; species Sphingomonas aquatilis. The sequence continues at coordinate 186,036 of NZ_JACIDB010000001.1, read as the reverse complement.
CGAACAATTGGCCCAAGGCGATCGCCATCGTGCCGATGCCGCTGGTGCCGCCATGGACCAGCACGCTGTCGCCCTCGGTCGCGAAAGCGCGTTCGAACAGGTTGGTCCACACGGTGAAGAGCGTTTCGGGGATCGCCGCGGCGTGGACCATGTCGAGCCCGTGCGGCACCGGCAGGCACTGGCCGGCGGGCGCGACCGCATATTCGGCATAGCCGCCGCCTGCGATCAGCGCGCAGACCGGCTGGCCGATCATCGTATCCTCGACACCCTCGCCCACGGCGACGACGGTGCCGGAAACCTCCAGTCCCATGATCGATGGCGCCCCCGGCGGCGGTGGGTAGCCGCCCTTGCGCTGCAGCACGTCGGGCCGGTTCACCCCGGCCGCGGCGACGCGGATCAGCACCTCGCCCGATTGCGGCTGCGGCACCGGGCGTTCCACCAGCCGCAGCACCTCCGGTCCGCCATGCGCCTCTGGATCGATCGCCTGCATCGTCGCGGGGATCGTTGCCCCGTGCTGCCGTTCGTCCATCCGCCCATCCTGTCCCTGTTGCCCGCCGCAAACGCAGCGCGCGCCCTATGGTGCCTTATTGACATCGCACCGGCGGGGGTCAACGTTAGCGCGTGATGGATATGGACGACGCCCCCTCCCGTCCCGACGACGCCCTCGGCCTGCTGCTGCGGCAGGATCTCGACCCGCTGTCGGTCGCCGAGCTGGAGGCGCGCATCGCCGCGCTGGAGGGCGAGATCGCGCGCACCCGGCGGCATATCGAACGCTCCGTTAACCATCGCGCAAGCGCCGACGCGCTATTCCGGCGATGAGCGACGCGCGCACCGGATCGGGTTCCCGCCAGCCCCGCCCGGTGTGCCGCCCGCCGCTTGATGCACGGCCCAACGATACCGACATAGGTGGAAAGGACCGGGCGTCACGATCCGGTCCGACTGGAGTAAGCTGAATGCCATCCTTCGCCCCCGCGCTCGAGACCACGCTGCACAAGGCGCTCGAGGCCGCGTCCTCGCGGCGGCACGAATATGCGACGCTCGAGCATTTGTTGCTCGCGCTGATCGCCGACGAACATGCATCCCAGGTGATGGAGGCGTGCCACGTCAACCTCGGCGACCTGAAGACCACCGTCGCGCATTATCTCGACACCGAACTCGATGCGCTGAAGGTCGACACCGCGACCGATCCGTCACCGACCAGCGGCTTCCAGCGCGTCGTCCAGCGGGCGATCCTGCACGTCCAGTCGTCGGGCCGCGACGAGGTGACCGGCGCCAACGTGCTCGTCGCTCTGTTCAGCGAGCGCGAGAGCTACGCCGTCTATTTCCTGCAACAACAGGACATGAGCCGCCTGGATGCTGTCAGCTTCATCAGCCATGGCGTCGGCAAGGGCGGCGCGCAGACCGAAGCCTCCACCCCCAAGGGTGCCGAAGAGGAAAAGCCGGCGAAGGGTCAGGACAAGGGCAAGAGCGAAAGCGCGCTCAAGCAGTTCACCGTCGACCTCAATGAAAAGGCGAAGATCGGCAAGGTCGATCCGCTGATCGGTCGCGGGCCGGAGGTGGATCGCACGATCCAGATTCTGTGCCGCCGGTCGAAGAACAATCCGCTCTATGTCGGTGATCCCGGCGTCGGCAAGACCGCGATCGCGGAAGGCCTGGCCCGCAAGATCGTTGAGGGCGAGGTGCCTGACGTGCTGAAGGAAGCCGTCATCTACAGCCTCGACATGGGCGCGCTGCTCGCCGGCACGCGTTACCGCGGCGACTTCGAGGAGCGGCTGAAGGCGGTCGTCAACGAACTCGAAAAGCTGCCGCATGCGGTGCTGTTCATCGACGAGATCCATACGGTGATCGGTGCGGGCGCGACCAGCGGCGGCGCGATGGACGCGTCGAACCTCTTGAAGCCGGCGCTGTCGGGCGGTTCGATCCGCTGCATCGGCTCGACGACGTACAAGGAGTTTCGCAATCACTTCGAAAAGGATCGCGCGCTGCTGCGCCGGTTCCAAAAGATCGACGTCAACGAACCGACGATCGAGGATACGATCAAGATCCTCGCCGGGCTGCGCTCGGCATTCGAGGATCACCATTCGGTCAAGTACACGCCCGATGCGATTAAGTCGGCGGTGGAACTCTCCGCACGCTACATCAACGACCGCAAGCTGCCCGACAAGGCGATCGACGTGATCGACGAAGTCGGCGCGATGCAGATGCTGGTGCCCGCCAACAAGCGCAAGAAGACGATCACCGCCAAGGAGATCGAGGCCGTGATCGCGACGATGGCGCGCATCCCGCCGAAGTCGGTCAGCACCGACGACCGTGCCGCGCTCGAAAGCCTCGAGACGGACCTGAAGCGCGTCGTCTTCGGCCAGAATGCGGCGATCGAGAAGCTGTCGGCGGCGATCAAGCTCTCCCGCGCCGGCCTGCGCGATCCCGAAAAGCCGATCGGCAACTATCTGTTCACCGGCCCCACCGGCGTCGGCAAGACGGAAGTCGCCAAGCAGCTGTCGTCGATCCTGGGCATCCCGCTGCAGCGGTTCGACATGTCCGAATATATGGAGCGCCACTCGGTCAGCCGGCTGATCGGTGCGCCCCCGGGCTATGTCGGCTTCGACCAGGGCGGCCTGCTGACCGATGCGGTCGATCAGAACCCGCATTGCGTGCTGCTGCTCGACGAGATCGAAAAGGCGCATCCCGACCTGTTCAACATCCTGTTGCAGGTGATGGACAACGGTCGCCTGACCGACCAGCACGGCAAGACGGTCGATTTCCGCAACGTGATCCTGATCATGACCACCAATGCGGGCGCCGCCGACATGGCGCGCGAGACGGTGGGCTTCGGCAACCTGACCCGCGAGGGTGAGGATGAGCAGGCGGTGCAGAAGATGTTCTCGCCGGAGTTCCGCAACCGGCTGGATGCGATCGTGCCGTTCGGTTACCTGCCGCCGGAAGTCGTCGCCCGCGTCGTCGACAAGTTCATCCTGCAACTCGAACTCCAGCTCGCCGACCGCAACGTCCACATCAACCTGGACGATGCCGCCAAGAGCTGGCTGACCGAAAAGGGCTATGACAAATTGTACGGCGCGCGTCCGATGGGCCGCCTGATCCAGGAAAAGATCAAGCAGCCGCTCGCCGAGGAACTGCTGTTCGGCAAGCTGGTCCATGGCGGCGAGGTGACGGTGAAGATGAAGGACGGCGCGCTGTCGTTCGCCATCGAACCCGCCGCGCCGAAGAAGCCGCGCAAGAAGGGCAAGGCGGAACCCGTCGACGCCAAGTAACCGCGGCCAAGCGCAACTGCCTCCGAAACGGATCGGATCCACCCGGATCCGGTCCGTTTTCGTGTTAGCCAGCCGGCGTGGACCCGCACGATCCCCTTGCCGGCCTGCCGCTCGATGCGGCCGATCCCGCCGATGCGGCGGCGCTGGCCGATCTGGCGGCGGGGCGGGTGGTCGACAGCGAACACATCGTCGGCTGGCTCGGCGGCTGGCAGATGGCGCGGCAGGCCGACGCGTTCGTCCATCATCCCCCAATCGCCGATACGCCGCCGCACCCGCAGGGCGATGCGGAGACGCGGCCCTTGGTCTGGACCGAAAGTGCGTACGATGCCTGCCGGCGTTTGCGCACGGATTTGGCGGCGCTCAGCAGCGACAGCGACCTCCGCCTCGTCGCCGCGCTGGTCGCCAGGATGGTGTCGTTGATCGTCGAGGGCGACCATCCGCCCGGCTTCGCCGAGGTGGCGCTGATGCCGCCGCTGTACCTGCGCATCGCGGTCACCCGCACCCGCATCGCCGTGCTCGGGCTACGCTGGAACGGCACCCTCAGCTGATCGCGCCAGCGCAGCGACCGCGGCCCGCGTCGGTGTGGTGAGGTTCGGTGGCAGCGCATCCAGCGGATACCAGACCGGCCCGTCATGCTTGGCCGGTTCGCAATTGCGGGGCGTGCCGGTGAAGCTCAACACGCGATAGATAGGCGCGACCCAATGCGTACCCGCCGCCACGTCGATCTGGTCGACGAAGCAGAGCAGTTGCACCGTGCCGACGACGATGCCCAATTCCTCGCCCACTTCGCGGCGCATCGCGGCTTCGGCGGTTTCGAACAGGTCGATCTTGCCGCCGGCAAGGCCCCAGCTGCCCGCCTCGGGATCGGTCAGCCGGCGCAGCAGCAGGATACGACCATCGACGACGATCGCCGCGCCACAGCCGGCCCTGGGTTCGCTCTGCTTGCCCGGCATGCGCGCCGGGGCCGTGTCGGGGGACGATGCCATGGTTCGCGATTCAGCCGTCCCCATGGCATAATGTCAACCAAAAGGCCCGACGCGGCTTTATATGTCACAGATAACGCTGCGATTTTTCATCTAGGTCAACTATGGCCGCGTTTACCGAAGCTTTGTAAAACCGGTGCTAGGGACAAGCCATATGCCAGCAGGTTTTCAGTGGCGACGCATCGCGATGATCGTGCTGAGCTTCGCGATCGCCTGCTGCATCCTGCCCGCGGCGGCGCACGCGCGCACGCCGCTGAAGGCCTGCGTGCTGCGCGACACCGGATCGCAGAACCCCGCCGCGCTGTTCGCCGCGCCCGATCGGTTCGACTGCACGACGCCGCAGCGTGCCTTCGGCCCCGGCAGTTACTGGCTGCTGTCGCAGCCCCTTTCGGCCGTACCATCGGGCGAGCTGCTGCGGCAGGGCAGCGTGTGGCAGGATCGCGTGACGCTGTATGTCCGCTACACCGATGGCGCGATCCGCCATGTCGCCTTCACCAGCCGGACGACGTGGCGGCTGCTACAACTGGGTGCGGTGATCCAGATCCCCCTGCCCGCCCATTCCGCCGCGCCGGACCGATTGCTGTGGCATGTCGAGGGATCGCTGAACCGTCGCGGCATCCTTGTCGCACCGGTGCTGGTCGACCGGCACACAGCGCAAAACAGCGATCGCGAGATGGTCGCGCTCTATGCCGCCTTCGCCGGAATGTGCCTGGCGCTGCTGATCTACAATCTCGCCATTTGGGCGGCGCTGCGTCAGGGATTCCAGCCCGCCTATTGCGTCATGGTGCTGTGCCTGCTCGCCTATGCGCTCAGCGCGTCGGGCCTGCTCGGCCAGCTGACCGGCATGGACAACAACGATCGCCAGCGATTGAGCTATATGCTGCTGGCACTGATCGCGGCCAGCGCGGTGATATTCGTACGCGCGTTCATGGAACGCCGCGTCTTCGACGGATGGCTGCGGCCGGCCAGCAACGTGGTCATCGGTTTCCTGCTGCTGTCGGCGGCGAGCTTCACCGTGTTCGTGCCCCGTTACGCCGGGGTGACCGATCTGATGTGCACCATCGGCTATTGCATGGTCGTCGCGCTGACCGTGCCGGTGGTATGGCGCGCCTGGCGGCTGCGCAGCCGCTTCCTATTGCTGTTTGCGCTCGCCTGGGGGCCGCCGGTGCTGTGTGCGGTCGTCCGCATCCTGGCGTCGATGAGCCTGGTGAAGTGGCAGCTGTGGATCGACAATTCCACCTTCATCGCACTCGCGCTGGAAGCGTCGATGTCCTCGGTCGGCATTGCCTATCGTATCCGGCTGCTCAGTCGCGAACGCGACGAAGCGCGTGCGCAGGAGGTGGCGGCGCTTCGCCTGGCCGCGGTCGATCCGCTGACCGGCCTGCTCAACCGCCGCGCGTTCCTGGAAGCGGCGATGGCGCGGGCGGGCGAACACCAACTGGTGTTGATCGACATCGATCACTTCAAGGCGGTCAACGAAACCATCGGACATGATGGCGGCGACGAAGTGTTGCGCGTCTTCGCCCGCGCGCTGCGGTCCGTCGCTGCACCCGAATCGCTGATCGCGCGCATCGGCGGCGAGGAATTCGCGATCCTGACACCTGCCGCCGCGCCGCTCGACGCGCGGCTGGTGCTCGACGGGCTGCGCGGCCATCGCATGCCGTTCGACCTTGGCGTCACCGCCAGCATCGGCACCTGTGTCGGGCCGCTCCATCGCGAAATCGACTGGAAGACGATGTACCGCAACGCCGACCGCGCGCTGTTCGAGGCGAAGGCGGCGGGCCGCGACCGCGTGCGGCACGGGCTGCGCAGCGACGCCGCCTGACCTGTCGACCCCGCCATGCGCGGCAGGCCGCGCACGACTTTTCGAACGCATCCTACACTATGGCCGTGACGGCCGCGCCATGATATGTCCTGCCCGCAGAAGGGGATGGGACGCGACATGACCGACCGGCGCAAGTGGACGATCGCAGCGGTGGCTGCCGTGTCGCTCGTCGCGCTGCGCCATCCAACGCCCGACATCCGCCTGATCACGCATGACATCGGCGACCAGAGCCCGCGCCGGTTCCAGGCGGCGATCGACCTGGGGCTGGTGGGGATCTCGTTCCTCTACACCTGGACCGCACGACGCGGCTGAGGGCAAGCCCCCAGCCGCACGTCTCAGCCAAACACCGTCTTCAGGTTCATGAACTCGTGCAGACCGTACGGGCCTAGCTCGCGTCCATGGCCTGACCGCTTGATGCCACCGAACGGCGCTTCGGGCGTCGAGGACAGCATCGCATTCACCGCGACCATGCCCGCCTCGATATCGCGCTCGAAGCGTGCCCGCTCATCGGGGTCGTTGGTCCATACCGACGATCCCAGACCGAACGGCACGTCGTTGGCTAGCGCGATCGCCGCATCGATGTCGGCGGCGCGGAACACCATCGCGATCGGACCGAACAGCTCTTCCTGCGCGGCCGGATCGTCGATCGGCACATCGACCAGGATGCCCGCCGACATATAGGCGCCCTTGCCCGGCAACGCCTCGCCCCCGAACAGCAGCCGCCCGCCGGCCGTCTGGATGGCGGCAAGCTGCTCCAGCGTGGTCTGCCTCTGCTCTTCGCTCGACAGCGGGCCCATATCGGTGTCGGCATCCATCGGATCGCCCGCCTTCACCGCGCGCATCGCGTCCGAAAAGCGATCGAGGAACGCGTCGTAGATGTCGGCATGGACGATCATCCGCTTGCCGCAGATGCACGACTGGCCGGTGTTCTGGATACGCGCGGTCACCGCCTGTTTCACTGCCGCGTCGAGGTCGGCGGAGGGCATGACGATGAACGGATCCGATCCACCGAGCTCCAGCACCACCTTCTTGAGGTTGCGCCCGGCCGCTTCGGCGACCTTGATGCCAGCGCCTTCGCTTCCCGTCAGCGTCACCGCGACGATGCGCGGGTCGGCGATCAGCGCATCGACCTTATCGGAGCGGATGGCGAGGTTCTGGAACAGGCCGGCGGGCGCGCCCGCGGCAACGATCATCCGCTCGATCGCCGCGCCGCAGCCTTGCGTCAGCGAAGCGTGCTTCAGCAGCCCGACATTGCCAGCGAGGATCGTCGGCGCGGCGAAACGCACCACCTGCCAGAAGGGGAAGTTCCACGGCATCACCGCGAGCACCGGCCCCAATGGCTGCCAATGCGCGGTCGCCGGGCGGCCGGGCGTGTCGAAGCGGCGCGGCTCCAGCATCGCCGGTCCTTCCTGCGCATAATGGCGGAAGGCGGTGGCGCATTTCTGCACCTCGGCGATCGCCGACTTCAGCGTCTTGCCCATTTCACGCGTCGCGATCTCGGCGAGCTCGCGCGTGTTCGCCTCGAACTGTTCGGCGATCCGTTCGAGCAGCGCGGTACGGTCCGCGATCGGGGTCAGCCGCCATGCGCGATAGGCGCTGTCGGCACGCGCGATCGCCGCGTCGAGCGCGTCGGCGGTCAGTTCGGGGATGCTGTCGCCGGGCTGGCCGGTCGCGGGATTGATGCTGGTAAACATGCCGGCCCAACGCGCAGGCCCGGCACGCGATCCGCCTACGCCGCCCGCCGCGTGCGCTGCCAGCGCCGCACCGTGCCGATTGCGCCGTCCCACAGCAACGTTTCGAGGCCGGCATAGCCCAGCCCCAGATGCGGCGGCCTCGCGGCGACCACATCGGCGATATGGACGCTACCCGATCGCAACCCGGCGCGCCCGATCCGCGCCCAGCGGCGCGCGGTTTCCCAGCGGATCAGCCGCGCATCGTCCCGGCTCGGCCGCGTCTGCGCCAGGAACGCCGCCTGCAACGCCGCGATCCCATCGCCAAGCTGCATCAGCGTCGTGCGATCGGGCACCGGCACGCCGCCCATGTTGTGCAGCACCAGCAATCGCGCGAGCGTCGCCGCATCGTTAGCGCCCAGCACGGCGGCATGCCGTTCCGCCAGCACGCGCGTCGCCGCGGTCTGCATCGTGTCGATAAAGCGCTTCGACACGCCGCCTGCATGCTGGCGATAGAGGACCAGAGGCGAATCGATTCGCGCGATGCGGCCGAGTGGCTGGATGCGGTGGTATAGGTCGAAATCCTCGGCGTAGAGCAATTCAGGCCGGGTGAAGGGATCGAGCGCGCGGGCGGTGTCGGCGCGCAGCATCACGGTCGACCAGACGAGCGGATTTTCGATCCAGCTGAGCCAGGTGATCAGCGCGGGCGTCGTGTTCGGCGCATAGTGCATCGGCGACACCCGCTCGTCCCGCAGCTGGCATGCCTGCGTCCCGACCAGCGCGACGTCGGGATGCGCCTCCAGATACGCGACCTGCCGTGCCAGCCGCTCAGGCAGGCACAGATCGTCCTGGTCGAGGCCCGCGACATAGCGCCCGCGCGCCGCCGCGACGCCGCGATTGCGCGCGCGCACCGGCCCCATATTCTCGGCATTCTCGATCAGCCGCACGCGCGAATCCGGCCAACTCCGCATCAGCGCGCGGGTCGCGTCGGTCGATCCATCGTCGATGACGATCGCTTCCCAGTCGGTCAGCGTCTGGCGCTCGAGCGACCGGAGCGTGTCGGGCAGGAAATGTTCCCCGTTATACGCGGGGATGATCAGGGACACGATGGGCATGGCTACGCAGCGACTGCGCGCGCCTCCGGTTCCAACACCTGGTCGACGATCATCTGGCCGACGTCATTCTGCCACAGCCACAGGCCGTTCGCCTGCCCACGGAAGCTCGCTTCGCCGCCCAGGCGCCCCCAGGGCACGAAGCCTGCCGACAGGCCGATGCCATAGGCGCCCGGCACCGGCCGGTCCGTGGCATCGAGCAGACGGCAATGCCGGTCGACCATCGGCCGCCCGACGTGATGCGCCAGCGACAGCGACGTGCCATCGACGCCGATCAGCGGCACGCAGCGCGGGCGATAGCCGAGCGCGCCGATCACCAGATCCGCGCCTTCGATGATCGCGCGCGCGGCGGCATCGTGATCGCCCGCGATGCGATGCGTCGTCACGCGCGGATCGGGCGTGCGACCGCCCAGCGACAGCATCCGCAGCACCAATTCGCGCGATTCGAGCCGTAACCCGGCAAGGCGCAGCACGAAACCGCTGACCGGGCAGATGTCGTTCTCGTCGAAATCGTGGAAGCCCTCGGCATGCGCCGCGGCGATCGTCGGATAGAAGGGCTTGAGCGGCTGGCGATGCACGATGGTGATCGCGCCAGCGCCGAAGGCGAAGCCGGGCTGGCTCTTCAGCAACAATACCGCCGCGGCGATCGCGCTGGTCGAGGCACCGACGATCGCGATGCGCGGCGCCCTGCACGCCCCCAACCGCTCCTGCACCGCTGCGATGCCGCCCCGGCGCAACACGATGTCGGAACGCATCAGCCGCCGGCCCGCCATCACGCCCAGCGGCATGCCGGCGACGCGTTTCGCGGCGACCTGTTCGTCGGTCTGATACCCGCCGGTCGCCACGACGATCCGGTCGGACAGGATCGTGCGCGTCGCGCCCTGGCCGTCGGCAACGCGCGTTGCCCAGCGCCCGTCGGCGGTCCGCCGCACCTCCTGCGCCGCATGGCCGGTCAGCACGCTGCCGCCATGCGCGCGGACGATGGTGCCCAGCCGTTCGCCCGTCGCCTCCAGCAGCGGCGCGGTGTCCGCCAACGGCGCGCCGAGTTCGCCGATATAGCGCTCCATCAGCCGCGCCGCGGGATGCTGCGCCAGCGCCGCGAGTTCGGGGTGGGGATTGTCCTTCACCGCCGACAGGAAGGTCTCGGCAGTCGTATCCGATCGGATCGCATAGCCGCCCAGCGCCCCGGCACCCAGGCGCGGCCCCCGCTCGACGATCGCCAAACCGGCCTCGACCAGCGGCACCAGGCGGTTCTGCTTGCTCGCCGCGGTCAGCATCGCCGTGCCGGCCGGTCCGCCGCCGATCACCACGGTCCTCACGTCATCCCCCGCACCCTGCGTCACCGCATGCTCCGTCCCGGGCGGCGCCAGCATCCGCATCATTTCCGCGTCCACCACGCGTTCGATCGCGCGGATCAGCCGGTGGGCGATCTCGATCGCATCGGCGGGCGTCATCGCATCGGTGATCGGCAGGCTGAGCATGCGCGCGGCGATATCGTCGGCGACCGGCGTCGGCTCGATCACCGCCACGTCGCGGAACAGCGGCTGCTCGCCGATATGCGGGCTGAAATAGTGGCCGACGCCGACGCCGTCCGCCGCCAGCGCGGCGACGATCGCGGCGCGATGGCCGATGAGTGCGGGCGGGAGCAACAGCGGCATGAACTGCGTCGCCTGCCGCTGCGCGGCGGGCACCTGCATCGTGAACCCGGGCAAGGCGGCGCGATAGGCCGCATCGATCGCAGTCCGCGCCTCGCACACAGCATGGATCTCGGTCAGCTTGGCGCGCGCCATCAGCGCGATCACTTCGGGCAGCTTCGCGTTGATCCCGGGCAGCGCCGCGCTGCGGGCGCCGCCCGATCCGGACGGGTCGAACCCGAAATTGGCCATGGCGCGCAACGACGCGATCCGGTCCGCATCGCCGCAATGGATCAGCCCCCCCTCCGCCACGGCGAAGGTCTTGGTCGCATGCATCGAATAGACGATGGCGAAGGGCGCACCCGTACCGAATCCGCGTCCCGCTGCATCGATCGTCCCCAGCGACGCCGCCGCATCCACGACGACGCCGACGTCATAACGGCGCGCCAGCCACGCATAGCGATCGAGGTCCAGATCGGTGCCGAAGGTCGCATAGGGCACGATCACGCCTACCCGATCGCCGTGGCGCGCGAGCAGCGCTTCCTCCTGCGCAGGGTCGGATATCCAGTAAGACGGCTCGATATCGCCGATCAGCGGCGTCAGCCCCGCCCACAGCGCCGCCTGCGCGGTCGCGGCAAAGGTCAGTGCCGGCATCAGCGCGAGCGTGCCGGCCCGCGGCATCGCTCCGCCGCACCGCGCGGGCACCGCCTGCCGAATCGCGAGCATCAGCCCCAGCGTCGCGTTGCCGACCGCCAGGCAACCGCCCACCCCACCGAACAGCTGCGCCGTCGCCTCACGCTCGAACGCCTGCACCTCGGGCCCGTTGTTGCTGAACACGCCCGACGCCTCGACGCGCCGCAGCCCGTCGGTCAGCGTGCTGAGCCGGGGCGGCCGGGGGGCGATCAGCGGAAATTCCATGCGTGGCGTGTCCCGGACAACGGAGCGCATCCGTCTACCCGCGCGTCCCTAAGAAGCGGTTAGCGATGGAACGCGCCCGCCTTTCCGGCCGTTGGATCAGCAACATACAGAAACATGATTGACTGCCTCGGCAACGGTTGCCATGGCAACCAAATGCCCTTCTACACCGAGTCGGATTTCGCGCCGGAGCGCTCGATCGGGTATCTAATCCGCCGCGCCGAACAGCTCGGCACGCAGGCGATGGATCCGGTGTTCGCCGCCGCCGACATCACCAAGACGCAATGGAGCGCGCTGGCGGCGCTCCGCTTCACCCAAGCGACGACCTGTGCCGAAATCGCCCGCGACCTTGGCCACGACAAGGGCGCGACGACGCGGCTGGTCGATACGCTGGAAGAGCGCGGCTGGATCGTGCGTACCCGCAACGACGAGGACCGCCGCGTCGTGCGCCTGACGCTGACGCCCGCGGGCGAAGCGATCGCCGCGGACGTCCGCAACACCGTCATCCGCCTGTGGAATGAATGGCTGGCCGATTGGCCGGACAGCGACGTCGACCAGGCGATCCATCTGCTCCAGCGGCTGCGCGACACGCTGCAACGCGCGGCCGACGAAAGGGCCAGTGCATGACCCCCTATCTCTTAAAGCCGAAATCCGCCCTGCTGCTCGCTTTGCTGGCGAGCGCGTGCGCGGTGCCGCACAGCCCGCCTGCGGTCGCACCGGTCGGGCCCGCGTCGCTGGGGCTTGCCGCCGATGCGTCGCCCGCCATCGCGGACGATTGGTGGACCGCGTTCGGCGATCCGCAGCTCGACCGCCTCGTCGCCGACGCGACGAAGGGCAATCCCAATCTCGACGCCGCGCTCGCCCGTGTCGCGCAGGCGCAGGCGATGCTGGCGGCGCGCGATGCAGAGCGCGGCCCCGACGTGACGTTCGACGGATCGGCACAGGTTGCGCGCCTGTCGGGCCGCTACACCATCCCGCCGCCCTATGCCGGATCGGTGCGCTTCCTCGGCAGTGCGCAGGCGAACCTCAACTGGAACCTCGACCTGTTCGGCCGCCAGAAGGCCGCAATCGAGGGGGCGCGCGCCTCCGCCCGCGCCGCCGCGCTCGACGTCGTCGCCGCCCGCCTCGCGATCGCCGGATCGGTGGTGCAGACCTATATCGACCTCGCGCGCGCCGAAGCGCAGGCGACGCTCGCCCGCCGCACGATCGCGACGCGCGAACGGTCGGTGCAGCTGGTCGACGTGCGCATCCGCAACCGGCTGGCGAGCAATCTGCAGGCGACCGCCGCGCAGACTTTACTATCGCAGGCGCGCGTCGCGCTGGCGGAGGCGGACGGTGCCCGCGCCCGCGCGGTGAACGCGCTGGCGGCGCTCGCCGGTCGCGGCCCCGATTATGCCGCCGCGATCCGCCCGGCGACGCTGCGCCTCGACACCGCCTTGCCGCTGCCCGCGCGCGTCCCCGCCGACCTGATCGCGCGCCGCCCGGACATCGCTGCCGCGCAGGCACGGATCGAGGCCGCCGCCGCCGGCCGCCAGGTCGCGCGCCGCGCTTTCTATCCCAACATCAACCTCGCCGCGCTCGCCGGCTTCCAAGCGGTCGGCCTTGGCAACCTCTTCAGCCTCGATGCCGGCACGGCGGGCGCGGGACCGGCGATCCATTTGCCGATCTTCGACAGCGGCCGGTTGAAGGCGGATCTGGCGGGCGCCACCGCGGGCGTCGACCTCGCTACCGCCGACTATAACCAGCGCGTCGTCGGCGCGGTGCGCGAGGCGGCGGATGCGATCGCCGGCATCACCGCGCTGGCGCAGGAACGCGCCCGCACCGCCGAGGTGGTGCGCGGCTTTGCCGAAACCAATCGCCTCAATGCGGTGCGCGTCGCCAGCGGCCTCGATAGCCAGCTGTCGCTGATCGACACCGACGTCCGGCTGCTCGACGCCGAACGCGCCCAGACCAACCTCGTCGCCGATGCGGCCCGCCAGCGCGTTGCGCTGGTGCTGGCGCTCGGCGGTGGCTTTTCCTCCCAGGAACCCGCCCGATGACCGACGCGCCCGATTCCAAGACCGACACCGACGACGGCGCACAGCCCGCCGGCCCTGCGCCCGGCGGCAAGCCCAAGGCGCGCCGCACCGGCCTGCTGATCCTCGCCGCAGTGGTGGTGATCGCCGCGATCGTGTGGGCGGTGTTCCACTTCCTGCTGGCCAAGCCCGAGGAAGAGACCGACGACGCCTATGTCGCGGGGGACGTCGTCGCGATCACCGCGCGCGATCCGGGCCAGATCACCGCGATCCACGCCGACAATACGCAGACGGTGAAGGCCGGGCAGCCGCTGCTCGACCTCGATCCGGCGACCGCGGATGTCCAGCTCGCCTCTGCCGCGGCGGAACTGGCGCGGGCGGTGCGTGCGACGCGCGCCGACTTCTCCAAGGTCTCCGAAAGCGGCGCGGCGATCGTGCAGGCACGCGCGCAGCTCAGCGCGGCGCAGGCCGACTACGCGCGCCGCCAGGGCGCCGCCGCGCAGGGCGCGATCTCGGGCGAGGAACTGGCGCATGCCGCCGATGCGGTGAAGGTGGCGCGCGCCAACCTCGCCCTCGCGCAGAGCCAGCAGGCGCAGGCGCGTTCGGCGGTGCAGGGCACCGACACGAGCACCAACCCCGCGGTGCTCGCCGCCGTCGCCGCCTATCGCCGCGCCGCGATCACGCGCAGCCACATGCACATCGTCGCGCCGATCGACGGCGTCGTCGCGCAGCGCACCGTGCAGATCGGCCAGCAGGTCGCCGCGGGCACGCCGTTGATGGCGGTGGTGCCGCTCGGCAAGGTGTGGGTCGATGCCAACTTCCGCGAAACGCAGCTGAAGGACCTGCGCATCGGTCAGCCTGCCACCGTCACCGCCGACATGTATGGCGGCGACGTGGTGTTCCATGGCCGTGTCGTCGGTGTCGGCGCGGGATCGGGCAACGCCTTCGCGCTGCTGCCGCCGCAGAATGCCAGCGGCAACTGGATCAAGATCGTCCAGCGCGTACCGGTGCGCATCGCGCTGGAACCGAAGGAACTGGTGCAAAACCCGCTGCGCATCGGCCTGTCGGTGAAGACCACCGTCGACACCGCCGATCAGTCCGGCGCCCGCCTGGGCCGGCCCGCGACGCAGGTCTATGGCGACAAGCCCACCGACGCGCGCGACCCCGCGGTCGAGGCGCGCATCCGCCAGATCATCGCCGCGAATCGCTAAGTGAGCAAGCTGCCCTCACCCTTCGCCGCCTTAGGCGGCTCTTCCCTCTCCCGGTGGGAAAGGGAGGGAAGCGCGCAGCGCCGGAAGGGTGAGGGCCCGACAGGACGCGTCTAATGGCATCGCAACCCGCCCCCCTCACCGGCGGCAAGCTCGCGCTGATCGCCTTCGCGCTGGCGCTCGGCACGTTCATGATGGTGCTCGACAGTACGATCGCGAACGTGTCGTTGCCGACGATCGCCGGCAACCTCGGCGTGTCGAGCGACAATTCGACCTGGGTGATCACCGCCTTCGCCGTGGCGAACGGCGTCGCGGTGCCGCTGACCGGCTGGCTGATGGGTCGGTTCGGCGTGGTGCGGACCTTCTGCACGGCGGTGGCGGCGTTCACCCTGTCGTCGTTCCTGTGCGGCATTGCCTGGGATCTGCCCTCGCTGATCGTGTTCCGTATCCTGCAGGGCGCGTGTTCTGGGCCGATGATGCCGGGCAGCCAGGCGCTGCTCATTTCGATCTTCCCGTCCGACAAGCGGTCCACGGCGCTCGGCGTCTGGTCGATGACGACGTTGGTCGGTCCGGTCATGGGCCCGATCCTGGGCGGCTATATCAGCGACAATTATCATTGGAGCTGGATCTTCCTGATCAACATCCCCTTCGGCATCTTCGTGACGCTGACGTGCTGGAACGGCCTGAAAAGCCGCGAGACGCCGACGCGGAAACTGCCGATCGACACGGTCGGTTTGATGCTGCTGGTCGTCTGGGTGGGGTCGCTGCAGATCATGCTCGATCTCGGCAAGAACGCGGACTGGTTCAACGATCCGGCGATCTGCGTGCTCGCGATCATCGCGGCGGTGGGCTTCATCGCGTGGATCATCTGGGAACTGACCGATGCCAATCCGGCGGTCGATCTGACGCTGTTCCTGAACCGCAACTTCGCGATCGGCACGCTCGCCTTCTGCCTTGGCTATGCGGTGTTCTTCGCCAACACCCTGATCCTGCCGCTATGGCTGCAGACGCAGCTCGGCTACACGGCGACCTGGGCGGGCCTGATCGCCGCACCCAGCGGGGTGGTCGCGGTGATCATCTCACCGCTGGCCGCGCGCCTGTCCGGCAAGATCGACGCGCGGTTGCTCGCGACGGTGGCGTTCCTCGCCTTCGCCACATCCTATTGGATGCGCTCCAACCTCGTGACCGGGGCCGCCGTCTTCGATTTCATGGCGCCGCTGCTGGTGCAGGGGGTGGCGATGAGCGTCTTCTTCCTCGCGATGGTGACGATCCTGCTCGACGGCATTCCGCCGCAGCGGATCCCGTCGGCGACCGGCATCTCCAACTTCGCACGCATCGTGGCGGGGTCGTTCGCCGCGTCGATCATCACCACCGCGTGGGACCGGCGCGAGGCGCTGCATCAGAGCCGGCTTGCCGAGGCGATCGGGCAGGGCATGCCGTATCAGATGGCTAGCGAGCAGTTGCAGAAACTGGGCGCGACATCGACGCAGGCCGCCGCGGCGATCACGCGCCAGATGGTGGGACAGGCGTATCTGCTCGCGTCGACCGACCTGTTCCGCGTATCGGCATGGCTGTGCGCGGCGATGGTCGTGATCGTCTGGTTCACGCGTCGGCCACGGGGCGGCGGCGGGCACGTCGCGGCGGACTGACTTCGCGCAATGTTGCGGGCCCGTTGCGGGGTCGTATCCAAAGCTTGAACATAGGTCCGGCGCGGTTGACCGCCCCGGCACCGGTGCCTAACTTTCGATCATGACCGCCCCCACCATCCTCCTGGTCGAGGACGATCCCGCCCTTCGCACCCTGACCACCCGCGCGTTGCAGGAAAACGGCTATCTCGTGCGGCCCGCCTCCGCCGCGCCCGAAATGTGGCTGGCGCTGGAGGCGGGACCCGTCGACCTGATCCTGCTCGACATCATGCTGCCCGGCACCAGCGGCATCGACCTGTGCCGCACGCTGCGCCAGAAGAGCGAAGTCCCGATCATCTTTATCAGCGCCAAGGGCAGCGAGACCGACCGCGTCGTCGGGCTGGAGCTGGGCGCGGACGATTATATCGCCAAGCCGTTCGGCACGCGCGAGCTGATCGCCCGCATCCGTGCGGTGCTGCGCCGCGGCTCGCTGGAGCGCAATCCCGGCGAGCGCGAAGAGGGTGTGCTGACCTTCGACGGCTGGCAGGTCACGCTGCCGCGCCGCGAGCTGACCTCGCCCACCGGTGCGGTCGTCGACCTGACCGGCGCGGAATTCGACCTGCTCGTCAGCCTTGCCGAACATGCCGGCCGCGTCATCGCCCGCGAACGCCTGATCGAGCTGTCGCGCACGCGGCTCGGCGACAGCTCCGACCGCAGCATCGACGTGCTGATCAGCCGCCTGCGCCGCAAGCTGTCGAGTGCGGGCAAGGACGCCCCGATCATCACCGTGCGCGGCGTGGGCTATATGCTGAACACCGAGGTGACGCGGCGTTGAGGGACGCGTGACGCCTGCCAATTACCTCCGTCACCCCGGACTCGTTCCGGGGTCCACTGATCCGCAGGGGAGTGACCAGAGCCTCATGCCGTACCCCTCGCCGCAGAGTGGACCCCGGAACGAGTCCGGGGTGACGAAGCGTGAGTGGGGCGGTTTGCCGCACATCACCCGATGAAACGCTTCGTCCAGCCCTCGATCGGCCTGATCGGCCAGATCGTCGCGATCCTGCTGCTCACCATGGTGATCGAGTTCGGGATCAGCACGCTCCTGTACGAACGCGCGAGCCAGTTTTCGGTGCGCGACGACGAGGCGCGGCGCCTTGCCGAACATCTCGTCATCGCGCGCCGCCTCGTCGCCGAACAGCCGCCGGCGCGTCGCGGCGACATGGCGAACGACCTCACCACCGAACGCTATGCCCTGCACTGGCAACGCGACCTGCCGCCGCCGCCGCCGATCGCCCCCGCGCTCGACAGCATGCGGCACCAGGTGGTCGATTGGGAGCCGACGCTCGCTACCGCCGATCTGCGCCTGAAGCTGACGTCGCCGGGGCGCAGCTCTGTCGTCACCGGCGGCCTGAAGCTGCCCGATGGCAGCTGGCTGTATTTCCGCACACTGGAGCCGCTCCAGAACCTCAACCTCGCCGCCGAACGCATCCTGCTCGCGCTGATCCCGGCGCTGGCGCTGATGGTGATCGGCGGGCTGCTGATCCGCCGCATGCTCCGCCCGATGCGCCAGCTCGCCTTCGCCGCCGATACGTTCGGCGATGCCGAGCACGACCCCATCCCCGAAACCGGCCCGCGCGAGGTGCGCCACGTCGTCGCCGCGTTCAACCGCATGGCCGCGCGCATCCAGCGCCTGATCGCCGACCGGACGCAGGCGCTGGCCGCGGTCGGCCACGACCTGCGCACGCCGCTCGCCCGCCTGAAGCTGCGCGCCGAGGGCGTCGATGATGCGCCGGTGCGCGAGGCGATCGAGCGCGACATCGGCGAGATGGAGGCGATGGTGACGTCGCTGCTCGCCTTCCTGGGCGGCGACAGCGACCCCGAAACGCCGGTGCTGGTCGACGTCGCGGTGCTGTGTGCGACGCTGATCGACGACGTCGAGGATCGC
Organism: Sphingomonas aquatilis; assembly: GCF_014196115.1. Taxonomy (GTDB): domain Bacteria; phylum Pseudomonadota; class Alphaproteobacteria; order Sphingomonadales; family Sphingomonadaceae; genus Sphingomonas; species Sphingomonas aquatilis. Next base: position 167,835 of record NZ_JACIDB010000001.1, on the reverse strand, counting down.
GACCTGCCCGGCATCTACGACGGTCCAGCGCATTGCGAGGTGACGGTGCGCCCGACGGCGCTGAAGCGCGCGCTCGGCAACCTCGTCGGAAACGCGCTCCATTATGCCGGCAACGTCGCGATCCGCCTGTCGAGCGCGCCGGGGCGCGTCTGCATCGCGGTGGAGGACGACGGCGCGGGCATTCCGGAGGATCAACTGCGCCGCGTGCTCGAACCCTTCGTCCGGCTCGATTCGGCGCGGCCGCGCGATACCGTCGGCTTCGGCCTGGGCCTGCCGATCGTCGCCCGCATCGTCGAGACGGAGGGCGGCACGCTGACGCTGTCGAACCGCACCGAGGGGGGCCTGCGGGCGGCGATCGAACTGCCGGCGTAACGCCATTCCTCCCCCGCCAGGGGGAGGGGACCGTTCGGCGTCAGCCGAATGGTGGAGGGGGAGGACGGCGGCACGGATCATAACGAGGAGCGTCGCTTACCTCCCCCTCCGTCACCGCTGCGCGGCGCCACCTCCCCCTCGCGGGGGAGGAATTGTGAGCAACCCGACCGAACGCCGCTTCCCCTCGCCGTTTCCGCCCGTTTTTGTCCGGCAACATTTTAACACGAAGCTGCGGCATCGCAGCAAAACGTACCCGGTAGATACCCTGTTGAATGCGGCTCATGCCGCCCGTGACAGGAGTATCCACTCGTGAACGAACTGATCGGTCGCGTCGTAAGCTTCGAGAAAAAGGTCTTTCAGGACCAGCAGGCGCTGTATTCGACGCTCGCGCATCATGGCCAGTTTCCCAAGGCCCTGATGATCTCCTGCGCCGATTCGCGCATCGTGCCGGAACATATCATGCAGGCGCAGCCGGGCGACCTGTTCGTCTGCCGCAACGCCGGCAACATCGTGCCCCCCTTCTCGGCGCATACCGGCGGCGTGTCGGCGACGGTGGAATATGCCGTGTCGGTCCTCGGCGTGCGCGACGTCATCGTGTGCGGCCATTCGGACTGCGGCGCGATGAAGGGCCTGTCGGGTGATCCCGCCGCGCTCGCCGCGGTGCCGACGGTCGCCAACTGGCTGAAGCACGGCGCCGCCGCGCGCCAGGTCGTCGACCAGAGCTATCCCGAACTGACCGATGGCGAACGCGTCCGCGCACTCAGCCTCGAAAACATCGTCTCGCAGTTGCAGCACCTGCGCACGCATCCGTCGGTCGCCGCCGCGGTCGCGCAGGGCAATATCACGCTGCACGGCTGGTTCGTCGATATTCACGAGGGCGTCGTCCTCGGCCTCGACGGCGAATCGGGTCGTTTCGTGCCGATCCGCGAAGGCGAGCCCTTCCCCGTCGCGCAGGCCGCCGCACCGCGGCAGGCGTCCGACGTCCCCTTCCTCCAAGCCGCGGAGTAAGTCCCCATGCTGGGCGCCCTGAACCTTCCCAAGATGTCGATCGTCGGCCGTGACCTCACCGCCTCGATCGTCGTCTTCCTCGTCGCGATGCCGCTGTGCATGGGCATCGCCGTGGCGTCCGGCGTTCCTCCGGAAAAAGGCCTGATCACCGGCATCATCGGCGGCATCGTCGTCGGTGCGCTGGCAGGTTCGCCGCTGCAGGTCAGCGGCCCCGCCGCGGGCCTCGCCGTCGTCGTGTTCGAACTGGTGCGCGACCACGGCATGTCCGCGCTCGGGCCGATCCTGATCCTTGCCGGCATCATCCAGTTCGTCGCCGGTGTCGCGAAGCTCGGCGGCTGGTTCCGCGCGATCAGTCCCGCGGTCGTCCACGGCATGCTCGCCGGGATCGGCGTGCTGATCGTCGTCGGCCAGTTCCACGTGCTGTTCGACGCGAAGCCGCTGCCCAGCGGCCTGCAGAACCTGTCGGCGATGCCCGGCCGCCTGCTCGGCCTGTCGCCCGACAATATCGCCGCGGCAGAGCTCGCCTTCGGCATCGGCGTGCTGACCATCACCGCGATGATCGGCTGGGAGAAGTTCCGCCCCGCCTCGTTGAAGCTGGTCCCCGGCGCGCTGGTCGGCGTGCTGACCGGCACCTTCGTCGCCCTGGCGTTCGGCCTCGACGTCGCGCGCGTCAACGTGCCCGAATCGATCGCGGGTGCGGTCGCCCTGCCCGATGCCGGCATCCTCGCCCGCTTTGCGGACCCGTCGATCATCGCCGCCGCGCTCGCCATCGCCTTCATCGCCAGCGCCGAAACCCTGCTGTCGGCCGCTGCGGTCGACCGCATGCACGACGGCGTGCGTACCAACTACAACAAGGAACTGCGCGCGCAGGGCGTCGGCAACCTGCTGTGCGGCATTGCCGGCGCGCTGCCGATGACCGGCGTCATCGTCCGCTCGTCCGCCAACGTGCAGGCCGGTGCCACCACCCGGCTGTCGACCATGTTCCACGGCATGTGGATCCTCGGCTTCGTTGCGCTGCTGCCGTTCGTGCTGCGCGAGATCCCGATGGCGGCGCTGGGCGCGATCCTGGTCGTCACCGGCTGGCGGCTCGTGTCGCTCCACCATGCCCGCCACCTGTTCTCGCATTATGGCGTGCTGCCGGCGTTCATCTGGGCGGCGACGCTCGTCACCGTGGTGGCGGCGGACCTGCTGACCGGCGTGCTGGTCGGCATCGGCCTGTCGATGCTGGAGCTGGTGCCGCACGCGCGCGGCCTGAAGCTGAAGGTATCGGAGGGCGCGGAGGGCGCCCAGCATGCGATCAACCTGTCGGGCGCCGCGACCTTCGTATCGCTGCCCAAGCTGTCCGACACGCTGGAGCGTGCGCCGGCCGGCACGCCCGTCCGCCTCGACGTCAGCGGCCTTCGCACCGTCGACCACACCTGTTCGGAACTGATCAACGACTGGTTCCAGCGTCGCCGGGCCGCGGGCGACAGCGTCGAACTGCTCGGCGGGCGTGGCAAGACTGCCGCACTCGCGCACTGATCGACCGGGGGATCGCGGCAATCCCGCGATTCCCCATTGTCGAACGGAAAATGCTGCGATAGCGAAGTGACGTCCGGGAAAGATCGGCGCCCCTCTCTGGAGTGAGCGCGCCGGCGGCCTGGACGCAGGAGGGACCCCAACGACACGGAAAGGGGTTCCATGAAGTATCTCAGCCTGGCCGCAGCATCGCTCGCGGCGTTCGTCGCCCTCCCTGCCGCCGCGCAGGAGACCGCACCCCCCAAGGACGTCACCGTCACCGGCTCGGTCGCGCTCGTCTCCGACTATCGCCTGCGCGGCGTGTCGCAGACCGACAAGGAAATGGCGGTCCAGGGCGGCCTTACCATCACGCATAAAAGCGGCCTGTACGTCGGCACCTGGGCGTCCAACCTGTCCGGCTGGGGCACGTTCGGCGGCTCGAACATGGAGCTGGACCTGATCGGCGGCTACAAGATGCCGATCAGCGGCGGCGCGCTCGATGTCGGCCTGACGTGGTACATGTATCCGGGCGGCGCGTCGAAGACCGACTTCGCCGAACCCTATGTGAAGCTGTCGGGCACCGCCGGCCCCGTCTCGATGCTGGCGGGCGTCGCCTATGCGCCCAAGCAGCAGGCGCTGGGTAAGTGGTACAACAACGCCGCGGCCTATGCGACCGGCGTTCCGAACAACCCCGGCAAGGGCAACGACAATCTGTACCTGTGGGGCGATTTCAGCGCCGCCATCCCGCAGACGCCGCTGACCGCCAAGGCGCATATCGGCCATTCGGACGGCAATTCGGGCCTCGGCCCCAACGGCACGTCGGCGGCGCCGACGGGGCATTACTGGGACTGGCTGCTTGGCGCGGATTACGCGATCAAGGGCACGCCGCTGACGCTCAGCGCTTATTATGTCGACACCGACATCAGCAAGGCGAAGGCCGCCTATCTGCAGCCGAACTTCGCCTCGACCAAGGACGGCAGCACGATCGCGGGCAGCCAGGTGGTGTTCTCGATCAGCGCGGCGTTCTGATCGATGGGTGGGGCGCGGCGCATGCGCCCCACACTCTTCGTCACCCCGGACTTGTTCTGGGGTCCACTCCGCGGCGAGGGGGCCGGTTCGAGCCTCCGGCCACCCCCTCGCGGCCCGGTGGACCCCGGAACAAGTCCGGGGTGACGGACATGGAATTGGCGGCCTCGGTTTCCCATGGAACCACCCGCCCGCCCCGGCGCTAACGCCACCATGCACGACGCGCTGATCTTCACCCCCGACGACGTCGACCTCTCCCGCTCCCCACTGCGCCGCGGGATTACCCAGCCGACCTATGTCCTCGGCGCCTTCAACCCCGGCTTCACCCGGCTGCCCAACGGCAATCTGCTGCTGATGGTCCGCATCGCCGAAGCGCTGGCCGAACCCGTGCGTGACGGCCATGTCCATGCGATCCGCTGGACGCCGGCCGGCTATGTGCTCGACGCCTGGCCGTTAACCGACGTCGACATGACCGATCCCCGCCAGTTCGAGCTGAAGGGCCGCCGCCACCGCATCCTCGCGCTGACGTCGCTGTTCTGGCTGCTTCCGGTGGAACTGGACCCCAGCGGCGAACGCATCGTCGCCGTCCATTACGACGCCGCGATCGAGCCCGCCGCAACCTATCAGGACTATGGCGTCGAGGATGCGCGGATCACGCGCGTCGGCGACACATGGTACATGACGACCTGTTCGGTCGGTGCCGAGCGGCATTGCACCACGCTGCACACCTCGCGCGATGGCCTGCATTACCGGCTCGAGGGGATCGTGCTCGACCACCAGAACAAGGACATGATCCTGTTCGAAGGTTTGGTCGCCGACAGATTCATGGCGCTCACCCGGCCGCTGGGCGAGGTCTATTTCGCCTATCCGCCCGACAGCCCCTGGGTCAGCGGCCCTTCAATCAACTTCGCGGCATCGCCCGACGCGCTGCACTGGAAGCCGCTCGACGCCCCGGGCCTGCGCGCGCGCAAAGGCTCCACCTCGGCGATGAAGATCGGCGGTGGCACGCAGCCGATCCTGACGCCCGACGGCTGGATGATGATCTACCACGGCGTCGAGGCGCGCGAGAGCGTCGGCATCTACCGCAGCTTCTGGGCGCTGCTCGACCGCGACGATCCCTCGCGCATCCTGCGCGTAGAGGACGAAGTGCCGCTGCTGGAGGCCAACCCCGCCCTCACCGCCCATATCGCGCACCAAATGTATCTGCCGACGCCCGTCGTCTTCTCGACCGGCCTCGTGACGGACGGCGACGATTACCTCATCGCCAGCGGCGAAGCCGACCTCGCCTGCCGCATCACGCGCCTGCCGAAGAGCCGTTTCGTGTGATTTGGTTCACGCGAAGACGCGAAGGCGCCAAGAGGTCAATGTAGGCCCCACGCCAGCGCCCTATCTCACGCCATGGCAGGAGCGATGCGCTGCCGCGCGCAGAAACTCTTCGCGTCTTCGCGTCTTCGCGTGAACCAAAAAGCGTAAAAGGAACCCCCTCGCCCCTCCCCCGTTCGAGTGCGCAAGCAGGGGGACGCGCGATGACGTGGTGGAAGACGGGCAGCATCTACCAGATCTATCCGCGTTCGTTTCAGGACAGCGACGGCGACGGCGTTGGTGACCTGAAAGGCATCGAAGCGCGGCTCGACCACCTCGTCGCACTCGGCGTCGATGCGATCTGGATATCGCCGATCTTCGTCTCGCCGATGCACGACTTCGGCTATGATGTCGCCGATTATTGCGACATCGATCCGCGCTTCGGCACGCTCGCCGATTTCGACGCGCTGCTGGCGGCCGCGCATGCCCGCGACCTCAAACTGCTGCTCGATTTCGTCCCCAACCACAGCTCGACCGACCATCCCTGGTTCCGCGAGAGCCGGTCGTCGCGCGACAATCCGAAGCGCGACTGGTACATCTGGCGCGATCCCGCCCCGGATGGCGGCCCGCCCAACAACTGGATCAGCGACTTCGGCGGCTCCGCGTGGGAATATGACGCCGCCACCGGCCAATATTATTACCACGCCTTCCTGAAGGAACAGGCGGACCTCAACTGGCGCAACCCCGACGTGCGGCATGCGATGATGGACGTGCTGCGCTTCTGGTTCGATCGCGGCGTCGACGGCTTTCGCATCGACGTGCTGTGGCACATGGTGAAGCACGCCGACTTCCCCGACAATCCGGCCAACCCGGACTATCGCCCGGAAATGGGTGAGATGCACGCCGTGCTCCAGTCGAACTCCACCGACCAGCCCGAAGTCCATGACATCGCCGCCGAGATGCGCCGCATCGCCGACGGCTATCCGGGCGATCGCGTGCTGATCGGCGAAATCTACCTGCCGATCGAAAAGCTGATGCACTATTACGGCATCGACACGCCCGAAGTGCATCTGCCCTTCAACTTCCAGTTGATCGAGGCGCCGTGGGACGCGCGCAGCCTCGCCACCATGATCGCCGACTATGAAGCGGCGCTGCCACCCGGCGGCTGGCCGAACTGGGTGCTCGGCAACCATGACCGGCCCCGGATCGCGACACGCGTCGGCGGGCCCCAGGCGCGCGTCGCCGCGATGCTGCTGCTGACACTGCGCGGCACCCCGACGATCTATTACGGCGACGAACTCGGCCTGACCGACGTCGCCATTCCGCCCGATCGGGTGCAGGATCCGCGCGAATTGCGCGAACCGGGTTGGGGGCTGGGCCGTGACCCGGTGCGCACGCCGATGCCGTGGAACGCCAGCGATCACGCAGGCTTTTCGCGTGTGGAACCGTGGCTGCCGCTCGGCCCCGACTGGCCGACGCGCAACGTCGCGGCGCAAGCCGCGGATGCTGGGTCGATGCTCGCGCTGTATCGCGACCTGCTGTCGCTCCGCCGCAAGCATGAAGCGTTGGCGGAAGGCGACTTCCGGTTGCTCGAGACGACCGGTTCGGTCCTCGCCTACGAACGGTGGCGGGGGGACGAGCGCATCGTCGTGGCACTGAACCTGGGTAGGGAGGACCAGCCGTTCGCGCTGCCTGCGGGCGAGGTGGTGCTACGCACGCTGCCGGGGGGCGTGCGAACCGATACGCTCCGTGGCAATGAAGGCGTTGTGATACTCGTCCGCTAACCTCACCCACTCCGTCACCCCGGACTCGTTCCGGGGTCCACTCTGCGGCGAGGGGGATGGTCGGAGCCTCTTGCCGTCCCCTTGCGGCTCGGTGGACCCCGGAACGAGTCCGGGGTGACGAGCGACATGAGGCAGCCTCGGGCCAAATCCGGTGACGAGCGACTCAGGGGCACCGCCCGGAACAACTCCGCCACGCCGGAGTATCACCACCGGGCCTTATCGTTACGCCCCCGTACCCCCATGCAATCCTCCGTCTCAGGCGACCGCCACCCATGAAAATCGCGATGCTCGCCCCGATCTCCTGGCGCACGCCGCCCCGCCATTATGGCCCGTGGGAATTGGTCACGAGTCTGCTCACCGAGGCGCTGGTCGCACGCGGTATCGACGTCACGCTGTTCGCGACGCAGGACAGCCTGACCGCCGGCACCCTGGCCGGCGTCGTCCCCGCGCCCTATTCCGAAGACCCGTCGATCGACGCGAAGGTGTGGGAATACCGCCACCTCGCCCATGTCTTCGAACGCGCGGGTGAATTCGACCTGATCCACAACCAGGCCGATTTTCCCGCCCATGCCTTCGCCAACCTCGTGACCACGCCGATGGTCACGACGATCCATGGCTTTTCGTCCAACCGCATCCTGCCGATGTACAAGCCGTATGAGGATCGGGTGCATTATGTCGCGATCAGCGACGCGGACCGCTCGCCGCAGCTCCGTTATGCCGAGACGATCCACCACGGCATCGTCCTCGACGACTTTCCCTTCGATCCGACCGGCAGCGACGATCTGCTGTTCTTCGGCCGCATGCATCCGGACAAGGGCGCGGCCGAAGCAATCGCGGTGGCGCTGGCCACCGGCCGCGCGCTCGCCATGTACGGCATCGTGCAGGACCAGGGCTATTATGAGCGCTCTGTCACACCGCACCTCGGGGGCACCATCACCCACCCCGGCGCGGTCGGCGGCGCGGAACGCACCCGCGCGCTCGGCCATGCCGCAGCGCTGCTCCACCTCATCAACTTCGACGAACCCTTCGGCCTGTCGGTGATCGAGGCGATGGCGTGCGGCACGCCCGTCATCGCGATCAACCGCGGGTCGATGCCCGAGCTGATCGAGGACGGCGTCACCGGATTCCTGGTGGACAGCGTCGATGAAGCGATCGCAGCCGTCGCGTGCCTGCCCGAGATCGACCGCGCCGCCTGCCGCCGCGCGGTGGCGGAACGCTTCTCGGTCGAACGCATGGCGGACCGCTATATCCAGCTCTACCGCCGCATCCTCGGCGGATGAGCGAAGTGGCTGACCTGCCGCCGTTTCCCGGTTTATAGGCAGGCTATGTTCGCCCGTCTCCGCCGCTTCCTGTCAGAGGAACATTGGGACTTCCTGCCCCATGAGATTCCGGCGATTCCCGGTTCGCCGGGGTCGGTCGAGCATCAGCTGCGCCACCGCATCGCCTATGGCGTCATCGCGGTGCTGCTCGGCCTGACGGGCGGGTTCGGCAATGCGCTGATCTCGGCGAATACCTATACGCTGCAGGGCGCGCTGGGCCTCGATCCTGCGGAAATCGCGTGGCTGCCGACGGTCTATGTGATGACCAACGTCAGCATCAACCTGCTGCTGATCAAGTTCCGCGCGCAATTCGGCCTCAGGCCGTTCGCAATGATCTTCCTCAGCCTCTATGTCGTCTTCACGCTCGGCCATCTGTTCGTGCGCGAATTCGACACCGCGATCCTGGTCCGCGCGGCGAGCGGCATGGCGGGCGCCGCCGTCTCCAGCCTGTGCCTCTATTACATGATGCAGGCACTGCCGCTGCGCTGGCGACTGAAGGCGGTCGTCGTCGGCATCGGCATTCCGCAATGCGCGACACCGCTCGCGCGGCTGTTCTCGCCCGATCTGCTCGCCATGTCGCAATGGCGCACTTTGTATCTGTTCGAACTCGGCCTCGCGCTGCTGAGCCTCGCCGCGGTCGCCTTCCTCCGCCTGCCGCCCACGACACGATCCAAGGCGTTCGAGCCGCTCGATTTCCTCACCTTCGTCCTGTTCGCGGGCGCGATGGCGCTGTTCGCGGCGGTATTGGGCGAAGGCCGCATCGTCTGGTGGACCAATGCCGCGTGGATCGGCTGGGCGCTGATCGCCGCCATTCCGATGCTGGGCGCGGCGCTGGTCATCGAACATCACCGCGTCAATCCGCTGCTCAACACGCGGTGGCTGGGCAGCGCCGACATCGTTCGCTTCACGATCGTCACGATCATGGCGCGCATCGTGCTGAGCGAACAGACCTATGCCGCGGTCGGCCTGCTGACGTTGCTCGGCCAGAACAACGATCAGCTGATCCCCTTCTTCACGATCATCTTCCTCGCCTCGGCGGCCGGCGTGGTGCTGAGCGCGGTGACGCTCGACGTGACGCGCCTGACGCATCCGATCATGCTCGCGATCGGGCTGGTCGCCATCGCGGCGTTCGTCGACAGCCATGCGACCAGCCTCACCCGCGCGCCGCAGCTCTATGTCACGCAAGCGATGATCGCGTTCGGCGCGACCTATTTCCTGGGGCCGGCGCTCTTGTTCGGCATGACGCGCGCGCTGCAGGCCGGATCGGGCCATATCATCAGCTTCGTCGCGCTATTCGGCATGATCAATTCGATCGGCGGCCTCGCCGGCACCGCGCTGCTCGGCAGCTATCAGGTGATCCGCGAAAAGGCGAACAGCGCCGCGCTGGTCCAGGGCATCGACCCCACCGACCCGATCGTCGCGCAGCGCCTTCAGGCCGGCGGCGCGGCGGTGTCGCGCGTGGTCGGCGATCCGGCGCTGCGCAGCGCGGAAGGCGGCGCGATCCTGTCGCAGACGACCACGCGCGAAGCCAACGTGCTCGCCTATGACGATGTCTTCCGCCTGATCGCGGTGCTCGCCGCGCTCACCTTCTGTTACCTTGCTTTCCTGTTGATCCGCCGCGCGTACCGAGCCCGCCGCGCCGCACTTGTCGAGGCCGCCTGATGACCGACATCCGCAACCCTGTGGATTCCACCCCCGCGACCGAAGAGGCGCAGGCCGAGGCGGTTACGCCGCCCAGCGCGCCCTCCGGCTCCGGCTGGCGCCCGCAGCCGCCCAGCCGCACCGCGATGATCGTCATCGCGATCCTGGCGATCGGCGGCGTGCTCGCGGTGCTCGCGGCGTGGCGCCTGCCGCCCTTCGCCACCAGCAACCAGTCGACCGACAATGCCTATGTGCGCGGCCGGACGACGGTGATCGCGCCGCAGGTGTCGGGCTATGTCACCAAGGTCTATGTCCGCGACTTCGCCGACGTGACGGCGGGGCAACCGCTCGTCCAGATCGACGACCGCATCTACCGCCAGCGGGTCGATCAGGCGACCGCGCAGGTCGATGCGCAGAACGCCACGCTCGCCAACGCGCAGCAGACCGAACGCAGCCGCACCGCCAGCCTCGCCGCGCAGACCGCCGCCGTCGCCAATGCCGAGGCGCAGCTGATGCGCGCGCAGGCGGACATGAACCGCGTCAACGATCTCGTGACGGACGGCTCCGTCTCGCAGCGCGAACGCGACCAGACGCTCGCCGCGCTCCGTCAGGCGCAGGCCGCGGTGCAACAGGCGCGCGCCGCACGCGAAATCGCGCAGCAGGACATCCGCACGGTGCAGGTCGGCCGCGGCGGCCAGCGTGCCGGCGTGTCGGGCGCGGAAGCCGCCCGCCGCCTCGCCCAGATCGACCTCGCCAACACCGTCATCCGCGCGCCCGAGGCGGGCCGCCTGTCCGAAGTCGGCGTCCGCGTCGGCCAGTATGTGACCGCCGGCTCGCAGCTGATGTTCCTGGTGCCGCCCGAAACCTGGGTCATCGCCAATTTCAAGGAAGCGCAGACCGCCCGCATGGCGGTGGGCCAGCCCGCGACCTTCACCGTCGACGGCCTCGGCGGGGCGAAGCTCACCGGCCGCGTCGAGCGGATTTCACCCGCCGCCGGCTCCGAATTCGCGGTGCTGAAGGCCGACAATGCGACGGGCAATTTCACCAAGGTGCCGCAGCGCATCGCCGTCCGCATCCGCATCGACCCCGGCCAGCAACTGATCCAGCGCCTGCGCCCCGGCATGTCGGTACAGGCCAGCGTCGACACCACCACCGGCCCAACGGTGAAGTGATGCGCTGGCCTCTCATTCTTCGTCACCCCGGACTTGGTCCGGGGTCCACTCGTCCGCAAGGGGATGGCCTGCAGTCAGCCGAGCGGCGGCAACCCCAGATTGACGGCCAGGTCCAACCAGCCAGGATTGGCCTTCTCGATCAGGTTCTTCTTCCAGTCACGCCGCCACGCCTTGATCCGCTTCTCGCTGGCGATGGCGTCGGCCATCGTGTCGGTGGTTTCGAACCAGACGAGATGCAGGACACCGTAGCGCGCGGTAAAGCCTTCGAATGTCCCGTCACGGTGCTGGATCAACCGGCCGATAAGGTTGGACGTGACGCCGACGTACAGCGTGCCGTTATACCCGCTCGCGAGGATGTAAACGCACGGTTGCCGCTCCCGCATGGGGGTGAGCTTGGCGCAGCCCAACACACGCGGCAAGAAAATATATCCGAAATGGCCACTCCCGCCGCCTCACCCACCCCGTCACCCCGGACTCGTTCCGGGGTCCACCGGGCCGCAGGGGGTCGGCAAGAGGCTCGAACCATCCCCCTCGCCGCAGAGTGGACCCCGGAACAAGTCCGGGGTGACGGGGTGGGTGGGGCAAAGGAGCCGCGCCTCTCGAACTTCCGCCTCCTCCGCACCCTCACCACCCTCGCCGCCACCACCGCGCTCGCCGCGTGCATCGGTCCGCGCCCGCCCGCCCCAGTCGCGGCCACCGTCGCCCCGCCCCCGGCATGGCGCACCACGCTGGGCCAGGGGCAACCCATTCAGGCCGACTGGTGGAACGCGTTCGGCGACCCCGTCCTCACCGATCTCGTCGCGCGCGCGCTCGCCAACAACGTCGACCTCGCGCTCGCCGCGTCGCGCATCGACGAAGCGCGGGCCGCCGCGCGCCTCGCCGCCGCGCAACGCACGCCGACGCTCGGCGGCAGCCTGCCGTCGACCACCGGCCAGACGGTCAGCCCGTTCGGCACGCCCAGCGACGCCCTCGGCGCGCAGCCGCTGATCACCGCCAGCTACGATCTCGACCTGTTCGGCCGCCTCCGTCAGGCAAGCCGCGCTGCCCAAGCGCAATTGCTCGCCAGCGAAGGCGCGCGCGACACCGTCCGCCTCGCCATCGCCAGCGGCGTCGCCAGCAATTACATCGCCCTGCGCGCGCTCGACCAGCGGCTGGCGGTCGCGCAGCAGACGCTCGCCGCGCGCACCGAAGCGCTGCGCATCGCGCGCCGCCGCGCCGAGACCGGCTATACCTCCAACCTCGAACTGCATCAGGCGGAGGCGGAATATCGCGCCACGCAGCAACTCGTCCCCGCCGCGCAGCTCGCGATCAGCCGACAGGAAAATGCGCTGTCGCTGCTGCTTGGCGAGAACCCCGGCGCGATCCCGCGCGGCGCCCCGCTCGACCGGCTGACGCCGCCGCCGATCCCCGACGGCCTGCCCGCCGACCTGTTGCGCCGCCGCCCAGACCTGTTCCAGGCCGAACAGACATTGGTCGCCGCCGACCGCAGCCTCGACAGCGCCCGCGCGGCGATGCTGCCCAATATCGCGCTCACCGGCAGCGCGGGCGTCGTCCTGTCGACCAAGCTCGCCGATCCGATCGGCGTCTTCTCGATCGGCGCCAGCATCCTGTCGCCGATCTTCGACGGCGGCCGCCTGCGCGCGCAGAGCGATGCCGCGACCGCGCGCCGCAACCAGGCCGCCTTCGCCTATCGCCGCACCGCGCTCGTCGCGTTCCAGGAGGTCGACAACGCCCTCGCCGGCGTCCAGCGCTCGGGCGAACAGGCGACCGCGCTCGGCTTGCAGGTGGATGCGCTCGCCGCCGCGCTGCGCAACGCGACCAACCGCTATCGCGCCGGCTATACGTCGTACATCGAACAGCTCGATGCGCAGCGCGGCCTGCTCACCGCCGAACTGGCACTGGTGCAGGCGCGCGCCGATCGCCTGACCGCCTATGCGCAGCTGTACCAGGCGATGGGGGGCGGCTGGTCGCGCGAGGCGATCGAGGCGACGCAGCGCTGACCGTCGGATCGCCTGCCGCCATCACGCGTTGGGGCAGCGTTCCTAACCAACAATCCTTCCGTTCCGATGAGTTACAGGCCGCTTATGCCCCACAACGACCCGCAGATCGCCGGAGCGACCAGCGTCGGCAGCTGGGACTGGGACGTGGTGGCCGATCGGATCACCGCCGACCCCGCTTTCGCCCGACTGTACGGCGTCGACCCCGACGACGCGGCCCGCGGCACGGCGATCGAACGCTTCTTCGGCGGCATCCACCCGGACGATCTGCCCCGCGTCCAGGCCGAGATCGCCGCGGCGCTGGCGAGCGGTGCGCCCTTCGAAAGCGATTATCGCCTCACCCAGCCCGACGGCCGCGCCCGCTGGGTCGCCGCACGCGGACAGGCGCAGCTCGACGATGTGGGCCGCGCGATCCGCTTTCCCGGCATCAGCTTCGACATCGACGCGCGCAAGAGCGCCGAACTCCGCCTGCAGGCGCTGGTCGAGCTCAACGACCGGCTGCGCACGGCGGGCGATCCCGACGATCTCGCCTTTGCCGCGGTCGAGATCCTCGGTCGCCTGTTCGACGTCAGCCGCTGCGGCTACGGCACGATCGACGCGGAGGCCGAAACGATCGTCGCGACGCGCCCCTGGTGCGCGCCCGACATCCAGCCCTTGCCCGGTCTGCTGCACTTTCGCGATTATGGCTCGTATATCGAGGATCTGAAGCGCGGCGAGACGGTCGCGATCGGCAACGTCTACGACGACCCGCGGACGCGCGACACGGCCGAGGGGCTGAAGGGCCTGGCCGCTGTGTCCTTCGTCAACATGCCGATCACCGAACGGGGCGATTTCGTCGCCCTGCTCTACCTCAACAACGCCGTGCCCCGGCCCTGGCTGCCCGACGAGATCGCCTTCATCCGCGACGTCGCCGAACGCACCCGCGACGCGACCGAACGCCGCCGCGTCGAACAGGAACTGGGCGCGCTCACCGCCAGCCTCGAACAGCAGGTCGAGGAGCGCACGCACGCACTGATGGTCGCCGAAGCGCATCTGCGGCAGGCGCAGAAGATGGAGGCGGTCGGCCAGCTCACCGGCGGTCTGGCGCACGATTTCAACAATATGCTCACCGGCATTTCGGGCGCGATCGAAATGATGCAGGTCCGCGTCGCGCAGGGGCGTATCGGCGACCTCGATCGCTACGCCACCGCAGCGTTGGGGGCGACGCGGCGTGCCGCGGCGCTGACCCACCGGCTGCTCGCCTTTTCGCGCCGTCAGACGCTCGATCCCAAGCCGACCGACGTCAACCGGCTGATCGCCGATCTCAGCGATCTCATCCAGCGCACCGTCGGCCCCGGCGTCACGCTGGAGGTGGTCGGCGCGGCGGGCATATGGCCCGCGATGGTCGATCCCAACCAGCTCGAAAACGCGATCCTGAACCTCTGCATCAACGCGCGCGACGCGATGCCGGAGGGTGGCCGCATCACGATCGAAACCGCCAACCGCTGGCTCGACCAGCGCACCGCGCGCGAACGCGACCTCGAACCCGGGCAATATCTGTCCGTGTGCGTCACCGACACCGGCACCGGCATGACGCCCGAGGTGCAGGCGCGCGCCTTCGACCCCTTCTACACCACCAAGCCGATGGGCGAGGGCACCGGCCTTGGCCTGTCGATGATCTACGGCTTCGCGCGCCAGTCGGGCGGACAGGTGCGCATCTATTCCGAGGTCGGGCAGGGCACGACGATGTGCATCTACCTGCCCCGCCATTACGGCGATGCGGGCGACGACGACGGCGCGGTCGCGCTCGATACCGCCGCCGCGCCCGTCGAGGGGCGGCACAGCGTCATGGTCGTCGACGACGAACCGACGATCCGCATGCTGGTGGTCGAGATCCTCGAAGAGATGGGCCATGTCGTGCTGGAGGCGGGCGACGGCCCCTCCGCGCTGCGCCTGCTCAGCACCGGCGCGCATGTCGACCTGCTCATCACCGACGTCGGCCTGCCCGGCCAGATGAACGGCCGCCAGGTCGCCGACGCCGCGATCGAGATACTGCCGCACCTCAAGGTGCTGTTCATCACCGGCTATGCGGAAAATGCCGTCATCGGCAACGGCCCGCTCGGCCCCAATATGGCGCTGATGACCAAGCCGTTCGCGATGGACATCATCGCGGATCGTATCCGAACGATTTTGGCGGGATAGGCCATACACCTCCAACCGTTCACCCTGAGCCTGTCGAAGGGCGGGTGTCCGCAAACGTCACGCTGGTGGATAGCAGCCCTTCGACAGGCTCAGGGCGAACGGCGGGGGATCACCCCGCTCCCGCGTCCACCAACGCCAACACCCGCTCCGCCTCGGCGAGGTGCAGCCGCTCCACCATCGCGCCGTCCAGCGGGATCGCGCCCTTCCCCGCCGCTTCGGGTGCGGCGAACGCCGCGACCACGCGCTCCGCCCAGGCCACCGCCTCCGCCGACGGCGCGAACGCCGCATTGGCCGCCTCGACCTGGACCGGATGGATCAGCGTCTTGCCGTCGAACCCCAGCATCGCGCCCTGTTCGCACTCCGCTGCAAAGCCTTCGGTGTCACGGAAGGCATTGTAGACGCCATCCAGCACCACCAGCCCCGCCGCGCGGCCTGCGATCACCAGCTGCACCAGCGCCGGCACCAGCGCCGTGCGCCCGCCATCGACCCGGCAGCGCATCTCCTTGGCCAGATCGTTGGTGCCCGCGATCAGCAGCGCGGTCCGCGTCGCCGCCGCCGCGCCGACGATCTCAGGCAAGCGCAGCACCGCCCCGCACGTCTCGATCATCGCCCAGATCGGCGGCCCGTCCGCTCCCAGCACCGCCCGCACCGCCGCAAGATCCTCGGCCGATCCGACCTTGGGCACCACCACCGCAGCCACGCCCGGCGCCGCCGCCAGCGCCGCCGCATCGTCCGCGCCCCATGGGGTATCGAGCGCGTTCATCCGTACCGCGCAGGCACGTCCGCCGAACCCTTCCGCCGCCACGGCCAGCGCCGCCGTGCGCGCGGCATTCTTCGCCTCGGGCGCCACCGCATCCTCCAGATCGAGGATCATCGCATCGCACACCAGATCGCGCGCCTTCGCCATCGCGCGCGGATTGGAAGCCGGCATGAACAATACGCTACGCCGCCGCAGCGCGCGGCCTGTGGGATCGTCGGTCATGCCGAGACCCTACCGCACGCACGCCGTCTGTAGAACCGTTGCGAAAACCGTTCGTGCGGAGCCTGTCGAAGCACAGGGTTCCACGAGGGGCAGCTCGCCATGAGGCACCCGCGCTTCGACAGGCTCAGGGCGAACGGGGGGTAATGGCAAGCACACCGCCCCTTAGGCGCTTACCAGTCGTGCGAGATCGATCAGCACCCGCGGCATCGCCGCGCCCGGCGGCGTCGCGATATAGCGCGACACCCAGTCTGGCCCGTATTTGGCCTTGAACGCGCGCAACCCCGCAAAGCCGTACAAGCGCTCGCCATTGGCGAACAGGGCATGGCCCAGCTGTGCCCACACCGGCGCCAGCCGCCCGCTCGGCATGCCGGACAGCGGCGCCATACCCAGGTTGAACCGCTCATAGCCCTGCCCGCGCGCCCATTCGATCAGGCGCACCATCATCATCTCCATCGTGCCGTACGGCGCATCGGGATGGTGGCGCATCAGGTCGCACGATGCCTCCTCGCCGTCACCCGACACCCAGATGTTGGCGAAGGCAACGATCCGCCCCTCCACCCGCACCAGCGCCACCGGAAAACGCGCGAGGTACGCCGGGTCGAACGCGCCCAGGCTGAACCGTTTCTCGCGCCCCGCCTTCGCCGCCAGCCAAGCGTCAGACACGGCGCGCATATCCTCGATCAACACCGGCACCGCACGCGCCGGTTCGACCGAGAAGACCGCCCCCGCCGCCTCGGTGCGCCGCACCGCATGACGCAGCGATTTCGCGCGCGGCCCTGCGATCGTAAAGCGATCCAGCGCCACATGCGCCTCCTCGCCATATTTGATCGCATGCAGCCCCAGCTCGACGAACAGGGGCAGCATCCGCTCGCTCGCCTGATAGAAGCACAGCCGCCCCGCGCGCGCATCGCACGCCCGCCGGATGCTCCAGACGAGCTCGCTCCACGCTGCGACCGGCCCGACGGGATCGCCCATCACCACCCAGCTGCGCCCGCGCACGCGATACATCAGGAACGCGTCGCCCGCCGCCGATACGATGAAGCTCTTGTCGCCGGTATAGGCCAGCGCCGCATCGGTGCGCGGACTGTCCGCGCCCGCCGCCGCGATCGCGTCTTCGGGGATGACGCTTTCGGGCAGGCTCTTCGTCCGGCTGCCGGTGAGCAACTGGTACACCGACGCCGCGGTCAGCAGCACCCCCGCCGCAAAGCTCGCGCGCAGGAACCGCGGCGCATTGCCGTTGAGCGCGAAATGCCACCACAGATCGTCGCTATACGGCGTGCGCTTGTACGCGAAGAACCCCGCCCAGACGCTCAGCGCCAGCGCCGCCGCGGCGGCGACCAGCCACGGCCAGTGCGGCCGGTCGGTCAGGATGCCGCCTTCGCGATAGAAGCTCGCCCTACAATATTGCAGCACGCCCGCGACGATCAGCTGCAGCGCCGCTTCCTCGTAATCGAGGCCCTTCATCAGCGAAAACAGCGCGCCGCCGATCAGCAGCAGCCGCGCCGCCGCAAAGCCCGACCGCAGCCGCGCATTGAGCGCCGGCGCGACCAGCAGCATCGCCGTACCGATCAGGCTGCCCGCCATGTGCGAGCCCTCGATGAACGGCAGCGGCAGCATTGCGTCGAGGTCGGACAATCGGTCCTTCACCCCCGGCAGCGCCCCCGACACCAGCAGGATGAAGCCCGCGACGAACACCAAGGCGGTGACGGCGGTCGGCGCCAGCAACTGTCCGGCGCGATCGACATATGACAAGCCGCGCCGGATCGGATGGCGCAGCCGCCACCCCTCCGCCGCCGCAATGCCGATCGCCGCGACCATCAGCGGCAACAGATAATAGATCAGCCGATACAGCAGCAGCGCGGCGAACAGCGCCGGCCGGTCGCCCGGCACCGTCGCCAGCACCATCGTCTCGAACACGCCGAGTCCCCCCGGCACGTGCAGTACCAGCGCCACCACCACCGCCACCGCATAGGCGACGACGAAGGCGGGATAGGCTTCGGGCATGGCACCGGGCACCAGCACGAACAGCGCCGCCGATGCCGCGCTGAGGTCCGCGAGCGACAGCAGCGCCAGCGCGCCCATCTGCCTGAGGCTCGGCAGCGCCACGCCCAGCCGCTCCGGCCCCAGCATCGCGACGCCGCGCGCGCGCAGCACCGGCAGGATCGCGAGCAGCGCCAGCAGGCCGCCGCCCAAGGCGCGCGCCCAGGCGGGATCGAGCGTCACCGGCCCCAGCGTCACGCCCTGCCCCACGACCAGCCCGAACCCCGCCGCGCCCGCGACGCCCGCCCAGAAGGCGATCGCGCAGATCGCCGCGACCTGCGCCACCTCGCCGAAAGTCAGGCCGGCGGCACTGTACAGCCGCAACCGCGCCGATCCGCCGGTCAGCAGCGACAGCCCCAGATTGTGGCTCAGCGTGTAACTGGTGAATGACCCCGCCGCCGCGATCCGCCACGGCAGCGGCTTGCCCACCGCGCGCAGTGCGACCCAGTCGAGGCCGGTCAGCATCAGGTAGCTCGTCACCGTCAGCGCCAGGCTCGCCGCGATCCGCGTATCGGGCACCGCCGCCAGCGACGCGCGCACGTCGCGCAGATGTACCTCGCGCAGCACCAGGTGCAGCGCCTCGAATCCGATCGCGGCGACCAGCAGCACCGCGGCGATCACCAGCTCGCGCCGATGCCGCGCGACGAAGGCGCCGCCCGCATCCAGCCACCGGTCGAGCCGGGACGCGCCGCGCGGCGCGTGCGCGGGTGTGCTCACCGAAACGCCCCGGGCACGTCCTGCCGGATCGCGGTCAGCACATGCGCGAACAGGCCCTTGCGATCATTGTCGAGGAAATGCCCGCCGGGCATCGCAATGATCGTCGCATGCGGCAGATGGACGTCGGGACAGGCGCTGTCCTGCTCGTCGCGGCCATAGATGCAGGTCACCGGCAGCCAGTCCAGCCGGTCGAGCGACGCCGCGCCGATATGGTCGGGCATGCCGCGATAGCCGAGGCCCGAGGGGTCGGCGCGGAAGAACACGCTCTCGCCCGGCACGACCAGCACCGCGCCCGCGATGCGGCTGCGCAGCGTCGGCGGCAGCGCCGCCAGCCCGGTCTCCAATATGTCCGCGCCATAGGATTGCCCGATCACCACGATCCGCGACGCCCCGCTGCGCGCGAGCGCGGTCCGTACCGCATCGGCCACGATCCGGTCCACCTCGCCGCGCGTGCGGTGAAAGCGGAACAGCGTCGGCGATTTCAGCGCTACGACGGTCACGCCGTTCGCGGCCAGCGTGCGCGTCGTGGTGGGATTGGGACCGAAGCGCAGCCCCATATCGCCCGACAGATACAGTGCGGCGACGGGCCGCGTCGTGCCTTCCGCGGGCAGCAGCACGACGGGATCGCGATCGAAGAACCCCGCCAGCGCCGCCACGCCCGCCATCACCGCCACCACGCCGAGCGCGATCCCGCCCACCCAGGCAAGATGATGCCGTATCGATCGCGACGCAAACCAACCCATCCTATCGACATGCCCGCACCGGCCTGTCCCCCCCATGGCAGCCAGATGAAGTTTTCGTCATTTTGGAGGGTGCGGGTGGGCGGCCGATGCCCGGGCCTCGTCGGTGGGCAAGCGGAAGGTGGCAGGCAGCAAGCGGCGTGCGGCGGGCAACGGGCAACGGGCAGCGGGCAGCGGGCAGCGGGCAGCGGGCAGCGGGCAGCGGGCAGCGGGCAGTAGTGTCAAAAGCACCCCTGGCCCCACAACCCCCGTCATTCCCGCGAAGGCGGGAATCCATAACCTCCGAACCGCAGCGATAGACCCGAAAGGCCAGCCAGTCTGGATTCCCGCCTCCGCGGGAATGACGATCGGGAGGGACAAGGCGGCGTCCGCCACAACCGATGCGCTCCATGGCTCCCCCCAAGCCCCTTCGTCATCCCGGCGGAGGCCGGGATCCATGGTCACGGACCATCGGTTGGCGCCAGATACGGCACCCCCACCGCATCCATGGATCCCGGCGTGCGCCGGGATGACGAAAGAAAGGCAGCACCCCGTCCGACCCACCACACACCAATCACCCCCACAACCACCCTTGCGCCGCGCCGTCACCGCGTCATGATAGCGCAACCGATCCGGCCGCGACGCGCCGGGCGGGAACGGGGGACAGGATGACCGACGACCAGGTGCAGCGCATCGCGAGCGATCCCCGCTACCGACGGCTCGTCCAGGCGCGCGGCCGCTTCGGCTGGATGCTCGCCACCATCATGTTCGTCGCCTATTTCGGCTTCGTCGCGCTGATCGCCTTCGACAAGCCCTTCCTCGCCCAGCCGATCAAGGCAGGCGGCGTCACCTCGCTCGGCATCCTGATCGGCTTCGCGCTGATCCTGCTCGCGATCCTGCTCACCGGCCTCTACGTCGCGCGCGCCAATCGCGATTACGACGCCGCGCTCGCCATGGGCGCGCTCCTCCTCGCCGCCGGCCCGGCCTATGCCGACGCCATCGCCGGCCAGACCCGGCAGCAGCCGACCAACTGGACCGCGATCCTGATGTTCGCGGCCTTCGCGCTGTTTACGCTCGGCATCACCCGCTGGGCGGCGCGGCGCACGCGCACCGCGGCCGATTTCTACACCGCGGGCGGCGGAATCACCGGCTTCCAGAACGGCCTCGCCATCGCCGGCGACTATATGTCCGCGGCGAGCTTCCTCGGGATTTCGGCGCAGATCTTCACCGATGGCTATGACGGCCTCATCTATTCGATCGGCTTCCTCGTCGGCTGGCCGATCATCCTGTTCCTGATGGCCGAACGCCTGCGCAACCTCGGCAAATACACCTTCGCCGACGTCGCCAGCTTCCGCTTCGCGCAAGCCCCGGTGCGCAGCTTCGCGCCGACCAGCACGCTCGTCGTCGTGCTTTTCTACCTGATCGCGCAGATGGTCGGCGCGGGCCAGCTCATCAAACTCCTCTTCGGCCTGCGCTACGAATATGCGGTCGGTATCGTCGGCGTGCTGATGACATTGTACGTCCTGTTCGGCGGCATGACCGCGACCACGTGGGTCCAGATCATCAAGGCGGTGCTGCTGCTGGGGTCGGCCACCTTCATGGCATTGATGGTCCTCGCGCAATTCGGCTTCAGCCCCGAAGCGCTCTTCGCCCGCGCGGTCGAAGTAAAAACGGGCCTCGCCGCCGCCACCGGCCTGTCGCCAGCAGAGGCCGCCACCAAGGGCGGATCGATCATGGGGCCCGGCAATTTCATCAAGGATCCCGTGTCGGCGATCTCGTTCGGCATGGCCCTGATGTTCGGCACCGCCGGCCTGCCGCACATCCTGATGCGCTTCTTCACCGTGCCCGATGCCAAGGCGGCGCGCACGTCGGTGCTGTGGGCGACGGGGTGGATCGGCTATTTCTACCTGCTCACCTTCATCATCGGCTTCGGCGCGATCGTGCTGGTCGCGACCAACCCGGGCTATCTCGACGGCGACGGCGTGCTGATCGGCGGCACCAACATGGCCGCGATCCATCTGGCGCAGGCGGTCGGCGGCAATCTGTTCTTAGGCTTCATCTCCGCCGTCGCCTTCGCGACCATCCTCGCGGTCGTCGCCGGCCTCACCCTGTCCGGCGCCTCGGCGGTCAGCCACGATCTCTACGCGACCGTCTTCCGCAAGGGACAGGCGGACAGCGCCGCCGAACTATCCGTCTCGCGGCGTACCGTGCTGGTCCTCGCCGCGGTCGCGATCCTGCTCGGCATCGTGTTCCAGAAGCAGAACGTCGCCTTCATGGTCAGCCTCGCCTTCGCGGTGGCGGCGTCGGGCAATTTCCCGGTGTTGATCCTGTCGCTGCTCTGGCCGGGCGCCACCACGCGCGGCGTCGTCGCGGGCGGCACGCTGGGCCTGATGCTCGCGGTTGGGCTCACCATCCTGTCGCCGGCGGTGTGGGTGACGATCCTCGGCCACCCCGCCGCGATCTTCCCCTATTCCTCGCCCGCGATCATCTCGATGCCCATCGCCTTCCTCACGATCTGGCTGGTCTCGATCCTCGACACGAGTCCCCGCGCCGCGATCGACCGCGCGGGCTATGCCGCCCAGCGCGTCCGCGCCGAAACCGGCATCGGTGCAAGCGGGGCGTCGGCGCACTGAGGGGTCACGCGAAGACGCGAAGACGCGAAGATGTCTCGTGCGCGGCAGCGCACTGTCTCATCCTTCGACACGAATGGAGAGCCGCTATCGCGGCAAACACATCATCGTCGCGTCTTCGCGGCTTCGCGTGAACCCTCAATTCCCCAGCCACGCCTTGCGGAACGCGAGCTGCGCCGGCGTCACCGCCGCCCCCACCGTCTCGCCGCGCACGACCGTGAAGGCCGGATCGACGGCCAGACGCAGCGTCGCCGTCCGCTCGACCCCACGCTGGCGATAGCGGACCGGCACCGCGTCCCCCGGCTTATGCGAGGCGAGCAGCGCCGTCACATCCTCGGCCGAATTGGCGGGCATGCCGCCGACGCTCAGCAGCACGTCACCCTCCTCCAGGCCCGCAGCATAGGCCGGCGAAGACGGCGCGGGCGGAGCGGCGATCGCCACGCCGCTTCCACCCTCATCCGCCTTCAGCGCAAATCCCGCCCAGGCCGCGCCGGGTGCGCGCGGCTGCATCGCCAGCCCCGCCTGGGCGAGCAGCGGCGCGAAATCGGGCAGCCCGCTCGCATGGACATATCGGTCGAAGAAGCCCTTCGCGAACGCCGGATCGCGCGTCACCTCGGCGAGGCCGCGCTCCAGGTCTGCGGGCGTATAGGGCTTTTCGGCATCGCCCCGCGTCTCCCACAGATGCCGCATATAGCTGTCGAGCGTCACGCCCGGAAACCGCTGCCGCAGCTGAAGATCGAGCGCCAACGCCACGACGGCGCCGTACGGATAATAGGAAATGAAGATGTTGGGGTTGGTCCGGTCGATCGATTTCGCCGCATCGACGAAGGGTGCGCGCAGGCTCATCTCCTCCGGCCCGCCGTACCGCCGCCCGCTGCCGTTGACGACGCCGTTCAGCGTGCCGCCCAGCCCGCGCAGGAAATCGTCGACGCTGCTCTCGCCCGCGCGACGGATCAGCAACGGCCCGTAATATTGCGTGAAGCCCTCCGCGAACCACAGGCTCGGCGTCGGATTGGCGCGCGTGAAGTCGAACGGCTCCAGCTCGGCCGGGCGCAGCCGCTCGACGTTCCAGCTGTGGACGAACTCGTGGCTCAGCGTATTGAGCTGTGCGTAATTCGCCTCGGCCAGCCCCCGCGGCTGGGTGATGATCGTCGAGTTGCGATGCTCCATCCCGTCGCCCGCGATCTGCGGCATATAGTCGGCAATGAAGGTATAGGTGCCGTAATCGTAGCGCGGCGCACGGCCGAACAGCGCATAATGTTGCGCGATCACCCGCTTCGTCTTGGCGGCATAGGTGTCGACCTCCGCCTCCGTCCCCATGTGATGCACCGCCAGCCGGATCAGATAGGTCTTGCCGGTCGCGTCGGTCATCGGCCACTGGCGCAGTGAAAAGGGGCTGAGCTCGGTCGGGCTGTCCATGAAATACTGAAAGTTCGGCGCCCAATACGTCCCCTCCGCTTTGCCCGCGGGCAGCTGCGTCGCGACGCGCCACTTGGGGTCGAAGGCGTGGAAGCGCACCCGGATCGGCTTGGCGTCATAGCCGGTCGCCCACAGGAAAGTCGCCGGCATGTTGAGATGCGCGTGATCAGCTTCGATCTGCGCGTAGGTTCCGTCGCCCCAGTCGCCGAACAGCGTGTAGGTGACCACCACGGTGCCGTCATGGCCCGCCACCGACCAGCCATAAGGATCGGTCCGCGTCAGCGCGAGCGGCCGCCCGCGCCCGTCCTTCGCCGACACCGCATAGACGTTCTTCGCGAATTCATGGATCGCATATCGCCCCGGCGACGAGCGCGCCATCTGCACGCGTAGCGGCCCCGTCGGCACGCCGCGAAACGTCGCGGTCACCTGCGCTTCGTGATGCACCGCATTGGGAAAGGACACGTCATACGCCACCGGCGCGGCCTCGCCCGGATCGCCCGCCTGCTGCATCGCCAGCGCCTGCGCCGCAAGCTGATCGGCGGTCTGCGCCCCGGCCGCGGCCATGGCGGGCCCTGCCATCATCAGCGCGCCTGCCCCCAACACCGCTGCCGCCACCATCGCCCGCATACCCAACCCTTCCCTATTCGGCGACGACGATGCCCGCCCGCGCTTTGCCCGCGCAACAAAAAAGGGGCCCCGCCGCAGCGGAGCCCCCAGGTATGCCGTCAATGACCCGCTTAGAAGCGGAACGACGCGCCCGCGCGATACTGGCGCCCGATCAGGCCGGCGTAATGCCAGGTGGTCAGGAAGTTCGGCGCGCTCGAATAGGCGGCCGGTGCCACCGGCGCCTTGGCGTCGAACACGTTCTTTACGTTCAGGAAGAAGGTGAACTTGTCGTTGACCTTCACCGTGCCGTTCAGATCGACGTTGATGAACGGGCTGACGTAGCAGAACGCCTGGTTCTGCGGCGACGAACGCGTGTACAGATTGCCGTTCGCGCAATCGAGCGGCAGGCCCTGGTCTTCCGACACCGCCTTGATGCGGCTGACGTAGAACGCCGTCGCCGACAGCGAGTAATCGCCGAAGTCCAGCGTGTTCTGCCAGTTGCCGCGCCACGACGGCGTGCCGTTGCCCGACGACAGATCGTACGGGCCCATCGTGCCGGCATAATGCTGCACACCCGCCGAGGTGACGAGGTTGTACTTGATGACGTGCGTCGCTTCGATGCGGCTGGTGAATTTGATCCCATCGCCCAACGGCACGGTCGCCGTCGCCGAGAAATCAATGCCCGAGGTCAGCGCATAGTTCGCGTTCACATACGGCACGTTGATGATGAGGACACGCGGCAGCGCGTTCGGGAACAGCGGATCGACCGCGTCGGTCGTGTTCACCGAATAGCCCTGGCCGACCCCGGCCACCGCGGTCTGCGCCGCGGCGAGGTTGGCTGAATTGTAATAGGCCGCGACCGCCTTGCCGAAGTCCGGACCGGTGACGATCAGGTTCTTCTTGCGGACGTTATAATAATCGACCGTCAGGCTCAGCCAGCGTACCGGCTGGAAGATCACGCCGCCGGTGAAGCTGCGCGAGATTTCCGGCTGGAGGTTGGGGTTGCCGGCCAGGCCGCGACCCAGATTGTAGTTGAGGTTATAGGGGTTGCCGTTCGCCGAGCACGACGCCGCCGTGCCGGTGCCGCCGTGCTGCAGGATGAAGTTACACGGCGGGGTCGTCGACACGAAGCCCGCATACTGGCTGCGCGGACCCGATTCGGCGAAGGTCGGCGCGCGGAAGCCCTCGGCATAGGTGCCGCGGATCGCCAGTTCCTTGATCGGCGTGAACTTGACGCCGACCTTCGGCGAGAAGTGGCTGAAGCCTTCCGAATAATGGTCGTAGCGGCCCGACACGTTCAGCTCGACCTGGTCGAGGATCGGCGCATCGGCTTCAAAATAGGCGGCCGACACGGTGTGCGACCCGAACGCCGAGGCGGTCGACAGGCCGTAGGTGTCCAGCGCGGCATTCTGGTTGTTGTTCTCCAGCGTCTCGCGACGCACCTGCCCGCCGATGGCGAGCTGGAGCGGACCGCCCGGCAGGTCGGCGAGGCGTGCGGACAGCGACGCATCCAGCGCCGCCTGGGTCGAGAACGACGGCGTCACCTTGTTGGGCGAGATCGCGTTGCGCACCGCCGCGCTGTTCTGCGACGGGTTGACGAAATTGTACGACCCCGTGTTGATCGTCTGGGCGAGGCCCGCGATGTTGATCAGGCCGCGTTGCGTCAGCTGAATCTCGTCGCGTGCGTACACGCCCTCGACACGCCAGTTGTAACGGCCGTCGCCGAAATTGCCGTTCAAGCCTGCGGTGGCGCGGTACACCTCGTTCTTGCGATCGCTGCCGCCGGGGATGTCGCCGAACAGATAATAGATGCGCGCCGCGCCGTTGGTCGGGTCGTTGGCGAACGCTGCCGCATAGGGGTTGTTCGGATTGAGCTGGCGGTTCGCCGCGGTCGCGCAATTGGTGCCCGCCGCGCAGATGTACACCGGCAGGACGATGCCGGGGTTGTTCGACGCGACCGACGGTGCGCCGCCGAACGGCTGCGTGTTGCGGATCGCCGAGGGCGTGCCGTTAATGCTGACATCACTGCGGCTGTAGCTGCCAGTGATATAGCCTTCGACGTTGTCGGCGATGCGAACGCTGACGCGGCCCTGCAGCGAGTAGCGCTCCTGCAGCGGCTGAATCTGGCGATACAGGTCGACCAGGTCGTACTTGCAGCCGGTGCCCTGCGCCGAACCGGTGGTGACGGCGAACGTGTCGCGCGCGCAATTGGCCAAGCCCAACGCGTCGTAGCGCGTGGTCAGCGGGGCGCCGACCTGGCCGGCGAGCGGGTTGTTGAGGTCGGTCTGGCGGACGCGCGTGACATAGGCGGTCGGCACGTTGACGGTCAGCGACTGGTCGGACGCGTTATTGTCCAGTCCGCCGATCGAGGTCAGGTCCTGCGTGTTGTACGGGAAGCCGCGGCTGTGGTTCGAAACACGGCCGTCGCGCTGATATTCGCCGTTCAGGTAGACGTTGAAACCCTGGCGGTCATAATCGCCATAGCCCAGCGTCAGCTGCGCGCGCTGGTGGCTCGCATCGCCGCGTTCGGCGACGCCGCCCTCGACCAGGCCGTCGATGCCGGTGAAGTGCTTCTTGAGGATCACGTTGACCACGCCGCCTATCGCGTCCGCGCCATAGGTCGACGATGCGCCGTCCTTCAGCACTTCGATCCGGTCGACCAGGCTGAACGGGATCGAGTTCAGATCGACATAGGCGTTATGGCCATCGTCGTTCAGCGGGAAATTCGCCGAGCGCAGCCCGTCGATCAGCACCAGCGTCGACGACACGCCGAGGCCGCGCAGCGACACGGCCGAACCGCCGGCCGAGAAGCCCGACTGGAAGCCGGTGCCGATCGAACCCGCGCTGTCCGCCGAGATCGAACGGATCGCGTCCGACGCGGTGGTGATGCCCGCCTTGGCCAGCGTGTCGCTGGTCAGCACGGTGACCGGCGACGGGGTTTCGGTGTCGGTGCGACGGAACAGCGAACCGGTGACGACGATGTCGCTCGCCTTGTCCTGATCGCTCGCGCCCTGCGTCGTCGTCGGATCGGTCTGCTGATCTTTGATCTCGAGCTGCGCGGGCGTCTGCGTCGCGGTCTGTGCGAACGCCGGAGCGGCCCCCAGCACCAGCGCCAGCGGCGTCGCCGCGGCGAGCAGAGCCGCCTTGCGCGTCACATCGAATCGAGCGGTTTTCGTCACGTATATCCCCTTTGCAACGGCGCCGTTTTCGGTCGCCCCATGCGTCATCGATTTGGAATGTCAGTCTTCTGGACTGCGTGACGCTTGTGTGACTGTCTTGCTCGCGTAAAGCACGTACTGCTGACCTATTTCCGCTTTCAGCAACGTTGCGTTGCAAAACAGCCACAGCGAGTGGCGCTATGTTGCGCGGAAGGCCCGGTCACCGACCCCAAGTTGCCGCGACTGGCGGATGCGGAAATGCCACCCTCGCGTCTCCGTCGCGCGGAACAATGGCGCGCACAGACGTGCGGACTGATCGATATCACTCGCGGCGCTACATGGACAGTATCGCGGGTGCAGCGTGGATGGTCCGGCGCCGTACAATCGGTCCCTATGTCCGACGGATAGCGAGCGCCGCGCAAACCCCGCCGCGTCAGTCTTTCCGACCGAACAATCGCCCCAGCATCGCCTCCGCCGCCTTGCCCACCGCATCGGCGATCGCTTGCGGATCGGGCTGCGTCTGCGTGCCCTGCGGCGGCACCGGCGGGACAGGAGGAACCGGCGGCACGGGCGGCACCGGTGCCTCGGGCGGGCGCGGCGCGTCCGGCTTGGCGGCCCGCTCAGCGCGTCCCTTGGCCAGCGCCGCGGTCGCCGCGGCCGCCGCCATCGTCAGTCCCGCCGCCAGCATCTCGCGCCCCTGCGGGCTGTTTGCCTTCTCCAGCAGCGCCCCGCCCACCTCGCGCACCTCCTTGGGCAGCTTCACGCCCAGCACTTCCTTCGGAAGCTTCGCCTTCTTGTGCTTCTTGCCCATCGCGCAATCTCCTTGTGTGGCACAGACGTAAGACACCGTCGCCATGCTTTCAATGTGGCTCGAAATCGCGCGCAAGCGTTCCTACCTGCCAGACTAGCATCAGAAACAGAACAGAAGTAGAACCCGCTTCATGCTGACCAAAATTTCCGTCCGCGGCGCGCGCGAGCACAATCTCAAGGACGTCGACGTCGACATCCCCCGCGACACGCTGACGGTCATCACCGGCCTGTCGGGGTCTGGCAAATCGAGCCTCGCCTTCGACACCATCTATGCCGAGGGGCAGCGCCGCTACGTCGAATCGCTGTCGGCCTATGCGCGCCAGTTCCTCGAGCTGATGCAGAAGCCCGACGTCGACCATATCGAGGGCCTGTCGCCCGCCATCTCGATCGAGCAGAAGACGACGTCGCGCAACCCGCGCTCCACCGTCGCGACCGTCACCGAAATCTACGATTACATGCGCCTGCTCTGGGCGCGCGTCGGCATCCCCTATTCGCCCGCCACCGGCGAGCCGATCGCCGCGCAGACGGTCAGCCAGATGGTCGACCGCGTCATGGCGTTGCCCGAGGGCACGCGCCTGTACCTGCTCGCCCCCGTCGTGCGCGGTCGCAAGGGCGAATATCGCAAGGAACTCGCCGAATGGCAGAAGGCGGGCTTCACCCGCGTCCGCATCGACGGCACGATCCATGAGATCGACGAGGCGCCCGCGCTCGACAAGAAGTACAAGCACGACATTGAGATCGTCGTCGACCGCCTCGTCGTCCGCGCCGATGCCGCCACGCGCCTGGCCGAAAGCTTCGAAACCGCGCTGAAGCTCGCCGACGGCCTCGCCTATATCGACCCGGCCGATCCCGTCGAACCGCACACCCCCAAGTCCGAAGTCCTCGGCGACAACGCGCCTGCCGGCCGCATCGTGTTCAGCGAAAAGTTCGCCTGCCCGATCAGCGGCTTCACCATCGCCGAAATCGAACCGCGCCTGTTCAGCTTCAACGCCCCCCAGGGCGCCTGCCCCGCGTGCGACGGCCTGGGCGAAAAGCTGCTGTTCGACGAAGACCTCGTCGTCCCCAACCATGACCTCAGCATCAAGAAGGGCGCCGTCGTCCCCTGGGCGAAGTCCAACCCGCCCAGCCCTTATTACATGCAGGTCCTCGGCAGCCTCGCGCGCGAATACAAGTTCGACCTCGATACGCCGTGGAAGGACCTGCACCCCGAAACGCAGGACGTCATCCTGTTCGGCACCAAGGGCAAGGCGGTCACGCTCACCTTCGTCGACGGCAAGAAGAGCTACGACGTCAAGAAACCGTTCGAGGGCGTGATCGGCAACCTCAACCGCCGCCTGCTCCAGACCGAGAGCGCGTGGATGCGCGAGGAGCTGGGCAAATACCAGTCGTCGCGCCCCTGCGAAGTCTGCCACGGCGCGCGCCTCAAGCCCGAAGCGCTCGCGGTCAAGATCGCGAAGACCGACATCGCCCACGCCACACACCTCAGCGTGGTCGACGCGCTCGCCTTCTTCACCGATCTGCCCAACCATCTGGGCGACCAGCAGCGCGCGATCGCCGAACGCATCCTGAAGGAGATCGTCGAGCGATTGGGCTTCCTCAACAACGTCGGCCTCGATTACCTCAACCTCGATCGCACGTCGGGCACGCTGTCGGGCGGCGAGAGCCAGCGCATCCGCCTGGCGTCGCAGATCGGCAGCGGCCTGTCGGGCGTGCTCTACGTCCTCGACGAACCCAGCATCGGGCTCCATCAGCGCGACAACGACATGCTGCTCGCGACGCTCCGCCGCCTGCGCGACCTCGGCAACACCGTGCTGGTGGTCGAGCATGACGAGGATGCGATCCGCACCGCCGATTACGTCATCGACATGGGGCCGGGCGCCGGCGTCCACGGCGGCCAGATCGTCGCGCAAGGCACGCTCAAGCAATTGCTCAAGAGCAAGACCAGCATCACCGCCGATTACCTCAACGGTACGCGCGAAGTCCCCGTCCCCGCGCAACGCCGCAAGGGCAACGGCAAGAAGCTCACCGTCCACAACGCGCGCGCCAACAACCTCACCGGCGTCACCGCGTCGATCCCGCTCGGCACCTTCACCTGCATCACCGGCGTGTCGGGATCGGGCAAGTCGAGCTTCACGATCGACACGCTCTACGCCGCCGCCGCACGCACGCTCAACGGCGCGCGCATCCTGGCGGGCAAGCACGACAAGGTCACCGGACTCCAGCACCTCGACAAGGTGATCGACATCGACCAGTCGCCGATCGGCCGCACGCCGCGGTCGAACCCGGCGACCTACACCGGCAGCTTCACGCAAATCCGCGACTGGTTCGCCGGCCTGCCGGAGGCGCAGGCGCGCGGCTACAAGCCCGGCCGGTTCAGCTTCAACGTCAAGGGCGGCCGCTGCGAGGCGTGCCAGGGCGACGGCGTGCTCAAGATCGAGATGCACTTCCTCCCCGACGTCTACGTTACCTGCGACGTCTGCCACGGCGCCCGCTACAATCGCGAGACGCTGGAGGTAAAGTTCAAGGGCAAAAGCATCGCCGACGTGCTCGACATGACCGTCGAGGATGCCGCGGAATTCTTCAAGGCCGTGCCCCCGATCCGCGACAAGATGGAAATGCTGGTCGAAGTGGGCCTGGGCTACGTCAAGGTCGGCCAGCAGGCGACCACCTTGTCGGGCGGCGAAGCGCAACGCGTCAAACTCGCCAAGGAACTCTCACGCCGCGCCACCGGCAACACGCTCTACATCCTCGACGAACCGACGACGGGCCTGCACTTCGAAGACGTGCGCAAACTGCTCGAAGTCCTCCACGCGCTGGTCGAGCAGGGCAACACCGTCGTCGTCATCGAACACAATCTCGACGTCATCAAGACGGCGGACTGGATCGTCGATTTGGGGCCGGAAGGCGGCGTGAAGGGCGGTGAGATCGTCGCGACGGGCACGCCGGAGGATGTGGTGAAGGAACCACGGAGCTTTACGGGGAAGTATTTGAAGCCGTTGTTGAGGGCGCGTGCAGATGATTCGGTGGCGGCGGAGTAATTAACGGAAGAGTGGACCTGGGTCGGTTCCAGTAGCCCGGCCCGGGTCGCCCGCCCGTAAAGCGTGCAGGATACCGTACGTCTCGGCAACATCGCTGACGATACGATCGTACTGGATTGGTTCAGCCCACTCGACCACCGGTCGGATTGTCCGCGCATCATTATTTGCGAACTTCCAAGCCTCGAAGCGGACAGCGCCAAAATCCGGATTCAAAGCACGAAAGCGTTCGTGCATGATCGAAAATGCGACGTGGCATCCCGTCGGCGAAAGTCCACCTGTTCGCCGAAGGTCAAGAAAGACGATACGCGCAACGCCCCTATAACGAACAATCATAGGCGCCCAAAATTCGTAACGCATGCCCGGATGGAGCGTTATTGGCAAAGACTCGAGAAAGTCAGCCTCTACTTGTTGCTCATCAACAAAGCGCCGAATTGCACGCACGGGTGCCAAGTTCATCTTAATGCGGTCGACGTTGCCCTTGCAGGCGCGAATCACCAATTTTTCAAGCTGTTCGAGCGTAGTGCGTTCAAGATCGGGTATCAGCGGAAGCTCGACATTTGCCGCTTCGGCAACGCTGTGCCGGAGAGGCTCATACGAGCCCTTAATTTGCTTCGGCCTCAGCCAGTTGGCAAGAAAATCGACCTTGAAGTCGTATGACCTAAACGCAAGGTTTGCGATATCAGTCTCCGGAAGGCGGATGCTCTTCAAAGCCGTCTCCATGCGCCATGTCACTGACAGAACGTTTGTGGAACCTGAAGTGCCTGAGAATGGTCTCGTTGTCGAGTCTCAATCCCCATGTGCGTCGATTGCCTACCTTGCTTATTACATCCCAAGGAGAGTTCGCCGCGTGCGACAGGTCAACTAACTGACGAGGGCTCATCGAGAGAAGCGGTTCCGACTCGCGTCGCACGAATGCCCTGACGTTTGCGTCTGGAATCATTGGAATGGCGGTCCAGCTGCCCGAGAGAATATCACGCCTCTGAATAGGGGAAGTAAGCGGCGCACTGCCCAAATGCCTCAGCGCGTTGTATAGCATCGGATGAACCGGACCGTATTCCCACGCTTCAAAATAACCACTAACTAGTGGATTTCGAGTGGACAGCAGATACTGCCCGTGCAGGAAATAGGCGATCTTCTGCGCGGACAAATTACTGATGCGCTGCCGCGGATGGGCGTCCAGTATCTCGTTGATGACAGAGCGCACGTCTTCCCCGTGGAGAGCCATTTCGACGCTGCCTTCTAACTTGTACGCCCTCTCAGTATGCGGAACAATTATGGAACGCAAGCGGGTGCGATCGTTGGTAAGGTGGCATCGCTGCACAATCTCGTCGCCTTACGCCGCGCCGCATTCATCCATGCTTGTAAGCCAAGCCTGCTCGCCCGGAACCGCTCAATCACACCGGGTCGAGCCTCAAAGTCACCCCCATCTTCCGCCCGCCACCACGGCCCTATACGTTTCCTTGGATGACCGACCTAATCCCTCTCGAGTGGGAATTCTCGACCGGCGAGGAAGCCGCCGCTCACGACGCGTGGTTCCGCGCCAAGATAGAGCGGGCGATGGCGTCCACGGCATCGAAAATCCCGCACGATCAGGTAATTGCAGGGATGCGAGCGATTATCGATCGGCACCGGACAACCTGACGCTCGCCACCCGCGCGCACGCTGCCGAGGTCTGGACAGTGTTCGCACGCGGAGGCGCGGAGGACGCGGAGGCGTCGCGCCTGCCGGACGCTCCCGCCCTCCCTGCACGGCGAGACAAGCAAAAGACGCTGCCGCGCACGCCCCCTCTCTGCGCCCTCCGCGCCTCCGCGCGAACACAATCCTACCTCCCGGCAGACGCGCCGATCGCGAGGAACCCTAAAGCCCCGCCGCCTTGCGCAGCGCCGCGTTCATCCGCCCCTGCCAGCCCGGTCCGTCCGCGCGGAATCGCTCAATCACATCGGGGTCGAGCCGCAGTGTCACCTGGCGCTTGGCCTGCTCGCGCAACGGTGGACGGCCACGTACGACACCATCGGGTCCGAGATAGCCGCTCGCCGGGCGAACGACCCTGCCGCCGACGCGAACCTCAGCGATCGCCGCCATGTCCTCCGTCAATTCGGGGGCGTCATCGGGATCAATCCAATCCGACATATCTGATCTCCCATTGGTGCATCCGTCGCATCGAGATCACGCGGCATGCGCCGTCGCGCTCCGTCCAGACCACCGCCACCGCGACCTGCTCCATCCAGCCATACGTGATCTGCCGCACCTCACCGTAATCGACACGGTCGTCGATGACGGTCCGGCTTCGCCCCTCGAACACCCGAGCTGCGGCGGCAAAGTCGAGGCCACGCTCACGCAGGACCTTATCGCGTTTCTTGGGATCGAAGCTGTCTCCACATCCGCCCCCTTTATGTAGCTACACATACATCCATGTTGGACATTCCACGAGACAAACTGTCCTACACGCCCCGCCTCGCCTACACCGCGCGACTCGCTGTCCGCCGGAGCCGCGCGCCGCTGATGCCCGATCCCGCCGCCCTGCCGCCCGCAATGCTGGCTTCCGCGAAACACGTGCGTGGGCGTGACTTTTGTGACTTTCCGCGGCCGCACGCCCTGTCCCCTCGCCCCGATCCATGGCATCCTAAGCCCATAGAAAAGAGAGAGGATCATCCATGGCCACCGCTCTACGTCCCGATTCCGTTACGGCGTCGCGGCGCGACTCGATCAGCCCCGAGGAATGGGCGCTGCGCGTCGATCTTGCCGCCGCCTATCGCCTGGTCGCGCATTATGGCTGGGACGATCTGATCTTCACGCATCTGTCCGCGCGCGTGCCGGGGCCGGAGCATCACTTCCTCATCAACCCCTACAATCTGATGTTCGAAGAGATCACCGCCTCGTCGCTGGTCAAGATCGACCTCGACGGCAACAAGATCGACGATACGCCCGCGCCGGTGAACCGCGCCGGCTTCGTCATCCATTCGGCGATCCATGCCGCGCGGGAGGATGCCGCTGCGGTGCTCCACCTCCACACGCCGCACGGGCAGGCGGTGTCGGCGATGCGCGAAGGGCTGCTGCCGCACACGCAGACCGCGATGATCGCCGGCCACGACGTCGCCTATCACGACTTCGAAGGCATCGCGACCGAGCTCGACGAGCGTGAGCGGCTGGTCGCGGACCTGGGCACGAAGAGCAGCATGATCCTGCGCAACCACGGCACGCTCGCGGTCGGCGCCAGCGTCGCCCAGGCGTTCGTGCGCATGTACTTCCTCGAACGCGCCTGCGAAGCGCAGATCCTGATGCTCAGCGCGGGGCGGGAGAACCTCAACAATCCCAACCAGGGCGTCGCCGAAAAGGTCGAGGAACAGTCGAGCGGCGCCGGCATGGCGATGCTCGCGCAAGGCCTCGCTTGGCCCGCGCTGCTCCGCAAGCTCGACCGCATCGATCCGAGCTATAAGGAGTAATCGTTCACGCGAAGACGCGAAGACGCAAAGAGGGCGCACCCGGCGAAGCCGCCTCGTCAGCCCTTAGGCGAAGACAGACTAAGGTCCTTCCCGATCGCAACACCTTGGCGTCTTCGCGTCTTCGCGCGACCATAAAGATGCGCTGACGCGCGCAGGTAAAGGCAAGCCCGATGCCCCATTACGGCGACTATCAGAACGCCATCTACTTCGCCGGCCTGTCGGGCGTGGTGCCCAAGGTGCCCGTCGACTTCGCCACGCTCGCCGCCCGCGCCACCGCGGCGATGCCGGCATCGGTGCGCGATTACGTCCAGGGCGGCTGCGGCGACGAATATACGCAGGATCATAACGCCGCCGCCTTCCGCCACTGGGGCATGGTGCCGCGGATGATGGTCGATTGCGCGACCCGCGACCTGTCGATCGACCTGTTCGGCCTGCGCCTGCCCAGCCCGATCTTCATGGCGCCGATCGGCGTTACCGGGCTGATGACCCCCGACGGCCACGGCGACCTCGCCGCCGCCCGCGCCGCCGCCGAGACGCGCGTGCCGCTGGTCGCCTCCACCTTGTCGAACGATCCGCTGGAGGACGTGGCGGAGGCGATGGGCGACACCCCCGGCTTCTTCCAGCTCTATACGCCCAAGGACCGCGACCTCGCCGCCAGCCTCGTCTCCCGCGCGGAGGCGGCGGGCTACAAGGGCATCGTCGTGACACTCGACACATGGGTGACGGGCTGGCGCCCGCGCGACCTCAACACCGGCAACTTCCCGCAGCTGCGCGGCCACGTGCTCGCCAATTACTTCAGCGACCCCGTCTTCCGCCGCCTGCTGCAAACCCCGCCCGAGCAGGACCCCGCCGCCGCGGTGCGCAGCTGGGCGGCGACCTTCGGCAAGGTGCTAACCTGGGACGACATGCCCTGGCTGCGCTCGCTCACCAAGCTGCCGCTGATCCTGAAGGGCATCTGCCACCCCGACGACGCCCGTCGCGCCATCGATACGGGCGCCGACGCCATCTATTGCTCGAACCACGGCGGCCGGCAGGCGAACGGCGGCATCGCCGCGATCGACATGCTGCCGGGCGTCGTCGCCGCGGCGGGCCGCACGCCCGTCCTGTTCGATTCCGGCATCCGCTCGGGCAGCGACGTCGTGAAGGCGCTGGCGCTGGGCGCCGCCGCGGTCGGTGTCGGCCGCCCCTATAGCTACGGCCTGGCGCTCGACGGTGCCGCCGGCGCGGCGCACGTCCTGCGCTGCATCCTGGCGGAGGCGGACCTGCTGATGGCGGTCAACGGCTATCCCGATCTCGCCGCCGTACGGGCCGCGGGTGCGTCACGAACGGCCTGATCAGTCTTGATGACAGTATTTTCATTCCCTTTTCTACATTTGACTTGATCTACCTATCAATTCGGGTCGCCGCAGGGTTGACGCGCCTTGTCTGTTGTCTAGGGCTATTATCAGTCAAAGGAGCAAACTATGACTGATGAAACGTCCGACCTGAATGCCGTCGAACTGGCAACCGAACTGACGATTGCTTGGCTCGGCAACCCCAACACCCGTATTTCCGCTGATGAGGTTCCGGCCTTCCTCGGCAAGATGCACGACACCGTCTCGGCGCTGCTTGGCACCGGCACCACGGAAACGGAAAGCGCACCGGCGACTGAATATACGCCCGCGGTTTCGGTGCGTAAGTCGCTGGCGTCGAAGGATCACATCATCTCGATGATCGACGGCAAGCCGTACAAGACCTTGCGTCGTCACCTCGCCACCCATGGCATGACGCCGGCCGAATATCGCGAACGTTATGGCCTGAAGCCGGATTACCCGATGGTCGCCGAAACCTATTCGGAAAGCCGCCGCGCGATGGCCAAGAAGATCGGTCTCGGCCGCAAGCCGGGCGCACGCAAGGGCGACGGCGCCGCTGCTGCCAAGCGCGGTCGCAAGCCGGCGGACGCCGTCGAGGCCTGATCGGCCACGCCCCTCCGCCGCCGCCCCCACGGCGCTGGAGGGGACGAACGCAAGACCCGCGCGGAAGGGATGCCTTCCGCGCGGGTCTTTCGTATCCGGCGATGACGAGGAGCCGCTATTGGCCGAACGCGCCCTTGCGATACAGCAGGGTGATCGCCACGCGGCGATTGCGCGGATCACCGGGGTCGTTGACGACGATCGGCTCACGATCCGCCACACCCTCGATCCGCTCGAAGCGCGATTCCGGAATGCCGCCCAGCGCCAGCCGCCGCCGCGTCGATTCCGCGCGGCCCGACGACAGCATCCAGTTGTTCATCGCCCTGGGGTCGCCATAGGGCACGCTGTCGGTATGGCCGCGGATCATGATCGTGTTGGGCGTCCCCGCGATCGTGCCGGCGATCATCCCGATCAGGTCCGACGCCCGCGAATCCAGCGCCGTCGTACCCAGCGCGAACATCGAATAATCGGCATCATCGACCAGATCGATGCGCAGCCCGTCCTGCGTCGGCACGAAGCGGATATGGCTCGCGAGCTTCGACAGGCTCTTCGAACTCATGATCTGCTTCTCGATCTCCTGCTTGATCGCCTCGAACGCCTTCTGGTCGAGCGCGGTCGCGGTCGGATTGCGCAGCGATCCCTTGTCGCCCGTGCCGCTGCGGTCGCCGCCGGTCTGCATGATCGGCACGCCGATCGACGCGATCGGCGCCGCCGCCGCCTTCGGACCCAGCTTGTTGTTGCTGAGGATCGATTCGCCGCCCAGCACGCCATTGCCGCCCAGGCCCAGCGACTTCTTGTCGATCAGCGTCGGCGCGAAATAGTCGGCGATGCCCTTGCGCTGCTTCTCCGTGGTCGCGCCGAGCAGCCACAGGAGCAGGAAGAACGCCATCATCGCGGTCACGAAGTCGGCATAGGCGACCTTCCACGCACCACCATGGTGACCACCACCGGCGATGGTGATCTTCTTGACGATGACGATCTTGGGCGGCTGGTTGTTGCCGTGCGGTGCTGCGCGCGCCATCGGATCTTACTTGCCGCGCAAGCCGTCGAACACCTCGGCGAAGCCGGGCTGGTTCTTGTGCGCGATGCCGCTTCGCGCGGCCTCGATCACCAGCGGCTGCGGGTGGCCGTGCAGCGAGGCGATGATGATCTGCTTGACGACGTGATAGATGGCGGCGTCGGCATGGATGATCTGCTTCAGGCGCCCGGCGAGCGGATTGACGATGCCGTAGGCCAGCAGCACGCCCATGAACGTACCGACCAGCGCCGAGCCGATCATGCCGCCGAGCACCGACGGTGGCTTGTCGATCGAGCCCATCGTCTTCACGATGCCGAGCACCGCGGCGACGATGCCGAGTGCGGGCAGCGAATCGGCGAGGCTGGTCAGCGTATGCTCCGGCCCCTCGACCTCGTGGTGGTGCGACTTGATCGCGTGATCCATCACCTCTTCCACCGCATGCACGTCGAGCGTGCCCGACGACACGACGACCAGGCGCAGCGTGTCGGCGATCAGATTGACCAGCGTATGATCGGCGAGCAGGCGCGGATATTCGCTGAAAACCGACGACGACTTGGGGTCCTCGACATGCGGTTCGAGCGCGATCGGACCGTCCATGCGCAGCATCTTCATCAGCTTGCTGACGAGGAAAATGACGTCGAGATAGTCCTGCTTCTTGTACTTGGGTCCCTTGAACACCTTGGCGAGGCCGCCGCCCATCGCCTTCAGCTCGGCGCCCGAGTTGCCGATGATCAGCGCGCCTGCTGCGGCGCCGCCGATGATGAGCATCTCGTGCGGGATCGCCTCGAACACGGGGCCAAGGGCACCGCCGGTGATGGCGAAACCGCCGAACACCATGCCGAGTAGAACGACGAGACCGATCGCAGGAAACACTGTGGGAACCCCCGTTTTGCCGGCGACGCCGACTCTTGTGGCTTACCGGGTTAACCGCATTTCCTAGACAAGTGGTTACCATGTCCCGGATTTGGCCGTTCCGGACAAAAACCTGTGGCAACGCCCCGCCGCGCGAACGGCACATGGGCCCGACCGCCGCTCGCGCGGCGACGGGACATCACGTACGTCGGCCTTGGCCTACGTTACTTCAGGTAATCGAACAGCGAGAGCTGCGAGAGCTTGGTGAAGCTCGCCTGCGACGCCGACAGCGCGGTCATCATCTGCTGCAACTGGACGATCGCGTCGGTGACGTCGACCTGCTCCAGCTTGCCGCGCAGATCGGCGCGATCGGTGTTCGCCGTGGTCAGCAATTGCTGTTGCAGATCGACGCGCGCCGACCGCGACCCGACCGAGGCCTGCACGTTGGCGACCTGGTCGACGGCCTGGCTCAGCGAATCAAGCGCCGTGCTCATCGACGACGACACGTCGCCGCCGCCGTTCAGCGTCGCCGCCATGCGGCTCAGCATCGCCAGCGTATTGTCGCCATTGCCCAGGTCGAAGATCGTCTTGGCGCTCTCGGTCGCCTGGATCGTCTGGCCATCGGCGATCGGCACTTCGGACACGAGCGTGTTGTTCGCCGGGAAGGTGAAGGTGCCGTTGCCATTGTCGGTCACCGCCTTGGTGCCGTCGACGGTGCCGAACAGCGGCTGGCCGCGCACGTTGCGCGAATTGGCGAGCGTGACCAGCGACTGGACGACCGAGGTGATTTCGGTCGCGATGCTCTTGCGCGCGGCGTCGGTCTGCGTGCCGGTCGCCGCCTGCGTCGCGAGTTCGGTCGCGCGCGTCAGCTGTGCGGTGATCTGCTTGAGCACACCATCCGCCTGATCGAGCAGCGAGCTCGCCAGCGTCAGGTTGGTGCCGTACACCGCCGCATCGGCGTCGCGACGATCGAGTTCGGCAAGCTGCTGCGCGCCGGCGGGGTCGTCGGACGGCTTGATCAGCTTCTTGCCGGTCGCGATCTGCGTCTGCAGTTCCTGCGCCTTGTCGCTCATCTTGGTTAAGCGGCTGGAGGCGTTGCTGTAGAACAGGCTGGTCGAAATCTGCATGGGCAATCCTACCGCATATCCAGAAGCGTCTGCATCGTCTCGCGCGCGACCTGGATCACGCGGCTCGAGGCGGCATAGGCCTGTTGGAAGCGAATGAGATCGACCGCCTCCGAATCGAGATTGACGCCGGTCGATGAGGACAGCGCCGTCGCCGCGCCATCGCGGATCGACGTCTGCGCGTCCGCGATCGTGTTCTTCTGCTTGTAGGCGGTGGCATTGTCGGTCACGAGTGTCGTCAGCTGCGCCTCATAGCCCTTGCTGTTGCGCGTCGCTTCCAGCGCGGCGAGGTTCGACGCATCGCGCGATCCGCCACCGGTGCCCGCCGCGATCTGGCTGCCGACGAAACCGGTGGCGACGCTCATCTCGGTCGCCGGCCGCGTCTGGTCGATGACGAACATCGCGGCGCCGGTCTGGTTGTTCTGGTCCTTGCCCGCCGCCTGGTTGTCGTTGACCGTCTTGACGAACTGCCCCGCGACCGAATTGAGCACGTCGCGGATCGACGAGGCGCGCTGCGCGCCATCCACCAGACCGCCCAGCGTGCCGCCGCCGGGGGTGATCTGCGTCTTCTCGATCCCCACCGTGATGCTGAAGGCGATCTTGCCGGTGTCGTCCCGCGCATAGGTGACGGTGCCGGCACCGGTGCCGCGCACGAACGGCGCGCCGCTCGATCCGCCCAGGTTGACCGTCGCCCGCCCGATCGAATCGAACGTCGTGGTGATGTCGCTGAGGTTGCTCATCTGCGACAGGACGTCGTCGCGCTGGTCCATCAGCTGCGCCGCCGCGGTGCTGCCCGGCTGTGAGCGGCTGATGCCTTCGTTGATCTTGGACAGCGACACGCCGAGCGACGTCAGGTCCTGCGCGGCCTGGTTGCCGGCGGTATCGATATCGGCATCGATCTGGTCGAACGCCCTGCCCGTCGCGGTGAAGGCGATGGCGGCGGACGTCGCGGCGCTGACCATACCGGTGCGCAGCGCGGTCGAATCGGGTTCGGCAGCGAGCGCCTGCGCCGCGCCGAAGAAATTCGTGACGCGCGACGTCAGCGCATTGCCGGTCAGCGCGCCCTGGATACGGTCCAGCCATGCCGCACCGCTGGTCGTGCGCGACAGGTCGCTGTTCGCGGCGCGCAGCGCGCGGCTGGAATAGATGTCGGTCGATCGGGTAACGCCGGTCAGCGTGACGCCGTTGCCCGCGGCATAGGCGAAGGTCGTGCCGACGCCGGCCACTTCGTTCAGCGCGACCTGTCGACGCGTGTAGCCGGCCGAATTCACGTTGGCGATGTTCTCGCCAACGGTCGCAAGCGCGGTTTGATACGCGCGGACGCCGGACGCGCCGATCGACAGCATATCGCTCATTTGGGCGGATCTGCCGTGGAGTCGTTAAGATCCGATTGCTTCTTGGCGAGGAAGGCGGTCATCGCCTTGCCGATGCCCAGCGGCGTCGTCTCCGACATTGTCTGCGCGACGCGGGCGTCCTGCATTTCGGTAAAGGTATCGATCGCCTTCGAATCGAACAGCGGATCGGCCAGCTTCGCCTGCCGCATGCTCTTCAGCATCATGCCGGTGAACACCGCTTCGAACTGCTGACCCGCCTTCTTCAGGTTGTCCGCGGTCTTGAGGCGCGACGTATCGGTCGAGATACCCCCGGCACCGGCGACGCCAGTCGAGATCGATGGCCCGGTCACAGGACGATCAACTCCGCCTTCAGGCTGCCGGCTTCCTTCAGCGCCTCCAGGATCGCGACGAGATCGGCGGGCGACGCACCGATCGCGTTCACCGCCTTCACCACATCGGCGAGCTTCGGCCCGGGCGTGAGCAGGAACATCGGCTTCTTCTCCTCCTCGACCGACACGTTGGACTTGCGCTCCAACGCAGTCTGGCCCTGGCTGAACGGAGCAGGCTGGCTGATCCGCTGGTTCTCGTCGATGCGCACGGTCAGCTTGCCGTGCGTCACCGCGGCCGGACCCACCCTGACCGCAGAATTGATAACGACCGTTCCGGTGCGTGCATTTACAATTACTTTTGCCGGCGGCTCGGCCGACACGACGTCGAGGTTCTCGATCGTCGACATCAGCGTCGCGCGGACGTCGGCGCCCGGCGGCGCGCGCACCGCGATCGACACGCCGTCGATCGCCTCGGCGGTGCCAAAGCCCAGCTTCGCGTTGATCGCTTGCGCGACATTCTGCGCGGTCGTGAAATCGGCCCGCGCCAGATTGAAGGTGAGGTTCGGCGTCGAATCGAACCCGGTCGCGACCGCACGTTCGACGGTGGCGCCATCGGGAATGCGCCCGGCGGAGGGCACGTTGACGACGATCTTCGATCCGTCCGCGCCCTCGGCCCCCAGGCCGCCGACGGCGAGGTTGCCCTGCGCCATCGCATAGATCTGGTTGTCCGCACCCAGCAGCGGCGTCAGCACCAAGCTGCCGCCGCGCAGGGACTTCGCCTTGCCCATCGAAGCGACGGTGATGTCCAGCTTCTGCCCCGGCTTGGCGAAGGGCGGCAGG
Organism: Sphingomonas aquatilis; assembly: GCF_014196115.1. Taxonomy (GTDB): domain Bacteria; phylum Pseudomonadota; class Alphaproteobacteria; order Sphingomonadales; family Sphingomonadaceae; genus Sphingomonas; species Sphingomonas aquatilis. The sequence goes on along the minus strand of NZ_JACIDB010000001.1, from coordinate 125,525 downwards.
TCGGCGGTGATCATGACGACCGCCGCGTTCTTCATGCCCGGATTGGCCCCCGGCGGCAGCTGCAGGCCGAAGCGCGACGCCACGGCCTTGAGCGACTGCACAGTATATTCGAGATTGTCGTCGCCCGTGCCGGGCAGGCCGACGACCACGCCGTAACCGGTCAGCTGGTTCGAGCGGATGCCCTGGAACCCGCCCAGATCCTTGATCCGGTCGGCCTCAGCGGGCGCAGCGACGAAGGCCAGAGCGGCGGCGAGCGAGAGGATCAGACGGCGGAACATGGGCAGCAGCCTGCACTTCCTATGGTTAACAACGCGTCAAGACGGCCGTCAGAACGGCGACACGACGGAGAAGAAGCGGCCGAGCCAGCCCTGCCGCCCGGCGCGCGCGACGTCGCCCTTGCCGGTGTAGGAGATCTGCGCGTCGGCGACGCGGGTCGACAGCACGCGATTGTCGGCGCTGATGTCGGCGCTGCGCACCAGCCCCTTGATCCGCACGAATTCGTCGCCGCGGTTCAGCGTCACGCGCTTCTGCCCCTGCACCAGCATCGTGCCGTTCGGATAGACCGCGGCGACCGTGACGGAGACTTCGCCCGACAGCGAATTGGCCTGGTTCGCCTGCCCCTGTCCGTTGAAGCCGCGCGTACCGCTCATCGACGCATCAGTCGCGCCGAACAGGCTCAGCGGTCCGGTGGTCGGCGGCGTGATGCCGCCCTGCCCGCTCGAATCGAGCTTCGAGCTCGATGACTTGGAGGCGGCCGTGTTCTCTACCAGCACGATGGTCAGCGGATCGCCCACGCGGCGCGCGCGCCAGCCTTCGTACAGCGGCGCATAGCCGTCGCTCGCCTGGAAGATCGCGCCATTGGCCGGGGCCGGCGGCGGCGTCATCGGCGCGCGCACGACAGTGAAGTCCTCCGCCGGCTTCTTCTTGCCGAAGATGCTGGCATTGGCCTCGCCGGGCGTGAGCGCGGCAAGCACGAGCAGGCTGGACGCCGCGGCGAGCGCGATCTCGGCCCAGTGGCTGACGACGAAGGCGCCGGGGCGGAAGGGGTTGGGTGCGGAGGCCATGTTACAGGTTCTGGTTCACGTATTTGAGCATTTCGTCGGAGGACGAGATCATCTTCGAATTGACCTCATAGGCGCGCTGCGTCTCGATCATGTCGACGAGCTCCTCGACGACGTTGACGTTCGACGCTTCCAGACTGCCCTGGCGCACGTTGCCGCGGCCGTCCTGCCCGGCGATGCCGAGGTTGGCGGCACCCGACGAGGCGGTTTCGCGCAGGTAATTGTCGCCGGTCGATTGCAGGCCGGTGGGATTGGGGAAGCTCGCGATCTGGATCTGGCCCAGCGTGCTGCCCGTCGTCTGCCCCGGAATCTGCGCGGTGACGGTGCCGTCGGTGCCGATCGACACCGAGGTCGCGTTCGCCGGCACGGTGATGCCCGGCTGGACCTGATAGCCCTCCGACGTCACCAGCAGGCCTTCCGGGCTGCGGTTGAAGTTGCCCGCGCGCGTGTAGCCTAGCTGGCCGCCCGGCATCTGGATCTGGAAATAGCCGTCGCCATCCAGCGCCAGATCGAAGCTGTTGCCGGTCTGCGTCAGCGACCCCTGCGTATCGATCCGCGCCGTGCCCTGCACGCGCACACCGGTGCCGAGGTTGAGGCCGGTCGCGTACTTGGTTTCCGCGGTCGACTGAGACCCCGGCGCCGTGACCGTCTGATAGGCCAACGTCTCGAATGCGGCGCGATCCTTCTTGAACGCCGTCGTGTTGACGTTCGCGAGGTTGTTCGAAATGACTCGCATGCGCGTATCCTGGGCGTCGAGCCCGGTGCGCGCGATATGCATGGCGGAGGATGACATGCTCTTCGTCCCTTAGCTCGGCAGGCGCATCACGGATGAGCCGCCTTCGTCCAGTTCCTTGGCCGACTTCATCAGATTGGCCTGAATTTCGTAGCTGCGCTGGTTTTCCAGCATATCGACGAGCACCTGCGTCATATTGACGTTGGAGCCCTCCAGCGCGCCGCCCTGCACCTTGGCGTCGAGGTTCGCGGGCAGCGTGCCGCCGCCCTTCACGCGCAGCAGGTTGTCGAGGCCCTTGACCGTCTGCGACCCCTTGGTGTCGACGATCTTCAGCCGGTCGACCACCTGTGGGTTGGCGGCATCGCCCCCTTGGGGCACGATGCTGATCGTCCCGTCGCCAGCGATGGTCAGGCTGGTGTACGGCGGCAGCGTGATCGGGCCGTTCTGACCCTGCACGATGAAGCCGTCGCCGGTCTGCAGCACGCCCGACGGCGCGACCTCCAGGTCGCCGCGGCGGGTATAGGCCTCGCTGCCGTCGCTCGCCTGCACCGCCAGCCAGTCGTTGACGCCGGTGACGGCGACGTCGAGCGCGCGGCCGGTATGCTGGATGGCACCCGGCGCGCGGTCGGCGTCGGTGACTTCCTCGCTGGTCGGCGCACGCGCCTCCAACTGCGCGCCACCGCCCTTCAGCTCGATCCGGTCGAAGATGACGCGATCGGCGCGAAAGCCCGTGGTGGACGCGTTCGCCATATTGTTGGCGATCGCGGCCTGCGCCTGCATGTGCGCGCGCAGACCCGTCGCCGCCGTGTAGACCAATTTGTCCATCTAGCGCTCCCGCGTCCCCACCGACTCGTTTAGCCGCGGATCTGGATGATGGTCTGCGAGACCTGGTTCGCGGTATCGAGCGCCTTCGAGTTCGCCTGGAAGTTGCGCTGCGCGGCGATCAGGTTGACCAGTTCTTCGGTGATGTCGACGTTCGATCCTTCGATCTGACCCGACATCAGCGAGCCGAAGCCGTCGGCAGCCGCCGACCCCATCGTCGCGGTGCCCGACAGACCCGTCGCCGACCAATAGCTGTTGCCGATCTGGCGCAGGCCGGTCGGCGTCGAGAACTTCGCCAGCGCCACCTTGCCCAGCGGCACGATGTCGCCGTTCGAGAAGCTTGCCTGAATCAGGCCTTCCGATGTCACCGTCACGCCGGCCAGCTGGCCGACGGGCACGCCGTCCTGGCTCTTGCTGTTGACCGCGAAGGCCGACGCCAGCTGCGTCGAGTTGCCGAGGTTCAGCGTCAGGTTCTGCGCGGCAGCGCCCGACAGCGGGATGAACGTGTCGTACTGGATCGGCGTCGCAGGCGTCTTGATCGCGCCGGTGTTGGCAAAGGTGATTTCGACGGGATCCTTCTTGCCGCCGACTTCCAGCTGCTTGTCGCCGACGAACGTATAGACCGCCCAGGTGCTGTCCGTGCCCTTGGTGGCATCGGGCACCGCGGTGCGCACGTAATAGCTGGTCATCGTCATCGGATTGCCGTTCGCGTCGTAGACGCGCGTCGCGACCGAGTTGTTGTAGGTCGTCGTGTCGGTGCGATCGAACGTCTTCTTGTTGACGGTCGTCGTGCCCGACAGGTTGATCGCGGTCGATACGGACTGCGTCGCCTTCGGCGTACCGCTGGTCTGCTGCAGCTGCAGGTTGGTCAGGCCATCTTCACCAGTGGCGGTGACGTTGCCGTCGCCGTCGACCGGATAGACCATCAGGAAGCTGCCCTGGCTGTCGACGACGTTGCGGCTGGCGTCGACCGAGAACGAACCGTTGCGGGTATAGGCGATCGCGTCGCTGGCGCCGGTCGTCTTCACCGTGAAGAAGCCTTCGCCCATGACCGCCAGGTCGAGCGCGTTGGTCGTGCCCTGCAAATTGCCGTTCTTGAACTGCTGCTGCGTCGCCTTCACGATGACGCCCGACCCCACCATCTTGCGCGGATCGGTCGACACGCTTGATGCGATGACGTCCGAAAACTCGACGCGGCTCTTCTTGAAGCCCGTGGTCGAGACGTTGGCGAGGTTGTGCGAGATGGTGTCCATGTCGGTCTGCGAAGCCTGAAGACCGGACAGCGAGGTGAAGAAGGACATTGGGTTTCTCCTGGAATTCGGAAAACGGGGGGAAGATCAGGCGGCGGAACGGACGTTGGACGGATCGACGTCACCGACGCCGACGACCTTCAGAACGGGCTTGCCGCTGGATGGCAGGGACACGGATTCGACCGGCGCCCAGACGAGCGTGCGGCTGGTGATCGTCTTGTCGCCACCGGTGGCGAAGGCACTGATCGTGAAGGGGCCCTTGCCCGCGTCCTGACCCGAGCCGTCCTTGCCGTCCCAGTCGAAGGCGATCGAACCCTTCTTCTGCGCGCCGAGGTCGAGCTGGCGCAGCATGCCGCCATTGGCGTCGCTGATCGACACGGTGACCTGCGTCGCATCGTCGTCCAGCTCGACCGCACCGTCGATCCCGCCGGTCGAGCGCGGATAGGCGGTCGATCCTTCGGTCAGCACGGTCTTGCCGACATAGCTCATCGCATCGCTCGCGCTGGTCGAGCCGAGCTTGTTCGAGATGCCGGTCAGCGACTTGTTCATCTCGCTGATGCCGGCGACGGACGAGAATTGCGCCATCTGGGCGACCATCTGCGTGTTGTCCATCGGCGCGAACGGGTCCTGGTTCTTCAGCTGCGTGGTCAGCAGCGTCAGGAAGTCGGACTGGTCCAGCGTCGTCTTGGTCACGCCGGTAACGGTCGATGCACCGCTGGCGGTCGTCGTGCCGGTGTTGCTCGCGGCGCGCTTGATGCCGAGGTTGGCGAGCGTCGTATCGAACGACGAACCCGATGTGGAGGTCGTGGTGGTCATGGGTTAGCGGCCCAGCTTGAGGGTATCGATGGTGAGCTGCTTGGCAGTGTTCAGCACCTCGACGTTGTTCTGGTACGAGCGCGCCGTCTCCATCATGTCGACGAACTCGCGGCTTTCATCGACGGCGGCCTGGTAGATATTGCCGTCCTTGTCCGCGACCGGGTTGTTGGGGTCGTAGATCTTGGTCGGCGCCTCGCCCGCGGTGACGATCTTTTCGACGTCGACGGTGGCAAGGCCGCTCGCGGCGTCGAAGCTGGTGCGGAACACCGGCTTCATCGTCTTGTACGCGGTGTCCGCCGACCCGGTCGTACCGCCGGCATTGGCAAGGTTGGATGCGGTCGTGTTCAGGCGGACGAGCTGCGCGCTCATCGCGCGGCCTGCCACCTGAAAGACGCTCATCGGATCGGCCATGGCCTTACTCCCCCTTCAGCGCGCGGGTGATCTGGCCGATGCGGCCGTTCAGGAACGACAGCGTCGTCTGATACTGGACGGCATTTTCGGCGAAGGCGGTCTGTTCCTGGTTCAACTCGACGGTGTTGCCATCCATCGAGGTCTGCACCGGCACGCGATATTTGGTTGCGGCGGCGATGCCCTTTTCGCCGATATCGCTCTCCATCGACGCGAGCGCCGACTTGAAATCGATATCCTTCGCCTTGAACCCGGGGGTCGAAGCGTTGGCGATATTCGACGCGAGCACGCCCATGCGTTGCGAACGCACTTCCAGGGCGGATCCGTGAATTCCGAACAGACTGTCAGCGGCCATCGGGCCAAATCTCCGGCGCACCATTGCGCTGCCGAGACGCTAAGCAACCGCCGTGCCAGTTTTTCGTGGCAGGAGGGCGGGGGTCCGGTTTTTTCGCGATTTTACCCCGTTGCCGGGCGGGCGGCAAGCCGGCCGGCAATCGCTTGCCGGTATTTGCCGGAGGGACGGCAAGGCTTGCCGCCCTTCTTCGTCACCCCGGACTTGGTCCGGGGTCCACCAGGCCGCGTGGGGACGGCTTGTCGCGTTCGTCGCAGATACAGCTTGTCCGCTACTTTCGTCATCCCGGCGCACGCCGGGATCCATGGAGGCGGTGAGGCCAATGGCGCACGTCAACGGCCGCCGCATCGTATCCATGGATCCCGGCCTTCGCCGGGATGACGAAGGGGGGTGTGCAGCCGAACCGACGCTCCCAAAACCAACTGGCCCACCCCTTGCATTATATCCGCGCATGATCGCCCAGCTCTTCGATCCGATCGCATTCGCCATCGTCGGCGGCGGCACGCTCGTCGCCACGCCGCTCCGTGCGCCGCTCCGCGACGTCGGCCGCGCGGTGGTGGCGCTCCGCGTCCTGCCGCGCCGCGCCTTCTCCGCCGATCCGCTGCTCGAACAGATCGCCGCGCAGGACCGGATCGCCAAGCGCCACGGCGTCGTCGCGCTCGACAAGTCGGTGATCGCCGATCCCGATGTCGCCGCCGCCATCGCCGCCATCGTCGACGGAGCAGTCGCCCGCGAGGTCGAGGCCCTGCTGCGCTTCCACCGGCAGAAACGGATCGACCGACAGGCTGCCGCCGCCGACGTCTGGTCCGGCGCCGCAGAGGCCGCACCGGCGATGGGCATGGTCGGCACGCTGATCGGCCTTGCCGGCATGTTCGCGCAGATGACCGACCCGCAGGCGATCGGCGGCGCGATGGCGGTGGCGCTGCTCGCGACGCTGTACGGCGCGCTGTTCGCCAACCTCCTCTTCATGCCGGTCTGCCACCGCCTGCGCGCCGCGGGCAAGATCGAGGCGTTCGAACGCGCGCGGATCGAGGCGCCGCTCGTCGCGCTCGCGCTGCGCGAAACGCCGCGCCACCAATTGCACAGCGTCGCATGACCGCCCCCGCGCTTCCCAGCTGGCCGGAACCAGCGCCCGCCCGGCCCGTGTGGCTGGTGACGCTCGCCGATCTCGCACTGCTGCTCGTCGGCTTCTTCGTCCTGTTGCAGGCAAGCGAGAAGCCCCGCGCCGTCACCGATGCGCTCCGACGCAGCTTCGGTGGCGAGGCGGCACCGCACGCTCCCCCGCCCCCGCCGATGCCGGTTATGGCCGCGGGTCTGTTCGATTTCGCCCCCGGATCGGCGGCGCTGCCCGGCGGTTCCGCGGCGGTCGTCGCCTGGGCCAGAGAGGCCGCGCGCGACCCGCGCGTCGCGCTCACCGTCACCGGATCGACCGACGGCAGCCCCGCCGACGTCGATGCCGCGACCGGCAGTGCCGCGATCCTCGCCGCCGACCGTGCCCGCGCGCTCGCGGCGCTGCTGGCGCCGGTCAGCCGCCGCATCACCGTTACCACCGCGCCGCGGCCCGGACGCCGCGCCGCGATCGTCACGCTCGCCTTTGCCGGAGACGTTCCGGCCACGAGCGGCCCCCGCACCGACCCTCAACACGGACATCAGCCATGATCCTCCTGCCCCTGCTCCTTGCCGCCGCGCCGATGGGCACGCTGCCTGTGTTCCAGGACACCGGCGGGCTCGACCGCGCGGTCGCCGCCTTCACCAGCCGCCCGATCGGGGCGGAGGGCGGCGCCCGCACCGCGATCGATGCGCGGCTGCGCCTCGCGCAATGCCCCACCGTCTCGCTCGCTTGGCGCAGCGACGCGCATGACGCGGTCGTGGTGTCCTGCACCGGGCCGGACTGGCGCATCTTCGTCCCCGTGATCCGCCCCGCCGACGCGCCCGCCGCGCGCGCGGTGCCCGCCATGCTCGCGCCCGCCAAGGCAGAGCCGGTGATCCGCCGCGGCGATCCCGTGCTGATCGAGGCGGGCTCGCCCGGCTTTTCGATCAGCCGCGAAGGCGTCGCCGTCGGCGACGCACCGCCGGGCGGCCGCGTGATGATCAAGGTCGACGGCAGCAACACGCCCGTCCAGGCGGTCGCGGTAGAAGCGGGCCGCGCCACGCTGCCCGGCTGGACCGACTGAGGCGGCATCTTTTTTCGCGGGCGAATCTTTTTTGCTAAAGCGCGCTCGCAGACGGCCGTTTAGTCGCCTGTCAGGCAACATACACAGGTGCGGACATGGTGGACTCAATCGGCGCAAAGCCGCAGCAGGCAAGTGGAAGCGTATCGCGCGTCGCCGCACCCGCGGCCGCGCCGACGGTGCAGCCAGTGGTACAGCAGGCGACGACGCGCCAGCCCGTCGCGGCAGCGCCGGCGACGCAGCTGAGCGGCCTCGCCAAATCGATGGCCGCGTCGGCCCCGGTCGACAGCGACCGCGTCGGCGAGATCAAGAAGGCGATCGCCACCGGCACCTTCCCCATTCTGCCGGCGACCATCGCCGACCGACTGCTCGCCCTCAAGCTGAACTGGGATGGCCATGAATCGGCGTGATGCCCTCATCCGCGTCATCGACGCGCTCCACGCCGAAATCGAAGCGCTGAAGACCAACGACTGCGCCGCGCTGGAACGTGCGACGCAGGACAAGCTTGCCGGCATCGAAGAGATCGCCGCGATGGGCACCGGCCCCGCCGGCGACGAGATCCGCGAACTGGCCGACGAGGCGAACCGCCTCAACGAGACCTGCCGCATCTACGTCAACCTGATGGCGGCAAATGTTCGCCGCCGCCTGCAAATTCTGACCGGCGATGCCGGCCACGGCTACCGCCCCTCGCTGATCCAGGCCTACGCCTGAGGCTTGGGGGCTGACGCCCTTTCCCCAGGTCTATCGTCACCCCGGACGTGTTCCGGGGTCCACTAGGCCGCACGGGGACGGCAAGAGGCTGGAGCCATCCCCCTCGCCGCAGAGTGGACCCCGGAACACATCCGGGGTGACGGAAATCGCCGCTGACACCCGCCCTTAACCACAACTGGCACGGCTCTTGCTGAAAGCCACCCGGCAACAGGGGTGTGTTTTCGTCGCAATGACCGTCAATCCGATTTCTGCCGGGCGCGTCCAATCCGCCATCCAGCTTGCGAGCAGCAAGACGGGTGTGGATTTCGACTATCTGCTCGGCCAGGCGAAGATCGAAAGCGGGCTGAACGCACGCGCGCGCTCGGGCACGTCGTCGGCGACGGGCCTGTACCAGTTCGTCGAGCAGAGCTGGCTCGCGGTCGTCAAGAAGCACGGCGCCGAACACGGCCTCGGCTGGGCCGCCGACAGCATCGGCCAGACCGCCGGCGGCCGCTTCTCGGTCAGCGACGGCGCGACCCGCTCCGCCATCCTCGCGCTGCGCAACGACCCCGACGTCGCCTCGCTGATGGCGGCCGAACACGCCTCCGACAATAAGAGCGCGCTCGAGGGTTCGCTGGGCCGCGACGCCAACGGCACCGACCTCTATATGGCGCACTTCCTCGGCATCGGCGGCGCCAAGAAATTCCTGTCGGCGATGGCGAACAATCCCGGTGCCTCCGCCGCCTCGCTGTTCCCGCAGGCCGCCGGCGCCAACCGCTCGATCTTCTACGCCTCGAACGGCCAACCGCGGTCGCTGTCGGCGATCTACCAGCGTTTCAGCGACAAGCTGAACGCCGCGTCGGACAGCGTCAGCGAAACCCGCAGCGCCAATCTCGCCTTCGCCGCACAGGCGCTAGCGATGGGCGATTCCACCGTTATCACGGGCAACAACCAGACGCCGGAGGATGCCTTGAGCTGGGCGACGCAGGCGCTGACCCAGGCCGGCGGCCGCTTCGGCAGCCGCGCCGCCGATGCCGCGAACAGCCTGCTGCGCCCGTCGCCGCAGAATGCGCAGCTCGCCTATATGATGCTCGCCAGCATGGGGAGCCGCTGACGTGAACAAGCTGCTCAGCCAGGGCCGCGGCGCCGCGCTGCCGCTCGCCATCCTGCTGCTCGTCGTCGTGATGGTCGTGCCCATCCCGGCCTTCCTGCTCGACGTCTTCTTCGTCGCCAATATCGCGATCAGCCTCGCCGTGCTGATGGTGTCGCTCAACGCGCAGAAGCCGCTGGACTTCAGCGCCTTCCCGACCGTGCTCCTGTTCGCGACCCTCTTCCGCCTCGGCCTCAACGTCGCGTCGACCCGCATCGTGCTGGTCCACGGCCATGAGGGCGAAAGCGCCGCGGGCCATGTCATCGAGGCGTTCGGCAGCTTCCTGATCGGCGGCGACTATGTCGTCGGCATCTTCGTCTTCGCGATCCTGATGATCATCAACCTGATCGTCGTGACCAAGGGCGCAGGCCGCGTGTCGGAAGTGTCCGCCCGCTTCACCCTGGACGCGTTGCCCGGCAAGCAGATGGCGATCGACGCCGACCTGAACGCCGGCCTCATCACGCCGGACGACGCCAAGAAGCGCCGCGTCGAAGTCGCGACCGAAGCCGATTTCTACGGTTCGATGGACGGTTCGTCGAAGTTCGTGAAGGGCGACGCCGTCGCCGCGATGCTGATCCTCGCCGCCAACGTCATCGGCGGCCTGATCCTTGGCCCCGTCAGCCACGGCATGACCATCGCCGCCGCGGCGAAAAGCTACATCCTGCTCGCGATCGGCGACGCGCTCGTCGCGCAGCTGCCGGCGCTGATGCTCTCGATCGCCGCCGCCGCGATCGTCACCCGCGTCAATTCGGACAAGGACCTCGCCGGCCAGATCGGCAGCCAGTTCGGCTCCCCGCGCACCTGGACCCCGGTCGCGGTCATCCTCGGCCTGCTCGGCGCCTTCCCGGGCATGCCGCACCTCATCATGCTGCCGGCCGCCGGCATCGCCGGCTTCACCGCGTGGAAGCTGCGCCAGATCGAGAAGCGCCCCGTCGTCGAAGCGCCCAAGGCCGCCGAGGAACCCGTCGACCCGTCGAAGATCGGCTGGGACGAAGTCACCGAGGGCATGCAGGTCAACCTCGACATCGGCTATGGCCTGGTGCCGCTGGTCGACCAGCGCCGCGGTGCGCCGCTGATGGGCCGCATCACCGGCGTCCGCCGCCAGCTTTCGCGCGACCTCGGCTTCGTCGTGCCGCAATGCCGCGTACGCGACGACATCAATCTCGCGCCCTACACCTATCGCATCATGATCAACGGCGTCTGCGTCGGCGAAGATCAGGTCAGCCCCGACGAGATGCTGGCGCTCGATACCGGCCAGGCGTTCGGCGAGCTGCACGGCAAGAAGGCGAAGGACCCGACCTTCGGGCTCGATGCCACTTGGATCCCTGCGGGCGATGCCGATGCCGCGACCGGCGCGGGCTTCCTCGTCGTCGATGCCGGCACCGTCATGGCGACGCACCTCAACCACCTGCTCGGCGCCAATGCGACCGACCTGCTCGGCCCCGACGAGGTCCAGTCGCTGCTCGACGGGCTGAAGGAACGCGCCGCACAGCTCGTCGCCAGCCTCACGCCCAACCCGTTGCCGCTCACCACCCTCACCCAGGTCCTGAAGGGCCTGCTCGCGGAGAACATCCCCTTGAAGGAGTTCCGTCGTATCGCGCAGGCGATTGCGGTCGCCGCCACGCGCAGCGCCGATGCCGAGGAGATCATCGAACTGATCCGTCCGGAGCTTGGCCCGCTGATCATCCAGAAGCTGTGCGGCGTGCGCGAGCCGCTGCGCGTGATGACGCTGGAGGGCCAGCTGGAAGGGCTGCTCGGCCAGGCCGCGCGCGCCGACGCCTCGCGCCGGCACGTCATCGAGCCCGATCTCGGCCGCCGCATCGTCGAGGCGCTGCAACAGGCCGCCCAGCCGCTGATCGCCGAGGCCAAGCCCTTCGCGCTCGTCGTCCAGCCCGCGATCCGCATCGCGATCCGCAAGCTGGTGAAGACCGTGCTGCCCGACACGCCCGTCCTCTCCTTCTTCGAAGTGCCTGAAGAAAAGGCGGTCGAGGTCGTCGCGGTCATCGGCGCACCGCAGCAGCAGGCGCTGGCGGCATGAGCGCCGAACCGATGAGCAACGCCTTCGCCGGCGCCCAACCCGCGCCGCAAGCCATGGTGCCGCAGGGCCCCCTCACCTATTCGCCGCGCCAGCGGCCCGGTGGCGACAGCGAGGCGCTGATCCGCCAGCATCTCCCCATGGTCCGCCGCATCGCGTGGCATGTCCACGGATCGATGAGCACCATCGTCGATGTCGAGGACCTCGTGCAGATCGGCCTCGTTGCTTTGGTCGAGGCGGTCGGACAGGCCGCGGAACAGGGTGCGCAGTTCAAGGCCTATCTGCAAACCCGCCTGCGCGGCGCGATGATCGACGAGCTGCGGCGACAGGCGACGACGACGCGCGGCGCGATGCGGCGGCGCCGGCAATATCAGGCCGCCATTGCCGCCGTCACGGCACGAACCGGCCGCGCACCCGACGAAGCCACGCTCGCCGCCGAACTCGGCGTCACGATCGAACGGCTGCGCGCAGACTATGAGACTGCCGACACGGTGCGGTTCGAATCAATGGACGAAGTCTATGCCGACGACCTGCCCTGGTTCGCCGACGACACGCCCGACGCCTTCGAACAGCTCGCCGAAAGCGACCTGCGCGACACGCTGATCGCCGCGATCGGCGCTTTGCCCGAACGCGAGGCGCTGGTGATTCAGCTCTATTATGTCGAGGAATTGAACCTGGAGGAAATCGGCCAGGTGCTCGGCGTCGGCTCGGCAAGAGTATGCCAGATCAAGGCCGCCGCGCATGCGAAGCTGAAGAAGGCGCTGGCGAGGAAGGTCTAACCAATTCCTCCCCGCTCTGCGGGGAGGGGGACCGCTCGCCGAAGGCGAGTGGTGGAGGGGCCGCCGCAGGCGGTGTCGCATGGGCTGCCCCTCCACCACGCCTCTGCGAGGCGTGGTCCCCCTCCCCTGCGTGCGCAGGGGAGGAATTAGCACTTAAATTACGCCACCGCCTTCGACCGGGCGGCAAAGCTCTTGCGGAGCTTCTGCAGCTTCGGCGGGATCACCGCCATGCAATAGGGGTTCGACCGGCCCGAGGTTTCCCAATAATCCTGATGGTAATCCTCCGCGGGATACCAATCCGCCATCGGCTCCACCGTCGTTACGATCGGCTTGTCCAGCCCCGCCTGCGCCCGCTCGATCGCCGCACGCATCTCCGCCTCCTGGGCCTCGTCCGCCGGGAACACCGCCGAGCGATATTGCGTGCCGACGTCATTGCCCTGACGGTTTAGCTGCGTCGGATCGTGCGTCGCGAAGAAGATGTCGAGCAGGTCGCCCAGCGCCAGCTGCTCGGGGTCGTAGCCGATGCGGATCGCCTCGGCATGGCCGGTATCGCCGCCGCACACCTGCTTGTACGTCGGGTTGGGCACGTTGCCGCCGATATAGCCGCTCTCGACGCTCTCCACGCCGATCACGTCCTTGAACACCGCCTCGGTACACCAGAAGCAGCCGCCCGCCAGCGTTACATAATCCGTCATGCTGAAGTCTCCTTTGCAGCCCATGTAGGAAGGCGCTAGGCCGCGCAAAAGACGAAGGACGCGACGCATGGCATTGAACGGCAAGGTGATGGTGACCGGCGGCGCCGGCTATATCGGCAGCCATGCGGTGCTCGCCTTGTGCGACGCGGGCTATGATGTCGTCGTCGTCGACAATCTCGTCACCGGCTTTGCCTGGGCGGTCGATCCCCGCGCGACCCTGGTCGAGGCGAACGTCGCCGACGACATCGCCGTCCGTGCCGCGATCCGCGACCACAACGTCCGCGCGATCATGCATTTTGCCGGATCGATCATCGTGCCGGAATCGGTCAGCGACCCGCTCAAATATTATCGCAACAACACCGCCGCGACGCGATCGCTGATCGAAAGCGCGGTGACGGAGAGCGTGCCGCACTTCATCTTTTCCTCGACCGCCGCGACGTATGGCACGCCGGTCAAGGTGCCGATCGAGGAGACCGATCCGACCGCGCCGATCAATCCGTACGGCATGTCGAAGCTGATGTCGGAAGCAATGCTGCGCGACGTCGCCGCGGCGCACCCGATGAACTATTGCGCACTGCGCTATTTCAACGTCGCCGGCGCCGATCCGCAGGGCCGCTCTGGCCAGTCGACGGTGGGCGCGACGCACCTCATCAAGATCGCGGTCGAGGCCGCGACCGGCAAGCGAGCCGCCGTCTCGGTCTTCGGCACCGACTTCGACACGCCCGACGGCACCGGCGTGCGCGACTATATCCACGTCAGTGATTTGGCCGCCGCGCACGTCGCCGCGCTCGAACTGCTGGTCGCCAAACCCACGCAGAGCCACACCCTCAACGCCGGTTACAACCGCGGCTTCTCGGTCAACGAAGTGCTCGATGCGGTCGATCGCGTCACCAACATGACGATCGAGCGCCGCTACGAAGGGCGCCGCGCCGGCGATCCCGCCGCGCTCGTCGCCGACAACCGCGCGATCCTCGCCGCGCTGCCCTGGCGCCCGCAGCGCGACAACCTCGACACGATCGTCAAGGATGCGCTCGCCTGGGAACGCAAGCTCAGCGAACGCCAATAGGATCGGGCTGCCGGCAAGCTGCTGTGATCACGGCGAAATTGCGCGAGCCCGGTCTTACACGCCCGTGGCCTGCCATTCTCCGGGCCAGTGGATTGCGCTCCTTGAAGTGGTGAAGAAACGGAAACGGTAGACCTCGATCGGTTTCGCCAAGGTGTTCAAGTTGTCTACGTTCGCCACGCAACCATAGGCCGTTCGACATTCGACGAAATCGATTCATTCCTCCCATTGGCGGGGAGGACTGACGACCACTCGAACCTTGACGAAGCCTACCGTTCCCCGCCGATCGCCACACGCGCCCGCGCCGTGGCGGTCCACCAACCCAGCGCCCAGAGCGTCCCGAAGCTCCAGCCGGCCAGCACGTCGCTCGGCCAATGCACGCCCAGATACACGCGGCTGCACCCGATCGCGCCGACCAGCAGCACCGCGGCCACCAACAGGTACAATCGGGCCGCGCGGTCGGGCGTCACCTGCCCAGCAAGCGCGGCCAGCGTTAGATAACAGACGGCACTCGCCGTCGCGTGCCCGCTCGGAAAGCTGTAGCCGTTGGCGGAGACGAGGTGCGGCACCAGCTCCGGCCGCGCGCGCAGCACCATGCCCTTTACCAGCTCGATCACCCATCCACCGGTCAGCGTCGCCAGCACGGTAGCGAGCGCGGTCAGCCACAGGCGCTGCACCAGCAGGAACCCGACGACGAGCGTCACGATCAGCGTCAGCACCACGCCGCCGCCCAGATCGGTGATGTCCGCCGCCACCTTCGGCAGCCACGCAGGGCCGCTCCGATGGCGCAGACCGACGATGATCGCCCGGTCGAAGGCGAACGGATAGCGACTGGTCGCCACCGCGCCGATCAGCAGCACCGCCAGCCCCGCCGCGATCAGCGCGAGTCCCACCAATAAGGGCGGCAGCCGGCGCCCGCCGGCTCGATCAGACATCCATATCATCCCGCGCCAACGCCTTCGGGACGAAAAGGACGCGCGCCGGGCCCGGATCGTCGATCCGCACTGCCCGATCCGCCAACCTCTGGCGCGTCACGCCCGGTGTACGACACCGGGTCTGTAAGAAAACCACGCAAGTCCGGTGTATTATTCAACTGGCACACTTATCGCATGGTGCCCGTCGACCCGCACGACATCGTGTCGAGCGGACGATCGGGAGGAACGCCATGTCCATGATACCGTCTTTGCTCGCCCTCGCCGCTCTGGCTGCGACGCCCGACGCGGCGGTCCAACAGCTGAAGGCCGCGCCGCGCGCTTATACGGTCCGGTACGATGCCAACCGCGATGTCTATTGCATCCGCTTCTTCTCGGATGCCCTCGCCGCCGATCCCCATCCCGGACGCAGTGCGATCACGTGCCAGAGCCGCGAACGCTGGGCCGACGAAAAGGTCTTCATCCATCACGCCGGCCGCCCCGAACTGGCGGCGCGCTGAGGCGTATCAGGCGATCAGCGCTGCGGCCGAACCCTTGGGCTCGGCCAGCGCCCGTTCCACCGGAGTCAGGCCCGACAGCCGTTCCGCCCGATACGCATCCGCAGCGGTATCGCTCGTCGCGATCAGGCGATCCTGCGCGACGGGACGGGGACGGGCGGCACCGAACAGGCCCAGCGTGGTACGGCTCATAGATTCCTCGAACAGGGCAGCGGGATCATTCCCGCGCGCTGCCCGCATCAATGCCGCACTGCACCCAGCGGTTCCGGCTTACCCGTCGATCACGTGCGGCACGAAGCGCGCGGTGTTGCCGGTGATCAGCCCGTCCTCGCGAATGCCGATCCCGGCGGGCTCGCCATCGACCAGCCAGCTGCCGATCACGGGGAAACATCCAGGCGCCGTCTCGGGCAGCCGGTATAACGCCTGATAGACATAGCCCTCGTCGCCATAATCCCCCGCCGCTTCGGCGACGACGCGCCCGTTCTGCCGGATCGACACGTTCGCGCCCTCGCGCGCCAGCAGCGGCTTGGCGACGGCATCGCCCTCCGGGATATCGAAGCTCGCGGGCAGCAGATTGGGATGCCCCGGAAACAGCTGCCACAGGATCGCGAGGATCGCCTTGTTCGACCAGATCATCTTCCAGATCGGTTCGATCCACAGCGTATCGTCTAGGCTCTCGAGCAGCGGCGCCGCAAACGCCTCCGCGGTCAGCCATTCCCACGGATACAGCTTGAACAGCGCCTCGATCCGCTGCTCGGCCAGATCGACGAAACAGCGCCGGTCATGGTCCCAGCCCAGATCGTCGACCAGGATCGGCACGGTCGTGATCCCCGCCGCCTCCGCCGTGTCGCGCAGATAGGATGTCGTGACGATATCCTCGCCCGCCTCGTCCGAGACATGCGCGAAATGGACGACCGGCGGCAGCAGCAGCGCAATGTCGCGCCACTTGGCGACCAGCCGCTCGTGCAGGCTGGTATATTGGTCGAGGTGCGGGAAGCGCTCTTCCTTCCAGCTCCACTGGACCACCGCGGCTTCCAGCAGCGACGTCGGCGTATCGCAATTGAATTCGAACAGCTTGGGCGGGCCGGCACCGTCATATCCTAGATCGAATCGCCCGTAGTTGAGCGCCGGCGGCTCCGCCTCCCACGCATCGCGGATCGCCTGATGGAAGGGCGCCGGGATGCCGAACCGGTCCAGCAGCGCGGGATCGTCGACGATCGCCTGCCCGGCGGCGAGGAACAGTCGGTACAGCTCCGCCGTCGCCCCTTCGATCTCGGCGATCTGCGCGGCCGAAAAGCGGTAATGGACGCTCTCGTCCCAATAGGGCCGGCCATCGACGCTGTGCCAGATCAGCCCCTCCGCCTCCACCTTCGCCTGCCAGTCGGCGCGTGGATCGGTCGCGACGCGGATCATGCCCGGCCACTGCCGAAACTGTGCGCCGATGCGCCGAACCCGCCGCGGCTGATCGCGCCCGATCGGCTGACGAAGGTATTGGCCGGCGCCCGCGCATAACTGACGCCGCCTGCGCGGCTGAACGATCCCCCGCGCGCCGTCTCGCCATAGGGCGGGATCACGCTGTTGCGCCCCAGGAAATACCACAGGAACGCGTTGCTGCCGCCCCCGCCATGATAACCGCTCGCCAGCGCCTGCCGCGGGCATTGGTCATCGGCAACGCGCCGCCCCTCGCGATCGGTACAGATCGCGGTATCGGTCTGCGCGGTCCAGCCATCCGGCTCGGGTTCCGACCGGCCACACCCCGACGCCAGCAGCGCCGCGGCGATCGCCGTCGTGATCCTCAGATCCGTCCTCATGCCCTTCCCCCACAGCCACCGAAACGGCGCGCACCATAGGACAGGATCACGGCAGCCACCATGACATGATGCGCCGCGTCGCCACATGGGCTCGACGTCCACGCTCATCGCGCATGGGGCCGCTGATGGTCACCCGCTTCGATGCACGAACCTGGGCGATTAACCAATCTGATGCATCGCCGCGTAACGCTTCGGGGCCGAGAGGCGATGGATGGACACAGGCCTCACCAGCGAGATACTGCATCGCCGCATCGAGGATCAGATGGCCTTGGCCGCGCTGGCGACCGACGATGCGGTCCGCGCCATGCACCGCGATCTCGCCAGCCTGTACCGATCGCAGCTGGCATGCCTTGTCGCTGGTGACACGCTCATGGCGACGGTTGCGATGCTGGGCCTCGACCTGGCGGCGTAATCCATAGCACCGGCCTTCGACCGCAGGGCCGCTCAGACAGCATCACGCGCATGATCAACGACGATCGAACGCAATTTGGGTTATAATTGCAGGGCAACAGGTGGCGCCGAACTGACCTCGATCTAGCGACGCAATAGGGATGGGCTGCCAGCAAGGTCGCCCAAACCAACTGAAATTAAAACAAATTTGATATTTGAATGAGAATGGTCCGAAAAAAGGACCACGCTGGATGCGCTTCCTCACCTGTCTGACGCAGGATCACAACCTCTGGCTGGTCGGCCTGGCGGCCCTGTTCTGCCTGGTCGGATCGGCGATCACGATTCAGCTTCTGGGGCGCATCCGTCAGGCTGAGCCACGGACCCGGCTGGCTTGGATCTTCATGGGCGGCGTTTCGACCGGCGCGACGATCTGGTGCACGCACTTCATTGCGATGATCGCCTATCAGCCTGGCGTCCGCGTCAGCTACGAACCCCGCTTGACCGGTGTGTCCCTGCTCTTCGCGATCGCGGGCAGCGCCATCGCGCTCAAGGCGGCGACGATGAAGGGGCGTTGGATGCCGGCCTGCGGCGGCGCGCTGTTCGGGCTGGCGGTCACGATCATGCATTACACCGGAATGCGTGCATTCGCGGCGCAGGGCTTCATCAGCTGGTCGCCTGACTATGTCGCAGTTTCGATCGTGGGCGTTGTTCTGCTCGGTGCCGCGGCCTTCGATCGAGCCCTCGCGCACGGGCGGTTTGCCGGGGGCTGGTTCGCGACAGGGCTGATGGTCGGTTCCATCGTAATCCTGCACTTCACCGGCATGGCCGCGATGGCAATCGTCCCCTTCGCAGCCGAAGCGGGTCAGGCGGGATCGGACGATGCCGCGATCATCATGGCGTTCGCCGTCGCCGGCGTCGGTATGCTGGTGCTCGGCACGGGCCTGTCGACCTATGTCCTCGACGCCCAGGCCAGCGCGGAATCGAAGCGGCGGCTGGATGAAGTGCTGGAGGGCAATGTGGATGGCATGGTCGTCACCAGCGCCGGCCGCGTCGTGGCCGCCAACGCGGCCTTCGCGACGCTGGCAGGCCTCTCGCCCGCCGACATCATGGGCCAGCCGATCGAGCGCTGGATCGCCGGCGCCACGGCAATCGACGCCGACCGGCTGACGCAATCGACGATGACCGGCATGGACGGCAGTACCATCCCGATCGAAATCGCGGTCCGCATCGATGCGCGTGGCGTCGAACCACACACCATTTACTCCATTCGCGATCTCAGGGCTCGGCTCGCACAGGAACGCCGGATCACGCATCTCGCGCGCAATGATAGTCTGACCGGCCTACCGAACCGGACGTCGTTCCTGGAATGGCTGACGAAACAGGCGTCGCCCGCCAGCGGGCATGCTGCCGTCGCTTTGCTATCGATCGATCTCGATCGCTTCAAAGAGGTCAACGATATCCACGGCCATGCCGCGGGCGATCACCTGCTGATCACGATCGGCGAGCGCATGAAGGCGGCGATGATGCCGGGCGAATTCGTCGCACGCCTTGGCGGCGACGAATTCGTGGCGGTCCAGCCGGTCAGCGAAGCGGCCGATGCGCTGGGCCTTGCCGAACGGCTGCGCGCCGCGATCATGGAACCGGTCACGTTGGATCACAGCGAGGCGAGTTGCGGCGCCAGCGTCGGCATCGCGCTATGGCCGCAAGACGCCGACGATGTCTCGGCGCTCATCAACAATGCCGATCTTGCGATGTACCGGGCCAAGGGGTCGATCGCGTCGCACGTCTGCTTTTACGAAGAGGAAATGGATCGCGCCGTCCGCGATCGTCGGCGGATGGTGCAGGAACTGCGCCACGCGCTCGACCACGACGAACTCGCTCTCCACTGGCAGGTACAGGGCGACGTTCGCACTGGCAGAATCACGGGCTATGAAGCTCTGCTGCGGTGGACGAAGGCGGACGGCACCTGCGTGTCGCCGTCGGACTTCATCCCCCTTGCCGAACAGTCGGGGCTGATCCTGCCGATCGGCGAATGGGTGTTGCGGACCGCATGCGCCGAAGCGGCGATGTGGGCAGAACCGCACAAGATCGCGGTCAACCTGTCACCGGTGCAACTCGGCCACGTCGATCTGCCCAGTCTCGTTCATCAGATCCTGCTGGAAACGGACCTGCCGGCGTCGCGCCTCGAACTCGAGATCACCGAAACCGCGATGATCGAGGATCACGCACGCACGACCCACGTCCTCCGCCAGTTGAAGGCGCTCGGCGTATCGGTCGCGATGGATGATTTCGGAACCGGCTATTCGTCGCTTTCGACGCTGCGCTCCTTCCCGTTCGACAAGATCAAGCTCGACAAGTCCTTCATGCTCGATCTGGATTGCGGCCCACAGTCCGCCGCCATCATCCGTGCGGTGCTGGCCCTTGGGGAAAGCCTCTCGATCCCCGTGCTGGCGGAAGGCGTCGAAACCGCGGAGCAACTGGAGTTCCTGCGCCAACAAGGCTGCGACGAAGCGCAGGGGTTCCTGCTGGGACGGCCGGCTCCCATCGATCGGGATGGCAAAGCTCGACCGATGATGATGCGCGCGACCGGTTGAGACCAAAGTCGGGCGGGCGATCATCGCGTGGCAGCGCGGTGCGGGCTCGCGACATTCGGCATGCCTGCCACCTGAACGATCCCGTCTTCGTCCGATTCCCAACTCGCTCTTGTCGGGATCAAAATCGCCGATCGTGTGCTTCCGCAAAAGGTCAGGAACGATGCCGTGTCGCCTGCGTAATCCCCCTCACGTGCCGCAATGGCGCTGACGAAGGAGGGTATATGACGCTCAAGATGCTGTTCGCTGCCGTGGCCATGATGGCAGGCACCGCTGGTCTCGCCGGTACGGCCGACGCCCAGCGCCACGATCGTGGCCGTCCCCATTACGACCAGCGCGATCACCGCGACCATCGTGGGTATGACCGCAACCGCCGCGATCGTGGCCACCATTGGGGCCGTGATCGCCGCGAACACTGCCGTATCGTCTATCGTCATCACCGCCGCGTCCGCGTCTGCCGTTGATGCACGGCCGGGGCGGTGCCGCGTTATTGGCGCCGCCCCGACACTTCCGGCAGGCGGTCGCCGTGACGCTGGCTCGGACTGTCGCGCGATCGGCCACGATCGCGGCCTCGGTCACCTGCGGTAAACCTTTGCGACGCCAACGATCTGCTCCTCACAGGCCGCGAAGGCCGATGCCGCAGAGAGACGATCCATGGCCTTCTACGTCACCATGTCCGCTTTCATCGCCGCGAACCTCGCGCTCATCGGGTTCGAAATGCGCCGGGGTACATCGCGCGCGAGCCAGCTGTCTCTGGTGCCGGTCAACCGGCGGTCCACCCACCGCTGACCCGCCCTCAAGCGATGATTGGAAGGGGGACGCTCAGCGCCCCCTCGCCCGCCTCAGCTCGGATGCGCTTCGCTTTCGGCGATGGCGCCCGCGTCGCTGACGGGCACGGGCGCATCCACCACCGCCGCGGCAGGCACGCCGCCAGTGGTGTCTTGGGCCTCCTCGGCAAGGCGCATCTGCTCGTACGCGACCTCGAGGTCGGCGGGGCCTGACCCGGTCGGCTGCGTCGGCAGATCGGAGTAGCTCTCGGGTTCGTGGGTCGGATCGGTCACATCGGCCATGTCGCTCTCCTGCGTGGGTCTGGTGGTGATCAACGCACGACCGCGCATTCGGCTCAGGGGCGGCGCATGATGGGCACGATCGACACTGGCGAACAGCCGGGCAGCTATTTCCAGACTTTTGCGACGATCGACTGCAATTCGTCGCATCGTCGTTGCCAAAGCACGCTTCATCGTGCGATTCATCAATGCGTTATGGGCCAGTCCATCCCTCCGCAGCGGCTTTCCGACCTCCCCCGCGACGAGTGCATCCGCGCTCTTCACCAGCGGGCAGCAGATGCGCGCGCGCAATGGCAGGCGTCCCGGTCGGCGCAGCCGTCGTTCTGGAGCCGACTGTTCGGCTGATCGAGCGCGCCGACTATGGCGGGGGTGAGTGTCCTGTCGCGATCGAACTCAGCCTGCATGCCGTAACCTGGCGCGGGACGAATCCGAAACAGCGGATCGCGGCGCCCACCGGCGTGGCGGGCAGCCGCGTAACCGACTTATTTTTCGCCAGCGCGCTCGTTGGTGGCGCTCATGTTCAACGAGCGGCGGAAGTCGCTCACGCCCTGCTGCGTGATCCCGTCGAACTGACGCCATCCTGCCTCGGTATTGCAGACGCGGGTCGCCATGAACGATCCCGTCGGCGTCAGCCTGCGGCAGGTCTTCTTCTCGGCCGGCTTGGCCTGGCTATCCGCGGACTGCGCGACGGCAGGCGCCGCACAGGCCATGATCGCCACGACTGCTATCGTCCAGATGCGCTTCATTGTCCCCACCCCTCTTGTTCGCGCCAGATCATGCGTCAGCAATACCGACATATCAAGCGTGGACGGCTGGCGGTGCGCGCGTGCTTCGGCGAGATCACAGGGCTACCATGCGACGCGCGATCGGCGGATGCTGCGGCTTATGAACCGATCGGGGACCGGGTAGATGCCCCCGTAAAGCGTCGATGGTGGGTCCGCCGGGGCTCGAACCCGGGACCTCTCGATTAAAAGTCGCTTGCTCTACCGACTGAGCTACGGACCCCCGCCATCGATTGGGGGCACCTAGGGGCGGCGACGCGGCCGGTCAACCGTGTGCGCCAATTGGCGGATCGTCCGCATCGCGCCCGGCACTCGCCAGCCCGGCGCGATGTGCCGCAGTGGGGCGAGCACGAAACCCCGCTCGGCCAGCGCGACATGCGGCACCGTCAGCCCGGCGCTCCGCCAGACGCCACCCGACCACAACAGGATATCGAGGTCGATCACCCGCGCCCCCCAGCGCCGTCCGCGCCGGCGCCCGAAGGCCGCCTCGATTCGCTTGAGCCGCACGAGCAGCACTGGCGGGGCCTCATCGCTTTCGATCAGGATCGCCGCATTGGCGAAACGGCGGATCGAGGGGCCGAGCGGCGCCGTCGCGATGATCGGGGACGTGGCGACGACCCCGCCGATCGCCGCGATCGCGGCGCGCACCTCATCCGCCGGACCGCCATGTCGCCCCCGCCGATTCGATCCGATCCCGATCGCATAGATTGCCGTTGCCATTCCCACGCCTTAGGCGATACCGATGACGATCGCATCCGATAGCCTCCCCGAGAGCCTAGACGCCGCCCCACCCACGGCCCTTTTCTCCGTGGAGCCGCCGCGGGACTGCCCGCTCTGCCCCCGGCTCGTCTCGGCGCGCGAGGCGTTGCGCGAGCAGAACCCGACGTGGTGGAATGCCCCGGTGCCCGCCTTCGGCGATCCGGACGCGACGATCGCGATCGTCGGGCTCGCCCCTGGCCTTCACGGCGCCAACCGCACCGGCCGCGCCTTTACCGGCGATCATTCGGGAACGCTGCTGTTCGCGACGCTGGTGAAGGTAGGCCTCGCTACCGGCACTTTCGCCAACCGCCCGACCGACGATATCGCCCTCACCGGCGCGATCATCCTCAACGCGGTGAAGTGCCTGCCGCCCGCCAACAAGCCGACGCCGGAGGAAATCCGCACCTGCCGCCAGTATCTCGACGCCGAGATCGCAGCGCTTCCCAACCTGCGCGTCGTCGTCGCACTCGGCCAGATCGCGCATCAGTCGGCGGTGAAGGTGCTGGGCGGCCGGCTGCCCAAGGCGACGTTCGGCCATGGCGCCGAACATCGCATGCCGGACGGGCGGATGCTGGTCGATAGCTACCACCCGTCGCGCTACAATCAGAACACCGGCCGCGTCGACGACGAGATGTTCGAGGCCGTCTTCGCCCGCGCGGTGGCGCTCGCTCAGATGTCCTGAACGAGGCGACCGTACAGCTCCGGCCGGCGGTCGCGGAAGAAGCCAAAGGCGGCGCGGTGGCGGCGGATACGGGCAAGGTCGAGCGTCGCGACGATCACGCCCTCCTCCTCGCGGTCCAGCTCGGCAAGGATGTCGCCGCGCTCATCGGCAATAAAGCTGGTGCCGTAGAAGGTCTGGTCATGCTCCACACCGACGCGGTTGGCGGCAACGATCGGCACGACGTTACTGACCGCATGGCCCACCATCGCACGTCGCCACAGCCGCGCGGTGTCCAGGCTGGTATCATGCGGCTCGCTGCCGATCGCGGTCGGGTAGAACAGCAGTTCGGCCCCCATCAGCATCATCGCGCGCGCGGTTTCGGGATACCATTGGTCCCAGCACACGCCGACGCCCAGCGTCCAGCCGGGCGCGGTCTGCGGCGCCGGCCACACCTTGAACCCGGTATTGCCGGGGCGGAAGTAGAACTTCTCCTCGTAACCCGGACCGTCGGGAATGTGGCTCTTGCGATAGACGCCCTGCACTTCGCCATCGGGGCCGATCATCGCGAGGCTGTTGTAATAATGCGGCCCGTCCGCCTCGAAGAAGCTGGTCGGGATCGTCACCTTCAGCGCTTCGGCCAGCGCCTGCATGGCGAGCACCGCCTTATGCTCGCCGACGGGGGCGGCGTTGGCGAACAGGCCCTCGTCCTCGACGCGGCAGAAATATTCGCCCTCGAACAATTCCGGCGGCAGGATCACGCTCGCGCCCTGCGCCGCCGCCTCACGCACCAGGCGCGACACATTGGCGATGTTCGCGTCGATGTCGTTCGAAAAGGCAAGCTGCAGCGCAGCGACGGTGATCTCGGTCATGACGGTTCCTACAGGGTGACGCCGAATCGCGCGGCGACCGCAACGGTGGCGAGATAGAGCGCAACGGTGACAGCGCAACCGCTGGCGAGCGCGGGCCAGAAGCCGACACCGTGCCGCAGCAACGCCGGGATCACGAGGAACATCGGCAGCGAGGGCAGCACATACCACAGCGTCGCCTGCGCATGGTCCGCCAGTCGAACGGGGTCACCCGTATCGTGCCACAGCCAGATCATGCCGAGCACAGAGACGAGCGGCAGCGACGCCACGAGAGCGCCCGCCGCCGGGCTGCGCCGCGCGATCAGCGCCACGAGTGCGACGATGATACCCGACACGCCGGCCCGGACCAGCAGAGCCGCCATGCGATCAGGCCGGGATCTGCTGGCTGATGCAGTGGAAGCTGCCGCCGCCGGTCAGGATATGGTCTGCGTGCAGGCCCACCACCTCGCGGTCGGGGAAGATCGCCTGGATCGCGGCCACCGCCGCGGCATCGTTCTCGCTACCGTACAGCGGCACGACCACCGCGGCATTGCCGATGTAGAAGTTCATGTAGCTCGCCGGCACGACCTCTTCGTCGCGCAGCACGCGGCCGGGCGACGGGATCAGCACCACCTCCAGCCCCGCGGCGCGTGCATCGCGCTCGGCATGCTGGAAGACCTGCCAATTGGGGTCGTTCTCCGCCGCCTTGGGCAAAGCGACGCGCCCTTCGCCGACGAAGCGGGCGAGGTTGTCGACATGGCCATCGGTATGGTCGTTCAGCAGGCCGTCACCCAGCCAGACGACACGCGTATAGCCCAGATCCTCGCGCAGCCGGCGCTCGATATCGGCCTTGGTCATCGTCGGGTTGCGATTGGGATTGAGCAGGCATTGTTCGGTCGTCACCACCGTGCCGGCACCGTCACCGTCGATCGCGCCGCCTTCCAGCACCCAGTTGCAATAGCCGACCTTCGCCCCGATCGACTTGCCGAGCCGTAGCCCGATCGTGTCGTCGCCCTCCAGATCGTATTTGCCGCCCCAGCCGTTGAAGTCGAAGTCGCGCGCCTCTTCGCTGTTCAGCAGGATCGGCGCGGTGTCGCGCAGCCAGATGTCGCCGAACGGTTCGACCACCACCTCGGCAAAGGGGGCCATGGTCATGGCGGTGTCGCCCGCTTCGGCATCGGCGGCGACCAGGATTACCTTCTCGCCCCGCCCCTCGGCGTGGACGGCACGGGCGAAGGCGACGACCTCCTCGCGCGCCGGCTCCAGATCCTCGACCCACAGGTCGGCGTGGCTCGGGAAGCCGATCCACACGGCCGAATGCGGCGCCCATTCGGCGGGCGGCGGGGCGATAGTCGTCACTTGGCTACTCCGGTTACGGTGGCACGGCTCTTGTCGCGGATGCTGCGGAATTCATCGCCGGGCAGCCAGTTCGGCCAGGCGCGGCTCTCCGCGAGATCGCGGCTCAGCATATAATAGAGCGCGACGTCCTGCTGCACCCCGCTCCAGTCCCAGTTCGGATCATATTCGTCGGACGGCGCGTGGTAGCGATGCTCTTCATAGTCCCTGGCGGCGGCGCGGCCGGCGGCAAGTCCGCCCTTCACGAGGTCCTGCCCCGTTTCGAAATAGACCATCGGCACGCCATGCTTCGCCAGGCTGAAATGGTCGGAGCGGTAGTAGAAGCCCTTTTCCGGCGTCGGCTCGGGCGTCGCATGCCGGCCCTGCCGCTGCAGCGCGGCGTTCAGATAATTGTCGAGCTCCGACTTGCCCGGCCCGATCACGATCACGTCCTTGGCCGGGCCGTACATGGCGAGCGCATCCATGTTCGCGCCGCCCACCGTCTTCGCCAGCGGATAGACCGGGTTCTCGCCATAATAGGCCGATCCGAGCAGCCCCGATTCCTCGGCGGTCAGCGCGACGAACACCATCGATCGGCGCGCCGGCCCCGCCTTGGCATTGGCCTGCGCCAGCGCGACCAGCGCCGCGACGCCATCGGCATTGTCGACCGCGCCGTTGCAAATATCGTCGCCGTTCACCGGCGTGCAGCGGCCCAAATGATCCCAATGCGCCGACAGCAGCACATATTCGTCGGGCGCTTCGCGGCCGGGCAGGATGCCGACGACATTGTGCGATACCTGCTTGGCGATCATATTGTCGAAGCTGACCGACGCCTTCAGCCCCAGGTCGACGGGCTTGAAGCTCTTCACCCTCGCCGCGGCGGCGAGGGCGTCGAAGTCCTTGCCCGCGCTGGCGAACAGCTTGCGCGCTGCGTCGAGCTGGATCCAGCCGTGCGCGGCGCTATCGCCCATATGCCCGTCGGCCGCATCGGCGACATGTTCGGCGCCGGTGTTGCTGGAGCGCACGACGTTCCAGCTATAGGCCGCCGGTTCGGTCTGGTGGACGATCAGGACCGCAGCGGCGCCCTGCCGCGCGGCCTCTTCATATTTGTACGTCCAGCGCCCGTAATAGGTCATTGCCCGGCCATTGAAGAGGCCCTTGGCCTCCGGCGTCTGCCAGTCGGGATCGTTGATCAGGACGACAACCGTCTTCCCCTTCACGTCCAGCCCGGCATAATCGTTCCAGCCCTTCTCCGGCGCGACGATGCCATAGCCGGCGAAGACGACGTCGCTGTTCGTCACGTCGATATGCGGCGTGACGCGATAGGTGCCGACGACCATGTCCGGGCCGTAGGCGAAGCTGAGCGGCGTCTTGCCGCCAGTGATCGTCAGCGGCGTGACGTTCTTCGCGGTGATTTCGACCAGTGGCACGTCCTGCAGCCATTGGCCCTTGTTGCCCGGCTTCAGCCCCGCCTTGGCGAACTGCTGTTGCAGGTAGGCGAGCGTCTTGGTTTCGCCCGCACTGCCGGGCGCGCGGCCTTCGAACGCATCGGAGGAGAGCGTCTTGGTGACCGCCTTCATCGTGTCGACGGAGATGTCGGGCGCGGTCTGGGCGATGGCCGGGGTCGCGACGGCAGCGAGCAGGGCGGGCAGGAAGAAGCGGCGCAAGGGAAGCTCCGGCAAGGTCAGCGTTGCTGCGCCTTGTGGCGTGGGGGGCGCAGCTTGTCCACGGGGGCGGAAGGCGCATTCCTTCCCCGCCAGGGGGAGGTGGCGCCGCGAAGCAGTGACGGTGGGGGAGGAAAGCGACGACTTCGAAAAATGGAGGGCATCGTTTACCTCCCCCTCCACCATTCGGCTGACGCCGAACGGTCCCCCTCCCCCTGGCGGGGGAGGAATTGGGAAGCCTGTCCCAAACGAAAAAGGGCGGCCCCGCGGGACCGCCCTTTCCGAATCTCTCGATGTTCGTCGCGATTAACGCGAGTAGAACTCGACGACCAGGTTCGGCTCCATCTTCACCGGATAGGGCACCTCGTCCAGCGTCGGCACGCGGACGAAGGTCACCTTGGCGTTGCCGTCCGGCGCGACGTAATCGGGGATTTCACGCTCGGCGAGGTTCTGCGCCTCGAGCACTAGCGCCATTTCCTTGGCCTTAGTGCCCAGCGTGATCTCGTCGCCGACGAAGCAGCGACGCGACGCGACGTTGCACTTCACGCCGTTGACGCGGACGTGACCGTGGCTGACCAACTGGCGCGCCGCGAAGATCGTCGGCGCATATTTGGCGCGATAGACGATCATGTCGAGACGCTGCTCGAGCAGGCCGATCAGGTTCTGGCTGGTGTCGCCCTTCATGCGGGCGGCTTCGTGGTAGCACGCACGGAACTGCTTTTCCGTGACGTCGCCGTAATAGCCCTTGAGCTTCTGCTTGGCGCGCAGCTGGATGCCGTAGTCCGACACCTTGCCCTTGCGGCGCTGGCCGTGCTGGCCCGGGCCGTATTCGCGCTTGTTGACCGGCGACTTCGGACGGCCCCAGATATTCTCGCCGAGACGACGGTCGAGCTTGTGCTTGGCGCTATGGCGCTTCGACATAATACTTCCTTGGCAACTGTAACGACGTGATCCCGACCGCGACGAATCACGATCGGGGCTGATCCCGGTTTCGCGCTGCTGATCCCGAAGGAAGGCAGGCCCACCGCTTCACCGGGGTGCGGGGGCTGTTGCGAAGGCGCGCGCCTAGCCGAGGGGGGCGAGCGTGTCAATCGCGGGGGCGTCGGAGAGCGGTCGGGATCAGCGATTGGGGATCGTGCCGCTGCGCGCATCGTTGGCGCGACGTGCGTCGCTGGCGGCACGACCGTTCGCCTCGTCGATCTGCGCCCATTGCGCCTTGGTGTGGCAGGTGCGCACGGGCAGGTACGACCCGATCGGCAGCTCGCGGCGGCAGATCGGCTTGTCCGCCGCGGGCGTCGGCGCCGGGTCTGGCGTTTGCGCCACCGTGGCGATCAAGGCGAGGGCGATCAGGGACATGGGCAAAGCCTCCGGGGCAAAAGAGGCAGAAGTCATGACGCAATTCCGTCCCCTAGGAAAGCGCCGATGCTCGACAAGTCCCGCAGCCCCGCTACAGAAGCGCGCATGACGACGACCCTGCCCGGCCCCGATTGCACCACCATGACCGAGGTCCGCGCGGGCGTCGACCAGGTCGATCGCGAGCTGGTCGCGCTGCTCGCCCGCCGCTTCGCCTATATGGATGCCGCCGCCCGCATCAAGCCGGCGCGCGGTGCGGTGCGCGACGAAGGCCGCAAGGCCCAGGTGATCGCTAATGCCCGTGCGGCGGCGGAGGCGGCGGGGCTGCCGGGCGACGTGATCGCGGATCTGTGGGAGCAGCTGGTCGAAGCCTCGATCGCCTATGAGCTGACGCAGTTCGACGCGCGCGCGGCGAACATGGACAACGTGGACACCTGAACGGAAACGTTCTGGGCCCATCGTTTCGGTTTTCGCACCACTGATAAAGAGAGCGCCTTGGCCGTACATCGGCATATGGCGTGTTGCGGACCCTAGACTATGGGGTGGCGTGTAGGACAGCGCGGAAGAGCGCGGCTTTCGATCCAACACGCGCGGCGCAGCGGGAGGAAGGATGGCGCCCCACACTCTTCGTCACCCCGGACTTGGTCCGGGGTCCACTGGGCCGCTGGGGAACGCTCGAGCCTCTGGACTCCCCCCCGCCGCAGAGTGGACCCCGGAACGAGTCCGGGGTGACGGGGTAGAGTTGGGGGACGCCCATCCCGACATCGGTCGTCGTTTCCGCGTTGGCGGCAATGCAAACGGGCCGACCTTCCGGCTCCATCTGCGACGATAGCGTGTCTGGACCCCCGCCTTCGCGGGGATGGCCGACGCCGCCGCCCTACCGCTCGCTGCGCCGTTCCTTGGCGCCATCCAGCGCCGACAGCACGCCGCGCAGCGTGCGCACTTCCTGCGAAGACCAGCCGGGCTTGGTGAGCAATGTCCTGAGCGTCCGCCGCGTCGCGGGGACGCGGTCGGGCGGGAAGAAGAAGTTCGCCCGTTCCAGCATGTCGTCGAGCTGCGCGATCATGCCGTCCAACTCGGTCTGCGGTGCCGGGGCGTCGATTTCGGTCAGCGACGGCTGCGCGAGGCTCACGCCCTTCGACCATTCGTAGGCGACCAGGATGACCGCCTGCGCGAGGTTGAGGCTGCCGAATTCGGGGTTGATCGGCACGGTGATGATCGTGCGGGCGAGCGCGACGTCGTCGGTTTCCAGCCCCGACCGTTCCGGCCCGAACAGGATGGCGGAGCGTTCACCCGCGCCGTGGATCGCCTTCGCGGCGACTTCGGGCGTCACCACCGGCTTGGTGATGCCGCGCTTCCTCACCGTCGTCGCATAGACGTGGGCGCAATCCGCGATCGCGTCCTGGACCGTGTCGTAGACGCGCGCGCGTTCCAGCACGAGGTCGGCGCCGCTCGCCGCCGGACCCGCCTTGGGGTTGGGCCAGCCGTCGCGCGGGGCGACGAGGCGCATATCGGTCAGCCCGAAATTGAGCATCGCGCGCGCGGCCTTGCCGATGTTCTCGCCGAGCTGCGGGCGGACCAGGACGATCGCGGGGAGATTGGTGTCGCTCATGCGCCGCGTCCTGCCTGTTCGACCGACCCGGCGAACTCCTCGAAATCGCGCGCTTCGCTGAAGTCGCGATAGACGCTGGCGAAGCGGATATAGGCGACCGAATCGAGGCCCTTCAGCCCCTCCATCACCAATTCGCCGATCCGCTTCGACGACACTTCGCTCTCGCCCAGCGTTTCCAGCTGGCGCTGGATGCCGCTGATCAGCTTTTCGATGCGCACCGGTTCGATCGGCCGCTTGCGTGTCGCGATCGCGATCGAGCGTTGCAGCTTCTCGCGCTCGAACGGCTCGCGGCGCGACCCGCCGTCGCCCGCGCTCTTCACGACCCACAAGTCGCGCAGCTGGATGCGCTCGAACGTCGTGAAACGTGCGGCGCATCCTTCGCACTGGCGCCGGCGCCGGATCGCCGCCCCGTCTTCGGTAGGGCGGCTGTCCTTTACCTGGCTGTCTTCATGGCCGCAGAACGGGCAACGCATAAATGGTCGAACGCGTCCTCAGATCTTGTTGCGGCGGGCGTAGGCGACGCCCGCGCCGACCAGCGCACCCAGCACCGGGCCGACGAACGGCACGGGGATCGCCACGACGGCGCCGATCGCACCGTATTTGGCCATCTTCTTGCCCAGGCCGGGCGTGTTCTTCACGGTGCTCTGCACCTCGTCGATCTTCGACATCTGTTATCCTTCGTAGATGGGGAAGCGCGCGCAGAGGTTGCGCACACGGTCCCGAACGTTCGCCTCGACGTCGGGGTCCCCGTGTTCGCCCTTCTTTGCAAGACCGTCGAGAACGTCGGCGACCATGTTGCCGATCTCGCGGAACTCCGCCGGGCCGAAGCCGCGCGTGGTGCCGGCGGGCGAGCCGACGCGGATGCCGCTGGTCTTCATCGGCGGCAGCGGATCGTTGGGGATGCCGTTCTTGTTGCAGGTGATGCCCGCGCGCTCCAGCGCCTCGTCCGCGTCCTTGCCGGTGATGCCGAGCGGGCGCAGGTCAATGAGCGCGAGGTGCGTATCGGTGCCGCCCGCGATCACGTCGGCGCCGCGCTCCTTCAGCGTGGCGGCCAGCACCTTGGCGTTCTCGACCACCGCGGCGATGTAGCTCTTGTATTCGGGGCGCAGCGCCTCGCCGAACGCGACCGCCTTGGCGGCGATGACGTGCATCAGCGGGCCGCCCTGCAGGCCGGGGAAGACCGCCGAATTGATCTTTTTCGCGATCGTCTCGTCGTCGGTCATGATCATGCCGCCGCGGGGGCCGCGCAGCGTCTTGTGCGTCGTGGTGGTGACGACATGCGCATGGCCGAACGGCGTCGGGTGCAGGCCGGCGGCCACGATGCCGGCGAAGTGTGCCATGTCGACCATGAAATACGCGCCGACCTTGTCCGCGATGGCGCGGAAGCGGGCGAAGTCGATGACGCGCGGATAGGCCGAGCCGCCCGCGATGATGAGTTTCGGCTGATGCTCGACCGCGAGGGCTTCGACCGCGTCATAGTCGATCAGATGCGTGTCGGGATCGACGCCATATTGCACCGCGTTGAACCACTTGCCGCTCATCGCCGCCTTGGCGCCGTGGGTCAGGTGGCCGCCGGCATCCAGGCTCATGCCCAGGATCGTCTCGCCCGGCTTGACCAGCGCCAGCATCACCGCGCCGTTCGCCTGTGCGCCCGAATGCGGCTGCACGTTGACGAAGCCGCAGCCGAAGATCTGCTTGGCACGCTCGATCGCGAGGCTCTCGACCTCGTCCGACGGCGCGCAGCCCTGGTAATAGCGCTTGCCCGGATAGCCTTCGGCATATTTGTTGGTGAAGACCGAGCCCTGCGCCTCGAGCACCGCCTTCGACACGATGTTTTCCGACGCGATCAGCTCGATCTGCGTCTGTTCGCGGGTGAGTTCGTGGGCCACGCCGCCGAACACGGCGGGATCGGCATCCGCCAACCCTTGCGTGAAGAAGCCGCTGGAGCGGATGTCACTGAGATCGTTCGGCTGGGTGCTCATGGGATCAATCCTTCTGCGACAGTTTGTCGACACGGGCCTGGTGACGGCCGCCCTCGAACGGAGCGGCGAGAAAGGCTTCGAGGCACGCCTTCGCAAGGTCCGGCCCGATCAGCCGGGCGCCCATCGCGATGACGTTGGCGTCGTTATGGTTGCGCGCGAGCGACGCCGCGAGCGGTTCGGTGACCAGCGCGCAGCGGCACGCCGGATTGCGATTGACCGCGATCGAGATGCCGATTCCCGATCCGCACAGCGCCACGCCGAACGCCGCTTCGCCGCGCGCGACCGCATCGGCCAGCTTGTAGCCGTAATCGGGATAATCGACGCGCGCGTCGGTTTCCGGACCCAGGTCGACCACCTCGTGACCCAGCGTGGCGGCGTGCGCGACCAGCAGCGCCTTCAGCGCGACGGCGGCGTGATCGGAGGCGAAGGCGATGCGCAAGGCGAAGCGGCGTCCCGGCTGTGATGAGGAAGCGATGCGCGGCGCCTTAGCGCCACCGTCACGCAAATGCCACAGCCGATGCGGGGAAAGGCATCGGGACACGATGGCGCGTGGGAACGCCCGCGCCGGTCACGCGCTTGGACAACATGCATCAAGATCGCACCCCGAGCAGCCGCTGCGCCCGCCTGCGATCCCGCTGGCGATCCGATGCCTGAGCGCCACTCCGCCAGCGCCGAGCCGATCGGCAGCGATGCCAGCGGCCAGGGCCTGACCGGCACGGTCGGCGAATCGGCGATGATCCTCGGCTATGCCGGCCTGCTGCCGCAGATCGCCGCCGCCGCCACCTGCGCCTTCGACCAGACGACGCAAACGGGTGGCATGTTCGCCTTCGGCTATGCCGCGCTGATCCTCAGCTTCCTCGGCGGCATCTGGTGGGGTTTCGCGATGTGCGCCGGCGTGCGGCAGGGCGAGATCGCCTGTCTGGCGGTCGCACCTTCGATCGTCGCGGCCGGCCTGATCCTGCTGTCGGTCGGCGGCGTCATCTCGCTGGCGCTGGCGTTGGTGCTGTTGGGCGTGGCGGTGCTGCTGACGCTGCTGGTCGACCGCCGGCTCACCGCACAGGGGATCACGCCCGGCGGCTGGATGGCGTTGCGCGTGCCGTTGTCGCTGGGCCTGGGCAGCCTCTCGATCATCATCGGCGCCCTGTGCGGGGTATTGGCGGCCTGACACCACAGAACAGCGCCTTACGATCGCTCCCTCCACGACCACCGTTGGTACTGAGCGTGTCGAAGCACACAGCGCCACCAAGCGCGACGTCGCTCGGGGTTAGCGCCCTTCGACAGGCTCAGGGCGAACGGTTGTGCGGCGGCAGTGGCTGGCATGGCCCGCTCGCTGCCTGCCCGCCCCAGGAGGAGGCGCCTCGACGAATACCCACGCAACCACCGTTCGTGCTGAGCCTGTCGAAGCACGGGCTTCACCGGGCGCGACGCCACTGGGAGCGATATTCAGGCGGCGGTCAGGCCGCCTTGCGCAGTTCCAGCCGGCCCCAGATCTCGACCAGCGCTTGCGTGAGTTCGCGCATCATCTCGGGCGTATGGCTCGGGCCCGGCGTGAAGCGCAGGCGCTCGGTCCCGCGCGGGACGGTCGGATAATTGATCGGTTGGACGTAGACGCCATATTCAGCGAGCAGGATGTCGCTGATCCGCTTGGCCTTCACCGGGTCGCCGACCAGCACCGGCACGATATGCGTGTCGCCCAGCATCACCGGCAAACCGGCCTCGCTCAGCATCGTCTTCAGCAGCGCCGCCGACGCCTGCTGGCCTTCGCGCTCGACGCTGGAGGCTTTCAGGTGCCGCACGCTCGCCAGCACGCCCGCGACCAGCACCGGCGACAGGCTGGTGGTGAAGATGAAGCCCGGCGCATAAGAGCGGATCACGTCGATGATCGTCTGGTCCGCGGCGATATAGCCGCCCATCACGCCGAACGCCTTGCCCAGCGTGCCCTCGATGATCGTCAGCCGGTGCGCGACGCCTTCAGCCTCGGAAATGCCGCCGCCGCGCGCGCCGTACATGCCGACCGCATGCACTTCGTCGAGATAGGTCAGCGCGTTATATTTGTCGGCGAGGTCGCAGATCGCGGCGATCGGCGCGATGTCGGCTTCCATCGAATAGACGCTCTCGAACGCGATCAGCTTGGGCACCGCCGAGTCTTCGGCCGCCAGCAGCTCCTCGAGGTGCGCGAGGTCGTTGTGACGGAAGATGCGCTTCTCGCACCCGGCGTTGCGGATGCCGGCGATCATCGAGGCGTGGTTCAGCTCGTCCGAAAAGATCACGCAGCCGGGCAGTATCTTGGCGAGCGTCGACAGCGTCGCCTCGTTCGACACATAGCCGCTGGTGAACAGCAATGCGCCTTCCTTGCCGTGCAGGTCGGCGAGTTCATGCTCCAGATCGACGTGATAGTGCGTGTTGCCGCCGATGTTGCGTGTGCCGCCCGATCCGGCGCCGACGTCGTGCAGCGCCTCTTCCATCGCGGCGATCACGTCGGGATGCTGGCCCATCGCCAGATAGTCGTTCGAACACCAGACCGTGATCGGCTTGGGGCCATTATGCCCCGCGAAACAGCGCGCATTGGGGAACATCCCCTTGTTGCGGAGGATGTCGATGAAGACGCGATAGCGTCCCTCGGCATGAAGGCGGTCGATCGCCTGGGTGAAAACGCGCGAATAGTCCACGCGCGTGTCCGTGCCGTCGCTGTTCATGGGATGCTCGTGTATCGCGCGCGCGGCGGTGTTGCCAGCGGATAAAACAGGTCAGGGTGATCGAAGGGTTGGGCATTTTGTCCCAGGGGTGGGCGGCGGCCCCGCCCAAAAATCCCCCGTCACCCCGGACTTGTTCCGGGGTCTACTCCGCAGCCAGGGAGGCGGCTGGAGGCTCAAAGCATCCCCCCGCGGCCCGGTGGACCCCGGAACAAGTCCGGGGTGACGGTGGGGTGAGGCTAGAGCGCCTCCACCACCCCAATCCCGTACCGCGCCAACGCCGGCTCCAGCGCCCGCTCCGCCGCGCCCAGCCGCGTGAACACCGCGCGATGCGTCGGCGCCTCGGCAGGCCAGTCCTGCCCGTCGGTCAGCGCCGCGATCCGCCGCGCGATTCCCGGCCCGCCATCGATGAAGCGCACCCCCGCGGGCGCCACCGCCGCCAGCTCCGCCTCGACCAGCGGGAAGTGCGTGCAGGCGTTGACGATCACGTCGATCCGCTGGCCCCCCGGCTGCTCGATCAGCCCGGCGAGCGCCGCCGCGAACCGCTCCGTGGCGGGCGCCTTCCCGGCCAGCGTCTCTTCAGCCAATTCGACCAGCGCTGCTGATCCATGGCGCAGCACCGTGCAGTCGCCCGCAAATCGCGCCGCGAGGTCATCGACATAGGCCTGCCGCACCGTCGCCTGCGTCCCCAGCACGCCGATCACCCGCGTGACGCTCATGGCGGCCGCCGGCTTGATCGCCGGGACCGTCCCCACCACCGGCACGTCGAGCGCAGCGCGCACCACCGGCAGCGCGATCGTCGAGGCCGTGTTGCACGCGATCACCACCAGCCGCGGGCGATAGCGTTCGACCAGCCGCCCGAGCAGCGCCGGCACCCGCGCCGCAATCTCGGCCTCGCTTTTCGTACCATAGGGAAACCCCGCCGAATCGGCCGCATAGACGATCGGTGAGAACGGCAGCAGCGTCTGCGTCGGTGCGACCACCGACAGGCCGCCGACACCGGAATCGAAGAACAGGATCGGACGCATATCCATCGCCCGCGTGCATAGCCGCCGCACCGCTCGCCGCAAGTCCGCCCCCCTTGGCCAAGCCGGTCCGATGCCGCTATGATGGGGCCAGTCACGAAGGGGCACACTTGCAGACAGAAATCCTCTGGATGGCACCGACCGCGGCGCTGGTGCTCGGCTATCTGCTGGGCTCGATTCCGTTCGGGGTGATCCTGACGCGGCTCGGCGGCGCGGGCGACCTGCGCACGATCGGATCGGGCAATATCGGCGCGACCAACGTGCTGCGGACCGGACGCAAGGGCCTCGCCGCGGCGACGCTGCTGCTCGACCTGCTGAAGGGCGCCGCCGCCGTGTGGATCGTCAGCTGGCTGTTCCCGGGCGAACAGATGGTCGCCGCGGCCGCCGCCTTCGTCGGCCATTGCTATCCGATCTGGCTCCGCTTCCGTGGTGGCAAGGGCGTCGCGACGCTGATGGGGATCGTGCTGGCGCTGCACTGGCCGATGGGGCTGGTCTATGCCGTCGTCTGGCTGGGGCTGCTCGCTACGGTCCGCATCTCGTCGGTCGCGGGCATGGCCGCGGCGGTCAGCGCGCCGGTCAGCGGCGCGATCTTCGGCCGGTTCGATCTCGTCATGCTGCTGCTCGCGCTCGCCGCAATCGTGCTCTGGAAGCATCGCGAGAATATCGAGCGGATCGCCAACGGCACCGAACCGCGCATCGGCGGCGGCAAGCGCGCCGCGGCGGACGGCTCGCAGGACGACTGAGCGTGGCCGAGCGCGATCTCGCGCGCCTTCGCCTGATCCGGACCGCGGGGGTCGGCCCCGTCACCTATCGCCAGTTGATCGCCCGGTTCGGCACGCCCGAAGCCGCGCTCGACATGCTGCCGACGCTCGCCCGGCGCGGCGGCGGCAACGCGCCGCGTGTCGCCGACGCGGGACTGGTCGAGCGCGAACTGACGACGACGGCCAGACTCGGCGCGCGCTACGTCTTCCTCGACGATCCTGACTATCCGCCGCTGCTCGCCGAGATCGACACTGCACCGCCCGCGCTGATCGTCCGCGGCGACCTGACTCTGGCCAGCCGCCTGTGCGTCGCGATCGTCGGCGCGCGCAACGCCTCGGCCGCCGCCTGCCGCTTTGCCCGCAGCCTCGCGCACGATCTTGCCGCCGAAGGAGCGACGGTCGTCTCCGGCTTGGCGCGCGGCATCGACACCGCCGCGCACGTCGGCGCGCTGCCGAACACGATCGGCGTCATCGCCAGCGGTATCGACGTCACCTTCCCGCCCGAAAACCGGGACTTACAGGAAGAGGTCGCGGCCCGCGCGCTGCTGGTCGCCGAACAGCCGCCGGGAACGCAGCCGCTCGCGCGCAACTTTCCCTCGCGCAACCGCATCATCGCCGGCCTGTCGCTCGGCACGGTGGTGGTGGAGGCCGCGCCCCGCTCTGGCTCGCTCATCACCGCGCGGCTGGCGGGCGAGGCGGGACGCGAGGTCATGGCCGTCCCCGGCAGCCCGCTCGATCCGCGCGCGCAAGGCTGCAACCTGCTGATCCGCGACGGCGCCACGTTGATCCAGACGGCCGCCGACGTCCTCGAACAATTGCGCCCGATCGACCCGCGCAGCGTCCGCGCCCCCACCGCCAGCTATGGCGGCCCGCCCCCCGCGGACGCCGACGACACCGATCGCCGCCGCGTAACCGCGTTGTTAGGCCCGGTGCCGGTCACCGTCGACGAACTGATCCGCCAAAGCGGCATCGCCCCCGCGATCCTCCAGACCGTGTTGCTCGAAATGGAACTCGCCGGCCGGCTGGAACGCCATGCCGGCGGAAGGGTCAGCCTTGCCTTCTAGACCGAGGCGAACCATATTCGGTCCGTATTTGGTTTGGAGGCAATGATGGGCTTTGCGGAACGGGTCAAACCGATCAGCTACGTTAAGGCACACGCGGCCGACGTGCTAACTGAACTTACCGCAACCCGCGAACCTCTTGCGATCACGCAGAACGGCGAGGTGAAGGCGGTCCTTCAAGACGTCGCGTCCTATGACGAAACGCGAGAAACGTTGGCGTTGCTCAAGCTGCTCGCGCTCGGAACGATCGACATCGAACATGGCGACACCCGCGCGCTGGAGGACGTCGCCGCCGCGATCCGCACCGGCTGATCGCAATGACGGCGCCCTTTGCCGTCCGCCTGACGCGCGGTGCGGAACTGGATCTACGGCACATCCACGGCTATCGGCTGGCGCATGGCGGACAGGCCGCGGCGGACGCGTTACTCAACACATTGGTCGGGCGGATCGACGCGCTGCGCCACTTCCCGGATCGCGGCGCCGTGCCGCCCGAACTGCAGACGATCGGCATGCGCGACTATCGCCAGATCGTCAGCGCACCCTATCGGATCATCTATCGGACGATCGAGACGACCGTCTTCGTCGTCGTGATCGCGGACGGGCGACGCGACATGGCGACGTTGCTCGAACGGCGCCTGCTCGCCCGTTGAGAGAATGGCCGACCGCTTCGGTTCAGCCGACCGCCCGTGCCGCCCAGCGGCCGACGACGATGCTGATGACCGGGCTTACCACCACCAGCACCACCAGCGCCGCGACCCAGGTCACCATGCCGGCGGCGAAGGCGCAGAGGCCGATCATCACGGGGATCCAGCTGCGGTGCATCAGCGGCGTGATCTCATGCGCCCCGATGTCGTCGTCGAGCAGCTCCGGCGAGCGCGCGATCACGCGGATCAGGTGGCGGTTGAGCAGCCCCAGCAGGATCAGCCAGCCGGTGTAAAAGCCGATGCCGACGCGCAAGTTCACATATTCGCTGATGATCGCGGTCGGGAACGGCATGAAGGCGACGCCGAGCAGCAGCAGCAGGTTCGCCATCACCAGTCGAGGGCTGGCGGCGCGGAGCAACCCCATCACGTCGTGATGGATGATCCAGAAGCGGCCGAGCACCAGAAAGCTGACGAGGAAGCCGACATAATTGGGCAGCAGCGCCCATAGCGCCTGCCCCAGTTCCGGCCCCGTCGCATGATGCAGTGCTGGCAGCTTCACCTCGACCACCAGCAGCGTCATCGCGATCGCGAAGATCGCGTCCGAAAAGAAGGTCATCCGTTCGAGCTGCACGCGCGCCCGGTGCGCGCGGCGATGGTCGACGCCTGCGCTGCTCATACCAGTATCGCCCACGCCTTGTCCTCGACGCCCGTCGATCCCCACATCGGTGTCATCCCCCTGTTGACAGTCGCCCCGGCGGCTTTCCACCCTCGCGCGTACACGTAAGGACCGTAATCGCCGCCATGCAGCTCGTCATCGTCGAATCGCCCGCCAAAGCGAAGACCATCGAAAAATACCTCGGCTCGGATTACCGGGTGCTCGCCTCCTACGGCCACGTCCGCGACCTGCCGGCGAAGGACGGGTCGGTGAATCCCGACGAGGGCTTCGCGATGGAGTGGGAAAATTACGCGGACAAAACGAAGCAGCTCAAAGCCATCGCCGATCTGTCGAAGACCGCCGATCGCCTGATCCTGGCGACCGACCCCGATCGCGAGGGCGAGGCGATCAGCTGGCACGTGCAGGAGGTGCTGAAGGGCCGCAAGGCGCTGCCCAAGGACGTCCAGCGCGTCACGTTCAACGCGATCACCAAGGCGGCGGTGACCACCGCAATGGCGAACCCGCGCGAGCTCGATACCGATTTGATCGACGCATACCGCGCCCGCCGCGCGCTCGACTATCTCGTCGGCTTCACGCTGTCGCCGGTGCTGTGGCGCAAGCTGCCCGGCGCCAAGTCGGCCGGCCGCGTGCAGTCGGTCGCGCTGCGCCTGATCGTCGACCGCGAGCGCGAGATCGAGGCGTTCCGCGCGCAGGAATATTGGTCGGTCACCGCGAGCATGGAGCAGGACGGCACGCCCTTCACCGCGCGCCTCGTCCAGTGGGACGGCAAAAAACTCGACCGCCTGTCGATCGGCAATGAGGGCGACGCGCAGAAGGCCAAGGCCGCGGTCGAGGCGGGGCGCTTCTCGGTCCAGTCGGTCGAGACCAAGCCGGCGACGCGCAACCCGCCGCCGCCCTTCACCACCTCGACGTTGCAGCAGGAGGCGGCGCGCAAGCTCGGCTTCTCGGCCGACCATACGATGCGCATCGCGCAGGGCCTGTATGAGGATGGCGCGATCACCTACATGCGCACCG
The DNA here is from genome assembly GCF_014196115.1 of Sphingomonas aquatilis. GTDB lineage: Bacteria > Pseudomonadota > Alphaproteobacteria > Sphingomonadales > Sphingomonadaceae > Sphingomonas > Sphingomonas aquatilis. The sequence goes on along the minus strand of NZ_JACIDB010000001.1, from coordinate 85,345 downwards.
ACGGCGTGCAGATGGACGGCAGCGCGATTTCGGCCGCGCGCAAGGCGATCGCCGAGCGTTACGACGGTGGCTACGTCCCCGATTCGCCGCGCCAGTACCAGACCAAGGCGAAGAACGCGCAGGAAGCGCACGAGGCGATCCGCCCGACCGACTTCAGCAAGGACCGCGTCGGCGGCGGCGATCACGCGCGCCTGTACGACCTGATCTGGAAGCGCGCGCTCGCCAGCCAGATGGCGTCGGCGCGCATGGAGCGCACCACGGTCGAGATGGCGGACGGCACGGGGCGCAACGTGCTGCGCGCGACCGGCCAAGTCGTGCTCTTCCCCGGCTTCCTCGCGCTGTACGAAGAAGGCCAGGACGACAGCCAGGACGAGGAAGCGCGCCGGCTGCCACGCCTGCGCGAGGGCGATGCGCCGGCCAAGAAGGACGTCGCCGCCGAACAGCATTTCACCCAGCCGCCGCCGCGCTTCTCCGAAGCCTCGCTGGTGAAGCGGATGGAAGAGCTCGGCATCGGTCGCCCGTCAACCTATGCTTCGATCATCAAGACGCTGAAGGACCGCAATTACGTCCGCGTCGAGAAGAACCGCTTCTTCGCTGAGGAATCGGGACGGCTCGTCACGGCGTTCCTCGAACGCTTCTTCGAGAAGTACGTCGGCTTCGATTACACCGCCGAGCTGGAGGAGGAGCTGGACGACGTGTCCGGCGGCCGTGCGCAATGGCAGGCCGTGCTGGAAGCCTTCTGGCGCGACTTCAAGCCGCGCACCAGCGAGGTGATGGAGCAGCAGCCGTCGGCGATCACCGCGGAGCTCGACCAGTTCCTCGCGCCCTATCTGTTCCCCGACAAGGCGGACGGCAGCGATCCCAGGCTCTGCCCAAAATGCGAGGCGGGCAAGCTCGCGCTGCGCGGCGGCCGGTTCGGCGCGTTCATCGCCTGCTCCAATTATCCCGAGTGCAAATACACCCGCCGCTTCGCGCAGGCCGGTGCCGAGGCTGGTGAGGACAGCGGCCCTGAGGGCCTGGGCAAGGACCCGGTCACCGGGCTGGAGGTCGAGCGCAAGTCGGGGCGGTTCGGGCCGTACATTCAGCTCGGCGAGGGCAAGGACGCCAAGCGCGCCTCGATCCCCAAGGACCTGCCTGGCGAGCTCGACCTGGAATGGGCGCTGAAGCTCTTGAGCCTGCCGCGCACGATCGGCAATCACCCGGAAACGGGCGAGCCGATCACCGCCTCGATCGGTCGCTATGGCCCCTATCTGGCGCACAGCGGCAAATACGCGCGGCTGCAATCGACCGCCGACGTGTTCGAAACAGGGATGAACGCCGCGGTGGTCAAGCTCGCCGAGGCAGCGGCCGGCGGTGGCCGTCCCGCCCGCGGGGCCGCACGCGCGCCGCTCAAGGAGCTCGGCAAGCACCCGCGCACCGAGGCGGAGATCAAGCTGATGGAAGGGCGCTACGGCCCCTATGTTACCGACGGCGAGACGAACGCGACGCTGCCCAAGTCGATCACGCCCGAGGCGCTGACGCTGGAGGAAGCGGCCTCGCTGATCGATGCCCGCGCGGCGGCGGCCCCGGCGAAAAAGAAGAAGGCGCCGGCCAAAAAGGCCGCGGCGAAGAAGCCGTCGGCGAAGGATGCGGCTGCCAAGAAGCCGGCCGCCAAAAAGGCGCCGGCTAAGAAGAAGGCGGACTGATCCCCACGTTCGTCATTCCCGCGAAGGCGGGAATCCAGACGCGCTACCGTCGCGCTTCTTGCCGAAAGGTCAGAGGTTCTGGATTCCCGCCTGCGCGAGAATGACGGTGCTTTGGTGAACCCCCTCGTCATCTAGGCGCAAATGGTGACCGCCCGTATGCGGCGCGAAAACCATCCGAGGCGGCAAACGCGGCTCGGGTGATTGCGCCCCCGGCAAAAGATACCGCCGCCTAGCGTCCCACGAGGAAAGAGGGACCTCACCCCACCCCGTCATTCCCGCGAAGGCGGGAATCCAGATGCGCTACCGTCGCGCTTCTTGCCGAAAGGTCAGAGGTTCTTCATTCCCGCGAAGGCGGGAATGACGGCAGTGGGATGGGCACCGCCCCTCCCTCGTCATCCCGGCGCACGCCGGGATCCATGGTGGCGGGACGGCTGTGGTTCGCAAACCATCGGCGGCGGCGTGTCCATGGATCCCGGCCTGCGCCGGGATGACGAACACCAGGTCGTAGCGAACCGCCTACGCCGCCCGGCGCTGCGTCATCATCAGCCAGGCGCGCGCCTGGCGCTGCGCTTCGGCGATCTCGCGCGCGGTCATGTCCTCGGCCACGTCGGCGCGGGCATCCACCGCGTCCTCAAGGCCCGCCACGGCGGCGAGATTGAACCATTTGTGCGCCTCGATCAGATCGATCCCCGCCCCCGCGGTCCCGGTCTGATAGCACACGCCGAGGTCGAACAACGCCTCGGGCCGGCCGCGCATCGCGTCGGCGATGCGGCTTTCTAAAAGAAACTGCGCACTCTTGAGACTGTTAGCCATGGATCGCCCCTATTTTTCATAAGGCCACCATGGCGCGCCGACCGCTACGAAATGGTTAACGCGAAAAACACCATGTCCGTCAGGGCGTTGCCTCGACCGCGACATTGTCGATCAGCCGCGTCGTGCCCATCCGCGCCGCCGCGAGCAGCCGCCGAGGCCGGTCTGCCGCTGGCGATTCGGCCAGCGTTTCGGCATCGGCCAGCGCGACGTAATCCACCTCGAACCCCGCCGCGACCAGCGCGCCGCGCGCCTCCGCCAGCGCGCCTTCGGGATCGTCGCCGCGTGCGATGCTGCGCGCCGCGACGCCCAGCGCGCGCGGCAGTGCGATGGCCTTCGCGCGCTGTTCCTCGTCGAGGTAGATGTTGCGCGACGACAGCGCGAGGCCGTCATCGTCGCGCTGCGTCGGCACGCCGATGATTTCGATGGCCATGTCGAGGTCCGCGACGAAGCGGCGGATCACGGCGAGCTGCTGGAAATCCTTCTCGCCGAAATAGGCGACGTCGGCGCGCGTCTGGTTGAACAGCTTGGTGACGACGGTCGCGACGCCATCGAAATGCCCCGGCCGCGCCGCGCCATCCAGCCCGTCGCTGACGCCGGAAACGCTGACGTTCGTCGCAAAGCCTTCGGGGTACATCACCTCGACCGGCGGCGCCCACAGCAGGTCGCAGCCATGGTCGGCGAGCAGGCGCGCGTCCGCCGCCTCGCGCCGGGGATAGCGGGCGAGGTCTTCGTTCGGGCCGAATTGCTTGGGGTTGACGAAGATCGATGCGATCACCTTCGTGCCCGGGCGCCGCGCCGCCTCGACCAGCGCCATATGGCCCGCGTGCAGCGCACCCATCGTCGGCACCAGCGCGATGGTCGCCCCTTCGGCGCGGAATGCGGCGACCGCGTCGCGCAAGCCGGCCAGGTCTCGAACTGTCTGCACCGTTTACCCCCTCGAACAATGAGCGCGCGGCTTCTATGAAGAGGGCAGCAACCGGGCAACCCGGAAGAACGCATTAAGGAACGAGCCGTGCCCGCAGGGCCACATGTCCCCTCCCCCCACGTCATCGTCTTCGCCAATGAAAAGGGCGGCACCGGCAAGTCGACGACGGCGGTCCACGTCGCCATCGCGCTCGCCGCTAAGGGCGCGAAGGTCGCCTGTTTCGACCTCGATCACCGGCAGCGCACCGTCGGCCGCTACCTCGACAATCGCGCCGCCACGATGCAGCGCAAGGGCAGCGCGCTGCCCATGCCCGTCCACGACACGCACGACGGCACGAGCGAAGACGTGTTCGAGGAAAAGTGGACCCGCCTGTCCGAGGGTGCGGACTTCCTGATCGTAGACACCCCCGGTCGCGACGATTATTTCGCGCGCACCGCGGCGGCGCTGTCCAACACGCTGGTCACGCCGATGAACGACAGCTTCGTCGACTTCGACCTGATCGGCCAGGTCGATCCCGAAACCTTCAACGTCACCAAGCCGAGCTTCTATTCGGAACTGATCTGGGACGCGCGCAAGCAGCGTGCCCGCGCCGATGGGACGCAGATCGACTGGGTCGTGCTGCGCAACCGCCTGCAGCATATCGAGGCGCGCAACATGCGCCGCGTATCGGATGCGCTGACCCAGCTGTCGAAGCGCGTCGGCTTCCGCATCATTCCGGGCCTGGGCGAACGCGTGATCTATCGCGAGCTGTTCCCGACCGGCCTCACCATGATCGATGCCAAGGAATTCGGCGCGATGGGCCTGGGCCATGTCGCCTCGCGCCAGGAATTGCGCGAGATGATGGCGGCGCTGCAATTGCCCGAACCGGCCCAGCCATCCGACTCGCAGCCGTTCGAATCCCAGGCCGCCGAGCCGACCCCCGATATCGCCGCATGAAATGGCTGATCGTCATCGGGCTGATCTGGCTCGCATGGCACTATCTGGGCCGAAAGCCGAAGCGCACCGCGGTCAGCCCGCAGCAGCGCGCGCGCCGCATCCTGGGCGTCGCGGCAGAGGCGGACGAGGCGGAGATTCGCGCCGCGCATCGCCGCCTGCTCGCCGAATTCCACCCCGATCGCGGCGGATCGGAATCGGCGACGCGTGAGATCAACGCGGCGCGTGATTTGCTGATCGAGGGCCTGCGCCGCCCCGCATGAGCCATGTCCTCTCGCCCGCGATCCTGCGGGAATATGACATTCGCGGCACTGTGGGGCGCAACCTCGCCCCCGCCGACGCGACCGCGATCGGCCGCAGCTTCGCCACCCGCGTCCGCGCCGCGGGCGGCACAAGCGTGGCGGTGGGACGCGATGGGCGCCTGTCCTCGCCCGACCTCGAAACCGCATTGGTCGCCGGCCTCGTCGCGGGCGGCGTCGACGTCGTCCGCATCGGCCTCGGCCCCACGCCGATGCTGTATTTCGCCGAGGCGACGCTGGGCGTCGACGCCGGCATCCATGTGACGGGCAGCCACAATCCGCGCGACGACAACGGCTTCAAGATGGTGCTCGGCCACCGCTCCTTCTACGGCGCCGACGTGGTCGATCTCGCCCGCCTCGCCGCCACCGGCGCGTGGAGCGAGGGCACCGGCAGCGTCACCCACCACGACGTCCTGCCCGCTTATGTCGCGCGCCTACTCGCGGGCTATGCCGGCGGTGCGTTCCGCATCGGCTGGGATTGCGGCAACGGCGCCGCCGGCCCCGCGGTGGAGCGGCTCGTCGCGCAACTGCCCGGCGAGCATCATTTGCTCCACACCCTCGTCGACGGCCGCTTCCCCAACCATCACCCCGACCCGACCGAAGAGGCCAATCTCGCCGACCTCAAGGCGCTCGTGCGGGAGAAGGGCCTCGACTTCGGCATCGCCTTCGACGGCGACGGCGACCGGATCGGCGCGGTCGACGGCAAGGGCCGCGTGCTGTGGGGCGACCAGCTCCTCGCCCTGCTGATCGCGCCCGTCCTGGCCGCCTGTCCCGGCGCCACCGTGGTGGCCGACGTCAAATCCTCGGCTTACGTCTTCGATCGTATCGCGGAACTGGGCGGCACCGCGGTGATGGGCGCGACCGGCCACAGCCCGATGAAGGAGGCGATGCTCGCCCACGCCGCGCCGATCGCGGGCGAATTGTCGGGCCACATCTTCTTCGGCCACGACTGGTACGGTTTCGACGACGCGCTGTACGCCGCGGTGCAGCTGATCGGCGCAGTGCATGGCTCTGGCCAGTCGCTCACCGCCTTGCACGACGCGATGCCGCCGTTCGTCAGCACGCCCGACCTGCGCTTCGCCATCGATCCGGCGCGCAAGGCCGGGGTGATCGATGCGGTGCGCGCGCGGGTCGAGGCGACCGGCACGCCCGTCGTCGCGATCGACGGCGTCCGCGTCACGACGCCCGCGGGCTGGTGGCTGCTGCGCGCCTCGAACACGCAGGACATGCTGACACTGCGCGCCGAAGCCCGCTCCCAGGCGGCGCTCGACGCCTTGCTCGCCGAGGTCGATGCGCACCTTGCCGCCTGCGGCATCGCCCGCGATTGACAGACATGCCGTGCCCGATAGGGTCGGTGTCATGTCTGGGTCCTACAGTGCCGAACGCGCCGTCGACAGCTTCCGCTCGAGCACCAATCGCTGGCTGCTCGGCAGCTTCACCGGCTGGCTGACGATCCTCAGCTGCGCGATCGGCGTGGGCCTCGTCATCATCGCGGTCCGCTGGTTGCAGAACATGGCCGCCGCCTATGAGATCACCGACCAGCGGCTGATCGTGAAGCGCGGCCTCGTCATGAAATCGATCGACGAGATCGAGCTGTACCGGATCAAGGACGTGCGCGTCGACTTTTCGGTCATCAACCAGATCGCGGATATCGGCACGATCACCATCACCTCGTCGGACCGCACGACGCAGAATATGCAGTTCGTCCTGCGCGACATCCCCGCCGCCCGCGAACGCCGCGAGGGCATCCGCAAACTCGTCGACCGCGCCCGGCGGCAGCGCGGCGTGCGCGAGCTGGACATCGACGAAGACGACTATCGCTGATCGGGAGCGGAGTGGGTTGCCACCGGCCGCCCACACTGTCACCCCGGACTTGGTCCGGGGTCCACTCCGCGGCGAGGGGGGTGGCTTGAGCCTCTTGCCATCCCCTTGCGGCCCGGTGGACCCCGGACCAAGTCCGGGGTGACGAGTAGAGAGACGAACCGTCTCGTACTCTCACACGCCACACCCCGCCCCCCACACACCCCACACCCTCGTCAACGCCAACGACGAAAGTCCTCCCCCGCCAGGGGGAGGTGGCGCGCCGAAGGCGTGACGGAGGGGGCGGACAGCAATGCCCTCTGCATAGCAAGCACCGCTCACCACCCCCCTCACCAAATGCTGGCGGAATCCGTCCACATCCCCCATCTACCCCAGCAATGCGTCCCCAGCCCCAGATCGTCCGCGTCATCGACCTCGAAACCACCGGCAGCGCGCCGCCTGCGCATGGCGTGTGCGAAATCGGCTGGCAGGACGTTGCGCTCGGCGCCGATGGCCGCTGGGAATTGCAGGGCGAGGGAGGGTCGATCCTCGTCAATCCCGGCCGCGCCATCCCGCCGATCACGCAGGCGATCCACCACATCCTCGACGAGGATGTCGCCGACGCACCCTGGTGGCATGACGTCGCACGCCGCGTGCTCGATCCCTACCCGCGCCGCGTCGCGCTCGCCGCGCATCGGGCGGACTTTGAACAGCAATTCTGCACGCCCAGCCTGACCCACGGCCAGGAATGGATCTGCACCTGGAAGTGCGCGCTGCGCCTGTGGCCGGACAGCCCCAGTTTTTCCAACCAGGTGCTGCGCTATTACCGCCGCCCCGAGGGGCTGGACCAGCAGCGTGGCCTGCCCGTCCATCGCGCCTTCCCCGACGCCTATGTCACCGCGCACCATTTGCGCGATCAGTTGAACGAAGCGGGCCTCGCGCAATGCCTCGACTGGTCGCGTACCCCGGGCCTGATCCCGCGTGTCCGCTACGGCCCCTATCGCGGCAAGGCATGGAGCGAGCTCGACCATGAAAGCCTGATGGCCTTCCTGACCGATCGCGATCCCGACATCCGCTTCACCGCCAATGCCGAAATGGATCGCCGCAGCGGTGGCGGCGCCGTGGGACGTGCCAGCGCGCAGGACCTCTTGCTGTAGTATAATCTCACCCCTCTGGAATGGTTCGTAACGCTGGCGTAAGGCAGCGCCCGTGATCGCCACCATCCGCAACCGTTTCGTCGTCAGGGAAGGCCGCTTCGGCCGCGTGCTGATCGCCTTCATGGTGATGGGTTTCGCCGCGCTGATCGTGGCGGGCATCGCCGCCGGCCTCGCCACCGCGCGTGGCGAACAGCACACTGAAACGGTCGGCCACACCTATGAGGTGGAACTGGCGATCGGCACCGCACGGCGCCTGATCGAACAGAGCGAAGCCTCGCGTCGCGGCTATCTGCTGACCAGCGACGTGCGCTATCGCGACGCCTACCGGGAATGGGGCGCGGCGCTGGCACCCGCACTCGCCCGGCTGGAATCGCTGACCCACGACAATCCGCGCCAGGTCACGAGCTTCACGCTGTTGCAACGCGAGGTCGCTGCCCTGCTCGACCAGCGCAGTCGCACGATCGCGCTGGTCGATGCCGGTCGCCGCGCGGACGCGGTGACCGCATTCGAACAGGAAACCAGCATCCGGCGGCTGATGATGATCCGCGCGCTGTTCGAACGGATGAGCGGCGAGGAACGCCGGCTGCTCGAGATCCGCAACGCCGCACAGCGCGCCAGCGTCCGCCTGTTCTACGGCATCCTTGCCACCGCCGCGGTGATCCTCGCGTTCGTCGTGCTCGCCTCGCTGCTCACCGTGCTGCGCTACACGCGCGACCTTGCCGCCTCGCGCGATTCGCTGCGCTCGTTCAACGAGCGGCTCGAAGAGACGGTGACCGAGCGCACCGCCGACCTCAGCCGCGCGAACGAGGAAATCCAGCGCTTCGCCTATATCGTCAGCCACGACCTGCGTTCGCCGCTGGTCAACGTGATGGGCTTCACCGCCGAACTCGCCGCGGTCATTCCGCCGCTCACCACATTGGTCGAGCAGGCGGAGGCGCAATGCCCCGATATCGTTACCGAGGATGCGCGGCTGGCGGTGCGCGAGGACCTGCCCGAAGCGATCGGCTTCATCCGCACCTCGACGCAGAAGATGGACCGGCTGATCAACGCCATCCTGAAGCTGTCGCGTGAAGGTCGCCGCGTCATCACCCCCGAAGCGATCGACCTCGCCGCCGTGGTCGACACGATCGAAGGGTCGATCCGCCACGTCCTCGACGATCGCGGCGTCACGCTCACCGTCATCCGCCCGATGCCGCGCGTGGTGACCGACCGCGTCGCGATCGAACAGATCCTGTCGAACCTGATCGAGAATGCGAGCAAATACCTCCAGCCCGGTCGCCCCGGCGCGATCAGCGTATCGGCGGAGCAGCGCCGCGATCGCGTGATCGTGTCGGTCGCCGACAACGGCCGCGGCATCGAAGCCCGCGATCACCAGCGCATCTTCGATCTGTTCCGCCGATCGGGCCAACAGGACCAGCCCGGCGAGGGGATCGGGCTGGCGCATGTCCGCGCGCTGGCCTATCGCCTCGGCGGCACGATCGACGTCGATAGCGCGCTGGGCGAAGGGTCGACCTTCCGCCTCAACCTTCCCGCCACCTTTTCCAGCCAGGACATTGCGTCATGAACGCCCATCAATCCGTCGGCATCGTCATGATCGAGGATGACGAAGGCCACGCGCGCCTGATCGAAAAGAACATCCGCCGCGCCGGCATCAACAACGACATAAAGCATTTCACCGACGGCAACCAGGCGCTGCACTTCCTGTTCGAGGCGCCCGACGGCCCCGCCAGGAACGGCCCGGCGCTGGTGCTGCTCGACCTTAACCTGCCCGACATGAGCGGCACCGACATCCTCGCCCGCATCAAGGCAGAGGACAGCCCCCTGAAGCGCACCCCCGTCGTCGTGCTGACCACCACAGACGACAAGGTCGAGATCCAGCGCTGCTACGATCTGGGCTGCAACGTCTACATCACCAAGCCGGTGAATTACGAAAGCTTCGCGCAGGCGATCCGCCAGCTCGGCCTGTTCCTGTCGGTGATCCAGGTCCCCGAGGTCGAGGAACACTGATCCTGACCCAGGTTCCGCCCAGCGCGCCCGCCAGCGTCCTGTATATCGACGACGACGCCGGTCTGCGCCGGCTCGCGGCGCGCACGCTCGAACGGCGCGGCTATAGCGTGACGGTCGCCGACAGCGGCGCGGAGGGCGTGATGCTGGCGGCGGGCCAGCCGTTCGATCTCGTCGCGGTCGACCATTACATGCCGGAAATGGACGGGCTGGAAACGCTCGAGCAGCTGAAGGCGCTGCCCGAGCCGCCACCGGTGGTCTACGTCACCGGATCGGACGAGGGACGGATCGCGATCGCCGCGTTGAAGGCGGGCGCCGCGGACTATGTCGTCAAGACGGTGGGCGAAGACTTCTTCGATCTGCTTACCGCCAGCTTCGAACAGGTCTTGGAGCGTAGCCGCCTGACGCGGGAAAAGGCGCGCGCCGAAGAGGATCTGCGCGCCAGCAACGCGCGGCTCGAGACCTTGCTGTCCGAAGTGAACCACCGCGTCGCCAATTCGCTGCAGCTCGTCTCAGCGATGGTGCGGTTGCAGGCAGGCGCGCTCAGCGACCCCGCCGCGCGCGCCGCGCTGGACGATACGCAGCGCCGCATCGGTGCGATCGCGCAGGTCCACCGCCGGCTGTATTCGGCGAACGACGTCGAAAGCGTCGACATGCACGATTATCTGAAGTCGCTGATCGACGAACTCAACGAAACTTTGTCGTGTGACGACGGCGCAAACACGCTGCACCTTGTCGCCGAATCGATCCGCCTGCCGACCGACAAGGCGGTGTCGCTGGGCGTGATCGTCACCGAACTCGTCACCAACGCGTGCAAATATGCCTATCCGGACGGCGTCGGCGGTGAGATTCGCGTGCTGTTGCGCCGCGACGGCGACGACATCTTCCTGCTCGCGGTGGAGGATGACGGCTGCGGCATGCCCGCCGAGGCGACGCCCAAGGGCACCGGCCTCGGCACCAAGCTGATCCGCGCCATGGCGCAAAGCCTGCATTCCGCCGTGGAATACGAACCCCGCACACCGGGCGTCAGGGCAACGCTGCGCGCGGCGATGGCATAAGCGCGGCGCCTACCCCATCCACCACGTCACCCCGGACTCGGTCCGGGGTCCACCGCGCCTCAGGGGGCTGGCCAGAGGCTCCTGCGTTTTCAGTCGCCGCAGAGGGGACCCCGGCGTCCAAGGTGACGCTGAGTCAGAGGCGATAGTCCCGCCTCAATCCACCGCCTCGACGAACCGCCGCGTTCCCTCCAGCGCCGCCCCGAACACGACGTGGCTCGCCAGCCCGTACGCATGGATCGCCGGCGACGTATCGGTGGCTGATGGTCCCCAGCCGAACGCGGGCACCGCCACATCGTCGAGCAGCGTCGCGACGCCGACGCCGAACGCCGTGCCGAACCCCGCCGTCGTTTCCGGCCACACCCGCGCCGCCAGCGCATAGCCCGCGCCGAGCGCCGCGCCGGTCACATAATGCACCAGCACCCCCGCGCTCTCGCGGCGCTTCTGCGTCACCGGCTCGCCCGTCACCGCCGCGCTGACGCTGTCCGCCGCCTTCACCGTCGCGGGATCGTCGTTGCTGCCGCCCATGTCGACCACCGCGGCGACACCCTTTTGAAACAGGTCCATCGCCAGACTGGCAACGATCCCCCCGGCGACGCCGGCGAGCAGGGTCTTGGGCAGGCTGTTGGCAAGTGACGACACACGCATTCTCCTGGTCAGATGCAGCGCCCAACGCCGCACACGACGGAGAGGTTCGTGGACGCGACGACATATCGCCGCCTATCCGCCCACCATTCGCCCTGAGCCTGTCGCAGGGCGCGTCACCACACCCGCACCGCACGTGAATGGCCGTGCTTCGACAGGCCCAGCACGAACGGATCGATAGACGCGTCGCCCCTCAGGGCTTGCGGAACTTCATCACGAACTGGTCGGTCTTGCCCCGGATCGCCGGATCGAACACGTTCTTCGTATGATCGTCCGCGGGGTTGGCGAGCACGTTGCTCGACCCGACATAGCGGAAGCCCGTCGATTCGATCTGCTGGCGCACCACGGCGGGATCGATGCGGTGCCGCGTCGCGGTGCCCGACAGGCCGGTGCCGGGCGCATCGGCATGGTCGATGACGACATAGGTGCCGCCCTTTTTCAGCAGCTTGAACACCGCCGCGTCGAACGCGCGCAGCGCGGGTTCGCCGGCGCCGTTATTCGGAATGTCGTGATAGTTCTGCACCGTCCAGAACAGGTCGACCGGTTGCGGCACGGTCGGCAGGTTGGTCGGCTGCACCTCGGCGGTCACGTTAGCCAAGCCGCGCGCCTGCAAGGCGGGCAGCGTCTTCGCGGCATATTTCGCCCCCGCCGCCGGCCACAGCGCATAGACCTTGCCCTTCGGCCCGACGATGCCGGAAAAGATGCGCGTCCAATATCCGGCACCCGGCAGATAATCGATGACGACGTCGCCCGGCTTCACACCCGAAAAGGCGAGCACCGCCGCCGCCTGGCGCCGCGCATCGTCCCCCGACTGGTCGGCGCGCGCAGGATCGGCGAGCGCCCGGCCGATCGCACTGCCGGCGGGCGCAGCCTTTTCCTGCGCCACGACGGCGGTGGTCATCGCAAGGCCTGCGATCATCGATACGATCAGCCGCATCTTTTGTACCCCTCAACCGGTTGGACGTGCATGAGATTGACGGACAGCAGCATGAGCGATCTGCGCGGCGCGATCCAGCGCGAAGTGCATCGGCTCGTCGGCTTCGACGACGGCACGATCGATCTCACCCGTCCGCCTGGCGACGACGGCCTGTTCGGCCCCGGCTCGGCCGCTTGGGTGGTGCATGGCGACTTCACCGCAATGATGGCGGGCGGCGTCGCCGCCCTGCTGCTCCAGATGCTGCACCCCGGCGCCTTGGCGGGCGTGTGGGACCATTCCAACTTCCGCGCCGACATGCTCGGCCGGCTGCGGCGCACCGCGCAATTCATCTCCGCGACGACCTATGGCTCGACCGAGACGGCGGAGCGGATGATCGCCCGCGTCCGCCGCATCCATGATTCCGTCGCGGGCTCGCTGCCCGACGGCACGCCCTATAGCGCGAACGATCCCGAACTGCTCACCTTCGTCCATGTCGCCGAGGTCGCGAGCTTCCTCGCCGCGCACCGCCGCTACCGCGACCCGGACTATCCCGCGGCGGAGCAGGACCGCTATCTCGCCGAATATGCCCGCGTCGCCGAAGCGCTCGGCGCCCGCGACGTCCCACGCAGCCGCGCCGAGGTGGACGCGTATTTTACCGCGATCCGCCCGCGCCTGCGCGCCGATCATCGCACGCGCGAGGTTGCCCGCGCCCTGCTCGACCAGCCCGTCGCGGCGCCAGCGCTCGCCTCCGCGCAAAAGCTGCTGATGGCCGCGGGCATCGACCTGCTGCCGCGCTGGGCCGTGACGCTTCACGACCTCACGCCGCCGCCCGGCCGCCGCCCGATGGTCCGCGCCGGCATGGCGGGCGTCGGATCGGTACTGCGATGGGCCTTGCGCGACGGCTCGGCGAAGCGGGCCAGGGATCAGGCCTAACGCAATCCGTTTCACCCCGTTCGCCCTGAGCCTGTCGAAGAGCGGGGCGCGACGGGCGGCGCACTTGAGGACAGCAGCGCTTCGACAGGCTCAGCGCGAACGGCCGTAGGGCGGTCGATCGACGCCTGCACCGGATCTGCACCACACGCACACCGCCTCAGCACCCCCCGCGCCATCGCGCCTCGACGCCTGCCCGCCATCCCTGCCGCGCCCCTCGCACAGGATGCCCGCATGCCGCACCGTCTCTCCACCCTGTCCGCCAAGATCGCGGCGACCGCCGCCGTGATCTGCCTCGTCGAAGCGCTGGTGCTCGACGCCGCCGCCTTCCTGTGGACCGCCGCGCTCGCCTGGATCGTCGCGCTGGTGGCGACCCGGCCGGCCGTCCGCCGCAACCGCGCGGCGCAGGTCGCGCTTGCCGCCGCCACGCTGTTCGTCGCCGCATTGTTCGACGATCCCAGCGCGCTCGCCGTGCTGCTGTTCCTCGTCGCAATCGTGCTCGCCGCATTGTTGCCGCGGCGACGCTTCGACACCGCGATCGCCTGGGGCCTGCGCCTTGCCTGGACCGGGCTGACCGCGCTGCTGCTGCCGATTCGTGACGTCGCCCTCACCGCGCGCGCCCGCACGCGCCGCGCCCGTCCCGGCATCCGCCCCGGCGCCGTCGCCGCCACGCTGGCCCTGCCGATCGCGGGCGGCGCGCTGTTCCTGACGCTGTTCGCCCAGGCCAATCCACTGATCGAATCTGCCTTCGCCGGCATGGTCCTGCCCGATATCGGCGTCGTCCTGTTCCGCGGCGTCATCGCGATCGTCGTGCTGCTCCCGGTGTGGGCGACGCTGCGCCCCGATCCGCGCGGCACCGGCTGGGACGGGACGCTGCCCACCTTGGCCCTGCCGCAAGTGGGTAGCGCGACGCTGATCCTGTCGCTCGCCACCTTCAACACGATCTTCGCGATCCAGAACGCGCTCGACCTCGCCTTCCTGTGGAGCGGCGCGCCCCTGCCCGCCGGCGTGACGATGGCGGACTATGCGCATCGCGGCGCCTATGCGCTGATCGTCACCGCGCTGCTCGCCGGGCTGTTCGTGCTGGTGACGCTCCGCCCGGGCAGCCCCGGTGCGGCGAGCCCTGCGATACGCCGGCTGGTGACATTGTGGATCGTCCAGAATGTGCTGCTGGTCGCGTCCAGCGCATTGCGCACGCTCGATTATGTCGATGCCTATTCGATGACGGTACTGCGCCTGTCCGCGCTGATCTGGATGGCGCTGGTCGCGACCGGCCTTGTGCTGATCCTGTGGCGGCTGCTCGCCGGCCGATCGAGCGCATGGCTGGTCAACGCCAACGCACTCGCCGCCGCGGTCGTGCTGACGGGCTGCACCCTCGTCGATCTACGCGCCACCGCCGCCGCCTGGAATGTCGACATGGCGATCCGCCGCCACACGCCGCTCGCCGACCTCGACCTGTGCTATCTCGACACGCTCGGCCCGTCCGCGATCCTGCCGCTTGCCCGGCTAGAGCAGGCGGCCCGCGACCCCGCCGCGCGCGACGCGATCGCCTCGATCCGCTGGGAGGCGCAGCGGACGCTCACCGCGCAACAGAGCAGTTCACGCGGCTGGACATGGCGGGGCGCCCGCCGCCTCGCCAGCGTCGAGGCGATGATGGGCGCCACCCCGCCGCGCCTGCGCCCCGCGCCCGACGGCCGCCGGTGCGGCATCATCGAACCGCCGCCCCAGCCCGCACCCGCCCCATCGACGCCCGCCCCATTGACGAAGGCCCCGCAACGATGATCCTGTGCCCGATGCCCCGCACCGTGCTGATCGTCGACGACGATCCCCATATCCGCCAGCTGCTCGCCTTCGCGCTCGACAAGGCCGGCCTGTCGCCGGTCGAGGCGGCGGACGGCGAGGCGGGCCTCGCGATGGTACAGACGCACAAGCCTGACCTCGTCATCCTCGACATCAACATGCCGCGCATGGACGGGCTGGAGGTCTGCCGCCGGCTTCGCGGCGCCAAGGATGGCGGCGGCGACACGCCGATCCTGTTCCTGTCCAGCCGCGACGACGAGATCGACCGCGTGCTCGGCATCGAACTGGGGGCCGACGATTATGTTGTGAAGCCCTTCTCCCCGCGCGAAGTCGTCGCGCGCGTCATGGCGATCCTGCGCCGCACCGCCGCCCGCCCGCCGCAGGTCGAGGAGGGGCGCACGCTCGGCCACGGCCGCCTGACCCTCGACCTCGACGGCTGGTGCGCCGCCTGGGACGGCGCAGAGGTCGCCCTGACCGTCACCGAATTTTCGATCCTGCGCCTGCTCGCCTCGATGCCCGCCAAGGTCTTCAGCCGCGACGCGATCATCGACCGGTTGCACGGACCCGGCTTCGCAATCACCGACCGCACGATCGACAGCCACATCCGCAACCTGCGCCACAAGTTCGCGGGGATAGGCGCTGCCGATCTGATCGAAACGCGCGCCGGCATCGGTTACCGCCTGGGCCCCTGCACGGGCGCGTGATCATCGCGCTGAAGGACTGGGCGAAGCGCCACTGGCCGCTCCTGCGGCTGCGCACGATCCTGTTCGCGACGTTGTTCGTCGTCGCGGCGCTGCCCGGCTTCGGTGCGGTGTTCCTGCGCGTCTACGAAAACACGCTCGTCCGCCAGACCGAAGCGGAGCTGGTCGCGCAAGGCGCCGCGCTCGCTGCCGCCGCCGCCGCCGACTGGCCAGGCGCGACACCGGGCACGCCGCTCTATCCGGCCCGCATCGTCGTGCCCGGATATGGTGTCGACCTCAGCCTCACCCCGATCCTGCCCGAACGTCCCGATCCGACGCCCGCGCCCGCGCCCGCCCCGGATGCGGTCGCCGCCGCGCACACCCTCGCCCCCGTGCTGCGCGCGACCCAGATGACGACGCTTGCCTCGATCCTGCTGCTCGACCGGGGCGGCCGCCTCGTCAATGGCGGCGGCAGCCTTGCCGCGCTGCCCGAAGTCGCCGCCGCGCTGCACGGCCGGCCCGCCACCACGCTCCGCCGCAACGGCGCCTATCGCGCGGTCTATCGCTTCGAATGGCTCAGCCGCGCCGCCGCGATCCGCATCCACCACGCCCGCCCCATCGTCGTGAACGGCCGCGTCGTCGGCGTGCTGCTGCTGTCGCGCACCGCTCGCGCGCTGTTCCGCGGCCTGTATGAAGATCGCGGCAAGATCGCGATCGGCATCGCCGCGATCTTCGGCCTGCTGATCGTCATCAGCGGCGTCATCTCGCGCGGCGTCACCCGCCCGATCGAGCGCCTGGGCCAAGCGACCCGCGCCGTCGCCAGCGGCCGCGGCAGCGTGCCGGAGGTGCCGCCCACCGCCGCGATCGAGATCCAGGGCCTTTACGCCGATTTCGCCGCGATGACCGCCGCGATCGAGCATCGCTCGCGCTACCTGCGCGACTTCGCCTATGCGGTCAGCCACGAGTTCAAGACACCGCTCGCCGGCATCCGCGGCGCGATCGAGCTGCTGCACGACCATCCCGACATGGCCGCGGCCGACCGCACCCGCTTCCTCGCCAATGTCGACGCCGATGCGCAGCGGCTGACATTGCTGACGACGCGCCTGCTCGACCTCGCCCGCGCCGACATGACCGCACCCGGCGAGCCCTGCGCCGATCCCGCCAGCGTGATCGCCCGCGCGGCGGATGCGGTGCGGGGGGCGAGCTTCGCGGTCGACGTCACACCCGGCCCGATCCCGCCGGTCGCGCTCCCCGCCACGACGATCGAAACGGCACTGGCGACGCTGTTCGACAATGCGCGGCAAGCGGGCGCCCACGCAGTGCGGATCGAGGCTTCCGTGGACGAGGCGCAGGCCGTCCTCACCATCCACGACGACGGCCCCGGCATAGCGCCCGCGGACGCCGCCCGCCTGTTCGAACCCTTCTTCACCACCCGCCGCCGGCAGGGCGGCACCGGTCTCGGCCTCCCCATCGCGCGCTCGCTGTTCGAAGCCGGCGGCGGCACGATCACGCTGGTCGATTCGCAGCCGACGACATTCCGCGTGACGCTGCCCCTCAACTAACCCACGCCGTCACCCCGGCCGAAGAGCCGGGGTCCCGCTTCGTCTTTCAGCGGCGGCAAAAGCGGGACCCCGGATCACGTCCGGGGTGACAAGGGATTACTGCGCTTTCGCCTGCGCCTGCTCCACCGGCACCACCGGCAGCAGCACCGCGCTCGGTGTCTTGCCGCCGCGCTCGATCGTCACCGTCGCCTTCCGGTAATCCCCCGGCTTGGCGAAGAAGATGTTCGGCACGTACGTCTGCGGGTTGCGGTCGTAGAGCGGGAACAGGCTCGACTGCACCTGCACCATCACGCGATGCCCCGGTTGGAACACGTGGTTCACCGTCGGCAGGCGGAACCGGTAATGCTGCACCTTGCCCGCCGGAATGGCGCTCGGCTTGGCGAAGCTGTCGCGATAGCGCCCGCGGAAGATGTCGAGGCTGATCGGCAGCTGATACCCGCCCATCTTCGGATCGGTCGCATTCTGCGCGGGCAAGACGTCGATCACCTTCACGACGAAATCGCCGTCCGTCCCCGTCGTCGTCGCATACAGGTCGGCGATCGGCGCACCCGAGACGCGCATCGGTTCGGTCAGCACCGGCGTCATGTACGTCATCACGTCGGGCCGCCCATCGGCGTGGCGCTGGTCGCTGACCAGCCAGTCGCCCCAGCGCCCGTCGTCGAAATTCACCGGCCGCGGCAGGTGCGGCACCGGCTTGGACGGATCGGAGACATAGCTGTCACCCCCCACCGCCGCGGTGTCGAAGCCCAGCCCGCCGTTCGCCTGCAGGTACATCGGCTTCAGCGGCGACGCGCAGCCGCTGTCGCAGGCGAGCGGCCAATTGGCGAACCGGTCCCAGTGGTTCTCGCCGGTGTTGTAGATCGCCGCGGTCGGCAGGTTCGCCGCCGGCCCGTCCTTCAGATACTGGTCGAACAGCGGCAGGACCATCTGCTCGCGGAACTGCGCCGCGGTGTCGCCATCCCACTGGAACGGCCCCAGGCTGCGCCCTTCGCGGTTGATCTGGCTGTGCCGCCACGGCCCCATGACGAGGAAGTTGTTGCCGGTCTTCCCCTTCGCCTTCAGCGCTTCCCAGCTGGTGATCGCGCCATACATATCCTCCTGGTCCCACAGGCCCTGTTCCCAGATCGTCGGCACGTTGGAGGGGTTGGCGGCGAGCAATTTGTCGAGCGCCTGTCCCTGCCAGAAGGCGTCATAGGCCGGATGGTCCGACATCCGCTTCCAATAGGGCAGCTGGTCGTAGCCCGACTTCTTCGCCCAATCCCCCGCCGAACCGGTGCGGAAATTGTCGTAATCGTCCCACCCGCCGGTCGGCGGCAGCGGCCCGCCGCTCTTGTAGCCAGTCTGTCCGCCGATCCAGGCGATGTTGGCGAGGCGGAACGCGCCGTAATGGAACCAGTCGTCGCCCATCCAGCCGTCGATCATCGGGCTTTCCGGCGCCGCGACCTTCAGCGCCGGGTGCGGATGGAGCAGCGCCATGACGACGGTAAAGCCCTCGTAGCTCGACCCGATCATGCCGACGCGCCCGTTCGACTGCGGCAGGTTCGCCTTGTTCACCAGCCAGTCGATCGTGTCATAGGCGTCGGTGGTGTGGTCCACCTTGGTCGGGTTGAGCGGACCGATAACGGGGCGCGTCACGACATACTCGCCCTCCGACCCGTATTTGCCGCGGATGTCCTGATAGACGCGGATATAGCCGTTCTTCGAAAAGATCTCGTCCGACAGCGGCAGCGCATTGACCATCGATGGCGAATCGCTGCGGTTGGCACGGCCCGAGGCATTGTACGGCGTACGGGTCAGCACGATCGGCGCATTGGTCGCATTCTTCGGGATGACGATGACGGTGTGCAGCTTCACCCCGTCGCGCATCGGGATCATCACGTCGCGCTTGATGTAATCGTGATCGGCGGTCGGCAGCACGAACTTCGCCGGGATATCGCCCCCCGGCGGCGGCAGGTTCGGGTTCGTCTGCGTCTGGGCCTGCACCCCCACCGACAGAAGTGCGATCGAGGACAGCAGCAGAACGGAACGACGCATCGAGGATCTCCGGCAGGGATGTTGCCGCATGCTAACGTGGATGAGGCGGGCGGCAACCCCGGCCACCCCAATTCCTCCCCCGCCAGGGGGAGGTGGCGCCGCGAAGCGGTGACGGAGGGGGAGGTCAACGGTGTCCTTCGTCACGTGATCCGCCGCTTCCTCCCCCTCCACCATTCGGCTGACGCCGAACGGTCCCCCGCCCCCTGGCGGGGGAGGACTTGGGGAGGATCACACCGCCCACACCCCGACATCCGCCTGCTGCCCGATCAGCGCCAAGCCATGCGCGATCGACGTCAGCTCGCCGCCCGTCGCCAGCCGCGTCTCGCCGAACCGCTCGGCGAACAACCGCCGGATGCGCGGCGTCAGCGACGTACCGCCGGTCAGGAACACCCGGTCGATCCCCTCCGCCGCAACGCCCGCCGCGACCAGCGCCTGATCCACCGCCGCATCGATCCGCGCGACATCGGGCGCGATCCACGCCTCGAAATCCGCGCGCCGCACCTCGGCCGCGATGTTCAGCCCCGCGCCCTCGAAGCGGAACTCCGCCACCTCCGCCGCCGACAGCGCGCGCTTCAGCCGCCCGACCGCGTCGTAGAGGTGGTATCCTTCTTCCTCCTCGATCACCGCGATCATCCGCCCGATCGCCTCCGGGTCGGTCGCGTTGCGGCGCAGCTTCTCCAGCTCGGCCAGCGTCTTGCGGTTGCGCATCAGCGCCAGGCGCGACCAGTCCGCGAAGTCGGCGAAATAACCGCCCGGAATCTCCAGCACCTTGTCGAACGAGCGATAGGTGCCGCCCTTGCCCAGCATCGGCATCACCAGATGCTCGACGATCCGCCGGTCGAAGCGGTCGCCCGCGATGCCGACGCCGGCGTGGCCCAGCGGCTCGCACCGCCGCCCCGCGCCCGGCGCCGCGATCCGCACCACCGAAAAGTCGCTGGTGCCGCCGCCGAAGTCGGCGACCAGGATCGTCGCCGGTTCGCTCAATCGTTCGGCATAGCTGAACGCCGCGCCCATCGGCTCGTAGACGTAATGCACCTCCGCGCCCAATTGCGCGAACACCGCATCGTAGCGCGCCTTCGCCAGCGCCTCGTCGGGCTTGGCGCCCGCGAACGTCACCGGCCGGCCGATGACGACTCGATCGGCGCGTGCCATCGCGCCCTTCGCCCGCGCCGCCATCTTGGCGACGAACAGCTGGCCCAGCTCCTCGAAGCGCATCCGCCGATCGAACACCGGCGCGGTATCGAAGCTCGCATTCGCCGCCACCGATTTGAACGACTGGAGGAAGCGGCTGCCTTGCGGAAAGTCGAGATATTCGCGGATCGCCCACGGCCCCGCCTCCGACAGCACGCCGCCGCGCCCGCGCTCGTCCTCCCAAAAGCACAGCGCCGACCGGAACACCGCGTCGGCGCCATCGGGTGCGTCGAGCGTCACCAGCTCCGCCTGCCCCCCGCGCGCCACCGCGGCGACGGAATTGGTGGTGCCGAAATCGAGGCCGAGCGTATGTGCAGTCATGCCGCGGGCGCATCGTCCGCGCGGCGGCAGGGGTCAAGCCGTTGCGTCTCGGCTCCGACGACGTCGTCCGCCGATTCAGCCCGCCCGATATGTGGAACCTCGCCACCCCCACACCGTCATTCCCGCGCAGGCGGGAATCCAGAACCTCTGACGGTGCGGCTCTATCGAAGACCTGCGCGTCTGGATTCCCGCCTCCGCGGGAATGACGAAGAAGAGGCCCCCACCCCCAGCAATCTTTCCTTACACGATTGAACTCGAACCGTTTCGGCCCCGAAGCGTTCGGCATCGATGCGGGGGATCAGGGGCTTCATCATTACCGGCGGCTGCATCCTGCTGACAGGCTGCAACACGCATCAGTCGACGCTCGCGCCGTTCGGCGCCGACGCCGCCGACATCCGCCACCTGTTCCTGCTGATGCTCGCCGGCGCGGTCGTGATCGCCGGCGCGCTCGCACTGCTGATGCGCCATGCGGTGCGCGCGCCCGAAGGCGAGCTGGGCCTGCGCGGCGGCATGCGCCTCGTCCTGTGGCTCGGCGGCATCATCCCCACAATTCTGCTGCTCGGCCTGCTCGTCTACTCGCTCCCCTTCATGCGCCCCCGCCCCATCGCGCCCGCCGATCTGCAGGTCGCGGTCGATGGCGAGCAATTCTGGTGGCGCGTCACCTATCGTCCCGCCGGTGCCGCACCGGTCGAGACCGCCAACGAAATCCGCATCCCCGTCGGTCGCACCGTCGCCTTCCGCCTGACCGCGGCGGACGTCGTCCACAGCTTCTGGATCCCCGGCCTCGCCGGCAAGATGGACATGATTCCCGGCCGCACCAACACGCTCGTCGTGCGCGCCGACAAGGCCGGGCGCTACCGCGGCCAATGCGCCGAATTCTGCGGCCTCAGCCACGCGCTGATGGCGCTCGATGTCATCGCGATGGAGCCTACGGCGTTCGACGCCTGGCTTGCCGACCAACGCCGCCCGGCCACGTCCCAAAGCGACGGCGCCCGCCTGTTTGCGCAGAACGGCTGCAACGCTTGCCATACCGTCCGCGGCGCCGGCCCCGCAGGCCGCATCGGCCCCGACCTCACCCATTTCGGCAACCGCCCCACGCTCGCCGCCGGCATCCTGCCGATGACGACCGCCAACGTCGCCGCCTTCATCCGCCATCCGGAAAAGACCAAGCCCGGCGTCCGCATGCCGGCCTTCCCGCAACTCACTCCAGCCGAGGCCACCACCATCGCCCGCTATCTCGAGGGCCTGAAATGAGCCTCCACGCGCAAGACGATCCGCAGCTTCGCGCCGCACAGGAAGAGCGCCTGCGCGCGGTGTGGAAGGCGCCGACGGGGTGGTTCTTCCGCTGGACCGACGTCAACAACAACCGCATCGGCGTGTGGTACACGCTGACCGCCTTCGGCTTCATGCTGTTCGCCGGCGTACTCGCGCTCATCATGCGCACGCAGCTGGCGGTGCCCGACAACAACCTCGTCTCGGCGAATACCTTCAACCAGCTGTTCACGCTGCACGGCTCGATGATGATGTTCCTGTTCGCCGTCCCGATGTTCGAGGCGGTGTCGATCATCCTGCTGCCGCAGCTGCTCGGCGCGCGCGACCTGCCGTTCCCACGCCTCTCCGCCTTCGGCTATTGGAGCTTCCTGCTCGGCGGCGTCTTCGTCGGCGGGTCGATCTTCTTCAACGCCGCGCCCGATGGCGGCTGGTTCATGTACCCGCCGCTGACGACGCGCACCGACCTCAGCGGCCTCGGCGCCGACATCTGGATGCTGGGCCTCAGCTTCATCGAAGTCTCGTCGGTCGCCGCCGCGGTCGAACTGATCGTCGGCGTCCTGAAGTGCCGCCCGCCGGGCATGCGCCTCAACCTGATGCCGCTCTACGCCTGGTACATCCTGGTCGTCGCGGTGATGATCCTGTTCGCCTTCCCGCCGCTGATCGCGGGCGACCTGTTGTTCGAAATGGAGCGACTGCTCGGCTGGCCGTTCTTCGATGCGGCCAAGGGCGGCGACCCCTTGCTCTGGCAGCACCTGTTCTGGATCTTCGGCCACCCCGAAGTCTATATCGTCTTCCTGC
This sequence comes from Sphingomonas aquatilis, assembly GCF_014196115.1. Taxonomy (GTDB): domain Bacteria; phylum Pseudomonadota; class Alphaproteobacteria; order Sphingomonadales; family Sphingomonadaceae; genus Sphingomonas; species Sphingomonas aquatilis. Next base: position 62,525 of record NZ_JACIDB010000001.1, on the reverse strand, counting down.
CCAGCATCGCCCTGTTCGCGATGCTGATCCCCACCTTCGCGCAGCGCCACCTGCTCGGCTATCCATGGATCGTGCTGGCGGCAGTCGGCACCGCCTTCCTGTCGTTCGGCCTGTGGGTCCACCACATGTTCGCGACCGGCCTGCCCAAGATCAGCCTCGCCTTTTTCTCCGCCGCGTCCGAAGCCGTGGCGATCCCTACCGGCGTGCAGATCTTCGCCTTCATCGCGACCTTGTGGGCGGGCAAGGTGAAATGGTCGACGCCGTTGCTCTACGCCAGCGGCAGCCTCGCGATCTTCGTCATCGGCGGGCTGACCGGCGTGATGGTCGCGATCGCGCCGTTCGACTGGCAGGCGCACGACACCTATTTCGTCGTCGCGCACCTCCATTACGTGCTGATCGGCGGGACGTTGCTGCCGCTGTTCGGGGGCCTCTATTATTACTGGCCGCTCATCACCGGCAAAAAGCTCAGCGACCGCCTCGGCCGCATCGCCTTCTGGATCATGTTCGTCGGCGTGAACCTCACCTTCATGCCCATGCACCTGTCCGGCCTCGAAGGCATGCCGCGCCGCGTCTTCACCTACCCCGCCGACCTCAATATCGGCTGGCTCAACCTCGCCTCGACCGCAGGGTCTTATCTGTTCGCAACCGGCGTCCTCGTACTCGTGCTCGACCTCGCGCTGTCACCGACGCGTAGGAAGGCGCCGCGCAACCCGTGGAACGCCGGCACGCTCGAATGGCTGGCGCACCCCGATGACGAGGATTGGGGTATCCGCTCCGTGCCGCTGATCGAAAGCCGCTATCCGATCTGGGACCAGAAGAACTTCGTGCAGAAGGTCGACGAAGGCCGCTTCTTCCTGCCCGATGCCGAGGAAGGCCGGCGCGAGACGATCATCACCTCCGTCCTCGATGCCAAGCCCGTCTCGGTCATCCGCCTCGGCACGCCCAGCGTAAAGCCGATGATGACCGCCGTCGCGCTGGGCGCGGTGTTCATCCTCACCACCTACCACCTCTACCTGGCGGCAGCGGCCAGCGGCGTCGTCACGCTCGCCTGCGTGCTGTGGTGGCTGTGGGACACCGCCGAAATCCCCGAAAAGCCTGACAAACCGATCGGCCACGGCATGACGATGCCGCTCTACATTTCCGGCCCTGCCGCGCCCGGCTGGTGGGCGATGTTCATCACGATGATGGCCGATGCCACCGCCTTTTCGGGCCTCGTCTTCGGCTATTATTTCTACTGGACGATCCACCCCGATTTCGGCGCGGGTTTCGCCGGACCGGGCGCCAGTGGGCCGCTGTTGGCGCTGGGCCTGAGCCTTGCCAGCTGGGCCGCGACCGTCGCCGCCCGTGAGCTCAACCACCGCAGCGCCGTGACGCTCGCCCGCGTGGCACTCGTCGCTGGCGCCGCCGTCGCGCTCGCCAGCATCGTCGCGGCGCTGGGATCGCTCGACGGCCTCGATCCCAAGGCGAACGTCTACCCCGCGATCGTCTGGGTGTTGATCATCTGGACCGCCGTCCACGCCGGCGTCGGCATCGTCATGCAGCTCTACACGCTCGCGCGCAGCCTGGCGCGGAGGATGGCCCCTGCGCATGACGCCGACCTGCGCAACATCACCGTCTACCAGCATTTCTTCGCGCTCACCGCGCTCGTCACCTATCTGACGGTCGGCCTGTTCCCGGAGGCAGGGCTGTGAAGCGCCTCCTCACCCGCGCGCGCAGCTTGCGCGTCACACTATGGACGCTGATCGTCCCCCCGACCACCTGGGCGGTGCATTTCCTCTTTTCCTACCTCTGGGCCGCGGTGTCCTGCGCGAAGCTCGGGCAATGGGCGCGCTTCCCCACCGCCTTCGCGATCGGCACCGTCGCGGCCCTGCTCGTCATCGTCGCGTCGGGCGTCATCGCCTGGCAGCAGTCGCGCACGCCCGGCGATCCGCCGCCGCACAACGAAGGCACCGACATCGACCGCCTGCGATTCCTCGCGTACGCGACGATGCTGCTCGCGGGATTGAGCTTCGTCGCCGTGCTCTTCACCGCCGCCCCCGTCATCGTGCTGAGCGATTGCCGATGAGCCGCGCGCCCCTGTTCGCAGGCCTTGCGCTCGTGCCGGTCGGCTGGGTGCTCAGCCCGTTCGGCATGACCGGCCACATGGCGGCGCACATGATCGCCGTCGCCATCGCCGCGCCGCTGATCGCGCTGGGAGTACAGGGCAGCCGCTACGACCCCGCCGTGCTGGTCCCCCGCCTCGCCACCCCACTCGCCGCCGCATTGGTCGAGGCGGTGGTGGTATGGGGCTGGCATGTCCCCGCGCTGCGCCGCCTCGTCGCGCACGCGCCGGCGTGGCTCGCGGTCGAACAGGCGATGTTCCTCACCGCTGGCCTGCTGCTTTGGTCCGCCGTCCTCGCCCCCCGCCACCGCGCGGCCGGCGTCGCGGCACTGCTCGTCACGTCGATGCACATGACGTTGCTCGGCGCGCTGATCGGCCTCGCGCCGCGGCCGCTGTATATGCATCACGGAGCGGACGCGCTCGCCGATCAGCAACTCGCCGGCGTCGTCATGCTGCTCGTCGGCGGCATCGCCTATCTGATCGGCGGGCTGGCGATACTCGGTCGCCTGCTCCAGCCGCGCGAGGGAGCGCCCGCATGACGATCCGCATCACCTGGGTGCGCGCCATCCTCACGTTGGTGCTGCTCGGCGCGGCGGGCATGCTGTTCGCCTGGTCGGGCGTGATGAACCTCGCCGCCTCGTCCAGCCATTGGAAGATCACCGACTGGTTCCTCCACTGGGCGATGCGCAACTCGGTGCGCACGCATGCCGCCTTCACCTCGCCCGACGACCCGGCCGACGCGCGCAGCCTCGTCAGCGCGGCGGGCCATTTCGCCAATTCCTGCGCGGTCTGCCACGGCGCGCCCGGCGTGAAGCCCTCGCCCGTCATGCAGGCCGCCACCCCGCCCGCGCCGGACCTCGCGATCAACGCGAAGGAATGGACCGACAAACAGCTGTTCTGGATTCTCCAGCACGGCGTCAAATATACCGGCATGCCCGCTTGGGCGGTGCAGGACCGCCGCGACGAGGTGCGCCGCATGGTCGCCTTCATCCGTCGCTTGCCCGGCATGACGCCCGCACGATATCAGGCGCTGGTCGGCGCAGCGGACCCCGCCGCGCCGCTGTTCCAATGCGCCGGCTGCCATGGCAGCGACGGACGCGGTCGCAATGCGCCCGACATGCCGATCCTCGGCGGCCAGTCGCAGGCGGCGCTGCTCGCCGCGCTGCAAGGCTATGCCAACGGCACCCGCTCCAGCGCGGTGATGCAGCAGGTCGCGATGCGCATGACGCCCGAACAGATGCGCGCCGCCGCCCGCGCCTATGCCGCCATGCCCGGCCTAGGCGCCGCGCCCGGCCCCATCCCTAACGCCGATGCCGCCGCCGCGCGTATCGTCGAGCAGGGCCTGCCCGCAAAGCAACTGCCCGCCTGCGCCAGCTGCCACGCTCCCGGCAAACCCTATCCCGTCCTCGCCGGCCAGCGTGCGAGCTACATCGCCCAGCGCCTGCGCCACTGGCGCGGCGACGACACCGTGGTCGACGCACGCAAGAGCCACGCGACCATGCCCGTCATCGCCCGCCGCATTCCCGAAGAGATGATCGACCCGCTCGCCCGCTATCTCGCCGGCCGGTGATTAGCACCCCCTCGTCACCCCGGACTTGATCCGGGGTCCCGCTTTCCACCGCCGCCGCAGAAGAAGAAGCGGGATCCCGGCTCACGGCCGGGATGACGGTTGGAAAAGACCTCTACCGCGCCCGGCCGACCTCGTCGCCCAGCTTGATCTCGAACAGCGTCGGCCAATATTTCCCCGTCACGAACAGCCGGTCGTGCGCCGCGTCGTACGCGATGCCGTTCGCCACCGCGTCGGGATCGGGATTGTTGATCTCCGCGATCAGGGGCCTGAGGTCGATCAGCGCCTCCACCTTGCCGCTCACCGGATCGATGCGCGCGATGAACCCGCTCATCCAGACATTGGCCAGGATCTTGCCGCCGACATATTCCAGCTCATTCAGATTCTTCAGCGGTCGCCCGTTGAGCGTCACCGCGATCCGCCCGCGCTCGGCGAAGCGCACCGGGTCCATCCGCCGCAGCACCGGCGTGCCGTCGGACAGCAGGATCGACGTCGCGTCGCTGGTCATGCCCCAGCCCTCGCCCGTGTAGCGGAACGGCTTGCCCGTCTGCGTCAACGCCGGCAGCGCCCAGCGGAATCCGATCCCCGTCTTCCACGTCACGCTGGCCAGGCTCTTCTGCCAGCAGGCGATTCCTTCGCCGAACAGGTCGGGCGACAGCCGCGCGCGCGCCACCACCTTGCCGTCGTCCAGCGTCACCCGCCGGATATCCGAGGCGCCTTCCTTGCCCGTGCTTTCGTACAGCGCGCCGCCGCAGAACAGCAGCCCCTCGGTAAACGCCCCCGAATCATGCGGGAAGCGCGCCACCACATCGGCGGCATAGACCGGCACGCCCGATTCGGCGTCGGCCGCGGGAACAGCCTGAGCGGCAGGCGGTGCAGCAGGCGTACGCGGCGCGCTGGTGCGGGTGGCCTGCGAAGTTGTCGCTGCCTGACGCGACACGGCCGCCCCCGCCGCGCCCAGAACCGCCACCGCCGCGGCGATCGCCGCCAGAGAAGATCGTGCCATCATCGGCACATGCCGTCGCACGCCCGCCCGAAAAACGCAAAAAGCAGGCGGTGCTCGCCGCTACGCTTCGGCAAAGACCGCGCCGCCTACCGCATGCAGGCCATCGGTCATGAAAGACGAGGCGCGGGCAAAGGACGTGCTTTGCCCGTGGCGACCCTTCCGATGTGATGAACCCGGCTCGATCGACATTACCAACAGACCGGCGGTCCTCCCCCGCCAGGGCGCATCGGGATGAACGGCCCCCGGCCGTTCAAGATCATGCCGGGGGCATGATCGACCCGAGGCGGTGACGGAGCGGGAGGACAGGAACGTTCGGATCACAGGGCGCTACCCCACTCCCCCTCCGTCATGCCTGCGGTATGCGAACTCCCCCGCGAGGGGGGGGAGGACCGAGCCAACGGGCCGAATGCAATCAGCCGTGGGGCCTGGCCGTGACGGCAGTCGCGCCGAACACCAGATCGGCCTCCACACCGCGCACACGCTCCGCCCCCGAAACGCAAAAAGCCCGGCACCTGCGGATCGCAGGGCCGGGCCTTTCACATTAGCGAATCGGGACGATTACGAAGCCGGCGACAGGTTCACCGCGGCATACTTGCCACGACGGTCGACCTCGAGTTCGAACTGCAGCTTGTCGCCTTCGTTCAGCGTGCCCATGCCGGCGCGCTCGACGGCCGAGATGTGAACGAACGCGTCGGGCTGGCCGTCGTCGCGCTGAATGAAGCCGAAGCCCTTCATCGCGTTGAAGAACTTGACCGTGCCGGTCGCCTTCTCACCGGTCAACTGGCGCTGCGGGCCACCGGCGCCGCCGGCGCGCGGGCCGCGATCGCCGAAGCCGCCTTCACGCGGCTCGCGGGGCGCGCGCTCGGTCACCGCCATCGGCTCGCCGTCGATCTTCAGCTCGGTTGCCGAGATGCGACCACCGCGGTCGACCAGCGTGAAGCCGAGCGGCTGGCCTTCGGCAAGCGCGCTGAGGCCCGCCTGCTCGACCGCCGAGATGTGGACGAACACGTCTTCGCCGCCGTCATCACGGACGACGAAGCCGAAGCCCTTCTGCGCGTTGAAGAACTTGACCACGCCGGTGCCTTCGCCGACGACCTGCGGGGGCATACCGCGGCCACCGCCGCTGAAGCCGCCACCGCCGCCGCGGAAACCACCACCGCCGCCGCCGCCAAAGCCGCCACGGTCGCCGCCGCCGTAGCCGCCGCCACCGAAGCCACCACCGCCGAAGCCGCCACGATCACCGCCGCCAAAGCCGCCGCCACCGAAGCCGCCGCCGCCGTAGCTGCTGCCGCCACCGAAATCGTCGCCGCCGAAACCGTCGCGCTTGTCGCGACCACGTCCGCCACGATTGCCGCGGCCACCTTTGTCGTAACTCATAACCCTATTCGTCTTCCCGGTTCGCCCGCATCCAATCCGTCGAAGAACCCGTGCGCCGGACGACGAACGCGAGCCTCCGGGCGCCAAACCTATTGCGCCTTGGGACCTGCCATAGCGCACATTACAAGTCCCCGCGAACAAATTCGTCGTATCTTGGGTGCAAGTCGTGCCGATACTTGCCCATTGTGGCCGCCACAGCACGTTTATCGCTTTGATGCGCGCGTATCGCGATGTTTCGGTGACACAATGTTAATCGTTGAGCCGCGCCGCGGAGCCGCGTAGGGCTGCGGCATGACCGTTCACTTCCACGAGGAAGACCTCCCCGCCGACGTCTTCGCTCCCGGCGCATCGATCGCCGTCGACACCGAAACCATGGGCCTGATCACGCCCCGCGATCGCCTGTGCGTCGTGCAGCTGTCCGATGGCGGCCCCGACGAACATCTGGTGCGCTTCGGCCCCGATAGCGATTATGCCGCACCGAACCTGAAGGCGGTGCTCGCCGATCCGGCCCGCCTGAAGCTCTATCACTTCGGCCGCTTCGATATCGCCGCGGTCCAGCATTATCTCGGCGTGGTCGCCGCGCCGGCGTACGATACCAAGATCGCCTCGCGCCTGATCCGCACCTACACCGATCGCCATGGTCTGAAGGAACTGGTCCGCGAACTGCTGGGGCAGGAACTCAGCAAGCAGCAGCAATCGTCCGACTGGGGATCGCCCGAGCTCAGCGACGCGCAGAAGGATTATGCGGCCAGCGACGTCCGCTTCCTCCACCGCCTGAAGACCGAGCTGGACCGCCGCCTGATCCGCGAAGGCCGCATGGAGCTGGCGCAGCAGTGTTTCGACTTCCTGCCGACTCGCGCCGCGCTGGACCTTGCCGGCTGGCCCGAAATCGACATCTTCGCGCATGCCTGAGTCGATGGCGGCGACCGGCGACGGCTTCGCGCGCGTGCGGACGGCACGCCAGCGCTGGGCCGCGCCCGGCAGCCGCCACGACCGGCTGATCACCCTGCTCAACAGCGGGCTGCCGATCGCGATCGGCGTGCTCGCCGCCTTTCTCGTCATGGCGCCGCTCACCGCCAGCAACGAAGTTTCCTTCGTGCTCGACAAGAACAAGGTCGAGGTCGCCAAGGAACGCATGAAGCTGCAGGCCGCGACCTATCGCGGGCAGGACGACAAGGGGCAGGCATTCACGCTCAACGCCGGTTCGGCGGTGCAGCAGAGCAGCAGCGTGCCGATCGTCGAGATCAACCGCATGGCCGCGGACCTGCAATTGCAGGACGGCCCGGCGACGCTGCGCGCCGATCAGGGGCGCTACGACCTCAAGACCGAACAGATGAAGGTCGACGGGCCGATCGCGGTGCGCGGGCCCAACAACTATCGCCTCGATACCAGCGACGCGACGATCGATCTGAAATCCAAGACGATGCAGAGCGACGGCAAGGTCACCGGCACCGTCACGCAGGGGAATTTCAGCGCCGATCGCCTGAACGCGAACCTCGACGATCGCACCGTGCGGCTCACCGGCAATGCCCGCTTGCGGATCGTGCCGGGAAGGACGAAATAGCCGCCCATGCGCGCGCTCCCTTTCCTCATCCCTGCCGTCCTCGCTGTGGCCGCCCCTCTGGCCGCGCAGACCGCGCACAATTCGAACGCGCCGATCGATTTCGGCGCGGACACGATCGAATTGCAGGACAAGGCGAATCGCGCGGTCCTGTCAGGCAACGTCAATGTCCGCCAGGCGGAAATGACGCTCACCGCGGCGCGCATGACGGTGTTCTACACGGGCCAGGTGATCGGCGGAAACCCGCAGGTCTCGCGTCTTGACGCGAGCGGCGGCGTCACGGTCAAGCGCCCGGACCAGACCGCCAAGGCGCAATATGCCATCTACGATCTCAACCGCCGCGTCATCACGATGCTCGGCGCGGTCACGCTGACGCAGGGCGGCAACACCGTCAACGGCGGTCGCCTGACCATCAACCTCGACACCGGCCGCGCGGTGATCGACGGCTCCTCGGTCCGAGGCTCCGCCGGCGCTCCGGGCGCGACGACCAGCGCCGCCCCCAACGGCCGCGTGACGGGCACCTTCTCGGTCCCGAAGCGCAACTGACTTTCCCAAATTCCTCCCCCGCCAGGGGGAGGGGGACCGTTCGGCGCCAGCCGAATGGTGGAGGGGGAGGTAAGCGGCCCCCTTCATACCGAGGCACGCCGCTCACCTCCCCCTCCGTCACCGCCTTCGGCGGCGCCACCTCCCCCTGGCGGGGGAGGAATGAGCCACGCCCGCCCCCACCCATCGCAAGGGGGCTTCCCTCCGCGCGCTCCCCGCGCCATGACGGGCCCGCATGCACGAACCTTGCCAACGCGCAACGCTCTACTAACCCTTTGATGCGAGGCATCAGCCGATGGACGCCGTGACCGACCTTCAGACCGCCGAAGCGATCCACGAAGCGCCCGCCAACCGCGGCCTGCAGGCGATCTCGATCGCCAAGTCCTACGACAAGCGCGTCGTCCTCACCGACGTCTCCGTCTCGGTCGACCGCGGCGAGGTGGTCGGCCTGCTCGGCCCCAATGGCGCGGGCAAGACGACCTGCTTCTATTCGGTGATGGGGCTGGTGAAGCCCGATTCGGGCCGCATCATGCTCGACGGCGAGGATATCACCCGCCTGCCGATGTACCGCCGCGCGATCCTGGGCCTCGGCTATCTGCCGCAGGAAACCAGCATCTTCCGCGGCCTGTCGATCGAAAAGAACATCGGCGCGGTCCTCGAACTCTCCGAACCCGACAAGTCCAAGCGCCCCGCCAAGCTCGACAAACTGCTCGACGAATTCGGCCTCACCCGCCTGCGCACCAGTCCCGCCATGGCGCTGTCGGGCGGCGAGCGCCGCCGCGCCGAAATCGCCCGCGCGCTCGCCGCCGATCCGTCGATCATGCTGCTCGACGAACCCTTCGCCGGCATCGACCCCATCTCGATCGCCGACATCCGCGATCTGGTGAAGGACCTGAAGCGCCGCGACATCGGCGTGCTGATCACCGACCACAACGTCCGCGAAACGCTCGACATCGTCGACCGCGCCTACATCATCTACGACGGCCGTGTGCTGTTCGCCGGCTCGCCGGAAGAACTGGTCGCCGACGCCAACGTCCGCCGCCTGTACCTCGGCGAGGGCTTCTCGCTGTAGGGATATGAAGACGGCCTCCCCATCAGTCCTCCCCCGCCAGGGGGAGGTGGCAGCCGTCAGGCTGACGGAGGGGGAGGGCCCGAAACGGATGCGGCCTATCCTCCCCCTCCGTCGCGCTGCGCGCGCCACCTCCCCCTGGCGGGGGAGGAATAGGGGCGTGTCATGAGCCTCGCCCCCCGCCTCGACATCCGCCAGTCGCAATCGCTGGTAATGACGCCGCAGCTGCAGCAGGCGATCAAGCTGCTCGCGCTGTCCAACCTCGAAATCGAAGGCTTCATCGCCGAAGAGATCGAGAAGAACCCGCTGCTCGAAGCCGCGCAGACCGAAGAGGTCGTCCGCCCCGAACGCATCGAGCGGGACGAGCCCGCCGGCGCCGACGACCTCGTCACCGGTGCCGCCAAGGCCGATCCGCTCGACGTCGACTATGCCACCGAAAGCCACCAGCAGGATAGCGTCGCCGACGGCGGCGGCGGCTTCGATGGGGCATTGGGCCTCAACGGCGGATCGGGCGGCGGCGGCATCGGCGGCGAAGACGGCATCGATTTCGATTCGTTTGCGGAGGGCGACAAGAGCCTCGCCGACCATCTCCTCGCCCAGGCCGGTGCGGTCATCGACGGCCCCGACTGGTTCATCGCCCAGCATCTGATCGATCAGATCGACGAGGCGGGATACCTCACCGTCCCCCTGCTCGACATCGCCAATCGCCTCGGCACCGCAATCGCCCGCGTCGAACGCGTCCTCGCGCAAATCCAGACGCTCGACCCCACCGGCGTCGGCGCGCGCGACCTCGCCGAATGCATCGCGCTCCAGGCGAAGGAGGCGGACCGCTACGATCCCTGCATGGCGCGGCTGATCGACAATCTCGATCTGCTCGCGCGTGGCGAACTCGCCCGCCTCAAGCGCATGTGCGGTGTCGACGACGAAGACATGGCGGACATGATCCGCGAGCTGCGCAGCTACGATCCCAAGCCCGGCTGCCGCTACGGCGGCGAACCCGCGCCCGCCGTCACCCCCGACCTGTTCGTGATGAAGACCAAGGCGGGCTGGGGCATCGAACTCAACGCCGCGACGCTGCCGCGCGTCCTCGTCAACCGCCGCTATTATCACGAACTCAGCCACGGCCCGCAGGACAAGAGTTCCAAGGCCTGGCTGTCCGACGCCCTCGCCTCCGCCAACTGGCTGATCAAGGCTTTGGACCAGCGCCAGCGCACGATCATCAAGGTCGCGACCGAGATCGTCAAGCAGCAGGAAGCCTTCTTCCTGCAAGGCGTCTCGCACCTCAAACCGATGACGCTGGCCAAGGTCGCCGAGGCGATCGAGATGCACGAATCGACCGTCAGCCGCGTGACGAGCAACAAATACTTAAGCTGCGCGCGCGGCGTCTTCGAACTCAAATACTTTTTCACCAGCGCGATCCAGGCCGCCGACGGCGGTGACGCGGTATCGGCCGAAGCGGTCAAAAGCGCGATCCGCGCGCTCATCGCCGGCGAAGGCGTCAAGATCCTGTCCGACGACACCTTGGTCGAGTTGCTCCAGGCCAAAGGCTTCGACATCGCCCGCCGCACCGTCGCCAAATACCGCGAAGCGATGGGCATCGGCAGCTCGGTACAACGCCGCCGCGCGCGGGCGTTGGGGGGTTAATCCCACCTAGCCTTCCTCGACTGCGGAATAAGCGGGACCCCGGCTCAAGGCTGGGGTGACGACGTGAAGACCTGCGACAGCCCGTCCCCGGTCAGTCGCTGATCGTCCACCCCTGACAGGCGTCCCGACCCCGCACCGGCTGGTTCGCCTCACGCGCGCGGCGGAAATTCTCGTCTGCGGTCCACCGATCGCTCCCCTGCGGAGCCGGCACCTGCGACAGCGCCACGATCTCGATCGGCCGCGCGGGCGGGGGCGATACGCGTGCAGCGGCTACCGGCGCGACAGGCGCGGCGGGCATCACCCCCCGCGGCACGGCAGGCGCCGACTCGATGATAACCAGGCGCCCGTCGATGGTCTTCATCGTCGATCCGCCGGGCCGACCGGCCGCCAGCGCGGCGATTGCGCCGGTGCCATAGCCCGACAGGAAGACCTCGCGGCCATATTCGTCGCGGTGATCGACGATCGCGACACCGGGCTGCGTGCCGTCCGGCCCGCCCAGGATGCGCAGCACCTCCGCCACGTCGGCCGTGTAACAGGTCGTCGCCTTGCGCGACCGGCAGCCGACCGGCGCGACCGCCTCATGGCTCGGACGCGCGTACAGCGTCGCGCTGCTTATGCCGTATGACGTCACGCTCCTGCCACCAAGCAACATCACGTAGCGATAACCCTCGTCGCGCGCCCGCTCCGCAGCCCGATACAGCGCCATGTCGATTGCCTCGTCGCGACCGCGCACGGCGGTCTCGATCTGCCACGACCCGTCCTTTGCGATCCGGTCTTCGCAGCCCAGCTTGTAGCCGATGCCGTGCCACCGTTTCGCCGGCCCGTAATACGGCGCCTCGTCGCCTCCCGCCCAGGCGGGCTGCGCAATCGCCAGCAGCAGGAGACAGGGCCATATCCGCATCGTTACCGTCCTTTTCGCAGATATGGACGGCGCTATCGCAGCGGCGTTAACCCCCGGTTGATGCGGAGCCGGGGACGGACACCCTCAATCGTCCTCATCCTCGAACCCCACCAGCGCCAGCGCGCGCGCCTTAATCTGGCGCTGTTCGCACCAATGGACCAGCGCCTCCTCGCGGCCATGCGTCACCCACACTTCGCGCGGGGCGATCTCGGTCAGCGTGGTCGTCAGTTCGTCCCAGTCGGCATGATCGGACAGGATCAGCGGCAATTCGACGTTCTTCTGCCGCGCGCGCTGGCGCACCCGCATCCAGCCACTCGCCATCGCGGTGATCGGATCGGGCAGCCGCCGCGACCAGCGGTCGTTGAGCGCGCCGGGCGGGCACATCACGACATGCCCCGCCATGTCCGCCTTCTTCGCGTCGGCGACCGGCAACAGTTCGCCCAGCCGCACGCCATGTTCGGCATACAGGTCGCACAAACGCTGCAACGCGCCATGAATGTAGATCGGCGCGTCATGCCCACGCTCGCGCAATTCGGCGATTACCCGCTGCGCCTTGCCCAACGCATAGGCCCCCACCAGCACGCAGCGATCGGAATTGGCGTGCAGCCGCGCGATCAGCTTGTCGATTTCGTCGCCGGTATCGGGATGGCGGAACACCGGCAGCGCGAACGTTGCCTCGGTGACGAACACGTCGCACTGCACCGGCTCGAACGCCGCGCAGGTCGGGTCGGGCCGCCGCTTATAGTCCCCCGACACGACCACCCGTTCGCCGCGATAATCGAGCACGATCTGCGCCGACCCCAGCACATGGCCCGCGGGGACATAGCCGACGTCGACCTCCCCCATCCGGATGCTCTCGCCATAGGCGACCGCATGCCCCGCCTGCGGCCCGTAGCGCGCGTCCATGATCGCGAGCGTCTCCGGCGTCGCCCACACCGCCTGATGCCCGCCGCGTGCGTGATCGGCATGGCCATGCGTCACCAGCGCCTTGGCCACGGGCTCCGACGGATCGATCCACGCATCCGCGGGCTTCACGTAGATCCCGTGCGGGTGCGGTTCCAGCCAGTCGCCCAATCGTGCCATCCCGCTACTACGCGCCAGATGGGTCGCGGTGTCCCATCCAACCCCTCTTCGTCACCCCGGACTCGTTCCGGGGTCCACCGGGCCACGGGGGGAAGGCAAGAGGCTCTAGCCATCCCCCTCGCCGCGGAGTGGCCCCCGGAACACGTCCGGGGTGACGGGAAGGATATGGCGCCACGCCCCCGCCACCCTACATACACCATGATGGACCTCCCCCAGCCGCTGACCGACTGGTTCGCCTCCCGCGGCTGGCACCCCCGCCGCCATCAGCTCGACATGCTGCGCGAGGCCCGCGCCGGCCGCCACGCACTGCTCGTCGCCACCACCGGCGCGGGCAAGACGCTCGCCGGCTTCCTCCCCACGCTCGCCGAGCTGATCGAGCAGCCGACAGAGGGCCTCCACACCCTCTACGTCTCGCCGCTGAAGGCGCTCGCGGTCGACATCCAGCGCAACCTCGTCACGCCCCTCGACGAAATGGGCGTCGACATCCGCGTCGAAACTCGCACCGGCGACACCCCCAGCGACCGCAAGGCGCGCCAGCGCGTCAAGCCGCCGCAGATCCTGCTCACCACGCCCGAATCGCTGTCGCTGCTCTTGAGCTACCCCGACAGCGTGACAATGTTCGCCGGCCTGAAGACGATCGTCGTCGACGAAGTCCACGCCTTCGCCACCGGCAAGCGCGGCGACCTCCTGTCGCTCTGCATGGCCCGCCTCCAGCGGATCAGCCCCGGCCTCCGCCGCGTCGCGCTCTCCGCCACGATCGCCGACCCCGACGGCTATCGCGCCTGGCTCGCCCCCGATGGCGACATCGGTGAGGTCGCGCTGGTGCAGGGCGAAGCCGGCGCCGACCCCGACATCACCATCCTGCTCCCCGAAGACCGCGTGCCCTGGTCCGGCCATTCAGGGCGCTATGCCGCGCAACAGGTTATGGCGGAGATCGAGGCGCATGAGACCTCGATCATCTTCTGCAACACGCGCAGCCTCGCCGAACTGATCTTCCAGGATCTGTGGAAGGTGAACACCGACAGCCTGCCGATCGGCGTCCACCACGGCAGCCTCGCACTCGAAGCGCGCCGCAAGGTTGAAGGCGCGATGGCATCGGGCCGGCTGCGCGCATTGGTCGCCACCGCCAGCCTCGACCTCGGCGTCGACTGGGGGAATGTCGATTGCGTCATCCAGATGGGCGCCCCCAAGGGATCGTCGCGCCTGCTCCAGCGCCTCGGCCGCTCCAACCACCGCCTCGACGAAGCCTCGCAAGGCATCCTCGTCCCCGGTAACCGCTTCGAATATCTGGAAGCCCGCGCCGCCCTGGACGCGGTGGAGGCGGGCGAGCTGGACCCCGACATCTTCCGCCCCGGCGCGCTCGACGTCCTCGCCCAGCATGTCATGGCGCTCGCCTGCGCCGCGCCGTTCGATCAGGCCGCGCTGCTCGACGAAATCCGCTCCGCGTTGCCCTATTCGGCGCTCGACGACGCAACGTTCGACCGCGTCCTCCATTTCATCAGCGACGGCGGCTACAGCCTGAAGGCCTACGACCGGTTCAAGCGCCTGACGCAGGACCCTGACGGCCTGTGGCGCGTCAGCCACCCCAGGTTCGTGACGCAGCACCGCCTCAACGCCGGCATCATCGTCGAGGCGACGATGCTTAACGTCCGCTTCAAGAACGGCCGCCACCTCGGCAAGGTCGAGGAAGGCTTCGCCGCGCAGCTCAGCCCCGGCGACACCTTCTTCTTCGCCGGCCTGTCATGCGAAGTGCAGAGCATCGACACCGAAGACCTGATCGTCCGCGCGTCCAGCAAGCCTGCGCGCATCCCAACCTACGGCGGCAGCCGCATGCCGCTGTCGACCAACCTCGCCACCCGCGTCCGCCACTTCCTCGCCGAACCGGAGCAATGGCACCGCTTCCCGCCCGACGTGCGCGACTGGCTGGAATTCCAGGCGAAACGCTCCGCCCTCCCCCGCCCCGGCCAGCTGCTGGTCGAAACCTTCCCGCGCGAAGGCCGGCATTACATGGTCGCCTACAGCTTCGAAGGCTGGAACGCGCACCAGTCCTTGGGCATGCTCGTCACCCGCCGCATGGAGGCGGAGGGGCTGAAACCCTTGGGGTTCGTCGCCAACGACTATGCGCTCGCCTGCTACGGCCTCGAAAAGATCACCGACCCCGCCGCGCTGTTCAGCCCCGACATCCTCGAACATGAATTCGTCGATTGGGTGCAGCAGAGCCACCTGCTCAAACGCGCCTTCCGCGAAGTCGCGGTCATCGGCGGCCTCGTCGAACGCCAGCACCCCGGCAAACGCAAGACCGGGCGCCAGGTAACGTTCTCGACCGACCTCATCTACGACGTGCTGCGCAAATACGAACCCACGCACCTGCTCCTGCAAGCCGCCTGGGACGACGCCCGCGCCCGCATGACCGACGTCGGCCGCTTGGCGCACCTGCTCGACCGCGCCGCCGACACGATGCTCCACGTCGACCTCGACCGCATCACCCCGCTCGCCGTCCCCGTCCTCACCCTGATCGGCCGCGAAAAGGTCTCGACCGGCTCCGCCGACGACGCGCTGCTGATCGAGGCGGAAGCGCTGGCGGCAGAAGCGATGCGGATCGATTGAGGGGGGCGGAGATATCGGGAATGTCTCTCCGCCCAGAAGCGGACATCGCCAGCGGCGAGGATTTGAACCCGCAACCTCCGGTTGTGACCGGTGCTCCAACCGATTGAGCTACGCTGGCACAGACCGAATACCGCAATTTTTGGACGTCCGCTAATGCCCAGAAGCGGACATTCCACTTCCGCCCACGTCTTGCCAAGCGCGGTGCCCCCCCTCCGTCATTCCCGCGAAGGCGGGAATCCAGACTGGCAAGCCTATCGACGCCATCGAGACGATAGAGGTTATGGATTCCCGCCTTCGCGGGAATGACGGCGGCGACTCCCCCTCTGTCCTACACGCCACAAATCTGGCAAAGGGCCCGCATGACCCATGCCCGCCGCACCCCGCCCCTCACCCGGCGGGCCCGTCGCGGAGGGCGTTTTCGACACTTACGTACCGTCCACTTCGTCCACTTCCGCGGTGCCGAATCGGCCCGCGCAGCCGCCCGAGACTGCCTGTGACCTCCCCCCGCCGCACCTTCGCGATCATTTCCCACCCCGACGCGGGCAAGACGACGCTCACCGAAAAACTGCTCTATTTCGGCGGCGCGATCCACCTCGCCGGCGAGGTGAAGGCGCGGGGCCAGAACCGCCGCGCCCGATCGGACTGGATGAAGATCGAGCAGCAGCGCGGCATCTCGGTCACGTCGTCGGTGATGACCTTCGAACGCGACGGCATCACCTTCAACCTGCTCGACACGCCGGGCCACGAAGACTTCAGCGAAGACACCTATCGCACGCTCACCGCGGTCGATTCCGCCGTCATGGTCATCGACGCCGCCAAGGGCATCGAGCCGCAGACGCGCAAGTTGTTCGAGGTGTGCCGCCTGCGCTCGGTGCCGATCATCACCTTCGTCAACAAGGTCGATCGCGAAGGCCGCCCGGTCTTCGAACTGCTCGACGAGATCGCCGACATGCTGGCATTGGACGTGTGCCCGATGAGCTGGCCGGTCGGCATGGGCGGCGAGTTCGAGGGCGTGCTCGACCTCACCACCAACACGATCAGCCGCCCCGAAGGCGACAGCCGCGCCTTCCTCGGCAAGACCGAAGCCGACCCCACGCTGTCCGACCGCTGGGCCGAGGAGATCGAACTCGCCCAGGCGGGCTACGCCGAATTCGACGGCGAGGCCTATCGCAACGGCGACCTGACGCCCGTCTATTTCGGCTCCGCGCTCAAGGACTTCGGCGTCGCCGAACTGATCGGCGCGCTTGCCGAACACGCGCCCCCGCCGCGCGCACAGCCTGCCGAACCCGCGCCCGTCGCACCGGACAACGACGAAGTCACCGGCTTCGTCTTCAAGGTGCAGGCGAACATGGACCCCAACCACCGCGACCGCATCGCCTTCATGCGGCTGTGTTCGGGCACCTTCAAACGCGGCATGAAGCTCACCCCCACCGGCCACGGCAAGCCGATCGCGGTCCATTCGCCGATCCTGTTCTTCGCGCAGAATCGCGAAGTCGCCGACGAGGCCTTCCCCGGCGACATCATCGGCATCCCCAACCACGGCACGCTGCGCGTGGGCGATACCTTGTCGGAGCGCGCCGACGTCCGCTTCACCGGCCTGCCCAATTTCGCCCCCGAAATCCTGCGCCGCGTCCAGCTGAAGGACCCGACCAGGACCAAGCAGCTCCGCAAGGCCTTGGACGACATGGCCGAAGAGGGTGTGACGCAGGTCTTCTACCCCGAAATCGGCAGCAACTGGATCATCGGTGTCGTCGGCCAGCTCCAGCTGGAAGTGCTGCTCAGCCGCCTGGAGGTCGAATATAAGGTCGCCGCCGGCCTCGAACCCGCCCCCTTCGAAACCGCGCGCTGGGTCTCGGCGCAGGACCCCGCCGACCTCAAGGCGTTCACCGACCTCAACCGCTCGGCGATGGCCAAGGACCGCGACGGCAACCCCGTCTTCCTCGCCAAAAGCGCGTGGGAAGTCGGCTACATCGCCGATCGCTACAACAAAGTGAAATTCGCCGCGACCCGCGAACGCTAACCCTCTCTCCGTCATCCCGGCGAAAGGGTTCCCATCGAAGTAATACTTCGATGGGGCCCAACGCCGGGATGACGAAAGGGGTGTTGGACCGCCGTCGCACTAACCGACCGGCACAGCAGGACGATTCGCAAGGGCCTGTCCTACGGCGAGCAAGGGTGCCACACCCCACCCAGTCATTCCCGCGAAGGCGGGAATCCATAACCTCTGACGTTGCGGCTCCATCGCCGCCGTCAGCGCGTCTGGATTCCCGCCCTCGCGGGAATGACGGACATGGCTTTTTCTCACCCCACCCAGTCGCGCCGCAGCGGCTTCACCGCGCTCAGCATCAGCCCCGCCGCGACGACATAAAACCCCAGCGCATACACCGTTGCATAGCGTAGCGCGTCCGCTCCGTACGCCGCGGTCATCGCATCCGACACACGGCCCATGATCGTCGATCCCAGCCCCAGCCCGATCAGATTGTTGATCAGCAGGAAGCTGGCCGAGGCGGTCGCGCGCATCGGCGGCGGCACCAGATGCTGGACCGCGGTCGTAACCGGCCCCAGCCACAGGATGTTGAGTCCGTTGGGGATCAGGAACAGGAACCAGGACAGCGCCGGCGATCCGCTCATCAGCCCCGCGGCATAAAGCGGCACGGTGATCGCCCAAGCCACCGCGGGCAGCTTCGCATAGACCCCGCGATCGCGCCCGCCCATCCGGTCGGCCAGCGACCCGCCGGCGAACACGCCGATCGTGCCGCCGATCAGCAGCAGCGACCCGATATATTGCGACGCGGTCAGCAAGCTGAACCCGAACGACCGGATCAGGACGGACGGCACCCAGAAGGCGAGGCCATAGCCGCACAGCGAACTGAACGCCGCAGCAAAGCTCAACAGCCAGAAACTCGGCTTGGCGGCCAGGATGCCGAACACCGTCCACACCGACGTGAGCTCGGTCGCCGCGGCCGGATCGAACGCCCCGCGCGCAGGCTCGCGCACCACCAGGCGGAAGATCGGCGCGATGACGACGCCCGCCAGCCCGACGACGATGAACGCCCAGCGCCAGTCGACATGCGCCGCCAATATCCCGCCCAGCAGCGCCCCCGCGGCCAACCCGATCGGGATGCCCAGCGAATAGATCGACAGCGCCCGCCCGCGCTGATGCGGCGGGAAGTAGTCCGAAATCATCGCATAGGACGGCGCGACGCCCCCCGCCTCCCCCACGCCGACGCCCAGGCGGAACGCGAAGAACTGCCAGAAACCGGTCGCGAATCCGCACAGCGCGGTAAAGCCGCTCCACACCGCCAGGCTGATCGTGATCACCCAGCTGCGGCTCGTTCGGTCGGCGATCAGCGCCAGCGGGATGGCGAGCGTCGAATAGAGCAGTGCGAACGCCGCTCCGCCCAGCAGCCCCAGCTGCGTGTCGGTCAGCTTCAGGTCTGCCTTGATCGGCGCCGCCAGGATGCCGAGGATCTGCCGGTCGAGGAAGTTGAACGTGTAGACGACCAGCAGCATCGCCAGCACGAGCGCACGGTAGCGGGGGGTGGGTGTCATGCCATGCATAGGTATTCCCGCGCGCTAGCCCCGCCCACCCGTCACCCCGGACTCGTTCCGGGGTCCACTCAGCGGCGAGGGGGGAGGCCGAAGCCTCTTGCCGTCCCCATGCGGCCCGGTGGACCCCGGAACAAGTCCGGGGTGACGGAGGGACATTGCAAACCTTAGAACTTCCCCCCGACGCTCACGAACACCTGCCGCGGATTGCCGTAGAAGGCCGTCGCAACGCCCTCCTTGCCCAGCGTCGGCGTATAGCCGCCCGCCGCATTCCGGATCGGCACGCCGGCGATGGTGCTGGCGATATACTGATATCCGCTGGTCTTGTAGCGCACGTCGGTCAGGTTCTTGCCGTACACACCGATCGTGTACCGCCGCCCCTCGCCGAACGCATAGGTCAGGCCCGCATCCAGCAACGTATAGCCCGGCTGGTCGAGGAACGGGCTCGCCGTCTCGAACTGGTGCGTCAGGCTGCGATACGACACGGTCGAATTAGCGGTGACGAGGCCATCGCCCAGCGGCACATTGCCAGTCAGCGTGCCGCTCGCCGTCCAGTCGGGCGTGTTCTGGAACACGCGGACATTGGCGACATCGACCCCAGTCGGGCCGATGAAGGTGCGGTAGCGGGCATGGATATACCCCACCGCCCCGTTGAGCGCGACCGACGATCCGATCCCGGCGAAATCGCGCGCCAGCACCGCGGTGCTTTCCAGCTCGATGCCCTTGATCCGCGCCTTGGCCGCGTTGGTGGTGATGCCGCAGAAGCTCTGCACCCCGTTCTGCAAACAGCCGACCGAACCGGGCACCTGCACGTCGGTGTAATCGGCGTAGAAGCCCGCCAGCGCCCAGGTCAGCCGCCGGTCGAATGCCGATCCCTTGTATCCCGCCTCATAGCTGGTGACGGTCTCCGGGCGGAACAGCAGGTAATTGTAGATATCCTGGTACGTCCGTCCCGCCGCCGGATTGCTGATCGGCGCCGACGTGCCCGACCCGCGCGGATCGAAACCGCCGCCCTTGAAGCCTTCCGAATAGGAGGCATAGAGCAGGTGATCGGGCGCCGGCTTGAAGCTCAGCGACACGCGTGGCGTGAAGCGCTTGAAATTGGCGATGCCCCGGAAGTTCGTCGCCGGAGCGCCGAACGCGGTCGGCGTGCCGCCGAACTCGCTGGTCAGGCCGATGTAATTGGCCTTGAAGACGAAGGCGTTACGCTGGTCCCACGTGTAGCGGCCGCCGACCGACAGGCTGAATTGCGGCGTGAAATCATAGGTGAAGTCGCCATAGATCGACGACGTCTCGGTCCGCACGTCGCCCGCCGTATAGGCGTCGAACCCCGGCAGCGTCGTCGACAGCAGCACCCCGAACCCGGTCGCCGCTTTCGCGCCGAGGTAATAATAGCCGACCAGGCCGTTCAGCTTGTCGGACGCATAGAGCAGCTGGAATTCCTGGCTGGTCTGCTCGTTGCGATAGACGGCAGGCACATCGACGTCGGTCGCGGGCAGCGAATCGAAGTCGATTGGCGTGAAGCTCGTGTCCTTGCGCCACGCGCTGATGCTGCGCAGCGTCAGGTGATCGGTCAGCTGCGCATTCGCGGTCATCGACAGGCCGCCCGCCTGAATGTCCTGCTTGGGGAAGTTCAGCCCGGCGCGCGTATCGAACACGTTGGCCAGCACCGGCGCACCCGACAGCAGGCCCGGGATCAGGCGGTGGCCGTTGCGCGGATTGCTCAGGTCGTGCGTGTAGTCGCCGGTGATCCGCACGAACAGCCGCGTATCCGGGCTTTCGAATTCGATCGTACCGCGACCTGCCCAGATGTCCTTGTTGTAATTGTCGATATTCAGGTTGGTGTTGCGCCCGAAGCCCCCCCGGCTCAGCCGGGCCCCGGCCACGCCGACCTTGAACATGTCGCCGATCGGCGTCGACAGCGCGACGATGCCATCGGCCTGATCGAACGACCCGTAATTGGCCTTCACGCGCAGCTCGGTCTCGTTCGGCAGCCGCTTGGTGACATATTTCACCGCGCCACCGATCGTGTTGCGGCCATAAAGCGTCCCCTGCGGCCCGCGCAGTACCTCGATCCGGTCGACGTCGTAGATATCGAGCACCGCCGCCTGCGGCCGGTTGAGATAGACGTCGTCCAGATAGATGCCGATGCCCGCCTCGAACCCCGGCACCGGATCCTGCTGGCCGACACCGCGAATGAAGGCCGCAAGCGTCGAGTTGGAGCCACGGGCGGTCTTCAGCGTGGTGTTGGGGGTGACGTTCTGGATGTCGGTCAGGTCGACCGCGCCGATCTTGTCGAGCTTGTCCGCGCTGAACGCGGTGACGGCGATCGGCACGCTTTGCAGCGTTTCGGACCGGCGGCGCGCGGTGACGACGATGTCCCCATTGTCTTGGGGAGGCGTCGCACTGGTATCGGGCGCCGTCTCCGCTGCCGCGCTTTGCGGGGCGTCGGCCGGTGCCGTCTGCGCCATCGCGGGCGTCGCCAACAGCGCCGCGGCACTCGCGCCGAGCTTGAGGATCGTGGATGCACGCCGGTTCATAGCTTTCCCCTCCTGATCGGCGTCAGCCCGGTAGACCCGGCTTGTACGCCCTCTTGCACCCGCTATACTGAAACCTGAACCGGGTTTCAACTTCGGTCTTTGGGGGAGGAACGATTATGACCGAGGCAGCGGCAGACGCAGCCGACAGCGCCGACTCACCCGTCACGGCCAAGACGCCGCGAACGGCGCGGGGAAGGCGGACGCTGCGCGCGCTGCTCGATGCGGCGGCGGTGGAGTTCGGCGGGCGCGGGTTTCACGATGCGTCCATCAGCGGCATCACGCGTCGCGCCGGCATCGCACTCGGCAGCTTCTACACCTATTTCGATTCCAAGGACGCGGTGTTCCGTGCGCTCGTTACCGACATGTCGGCGCAGGTTCGCGATCATGTCGCTCCTGCGGTTCGGGCAGCGCCGGATGGACTGGCGGCGGAACGGGCAGGTCTTGCCGAATTCATCGGCTTCGTCCGCGACCACAAGGAAATCTATCGCATCATCGACGAAGCCGAATTCGTCGATTCGGATAGTTTCCGCGCCCACTACGCCTCCACGGCGGAACGAATCGAAGCGCGGTTACGCGCCGCGGCGGCGCGGGGGGAGGTGCGGGGGGATGTGGATGATGTTCACGCCTGGGCGATCATGGGAATGAACGTGTTTTTGGGCCTGCGGTACGGCGTGTGGAGCGAGGATCGCGACATTGCCGCGGTGGCGGACCAGGCCGCATCGCTGCTGCGCGATGGCCTGTTCCCCAAACCCCCAGCCATCACCGAGGTTTGAGCACATCGTCCTGCCGTAACGCATCGGCGATGCGGTTGCGGATCGCGAGCAGCATGGCGGTCAGGTCCGCCTGTTCGTCGGCGGGCGCTGGCGGCGGCGCGCGATCCGCATCGGCGAGGAGTTGCTGGACGCCGCGAATCGTATAGCCCTGCCGGTTGAGCAGCGTATCGATGCGGCGGACCAGCGCGACATCCTCCGGCCGGTAATAGCGCCGGTTGCCCGCGCGCGTGACGGGCCTGAGCTGGGGAAAGCGCGTTTCCCAATAGCGCAGGATATGGTGGGCGAGGCCGGTTTCCGCCGAAACCTCGCCGATCGTTCGAAACGCTCCACGCGCCTTGTCGGTGCGGGAGACCATCCGGGTCAGCTGGCCGCGACGATGCGGTCGCGCATCATCTGGCTGGCGCGGAAGGTGAGGACCCGCCGCGGTGCGATCGGCACCTCGACCCCGGTCTTGGGATTGCGGCCGATCCGTTCGCCCTTGTCACGCAGCACGAAGGTGCCGAACCCCGAAATCTTGACGTTCTCGCCGCGCGACAGCGCCTCGCACATCTCGCCGAGAACCTGTTCCACCAAGCGCGCCGAGTCCGATCGCGCCAGTCCCACCTGACGATGCAGGGCTTCGGCCAGATCCGCTCGCGTCAACGTGCCCACCGGTGTCATCAACACGTTTCCCACTCCACTCTGTCAAAACAGCCCCTTGGAGGGAGCTACACCAGCACAGACATGTCCGAAAGTGACTTTGTTACACGGCGTGGAAACGCTTGCACGAAAAACTACTCAAAATGGCGGATTACATCCGCAGGACCGCAGCTCCCCACGTGAAGCCGCCGCCCATGGCCTCCAATACCACAATCTGGCCCGGTTGGATGCGCCCATCGCGCGTCGCCGTGTCGAGCGCGAGCGGCACCGACGCGGCGGAGGTGTTGGCGTGGCGATCGACGGTCACGACGACCTTCTCCGCCGGGAGGCCGAGCTTGCGGCTGGTCGCCTCGAGAATGCGGGCATTGGCCTGATGCGGCACGACCCAGTCGACCGCCGACGGCGTCAGGCCGGCGATGTCCAGCGACTCTTGCAGCACCGACGCCAGGTTGACGACGGCATGGCGGAACACCTCGCGGCCCTTCATGCGCAGCTTGCCGACGGTGCCGGTGGTCGACGGACCGCCATCGACATAGAGCAATTCGTTGTGGCGCCCATCGGCGTGCAGACGCGTGGCGAGGATGCCGCGACCGCCCTCGGCCTCGCTCTCCTGCCCTTCCAGCACGATCGCGCCGGCGCCGTCGCCGAACAGCACGGCGGTGGTGCGATCTTCCCAATCGAGGATGCGGCTGAACGTTTCGGCCCCGATCACCAGCGCGCGGCGATGGACGCCGGTGCGCAGCATCGAATCGGCGACCTGTACCGCATAGAGGAAGCCCGAACACACCGCCGCAACGTCGAAGGCGACGCAATCGTCGATGCCGAGCATCGCCTGCACCTTGGTCGCGGTCGCCGGGAAGGTCTGGTCGGGGGTCGCGGTGGCGAGGACGATCAGGTCGATGTCCTGGGCGGCGATGCCCGCCGCCTCAATCGCGGCGCGACAGGCCGCTGCGGCGAGTGTCGAGGTCGTTTCGTGCGGGCCGGCGATGTGGCGGAAGCGGATGCCGGTCCGTTCGACGATCCATTCGTCGCTGGTGTCGAGTCGCTCCGCCAGATCGGCGTTCGACACACGCTGTTCCGGAAGGGCCGAACCCGTACCGAGAACGACCGAGCGGATCATGCGTGGACTGCCTTTTTCTCGAAATTGCCGAGGTCGTCGGCGATGCGGCGCGTCAGGTCGGCGCGCACCATCTTGGCGGCATTGCCGATCGCGGTGGCGACGCCGCGTTCGTTGGCGCTGCCGTGGCTCTTCACGACGATGCCGTTCAGCCCGAGGAAGACCGCGCCATTGTGATTATTGGGATCGAGGTGGTCGCGCAGCAGCTCGGTCGCCGGACGCGAGATCAGGAAGCCGACCTTCGAGCGCACCGAGCTACGGAAGGCGCGCTTGAGCAGATCGGCGACGAAGCGCGCCGTCCCTTCGGCGGTCTTGAGCGCGATATTGCCGGCGAAGCCGTCGCAGACGATGACGTCGTGGTTGCCACGGGCAAGCTGGTTGCCCTCGACGAAGCCGGTGAAGGTCAGCGGCAAATGCGTCTGGCCGCGCAGCACGGCGGCGGCGTCGCGAATCTCGTCCGTGCCCTTCTGGTCTTCGCTGCCGATGTTGAGCAGCGCGACGCGGGGGCTGTCGAGATCGAGGATGGTGCGCGCATAGGCGGCACCCATCACCGCGAACTGGACGAGATTGCGCGCATCCACCTCGGTATTCGCACCGAGATCGAGCATCACGACGTCATTGTCGCCCAGCGTCGGCAGCGGCGCGGCGAGCGCGGGGCGATCGATGCCCGGCAGCGTGCGCAGCGCAAGCTTCGCCATCGCCATCAGCGCGCCGGTGTTGCCCGACGACACGGCGGCGCCGGCGCGACCCTGTTTCACCAGATCGATGGCGATGCCCATCGACGTGGTCTTGGACCGGCGGATCGCCTGGCTCGGCTTGTCGCTCGACCCCACGGTTTCGGGGGCGTGGACGATCTCGCTGGCATGGGCGAGGTTGGGATGGGCCTTCAGCCCCTCCGCCACCTTCGCCTCATCACCCACCAGGAAGAAGCGCATGCCCTCGAACCGGCGGCGTGCCGCGGCGACGCCAGCCAGCATGACCGCCAGCCCCTCGTCGCCGCCCATCGCATCGACGGCGATCCAGGAAGTGTCGGGCATGGTTGCGCGTGTATCCAGTGGGTAAAGAGGGCGTTAGCCCTCGACCGAGACGATCTCGCGACCGTTATAATGGCCGCAGGCGGTGCACAGGTTGTGCGGACGCTTCAGTTCGCCGCAGTTCGGGCACTCCTGGAACGCCGCGACGCTGAGCGAGTCGTGGCCACGGCGCATGCCGCGCTTCGAGGGAGAGGTCTTTCGCTTGGGGACGGCCATTTCGGCACCTTGTTCTAAAATCGACGTACGAAATCAGATGCCCCGTACGGCACGATCCAGCCATCGGCAAGGCGCCGACCGCCGGACGCCACCGAGAACCGGACGCATCGCGAAGCGCGGGCCTATAGCGAATTTCCGCGCTGTTGCAAGCTTGGCGGGCGCAAGGCATCACGGCGCGGCCCGCCCGAGGAGACTTACGCCGATGCTGCTGCCCGTCACGCTCACCGTCGCCGCCGCCGCCGGAATCGGCAATTTCGTGCTGGCGATGCGAATCGTGCAGCTGCGGCTGAAGGGCAAAGTGCTGATCGGCGATGGCGGCGACGAGCGCCTGCTCGCCCGCACCCGCGCCCAGGCCAATTTCGTCGAATATACGCCGTTCGTGCTGATCCTGATGGCGTTGATCGAGGCGGCAGGCGGATCGCCGCGCTGGCTGGCGATCACCGGCGGCCTGTTCGTCGCGGGCCGCATCGCCCACGCCCTCGGCATGGACCGCCCCGCCCCCAACCCCTGGCGGGCGGGCGGCGCATTGCTGACCTGGGTAATCCTGGTCGGCCTCGCGCTGTGGGGCATGACGATCGCCTACACCTACGAAGCCGCACCGGTGATGGAGGTCGTGCCGGTCGACGGTGCGCCGACCGTCTGATTCGCGACGGCGCCGGGGCGATTCGGGGCCGCGGAAGTGGACGAAGTGGACGGTACGTAATCGCCGGAAACACACCCCCGCGAACCGCCCGGAGGTCCGGGTGGCGAGCGGGCGGGGATTGCGCATGGCGTGGGTATATACGAGCCGGGGCGTGTAGGACAGCACCGGCATGACGCTTGCGAGGCGACGCCGTTCGCAAGAGCGTTGGCGGTCAGGAGGCTGCGGTTCGCCTCATGGCGGGATGATTGGGCCTGAGCGCGCAAGGCGCGGCGCCTGCTTTTCTGAAAACGATGGTGTTCTGGGAATGCTGGTGCTTGAGGTATCTCAGATTAAAGATTGCCATGGCCCACGCGCTCGGGACATAGGGTGACGATGAGGTTGTTGAAGGAGGCAGCGTCTTTGATCGTTCGTCAGGCTACTATCAATGATCTAGATGCATTGGTTCCGTTGTTCGACGCCTACCGACAATTCTATAAACAAGCTTCCGATCCTGATGGCGCACGAGCATTTCTAGCAGATCGTTTTGAGCACCAACAATCGGTAGTCTTCGTTGCTTGCGATGTAGATCAAGCAGTTGGCTTCACTCAGCTATTCCCATCATTCTCGTCGGCGAGAATGGCGCGGACGTTCATTCTTAATGATCTATTTGTGTCCCCCGCTGCTCGCCGCACCGGGGCAGGTCGAGCGCTGCTGAATGCAGCTTGCGAATATGGCCGAGCGGTCGGAGCGTCGCGGCTGTCGCTTTCGACTGCTGTGGCTAATGTTGTTGCACAATCAGTGTATGAAAATGCAGGCTGGACCCGCGATACGGAATTCCAAGCCTATGCCATCAGCCTGATTTAGAGACTAATCGACACTCTTGCTGCGTTCCCGAAAACGAACCTCCAATGGGAAGCAGACTACGCCCATCGCGCTGACGGAGACCTGCAGGGTCTGCATTCCCGAAATCCGTTCCCGATTGCGCTTTCCCGAAACGTCTGATCGGAGACGGGGAAGCTATTGCTGGTGAAGGGTTGATATCAGTCTCAAACTCCGGCGGTTCGTTCGGCTTCGTCCGGCTTGCCGGTAGCAAGATCGCTATGCCATCCTCGACCAAGTTCGGGGAGGACGGTGGAATGATAGCAACAGTGTTGGTGGGCGCGTTTCTCACTTTACAGACGGGCGCACCCCAGACGCAGTCTGCCCCCCGCTGGGCCGTGAAGATCGATCCGGCCCATTGCCAGTTGGAGCGAAGCGGCGACCCGGCGGCGCCGTCTTTGATCGTGGACACCATACCAGGCAGCGATAGCTATCGGGTCTTCATCCTGAATGGCGAGCGGCAGGGTGCGGCACCGCTCGGGCCCGGTTCGCTGCTATTCGCGCCTTCGCAGGCGACGCTGACGGGCCTTACCCGCGCTTCTGTCTTGCCGGACGGGCGGACCGTGGCGCGCATGGAGGGCGTGGCGCCGGCCGTGCTCGACGATATGGCAGGTGCGGACACGATTGCGCTGACGATCGGGTCGAAGGTGGCAGGGACGGTATCCATTCCGAACGCCGCCAAGGCCATTGCGGCCCTTCGTGCCTGCAGCGCGGATCAGTTGATCGCCTGGGGCGCAGACGCTGCGCAATTCGCTCCGGGCGGCCGGCCCCCGATCGCCGTCAAAAGCCGGGACGAATGGATTCCGAACCGCGATCTCGTCACGCTCGCCGCAACATCCGGAAAAGCCGACATCGACGCAACATTCCGCGGGGCCGTATCGCCCGACGGATCGATTACGGACTGCCGGGCGGTCACGGAAAAGACGGCGTCAACCGTCGTTAAGACCGCATGCGGGCCGGTGCTGAACAAGACGTTGTTCACACCGGCACGCGACCCCGCCGGGGCGGCAGTCAAAGGCGTTGCGACCTTCCGCGTTCAGTTGGTTACGCAATTCAGCGTCATCCGGGAGCCGGCTCGCCGTTGAACGCCTACGCCGCCAGTGCCCGGTCGCTGACGAACATGTTGTTCGCCCGTTCGTGGGCGAACGTACTCGGGTTGCCGTGGCCGGGAATGAAGGTGGTGTCGTCGCCCAGGGGCCAGAGCTTGGTGACGATCGTTTCGATCAGCTGCTTGTGGTTGCCGCCGGGCATGTCGCTGCGGCCGACCGAACCCTGGAACAAGACGTCGCCCACTTGCGCGAATTTCGAGGGCGCGTGGTGGAAGATCACATGGCCCTGGGTGTGGCCGGGGGTTTCGTAGACGTCCAGCTGCAAGTTGCCGACGCTGACCGTGTCGCCTTCGACCAGCCAGCGGTCGGGTTCGAAGGTGACGCCGGCCATGCCGTAATTCTTGCCGTCATCGTCGAGGCGGGCGAGCCAGAAGCGGTCGGCCTCGTGCGGGCCTTCGATCGGCACGTTCAACTCGTCGGCGAGCGGCTTGGCCTCGCCGGCGTGGTCGATATGGCCGTGGGTGAGCAGGATCTTTTCGACCGTGACGCCCGCCTGCGCGACCGCGGCCTTGATGCGGGGCAGGTCGCCACCCGGATCGACGATCGCCGCCTTCATCGTCTGGGTACACCAGATCAGCGTGCAATTCTGCTGGAAGGGCGTCACCTGAATGATCGCGGCGCGAAGGGGGGGCGTATCGGTCATGCCCAAAGAGATAGGCGCGTGGGGCTGGGGCGGCAATCGTCGCTTGCACCCGGCGGCATCGCCTGTGCATTTGGACCGCGATGATATCTGCGCCCTTCGTACTGCTGGATGATGCCCGGGACGGGGGGGCAGGTGCGCGGCTCTATACCGATCCGGTCGAGATCGTCGCCGCGGCGACGCAGGCGGAGGTGCTGCCGGCGCTGGCACGGCTGCGTGGCGCGCGGCGGCGGGGGCTGCATGCGGCGGGCTATCTGACCTATGAAGCGGGGGCGGCGCTGGCGGCGCGTGCGGTGCCGGTGCGCGAGGGCGACGGGCCGTTGCTGTGGTTCGGGCTGTTCAAGGAATATCGTACGCTGGGCGCGGCGGCCGTCGCGGAACTGTTGCCCGATCCGGCTGGCGCCTGGGCGAGTGCGCCGCGGCCGCGCGAGACCCGCGAGGCCTATGATGCCGCCTTTGCCGCGGTGACGGCATTGATCCGGGCGGGCGATATCTATCAGGCGAACCTGACGATCCGCACCGACGTGGCGATCGCGGGCGATCCGGCGGCGTTGTACGCCCGGCTGCGGCGCGAGGCGGCGGCGGGCCATGGAGCGCTGGTGGCGACCGGCGAGCGCCACCTGCTGTCGCTGTCGCCCGAATTGTTCTTCACGCTGGAGGGCGATGCGCTTACCTGCCGGCCGATGAAGGGGACGGCGGTGCGGGGGGATACCCCGGCCGAGGATGCGGCGCTGGCGGATGCGCTCGCCGGCGATCCCAAGCAGCGCGCCGAGAACCTGATGATCGTCGATCTGATGCGCAACGACCTGTCGCGCGTGGCGCAGGCGGGCAGCGTCGCGGTGCCTGAGCTGTTCCGGGTGGAGCGCTATCCGACGGTGCATCAGATGACGTCGACCGTCACCGCGACGTTGGCCGAGGGGGCGGATGCGGTGGACGTGCTGACGGCGCTGTTCCCGTGCGGGTCGATCACCGGCGCGCCCAAGCAGCGCAGCATGGAGGTGATCGCCGCGGTCGAGCCGGAGGCGCGCGGCATCTATACCGGCGCGATCGGGCGGATCGATCCGCAGGGCGATGCGGCGTTCAATGTAGCGATCCGTACGCTGGCGGTGCCGGCGGGGGCCGAGGTGGCGACGCTGGGGCTGGGATCGGGCGTGGTCGCCGACAGCCGGGTGGACGAGGAATATGCGGAGTGCCTCGCCAAGGGCGCGTTCGTGACGCGCGGGCAGGCGCCGCTCGACCTGATCGAAACGATGGCGTTCGATCCCGACGAGGGGTTGCCGCTGCTGGAGGCGCATCTCGCCCGGCTGACCGCGAGCGCCAGGGCGCTGGGCTTCCGCTTCGACCGGCATGGCACGCGCAACGATCTGCAGGCGGCGACCTTTCGGTTGCGGGGGCCCGCACGGGTGCGGCTGCTGCTGGCGCAGAGCGGGGCGACTGCGATCGAGGTGGCGGCGATGCCCGCGCCCTTCGCCGCGCCGCTGCGGGTGGCGATAGTGCCGCTGCCGGTCGACCCGAGCGATTTCCGCTTGCGGCACAAGACCAGCGATCGCGGCTTCTACGACGCGGCGCGGGTGGCGGCGGGGACGGACGAGGTCGTGTTCGTGCGCCCCGACGGGCTGCTGACCGAAGGGAGCTTCACGTCACTGTTCGTGGGCGGCAGCGGTGAGACGCTGCGCACGCCGCCGCTGGCGCTCGGCCTGCTGCCCGGCGTGCTGCGGTCAGGATTGATCGATTCGGGGCGGGCGGTGGAGGCGAATGTGTCGCCGGAGGACCTCGGCGGGCAATTTTTCGTCGGAAACGCGCTGCGCGGGCTGATGCCGGCGGTTGTTGCGATTGCGAAAAGCGAGGCCTTGCGTCTATAGGCGCGCGCAGTCCTTCCGCCATTCAAGGCCCGTTCCATGAAGCCCTCCGCCGCACTCGGCCGCATCAGCCCCTCGCCCACGCTCGCGATCACCAGCCGCGTGCTCGAGCTGAAGCGCGCGGGCGTCGATGTGATCGGCCTGGGCGCGGGCGAACCGGATTTCGACACGCCGGAGTTCGTCAAGGATGCGGCGATCCAGGCGATCCGCGACGGCAAGACGAAATACACCAACGTCGACGGCACGATCGAGCTGAAGCAGGCGATCGTCGCCAAGTTCGCACGCGACAATAACCTCACCTACACGCCCGATCAGGTGACGGTGAACGTCGGCGGCAAGCACACGCTGTTCAACGCGATCGTCGCCAGCGTCGATCCCGGCGACGAGGTGGTGATTCCCGCGCCATACTGGGTGAGCTATCCCGATATCGTGCAGTTCGCGGGCGGCACGCCGGTGTTCGCGGTCGCCGGGCCGGAGCAGGATTACAAGCTGTCGCCGGAGGCGCTGGAAGCGGCGATCACGCCCCGGACCAAGTGGGTGATCCTCAATTCGCCGTCCAACCCGACGGGCGCGGCCTACACCGTCGCCGAGCTGAAGGCGCTGGGCGCGGTGCTGGCGCGGCACCCGCATGTGTGGATCTTCGCCGATGATATGTACGAGCATATCGTCTATGACGGCTTCCGCTTCGCGACGATCGCCGAAGTGTGCCCGGAGCTGTACGAGCGGACGCTGACCGTCAACGGCTGTTCGAAGGCCTATGCAATGACCGGCTGGCGGATCGGCTTTGCGGCCGGCGCGCCGTGGCTGATCAAGGCGATGGCGAAGCTGCAGTCTCAGTCGACCAGCAACCCCTGTTCGATCGCGCAGGCGGCGGCGGTGGCGGCACTGACCGGCCCGCAGGATTTCCTCAAGGAGCGTGCGGCGGCGTTCCAGACGCGGCGCGACCTGGTGGTCGGCATGCTCAACCAGATCGAGGGCATGACCTGCCCGACGCCGGAAGGCGCCTTCTACGTCTATCCGTCGTTCGCGCCGTTGATCGGCAAGACGACGCCGAACGGCCGCAAGATCGAAACGGACGAGGATTTCGTCGGCTATCTGCTCGACGATGCCAAGGTCGCAGCGGTGCAGGGCGCGGCGTTCGGTCTGTCGCCGGCGATGCGGATCAGCTACGCGACGTCGGACGATCTGCTGCGCGAGGCCTGCACGCGCATCCAGCAGGCGTGCGCGGATCTGCGGTAAGCCGGGAAGCCGCCTCCTACCGTTCGCCCTGAGCTTGTCGAAGGGCGGATTGCCGCCCGCACCGGCATCGCGTGTGGAACCCCGTGCTTCGACAGGCTCAGCACGAACGGGATTGGGGGCAAGTGTGGCCCATCCATCCGTATCGGCCGCAAATCCTGACGGGTGATGAACGGAGCGGCCACGCCGCGTTAATCCAGCGTTTCTATAAACGCGCTTGAGAGTGGCGGTCCGGACGACCATCTGGGCCGCTGAAACCGGGCAAGACGACGCACGTCGTCGCCCCAACGAACGACAAGACAAAGGTGCGTTATGCGCAACATGTTCAACAGCCGCTTCTTCTGGAAGTTCCTCGGCGGGTTCGCGATCGGCGCGATCGGCGTCGTGACGCTGCAGCCGGCGAGCGCGCAGCATGCGCAGCCGATCCCGGCCGCGTCGCCGATCGTCCAGGCGCA
Source organism: Sphingomonas aquatilis (assembly GCF_014196115.1). Classification (GTDB taxonomy): domain Bacteria; phylum Pseudomonadota; class Alphaproteobacteria; order Sphingomonadales; family Sphingomonadaceae; genus Sphingomonas; species Sphingomonas aquatilis. The sequence continues at coordinate 30,398 of NZ_JACIDB010000001.1, read as the reverse complement.
GTAAGCCTCACCGGGCGATACGAATGCGCCGGACCGCTCAGGCCACTGGCTCTGGACGGACGCGGTTTCCTCACCATATCAGTGTCATGCTGAAAGTTCTGCTGCCCGGCGCCGCTCTGGCGGGCGCCCTGTTCGCCTCCACCGGCTTTGCCGCCGCCGAACGCGCGGTGCCGCTGCCGGTCGCCAAGATCGACGTCCCCGCCACCACAGCCACGCAGACCGCGGTGTTCGCGGGCGGCTGTTTCTGGGGCATGGAGGCGGTGTTCGAGCGGGTGAAGGGCGTCAAGACCGTCACCGCCGGCTACGCGGGCGGCAGCCGCGCGACCGCCACCTACGATCAGGTCTCGACCGAGCGCACCGGCCATGCCGAGGCGATTCGCGTGACCTACGATCCGCGCGTCGTCAGCTATGCGACGCTGCTGCGCGTCTATTTCTCCATCGCGCACGATCCGACCGAGTTGAACCGGCAGGGACCGGACACGGGGCCGAGCTATCGCTCGGCCATCTTCCCCCAGGACGCGCGGCAGGCCGCGGTGGCGCGCGCCTATATCGCGCAGCTGGGGGCGGCGAAGAGCTTCCCCAAGCCGATCGTGACACGGATCGAACAGGGCGGGTTCTTCCCGGCGGAGGACTATCACCAGCGCTTCTACGACCGGAACCCGATGCATCCGTACATCGTGCGCTGGGACAAGCCCAAGGTCGCGGCGTTCAAGGCGGGGTTTCCGGCTCTGGCGCGGTGAGGGCGTGTTTGTTGGTTGGGGCGTTCGTGCCTCCCCTTCCCCGTCATTCCCGCGTAGGCGGGAATCCATAACCTCTGAACCCCAGCGATAGAGCCGCACGGTTCGCCAGCCTGGATTCCCGCCTTCGCGGGAATGACGGGAGGGGCGGTGGTGCGACTCGGCTTCGTTGCGCAGGATTGTGCTTTCGACCGTCGCTTCGTCCAGCGCCGGGACATTCCCGCCTGCCCCTCACCCCTTCGTCATTCCCGCGGAGGCGGGAATCCATACCCTCCGAACGCCGGTGATCGAGCCGCACGGTTCGCCAGTCTGGATTCCCGCCTTCGCGGGAATGACGGGGGGTGGGTGGTTTGGGATGCCCTACACTCGTCATCCCGGCGGAGGCCGGGATCCATGGTTTCGGCGCGGCTGGTGATGTGCGCCACGCTGGCTGCATCGTGTCCATGGATCCCGGCGTTCGCCGGGATGACGAGGGTAGGTGTCAGGCCGCGATGGGGAAGCGGAGGAGGCGTTGTTCGACGGGCACCAGTGCTTCGGCGCCCTGCCCCACGGCCTTGACCAGCGCGGGGTGATCGACGTCGAGGCCGCCGGTCAGCGCGCCGAAGGCGGGGAGCACGATCTTGCGCGGCGTCGCGACGAAGCAGCGGCGCGCGACCTGCTTGCCGCGGACGTGGAGGCGCAGCTTGGGATGGAAATGGCCCGACAGTTCCGGGCGGCTGTCGTGCGGATCGGCTTCGTGGCGCAGGACCAGGCCGTCGACCGTCGCTTCGTCCAGCACCGTGCCGCCGCAGCGATCCTTCAGTCCGGAATCGTGATTGCCGGTGATCCACGTCCAGCGCAGCCCCTCGGTCAGCGCGCGCAGGCGTAACTGCGCCTCGGCGGGGAGCCGGTCGCAGCCGTCGCTGTCGTGGAAGCTGTCACCGAGGCACCACAGTTCCTTCGCCCCCGTCGCCGTCACGATCCGCGCGAGATCGGCCAGCGTCGCGAGCGAATCATAGGGCGGCAGCATCTGGCCCCGCGCGGCGAACCAGCTCGCCTTTTCGAAATGGAGGTCCGCAACCAGCAGCGCAGAACGTGCCGGCCACCACAAGGCGCCATCCGGCAACGCGCACAGGGTCTGACCGCCGAACGAAAAGGGAACCATGGCCCGCCCATGCCTGCAAACCCCCACCCGATCAAGCCGTTACCCTGCCCTTACCCAAAGCCTCTTGCGCGGCAGGCAAATCGGCGTAAAGCGCGCCGTCCTCCCGCGCCGGGGGATTGAACAGGGGTAAAAGCGCGCCATGTCGGCTGCCGTCGAAGCACCCGCTTCCGAATCCACGGGCGCGCATTCCGCGTCGGCCCATCCCGCGCTGATCGGCCTGACCGTCGGCGCGCTGGGCGTCGTGTTCGGCGATATCGGCACCAGTCCGCTCTACGCCTTTCGCGAGGCGCTACAGCAATCGGCGGGCGACGGGATCGACCCGTCCGAAATCCTCGGCGTGCTCAGCCTCGCGCTGTGGACGCTGACGCTGATCGTCACGGTCAAATACGTCTTGTTTCTGATGCGCGCCGACAATCACGGCGAAGGCGGCGTGCTGGCGCTGGCGGCGCTGGCGCGCAAGTCGATCGGCGTGCGCAGCCGCATCGCGCTGGTGCTGGGCGCGGCGGGCGCGTCGCTGTTCTATGGCGATGCGATCATCACGCCGTCGCTGTCGGTGCTGTCGGCGATGGAGGGGCTGCGCACTATTCCCAGCGCCGCCACATTCTTCGACGAAGGCACGATCCGCGCGCTGACGATCGTGATCCTGATCGCGCTGTTCTTCCTGCAATCCAAGGGCACGGCGCGGGTCGCGTCGCTGTTCGGGCCGGTGTGCATCGTCTGGTTCCTGACGATCGGGGGCTTGGGCGCGTGGCATATCGCCGACGAGCTGTCGATCTTTCGCGTGCTGCTGCCAACCTATGGCATCCAGTTCCTGAGCACCCACGGCACGGTCGGGCTGTTCGTGCTGGGCGCGGTGTTCCTGACGGTGACGGGCGCGGAGGCGCTGACCGCGGACATGGGGCATTTCGGCAAGAAGCCGATCCGTATCGCCTGGCTGCTGCTCGTGTTCCCGGCGCTGACGCTCAACTATCTGGGGCAAGGCGCCTTTGCGCTTTCCCGCCTCGAGGCCGCCGCCGCTGCGGGCAAGCCGTTCACCAATCAGGACTGGTTCTTCCTGATGGCGCCCGAATCGATGCGCGGGCCGCTGATCGTGCTGGCGGGCTTCGCCACGGTGATCGCGAGCCAGGCGGTGATCACCGGCGCCTTTTCGCTGACGCAGCAGGCGGTGCAGCTGGGGCTGTTGCCGCGGATGAAGCTGCGGCAGACGTCGGCGTCGTTCGTCGGGCAGATCTACGTCCCCGCGATCAACTGGCTGCTGATGATCGGCGTGCTGGTGCTGATCATCCAGTTCAAGACATCCTCGGCGATGGCGGCAGCATACGGCATCGCGGTGACGGGGACGATGGTGGTGACGACGCTGCTCGGCTACCTCGTCGCGCGGCACGTGTGGCACTGGAACCGGGTGTGGGCCTTGGCGGCGGTGCTGCCGTTCCTGTGCCTGGACCTCATCTTCTTCGGCGCGAACATCCTGCGCGTGATCGAGGGCGGCTGGGTGCCGCTGGTCATCGCCGCATCGATCGGCCTGCTGATCTACACCTGGGTGCGCGGCAAGGGCATCGTGCGCGCGTTCGAGGCGCGGCAGAGCATCCCGCTCGCCGACCTAGCCGCCGCGCTCGCCAAGCGCCCGCCCGAACGCGTGCCGGGCACCGCGGTGTTCCTCACTGCCAATCCGCGATCCGCGCCGGGCGCGCTGCTCCACAATCTCAAGCACAACAAGGTGCTGCACGAGCGCAACCTGGTGGTCAGCATCCGCACGACGGACCGCCCGGTCGTGGAGCCGGAGATGCGCGCGACCGTCGAGCGGCTGGACGACAATTTCGAAATCGTCGTTCTCAATTACGGCTTCATGGAATCGCCGAACGTGCCCGCCGACCTGGGCGTCGGCGGCAAGACCGAGATGCGCAGCCTGGATGCGATGAAGACCAGCTTCTTCATCGGCCGCAATACGCTGAAGCCCGAAGCGGACGTCGGCATGCCGCTGTGGCAGGATCGCATCTTCATGTTCATGCAGCGCAACGCGAGCGACCCGACCGACTTCCTGAAGATTCCGCCGGGCAAGGTGCTCGAGCTGGGCGAACAGGTGACGGTGTAAGGGCGCAGGACGTTCCGACACCGTCGTCGTCCGTCAGTGCGAGCGACGATGACCTGCGACGTCACTCGCCTCAGGCGAGCAGCGTCACCTGCATCGCGATGCGCGTCTCACCGCCGGCCGGCACGTCGAACACGCCGGGCTTGTCGCGGAAGTCGCCGGTGAAGCCTTCGGGATCGGCGATGCCGTGCCAGGGCTCGACGCAGACATAGGCGGCGCCGGGCTTGGTCCAGATGCCGAGCATCGGCGTGTCGGGGAAGGCGATGCGCAATTGCGGGCCTTGCGGAGCGCCATAGGTCACCGCGTCGGAGCGGACGTGATCCCACACGAGCGCGTCGTCGGTGAACAGGTCGTCGCGCAACGTCAGCGTGCGGCCGTCGAGCGGCGACGGGCGCGTGCCCGCGGCGATCGTGCCGTCGGCGGCGATGACGCGCAATGCGTCGGGCTCGTCGGCATCGAAGACGATGCGATGGGCGGCGCGGTCCTGCCCATATGGCAGCGGCCAGGCGAAGGCGGGGTGGAAGCCGAAGCTTGCCGGCATGGGCTCGGTCGCGGGGTTGTGGATGCGTGCCTCGACGTGGAGCGTCGCATCCCGGAGCGTGAACGTGATTTCGAGCCGGAAGGCGAAGGGATAGGCGGCGCGCGTCTCGGCACTGTCGGTCAGTGCGAAGGTGACGCTGGCGTCGGACTGCGCGACCGTGTCGAAGAGGCTGTGGCGGGCGAAGCCGTGCTTGGCCATCGGATAGGATGTGCCATCGAGCCGGATCGCCTTTTCGTACGTCATGCCGATCACCGGAAACAGGATCGGCGCGTGGCCGGTCCAGAAGGCCGGGTCCGCGTTGGTCATCAACTCGCGGCCGTCGGCGTCGCGCAGGTGCGTCAGCTCGGCGCCGACGGGGTTGATCACGGCGGTCAATGCGCCGGAGCGGATGGTGACGAGGTCGGTCATGGGCTCCAGCTGTGCGTCAGGTGTGGGGCTGCGGCAAGGGGCGTGGCCGTTCGTTATTGCGAGCGCAGCGACGCAATCCGGGGCGTCCTGGTCCGGCTCTGGATTGCTTCGCTGCGCTCGCAATGACGGATAGGGGTGGCTGCCCCCTCCTGCTCACCGCGACGCGGTTTGCAACCACGCCTCGTTGGCGGTCGCCGTCTCGCTTTGCATCGCGGCGGCGTCGGCGTTGGTGGGCAGCGTCCAGCCCTCTGCGGCCGACGCGTCCGTCACCAGCACCGGCGTGCCGCGACTGGTGATCGCGAACAGCTTCTTGGCGAAATCGGTCGGCACGCGGATGCAGCCGTGCGAGGCGGGGAAGCCCGGGTTCATGCCGGCGTGGATCGCGACGCCGTCCCAGGTCAGGCGCTGCATGAACGGCATCGGCGCGCTGTCGTACAGGTTGCTCTTATGCTTTTCCGACTTCTGCAAGATCGGGAAGACGCCGACCGGCGTCTCCTTGCCGTCCTTGCCCGTCGAGACGGTGGACGCGCCGATCAGCATCGTGCCGCGATAGACATAGGCCTTCTGATCGGGAATCGAGACGACGATGCTGACCGGTTCGCTGCTGCCACTGTCGTTCCACAGGAAGCGATTGGGGGCGAGCGACGTGACTTCCGGGGCCAGGGCATCGCTGGCCGCCGCCGCGAATGCGGGGGTCGGAAGCGCCATTACCAGCGCCGCCGCGGTCATCGCCGAAAACCATCGTGTCGATCGCTGTGCCATATCGATTCGCCCTTGACTTTCGTTTGCCTTTCGCGGGTCTCAACGCGCGATATCGCGGCTGGTGCCATGGCCAAATCGGATCAATCGAGCCCAACCCGCGCCGAAGCGTGCAACCGCAACGCTGACTTGGGGCTGGGACCCGCAGAATATTAAGTCCGAAGCTGCTATATGATGTCCTGCGGGCAAGAACCGGGGCATTACGGAAATTCGATGCAAAATCAGAATGATGGCGCGCGCGATCGTCGTGCGCTGCTGAAGAACGGATTGGTGCTGGCGACGACGCTGGCGATGCCGGGAACGGTCTCCGCCGCGACCCGCCGTTTGAGCCAGGCCGATTTGCGGCCGGTCAGCGAACCGCCGTTGCCGGCCCCGCGCCCGCGCGTGTTCGCGCAAGCCATCACCTCGCCGCGCGTCGTGCGCCCCGATCTGATGCGCCAGGCGATGGCCGCGCTGAACCAGCATGGCCGCCGCATCCCACGCCGCGACCGGATCGCGATCGCCGACATGGCGGCGTCTTCGTCCGAGCCGCGCTTCCACCTGGTCGACCTGGTGTCGGGCAAGAGCCAGTCGTTCCTGGTCGCGCACGGCAGCGGATCGGACCCGGCGCACACCGGCTATCTGAAGCGCTTTTCGAACGAGCCCAATTCCAACGCGACCTCGCAGGGCGCGTTCGTGACCGACGATTATTATGTCGGCAAGCATGGCCGCTCGCAGCGACTGATCGGCCTCGACGCCACCAACGACAATGCACTGGCGCGCGCGATCGTGGTGCATTCGGCGTGGTATGCGAACAAGGACATGCTGCGCACGCACGGCATGCTCGGCCGCAGCCAGGGCTGTTTCGCGGTCGGCGAAAGCGACCTGTCGCAGGTGTTCGCGCAACTGGGCCAGGGCCGGATGATCTTTTCGGCGAAGGTGTAACGCTGGTCAGCGTTCGCTGAGCAGCGCCAGCGTCTTGGGATCGCGCTGCCCGTCGTAGAAGCGCTCCAGCGCCGCTTCGAAGGGTGTCGGATCGTCGGCGACCGCGGCGAACAGCGTCATCGACGACCGCAGCTTCATCGCATCGATGCTGCCGAACATCGCCTCTGCACTGCCGGGCGCCGCGATCGCCGCCTGCGTCATCGCGATCAGCCGCCCGCCGAGCAATTGGTGCGCCAGATACGCACGCGCTTCGTCGGCATCACGGATTGCATAGGTTTGCGCCATCGCGCTGCTGCCCAGACCGGCGATCTGCGGGAAGACGAACCACATCCAATGGCCGGTCTTGCGGCCGGCGTGCAGCTCAGCAAGCGCCTGATTCCAAACGCCTTCCTGCGCGCGGACGAAGCGATCGAGATCGGTGGCGTCGGACCCGGTCATACGACAGGCAACCGCCGGGGCCTGTCTTGCGTTCCATGACGATGCGTCCGATCCTTCTCGCCATGGGCCTTGCCCCGATCCTCTGCCTCGCGGCCTGTGGCGGCGCGCGCAAGGCGGAGGCCCCCGACAATGCCGCCGCCGCCGGCTTCGTCCCGCCGCCGACGCAGATGCCCAAGCCCCTGCCCGGCCAGGCGCATGCCGATGCGCTGACCGCCTATATCGGCAAATATCCGACCGATGCGGTCGATGGCGTCGGCTTCTATGATCGTACCGAAGTGGCGCGCGCGCTGAACGATGCGGTGGGCGACGAACGCATCCGCCGGCGATTCGTGAACCGCGATGCGGTGACCGTGCCGATCTTCCGCACCGCCGATGGCCGCATCGCCGCGCACGGCTGTATGCCGCACGATTGCGGCGACAACGACTGGACGCTGGTGCTGGGCGCCGACGGATCGCGCGCGGAAGCATGTTACCACGATGCCGACACGATGGGCGACCGCAGCCGCTGGTTCGCTGCAAACAAAGCGCCGGTGATGCGCGCCGGCGATTGCCCGCAGGAGCAAGGCTGATGCTGGAACATATCCCCGCTTGGCTGGGCAAAGCGCTGTCCGACGTGCGCGCGGGCGCCGAAAAGCTGGCGATCGCACGCGGTACGCTGGGCACCGCGATCCCGCGGATCGAGCTGATGAGCCCGGCCTTCGCCGATGGCGCGCGGCTGCCCGAACGCTTCACCGCGGACGGCGATGGCGTGTCGCCGCCGCTGGTCTGGGGGCCGCTGCCCGACGGCACGGCGCATCTCGCCTTGCTGGTCGAGGATGCCGACGCACCGGCGCCGCAACCGTTGGTCCATGCGGTCGTCTGGGGCATGCCCGCCGACACGGGTCGGCTGGAGGAAGGCGCGATCCGGAGCGATGGCGCGGGAACGCCCGAGCGCGACGTCGGCCGGAATTCCTATCTTCGCGAAGGCTGGCTGCCGCCTGACCCGCCGACCGGTCATGGCAGCCATCGCTATGCCTTCCAGCTGTTCGCGCTTGATGCAGGCGTCGGCGATCCGGGCGAGACGCCCGGCCGTGCCGCGATGCTGGAGGCGATGGCGGGGCATGTGCTCGCCGCCGGGGTGTTGATCGGCACCTATAGCCGGGGCGAGGATGCGCCGGTCGGGCCGATCGGGGCGGTCGCAACCGCCGGGTAGGTCGTCAGCCGATCGTGCCGATGGTGCCGGTGCTCTGGCTGGCGAGGACCAGGACGGTGGTGCAGAAGGCGGACAGCGCGAGTGCGAAGCTGCGATACATGATGCGTCTCCTCAGGGCTTGCGGGGATCAGGCGATCGGCAGGACAGGGACGGCGGCGCTGATCGCGAGGCCGGCGAAGGCGAGCGCGGCAACGACCGAGACGGCGGCGCGCTGAGCGATATCGAAGCGGATGAACATGGTCTGTTTCCCTTTTGGTGCGGCGGGCGAACCGTTCGTCGCCGCATGCCAGGGACTTTGCAGCCATCGTGCCAAATGCAAAAAACCGCGGATTTGCGCGGTTTTCTTTGGCAGCTCAGATTAAACTGGGAATTTCCGCCACGGCGGTGGCGCAGTTTACGCCAATATCAGGCGGCACACACCCGGTCGCGGCCATCGCTCTTCGCAGTATAGAGCAGGCGGTCGGCGCGTTCGAACGCGGCATCGATCGTCTCGCCGGTCTGCACGGCGGTGACGCCGATCGACAGCGTCACCTGCCCCAGCGGCTTGTCGGTTTCGCGCAGGCGGAATCGTTTGCCGGCGATGACACTGCGCGCCCCATCGAGGTGCGCGGCGGCATCGGCGAGGGTCAGGCCGTGGATCAGGATCGCGAATTCCTCGCCGCCGTGGCGGACGACGAGATATTTCTGGCATTCCTCGCTGAGTGTGCGCGCGACGGCGGACAGGACGCGGTCGCCGATCTGATGGCCGTGCGCGTCGTTGATCCGCTTGAACCGATCGATGTCGCAGACTGCGAGGCAGAAGGGCCCTTCGAGTTCGCGGCGATGGTCGAACGCCTCGCCGAACGCGCGGCGGTTGGGCAGGCCGGTGAGCGCGTCGCGGCGCGCGGTGTCGTTCGCTTCGGCGAGCTTGGCGCGGAGCGTTTCCGCCTCGCGCGTCGCCTGGTCGAGCCGCACCTCGGCATCGCGCACGCGGGCCAGCATCGTGCCGGCGATGCGCGCGATCGCGTCGAGGCCGGCCGGCCCCGCCGTATCGATCGCCGCCGCGCTTTCGGCGAGGTCCGCGCCGAAATCGCGCGTCTGGTCCTGCATCGCGCGCATCATCGTCGCGAAATCGTCGACCTGCGCCTGGGTCGCTTCGACCAGGCGAACCGCCTCGTCCTCGACCTCCGACTGGTGGTCGCGATAGCTGGGGCGCGGCGGCTCCGCTTCGGGCTGGACCGCGGCCCCCAGCATCACGCGCCCGCCGAGCTTTTCGATGTCGGAGCGGCTGAGGCGAAAGCCGCCATCGGTCAGCCGCATCACCGCCTGGGCGATCGCGCCGTCGGGATTGGTGATGACATCATAGGCGAAGGTGTAATGGGCCGGCTCGGGGCTGAGGCCCTGAGACGCGAGAAAGTCGCCGATTCGGGTGAATAGATCACCCTTGCCGTCCTTTCGCGCTGCCAACGGCCCGTTCATCTACGCCCTTTCCGGTGTTCCGCGATGTGTACCCGCGAAATGTTATCAGGAAGTTTCCGTGGCTTCACTTCGCTGCGAGGCGACGAACCGCGGCGAGCGTCAACGCCACATGCTGCGCAGGGTTCATATCGTCGTGGACGAACGCGATTTTGCCGTCGCGGCCGATGACATAGCTGGTCCGCTTGGTCAGCGCGCGGCCGCCGGCGTTGAGCGCGACGTCGTAATTCTTGATCACCGCGGGCCCCGCGCTCGCCACCGCGAACTTGCCCGCGCACTTTTCCGCCGAGAAGCGCTGCAGCGTCGGCACGTCGTCGGCCGACATGCCGATCACGGTCGCACCGGCCTTCTGGAATTCGGGAATCGCCTCGGCAAAGGCATGCGCTTCGGCGTTGCAGCCGCCGGTGAAGGCCGCGGGGAAGAAATAGAGGACGACCGGGCCCTTCTTGAGCTGCTGGGCTAGATCGATGCCGACGACCTGGCCGGCGACCGCGCCGCGCGTGGCGAAGGTCGGCGCCTTCGCGCCCACCGGCAGGCCGGCGACGGCGGGGGTGGCAACAAGCGCGATCGTGGCAATAGCGGCGGAAAACAGACGCATGGAAGGGATCCTCTTGCAAAGACGTGACCGGACCCTAGCGCCTGGCCCTGCCCCGCGATAGGGCTCCGATCATGCCGATTACCGCCGCCGATATCCAACTCGCCCAGCGCCTCGCCGACGCCGCCGGCGCGGCGATCCGTCCCTATTTCCGCGCCGATCACGGCGTCGAGCTGAAGGACGACCGCTCCCCCGTCACCCGCGCCGATCGCGAGGCGGAGGCGGCGATGCGGCGGCTGCTGGATGCCGAGGCGCCGGGCGACGGCGTGGTCGGCGAGGAATATGGCACCAAGGACGGTGTGACCGGGCGGCAATGGGTGCTCGACCCCATCGACGGCACGCGCAGCTTCACGGTGGGGCGCGCGATCTTCGGGACGCTGATCGCGCTGGTCGAGGATGGCTGGCCGCTGCTCGGCATCATCGACCAGCCGGTGCAGCGCGAACGCTGGCTGGGTGTCGCCGGCCGGCCGACGACCTTCAACGGCACGCCCGCCCGCACGCGATCCTGCGCGCAGCTGGAGGGCGCGATCGTCGCCACCACCAGCCCGCACCTGTTCGCGGATGGCGACGTGCCGCATTACATGGCGCTCGTCGCCGCCGCCTCTGGCGGGCATGCGCGGCAGGGGCCGGTCTATGGCGGCGACTGCTATAATTACGGGCTGCTGGCGAGCGGGCATCTCGACGTGGTCGCGGAATCCGGGCTGCAGCTGTATGACTTTGCCGCACTGGTGCCGGTGGTCGAGGGCGCGGGCGGGCGGATGTGCGACTGGAACGGCGATCCGCTGACCGCGACGAGCGCGGGCCATGTGCTGGCGATCGGCGACCCGGCGCGGACGGACGACGTGCTCGAGGCGCTGCGCGCGGCGCATGGGCATGATCACTGAGGTTTGACGGGTGGGGAGGCGCGCGCCCTCCCCACCCGTCATCCCGGCGGAGGCCGGGATCCATGGTGGCGGTGGCGGCAGCGTTTGCGCGCCGACGCTTATGGCGCGCTGTCCATGGATCCCGGCGTTCTCCGGGATGACGGAAGTGGGAGAGCGCGCCTTGGCCGTCGGTGTGCGGGACGCCCGCCCCACACGGCCCGTCATTCCCGCGCAGGCGGGAATCCATACCCTCTGACGTTTCCGCTGGATGCGTGACGGTAGCGTGTCTGGATTCCCGCCTTCGCGGGAATGACGGATTGGTAGAAGCCCCCCTCTCCCCCTCAGAAGATCCCCAGGAACTTCTTGCGCTGGGTCTTGCGTTCGCCGCCGGAGGCCTTGCCGTTTTCCTCTTTGGCGGTCGTGCCGTGGCCGACGTCGTCGCGGGGGGCGCCCTTGGTGGTGCGCTGGGCCGCGGCGGTGGCGCCGGCGAGGACCGGGCCGCAGGCGGCGGCCTTGGCGTCGCCGACGTCGACGAAGGCGAGGATGCCCGCCACGGGCGTCGCGACCACCGCCAGCCCCAGGCCGGCGCCGGCGCGGCCGAGCAGCTGGTTGCTGATCACGTCGAGTTTGGGATGCGCGAAGGTGCCGCCGATGCCGACGGGCGACTGTCCTGAGAACAGGCTGAACTTCTTCCCGTCCGCCCGGATGGCGAGGTCGACGCCTTCGGTGCGGAAGCTGAAGCCGCCGCGGCCGAGGATCACGTTCTTCGACGTATCGATCAGGATCGGGTCCGCCGCCGCGACGCCGCCGCGTACGGTGAAGCCGACCAGCCCGCAGTTGATGCGCACCGGCTCCTTCAATTTGTCCTCGAACATCTTCTGCACGAAGGTGCCGATGTCGAGTTCGGACAATTGCGCATTGCCGGTCGTCAGATCGCCCTGCGGAATGATGAAGGCGATGCGCCCGCGCGCGGTGCTGAGCGAATCGTGTATCGTATCGCCGCGCCCGTCGAGCCGAATGCGGCCGTGGATCGTGCCGGTCGTCCCCGCCTCTGCGACGCCATAGCCCTTGAGCAGCCGGCCGAGCGGCGTCGGCGTCAGGCGGATGTCGTAGCGGACCGCCGACGGCCGGGCGCGCGTGTCGAACACCACGTCGCTCGCCACATTGCCGCGCGCCATTGCGAAGGTGAGCGGCGACAGCGACAGCCGGCCGTCCTTCAGCGCCAGCGTGAGGTCGACGTTGCTGATCGGCACGTTGCGCGATCGCACGACGCCGACCGTCCACTTCAGGTCGGCATCGAAGCGCTGCATCGTCGCGATCGGCAGCGCGGCATCGGGCAGCAGCCGGCCGCTCGCCGCCCCGGCCGCCGCCGCCGCGGCCTCCGCGCCCTTGGTCGCGACAATATCGGGATTGTAGCCGATGAAGGGCGCGGCATCGATGATGTCGAGGCGTTTGGTCGCTAGCGTGGAGTCGAGGTGGAGCCGCTCGCCCGTCGTCACGGTGAGCGTGCCGGCAAGGTCGGTCGCACCCGCGACACCGGTGAGACGGGTGAAGCGATAGTCGGCGCCGTCCTTCACCATTTGGCCGCGAACGCGATAGGTGCGCGTGTTGGGGATGGCGACGCCGATGATGCCGAGCAGGTCCGCCATGTTGCGCCCGCGCGCGGCGACCGACAGCGGCACGCCCTCGATTTCGGCGAGCGATGGCAAGGTGCCCGCGACGTCGATCACGTTCCCCGCCGCACGCATCCGCGCGACGAGCTGGTTCTGGCCGCGGTTCACCGTCGCATCGGGGGTGAGCAGGCGCGCGGTCAGTGTGAAGGGCGCGGTGCGGATACGGCCGGTGCCGGTGACGCCGACCGACCTGCCGATGCGCGCATCGGTCGATCGGATGTCGGCGATGGCGAGGTCGGCCGTCACCTGCATGCGCGGGTCGACGTAGCGCACGGTCGTGCCGCGCACGTTGGCGACATCGATGCGGGGGAAATCGAGCGGCTTGCCGCCCTTCTTGTCGCTGAACGTCCAGGTGTTGGTGCTGTGGTCGGGCTTCCATTCGAGGTCGACCTTGCCGTCGACGAGATCGAGCCAATAGAGCCGGCGCTTGCCCCATAAGAGCGACAGCGGCGCGATCCGCGTGTCGATCCGCGCCGCGTCGAACAGATAGGGGCGGCTGGCCCAGGCGGGGTTGGCGATCGTCATCCGTTCGGCAACGAACTTGATCTTGAACGGCGCGAAATAGAGCTGGAAGTCGCCGTCGATGCGCACCGCGCGATGCGTCTGGCCGCCGACGAATCGTTCGAAGGGCGCGCGCAGGAAGCGGCCCTTGGTGATATAGAGCACCAGCCAGATCGCGACGATCGGCGCGATGACCGCGAGCACGATGTTGCGCGCGATTCGCCACGCCCGGCGGCGGCGCGCGGGCGGGATCGTCTGGGACGGGGCGGAAGCGGGCGTCTCCATCGAGTGGCCAAGCGCGTGCGCCCTCGTTCCGGTTCCGCATCGGTCGCCCGTCCTTGCGTTTTGCACGCGGCGGCGGTAAGGGGCCCGCTTCCCGAGCGAGGCGCTACAGGACTGCCCGGCCATCAAGGGCTGCCGCGGCTGTCCATGCCTGCTCATAGCGAAAGGACCAAAATGCCCAAGCTCAAGACCAAGAGCGGCGTCAAGAAGCGCTTCAAGCTGACCGCCAGCGGCCTGCTGAAGCACGGCGTCGCCGGCAAGCGCCACCGCCTGATTTCGCACAACAGCAAGTACATCCGCCAGAACCGCGGCACCAAGGTGCTGTCGAAGGCCGACACCGCGACGGTGAAGGCCTGGGCGCCGTACGGCCTCAAGTAAGGAGATCAGGACATGGCACGCGTCAAGCGGGGCGTAACCACTCGCGCCAAGCACAAGAACATCCTGTCCCAGGCGAAGGGCTATTATGGCCGTCGCAAGAACACGATCCGTATCGCTCGCCAGGCCGTCGAAAAGGCCGGTCAGTATGCGTATCGCGACCGCAAGGTGAAGAAGCGGACCTTCCGTGGTCTGTGGATCCAGCGCATCAACGCCGGCGTCCGCGCGGAAGGCCTGACCTATTCGCAGTTCATGCACGGCCTGAAGCTCGCCAACATCGACCTGGACCGGAAGGTCCTGGCCGACATCGCGATGCACGAGACGGCGGCCTTTGCCGCGATCGTCGCGCAGGCGAAGGCGGCTCTGCCCCAGGCCGCGTAACGCGCCTGACGGACGGCATGCGACGGGGCGTCGGTGGCAACACCGGCGCCCTTTTTCTTGGTTTGGGGGTGGCCTCTTCGTCGTCATCCCGGCGCACGCCGGGATCCATGGACTCGGGCCAGTGGCGTTTGCGTGCTACCATCGGCCACACCCCCCTCCATGGATCCCGACTTTCGTCGGGATGACGAAGGTGGGGGCGGGAAGGGGCAACCCATTCATGCGCGACGTCTTCCAGCCTTGCGTCTACATTCTCGCCAGCCGTCGACATGGCACGCTCTATATCGGCGTCACCTCAAACCTGCTCGCACGCCTCATCCAGCATCGCGAGGGCTTGATCCCCGGGTTCACCAAGGCATACGGCGTCCACGTCCTCGTCTGGTATGAGGTACACGCCACGATGGAAGCCGCCATCGTGCGCGAGAAGCGGCTGAAAGAATGGCGGCGCGCGTGGAAGATCGAGCTGATCGAAGCGCAGAACGAAGACTGGGGCGATCTCGGCGTCGGATTGGGGCTTGCCCCCCTGCCGCCGGTCCCGACGAAAGAGAGCATGACGTGACGCAAGACCTCGACACCCTGCGCGGCCAACTGATCGCCGCGATCGAATCCGCCGCAAGCCTCGATGCGCTCGAGGCGGTGCGGGTCGAGGCGCTCGGCAAGCAGGGCAGCGTCACCACGCTGCTGAAGACGCTGGGCAAGATGAGCCCCGACGAGCGCCAGGTCGAAGGCCCGCGGATCAACGGCCTGCGCGAGGCGGTCGCGACCGGCATCGCCACGCGCAAAGAGGCGCTCGAGCGCGCGGCGCTGGATGCGCGGCTGGCGAGCGAAACGCTCGACATGACGCTGCCCGCCGAGGCGCCGCTCGCCGGCACCGTCCACCCGGTCAGCCAGGTGATGGACGAACTGGCCGAGATCTTCGCCGACCTGGGATTCGCGGTCGCGACGGGGCCGGAGATCGAGACGGACTGGCACAATTTCAGCGCGCTCAACATTCCCGAAACGCATCCGGCGCGCGCGATGCACGACACCTTCTACCTGCAGCAGGGGATCGACGCGAAGGCGGACGGCAGCTTCGACGAGCGCACGACCTTCTCGCTGCTGCGCACGCATACGTCGCCGGTGCAGATCCGCACGATGCTGAACCAGCAGCCGCCGATCCGCATCATCGCGCCGGGCCGCACCTATCGCTCCGATTCGGATGCGACCCACACGCCGATGTTCCATCAGGTCGAAGGGCTGGTGATCGACAAGGGCATCACGCTCGGCCACCTGAAGTGGACGCTGGAGACGTTCCTGAAGGCGTTCTTCGAGCGCGACGACATCGTGCTGCGCCTGCGCCCGAGCTATTTCCCGTTCACCGAACCGAGTGCCGAAGTCGACGTCGGTTACACGATCGAGAAGGGCAAGCGCGTGATCGGTGGGTCGGGTGGCGGCTGGATGGAGGTGCTGGGCAGCGGCATGGTCCACCCCAAGGTCATCGAGGCGTGCGGGCTCGACCCCAACGAATGGCAGGGCTTCGCCTTCGGCTGCGGCATCGACCGGCTCGCCATGCTAAAATACGGCATGGACGACCTCAGGCCCTTCTTCGACGGCGATATCCGCTGGCTGAAGCATTACGGCTTTTCCAGCCTCGACGTGCCGACGCTGTCGGGCGGCGTCGGGGCTCAGTAGGCTGACACCCATTAGTCCGTCATCCCGGCGAAAGCCGGGATCCATGGACAGCGGGACGACAATTGGGACACGGACCGCGCGCCTCACACCGCTCGGGTCCATGGATCCCGGCCTTCGCCGGGATGACGAAGGTAAAGCGACATGAAATTCACCCTCTCCTGGCTCAAGGACCACCTGACCACCGATGCGAGCCTCGACGATCTCGTCGACGGCCTGACGCGCATCGGGCTGGAGGTGGAGGGCGTCCACAACCCCGGCGAGGCGCTGCAGGCGTTCCGCGTCGCGCGCATCCTGTCCGCCGAGCGTCACCCGCAGGCCGACAAGCTGCAGGTGCTGAGCGTCGATGCCGGTGACGGTCCGATGCAGGTTGTCTGCGGCGCGCCCAACGCACGCGCCGGCCTGGTCGGCGTGTTCGGCGCGCCGGGTGCCTATGTCCCCGGCCTCGACGTAACGCTGAAGGTCGCGGCGATCCGCGGCGTCGAATCGAACGGCATGATGTGTTCGGCGCGCGAGCTGGAGATCGGCGAGGGCCATGACGGCATCATCGAACTGCCCGAGGACGCGCCGGTCGGCACCCCCTACCCCGACTATGCCGGGCTGAACGATCCGGTCATCGACGTGTCGATTACGCCCAACCGGCAGGATTGCATGGGCGTCCACGGCATCGCGCGCGATCTCGCCGCCGCCGGCCTCGGCACGTTGGTGCCGCCGACCGTGCCCGCGATCGATGCGCAAGGCCCCGGTCCGGACGTGGCGATCGAGGACGCCGCCGGTTGCCCGGCCTTTTACGCACAGGCGGTCACTGGCCTCACCAATGGCGAGGCGCCGGACTGGATGCGCCAGCGGCTGACCGCGATCGGGCAGAAGCCGATCTCGACCCTGGTCGACATCACCAACTACATGACCGTCGACCTGGGACGCCCGCTGCACGTCTACGACCGTGCGAAGCTGACCGGCGGCCTCGTCGCGCGGTCCGCCCGCGACGGTGAGACGATCGAGGCGCTGAATGGCAAGACCTATACGTTGCGTGAGGGCATGACCGTCATCGCCGACGAGGCGGGCGTCCACGACATCGGCGGCATCATGGGCGGCGAGCATTCCAGCGTCACAGCCGAGACGACCGACGTCGTCATCGAATGCGCCTATTTCGCGCCCGACGCGATCGCGCGCACGGGCCAGGCGCTCACGCTCACCAGCGATGCGCGCCAGCGCTTCGAACGCGGCGTCGACCCGGCGTTCCTCGACGACGGCCTCGCCATCGCGACCTTCCTCGTCCAGCACTATTGCGGCGGCACGGCGAGCGGCGTCACGCGCGCGGGCGAACCGCCGGTGGCGCCGCGGACGATTGGCTACGACCCGGCCCGCGCCGAAACGCTGGGCGGCCTTGCCGTGGCGCCGGAACGGCAGCGCGACATCCTCGAACGGCTCGGCTTCACGGTCGACGGCGACTGGACCGTCACCGTGCCGACGTGGCGCCGCGACATCGACGGCCCTGCCGATCTGGTCGAGGAAGTGATCCGCATCGAAGGCATCGACAAGGTCGCGCCCGTCGCGCTGCCGCGAATGCCCGGCGTCGCACGCCCGACCGCCACGCCCGAACAGAAGCTGGAACGCCGCGTCCGCCGCGCCGCCGCCGCGCGCGGGCTGGATGAGGCGGTGACGTGGAGCTTCCTGCCCGACGCGCAGGCCGCGCCGTTCGGCGGGGGCACGTGGAGCCTTGCCAACCCGATCAGCGAAGACCTGAAGGTCATGCGGCCGTCGCTGCTGCCCGGCCTGCTGTCGGCGAGCGCGCGCAACCTGAAGCGTGGCATCGCGACCGTGCGGCTGTTCGAGATTGGCCGCCGCTATCTGGCCGATGGTGAGCATCCGACCGTCGGTGTCGTGCTGGCCGGCCATGCGCGCGAGCGCGGCTGGCGTGGCGGAAAGGCGGCGGACTTCGATGCCTATGACGCCAAGGCGGAGGCGCTGGCGCTGCTCGCCGCGGCGGGGGCGCCGGTCGACAATCTGCAGGTGATGGGCGAGGCCGGCGACGCGTGGCACCCCGGCCAGTCGGGCACGCTGCGGCTCGGGCCGAAGACGGTGCTGGCGCGCTTCGGCATGCTGCACCCCAGCCTGCTCAAGGCGTTCGACCTCGATGGCGCGGTCGCTGCGGTGGAAGTGTATCTCGATGCGCTGCCCGCCAAGCGTGTGAGCGGCTTCATGCGCCCGGCCTTCGCGCCGCCGGCGCTGCAATCGGTGCGCCGCGACTTCGCCTTCCTGGTGCCGCAGGGCGTCAGCGCCGACGCGCTGGTGCGCGCGGTGCGATCGGCGGACAAGGCGGCGATCACCGGTGCGCGCGTGTTCGACGTGTTCACGGGCGCGGGCGTCGAGGATGGCTTCAAGTCGGTCGCGGTGGAGGCGGTGCTGCAACCCGCCGACAAGAGCTTCACCGATGAGGCGCTAAAGGCGATCGCCGACAAGATCGTCGCGGCGGCGGCCAAACAGGGTGCGGTGCTGCGGAGCTGATCCGCGGCACCTTTGTCAACACGGGCGGGCGACTCGGCCTGCCCGTAGGTGCCACCCCGGCGCAGGCTGGGGTCTTTGGCGGCTTCTGGCGGACGCCTTCACCGGGAGACCCCGGCCTGCGCTGGCATGACGGCTGGTTTTGGGCGGATGCGTGCGGGCTTGGCCGAAGCGACGCGGTACGGTGGTGCTGCCTAACGCGGCGGCGGGGCGGGCATTCACGCCCCCCAGTAACGAAGCGCTTCGCTGACCTCCCCCTCCGTCATGCCTCGCGGCATGCCACCTTCCCCTGGCGGGGGAGGACTTGAGGTGGCTCGCCGCTAGAAGAGGCGACCGCCGTTCGGCACCGGATGGTCGGGGGCGATCAGTACCACCTTGCCGTCCGCATCGGGGAAGCCGAGCGTCAGCACTTCGGACATGACCGGCCCGATCTGGCGCGGCGGGAAGTTGACCACCGCGGCGACCTGGCGCCCGACCAACTCTTCGGGCGTGTAGTGCGTCGTGATCTGCGCCGACGATCGTTTGACGCCGATGCCCTCGCCGAAATCGATGCGCAGCTTGATCGCCGGCTTGCGCGCTTCGGGAAAGGGTTCGGCGGCGACGATCGTGCCGACGCGGATGTCGACGCGCTCGAACTCGTCGAACGTCAGGGGATCAGAAGTCGACATTGTCGTAATGCGCCGGCGGGCCGATCAATTCCATCCGTTCGGACAGCAACGGCCGGAAGCTCGGACGGCTCTTGAAGCCGCGATACCAGCGCGCGGTCTGGTCATGCCCCTTCCAGTCGATGCCGCCCAAATAGTCCGCCACCGAAATCTGCGCGGCGGCGGCAAGGTCGGCGAGACTCATCGTCGCGCCGCCCAGCCAGTTGCGGTGATCGAGCAGGTAATCGGTGTAATCGAGGTGGCTGACCGCCGCCTTCATCGCCTCGCGCAGGCCTTTGGCATCGGGCGAGGCGCGGTGGGCGAGGCGCTTGACGACGCGCTCGTGCAACAGCGGCCCGGTGACGTCGCGATAGAAATGCGTGTCGAACCACGTCACCAGCCGGCGGATCTCGGCGCGGTTGGCAGCGGTGCCGTTGATCGTCGCCGCCTTGTCGACCGTTTCCTCGAAATATTCGCAGATCGCCATCGAATCGATCAGCGGCGCGCCCGGACGGCTGGCGTCGACCATCACCGGCGTTTCGCCCGCGGGGTTCATGTCCATGAACTCGTCGCGCCGCTCCCACGGCGATTCGCGCACCAGCTGATAGCCGATGCCCTTTTCACCGAGCAGCAGCCGCACCTTGCGGCTGAACGGGCACAGGGGGAATTGGTAGAGCTGCCACATGCCTGCGGTGTTAGAAGCATGGGCGGATGGAGGGAAGCAGTGATGGCCTTAGATGACGGTGTTCGCATCATCGATGGCGTGATCCACATCGACCATGCGGAGATCGAAGCCGGGCTACGCGCATTGGCCGCGCGTTGGCAGGTCACCGTTGAAGAGGCGTTGGGGATCGTGCTGCGCAACGCCTTGGCCGAACAGGGACTCGAGATGCCGGGCCAGCCGATGGTGGTGGGATAAGGACGCTCCCCGCCTATTCGTCATTCCGGCGCACGCCGGAATCCATGGATGTGCGCGGCTGATGATGCGGGCTTCAGCGACCGCACTGCCTTCCATGGATCCCGGCGTGCGCCGGGATGACGAACTGTTGTCTATCCCTATTCCGCCGCCACCGCCTCGACCGTGTCGTCGAGCGGGTGCGTCTGGCGGGAGAGCATTTCCTTCGGGATCACCTGCCAGAAGTCGCCGGCGATCCGGTCCCAGTCGGCGAGCAGGCTCTTCGACCATTTGCTGTCGGTCGCCTTGGCGTGGCGTTCGACCAGGTCCTTGAGCACGCCTTCCCAATGCGCCGAGGCAAGACGCTGCCAGACGATGCTGTCGGGGTTGGCGCGGCGTTCGAAGGTCGCGTGCGGATCGTAGACGAAGGCCATGCCGCCGGTCATGCCCGCACCGAAATTCTGGCCGACCGTGCCCAGCAGCACCGCAACGCCGCCGGTCATATATTCGCAGCCATTGGCGCCGCAGCCCTCG
The DNA here is from genome assembly GCF_014196115.1 of Sphingomonas aquatilis. GTDB lineage: Bacteria > Pseudomonadota > Alphaproteobacteria > Sphingomonadales > Sphingomonadaceae > Sphingomonas > Sphingomonas aquatilis. Next base: position 9,798 of record NZ_JACIDB010000001.1, on the reverse strand, counting down.
ACCACCACGGTCGCGCCCGAATTGCGCACCGCGAAGCGCTCGCCTGCCTGCCCCGCCGCAAGCAACGTACCGCTCGTCGCGCCATAGAGGCAGGTATTGCCGGCGATCGTATTGTCCTGGCTGGCGAGCGGGGACGACACTGCCGGCCGCAGGATGATCGTGCCGCCCGACAGGCCCTTGCCGACATAATCGTTGGCGTCGCCGAACACCTCCAGCGTGATGCCCTTACACATGAAGGCGCCGAGCGACTGGCCGGCGGAGCCGCGCAGCCGGATCGTGACGTGGCCGTCGGCGAGCTTGCTCATGCCGAAGCGGCGCGTGATCTCGCTCGACAGGCGCGTACCGACCGCACGGTGCGTGTTGCGCACCGAATAGGTCAGCTGCATCTTCTCGCCGCGGCTGAACACGGCGGCGGCATCCTTGATGATCTGCGCATCCAGGCTGTCGGGCACGTCGTTGCGGAAGGTCGACAGGCTGAAACGGCGCTCGGCGTCGGTCGCGTCGACCTTGGCGAGGATCGGGTTCAAATCGAGGTCGTCGAGATGCTCGGCGCCGCGGCTGACCTGGCGGAGCAATTCGGTGCGGCCGATCACCTCGTCGAGGCTGCGCACGCCCAGGCGGGCGAGGATGTCGCGGACCTCTTCGGCGATGAAGGTCATCAGGTTGATGACCTTTTCGGGCGTGCCGACGAACTTGCTGCGCAGCGCTTCGTCCTGCGTGCAGACGCCGACCGGGCAGGTGTTCGAATGGCACTGGCGCACCATGATGCAGCCCATCGCCACCAGTGACAACGTACCGATGCCGAACTCCTCCGCGCCGAGGATCGCGGCGATGACGATGTCGCGGCCGGTCTTGAGGCCGCCATCGGTGCGCAGGCGCACGCGGCCGCGCAGGCCGTTGAGGGTGAGGACCTGGTTGACCTCGGAAAGGCCCATTTCCCACGGCGTGCCGGCGTATTTGACGCTGGTCTGCGGGCTCGCGCCCGTACCGCCGACATGGCCGGCGACGAGGATGACGTCGGCATGCGCCTTGGCGACGCCCGCCGCGACGGTGCCGATGCCTGAGGAACTCACCAGCTTCACGCAGACGCGCGCGCGCGGGTTGATCTGCTTGAGGTCGTAGATGAGCTGCGCGAGGTCTTCGATCGAATAGATGTCGTGGTGCGGCGGCGGGCTGATCAGTGTCACGCCCGGCGTCGCATGGCGCAGCTTGGCGATGAATTCGGTCACCTTGAAGCCGGGCAGCTGCCCGCCCTCACCGGGCTTGGCCCCCTGCGCGACCTTGATCTCGATCTCTTCGCAGGCGTTGAGATATTCCGCCGTCACGCCGAAGCGGCCCGACGCGATCTGCTTGATCGTCGAATTGGCGTTGTCGCCATTTTCGTACGGGCTGAAGCGCTTGACGTCCTCGCCGCCCTCGCCCGACACCGCCTTGGCGCCGATGCGGTTCATCGCGATCGCCAGCGTCTCGTGCGCCTCCGGCGACAGCGCGCCCAGCGACATGCCGGGGGTGACGAAGCGCTTGCGGATTTCCGTGATCGCCTCGACCCGATCGACCGGCACGCCTTCGGCAGGGAAGTTGAACTGGAGCAGGTCGCGCAGATACACCGGCGGCAGATCGGCGACGCCGCGGCTGAACTGCAGATATTGCGTATAGCTGTCGGTCGACACCGCGGTCTGCAACAGGTGCATCAGCTGCGCCGAATAGGCGTGCGTCTCGCCCGTATGGCGCTGGCGGTAGAAGCCGCCGATCGGCAGCTTGGCGACGCCTTCGTCCCACGCCTGTTCGTGGCGGACGATCGCGCTGTAGTGGAGCGAGTTATAGCCCTCGCCACTGATCTTCGCGGGCATGCCGGGGAACAGGTCGTTGACCAGGCTGCGGCTGAGGCCGACCGCTTCGAAGTTGTAGCCGCCGCGGTACGAGGAGATCACCGCGATCCCCATCTTGCTCATGATCTTGAGCAGGCCCTCCTCGATCGCGGTGCGATGGCGCTTGAGGCATTCGTCCAAGGACAGGTCGCCAAACAGGCCGCGGGTGTGGCGGTCGACGATCGCGGCTTCGGCGAGATAGGCGTTCACCGTCGTCGCGCCGACGCCGATCAGCACCGCATAATAATGCGTGTCGAGGCATTCGGCCGAACGCACGTTGATCGAGGCGTAGGAGCGCAGGCCGCGACGGACGAGGTGCGTATGCACCGCCGCCGCCGCCAGCACGCCTGCGATCGCGATCCGGTCTTCGGAGACGTGCTCGTCGGTCAGGAACAGCTCGCTCTTGCCCTGGCGCACCGCCTGTTCGGCCTCGTTGCGGATGCGCTGGATCGCGGCGCGCAGCTTTTCCGGGCCGCCATCGGCGTCGAAGGTGCAGTCGATCTCGGTCGCGGTGCGTGCAAAGTGCGCGCGCAGCCGCGCCCAATGCTGGCCGGTCAGCACCGGCGAATCGAGCACGAGCACGCGGTCGCGCTGATCCTCGGTATCGAGGATGTTGGCGAGATTGCCGAAGCGCGTCTTGAGCGACATGACATAGCGTTCGCGCAAGGAGTCGATCGGCGGGTTCGTCACCTGGCTGAAGTTCTGGCGGAAGAACTGGCTGATCAGCCGCGGCTTGTCGCTGATGACGGCAAGCGGCGTGTCGTCGCCCATCGAGCCGACGGCTTCCTTGCCCGTTTCGACCATCGGCGCCAGGATCAACTCCATATCCTCCAGCGTCTGGCCGGCGGCGACCTGGCGGCGGGTGAGGCCCGCGCGATCGTAGCGGACCAGCGCGTCGGGCACGTCGGGCAGATCGTCGAGCGTGTGGAATTCGCCGATCATCGCGGCATAGTCATGCTCGCCGGCGATGCGGTCCTTCACCTCGCGGTCGTTCATCACCCGGCCTTCGTCCAGGTCGACCGCGATCATCTGGCCCGGCCCCAGCCGGCCCTTGGCGACGATCGTCGATTCGGGGACGACGACCATGCCGGTTTCCGATCCGACGATCAGCAGACCGTCCGACGTGCGCGTATACCGCAGCGGGCGCAGCGCGTTGCGGTCGACGCCCGCCACCGCCCAGCGGCCATCGGTCATCGCGAGGGCAGCGGGGCCGTCCCACGGCTCCATGACGGACGCGAGATACTGGTACATGGCGGCGTGGTCGGCGGGGACGTCGGTGTCCTTCTGCCACGCTTCGGGCACCAGCATGATCTTCGCGGTCGGTGCGTCACGGCCGGAGCGGCAGATCGTCTCGAACACCGCGTCGAGCGCCGCAGTGTCGCTGGCGCCCGCCGGGATCACCGGCTTGATGTCTTCCGAATGCTCGCCGAACGCCAGGCTCGCCATGCGGATTTCGTGGCTGAGCATCCAGTTCTTGTTGCCGCGAACCGTGTTGATCTCGCCATTGTGCGCCAGGCAGCGGAACGGCTGCGCCAGCCACCATTGCGGGAAGGTGTTGGTGGAATAGCGCTGGTGAAAGATCGCGACGCGCGATTCGAACCGCTGGTCCTGCAAATCGGGGTAGAAGACCGACAGCGATTCGGCGAGGAACAGGCCCTTGTAGACGATCGAGCGGCACGACAGCGAACAGATGTAGAAGCCCTGGATCTGCGCGGCGATGACGCGCTTTTCGATCCGGCGGCGGACCAGATACAGGTTCTTTTCGAATTCGGCGGCATCGACGTCGTCCGGCATCGGGCCGGCGATCATGATCTGTTCGATCTCGGGCCGCGTCGCCTGCGCCTTCATGCCGATAACCGACACGTCGACGGGCACCTGGCGCCAGCCGTAGATCGTATAGCCCGCCTCGATGATCGCGGATTCGACGATCGTACGACAGGTTTCCTGCGCGCCGAGGTCGGTGCGCGGCAGGAAGATCATGCCGACCGCGAGGCGGTTGGGCAGCACCTTGTGGCCACTGGCGACGACCGCATCGTCGAAGAAGCGATGCGGCAGGTCGATATGGATGCCCGCGCCATCGCCGGTCTTGCCGTCGGCGTCCACGGCGCCGCGGTGCCACACCGCCTTCAGCGCATCGACCGCCGACTGCACGACGCGCCGCGACGCGCGGCCATCAGTGGCGGCGACCAGGCCGACGCCGCAGGCATCGCCTTCGCTATCGGGGCGGTACATGCCGTGTTCGGCGAGATAGGCGCGCTGGTCGGCCTTCATGGGGTCGGTCATCATGACGTCACCTTGGGATCGTGGAGTTTGCTCGGATCGACACCCAGCGCCTTGGCAAGCTTGGCGCGTTCGGCGGGGGTCATGGTGTCGAGCTTACGAACCGGCGGCAGGCCGGCGGTGGCTTTCTGCGCCGCTTCGATGAACTGCGGCATCTGCTGCATCATCTTGGGCATGAGATCCTTCATCGACGCCATCACCGCTGGATCGGTCATGATCGTCGTCGCGCGGGCGGCATATTTGGCGCCGGTCGGGGTCGAGAAGTATCGGTCGAGGTCGGTCAGTTCGGCAACGGTGAAGTGATCGGCGTAGGCGTGTGCCATCGCCTCCCGCAGCGTCGGCTCCATCGTCGTGAAGAAGTCGCCCATCGCGCCGAACATGGCCTGCATCGTCAATTGCTGACGCCGCTGCCAATACGGATCGTAGATCGCCATCACCTCTTCGATGTTGACCTTGTCGAGCGCCTTGGCCTCTGCCGGTGTCAGACCACCCAGTTCCGCGATCTGGCGGAGCGGCATCGCTTTCAGCGTGTCGCCCATGCTGCCCGTGATCGCCTGCATCGACCCAGACATGACGGTTTTGTAGACGCCCGGTGGCAACAATCGCGCGGCAACCTTGCGCGCCTCGACAAGCGCCTCTTGCGAAGGCGGGGCCGTCTCGGTGGCGACGACCGGCGCCGATGGCGCGGTCTGTGCCAGTGCCACGCCCGGCATCAGGGCGCACAGCGCCGCCGCGATCCTCATGGTCTTCACGCCGCGACCCTCCCGGCCTTCGCCTTGGCCTTCAGCCACTTGTGCATCGTCGCGGCGACGTCGCGACCGTCGCGGATGGCCCAGACGACCAGGCTCGCACCGCGGACGATGTCGCCGGCGGCGAACACGCCGTCGAGGCTGGTCATCAGCGTCTTGCCGTCGACCAGCACCGTGCCCCAGCGGCTGACGCCCAGTTCGGGCGCGCCGAACAGCGTCGGCAGATCCTCGGCATCGAAGCCCAGCGCCTTCACGACCAGATCGGCCTGAAACGTGAAGTCGCCGCTGGGATCGGGTTCGGGCGCGCGGCGGCCGCTGGCGTCGGCGGCGCCCAGCCGCATTTTCCGCGCGCGCACCGTGCCGTCGGCGTCGAAGGCGGCGGGGGCGGAGAGCCAGACGAATTCGGCGCCCTCCTCCTCGGCATTGGCGACCTCGCGCTGGCTGCCGGGCATATTGGTGCGGTCGCGGCGATAGAGGCACTTCACGCTGGCCGCGCCCTGGCGGATCGCGGTGCGCACGCAGTCCATCGCGGTATCACCGCCGCCGATCACGACGACATGCTTGCCCTCGGCATTCAGCGCGCCGCCATCGAACGCCGGCACCGCATCGCCGAAGCCCTTGCGGTTCGATGCGATCAGATAGTCGAGCGCCGCGACGACGCGGCTGTCGTCGCCGCCCGCGACGTCGAGCGCGCGCGCCTTGTACACGCCCGTCGCGATCAGCACCGCGTCGTGACGCTGGCGCAATGTGTCGAGGCTCGCATCCTCGCCGACGCGGAAGCCTTCGTGGAAGACGATGCCGCCCGCCTTCAGCCGCTCGACGCGACGCATGACGACGGGCTTTTCGAGCTTGAAGCCGGGGATGCCATAGGTCAGCAGCCCGCCGGCGCGGTCGTGCCGGTCGTAGACGTGGACCTCATAACCATGACCGCGCAGATATTCGGCTGCCGTCAGCCCCGCCGGCCCCGCGCCGACGACCGCGACCGACTGGCCGCGCGCGGGCCCCGGCACCAGCGGCTCGACCCAGCCTTCTTCCCAAGCGGTATCGGTGATGAACTTCTCGACCGATCCGATCGTCACCGCGCCATGGCCGGTGAATTCGACGACGCAATTGCCCTCGCACAACCGATCCTGCGGGCAGATGCGGCCGCAGATTTCGGGCATGGTCGAGGTGGAGTTGCTCAGCTCATAGGCTTCGCGCAGCCGCCCCTCGGCGGTCAGGCGCAGCCAGTCGGGGATATGGTTGTGCAGCGGGCAATGGACCGAGCAATAGGGCACACCGCATTGCGAGCAGCGCCCGGCCTGATCCTCCGCCGCCGGAGGCGCGTAGCGTGCGGCGATTTCGGCGAAATCCTCCGCCCGCGCGGCAGCGTCGCGCTTGGCGGGATAGGCCTGCGGCCTTCCTACGAACTTCAGCATGGAATCGTGCGCCATAAGGCCTCCTCGCGACCGCAATAGGAAGCGGAGGGGCCCATGTCATGCGCAAAATGACCGATATGGCTTATTTGCTGACCTAATATCGGCAATTATCTTTGCGATTGACTCGCATCAATGTGCCAATGCGTTAAATTAGGTCCGACTTAACTCCTAACGCAACTGGAGCGCGACGAGCGCCACCGCGCCGACGATGATGCGATACCAAGCGAAGGGGGCGAAGCCGTGCCGGCTGACGATGCCGACGAACCAGCGGATCACCACGATCGCGACGACGAACGACACGACGAAGCCGATCGCAATGCTCAGCCACTCGCCCTGCCCCAGCGTCGCGCCCGATTTCAGCAGATCATAGGCGGAGGCGGCGAGCATCGTCGGAATGGCGAGGAAGAAGGAAAATTCCGCCGCCGCGCGCCGATCGACCCCCATACTGAGCGCGCCCATGATCGTCGCGCCCGAGCGGCTGACGCCCGGGATCATCGCCAGACACTGGACGACCCCGACGCCCAGTGCGGTGGACCAGGGCATCGCCTCGACCGATTCGATCCGCGCCTGCTTAACCAGCCGCTCGATGACGAGGATCGCGATGCCGCCGACGATCAGCGCGACCGCGACGACCGTCGGGCTTTCCAGCAGCGCCTTCACCGCCTTGTAGACGACGAGGCCGATGACCATCGCCGGCAGGAAGCCGAGCACGATGTTGCGCACGAAGGCGAAGGCGCCGGGCTTTTTAGCGAACAGGCCGACCGCGACATCCCAGAACCGCCGCCAGTAGAGGACGACGACCGCCAGGATCGCGCCGAGCTGGATGACGATGTCAAAGGTCGCGGTCGCCTTGTCCTGGACGCCGAGCAGCGTGCCGGCGAGGATCAGATGCCCGGTGGAGGAGACGGGCAGGAATTCGGTGACCCCCTCGACGATGCCGAGGAGGATGACGGTGAGGAGGTCCATGCACGGTCCTTAAGGCGGGGGGCGGTAATGGGATGTCCGGTCGCCCGGGCCGGTCGATGCCACCCGCGCGCCTGTGGGCGGGGTGGCGACCGGCTCGAGGCGAACGGGGATGCGGTCGGGCCGTCCGCGTTATGCGGCGAGGGTGGCTGCGCGGCGACCAAAGCGACCGGTGCGCCGGAAGCGGACGAGCCAGTCGGGCGCGACCGCCTGCAGCGGCGTCGGGTCGACGCCCAGCGCGGCCAGCCCCTCCGCCCCCGTTGCGACGACGTTGTCGTGCTGGAGCATGAGCCACTGATCCTTGGTAATCGGTGCCAGCGGCAGCGCGGCGAGCAAGGCGCCGGCAGCATCCGGCAGCTCGACGATGGACGGGCTGCGGCCGAGCGTCGCGGCGATCCAGCGGATGATCTCGCCCATCGTCATCACGTCCGGCCCGCCGAGTTCGAACGTGCGGCCCGCATAGGCCGCGCCGGTCGCGTTCGCCATCGCATCGCCGACGTCGGCGGCGAAGACCGGCTGGAACTTCACCGGCGCGCGCAACACCGGCACCACCGGCGACTTGGCGACCATGCCGGCGAAACGGTTGATGAACTGGTCCTCACGCCCGAACACGATCGAGGGGCGGATGATCGCCGCGCCCGGGAAGGCCGCGCGCACCGCCGCCTCGCCGCGCCCCTTGCTGCTGCCATAGCCCGATGGCGCGTCGGGGTCGGCGCCGATCGCGGACATATGGACGAGCGTCTCGACACCCGCCGCAGCCGCCGCCTCGGCGACGTTCCGCGCGCCACCGACGTGCAGCGCTTCGAAATTGCCGGACAGGATGCCGACCATATTGATCACCGCATCCGCGCCCGCGACGGCGCGCGCGACCGTTTCCGGCTTGGTCACGTCCGCCGCGACGAACTGCGTCTGGCCCAGGCCGCCCAGCGGGCGCAGGAACCAGGCATGACGCGGATCCCGCTCGGCGATGCGCACCCGGGCGCCGCCGCGCAACAGCGCCTGCACCACATAGCGACCGACGAAACCGCCGCCGCCGAAGATCGTAACCAGCTTGTCCTGCATGCGCCTCGGGCCTTTTTTTCGTCGCTGTCCTGACAATCGCCCCCTTGCCCCCCAAAAGGCGTGTTGACAAGGCACATGGCCGCCCCCTAAAGGCCGCCACCTACCCCGTGCCCAGATGGCGGAATTGGTAGACGCACCAGCTTCAGGTGCTGGCGATCGCAAGGTCGTGGAGGTTCGAGTCCTCTTCTGGGCACCATTTTCTCCTGCGGTATGCAGTTGAGAGCGAGATGTGATCAAGAGCATGCCGCTGGGCTGCTCGCATGTTTTCATCACATGTGGCGCAAACTACGCCTTGAACATTGGTTGGCGAGGCCGCGTTCTTTTCAACTTCCTGCGGTCTGCAGCGATGTTGAGCGTATCCGCTCGCCTGAGGTGCAACAGCATTATCACGCCGACACGGGTGTCACCCGGCGGCGATCCGCAGTCGATCGGCTGCGGACGGTCCGAGGTCGTCTTTTCCCAAATCACGGCGATTGATTGATCAAGACGCGCTCAGGTTCGGATGACAGCCCGCCAGTCCCAGCAGGACCTTTCCATCGCGACGCGCGCGCCGGCTCGACCGTTCAGCCATCAAACCCACGCAACCACGTGCGTCGCCTGGCGATCGAGCGATGCGCCGATGGCGAAGCCAGACGATGGCGGCCCCGAGGCCAGCCGACCGGGACTTGTTTGAAGGTCTTGCGAGGATGTGACGCCAGACTTCGGGATAGACCTTCGGACACAACGGCGTGCCGCCTTGAACGGCACCTAGGGCGGCCGCCAGCGCGCAGGGAGCTTCGATCGTGCATGCGGATGTGTCGACGCCGTACCGCCTCTCAGCGCATGCTACAGCGCCGATGCTTGTGGCTGCGTTCCATCGCCCGGCTCGATCGGCGGGATTATCGTCGCCTACCACTCGCCCCCCTCTGCGACGCTAGGGTGCTTGGCGGGAACACCGGCACGAAACGCTCCAGCTCCGTTCTGACCTGGACAACATGCCCGCGCCATAGCGACTCTGCTCTATCGATCTCCTGCCCCCATCAGCGGCGGCCCCGGTGCGTTCGTCTAGGTCAGCGCACGCAACTATCAGAACGGCGCGGGTGATGGCCTTTTTCGCCCTCGTAGCCCCGAATGGCACGAATGAGGGCCGAGACCTCGTTCGACGCGATTGGCGCCAGTCGGTAGGCGCATGACTCGGTCGCGGCCAACGGGTTGAGACGCTTGGACGAGGCCGTTGCAGCCCAGCCATACGCGGTCGAAAATCAGCAGACCTGTGAGTTCTAACCGGCAGTGGGGCGGTAGCCGTCAGGTTCGGCGAGGCTGGTGGCCGTCATTCGGTGGCGTGGCGCTCTTGGGCGCCTCGAGTGGGTAACCATTTCCTCTATCAAGTCAGGCGCGCCCCGCGGACATTACCGCGCATGTCGAGCGGTTCTGTCGTGCGGTTGCTGTGGATTGGGAGCGGGCCCAAACGCACGAAAG